>JAXLQT010000001.1:0-453687 GCA_046331505.1 Acidobacteriota bacterium
GCGGTACCGCCCCGCAAGGAGCTGGGGCGGCGAGACCGTCGTCGCGATCGGCGGCGCGGGGGCCGGCGTCGACGGGATCGGCGTGGTCGGCATGGCGGCCGTGACGGGCGCCACCGTGTCGGCGCCGCGGAGCGGCTTTCCACACGACGCGCAGAACGCGGCGCCGCTGGCCGACGGCTCGAAGCAGTAGGGGCAGGGAGTCCATGACGCCGGACCGCTCACGACGCGCCAAGGATATAGGTCTATGATCTCGCCCCCCATCGCGCCCATGGAAGTCGACCGCAGCTACCATCCGCTCGACATCGAGCTCGTTACAGAGCGTTACGTGCCCGGGATCCTCGGCCCGCCCGACCTCGATCCGCTGTGCAAGCTGCGCGAGCCGCGCGCCCGCGCCTACGGGTACGCGAGCCTGTTCAAGCTCCGCGCCGCGGACAAGATCGACCCGAAGCCGCAGCCCCCTCGCTTCAAGGACAAGCTGAAGGCGCTCGGCGGCAACGCGCGCGCGAAGATCCACGCGAAGGAGGGACATCCGGGCTTCGACGTGTCCATCTATCTCTACGGCCGCCCCTTCATCATCACCGACGACGACCCGGAGACCGTCGCCACGCTCGTCGAGAAGCTCGTCGCCGAGAGCCGCGAGGAGGAGATCGTCCGCATCTTCCGCGAGCAGCTCGAGTATTTCGACGTCGACCTCGCAAGGGAGATCGCCGAGTTCGTGCAGCGCCGCCCCCCTCAGCCGCTGCCGATCGCAAAGCAGCGCGCGCTCTTCGGGAAGATCTTCGACGACCGTCAGGTGGCGCTGCGCGACGCGCTCCTGTCGGTCGGCCGCCCCCAGTCGATCCCGGCCGGGATCGCCCAGGCGGCGCGCGAGGAGGATCCGGACATGGAGCAGCGCACGCGGCTCAACCCCGTGGAGCGCTTCGCGCACCTGGCGAGCCTCGGCATCGGCATGGTGCTCGCCGAGGTCCACCCGTTCTGGTGCCATCGATCGGGCCTCGACATGGTGAACGCCGCGCGAGCCGTCGCGCCTGGGATCAACGTCATCTCCCACGATTTCCTGTTCGGCCCCATCTACGAGGTCCTCCCCGAAGCGCGTCCCCACGCGACGCTCGAGATCACGGCACACTACACGTCCGGCGGGGTCATCCCCGCCGATCAGGTCCCGCTCTTCCTCGACGGGCTGAAGCAGCGCAAGGACGCGCTGCTCGCCGCGACGAAGGACCTCGATCGGAGGCCCGAGCGGCTCTGGCAGAAGCTCGTGGAGGCGGCGACGCTCGCGTCGCGGCGCAAGGTGGGGCTCATCGAGGGCTCCGAGATCCGCGTCGCCGCCGAGGGCGGCATGCCGTGAAGCGCTTCGTCCTCAAGGGGCGGGGCGTCACGCCGACCTTCCGCATCCCCTACGAGGAAGAGCTCAACGCGGAACAGCTCGACGTCGTCACGGCCGGAGAGGGGCCGCTCCTGTGCATCGCCGGCGCCGGCACCGGCAAGACGCGCACCCTCACCTACCGCGTGGCGCGGCTGGTCGAGAGCGGCGTGCCTCCAGAGCAGATCTGCCTCCTGACCTTCACCAACAAGGCGGCCCGCGAGATGCTGCACCGCGTCGAGGTGCTCCTCGGGACGTCGTCGCTGCGGGTCGCGGGCGGCACCTTCCACCACCTCGGCAACATGATCCTTCGCCGCTACGCGGGCAAGCTCGGTCTCGGGAACAACTTCTCCATCCTCGATCGCGGCGACAGCCGCGATCTGCTGCGCTCGGTGGAAGCGGAGAAGCGGATCGATCGCAAGAGCCGGCGCCTGCCGAACGCCGACACGATCGTCGCCATCGGGAGCTTCGCCATCAACACGCTCCGGAGCCTCGAGGACGTCGTGGCGGAGCGGTACTCGGTCTTCTCGGAGGACGTCCCGGTCATCGCCGAGCTCCTCGCGGGATACCAGGAGCGCAAGCGCCGGATCTCCGCGGTCGACTACGACGACCTCTTGCTCCTCTGGCTCGAGCTGCTCGATCGCCACCCCGACGCCGGCGAGGAGCTGGAGCGCCGCTTCCGGTTCGTGCTGGTCGACGAGTACCAGGATACGAACCGGCTCCAGGGCGTCATCATCGACCGCATGGCGCGGGCGCACCGGAACATCACGGTGGTGGGAGACGACGCCCAGTCGATCTACGCGTTCCGCGGCGCGCGCCACGAGAACATCCTGAGCTTCCCCGAGAGGTACGAGAACGCGCGCGTCTGCCGCCTCGTGACGAACTACCGGAGCCAGCCCCGCATCCTGACCCTCGCCAACGCGAGCATCGCGTGCAACGCCCGGCAGTTCAAGAAGGAGCTCCGCGCGGTGCGGCCTCCGGGCCCCGACCCCGTGCTGGCCCGCTGCCGCGATCTCTCGCAGCAGGCGGCGCTCGTGTGCGAGCTCGTCCTCCACCTCTTCGACGAGGGGCGCGACCCGTCCGACGTGGCGGTGCTCTACCGGAGCAACTACCAGTCGATGGAGATCCAGACGGAGATGACGCGCCGGAAGATCCCGTTCCTCGTCTACGGCGGGATCCGCTTCTTCGAGCAGGCGCACATCAAGGACGTCGTCGCCTACCTGCGCGTCATCGAGAACCCGAAGGACGAGCTCGCCTGGATGCGCGTGCTGCCGCTCGTTCCCAAGGTCGGCGCGCGCACCGCCGCTCGCATCGCCGCGACGCTCCGCGATGCTCCCGTCGCGACGGCGGCGACGCTCTCGTCGATGACGCTCGACCTGCCGCAGGGAGCGCGCGCGCCCTTCCGCGAGCTGTGCAAGCTCATGGGGCAGCTCGAGGCCTTGCGCGACGGGAGCCCCGCCGACCTCGTGGCGATGGTCGTCGAGGGCTCCTACGAGGCGTTCCTCAAGGAGAAGTTCCCGAACTGGCGGAGCCGCCGCGAGGACCTCACGCAGCTCACGTCGTTCGCGTCCGGATTCCGGAAGCTCTCCGACTTCCTGGGCGAGCTCGCTCTCCTGGGCAACACCGAGGCCGAGACGGTCGTGGCAGGACCTGGCGACGAGCGGCCCGTCACCCTCACCACCGTCCACCAGGCCAAGGGCCTCGAATGGCCCTGCGTCATCGTCGCGGGCCTCTGCGACGGAGGCTTCCCCGCGTCGATGGCGCTACGGGATCCCGACGGCGAGGAGGAGGAGCGCCGCCTCTTCTACGTCGCCGTCACGCGCGCGAAGGACGAGCTCTACCTGACGGCGCCCCTGATGCGCTACGTCCGCGGTCAGGGCGCCGTCGTGCAGAAGCCCTCGCGCTTCCTCACCGAGCTCCCCGGCTCGGTGGTCGAGGAGATGGAGGTCGACGACCAGACCACCCAGGGCTACCTGCCCGAGCCTACCGTGGCACCGCGCCTCCAGGCCAGCGACGATGGATTCGCCGATCCCGAGCCCGACGACGCCGACTGGTTCGCGGACTGACGTGCGACCCCGCCTCGAGCCCAACCTCTATCTCGTACGCGCCGAGGCCGTCGACGACGTCGCCCGCGCCGTCGAGGAGGCGATGGCCGACGACGGCTACTTCCGCGAGGAAGAGCCCGGGCCGTCGTCGCGCACGGTGCTCCTTGCCGAGGTCGCGCTCCGGCTGGATCGCCGTGTGGGACACCGCTGCCAACGCCGGTCCGGCGCCTGGACTCCTGGCCCGACGGCGATCCCGCCACGTCGCTCGCCCGCGGCCTCTCGGCCACCACGGACTCCGACGTCCTCTACGTCTATGGCGCCGACTCGCTCTGGGGCTACATCCTCTACCGCGTCGGCCTCACGGTGGACCACTTCGCAAGCGACCCGCGCCGGGTCGCGGGCGCGTTCGACGTCGACCCCGCCGAAGCGTCCACCCATCTGCGCGGCGACGTCACCCAGCTCCGCCGCATCCTCGAGGACCCCGCCACTCCCGAGGAGGACGTCGTGAGCGTCCTCACCTCGGGGGAGGACGCGCTCCTCTCGTTCCTCGGCCTCGCCGGCATCCCCACGGGCATCGGCCTGTCGGAGCGCAGCCTCACCGAGCTCGAGCGCGGCCACTGCCTCGCGCTCTCGTTCTCCGAGCGCGTCTAGAGCCCGGCGGCCAGGCGCGATCGCCCCGCCTCTCCGAGTCATTCACGACCAGTTGTGGACGATCCCCAAGCCTGCCGACGCCCGGCACGTCGATTCGTTGCCTGACGGCCTACCCGAAACGCGCGCGCGGGCCTCCTCGTCTTCAGGTGCGACCGGCCTCGGCGCCCCACCGAGCGGGTGACGGCGATCCCCTGGAACAGGCTGTAGCCGGCATGCGTGTCCTCGATGTCCGGGTGCCCCCCCTGCCATCCCACCACCTGGTTGCGCCCGCGGCTAGAGATCCTCGGGCGGCGGGAGAAGCTTCAGGAGACGCTCGGCGTTGCTGCGGGTGTGGGGCGCCGGTCCCTCGTGGAGGATGCTCTCGAGAACCGCGCGGGCGAGGACCACCTGTCCCGAGCGGTGAAGTACCCCCGCGAGCATGAACCCAGCCTCGGCCCACGCCGGCTCGCGCTTCTCGACGAGCGCCTGGAGGATGCGCGCGGCGGTCGCGGTGTCGCCGGACTTGAGGGCGTCCCGGGCGGAATCGAGCTCGCCCGGCGGCTTCTTCGGAATGCCCATGCAAGACCCGATCGTATGCGACCGCGTGCGCTACTCCCTCCGAGCCAGGAACACGGCGTAGTCGACGCGGCCCCAGGCGTGGAGCATCGCCAGGCTCTTGAGGTTCGCGTAGGCGAGCGCCTTCGCGATCGCCGGAAGGTCGCGCCTCGCGCGGAGCGCGGCGAAGCGGGCCCTGGCCTGGTCGTAGGTCTCCCGGTAGACGCGCGCGCCGATGCGTTCGACCTCGATGCGTGAAGCCGGCTCCGCGCAGGAGGCGCGTACGCGTCGATCGAGCGCCAGGGTCGCCATAGAGCGCGGTCGTCGTGCGCATCAGCGCGGCGCCGAGCGCGCGCGGCGCGAGCCCGCGCCCGCTCGCGGGCTCGCTCACGACGTCGCAGAACGCGATCCGGCTGCCTTCGCGGCAACAGCGAGAACGCGCCCGCGATCACGCGTTCGATCCCCGGCATCCCGCAAGCGCCTCGATGCTCACGACCGCGGTGATCCCGTCGCGCGCGCAGCGGGACGCGATCCCCTGGGCCGGACAGACGCGGTGCTCGATCCGCGACGCGAGCCCGCTTTCCGAAGCGCGCGCTGGGCGGCGCACCTGCTCCTCGTTGACGTTCACGCCCACGATGCGCCGCACGCTGCTCCGGCGCGCGATGTCCACGTCGGCCAGCCGAGCCCCGCAGCCGAGATCGAGGAGCACGTCGTCCGCTCCAGCTCGAGGCGGTCGGCGACGAGCTCGACCAGCGCCGCGCTGGGATTCATCGTCGCCGCGCCGTCCCTCCAGTAGCCGTAGTTCAGGTAGTCGTCGCGATCGTCGTAGCGGAGGAGCGCGTTCTTGACCTCGTAGAAGTCCCTGTAGCGGTAGACGGGCGTGCCGCGCAGGAGCCCGAGGAGGTCGCGCGTCCGGAAGGGCGGGAACGCCGCGGCGGCCAGCGCGTTCACCCCACCCTCCGCGCGAGCTTCATCGGCAAGCCGTGGCGCGGCCGCAGCGTGGCGTAGGGCTCGGGATCGACGGTCTGGCCGGGCGCGAGCGAGAGCCGGAAGCGCCGCGCCACCATCGCGAGGATGATGGCCGCCTCCATCATCGCGAAGTGGTTGCCGATGCACTGGCGCGGCCCGACGCCGAACGGGAGATACACGTAGCGATCGCGCTCGGCCACACGCTCCGGCGCGAACCGCTCGGGATCGAAGCGCTCCGGGTCGGGCCAGAGGCGCGGCAGGTGGTGCATCACCCACGGGCTGAGCGCCACGATCGAGCCCGCGGGCACGTCGAAGCCCGAGATACGGTCGTCCGCGATCGCTCGCCGGTCCGTCAGCCAGACCGGCGGGTAGAGGCGGAGCGTCTCCTGGAACACCATCGACGCGTAGCGCAGCCTCGGGAGGTTCTCGAGCGACGGGACGCCGTCGCCTATCACCTCGTCGGCCTCCGCGGCCACCCGCGCCGCGACGTCGGGGTGGCGCGCCAGGAGGAAGAACGCCCAGGAGAGCGCGTTGGCCGTCGTCTCGTGCCCGGCCATGACGATCGTCATCACCTCGTCGCGAAGCTGCTTCTCGCTCATGCCCTCGCCGGTCTCCTCGTCCCGCGCCGCCATCAAGAGCGACAGAAGGTCGCCGCGATCGGCACCGTCCTTCCTCCCGTGGATGATCGCGAGGACCGTGTCGTCGAGCGTGCGGACCGCCCGCTTGAACTGGACGTTCCCCGGAGTCGGCACCCAGAGGGGGATCGGGACGGGCGTGTCGGCCGCGTCGGACGCGTACTTGAGCGCGACACCGAGCGCCGGCCCGATGGCGCGCGACTGTTCCGCGACGTCGATGCCGAACATCGTCCGGCTCACGATCGAGAGGGTCAGGCGCATCATCTCGGCGAGCACGTCGACGCCCGCGGCGTCGTGCCACGCCAAGAGACGCTCCGTGGTGGCACCCACCATCTGATCGACGAGGCGGCCGAGGCGCTCCCGGTGGAACGCCGGCTG
Organism: Acidobacteriota bacterium; assembly: GCA_046331505.1. Classification (GTDB taxonomy): domain Bacteria; phylum Acidobacteriota; class Vicinamibacteria; order JAXLQT01; family JAXLQT01; genus JAXLQT01. The sequence goes on from JAXLQT010000001.1 coordinate 6,576, forward strand.
CGCGAGCCGGCGCTGGCGCTGCCAGAGGTCGCCGTCGCTCGTCAAGAGCCCCTGCCCGAGGAAGTGGCGGAGCCCGTCCCACCCCGGGCCCTTCACGTAGTTGCGGAAGTTCTCGACACAGACGTGCCGCACGCCGTCCGGCGACGCCACCAGCAGGAAGCGGTAGGGCCCGAGCCGGAACGACACGAGCGGCCCGTGTCGCTCCGCCTCGCGCGCGAGGAAGCCGAGCGGATCGCGCCGCGCCTCGAAGAAGCTCCCCAGGACCGGGAGGCCGCGAGGTCCCGGCGCGGAGGCGACGGACGTCGAGTCGACAGGATGCTCGAGGGCGAGGCCGATCATGCAAGGCTCCCGTTCTCCCGGAGCCAGGCGAGGGTCGGCTCCAGGGTCTGACGCGCGGATCGAAAGGACACACCGAGCTCCCGCGACGCCTTCCCGGCATCCACGAACCAGTACCGCGTCGCGTACGGAACGACGTTGGGCTCGAAGGGAAGCGGTAGCGAGAGCCGCGTCGCGGCGCGGGCCAGCGCCCGGAGGATGCCGTTGGGTACGCTCAGCACGGGGCCGCGCCGTCCGAGGATCTCGAGGGTCAGCTCGGCGAGCCGCCGCACCGTGACGTTCTCGCCACCGAGGATGTAGCGCTCGCCGCACCGGCCGCGCTCCAGGGCGCGGACGATCCCCGTCGCGACGTCGTCGACGTGGACCACGCTCGTTCCTCCGTCGGGCACGATCACCGGACGGCTCCGCGCGAAGTCGACGAGCGTCGACGCCGTCACGAAGCCGGTGTCGCGCGGGCCATAGACCTCCGCCGGGTTGACGATCACGACGTGCAGACCGTCGTGCGCAGCATCCAGGCACAGCGCCTCCGCGGAGCGCTTGCCGCGCGCGTACGGTAGGTCCTCGTCGTCGAGCGTATAGGGTGCTGTCTCGTCGAAGCAGCGCGGCGCGGTCGATCCGTTCACCGCCACGACGCTCGACACGTGGACGACGCGCAACCCTCCCGCCTCCCGTGCGGCCGAAAGGACGTTGCGCGTACCCTCGACCGCCACGCGCTCGACGCCGGCGGAGCCGAGCGCGCTCCAGGAGGAGAGCGACGCGAGGTGCACGATCGCCTCGCATCCCGCCGCCGCCGCGTGGACCGAGGCCGCATCGAGGACGTCGCCCTTCGCCCGCTCGAACGGGAGGTGCGCGATCCGATCGGTCGAGCTGCCCGCCCGGAGGAAGCAGCGCACCTCGTGACCGGAGGCGCGCAGTGCTCGCACGACGCCGGATCCGATGAAGCCGCTCGCGCCGGTCACGAGCGTCTTCACGACGCCACCGCCATGTCCCATCGATCCGGCGCGACGCGCGGCATCGCGGCCGGATAGCTCGCCGCGCGCGGGGACTTGCGGAAGACGCCGTTTCTCAGCCCGAAGTTCGTCCAGGCACGGTTCCAGAGGTAGGCGTGCCAGGCGGCGTCGGGCGATACGTCCGAGGCGGTGCGGCGGTGGAGCTCCGCCACGCGCTCGGGACGGAAGAACTGGAGCACGTCGAAGTAACGGCGCATCAGTCCCGCGCCGCTGACGTGCGGCATCGCGGTGACCGGGAAGGCGAGCGTGTACTTCTCCCAGTCCTCGGGGTAGCTCGTGAAGAGGATCCGTCCCGCGTCCCTGTAGGCCGCGTAGTCGCGCGTGCCGGGAAGGGGCGTCAGGATCGTCGGGTTGAGGCCATCCAGGCGCGCCTCCTCCGCGAAGCGCAGGATGTCGCCGGCGATCGTCCCCATGTCCTGCGTGTCGATGCCGAGGATGAAGCTCCCGACGACCCCGATGCCCGCCTCGTGAATCCGCGCGACGTTTTCGCGGTAGTAGGGAAGCCCGCGGCGCCGCGACTTGCCGTCCTTGCGGATCCGGGCGAGGGACGCCGTGTCGGGGCTCTCCAGGCCGATGAAGACGCCGGCGCACCCAGCGGCGCGCGCGCGCCGGCAGAGCTCGGCGTCGTCGCCGAAGTTGATCGTCACCTGGGTGACCCAGCTCTTCCCGAGCTCCGCCGCGGCCATCGCGTCGAAGAGGCGGAGGCACCGCTCCTTCGCCCGGAGCGAGAAGCCGTTGAGATCGTCGTCCACGAGGATCACGTCGCGCGCCTCGATCGCGGCGAGCTCGGCGACCACGTCGCCGACGTCCCGCATCCGGAAGCGCTTGCCGTTGAACGCCGTCACCGAGCAGAAGGAGCAGTCCATCGGGCAGCCGCGCGTGGTCTGCGCCGAGGCGTACTCGTAGCGGTACTTCGCGAAGATCGATCGATCCGGGCGCACGGCGGGGACCCGTCCCGCGGCGCCGCCGTCGAGGTCGGCGGCCATTCCCTCGTAGACCCGCCGCAGCGTCCCCCGCTCGAAGTCGCGGCAGAGCTCACCAAACACCGTCTCGCACTCTCCCGTCACGATCGCATCGACGCGCGCGAGAGCCTCGTCGCGGACGAGCGACGCGTGGATGCCGCCCATCGCCACCGCGATGCCGCGCGCGCGCAGATCCGATGCGATGCGGTAGGCCCGCGTCGCCTGCGTGGTGAACGCCGTGATCCCCACGAGGTCGGCGTCGACGGCCTCGACAGGAAGGTCTCCCGCGCACTGCTCGTCCCACAGCTCGACATCCCAGCCCACGGGACGGCAAGCCGCGACGTAGGCGAGCGACAGGGGCTCCCACAGGTAGTCGCCATAGAGCGACACGCGGTTCTTCGGGTTGACGAGCAAGAGCTTCACGCCCGCACCTTCGCGAAGGCCGCGAGCGCCTCGTCGATCTGACCGGCGTCGTGGGCGGCGGAGACGCTCGCCCGGAGCTGGCACTCGTTCCGCGCGCAGCCCGGAGGCAGCACGACGTTGACGTAGACCCCGGCGTCGAGGAGCTTCTGCCAGAGGGCGAGCGTCCGCTCCGCCCCGCCCACGAGCACCGCCACGATCGGCGCGTCCTCGGCGCGCACCTCGTAGCCGAGATCGCGCAGGCCCGAGCGGAGGCGTCGCGCGTTCTCCCAGAGCTTCTCGCAGAGCGACGCATCGCGGGCGACGATCGCCAGCGCCGCGCGCACGCCCGCGACGTTCGCGGGAGAGCCGGACGCCGTGAACACGTAGGCGCGCGCCGTCACGCGGAGCGCCGCGACCTCGGGGTGATCGGAGACGACGAAGCCGCCGATCCCTCCGAGCGCCTTGGAGAAGGTGCCGACGAGGAAGTCGACCTCCGCGAGCACGCCCGCCGCCTCGCACGCGCCCCGCCCGCGCTCGCCGTAGACGCCGAACGAGTGCGCCTCGTCCACCATCAGGTAGGCGCCGCGATCGTGGCACACCGCCGCGATCTCCGCGAGCGGCGCGACGTCGCCACGGATCGAGTAGAGGCCCTCGACCACGACGAGACGGTTCCGCTCCCCGCGCGGGAGGCGATCGAGCTTCTTCGCGAGGTCCTCCGCGGAGCTGTGCCGGAACGCGAGGACCGTCGCGCCCGAGAGCCGCGCGCCGTCGTGGAGGCTCGCATGGCTCTCGGCGTCGAGGAGGATCGTGTCGTCGCGACCAGAGAGCCCTGCCAGCACCGAGAGGTTCGCCTGGTGGCCGGTCGTGAAGATCATCGCGACGCGCTTGCCAAGGAAGCGCGCGAGATCCTCCTCGAGCTCCGCGTGCAGCGCGAGCGTCCCGTTCGCCACGCGCGAGCCGGTCGTGCCGCTCCCGTAACGGGAGAGCGCGTCCCGCGCCGCCGCGATCACCTCCGGGTGGCGCGTCAGGCCGAGGTAGTTGTTGGCGCCCAGCATCAGCGTGCGCCGCCCCGACATGCGGACCTCGCCGGGGCCGAGCACCTCCTCGACGACGGCGCCGAAGGGCCGCGTCACGGGATCGCACTCGGCGAGCAGCCGCGCCGCAGGCCGGAGCTTCTCGAGGAGATCCATCAGCGCCTCCGTCCGAGACGGCGGCCGAGAGCGAGCAGGTAGCCCACGCGGGAGGCGAGGGCGTGGCGCAGGATCACGAGGCCGAGCGGGGCCGTGCGCCGCACCAGGTCCCCAGCTTCGTGGCGCGCCCTGGTACGCGCGCGCTGCACCTTGCCGCTCGACGTCTTCGGGATCGTGTGCGGCGGGACGACCACCACCTCGTCCACCTTCACGCCGGTCTCCTGCAGCACCGCCCGCGCGATCGCCTCGGGAGCGCCCTCGCCGTCACCCCGCGTCTCGGCGACGATCACCACGCGCTCGCGGTGAAGCCCGAAGCCTCCCGTGGAGAACGCCGCGACGCTCCCGCGGCGCACGGCCGCGACCATCGCCGCCGCCTCCTCGAGATCCTGCGGGTAGTGGTTGCGCCCGTTGACGATGATCAGGTCCTTCGAGCGCCCGCATACGTGGAGCTCGCCGTCTCTCAGGAAGCCGAGGTCGCCCGTGCGCAGCCACCCATCGCGGAATGCCGCCGCGGTGAGATCGGGACGGCCCTCGTACCCCGGCGTGACGGACGGGCCCGCCGCCTCGATCTCGCCGACCTCGCCGTCCTCCACGGAGACGCCGTCGTTCACGATGCGCAGCGCGTGTCCCGGGAACGCCCGTCCGCAGGAGACCAGGCCCGTTCCGCCATCGGTCGCGACTCCGCGATCGAGCGAGGGGAACGTCACCGCCAGCGTGTGCTCGGCCATGCCGTAGCAAGGAAGGAACGCCTCCCGGCGAAACCCCACCGGGGCGAAGCGATCGGCGAACGCGTCGAGGGCGGCGGCCGACACCGGCTCGGCGCCGCAACCCGCGACGCGCCACGAGGAGAGGTCGAGGCGCCCGCGCCCATCCGCCCCGCGCCGGCTCGCCAGCGCGTAGGCGAAGCTCGGAGCGAAGCTCACCGTGCCGCGATGGTGCGAGATCGCGCGAAGCCAGCTCGACGGGCGCTTCAGGAACGACAGCGGGCTCAGGATCACCGTGCGCGTGCCGTGGTACATCGAGGCCAGCGCCATCCCGATGAGCCCCATGTCGTGGTAGAGCGGGAGCCAGCTCACGCCCACGTCGTCCGGCCCGATGCGAAGCCCCGTACCGATCGCCTCGACGTTCGCCGCGAGGTTCCCGTGCGTGAGGATCACGCCCTTCGGCTCGGCGGTCGAGCCGGACGTGAACTGGAGGAACGCCACGTCGTCCATCGCCGGCGCCTCGACGCGGACCGGCGCGCCGTCGAGATCCTCCATCGCCGCGACGAAGCGCACCGAGGGCGCCACCGTCCCGAGGAAGGGCTTGACGCGCCGCGACGTCACGATGGCCGCGGCGCGCGATGCCGCCACGATCCGCACGGTCTGGCGCAGGTATCCGCCCAGATCGCCGGGCTTCATCGGCGGATACACAGGCACGGGCACGAGGCCCGCGAGCGATGCCCCGGCGAAGGCCGTCAGGAAGTCGCGCGGCTCCGCCACGACCAGAAGGACGCGGTCGCCCCTCCGGAGACCGCGCGCGCGCAGCGCGCCGCCGACCCTCGCGGCCCGATCGCGAAGCTCCGCATAACCGAGGAACGTCCCCTCGATGTCGCGCTCCGGCTCGTCCACGAACACGAATCCCGATCCCGTCGTCGCCGCCGACTCGATCGCCTCCGGAAGCGTCCTTCTCATGCAACCCTCTCTTCGAGCTCGCCCTCGATGCGCGCGACCATGTCCGCGACGGTGCGGATCTGGGCGAGCCGGTTCAGCGGAACGTTGATGTCGAAGTGGTCCTCGATGTCGGCACAGAGCTCGAGCACCGCGACCGAGTCGAGCCCGAGGTCCGCGACGATCTCGGAGTCGAGCCTGGGCTCGACCGCGCTCATCCTGCGAAGGAGCGCCGTCGTGTCCCGCTCGATCTCGGTCCGGCTCGTGTGCGTTGCCATGGACGCGGCATGGAGCAAGCCGCGCGCCACCGCCGGTCCCACGTCTGACGCGCCTTACGCGACGGGCCGGGGACCCGGTCGTGCGGGCGTCACAGGTCCTGTGACGGCCCTCGGCGCGGCGACCTGGAAGGCGAACGTCCACCGTACGTCGCTGCGAGGTAATAACATCGCCCCGATGGGGATCCGGACTGCTAGACGCCCGGGGGCATTGCTCTGATCCATGCGTCCACGACGCGTCGCCGTCGTTGCCGCCGCGATGGCTCTCGGCATCGTGCTCGGCCTCGGCACCTACACGTTCGCCTACGCCCGCGGCTGGTCCTACCTGACCAACGATCCGCGCGCCTGCGCGAACTGCCACGTGATGAACGAGCAGATGGACGGATGGGTCAAGGGGAGCCACCGGTCGGTCGCCGTCTGCAACGACTGCCACGTGCCGCACGACTTCGCGGGGAAGTGGTACACGAAGACGCGCAACGGCTTCTGGCACTCGTTCTACTTCACGACCCAGACGTTCCACGAGCCGATCCAGGCGACCGCGGCAAGCCGCGCGATCGTCGAGGCGGCGTGCCGGCGCTGTCATGCGAGCGTGGTCGAGATGATGGGCACGCCGGACCACGCCGGATCGCGGGAGGTGTCCTGCGTGCGCTGCCACGCCTCGGTCGGCCACATGGAGCTCTCGGCAACGTCGCCGGGAACCGGAGCTGAGCGATGAGCGATCCGACGTCCGGTCCCGGACCGCGCCGCTGGAGCAAGAGCTCGGCCATCACGATCGCCCTCGTGGCGGCCGTCGCCGCCGCGGCGATCACGGGGCTCCTGATCAACGTCTTCGAGCGGAAGCAGGAGGCGAAGAACCCGTTCTTCCGCGTCGTCGAGCTCACCGACGAGACCGAGGACCCGGCCGTCTGGGGCAAGAACTTCCCGCTCCAGTACGACGGCTACCTCCGCACCGTCGACCAGAGGAGGACGCGCTACGGCGGGAGCGAGGCGCTGCCGCAGACCCCGACGGAAGCCGACCCACGGTCGATCGTCGCCCAGGAGCGCATCGAGGAGGACCCCAGGCTCAAGACGATGTGGGCGGGCTATGCATTCTCCGTGGACTTCCGCAAGAAGCGCGGGCACGCCTACATGCTCGAGGACCAGACCTACACGCGCCGCGTGCAGGAATTCAAGCAGCCGGGCACGTGCCTGCATTGCCACGCATCGGTCGTCGTCCCCTACCGGAAGGCGGGACAGGGCGATCTCATCCAGGGCTTCGAACACGAGAACCAGAAGCCGTACGCGGAGGCGCGCAAGGACTTCCAGCACCCCATCGCCTGCATCGACTGCCACGATCCCTCGACGATGGCGCTGCGCGTCACCCGTCCCGGATTCCTCGAGGGCATCAAGGCCCTGAAGGCGAGCCAGGGGATCGCCGATTACGACGTGAACATGATGGCGACGCGTCAGGAGATGAGGAGCTTCGTCTGCGGCCAGTGCCACGTGGAGTACTACTTCAAGGGATCGGAGAAGCGGCTCACCTACCCGTGGGCCAAGGGGCTCAAGGTGGAGCAGATCGTCGCCTACTACGACGAGGCGGGCTTCAGGACTGGGTCCACGCGGAGACGGGCGGCCTGACCAAGGCGCAGCACCCCGAGTTCGAGATGTGGAACCAGGGGATCCACGCGCGATCCGGAGTCGCGTGCGCCGACTGCCACATGCCCTACACGCGGGTCGGGGCTCTCAAGATCAGCGACCATCACGTGCGGAGCCCGCTGCTCAACATCAACCACGCCTGCCAGACGTGCCACAAGTGGCCCGAGGAGGAGCTCCTCGCCCGCGCCGAGATCATCCAGGAGCGGACGGTCGCGCTCAGGAACCGCGCCCTCGACGCGCTGATGGCGCTGGTCGCCGACATCAAGGGCGCGAGGGAGCGCGGCGCGAGCGATGCCGACCTCGAGGCCGCTCGCGGGTTCCAGCGCCGCGGCCAGTTCTACGTCGACTTCGTGGAGTCGGAGAACTCGAACGGGTTCCACGCCCCCGAGGAAGCCGCCAGGATCCTCGGCGAGGCCATCGACTTCTTCCGGCAGGGGCAGGTGTCGTTGCGACCTGCCCTGATCGCCGGACCGGGCACCCCGCCGTCGAGCTAGCCGAGCGCGACGCGGGTCTTCCCGACGCCCCTCTCGCCGGAGATGCGGATCGCGCCACCGCCCTCGCCGAGCATCGGCATCCGGGCCGCGATCGCGGAGACCACCTTCGACCGCCCCGCGAGATCGGCGCGATAGAGGTAGGTGCGCGCCGTTGGCCCGCCGTCGACGTCCCCGGCGCCGCATCGCGCGAGCACGCGCGCGACGTCCACGGCGTGGCCGATCCGGTCCTTCGTCTCTTGGCGAGCAGACCGAGCACGAGATCGTCGAGCTCGCGGGGAAGCCCCTCCGTCAGCTCGGATGGGATGACGGGCACGGCGGAGGCGTGCTTGCCCGCAGGCTCGGCGAGGGACCTGCCGAAGAACGGTGGGCGTCCGGTGAGGAGCTCGTAGGCGATGCAGCCGAGCGCGTAGAGGTCGGCCCGGGCATCGACGAGCGTCCCCTCCCACTGCTCGGGCGCCATGTAGAGGGCCGTTCCGCTCGCATCCGGGGCCCACGCGAGATCCTCCCGCGCGCCGAGCTCCGTCGCGAGCCCGAAGTCGACGAGGACGGGAACGTCGCCGTGACGCAGGAGCACGTTCTCCGGCTTCAGATCGCGATTGGACCAACCCCTCTCCATGGATGTAGTCGAGCGGAGCACACAGCCGGCGGAGGATCGTGAGAGCACGCGCGATCCATGCCGGATCGCGCGCTGGCGCGACCACGGAGTCCGCCACGGGCAAGACCCCCGTCGCGCCCTCCGTCAAGGCCTGCGTCCTGGCGCCCGTCGGCGCAGCGCCGCCGCTTCCGAGGGCGTCCCCCAGCGTGTGCCCCCGCTCGAACGCCATCGCATACCAGGGAGCGCCGCCCGCCAGACCCTGCGCGACGATCTTCACGACGGCGGGATGGTCGAGGCGGGAGGGGCGACGACCTCCCGCTGCATGCTGGCGACGACCCTTGGGTCGAGCACGCGCAGCGTCTTCACCGCGACCTGCGTGCCGCCGGTCTCGTGCTCGGCCAGGTAGACGATCCCCATGCCGCCGCGCCCGATCTCCCGCAGCACGCGGTACGCTCCGAATCGCTGCCCGGTCATCGCGATCCATCGATGATACGGCGGCGACGTCATGGCGCACCCCGATCGCATCGGCCCCTTCGTCAACCTGACCCCGCTCGGCCGCGGCGGCATGGGCGTCGTCTACCGGGCGGAGCACGCCACCGACGGGCGCATCGTCGCCCTGAAGACGGTCGCGGGGATCGACGCCGATCTCATCGAGCGCGTCCGGCGCGAGATCCGCGTGCTCGCCCGGCTGGGCCACCCCGGGATCGTGAGGATCGTGGCGGAGGGCGAGCTGGACGGAGTCCCGTGGTTCGCCATGGAGCTCCTCGAGGGCGAGACGCTGGCGCAGCGCATCGGCACGGCGAGCCCGGCCGTCGATCGCGGCGCCGTGGCACCCACCGTCCGGTTCCACGACGATCGGAATGGCCCAGCCGGAGCTGCGCCCGCGCCGCACCGGGGACCGATCGCCGACGGCCTGGCCATCGTGCACCACCTGTGCGCGCCGCTCGCGTACCTGCACGGCGAAGGCGTCGTCCACCGCGACGTCAAGCCGGACAACGTGCTCGTCCGTCCCGACGGCGCACCGGTCCTCCTCGACTTCGGGCTCGTGTCCCACCTCGCCTCCAGCAGCTCTCGAGAGAGTCTCCAGATCGACAGCCAGTCGGTCGGCACGATCGCCTACATGGCTCCCGAGCAGGGCATGGGGCAGGAGGTCGACGCGCGCGCGGACCTCTACTCGCTCGGTTGCATCCTCTACGAGGTGATCACCGGCGCGCCTCCCTTCGCCAGCGCGACACCCGCCGAGACTCTCCGCAGGCGCTACGTCGAAGATCCCGACGCCCCGTCGCGACGCGCGCCCGGAACGCCGGAGGCGCTCGATCGACTCGTCCTGAAGCTCCTCGCGCGCGACCCGCGGGAACGCATCGGCTACGCCGCCGATGTCGCCAGGGCTCTCGAGCGGATCGGCGTCCCCTCCCGGGACGACGTTCGGGCCCCAGCAGCAAGACCCTACGTCTACCGGCCCGGTTTCGTGGGACGCGATCGGGTGATGGGCGGGCTCGTCCCTCACCTCGAGGCGCTCGCGGACGGACGCGGCGGGCTCTTGCTGGTCTCGGGAGAGAGCGGCGTCGGCAAGACGCGCGTTGCGGCCGCATTCGGCGCGAAGGCGCTCGACATGTCGCTGCGGGTCCTCGCCGGGGATTGCCCTCCCGCCACGGCGTCGCTCGCCGGACCCGCCCGTGTCCCGCTGCGCGCGCTGCGCGGTCCGCTACGCGCCATCGCCGATCGCTGCCTCGAAGGAGGACCCGAGGTCTCGGAGGCCATCCTCGGCAACCGCGCTGCGAGACTCGCGCCCTACGAGCCGGTTCTCGAGGTCTTCGTCACCGGTCGACATCCCGGGAGCGCGGATCTTGCCGGCGAGGCGGCACGGCTTCGCCTCTTCCGGGACCTCGCCGCGACGCTGGAGGCGATGGCCGAGGAGCGGCCCCTCGTCGTCGTGCTCGACGATCTCCAGTGGGCCGACGAGGTCACTCTCGGGTTCCTGCGCTTCCTGGCGCGCTCGCGACGATTCGATGACAAGCCCGTGCTGCTCCTCGGCACCTACCGATCGGAGGAGAGCGGGACCGCGCTCCCGGCGCTGGCGGCCATGAAGGGAGTCTCGGAAACGGCCCTGGAGCGATTGCCGGCCGACGCCGTGGGCTCCATGGTGACGGAGATGCTCGCGCTCCCGTCGCCCCCGGACGCGCTCGCGGCGTTCCTTGCGCGCCACTCGGAGGGCAATCCCTTCTTCGTGGCCGAGTACCTCCAGACGGCGGTGACCGAAGGCCTGCTCTCGAGGGACGACGAGGGACGGTGGCGCGTCGACGACACGAGCACGGGGCTCGAGCGTCCGTACGACCGTCTGCCCTTGCCGGCGTCCATACGCGACGTCGCGCGGCAGCGCCTATCCGGACTCGACCCCGAGAGCCGGCGTGCCCTCGATGCTTGCGCGGTCCTGGGTCGGGACTTCGCGCTGCGGTTCCTTCGCGACGTGGCCGGGCTCGGCCGCGAGGCGGCGATGGACGCGGCCGCATCCCTTCTCCACCGGCGCATCCTTGAGGATCTCCCGGGGGGCGCTCTCGGCTTCACGCACGACAAGCTGCGGGAGGTGGCCTACGATGACATCGCGCCGGAGGCCCGCGCCCGGTTGCACGGCAGAGCAGCGGCGGCGCTCGACGACGCCCTTCCAGCGGACCGCCCCGATCGCGATGCGCTGCTGGCCCATCACTGGCACCAGGCAGGCGACTTGCCGCGGGCGCGCCGCCACTACCTTCCCGCCGCGCGCCGGGCCCTCGCACAGCACGCGCTCGAGGAGGCGGAACGGCACTTCCACGCGCACCTTTCCCTGCTGGACGGCCCGCCTTCCGAAGCGATCGACGTGCGGCTCGAGCTGGTCGACACGGTGCTTCTCGCCGCCGGGCGGATCCGGGCGGGGCTCGAGGAGACCGATCGCGCCCTCGACGCGGCGCGGGCGCTCGGGGCGCGATCTCGCGAGGCGAGGAGCCTGCTCGTTCGCGGGCGGTGCCTCCGGCGACTGGGAAACAGCGAGGAGGCGGGGACGAGCGTTCGAGCGGCGCAGGCGATCTACGCGGAGATCGGAGACGAGCTCGAAGCCGTGCGGGTCCGCCAGGACGTGGGAGCGGTGATGTGGGAGAAGGGCGACGCGCGCGGCGCCGGCGATGTGTTCCGAGATCTGATCGCGTTCCACAGGGCGCGGGGCGCCGACGGAACCTCCGACCTCGCGCTCGCGGTGGGTGCGATGGGATCGGTCCGGGTGACGATGGGAGCGATGGCCGAGGCCAGGACGTACTTCGAGGAAGCGATCCGCCTCTGGCGATCCCTCGGCTCTGCCCGCGAGGCGGACATCCTCACGAACCTCGCGAACGTCCTTCGAGAGCTCGGGGGCGTCGACGAGGCGACCCTGGCGCTGGAGCGCGCCCTCGCGATCGTTCGCCGGATCGGCGATCGCCGGCAGGAAGGCCTCGCGCTGACGACGCTCGGAGCCATCCACGGCGATGCCGGGCACATGGCCGAGGCCCGGGAGACCTTCGATGCCGCGATCCGCATCCATCGCGAGGTCGGGAACCGGCGCGCCGAGGGGATCGACGTCGCCAACCTGGGAATGCTGCATCGCGAGGAGGGAGATCTCCAGAGGGCCGTCGAGCTTCTTCGGGAAGCCATCGCGATCCACAAGGAGGTCGGGGATCGACGCAGCGAGGGGTACGGGGCCGGCCACCTCGCCGCGGCGCTTGCGGCTCTCGGCGACGACGACGGAGCCCGGCGCACGTTCGCCGCGGCGAACGCCCTCCTCGACGAGACCCACGCGGAGACGATGAAGGCGGCCGTGCTCGTGCTGCGCGCCGCGTCCGAGCGCCGCTCGGGTGACCTGGCCGCGGCGGGCCGATCGCTCGGTGAAGCCGAGGCGATCGACGCGAGGCTTCCGTCGAGCCAGCTCCACTTGCCGCTCCTCTGCGAGCGCGGCCACCTGGCCCTCGCGCGCGGCGAGGACGCCTCGGCATTCGTGCTCGACGCCACGCGAGCGGTGCCGCCGGGGATGGGACCGGAGAGCCTGGCCGCGCGGCGCGTGGCAACCCTCTCGCGCGCGATCGAGGCGGCATCGCGGGGAGACGCGCTGGCGTTCGGCGAACCCGGCGCCCCGTAAGATCGCGCGATGGAGCTCGCGGTCGAGACGCGCGGCCTGGAGCGAGTGTTCGGCGCCTTCACCGCCGTCGGCGGGATCGATCTCGCGGTGCCGCGCGGCGCGTTCTACGGCTTCCTCGGGCCGAACGGCGCCGGCAAGTCGACGACCATCAAGTGCCTCACGGGCCTCCTGCGCCCGAGCCGCGGGACGATCTCCATCCTCGGGATCGATCCCAACGCGCGCCCGGTCGACGTGAAACGGCTCGTCGGCGTCGTGCCGGAGGACCTGGCCCTCTTCGATCGCCTCACGGGGCTCGAGACGCTCTCGTTCGTGGGTCAGATCCACGGCCTGGCGCGGGGCACCATCGACGATCGGAGCCGCGAGCTCTTCGAGCTGATGGACCTCGGCGCGGCCGGCACCACGCTCGTGGCCGATTACAGCCACGGGATGAAGAAGAAGCTCTCGCTCTCGGCGGCGCTCCTGCCCGCCCCCCGGCTCCTGTTCCTCGACGAGCCCTTCGAGGGGATCGACGCGATCGCCTCGCGCCAGATCAAGGACCTGCTCGCCGCCTACGTGAAGGGCGGCGGCACCGTCTTCCTCACGTCGCACGTGCTCGAGATCGTGGAGCGCCTCTGCGACCGGGTCGGAGTCATCGCGCGCGGCAAGCTCGTGCACCAGGGCGCGCTCGAGGACCTGCGCCGCGAGGCGGGCCACGGCAAGAGCCTGGAGGAGATCTTCCTCGCCATGGTCGGGCATCCCGGGAAGGAGACGTCGCTCTCGTGGCTCTCCGCCTGATCCACCTCGTGCGGGCCCTCGTGTGGCTGCGGGCGCGCCTGCTCGTCAACGGGTTTCGCGGCGGGCGCACGCGGGACAGGGTGGAGAGGATCTCGCGCGCGGCCGCGCTCGTGCTGCCGATCGTCTCCGTCGCGATCTTCGTGCCCGCGGCCGCGGCGGTCGCGTTCCTCGGGTTCGAGGCGGGCATCGCGCTCGCGCAGGGAGGCACCGAGGTCGACGTGGTCCTCGCGCTCCGGTACGCCGCCGCGACGCTCGCGGTGATCGTGATCGCCGCCGTCCTGTTCCGCGCCCAGTCCACCGACGGACTCTCCCTGGCGGGCCTTGCTACCCAGCCCGTCGGAAGGACCACGCTCCACACGCTCCAGATCGTGGCGGCGCTCCTCGATCCCTGGATCGCCTTCGCCGTCCCGGGAGCGGTCGCGCTCTCCGGCGGGTTGATCGCGGCGGGGAAGATCGGCGCGGGAGCGATCGCGCTCTGCGCCGGTCTCGTGCGCGCGCTCGCGCTCGCGTCGGCGATGACGCTGCTCGGGTGCGGCGCGGCGATCGTGCTCTCCGGCCGCCGCCGGCGGGAGGCGTTCTCCGCGCTCCTCATCGGCGCGTTCCTCCTCCTTCCGCTCGCGTCGCTCCTCTTCTTCCCCGGCGGCGACGATCGAAGGGCGCCGTCGCTCGATCCGGGGACGGCGACCCCGTGGCTCTCGAGGCTCCCGACCGAGCACTACGTCATGGCGGTGGTTCACGCCGCGGAGGGCCGGAGCGCACGGGCGCTCGCCTCGCTCGGAGCGCTCGCCATGACCGCGGTGCCCATCTACGCCGTGTCGCTCGCGCTCCATGCCCACCTCCTCGGCAACCCTTCCTCCGGGACGCCCGCGCGCCGCGGCGCCCGCGCGATGCGGCGATTCCCGGGACTCGGCACGGGCGCGAGCGCCATCGCCGCCGCTCAGGTCCGGACCGTCCTTCGCTCGGTCCAGGGGAAGATCGCGTTCCTCGCTGGGCCCGTGGTCTTCGCGAGCGCAGCGTGCGCGCTCGTACGCAAGGTGCCCGCGCGAGACCTCGAGGCGATCCCGCACGGCGGCGTGCTTCTCGCCGGCGCGGGGATCTCGCTCACGATGCTGTCGGCGGTCGGGATCATGGTCAACCAGCTCGCCGCCGATCGCTCGGGGCTCACGCTGTCGCTGCTCGCGCCGCTCACCGACATCGACATCGTGATCGGGAAGGCCGCCGCCTTCGCCTCTCTCACCGGAGCCTCTGCGCTCCTGATCGCAATCCCGACCTTCGTGCTGCTGCCGGGAGATCCGCTGTCCCTCTGGATGGCGCTGCCGGTCGCCTTCCTCTCCGCCTACCTCCCCATCGCACCGATCGCGGCGATCCTCTCCGCGGTGCTCCCGCGCGCCACGGCACGCGAGGACCTTCCGGGCGCGACCAAGCCGCACGAGCTCGCGGCGTTCGCGGGCTTCTTCCTCCCGATGCTCTTCTCCGGACCGCCCGCCGGCATCATGCTGCATGCGGTACGCGTGGCCCACCGCCCGGCGCTCGCGCTCCTCACGCTCTCGATCTGGCTCGTCCTCTCGGCGGCGATCTCGATCCCGCTCTTCGCGCTGGCGGCGTCGACCGTCGGGGCGCGCCGCGAGAACCTCGCGCTCGTGGCGCAGGGCCGATGAAGGGCAGGGCGATCGGGGCGGCGGCGCTCTTGTCCATCGCGATCCACCTTCCGGCGCTCCGCGGGGACTTCGTGTACGACGACCGCTACTACGTCGTCTTGAACCCGAGCCTCGGAAGCGTCCGAGACCTCCCTCAGATCCTCGTCCATTCGTCACACCACCATCTCGGCCTCGCAGGCCACTGGCGGCCGGTGGCGTTCCTCTCGTGGGGCCTCGACATGGTCACCTGGGGACGCGGCGCCTCCGGGCCGCGCGCCCTTCCCTTCCACCTGACGAGCATCCTGCTCCACGCCCTGGTGACGGCGCTGCTCGGACTCGCCGCGCGCCCGTTCGCCGGAGAGGGGCCCGCGACGATGGCGGCCGCCCTCTTCGCCGTCCACCCGGTCCACGTCGAATCCGTGGCGTGGATCAGCGCACGATCCGAGATCCTGTCGCTCCTCTTCTGCCTGCTCGCGATCCTCGCGCTCCGGATCCCGGCGGCCGGCGCGCGGTCGGCGGCGGTCGGGGGCCTCGCGCTCCTCGCGTATGGATCCAAGGAGAGCGCGTTCGTCTTGCCGGCGTACCTGGCCGTCGTGGGATTCGCGATGAAGCGCCGCCGCGCCGCGCTCGCGGCGCCGGTCCTTTCCGCGCTCGCGAGCCTCGCCGCCTTCGTTCCGCTCCGCAACCTCATCATGTCCGCCGATCCGCCGGTCGTCGTCTACTACTTCGAGGGAGCGCCCTTCGCGCGCCGCATCGTCATCGCGCTCCACGTGCTCGACGCCTATGCCCGCATGCTCCTCTGGCCGCACCCCCTCAGGGTCGAGTACTTCTGGCCCGGGCGGGTGCCACCTCCCCTCGGCTGGATCGGCGGCGTCGCCGTGCTGGGCGCGACAGCTGCGCTCCTCGCATCGCCGCGGACGCGGCGATCGGGCGGGGTGCTCGTGCTCGGGCTCGTCGCGCTCCTGCCCGTGTCGCACCTCCACAAGCTCGGCCAGCTCGTGGCCGAACGCCTCGCCTATGGCGCCTCCGCCGCGTTCTGCCTCGTCCTCGCCCTCGGCCTCGCGTCGATCGCAGCGCGGTCGCGGGCGATCGGGACGGCGCTCTTCGCCGGGATCGTCGTGGTTTACGGATCGCTCACGCTCGCGCAGATCCCGGTCTGGCGCAGCGACGTTTCGCTTTTCGAGAACGCCGTCCTCCACGCCCCGCGGTCGAACCTGATGCACAAGGCGCTCGCCGGCGCCTACGTCGCGGCCGGGCGGGAGGATGGGGCTGCGCGCGAGTGGGCGGCCGCGCTGGCGCTCGACCCCGCCGACCTCGAGGTGCGCTACGACCTCGCGCTCTTCCAGTCGAACCATGGCGACGACGCCGGGGCGCGGCGGACCTTGCAGAGCCGGGAGATCTGGAACGACGAGCGGATGGGTGCGACGGGAAGAGAGCTCTGGGATCGCCTGGCGCGTTGATGGACCTTGCCGGCGCAGACACGCGTCCACCGTTCCTCCGTGGCCAACCGCCCGGAAGCCCGAGCTAACATCGGGACGATGACAAGCTTCCGCGACCTCCTGGCCCGCGACGGACCGGTCACCTTGATCGGCGCGCACTCCGCGCTCACCGCGCGGCTCGGAGAAGAGGCGGGGTTCGACGGGATCTGGGCGTCGGGTTTCGAGATCTCCGCATCGCGCGGCGTCCCCGACGCGAACTACCTGACGATGACCGAGGCGCTCGCCGTCGCGCGCGAGATGGCCGGCGCCGTGTCCATCCCCGTCATCGCCGACTGCGACAACGGCTTCGGCAACGCCATCAACGTCATGAGGACCGTGCGCGAGTACGAGGCAGCGGGAGTCGCGGGGATCTGCGTCGAGGACAACGTCTTTCCGAAGCGCTGCAGCTTCTACGGCGGCGTGCGGCGCGAGCTCGTCCCCGCAGAGGAGCACGCGGGGAAGATCCGCGCCTGCAAGAGCGCCCAGAGGACGCCGGACTTCGCGGTGGTCGCCCGCACGGAGGCCTTCATCGCCGGCTGGGGCAAGGAGGAGGCGCTCGCGCGCGCCCACCTCTACGCCGACTCCGGCGCGGACCTCGTGCTCGTGCACAGCCGATCGAAGACCTTCGACGAGCTCGCCGACTTCGCGCGATCGTGGGATCGCGCAACGCCGCTGGTGGTCGTCCCCACGATCTTCTCCGCGACGGCGGTGGACGAGCTCCACTCCGGCGGTTTCAAGGTGGTCATCTTCGCCAACCACGCGCTGCGCGCCGAGGTGAAGGCGGTGCGCGAGACCCTCGCGGCGCTGCGCCGCGCGGGGCGCGCGAGCGCGATCGAGGACCGCATCGCGACCCTCGAGGAGGTCTACAAGCTGTCGGGCGTGACCGATCTGTCGGCGAGCGAGAAGCTCTACCTGCCCAAGGGAGACCCGCCCGCACGCGCGGTGATCCTCGCCGCGGGCTACGAGGAGTCGCTCCAGCCGCTCATCGCCGACCGGCCGAAGGCGATGCTCGACGTCAAGGGCGCGACGCTCCTCGAACGGCAGGTGGCGACGCTCGCCGCCTGCGGCATCCGGGAGATCGCCGTCGTGCGCGGCTACCTGAAGGACCGCATCACCCTCGCCGGGCTCCATTACGTCGACAACGACCTCTACCGCGAGACGGGCGAGCTCCACTCCCTTCTCTGCGCCGCGTCCTTCTTCGGCGACCGGACCCTCGTGCTCTACGGCGACCTCCTCTTCGACGAGGCGATCGTGCGCAAGATGCTCGCGACGCCGGGCGACGTGCTGCTGGCGATCGATCGCGCGTACCCCGATGCGGTGCGCGCGGGGCTGCCGCTTCCCGCTCGACCCGACCTGGTCGTCTTCGCCGGAGAGGGGACGGACGCTCCAGCCCTGCGCGACCTCGCCGCGGGCGAGACCCGCCGCGTCGCGCGCATCGGCAGCCGCATCGCCTCCACCGAAGCTCACGGCGAGTTCCTCGGGATCGCCCTCCTGACGCGCGCGGGCTCCGATCGCCTGCGCGCCCGCGTCGCGGAAGTGTCGGAGCGCCTCCGCGGCAAGCCGTTCCACGAAGCCGCCTCGATGGAGCGCGCGGCGCTGTCCGACGCCTTCCAGGAGGCGATCGACGCCGGCGAGGAGGTCCGCGCCGTCGAGACCTACAAGGGCTGGATGGAGGTCGACACCTTCGAGGACTACCAGCGCGCCTGGGCGCGCCTCCGATGACCGCAGCGGACCCCGGATCGCGAACGCTCGCGCGCGCCTTCGCCTCGATGCTCGCCGCGAAGGGCTACGACTTTTACACGGGCGTCCCCTGCTCTCTGCTCAAGGACCTGATCCTCGAGCTCGAGGCCTCGTCGGTCTACTACCCCGAGACGCGCGAGGACGCGGCGATCGGGCTCTGCGCGGGCGCCTGGATGGCCGGGAAGAAGCCGTGCGTCCTGATGCAGAACTCCGGGCTCGGCGTCTGCCTCAACGCGCTCACGTCGCTCTCGATGATGTACGAGATCCCGGCGCTGATCGTGATGAGCTACCGGGGCCGCGGCCCCGACGCGCCCGAGCACAAGCTGATGGGCGCCGTGTGCGAGACGCTGCTGGGCACGATCGGCGTCCCTCGCCGCGTGCTCGCGCCCGATAACCTCCAGGACGCGCTCTTCTGGGCCGAGGCGTGGCTCTCCGAGAAGTCGACGCCAGCCTGCCTCCTGGTCCCGCCCGGGCTCTTCGACGGAGGTGGCCACTCGTGAAGATGAGCGAGGCGATGGCGGCGCTCATGGCCGAGGTTCGGGAGGAGCGGCTCGTCTTGACCAACGGATTCGTCTCGCGCGAGGGGTTCGGCGCGCGCGATCGCGAGGCGAGCTTCTACATGCTCGGATCGATGGGCCTCGCATCGAGCATCGCCATGGGAGTCGCGCTCGCGCGTCCCGGAGGCAAGGTGGTCGCGCTCGACGGAGACGGCGCTCTCCTCACGAACCTCGGAGCCCTCGCCTTCGCGGGCGCGCACGCGCCGAAGAACTTCTACCACGTGGTCTTCGACAACGGTGTCTACGCCTCGACGGGAAACCAGCGCACGATCGCCTCCAGGGTGTCGCTGCTCGCGCTGGCCGGCGCCGCGGGATACCGGTGCTTGCCGCAAGCGTGCGATGCCGCCGGCGTCGCGGCGCGGTACCGCGAGCTCCTGTCCGCGGGCGGGCCGGGGTTCCTCCTCGTCAAGGTCGAACCCCACGACGGCTCGCCGTCGCCGCGCGTCTCCCACACGCCTGTCCAGATCCGCGATCGCTTCAAGGGGAGCTTCGTTTGATGGTCAAGCGGACCGTGCTCCTGAACCCTGGACCCGTGAACGTGACCGATCGCGTGCGCGCGGCGCTCGGCAAGGGCGATTTCTGCCACCGCGAGCCGGAGATCTCCGAGCTCATCGCGCGGGTCCGCGCCCGCCTGATCGACATCTTCTGCTCCGGAGGAGCCTACAAGGCGGTGCTGGTCATGGGGTCGGGATCCGCCGCCCTGGAGATGGCGGTATCCGCGACCGTCCAGGGCGACGACCGGCTCCTCGTGGTCAACAACGGCACCTATGGCGATCGCATCAGCAAGGTCGCGCTGGCCCACGGCCAGAAGGTCGCCGAGCTCCATGGACCGCCGACGGAACGGCCGGACCTCGGGCGCCTCGAGTCGATGCTCGCGCTCGACGGCAACCTGCGCTGGATCGCCGTCGTCCACCACGAGACCACGACGGGACTCGTCAATCCGATCATGGAGATCGCCCGCATCGCGCGCCGGCATGGCCGGCGGATCCTCGTCGATGCGATCTCGGGGCTTGCGTGCGACCCGCTGCCGATCGTCGAGCTCGGCCTCGACCTCGTCGTGGGGACGGCCAACAAGGCGATCCAGGATCCGGGCGTGTCGTTCGTGCTCGGGAGCGCCGAGGCGCTCGCGGCGGCAAGCGATCTCCGTCCCACCAGCCACTATCTCCACCTGCCACTGCTGCTTTCCGAGCAGGAGTCGGGGAGCCATCCGTTCACCACCGCCGTCCAGGTGCTCTTCGCGTTCGACGAGGCGCTCGCCGAGCTCTCCCTCGAGACCCTGACCGGCCGAATCCTGCGCATGTCGCAGCGCGCGCAGCTCCTGCGCACCGGCTTCGAGAAGCTCGGGCTCTCGGCGCTCATCCCCGAGAAGCACGCGAGCAACGCCCTCACCTCGCTCAAGCTGCCGGAAGGCAAGAGCTACGCGGCGCTCCACGATGCCCTCAAGGCGCGGGGCTTCGTCATCTACGCGGGCCAGGGGCAGCTCGCAACGAAGATCTTCCGCGTCGCCAACATGGGCGCCATCGAGGTCGCGGAGCTCGAGGAGTTCCTTGCCGCGCTCGGCGACGCGCTCCACGGAGGCGATCGCCCCACGGCGGCGACCGAGCGTCCGCCCGACGTCGCGACCGTCTGACCATGAGCGTGACCTCGATCGTCCTCGCGGCGGGGGTGGGCAAGCGCCTCGCCGGATCGGGCCACGACGGTCCCAAGTGCCTGCTCCCCATGGGGGGCGTGACGCTCCTCTCGCGGACGCTCCGTGCCTGCGCCACGGCGGGCGTCGCGGACGTCGTGCTCGTCACCGGATTCATGAAGGCTGCGATCGACGCCGAGATCGCGGCGCATCCCGCGGTGCTTCCGCTTCGGGTGATCGAGAACCCGAGGTTCCGCGAGGGAGCGATCCTGTCGCTCTTCGCGGCGCGCGAGGCGCTCGCTCGCGACGCGATCGTCATGGACGCCGACGTCCTCTTCGATCCCTCCATCCTCGCGGACCTCGTCGCCTCGGAGACGTCGGCGTTCCTGTGCGACGAGAGCCACCCGTTCACCGGCGAGGAGATGATGCTCCACGGCACGCGGGCCCGCGTGACGCACATCTACCGCGGGGTGCTCCCGGGCGAGCGGGTGCTCGGTGAGGCGGTCGGCTTCACGCGCTTCAGCGCAGCCGACGCACGCGTGCTCGAGGGCATGCTCGCGGCCGCCGTCGCCTCCGGGCGCACGGGCATCGAGCACGAGGAGCTCTTCGACGACTTCCTCGCGCGCTGCCACGTCGCGGCGATCCCCACCGCCGGCCGTCCCTGGCTCGAGATCGATTTCGCCGAGGACGTCGCCCGCGCGCACAGCGAGATCCTCCCGGCGATCGATCGCCTGCCGCGATCGTGAGCGAGATCGCGGCGATCGTCCTCGCGGACCCCGCGCCGCTCGCCATCGCGAGTGGCGCGCCCAGCGCCGACGCACGGCTCCTCGGCCTCTCGCTCGCGTGGCGCGCGGTGCTGACCGCCGATCGCCTCGGCGCGGCGACCGTCTTCGTCGCGGGCCCCGAGGCGCTCGTCGCCGGCATCGAGAAGAGCCCGCACCGCGTCTCCGCTCGCCTCGCGACCGGCTCGGTGCTCGATCTCGTGCCCGAGGCGCGGCCCGCGGGGACGATCGCTCTGGTGCTCTGCCCCTGGGTCCTTCTCGAGAAGCGCCACATGCGATCGCTCATCGAGAAGGGAGAGCGCGGCCTCACGCTCGCGGTGACGCGCGCAAGCGATCCCGTCCGCCCGTGGCCGGAGCTCCGCTGCCACGAGCTCGTCGTCGCCACCATGGCGCGCGAGCTCTCGCACCCAGACGGCCAGGCGCTGCCGGTGATCGCGGGTCCGTGGCGCGACGTCGTCGCCGTCCTGCGCGATGCCGTCGGCGAGGACGGCGAGGCGCTGTCCCCCGCGCGCTGGGCGCGGCGCGCGACCGCCGCCTTCCACCCGGAGGGCTCGTACCAGACGCTGCTCCTGCCGCGCGACTTCCGGCGGGCCGCGTCATGGCTCTTCGCGGGCCTCGGGTCGAGCGCCGACGGCATCGTCGACAAGCACCTGAACCGCCGCGTCTCGAAGTACGTCACGCTCGCCGTGGTGAACGGCGCCGTCACGCCGAACCACATCACGCTCGCGTCCTTCGCGCTCGGCCTCCTCGCGGTCGGCGCGATCGCCACGGGGTCGTACGGGCTCGCGGTGCTCGGCGCGGCGCTGCTCCAGGTCTCGGCGATGGTGGACTGCGCCGACGGAGAGCTCGCGCGGCTCAAGTACCTCGAGTCACCGTTCGGCGCGAAGCTCGACATCGCCCTGGACAACGTCGTCCACATGCTCCTCTTCGTCGCCGTCGGGTGGTCCGTCTCGCGCACGGAGGGACCGCTCGCCGTGAAGCTCGGGATCGCGTCGGCGATCGGCGCGGCGATCTCGTTCGGGCTCGTCTACACGGCGCTCTTCGGCAGGAAGGCCGGCGGCGCCGGGGCAGGACCCGTGGAGCGGTTCATCGACAAGATGACCAACCGCGATTTCTCGCTCCTCCTCCTCGCGTGCGCCGTCGCCGGCAAGCTCGCGTGGTTCCTCTGGGCGCTCGCGATCGGGGTCCAGGCGTTCTGGCTCGCCCTTCTCGCGATCCGGATCCAGGCCTGGACCCGCGCTCGCGAGTCGCCGGACGCCGCGGCGTGATGACGCGACGCAAGGTCGTCGCGCTGCTCGGCCTCGCCGTCGGGCTCCTGCTCCTCGCGTACATGGTGCGCGCCGTCGGCGTCGCCGACCTCCGTGCCGAGCTCGGAAAGGTGCGCGCCGTCCTCCCTTACCTGACGCTCCCCTACTTCTTCGTGTACGTCTTCGACACACTCGGCTGGTACTACTGCTTCGGCGCCAGGAAGCCCTCGATCCCGTTCCCTCGCCTCTTCGCCATCCGCGTCGGTGGCGAGGCCATCAGCAACGTCATCCCGTCGGCCTACGTCGCCGGCGAGCCGGTGAAGGTCATGCTCCTCGGGACGACCGGGTCTCCGGCCGAGGAAGCGCTCGCCTCGGTCGTGATCGCCAAGACGATGATGACCGTCGCGCAGTCCCTCTTCGTCCTCTCGGGCCTGGTCGTCGTCGCCGCCGGAGGGAACCTGGACGCCGGCCTCGCCAAGGGCCTCGTCGTCATGCTCGCCGGGCTCTCCGCGGGCGTCGGCGGATTCATCGTTCTCCAGCGCCGCGGCCTCTTTCGTTCCATCCTCCGCCTTGCCGCTCTCGTACCCTCCCTCGGCAAGAAGCTCGAGCCGCGACGCGCGCGGCTCCTCGTCATCGACGGGATGATGGCCGACTTCTACGGCAAGCGCCGCGGCGACTTCGTGCTCTCGCTCCTGTTCTTCTTCCTCGGCTGGCTCGCCGGAGCACCGGAGGTCATGCTCATGCTGGGCGCCATGGGCCATCCCGTCACGCCGCTCCAGGCCATCTCCATCGAGTCGCTGGTCACCATCATCAAGGGTGCCGCCTGGATCGTCCCCGGCAGCGTCGGAGCGCAGGAGGCGGGCACGGTTGCCGTTCTGGCCCTCTTCGGCATCTCCGCCGGCCCCGGACTTTCCCTGTCGCTCCTCCGTCGCGCCCGCGAGATCGCCTGGGTCACCTTCGGACTCTCGTCGGTCCTCGTCCTCTCCCCCCGCAAGACGCCCGCGCAATAGCGCGAAGGTCGTCAGATCGGGTTGCCTCGATGACGAAGGGCTGCCCGCTCTCGTCGAGCCGCAGATCGATGCGCGCGTAGCCGCTCAGGTGCAAGATGCGGTAGGTGCGGCGGCAGATGTGCCGGATCCGCCGGACGAGGGCATCGTCGAGATCGGTCGCTGCCCGGCTCTCGATCTGGTGCTTCTCCTGGTACTTCGGATCCCACTTCACTTTCGCCGAGGCGATCCGCGGCGCCGAGTCGGCGAGCCCGCCGAGGAGGATCTCCCAGATCGGAAGGACCTTCAGCCGCTCGTTTCCCAGAATACCGACGTAGAGCTCGCGACCGTGAACGTAGCGCTCGACGATCGCGTCGGTGCCCACCCGCTCGTGGGCGAAGCGGACGCACTCGCCGAGCTTCTCGTCTCCGTCGACGACCGAGGACAGGGCGATCCCTTCGGAGCCTTCCTTGGTGCGCGACTTCACGATCACCGGGTAGGTCATGCGACGCGGCGGGCGCGCCTTGCGCCCGCGCGGCACGACCATGAGCTCGGGGACCGGTATGCGGTAGTGCGCGAGCAGCGTCTTGCTGATCGCCTTGTCGGGCGCGAGCATCAGCCCGCGGGGGTTGCAGCCGGTGTAGCTCGCGCTCGAGAGCTCGAGGAACGCGACGACGTTCTGGTCGTAGATGGGGACGTCCTGGAAGTCCTCGAGGAGATTGAAGACCACGTGCGGCTTCTTCTCCCAGATGGCGGTCCGGAGCGGCGCGAGCTCGTTCATCACGCCGAGGCTGTGCACCTCGTGGCCGAGCTTCTGGAGAGTCACCGTGACGTCCCATTCGGTCTTCCAGTCGGCCAGAGACGGGTCGGCATCGCCCGGGTCGTCCGGCGGCCAGCCCAGGCTCTGATCCACGCCTTCCAGTCTCGGCTTCCATATCAATCGCGCCACAGACAGCGCTTGACATCTCGCTCGGATTAGTATAGCCTAATCAAGATGAAGCCAAGGCAGCTATCGTTACCGCTCCCCACCTGGGGCGGGCATCGCGAGGGGGCCGGGCGAAAGCCCAAGGGCCCGGAGCCTGGCGTCCCCCATCGCGCTCTCGGTTCCCACAGGAAGGGCAACCCGCTCCACGTGACCCTGAAGCTCCGCGAGGAGTTCCCCCGGCTACGGACAGGGCGGATCCTGCCCGTCCTCGAACGGTGCTTTGCGGCGGGCAAGGAGCGCTTCGGCTTCCGGCTGGTGCACTACTCGATCCAGAACGACCACATCCATCTCGTTGCAGAGGCGACCGACGAGCGGTCACTCAGCAGCGGCGTGCGCGGGCTCTCCATCCGGATCGCGCGGGCCCTGAACAAGGAGCTGGGCCTTCGCGGGAGGGTCTTCGGGGATCGTTACCATGCGCGGGAGCTCGTCGTGCCCCTGGACGTTCGCAACGTGCTCCGATACGTGCTCTGCAACGGCTCCAAGCACGAGGTCGCTGCCGGCCGCGCGCCGGGCCGTGGCATCGATCCCTGCTCGTCGGGGCGCTACTTCCACGGATGGAGTGGCCTGAGGGGCGTGGCCGAGCCGGGCGCCGGGGCTCCGGTCGTCGCGCCGAGCACCTGGCTCTTGCGAGACGGATGGCTGCGTCACGGCAGGTTCCAGCCGGCAGACGTCGCGCAACGGCACTACCTGGCGGGCTCACGCGCCGCGGGACGGCGACGATCGCCCTGAGTGCCCGGTAGGCCGCACGCGTTGCGGCCGCGCGGTAGCTATCCATCTCTGCGCCGTCCGCCGGTTTGGCTCCGTCCTCCTCTGATGACACACCATGTGCTTCAGCGAACGTCCTCGAGAGGACGCCGCTGGCAAGAGAACTGCACCTCGACGGCGCAATGACGCTCCGCACGAGCGCGCTCGCGGTCGTGATCGCAGTGGCTGGATCCGTCATGGCGCGGGGCGAGCCAACGATACGCGGCACGGTGCTCGACGCCCGGACGTCGTTGCCGATCGAGCGTGCAGCCATCAGTGTCGTTCGTGTGTTCCCATCAGGAGGGTCCGATCTCGAGGACTTCATGGATGGGGATGACGCGGTCTCCGACGGCGGAGGACGCTTCTCCATCGGTGGCCTCACCCCAGGCGTGTACGACCTGATCGTGAGCGCGGAGGGACACCTCCGCGGGATTCAAGGCTGGATCGAGCTCGGTGACCACGAGCAGGTCCGCGCCATCGCCCTGCAGCCCGCGGGGAGCCTTAGCGGGAGAGTCATGGGTGCGAACGGCCTCCCCGTGGAGCACGTGCTGGTCCGCGCATCCGAGAGCGACGATCTCGTGACGCTGCCGCGAGAGCCCGATTGCGGGTGCCTTGGCTGCGGGCCGAGACTGTTCGCCATCACCGATGCGGCGGGGAAGTTCCACGTCGATGACATCACGGGGCACTCGGTGTCGCTCGCCGTCGCTTTCCCCGGATTCGCGATGTGGGCATCTGCCCGTGTGGAGGTCGACGGGACGGAGCACGTCATCGTGCTGCAACCGGGCGGCGCGATCCGCGGGCGCGTGACCGAGGCGGGCAAGCCCGCTGCGGCCAGGGTCTCCATGCCGGGTGACCAGACGATCACCGGGCCCGACGGGCGATTCAGGTTCGATCACGTTCCTCCTGGGAACGTCGCTCTCGTGGTGACCGGCACGCGCGGCGCGAGCCATCGGAGGCTGTCCGTCGCCGTCAACGCCGGAAGCGAGGCATCGGTCGAGATCGAGCTTCAACAGGCCGAGAGCATGCTCGCCACGAGCGACGTCGAGCTCCCCCCTCGACCGGAGGAGGAGTCGTGTGGCATCGCGCCTGGACTCGCGGGGGTCCTGCGAGACGCCGACGGGCGACCGGCCTCGTTCGCGGTGCTCGAGCTCACGTCCGCCACGGGAGCATCGGCGAGCGGGATGTCCGACGCACGAGGACGCTTCGCCTTCGCGGGTGCCTGTCCCGGGCCGGCGGAGCTCGAAGCCATCCTCACTCCATCGGAAGCCGCCGCCACGACCCTCGTCGACGTCACGAGGACGGGCACGCCCATCGAGATCGCAATGGCCCCGGCAGTCGAGCTCCATGTCACCGCGGCCGGCGCTCCAGCCATCGGAGCTATCGTGTGGGCCAAGCCCCTGTCGAGCAATCGGCCGATCCCGAAGAGCGATCCTGGTATCGGCACCGATCAGAGGGGCATCGCCCTCGTGCCCGTGTTCCCAGGACGCATTCGCTTCACGATCGAGCATGGAGGGAACGTCCGCCAGGTCGTCGCCACGATCGACTCCGTGGAGCCGACCGTCATCGACGTGGCGTTCCCGTGATCGCGCGCCGGCGGAGCTTGATCCCCCGAGCCGGCACGGATACAACTGGAAGCACGGAGAGGCAACGCCCATGGTGACCATCGACGACGTTCGCAAGGCCGCGGAGCGGCTCGCCCCGGTGGCGATCAAGACGCCGGTCCTTCCTTCCGAGATCCTGAGCGCGCGATCGGGGCGGCAGGTCCTCCTGAAGGCGGAGAACCTCCAGCGGACGGGCTCGTTCAAGATCCGCGGTGCCTACAACAAGATCGCATCCCTGGATCCGGAGGAGCGCAAGCGGGGCGTCGTCACCTATTCGTCCGGGAACCACGCGCAGGGTGTGGCGTGCGCCGCGAAGATCCTGGAGACGCGGGCGGTGGTGGTGATGCCGGAGAACGCCATCCAGTCGAAGGTCTCCGCGACCAAGGACTACGGTGCGGAGATCGTCCTCTCGGGTCGGACGACCCTCGACCGCGAGGCGACCGCGCGGGAGCTGGAGAAGGACCAGGGGCTCGTGATGGTGCCGCCGTTCGACGATCCGATGGTGATCGCCGGCCAGGGGACGGCAGGCCTCGAGATCCTCGAGCAGGTGCCGGACGTCGAGGCGGTTCTCGTGCCGGTCGGCGGGGGAGGCCTCCTGTCCGGCGTCGCCACCGCGATCAAGAGCCTGCGACCCGAAGTGAAGGTGATCGGCGTCGAGCCTCAGAAGGCGAACAAGATGTACCTGTCGCTCTCGAACCAGAGCCTGACGGAGATCGGCTACCCGGAGACGGTCGCCGACGGGCTGCGGCCGGTGAAGCCGGGGCGGCTCCCGTTCGAGATCGCGAGCAAGCTCGTGGACGAGATCCTCCTGGTGCCGGACGGCGACATCCTGGAGGCGATGTTCCTTCTGCTCGACAAGGGCAAGCTGGTCGTCGAGCCGTCGGGGGCCACCGCCGCCGCCGCGCTCTTCACGATGCACGGCCATCCCGCCGGGCGCAAGGTGGTCGCCGTGCTCTCGGGCGGTAACCTCGACTTCAAGATGCTGCCCCGCTACCTCGAATCCGCGGGCACCCGATAGGCCAAGCCGAGCGATCGGGTCGGACATCTCGCCGCATGGAGCCCGGTCGCTCGGGGCCCCTGTGGTAACGTGACGTCTTCACGGGGGTAACACAGCCATGATCTTTGCGACGGGTCGACGCGTCGTTGCAGCCGCGTGTGCCGCGGCCATCTTGGGATCTTTTTCCTACGCCTGGGAAGAGGACGAGGCCGCCGAGCACGAGCTCATCCTGCGGAAGGCCGCCGCCCATCACGAGTCTCCGGACATGCCGCCGGCCGTGATGCCCAACGATCTCATGACGCGCCCGTGCCCGACGGTCAAGTCGGATGACGCGCTCATGTCCACCCTCGTGCAGGTCAACGTCGACGCGAGCGGCAACAACATCCCGAATGACGCGGGCAACGAGCCGTCTCTGGCCATCGACCCGACCAACCCGAGCAACATGGTGATCGGGTGGCGCCAGTTCGACTCGGTCTCGAGCAACTTCCGCCAGGCGGGCTGGGGCTACAGCACCAACGGCGGCGCGACCTGGACCTTCGCCGGCAAGATCAACGCGGGCGTGTTCCGGAGCGACCCCGTGCTCGACACCGACTCGACCGGCGTCTTCTATTACAACAGCCTCAACGGCAACAATTTCCTCTGCGACGTCTACAAGTCGTCGAACGGGGGCGTGACCTGGGGCAACCCGAACCCCGCCTACGGCGGCGACAAGCAGTGGATGGTGATCGACAAGACGACCGGCATCGGCCAGGACAACATCTACATCTACTGGTCGAGCGCGGCTGGCTGTTGCGGCCTCAACGTCTTCACCCGGTCGACCGACCTGGGCCTGACCTACTCGAACCCGCAATCGCTTCCGACGGACATGATCTGGGGAACGCTCGCCGTGGCACCGAACGGCAAGCTCTACCTGATCGGCAGCGACTTCAACGGCCCTCACTGCGTGCGGTCGAGCAACGCCCAGGATCCCGCGCAGTCGGTCGTCTTCGACGCGAGCACGGTCGTCACGCTCGGCGGCGACATCACGACCGGCACTCCCAATGGCTCCGGGCTTTGCGGGCAGCTCCAGATCGCCGTCGACTACTCGAGCGGCCCGACCGCGGGCTGGGTCTACGCCCTCGCCTCGGTCGATCCGCCGGGCGCGGATCCCCTCGACGTCCACATCTCTCACAGCACCGACCAGGGCCTCACGTGGAGCGCCCCGGTGCGGGTGAATGACGACCCGACGACGGCCGAGTACCAGTGGTTCGGGACGTTCGCCGTCGCTCCCAACGGCCGCATCGACGTGGCGTGGAACGACACGCGCAACGGCGCGAACGTGAACCAGTGCCAGCTCTTCTACTCCTACTCGACCGACGGCGGCGTGACCTTCGCCGCCAACAGCGTGGAGAGTCCACTCTGGACCTCGAACATCGGCTACCCGCAGCAGGACAAGATCGGCGACTACTCCGGGATGATCTCCGACAACGGCGGCGCGAACCTCGCGTTCGCCGCGACGTTCAACGGCGAGCAGGACGTCTGGTTCACGCGCATTCCGGCTCCCGGTGGATGCCCGACGATCACCGTGTCCCCCGCGAGCCTCCCGAACGGGACCGTGGGGACGCCCTACAGCCAGACGATCACCGCGAGCGGCGGCACCGCGCCCTACACCTTCGCGGTCACGGCGGGAGCGCTGCCGAACGGTCTCACGCTGACGGCAGGCGGAGTCCTCTCGGGCACGCCCTCGGCGACCGGCACGTTCAACTTCACCGTCACCGCGACCGACAGCGCGGCGTGTACCGGGAGCCGCGCCTACACCATCGTGATCAGCTCGGGCTGCGGCGTTATCACCCTCTCGCCGGCAACGCTCCCGGGCGGGACCGTCGGGATCCCGTACAGCCAGACGATCACCGCGAGCGGCGGCACCGCACCCTACACGTTCGCCGTCACGGCGGGCACCGTTCCGACGGGCCTGTCGCTGTCGGCGGGTGGAGTCCTCTCCGGGACGCCGACCACCCCCGGCACGTTCAACTTCACCGTCACGGCAACCGACAACGCGGGGTGCACGGGCAGCCAGGCCTACTCGGTCGTGGTAAGCCCGCAGGGCTGCGGCACGATCACGCTCGCGCCCGCAACGCTTCCCAGCGGGACGGTGGGAACCGGCTACAGCCAGACGATCACGGCGAGCGGCGGCACCGCGCCCTACACCTTCGCGGTCACGGCGGGAACGCTGCCGGCGGGTCTCGCGCTCGCGAGCGGCGGCGTCCTCTCCGGGGTTCCGAGCGCGGTCGGGACATACAACTTCACCGTCACCGCGACGGACGCGGCGACCTGTAGCGGAAGCCGCGCCTACACGATCACCATCGGGCAGCTCGTCGACTTCGTCGTGGGACAGGGTCTCGGCGATCCCAACCCGAACGAGGTCAAGGTCTACACCGGTGCCGGCGCGGCGACCACCGTCGACTTCCTGGCCTATGCGGCCGGACGGTGGGGCGTCAACGTGGCGGCGGGAGACGTGAACGGCCCCCTTTACGAGGAGATCATCACCGGCCCGGGCCCGGGCGACGTCTACGGGCCGCAGGTGCGGGCGTTCGACCGCGCGGGGACGCCGATCAACGGGATCAACTTCTACGCCTACGGCACGCTCCGCTACGGCGTCAACGTCGCGTCGGGCGATCTCGACGGCGATCCGTTCGCCGAGATCCTGACAGGCGCCGGCCCCGGAGCGGTGTTCGGCCCGCACGTGCGCGGGTGGAACTACGACGGCGGCCCGCTCACCCCGATCTCGAAGGTCAGCTTCTTCGCCTACTCCACGCTCAAGTACGGGGTGAACGTGGCGGACGCGAAGCTCGACGGCGATGTCTACGGCGAGATCCTCACGGGTCCTGGGCCCGGGCTCATCTTCGCGCCCACCGTCCGCGGCTGGAACTACGACAACGCCACGGTCACGTCGATCGGCAAGATCAACTTCAACGCGTTCGTGACGCTCTCGATGGGAGTGAATGTGGCGGGGGGCGACTTCGACGCCGACGGCTACTGGGAGATCGCCGCGACTCCTGGACCGGGCGCCGGGCCGAGCTACCCGTCGCGCTTCCTCGGGTTCAACTATGACGACTCCACCATCGCGGGGCTGCCCGGCTTCGACGTCAC
Organism: Acidobacteriota bacterium; assembly: GCA_046331505.1. GTDB lineage: Bacteria > Acidobacteriota > Vicinamibacteria > JAXLQT01 > JAXLQT01 > JAXLQT01. Next base: position 37,546 of record JAXLQT010000001.1, read on the forward strand.
GCCCTACGCGACGACCTACGGAGGGCGTGTCGGCGCGGGCGACGTGAGCCTCGACGGGCGCGAGGATCTCCTCACCGGCGCCGGGCGCGACCCGGCGGCGAGCTCCCAGGTCAGGGCGTACGCGTACATCACCTCGTCGCTCAACGTCCTCCCCGGAACGTTCTTGCCGTTCACGACCAGCTACGGCGTGAACGTCGCCGGTGCGCTTCTCGGCTACTAGAGACGCGGTCGACAGCTCCCTGACGAGGAGCGCGCTCGTCGCGCTCCTCGTTGCGGGGCTCGCGCTTCTCCGCTTACACGACCGGCCCCGGCTCGACGTCCGGGCCATCGACCAGAAGCTCGAGGCCAACAACGCACGCCTCGCGAAGATGTCGCGCGACGGTCCTCGCGCCAGCGCGATCTTCGATCAGAACGTCGAGCTCTTCTGGCAGCGCAACGAGATCCTCCAGCACTCCGACGAGCGCCGGTGAGCGATCGACCCTGCCAGTGTCGTTCCCGAGCCGGCGGGGGACGAGCCCCCGCCCTACGGACGGCACACCGCGACTCCCACGGCAACCCCACCGGAAGGGAATCCGTACGGGGGGTCCCCGCGCTGGCGATCGCCCATGTCGGGTCGGTCGGCATGGTCGTTCCAGGCGATCAGGGGTCCGCGCCTTCCACGCGACGCAACGCCGTCCTGCGCTTCGCCGCGCTCGCGATGGCGCTCGCGTTCCTCGCGGTGACGATCGCGAGTAGCGCGCGGAGCCTCGGAGCCTACTGCCTCACGACCCACGCGGGGGACGTCCGGCGACTACCGGAGTAGGCACGTCAACCTCTGCTCCTGGGCGTCCGTCCATTTCAGGCGAGAAACGGACAGGAGGTCCGACATGAACGTAAGGACGTACTTGCCAAAGAACAGAAGCGCGCGGGTCTTCGGGCTCGCGGGCGCGGTGGCCATGCTGGCGACAGGCGTGGCCCAGGCGCAGCTTCCGCCGGGGAAGTGGTGGCGGGAGCAGCGCATCCAGAAGGAGCTCGGCCTGAGCCAGGATCAGGTCGCGCAGCTCGGACAGATCGAGGACCGGACGCGGGATCAGCTCATCGACCTGCGCGCCGAGGTCGAGAAGAAGTCGCGCGCGGTCGAGGACGTGTTCGACAAGGAGCCGTTCGACGAGGGCGGCGCGCGCTCGGCGCAGGCGGCGCGCGAGCAGGCGATGCTCGAGGTCTTCAAGGCGGAGTCGGCACGCAGCATCTCGATGCGAAAGGTGCTGACCTCCGAGCAGTTCATGAAGCTCGGCGCCTTCCGGCCGCCGATGCACGGCCCCGGGGGTCCTGGTGGTCCGGGACATGGACCAGGCCCCGGTGGACCGATGGGACCTGGGCCGGGCGGTCCAGGCCCAGGCATGGGCGGCCCAGGGATGGGAGGGCCGGGAATGGGCGGACCGGGAATGGGCGGACAGGGTCAACCCGAGGGCCAGGAGCCTCCGGATCGAGGGACCGAGTAAACCTTCCCGCGCCGAGCCGCGTCCAATAACCTAGGCCAGAGCCCGATGCACCTCACCGCGAACGACCCCGACGACGGCGCCCTCCTCCGGGGCGTCGTCTCCGGCAGCGCGCCAGCCTTCGAGGAGCTGGTGCGCCGCCGGAAGGGCTACGTGATGGGCCTGTGCCACACGATCCTGAGACAGCGTGAAGACGCCGAGGACGCGGTCCAGCTCGTGTTCCTCAAGGTCTACGAGCGGGCGGTGAAGCTCCGGCAGGAGACCTCGTTCGACGCATGGCTGCGGCGCCTCACGGTGTCGACCTGCCTCGACATCCTGCGCCGACGCAAGGTGCGCGCGTTCCTCTGCCCCTGGGAGAACCTCGACGGCGTCGTCGACGGCGGCGCCGCGTCGACCGAGGACGGGGCGCTCTACGGGAGCCTCCGCGGACGCGTCGAGGCGATCCTGCGCAAGCTCCCCGCGCGCCAGCGCGCCGTCTTCACCCTGCGCGTCTTCGAGGAGTGGACGCTCCAGGAGATCGCCGATTCTCTGTCGGTCGAGGTCGGCACGGTGAAGACGCAGCTCTTCCGCTCGATCCACCGCGTCCGCGCGGAGCTGTCCGAGGATGGCGCGAGGCTGCTCTCTCCAAAGCTTGCCACGGAGGCAAGACCATCATGAGAATGCTCGATACGAAGTCCGGCCATGTCGAAGATGTCTACGGCGCGGCGCTCGACGCGCCGCACGAGGTGCGGGAGCATCTCGCCTCCTGCGCGGTCTGCGAGACGCTCGTGCTCTCCGCACGCCGCTTCCTCGGACAGGTGAAGACCGCCGCGGCGGCGACGCCCGTGCCCGATGCCCCGGAAACCCTCGACATCCTCGCCAAGGTGCGCTCGCGGCGGGCGGCGCGCCGCCGCCACCGTGTGCTCGCCGCAGCGGCATCCATCCTGCTCGTCGCGGGGGGAACGGTCGGCGTGGTTCACGACGCGCACGCGCGCGCCACCCGCCGTCTGGACGTCGCCGACGACGCGCTCCTGCGCTCGCTCGACGACTACGACCACGCCCCCAACGTCGGGGGGCTCGGGACGCTGGTCGAGGGCGGCCTCACGGAGGACACCCAGGGATGAGATACCGACCCATCGTCTTCGCTCTTCTCGCCGCCGTGCCGGCCCTCGCTCAGATGCCGCCGGGCAAGTGGTGGAAGGATCCGAGCTTCCAGAAGGACCTCGCCCTCACCGCGGCCCAGCAGAGGGACATCGAGAACCTCTTCGCCGCGCAGCGCGATCGGCTGATCGATCTCCGTGCCGTCGTGGAGAAGAAGGAGAACGCGATCGGCGATGCGTTCGACACCGATCCCTTCGACGAGGCGAAGGCGCGCGCCGCGATCGACGCCCGCGAGCACGCGCGCACCGAGATGATCAAGGCCGAGATGGACATCCAGATCGGCATCCGCAAGCTGCTGACGTCCGAGCAGTTCGAGAAGCTGAAGCGCCGCGCTCCGGGAGGCGGGATGCCCGGCGAGGGCGGTCCACCGATGGGGCCGGGTAACCGCCCGCATCCTCCCGGCGGCGGGCCAGGCATGGGTGGACCGGGGATGGGCGGACCGGGCATGGGTGGTCCGGGCGGTCCAGGGATGGGCGGCCCTCCGATGGGCGGCCCTCCGGGCGGGAAGCGCCCCGGCGGTGATCCGCCTCCGCCTCCGCCCGAGGATCCCGGGCACCCCTGAAGGCCCGGTCGATCGCGATCCGCTCCGAGCCGATCGACTCCCGCGCGGCGCGGAGGCTGATCCGGGCGCTCGACGCGGAGCTCCTGGGGCTCTACCCCGAGGACGGCACCGCCTGCCACTTCCGTCTCGACCAGGACGAGGTCGCTCCGGGTCGCGGCGCGTTCCTCGTCGCCTGCGCGGCGGACGGTCCGGTCGGCTGTGGTGCGGTCCGTATCGAGCCCGCGTTCCGGGATCGCGTCACGGCCGAGATCAAGCGCATGTACGTCGTGCCCTCCGCACGACGCCGTGGCGTGGCGCGCCGCCTTCTCGAGTCGCTCGAAGCGGAAGCGCGCGCCCTGGGTGCGCGGCGGCTCGTGCTCGAGACCGGGCCGCGCCAACCCGAAGCCATCGGCCTCTACGCGAGCGCGGGTTTCTCGACCATCGGAGCGTTCGGCCAGTACCAGGCGTCGCCGCTGAGCGTCTTCATGGGGAAGACGCTGGGATCTCGATCTCGTGCGTCCCGCCGCCCGCGACGATGACGCCGCCACGCCCGGTAGCGGCACGCGCGCCGTCCACGATGGCGCCGCGGGCGGCGAGCTCGGGCGGGAGCACGCCCGTCAAGCCTGCCGGGATCGTGACGCGCGCGACGTGGGCCGCGCCGCGAGCTTCGATCCGGACCGCGATCGGACCGCTTGGCGTGGCGATCGATCCCGTGGCGCCCACGAGGTATCGCGGGTCGATCTGGAATCGCCGGAACCCCGGCGACAGCGGCCGGATCCCGAGGACGTAGGCCCGCGCGAGGTACGCCGGCAGCGCCGAACCCGCGCCGGCGGAAGCGTCGCGCACCGACAGGGCCTCGAGGGCTCCCGAGGGATCGCCTGCCGCGAAGTGGGCTTCCGCCTCGGCGTCGATGAAGAACGCGCCCGGCGACTCATCGCGGCGCAGCGCCGCGATCCGCGCCAGCGCGTCGCCGGAGGGCGGGATGCCGTAGAGGATCGCGAGGACGTTGGCCCCGTATCCGACGGCGTCGACGCGCGCGTCGCCGTGCTCCTCCATCGCGTAGAGCCCGCGCCGAGGATCGAGGAGGCGCTTCCTGAGGGAGTCGTTCACTGCGGCCGCCTCGCGGTGAAGGCGCGGGGCGCCGGTGCGGCCAAGCCACGGCGCCATCTCCGATGCGGCCTCCAGAGCGGCGGCGTAGAGGACGTTCGCCTCGCTCTCGTGGACGTGCGGCACGCCGCGACGCGACCCCGATCGCAGGAGGCGCATCGCATCCGTCCGTCCGTGGAGGATCTCGATCTGGCGCTCGATCGCCGGCCAGAGCTGACGCACGAGCTTGAGGTCGCCCGAGTACAGGCCGTAGTCGCGCACGGCGAGGACGAACGCCGCCGCCGCCGAAGACGGCTCGGGCGCGGTGCCGTCGCCGTCGTAAGGGTAGACGGCCCGGACGCTCCCCGCCCCGCTCCGGTTCTCCGCGAGGATCTCGAGCGAGATCCGCACGGTACGGTAGTCGCCGTAGGCCGTGTAGAGCGCCAGCGCCGAAGGACGGAGCGATGTGATCTCGAGGAAGGGCCGGCTCGCCGGATCCGTCTCGACGAACGCCTGCGCGGAGCGCGCCGCGCGCTCCGATGCCGCGCGCTCGAGCCGGACCAGCACGTCGTTCTCGCAGGAGAACGGCGTCGGCTCGTCCAGCAGAGCGCCGACCGGCGTGAAGCGGACGCGCAGGCTCGGGAGATCGGGCGACGTCGAGATCCGCACGGCGGGCGCGGCGAACCGGTGCCCCATCTTCACGACGCCGCCGCCCCGCGCCTCGAAGGTCTCCTCGACGTCGGCGACGATCGTGCCCGAACAAGCCGCGGGCAGATCGAGATCGACGTAGCCGACCTCCGCGACGCCGTCGCCGAACCGCGCGACGAACGCGGCGCCGTCCCTCCCGGCATCCATCTCGCGCGCCCGCGGGTTCGGCGTGACGAGAAGGCGGGGAACGGGGCTCAGCGGCGGCGGGAACGCGGCGGCGGAACCCTCGACGATCACCGCGGGAGCTCCCGAAGAGAGCAGCCACGTCCCGTCGCCGGTCATGACGCGTTCCTGGTGCAGCCCCTTCTTCAGGATCAGGGCTGCCAGGAGGCGCGGCCTCCCGCGGTCCACACGCTCGTTGCGGACCTCCATCGTGAGCTGTTTCACCCCGGCCCCGCCGAGGCGTGGCGTGAGGTCGAGCAACGCCGGGTGTCCCCGGAGCTCGGCGCCGCTACGGAAGACCTCGGTGGCGTCGAGGCTCACGAAGGTGTCTCCCTGTCCGAGCACCTCGAGCGTCACCTTGGTTCCGGGCTCGAAACGAAACGTCCGCGTCACGGTGATCGAGGAAGGGTCGCCCGGCGCCCCGATCCAGGACGCGCGCTCGATGTCGGCCTTGTCGAGGCTGGGCGTCGGAGTGCCGCAGCTCGCGAGGCAGATCGCGAGCGCGAGGGGCCACGCTGCCGCTCGCCTGTCCGGGCTAGTCGGCAGAGCCGCTCCGCAGGAACGCGTCGATCGCCTCACCGTCGTCCTCGGGGAGGTCCACGAAGCGCACGCCCATCCCCGGCGGGAGCTGGCTCGACGAATCCTCGACGCGCATCACCCACGCCACCTCGACCTCGCACTCGATGGATCGCGGCTTCTCGCCGGGAACGTCGAAGCGCATCAGGAAGCGGCTCCCGACAGGAAGCGGCGTATCGGTCTCGATGAAGACGCCGCCGCGCGAGAGGTCGCGGGAGAAGTGCATCTGGTAGTCATCGTCGAGGTCGAAGTGATCCACCTCGACCTTCAGCCGCTTGCGGAAGAACTTGCGACGGCCCAGCATGCACGCCTTCCGGGCATCGCGAGGCGCCCCGGAAGACAGGAGATGTTATGGGGCGCCGCGCGATCAGGTCAAGGAGAGCCTGTACCCGAGAACGTCGAACGGATGGCGCCAGATCCCCATGATGCGCCGGTATGCGTAGCTCCGCGCAACGCCGAAGAGCGAGACGAAGAGCACGAGGATGGCAATCGAGGTCGAGCCGGTCGGAAGGGTTCTGGTCCAGATGGGGAACAGGGATGCCAAGGCGATGACCCACGTTCCGATCGCCGTTGCGGTCGCGATGCCTGGCGTCGAGGCGGCAACGCCGACCGCGAGCGAGAGCGCGGCGACCACGGCGAGAAGCAGGAGCGAGGCTCCTGCGCTCGCAAGCCAGGGTGCGGAGAGGACGAGCGCTGTCGTCGAGCGCGCCGACAGCACGAGTCCCGCGCCGGCGAGGACGGCGCCCGATATCAGAATCGCGGTCGTCTCGATGCGACCCATGAGTGAGCCAGGCCGGATGGCGGTCAGCGAGAGGGTCGCGATCGCGGGATCTCCGACGAGCCTCGACAGCCGGAGGGCCGGGTAGAGCGCAGCCCACCCGTAGGCGCCGGCGACCAGGAGCCAGGCACTGTCCGGCACGAAGGCCTCGCGAATCGTGCCGGGCAACGCGCGCAGGACGAGCGCCCACGCGGCCAGGATCCCGGCTCCCAGGAACGCCCAGCGGATCTCCACGATCTCGCTTCCCGGCTCCACGAGGATCCGCGCCTCCGGCGGCGCGCCGTGCGCGGCTTGCACGCCGGACCATGTCTCCCGGGGCGGGGGCGGGGGCGGCGAGGGCTCTGGATCGAGCCGCGTCGCGAGATGCCGCGACGCCGTGAGCAGCAAGAAGGTGCTCGCAGCCGCGAGGAGGGTCCACGCGATGGTGACGAGCAGAGGGCCGCGACGCTCGGCGATCCTCCCGGCGATCTCGAGATCGGGGCCCAGGAGCAGCAGGCTCGCGAGGGTAGCGCACACGAAGGCGACCCTCGCCAGCGGACGACATCGCGCCGCACACGATGCCGATGCTGCCGTCGGCAGCGTCAAGGTCATCATCGTCCCGAGCAGGATCGGCAGGTCCGCGGGAGCGACTCCTCCGAGGAGCGCGCACAGGGCGATCAGCGGCACCAGGCTCGCGAAGGTCAGCCACACGCCGACGAGCCTCCCGAGCATGATCCCCGAGAGCGCGGGGAACGGACGTCCCACCGTGAGGACAAGCAATCCGATCGTCCGCCCCCTCACCTCCTGCTGCATCGCGTCGGCGCACACGAGCACGGCGTAGACCGCGCAGAGCACGGTCCCCGCCGTCACCGCGTTCACGAGCCGCCACGAGAGCGTCGAGGGATCGATCCGACCCCGTCCCCCGACGATGGCCGCGACCGCCGCGACGGTGAGCGGCAACAGGATCCGGGCCCATCGGTGGTGGCGGCTGCGTGCGTGGCGTCGCAACCCGAGGCGCACGACCTCCGGCGCGAAGAGCGAGACCTCGCGCCATGCCCGGTCCATGGCGAGAGTCTAGTTCAGCGTCGCCTCCTGCCCCCGTCCCCTCGCAGGAGCTACAATTCCCTTCCGTGGTCAACGCCGACGACGTGCAGGCGTACCTCAAGGGGGAGGGCGTCGAGATTCCCCGAGAGCGCCTGCGCGAGTTCCTCATCGAGATCACCAGCAGCGAGGCGTTCCTCCATCCTTCGAACGAGCTCGCCATCACCGCGGCCCTGCTCGACAGCTACCTCAAGGGCGTCGAGAAGGACGGGCGGCGCACCACGGCGTTCGTCGAGGACATCTCGAAGGTCCGCATGTTCCCGCACGTGCTCTTCCTAGGCGTGCTCACCCGCGACTGGCCGGGCCTGGCGGACTGCACGGCCGGCGTCGTACACGAGAAGGGGTGGAACATCTCGTTCCTGAAGGGCGTGACGCTCCGCTACGGGGGAGAGGAGCTCGGCCTCATCATCATCGGCATCAAGATCGAAGACGACCTCGCGCTCCAGGCCTTCGCCGCCGACCGCGAGGCCTTCTCGCGCGACCTCAGGCAGATCTCGAGCCACAGCAAGGCCAAGGAGATCCTGATCACGCGCAACATCCGGCGCCTCGAGATCCACAGCCAGGTGATCGAGCGCATCGAGCGAATGTACGAGGGCGGCGACGACCTCGACAGGATCACCGGACCCGACGGCGAGGCGCTGAAGTTCTTCGCGAGCCGCAGCAACGCCTACGTCCTCGAGCGCACGGTCGACGACCTCGCGCGCCAGATCATCACGAACTACCAGTTCGTGAAGAAGGTGCGGGCGTCGGGCGGCGCGGTCCAGATCGACGTTTCGAACATCGTCACAACCCGCGAGCGCCTCACGGGCATCACCGTCGCCGCCTTCGAGCGCGACCTGTCGCTCGCCGTGATCTTCGAGGCGGTGGGGAAGGCCTTCCCCGGCTTCCAGCGCAAGTTCAACAAGGAGTTCACGACCGCCGACGGCATCACGCTCTACCGCGTCGAGGTGTGCGACCCCCGCGGTGACCCCGCGAACCCCGAGACCCTAGACCGCCTGCGCAAGGCGCTCGAGAAGGCGGCGGTCAGCAAGCGCGCCGAGCGTGCGCGCTGGATCGAGAGCATCGGCGGCTTCGAGCACTACGCCCGCGCGATCATCCCGTTCCTCGTCAAGGAGCAGGAGGCGACGCAGAGCCCCCAGGTCTTCATCGCCGCCGGTCAGGCCAACGAGTTCCTGCAGGAATTCAAGATCATCATGGTGCTGCCCGAGGTGCCGGGCAAGGCCGATCCCCTTCCCCAGTTCTTCGACGCCATCGACGGCGTGAAGGGCCTCGGCATCGTCTCGACGCACCCGCCGAAGATCATGGGAAGCCAGCGCGTGGAGATGCTCGACGTCGCCGCCGACCTCGAGGCCTTCCAGGAGCCCGAGGAGATCTACGCCCTCCTGAAGAGCCGCATCGCGGTCATCATCGGCGAGTTCCGCGACTTCGACGAGGGCATGCGCCGCGCCGACCGCACCAACCTCGAGCGCGTGCAAGCCCTATTGCCCGAGTGCGACGAGCTGGTCCTCCGCGAGTTTTACTACCACCTCGACGACTTCTACCGCGTCAGCGCGCCGGTCGACGAGCTCGCCACGCTCATCGACCTCGCCGTCAGCGCCATGGGCAAGTCGGTCGACTCGCGTGGCACGCTCGAGGTCCAGAGCGGCGCCGCGATGGTCGACCTGGGCTCGGACAAGTTCAAGACCGCCTCGCTCATTGCCGTCGCCTATCCCGCGGGCCGCGGCCACCTGCGCCACGTGCTACAGATCCTCTCCGGCTACGACTACACGATGAGCAAGATCCAGCACCTCGGGACGACGGTCCTCACCTTCCGCGTGATGAAGGACCACCGCCCGCTGCCCGACCAGGACCTCGACAACCTCGTCGGCCGCATCAAGGGCCTCTGAGCCCCACCGCGCATGGCGACGGACGTCTCCCGGCTGCTCCGGACGCCGGTCACCCTCGTCGTCCTCGCCACCAACACGATTGTCTTCATCGCATGTCAGACCGAGCCCGGCATCGATCTCGTCGGGCGGATGTTCTCGAGCCCGATCGCGGGCCTCGTCTTCAGCGCGTTCGTCCACATCGACGTCGTTCACTTCCTGATGAACACCATGGTGCTCTATCAGGTGGGCCCCATCCTCGAGCGCTGGCTCGGGAAGACGACCCTCTACGCCGGCTTCTACCTGCTCGCCGCCCTCGTCTCGTCGGCGGCGCAGCTCCTCTTCTCCGGCCCGGGGATTGGCGCCTCGGGCGTCCTCTACGCGATGGTCGGCTATCTCTGGATCAAGCAACGCCGCCATCCAGACCGTTTCGCGTACATCCTCGCGCCCGGGGCATTCCGCCCGCTCTTCGTGTGGCTCGTGCTCGGCTTCGTGCTCAGCTACACGGGGATGATGCGCATCGGCAACGCGGCCCACGTCGGCGGCCTCCTGTTCGGGATCCTGGTTGCGAACCCGTGGGGCGCGCGGACCGGTCTCGACCCGACTCCTGGCCTGGCGCGCCCTGAGCCATAGCCGCGCAGCACGAACCAGCGCACGCATCGAGGTCCAAGATGCCTACGCGACCGTGAACGGCGATGCTGACGGACGCTCTGCTAGAATTGGTGCGGCCCCGGGGCGTCACCGTGGGCGACTAGCTCAGTTGGGAGAGCGCTGCGTTCGCAACGCAGAGGCCGAGGGTTCGAATCCCTTGTCGTCCACCACCTAACCTCAGGCGCACCAGCCGGTTACGATCCGGCCCCAAACGCGCCGCCCGTTTGCCGCCCACTTTTTTCGAGAAGTTGGACGGCATCCTCCTTCGCCGCAGGGCTCAGGTGCATGTACCGCTGCGTGGTGCTGAGGTCCGCGTGGCCGGCCAATTCCTGGATGCGCCTGCGCCGCCGCGCCCTCATCGCGAGGTGCGAACAGTAGGTGTGGCGCAACAGGTGAACCCCGTTCCGCTCCAGCCCCGCCATCCGCCCCGCGCGCCCGACGCACCACCGCAGAGTCTTCTCCGTGAGCCGCGACCCGTCTTCTTCGCAGATGACGAGCGGCCCGCGGAGATGCCGGTGCTCCCGGAGCGCCGCCGCCAGCCGCGCCGTCACCGGCACGACCCGCGGGCGGCCGCCCTTCGGCGCCGTCACCTGCCCGTACCACTCCGACCGCCGCACCGAGATCTGCGGCCGCTCGCGCTCGAGGTCCACGTCGCTCCACTCCAGGGCGCGGATCTCTCCTGCGCGCAGCCCCGCCTCGCCGGCGAGCAGCACCGCGACGTACGTGTTCCTTCCGTCCTTCCGCGCCTTCTCCACCAGCCTCTCGTAATCCTCGAAGTCGTGGAAGCTCGCGTGGCTCGGCGCAACGGGCACCAGCCGGATCACGCACGGCATCCGGTCGAGCACCTCCCACTCGACCGCCGTCTTCAGCAGCTTGCTGAGGACGGTCAGCACGTTGTTGACGGTCTTCGGCGCCTTCTCCCTGAGCGACGCCTTCAACCGCTCCACCCGCTCGTTCCGGATCGTGTCCAGCCGCTCGCGCCCGAGCGCGGGCAGCAGATGGACCCGGAGCAAGCGCTCCTTCGCCGCGACGGCGCTCGGCTTCTGGCGGTTCGCCAGAGCCAGCTCCATGTACCGCGGCGCAAACTCCGCGAGGGTCGGGATCTCCTTCCCGGGCGCCTCGCTCCGCCCGAACAGCAGCTCCTGCTCCCTGGCCATGCCCCAGCGCAGCGCCTCCAGCCGGCTGGACACGGGCGCCCTCAAGCGCTCCCGGATCCGCGACCCGTCCGGACGCATCGTGCGGATGTTGACCTGCCAGGCGCCGGCTTGCACCTCGCCTCTCCTCTTGTACCGACTCACCGTGACGCTCATCGCGCGACCTTTCCGGCGATGAGCAACGGACTCGCACGCCGAGAGGTTATCAGCAGCGCCTCCCTCCACCACGCGACGCATCGGCGACCGGACGGAGTTTCGCAGGGAGTAGAATCCGCGCGGGTGGTGATCGAGCATCCTGGAGGTAAGGTGGCCTGCAGCACTCCGGAATCACTGGGGCTCGGACATGCGGGCGATCTGCCAGCGTGCCCATCCAGATCAGTGACACGGATGCAAGGATGAGGCGACCCAGCCACCTCGGCCAGGTGCTGCTCCTGGAGGACAACTCGACCGCCGCCGAACGCCGCCATCTCGCCGGCGTGGGAACCGGAGAAGCGGGCCGCACCATCACCGTGCGGGTCCACCGTCTCAACGGCGAGAACAAAGTCGTGGTCGCGAACAAGACCTATAAGGCGGGCAGCATGCGCTCCAGGCGCAGCGCCAAGCTTGAGCTTGCCGCCGGGCTGATTCAGCGCGCGGCAGATCGAGAGCCCCGGCCGATCGTCGTCGCCGGGACAGGCTACGGCTCAGCACCGGCCTTCCTCGAGAGGTTGGGCCTCCTCGACCTGCCCTTCGTCGTGGAGATCAGGCCCAGTACGGTAGTGCCGTTGAACGGGAGAGGCCGCCCAGCAGCTGCCGCCTTGGAAGCAAGCCCTGACGGGAAGTGGCGCAAACTCTCGGCGCGCATGCCCGACGGAAACTGGTTGCAGTGCACCGCAGCGAAGCTCGCGACCATCACCCTTCCAGGCGGGCCAGGCACGTTGTTCGCAGCTCAGGTTGGCGGAATTCAAGGCATCCATCGAGGGACCATCATCGGTCTATCATCTTTCGACGCGGCGCTCCCGGACCTGGTCCACCTCGTCGCGCACGCCAGGTGGATTCGGCGCTTCTCTCGTCACGAGAAGCGCAGCAAGTTCGCCGCCAGTACAGAGCCGGCAGGGGCCGCCTCGGCAATCGAAGCACGCGCGAACATCGCTCATTCACGGAGACAGGACGCCCGAACTGAGCAGGAGGCGTCAGAGCCTCGTACGGCGGCAAGGGGTCAGTTCAGCCGGTCTGCGCGGGTCCTCAACGTCGTCGAGCTCTTCTCCGGCGCCGGAGGAATGGGGCTTGGCTTCCTCCTTGGAGGCGGCGTCGCCGGACGCTACCGAATCATCTTCAGCGGGGAGGCAAACCCGATCTTTGTGCGGACCCTACATGAGAATCACAAAGCCTTTGAACGCGCGGTGCGCCGCAACGAGGGGAGCAGAACTCCCGATTCGCTTGAGCCAGCCGACCTTCGGAAGAAGGCCGTTCTAGAACGTGCTGACGACCTCGCTCGTCAGTCGGGGGGAGCTCACTTCCTCATCGCAGGTCCGCCATGCCAAGGCTTTTCGATGGCCAATCGGAACTCCTGGTCGGCCGACAACCCTCACAACGAGCTGGTCGACGTCTTCATCAAGTACATCGTGCGTCTCCGGCCCCTTGGCTTCCTGATGGAGAACGTTCAGGGAATCCTCTGGACGCCGAACGCTGGCACCTCCGTCTCCGTGGTCGACGTCATCGAGAAGCGTTTGAAGGCGGCTGGCTACGTGCTCTTCCCGAAGCTGCTGGATGCCGTTTGGTACGGCGTACCCCAGAACCGCACACGCTTCTTCCTCATGGGCCTCCATCGAGATCTTGGCTACACCTTTGACGACTTCGGCCCCTGGGGGCCGTTTCCGAAGCCTTCGCATGGCAGCCCCAACCGCCCGTCCGTTACTGTGCGGCAAGCTATCGCTGATCTTCCACGAATTGGGAACGGGTCATCGGAGGATCGCACTGTCTACACGGAGCCATCCACAGATGCACTTTGGCAGAACGAGTTTCTTCGCTACGTGCGAACCGGTGCCGAGGCTGGCGTAATCCTCGATCACGTCACATCTCGACACGCGGACTACGTCATCGAGCGCTACCGAAAGATCCCCGCGGGCGGCAACTGGGAGAGCATCCGCGAGGAGATGACGAACTACGCCGACGTCTCTCGGACTCACAGCAACATCTACCGGAGGCTCCGATGGGACGAGGCGTCGATCACCATCGGCCACTACCGAAAGAGCATGCTTGTCCATCCAGCCCAGCACCGAGGGTTATCCCTAAGAGAGGCCTCGCGCCTTCAGTCTTTTCCGGACTGGTTTCGCTTCGTCGGAGCACCACACGGGGACTCTGGCGGTCTGGTTCACAAGCAGCAGCAACTGGCGAACGTTGTCTGCCCGCTAGTGACGAAGGCCATCGCCGAGTTCATGCTAGGCCTGTGAGCAGCGAGGATCGGTACATCCTCTGGAACTACATGCTCGCCGAGCGCGCGTTGCTCGCGGACTCCTGTGAGGGTACCGTCCTGCTTACGGTTGCCCCCCAGACGTTGGCCTCCGCGCTCGAGGAGGCAGGCGAAAGCGCCGCCTCCCTCGACGATGCGGAGGCCGACTTCATAAGCGCCGTAGCCTCTGTCTACCGGGATCGGGTCCTGACGAGTCCGAAGAAGCTGCGAGCTCTGAAGTCGACGAGTTCCAAGGAAGTGCCGTTCCCGACCGGTTTTCTCGCTCTCTCGGTGCTTGCAGCATTCCAAATGCACACCGATGACGAGCGCACAGGACGTGCCTTCTACCCGCGACTCGCTGAAATGCTCGGATGCGCCCTGGTCCGGTCTTGCCCGGTCGGCTTTGACGGCGACGCGTTCCTCGAACTCTGGGAGGAGCTGGGCTCCTGGTTGAAGACGCACTACGGTCGTGAACTCGCCGCTCCCGACGCCGTCGGTGTTCGACGATACGTAGCATTTCCGCTCGCACACGTCCCGCTTCGACGAGTCGACATCGAGCGGTTGCCGCAGTTCTTCGAAACGCATGGATATGAACCCGGCGCGCGAGCACCCCTCGACCGCCTCGCCCAGGACCTCTACGAAGCCTCGGGGCCGTGGCGGCACCTCACGGACGCCGGGCAGTCAGCGCTGCGCGATCAGCGCCGCCGACCGTTTGTCGTCCGTCAGGTCGCGCGCGAGCTTGAGCGCTGGGACGGATGCCGAACGGACTCTTCGGGCGGGCGGGCGGCCACCATTGAGCTTTGGATGGACATCCGACGGCGACGGGCCCACCTTCATCTCCTTGCAAGGAGGCCCCCTGGTTTTCCTGACGTCATCGAGGGTGATGGCCTCGTGTTTGCGTCAAGCCAGGAAGGCTGGTACGAGCCCGTTCTTCTCGGTCCGGATGATGGCCCGTTGCTTGACAACGGTGTTTCCGTCGACGCAACCAACAACGGCTCCCGCTATCACCTTCAGCTTCGGCCTGCGCGCGTGCTCCCCCTCACTCCTTCAGAGGAGTATACGGGGTTCGTGTCGGACCGCGTTCTTCGTACGGACACGGATTGCGCCGTACTCTGTGCTGAGGCTTTCGTCGATGACGTTGCTCGACACCTTGAAGCACTGGGCTGCGGGTGCGTTCATCCTCGGCGCGACGACACCATCCCAAAGGGCTGGTCCCTGTTTACGGAGGTTCGTGCTGCAAACCCTTGTTCTCCTCCCTCAGGTCTGGAGAGGCTCACGGTAGAGTCGAGCCTTGCTCTCGTCCCAGAGGGCGGCCTTCGGTTGGGCCGTAGATGGACCTGGCTGGAGTCTGCTCCTGGCCGGCTTACAGTGCTCGGTTCGCACCGTGGCCTCAATGCCAGAATCGATGGCGTTGAGGTCACCCTTGAAGAGGGCGGCCGAGTTCAGACCGATCTCCTTCGAAGTCCTGGCCACCACGTTGTAGAGATTGGCAACCGCCTACGGCAACGGGTAACCGTACTCAAGGGTGTCGTTCACGCTGATTGCGGCCCCTGGCGACCGCCGGACGATGGCCGCCCCTTGCCCATTGCGGTTCCCCCGGGCGCTTGGACACTTCTAGGGACCTCACCCGGCGAATGCCTGAGTATTCTTGAGCCCTCCGATGGCGCCCTACTCCGGCCTCCGTTCCATGCCCATTGGGCCGTGCGTGCCAGCTCCGGTCCGGGGGCGACGGCGCTTCACATTCACGATAGCGCCTCCAATGCATGTCCGCCCGGGTTCGAGGCGCCCGTAAGGACCTCCAAGGCAGCAGGAGTCGCCCGTAGCTGGTCCGATGCCATATACCAGGCTGGGATTCGGCGCCCGGACTTCCTCTGCCAGCACGGCTGCTCTGCTGAACGCCTGGCCGGCGAATGGCGGCATCTCATGCAAGCTGCTCGCTCTTTGAAACGCTCAGGACGCGGACGGACATGAAGCCTTGGGACCTCCTGCTCGAGTGGATGACACACCTTGGTTCGGGCGCCTGGGGAGCGTTTCGCGACGCCGTGGCAGAACTGGCCGACGATTCCATGGATGAGCAGGCCCTTCTTCGTATGCTGCGCATTACGTTTTCAGACCTTGGCCACGTCGACTTCTTCGTCGACGGGTCCAGAAGATGGCGTGTGCTCCGCCCTGCTGTTGTGGGACTGTCGCAAGGACCGGACCACCTCTTGGCAGGCGGTCGGACAAGATCGATGCTGGAGCGGCTCTCGCAGGCATTGGGGCCTGTCGCCAGGGTGACGGATACGGAGAACATCCGGGGGTTCTCGAGCATCCACGTGACCGGCGATGCAGACGAGGTCGCTGCAGCGCTTGAAGGCACCGGAATCGACTACATCGCCCTGGCCGGAATCAAACTGGCCGCAGGAGCCGCATCCATGAGGACCGTGCTGGATGCGGGCAGGCCCGGGCACGAACCCATCAACTGGTCCGTGCGGTCGTGGTCGTTCGAGGACCGGCGGTGGGTCAGCGAGCCGCTTGAGCGTACCGTTCGTGAGTACACTCCTCGACACGGCGACCGGCGGTTCATGGTGCATGCCGGGAAGCTCGGTCTTCGCGAAATAGCGAAGCGGGAGTCCATGTACTGCGCCGCAATTCTACAGGGCGCCCGATTCGCGCGGTTCTCTTGTGCAGAGAGACGACTGCGCATTCCCAGATGGGCGCCTCTTCCGGAGATCTACGCGCGCGCGGTTTGCCTCTCCGGTGGCCGCCTCGGAGCTCTTGGCGGCGACGACATTATCTTTGGCAATGTCGATCCTCGGGTTGCTTCGACGGTGCTCGTCGGCCTCGGGCAAGGCTTCCCAATGCCAGAAGTAAGGCGATGAACGATCCCTTCCAGACCTTCGACCAGCTGCGAACCGCATATCTGCGCTACTTGGAGAGCCCGTTTCGTCTTCGATATCCAGCCCTCATGGAAGAGCGGCGCAGGCTCTTGGATCAGGATCGCCAGCTCTACAGGGATCCGCTCTTTGAGCCCATCGTTCCCTATGAGTCCTCTAGGATCACCGTCAGGGGCGCCTGCGGGCACCTCGGCGTTCCGCTGGAGGTCGCGGACTACCTGGACAGCGGTGGGCTCTTCCCTGCGGGGAGGGAGCTGTTTCAACACCAGTTCGACGCCTGGCAGGCGTCGCGATCAGGCGAAGCGGTCGTCGTAACTACCGGCACAGGCTCCGGCAAGACGGAGTGCTATCTCCTTCCGGTATTCGCCTCCTTGGTCGAGGAATCCGCCGGATGGGGCGGGCCGTCGCCCCGCGCTGCCCGCGCGCTGTGGTGGAACTTCCGCCATCAGCAACGCATCCCGCAGCGCGCTCACGATTCCGGCCGGTCCCGAGCCGTGCGTGCGCTCTTGCTCTACCCGCTGAACGCGCTCATCGAAGATCAGCTTGGCAGGATCCGACGAGCATGCGACAGCCCGAACGGCCGCACCTGGCTGTCGACGAACCGCAACGGCAACGGCTACTGGTTCGGACGCTATACGGGCGCCACGCCGGTCTCTGGCCCCCAGACGAACGCCTCGAAGCGGCAGGAGCTGAAGCGCCGTCTCAAGGGCATGGAGACTGAGTGGGACCGCGCACGGCTGTCCGCCGCTCGAGCCGGCGTGGACGACATTCTCTCGTACTTCCAGGATCCTGAAGGTTCAGAGATGTGGTCCAGGTGGGACATGCAGGACGATCCACCCGACCTCCTCATCACGAACTACAGCATGCTGAACATCATGCTGATGCGCAGCCTCGAAGCTACGATCTTCGACCAGACCCGCGCCTGGCTGGAGAGCGACCGCAACAATAACCGCTTCCACCTCGTCGTCGACGAGCTTCACACTTACCGAGGAACCCCAGGTACGGAGGTTGGCTATCTGCTCAGGGCGTTGCTGCATCGCTTAGGGCTGACCCCAGACTCCCCGCAGCTACGCATCATCGCGACGAGCGCGTCCATCGAAGCGAATGATGCGAGGAGCCTCGAGTATCTTGAGCAGTTTTTCGGCCGAGATGGGTCAACCTTTCGAATCATCGACGGGCATAGAGCCACTTTTCCTACAGCGGGTGCTGCACCGGCGTGCACCTCCCTTGTTTCCTTTGGGCATCGTCTCGATTCTGGCCACTTCGGCTCAGCCGTCACGGGTTTGGAAGCGGATACTGGCGTCAGCGGAGCCGGCGGAACGCCCGAGCAGAGGTTGGCCGATATTCTCGCTCGCACCGGGCTTCTCGAGCGCGTTCGTCAGGCTGGGGCGACTGAGCCCTTTACTCTGAATCGGCTCGCTGACGCGCTTTTCGGAGCGGCATCAGAAGCGCATGCAGCGGCTCGCGCGCTGGTGCGGGCTCTGGTTGTTGCGCGCCACACACGCGGTGGAGCGGAGGTCGCTCCGCTTCCGCTCCGAGTGCACTATTTCTTCCACAACTCCGGACGGTTGTGGGTCTGCGTCAATCCTGCCTGCACCGGGAGGACAGGCGCGACCCCTCCGGGCGGTTCGCCTCCCCCCGTCGGGCGCTTCTTCGTGGAACCTCGTCCCCGATGCGAGAGCTGCAGCGCCCGCGTGCTCGAGTTGCTCTACTGTCAGCCTTGCGGCGAGGTCTTCATCGGCGGCTACCGCGACGCGGACGAGAACGTGGCCAATGCCTGGTACTTGTCACCCGACTTCCCCGACTTGGAACGTGTGCCTGATCGCTCAGCATCCCTCGAGCGGAGCCATGGCGAGTACCTCGTCTTCTGGCCTGCGGGGGCACGGCCCCTTGCCCGCAGTACCCACGTCGGTCCATCCTGGCGGTGGCAGCAGGATGGGCAGGGCGGCCACCAGTGGTGCCCTGCGTCTCTCGACATCATCGAAGGACGGCTGAGCCTTACTCCGGGCCTGCGCAACCCGGGACCGGAGTGGTCGGTCGGCTACGCCTACATGGCTCCTGACGACGATGCGGAGGCTTTTCCTGCAAAGTGCCCTCACTGCGCCGCCGACTGGGGCCGACGCCTCGGCGTGAAGTCCCCGATCCGCGACCTCGGATCGGGATTCCAGCGCATCATGCAGCTTCTTGGTGATGCCATCGTCCGAGAGATGCCAGCCGGACCCGCGCGAAAGCTCGTCCTCTTCTCAGACTCTCGCCTCGACGCGGCGAAGCTCTCGACTGGTATCAAGCTCGCCCACTACCGAGACACTCTCCGGCAGATTGCCTTCGCCCTCTTGGGCGAAGCTGGCGCGGTTGCCGTTCGGCGGCATCAGGAGGCCGTTACTCTTCACGCCCAAGCCGTCGAGCTTCACGACCTCCTCAGGAAGAGGGAGTGCCAGACCCTCTCGGACGGAGAGAACCAGCGGCGCCGTGAGCTGATGGCGGCCGTCCCGTCTGCGGTCGTCGGCGATCTCACCATGCACGCAGCCGACGGAGGTCCCACGCCGGGAGTGCTGACCGCCCCCAGCCCTCCCGGGCCGTTGATGTTCATCCCTTTCACCACCGTTGGAGATCTGGTCAGGCAGCGGCTTCTCTCGCTGGGCATCAACCCCGGCGGTCCTCTCCCTTCTGTGTCTCGCTATCAACCTCAACGAGCGGGCCCACGCGTCACGTGGACGGAGATCATCGACTGGTCCTTGTCGCCTCCCGCGTACAAGAGTCTCCAGCCGCTCGAGCAGAACCTCCAGGCCAGCATGGAGAACTCGTTCCGCGCGAGCATGATCTCCAGCGTTCTCTTCGCCTCCGGGGCGAGAGATTTCGAATCCCTAGGGCTTGGCTTCCTGTGGACAGCCAGTTCGTTCCACTCAACGGCGACCGACCAGGCCGCTGCCAGCGTTGTACGCATGCTGTCCCAGAAGTGGCGATGGATTGGTGGCGATGCTCAGGGCGTCGGACAGCCCCCGGAGTATGTCAATACCTATTTGGAGCGGGCCGCAGCGGCCCGCGGGATGACCGCCGCCGACCTCCAGAGGGAGGTTGAGCAAACTCTCGGAGCCTGTCTGCAGCAGTGGCTTGTCAACCCAGCCTTGATGACGGTCGTCAGCCCGCGTCCCGACGCCTCCGGGAACATCGACATGCACTACTGCGGCCGTTGCGGTTGCTCGCACCTGCACCCATCCGCCGGCTTCTGTATTGCTTGCCGAGCGCCCCTGCCGCCCCGTGCGACGCCGCATTCCACGACAGGATTGCCTAAGGACTACTACGAGTACCTAGCACGATGCGCCGATCCCCCGTTCCGGCTGAACTGCGAGGAGCTCACAGGCCAGACCAACCGAATCGATCGCCGCCTCCGACAGCGTCGGTTCCAGGAGGTCTTCATGGCTGACGAGGTTGAGATTGCCGCGGGAGTCGATCTCCTAAGCGTCACAACGACAATGGAGGCCGGGGTCGACATCGGCGCGCTACAAGCCATCGCTCTTGCAAACATGCCGCCGGTCCGCTTCAACTACCAGCAGCGAGTCGGACGAGCCGGACGGCGCGGATTGGGACTATCTGCGGCGCTGACCCTCTGCCGTGGACGAAGCCATGACGACTACTACTTCGAGCGCCCGCGGCTCATCACGGCCGAGCCGCCGCCGCGGCCCTACGTCGACGTTACACGACCCGAGATTGCCAAGCGGGTGGTCAACAAAGAGGTGCTGCGGCGCGCGTTTGAACCGCTTCAGCTACCGTACAGCGGCGACAACGTCCACGGGGAGTTCGGATCTGCCTCCGACTGGGCCGGGTTCCGAGCGGCCGTTGCGGCCTGGGTCGGCGCCAACCCGCAGACCATTCACGAGATCTGCTCTGCCGTCCTCCGGCGAACCGCGCTTGCCAACCCCACCGATGTCTCGGACATGGTCCAGCACGTGGCCGACGCTCTCCTGCCGGCGATCGACGACGTCGTGGCGACCAGCCTAGGCCATCACGCCCTTAGCGAACGCCTAGCTTCGCACGGCGTACTTCCAATGTTCGGATTCCCCACGAGAGTCCGCTATCTCTTTCATGGGGGTCCTCCAAGCGCGGACGCCGGGTGGCCACCCGAGCGTGGCGTCGTCGACAGGCAGCTGGACATCGCAATCAGTCAGTTCGCTCCCGGAGCCCAGACGGTGAAGGATGACCAGTTGCTCACCTCTGTTGGAGTCGTTGACTACTTTCCCTCGGGCAGAGGCATCCAGACCTCGCCGGACCCGCTGGCAAACCCCGTGCGGGTGGGAATCTGCCGAAGGTGCCAGGCTCTAGTGGAGGCGCCTGCGCCGACCGGCGGCTGCCCCTTCTGCGCAGCGCCGCGAACGCGGGAGGACTACCGTACGGTTGATCTCTCCGAGCCGCCGGGCTTCATGACCTGGTGGTCGGCCGAGGCGGAGTACAACGGAGCGTTCGAGTTCACCCCTCGGGCCTTGCGTGCCCGACTGGGCCACGCACCAGGCAGTCCGGTCCAGCTCCTCAACTGTGAGCTGGATCGGGGCCCGGCCCGGATCCATCGCGTCAACGACAACGGCGGCGATGACTTTCTCTTCCAAAAGATCGCTGTGGGCGACATCTGGATTGTCGATGACGCCTTTCAGCGCGCGGTCCAGGATCTTCCAGCGGATAAGCAGCGCGCAATCCGAGGCCCGCAGTATGACGCCTCGGCTGCGCAGTTGACGCGCGCGCTCGCCTCGATAGCGGAGACCGATGTTCTCGTCGCAGGCATAAGGAGGACGTCCGTCGGCGTTACGCTGAACCCGGCCACCCCTGAGGCACGGGCCGCCTGGTACTCGTTCGGATTCCTTGCTCGTCGCGCGGCTGCTGTGGTGCTGGATGTTGCGGAAACGGAGCTCGATGTGGGGATCCAGCCTGTGATGGACATGCGAACTCCGTTTGCACCGCCGTCAGCGAGGATCTTCATTTCTGACAGCCTTGAGAACGGCGCGGGGTACAGCACGCATCTTGGAAATCCAGCGGAGTTTGAGAAGCTGTTGCGGTTCATGATCGGCAGCGGTGGTACGACGTCGCTCAGCTTCCACGGTCCTATCGTCGGCTCGCCTCATGAAGAGGAGTGCTCAACTGCCTGTCACCGCTGCCTCCGTGACTACGGGAATATGCCCTACCACCCCCTGCTGGACTGGCGGCTCGCGCTTGACATGGTTCGCCTTGCGCTCGACCCATTGGCGCCGATTGATCTTTCGCCACCGTACTGGAACACCTTGGTCCAGCGGACTGCTGCGCCCTACTTCCAAGGCTTGAACTACGCGCAGATCTCCCTTGCCGGCCTTCCAGCGGGGCTTGATTCCGCCTCCGGGGAGGTGCTCGTTCTTATCCACCCACTGTGGGATCAGGAGCCATCCAACTTCCGTCCAGAGGTGGCAAGAGCCGTCGCCCAAGCGGAGGCGCACGGCTGGAGGTGGAAGCTGCGAACTGTGTTTCGCGCTGTGAGGTTCCCTTATGAATAGACCGAGCCTAATGATAGTAGCCCCCCCCTCCGCCATCACGCGCCTTGACCGCATCTCACCGACGCTCTATGAAGCAGCCATGAAGTGCACATCACGAGCCTCGTGGCTCGCCAAAGGCGATCGCACCGCCGTTCCCGCCCATCCCCGCGCCCTTCTCGGCATCGCCGTTCATGGGGTTCTCGAGCGAGCGAGAACGGAGGGCAATTCCGGAACGACAGACGACGAACGCCGAGCCGACGCGGAGGCCTCCTTTGATGAGAGGGTTCAAGTGCTCTTCGCTTCAGCCCATCCGCTTCTCCGGGCTAAGTTTGAGGGAGCTGATCGCCTGCCGTTCTACCACCTATTTAGGGCTCGCGCTGCGCAGATGGCTCTGGACTTCGGCGCTCCCTTCGGACCACGCGCCGGCCACGATATAGCGCGAACCGTAAGCAACCGTCCAGCCGCCGAGGCAGCGCTGGCAAGCAAGGATGGGAGAGTTGTTGGGCGCGCCGACGTCCTCGACCCCGCAAGAGCCACCGTGCTCGACTACAAGACCGGCGACGCGGACCACTCTGGAACGCTGACGGAGCCCGAACTTCGCCAGCTACGCCTCTACGCCTATTTAGGGATGGAGAACGGCATCACCATCAGTAGGGGCGTGATCGAGAGAGCCGATCGCACCCGCGTCGAAACGCCGATATCCTCGCATCAGGCTGAGGAGGAGGGCCAACGGGCGCTGCTTGTGCTTGACCGATACAACGAGCACGCAGGGAAACCGTTCGAGGCGGCGGCCACCCCGTCTCCAGACTCTTGCCGCTTCTGTCCATGCATACCCTTCTGCGAGGCCTTTTGGAGAACGGCGGACATCCAATGGAGCAATCGGTGCGGTACGCATGTTGAGGGCGTAGTCGCGTCGGTAAGCGAAGGACAGCTCATCTCTATCGACCTCGAGATAACGAGGGGAACCGGTCCCAGGGGTGCGGCCGTCGCCACCAGGCTGAGCCGCGACTGGCTCACCTTTCCTGGAGCGGCCGTTCCGCATCCTCAGCAGACGGTTCGCCTAACGGACGTTGCACATGTGGGAGAGTCAGACGCGCCCTTGATCTTCCGAGCCGACCGAGTATCCACGGCCGTCTGGACTCTGGCACACAAGGAGCCCTTGACGCAGGTTGCTTCATGAGCGACAACATGACCCCCGAACAGCGAAGTCGGACCATGTCCCGCATTCGAAGGACCGACACGAAGCCTGAGTTGCTCATCCGACGCTTGTCCTTCGCCCGCGGCCTTAGATACAGGAAGTACTCCTCTCGCCTTCCCGGGACACCAGATCTTGTATTTGCCAAAGCACGCGTCGTTGTGTTCGTAGATGGCGATTTCTGGCACGGTTGGCGCTTCGACGAGTGGGAAGCCAAACTGTCCTCGTCCTATTGGAGGGCGAAGATTGGTCGCACTCGCGAACGCGACCAGGCCAACGTCGCATCCCTTGAGGCAGCGGGTTGGACGGTACTTCGCATCTGGGAGCACGAGGTCGAATCGCATCCAGCACAGTGTGTCGACCGCATCGAGCTGGCCGTTCGCGGCTCCCGCACGCACGCCACCTAGCTACCTAGTCCTGGTAGGCACTCACTTCCAGAAACCTGGCGCGTCAACGAAATAAAAGTGCGCTCCAGGTCGCGAGTAGCCCTCTTCATTGTATCGTTTGGCCTCTGCATAGCAGAGTTGAATGTCTGGGTTGTCCATCGCTGCCAGCGCGGCGCCAACCGTCGATACCTTGGTATTCAGGGGCGCCAAGACGACAGACTGGCCCGGGAACTTCTTGATCTGCCCTGCTATCGACTCCCTAGTCGCGACTGAGTCCCGGCACGAAAACGTGAAGGAATGTACATTCCCCAGCAAGCCCGCAAGTTCTCGATGGAACTTCTGATTTGTCTCCGAGAGTGAATGAGAGAGCGAGTCTTGAGGTAGCGCGTACCCCAACGAGATCGTAGCGGGCTCGTAGGCTTCTACCAGCCGCTGCGCCCGCTGCAGTTCAAACCCCACAAGAACAATGAGGTGTATATCGGCTGAGGGGTGTAGCACTCCAGGATACCCCAGCACGGATCGAATGTCCCGGATCCCATGGCTAAGCCACCTCTGCTCCTTCTCATCACCGACCATGTACTCGGAAGCGCCGGAATAGACTAAGATCAGACGAGAGCCCCTTTGTTTCTCCTTCAGCAAGGCGAGAAGAATAAGCAACTGCTCATGGGTAAACGTAGTGATGTCTACCAAGAACACTGCGTCATCGCGCGGGGCCGCCGCGTCCAAGCCGTCGCGAAGTGCATCGGCAGTCTGAATCGGCTCCCTCGTGCTGGTCGCCAGAAGCCTCAACCTGGTGGCAAACATGTCTCGAAGACGCACTCCGTGCTGACCCAGCGTCTGGCGGTTATGTGCCATGAGAACAGCGCCTACTCGGCCCGGATCCAGATTAGTCGCAATCGAGAGGCACCTTTCTTCGTAGCTGGCGCAACAGACGAAGACGTCGATAAACCCCGGCAACGATGCGCGAAGCTCCGAGAGGGGCTGCTCGACGTGCGGGGACATCACTCGTCCTCCAGCGGGAGCGTCATTTGCGGATCCTCGAAGACCCCCTCCATGCCCCTTTTCCCCTGTATCCGTCGAACAAAGGCCGTTGGGTTCGCCATGGCCTGCCGAAGCGCGTCCGAGGTGGCAAACTGGTATCCAGCAAAACTAGTCGGATCCAAGTTGAAGAATGGCGCCAGGCGACGACTCAGAATGAATAGCGGAACGCGACCGATTCCGACTTTCACTCCGATGCTGGCTTCGTGAAAGTACCCGTATCTGACCCCTAGTCGAAGCACATCCAATATGTCGGGCTGTCCACCATCTGACAAAGCTACCGAAAAGACTCGTCGTTCCGATGCCTCCGAAATGAGAATCTGATGGAACGCGTTCCCGAGGGCATGAATCAGGTTGCGCAGCTTCTTGAACGAATCAGAGGCCTCACCCTCATGACTTGCGTCAGCTTCGATTCTATCGAGCTCTTCAAAGAAGAAGCTACTCGCCATTTCCCGCACCACATCGTCCTGGGTGCTCGGTGGAATGCAACGCACGACTTCATGACGCGCCTGCTCTTCAGCGAACATCCTTGACGCCGCCTCGAGGAAGTGGCGAACGACGCCAGACGAAATGTCTACCAGCTGAGCAAAGCCGGCGTACCGATAGTTAACCCTCCCTCCACGGTGGAGCGCAAGGGAGCGAATGTAGTCGGGCCTAGAGTATCTATTTGCGTCATCGCGTGGAGAATACCCGCGACTGTCCTCTCCCCGCGCGCGGTAGTCATCGGCAATGGCCTCTACCTTGGCTTCCTGCTCTGCATCAGCAGGGAAGCACTCCTCGGGGGATATGTCGTCTCCAAGGCGCTTCCCGACGATCTCTCGCATTCTTTGATGAAACTTGCTCTTGTGCGATGTATAAACCCCCGTGATGTTCACTTCCGAGAAATCGTGCGGGGGAGAGATCCGCTGGTTGGAGAGCGTGAGGAAGGTCTTGTAGGCCAGCTGGGTTGAAATCTTCAGGCTTAGGTCAGCAGTTGTGCGAGTGGCCACCCAGGAGTTCAATATTCGAGTTTGGGTAATATTGAGATTATCTGCATCGTCGACGAGGAAGTAGATGGGTCCCTTTGGTAGCGAGCCCAACCTGCGTATGGCGCGCACGAATGGCACGACGAAGTCGAGGAACGCCGTCAGTGCGCCCGCGTATGGTAGCGGAACGGAAGAGAATGAAAGGCGCTTCAAGTATTGGACGACGTCGTTGTGCATCCGGTCGATGACGGACTGCATCGTCGTCAAACAGGCATCGACGGTCGTCTCCGCAGGGAGCTCGGGGAGCGGATTGGGGTCGCCCGAGTGACGCACGAGGCTGACGAACGTGTCGCTGTAGAAGCTTCGGAGGTCCCTTTCGGCTTCCGCGCCTGAGAGTGAGAGACGTCGGCGCAGGGTTAGGAGAAAGCGGGCCACAACGTTGACCGACAGCAGATGCTCCCCGAGCACGGGATCGGCATGGGTACCGCGAAGGCGGAGAAGCTCCGTTAGGTCGAGCGCTGTGTTCTTGATGGGCACATAGACACCTAGAAACGTAAGCTCGGCCAGGCTGCATCCCCGGTGGAGAAGCTGGCAGTCAGGTTCCATGAAACGAAACATCATGGTCTTCCCTGTTCCTCGGGCACCATGCAGAAAGGTGTGGCCTGGGTGAGGTATGTGGTGGAAGTCCGAGAAGACATCAACGAAGAGGGAAACGACGTTCTGTGCCTCCTCGATAGAATCAGGCGTCTTGACCGCAAAGGGATTGGTTGGGCGACTACCTGGTGACATCGGCGTCTCCGAGTCGCTCAGCCAGAGCCGGACCGGTGACCTTGATCCCAGCCCACTCCTGCTTACTTGCCAGTTCGGGACATAGGTCGTAAATGCCTGCGAGCGGTTCAGTTGGATAGCCTGCTTCAGACAGGCGAAACCCGATCGTCTCTAAGGGCTCAATTGGCTTCCCGAATACCTTGATCTGTCCAACGACGCTCTCGAGAGCGACGCCGTAGGGGCGAAGAAAACGCATGCAGTAGAGGCGCTCGGTGTGCAGCTTGAGTGCACGCAAAAGAATGTAATCCAATAGAAACCACTCGCTGCTCCGAAACTGATAGGTCCTTAAGGCAACTGCAACCTCGAGACTATACTCAAGCCTGACTGCGGAGGCTTCACGGTCGATGTAGACGGAGTGCAGTGCGTTCGCGTATTGATGGAAGACCTCAGCTTCGGCCGGCAGCGTGTTCGTGTCGATCATGAATTCGCTAGAGCGTTCACGATCATCCGCAAGCTCGTCAGCCAGGCGAACCAACGCGGCGAGTAGACGCGGCCGAGCTAGACAACCCATCAAGCTTGTTTGCTGCTCCAGTGAGGCGATCGTATCCTTGCTGCCGCTCACGGTTCCGCCGTGCGCCCGAGCAAGTTGAAGGATGAGCTTCTTTTCAATCGTGTCCCGGCCAGCGGCGGATCCCAGCCAGTCCATCGCCCTTTGGGCAACAGTCTCATGTCCGGCGCGGCCAAATGCGTTCCCCACGTCATGGAGGTGTATCGCCATGAGGACGAGGTACGTTTCGTACA
The DNA here is from genome assembly GCA_046331505.1 of Acidobacteriota bacterium. Lineage (GTDB taxonomy): Bacteria > Acidobacteriota > Vicinamibacteria > JAXLQT01 > JAXLQT01 > JAXLQT01. The sequence goes on from JAXLQT010000001.1 coordinate 64,714, forward strand.
AGGAAAGTGCGCATTCGGTATCTCGCAATAGGTCGCCTGCCCGGCAAATCACCTTTCGGATGTGGTCCGGTCCGTGATCCGTGAGAAAGCCCCCGTCTGCTGCTATGGCGCCCTTAGTCACTTCTGGGTGTACATAGCGATTCAGCTGCGTCGCGGCGTTCTCGTATTGCGCCTTGTACTGGGGTCCGCGCTCACGGAGGTCGCCCTTCTTGCGTGCCGTCTCCGCAATGAACCACTCGTCAAGAGTCTGGTCGCCGAGCTTCATGGCTCGGCGGCGGGCACATGAGGGGTACGAATGAACGACCCAGGATGCCGCTTAGGTGAGTCCGGCTTTGCTCTCGGTGTTGCGGTGGCTTGGTTCAACATGCGCGACGGTGGGCGGGAGAGATCGAGGATTCTAACCGTTACGGCGAGGGCTGGGAGCACAAGCGCCAGCCCGCCACCTGCCTTCCTTGCACCAAGGTGAACGGCAGCCAGCGGATGAGAGTGGTCTGGAGAGGCGGGCGGTGCGCCAGCAACGAGGGGCGGGACGCGACGCGGATTCGAGGAGGACGGTAACGGGAGCCCAATCGGCAAACTCGCATAGTCGATCAGTCCACGGCTGCCGGTCCAGCGTCGGTCCGGGCTGCTATCGCTGAGGCCCGAGGCGGTCGTGGATGCGCGCACGTCGTGCCTTGATGTACTCCCTGGCCCTTAGTATCCGGAGCCTCACGTCGCTCTCACCCTCCAAGTCGCGAAGCTCGAGCGCCGCAGCCTCCATGTCGAGCGACTTTGCTAGCGCGGCGGCCAGCTCGGGATTGGCCGAGAAGGCGTTGCGGACATCGAGACCAGGGTAGGCGGATAGGTACGTCGCCGGGGAGGAGAGGCCCTTGACGGTGTACGGCTGGGGCTCCTCGCCGAGCACGGCGTAGGCGCCGACGAACGACTCGCGCCCCAGGCGAGCCACCAGCGTCTCGCCGAGGTAGAGTCCCACCTCGCCGTCGTCGACCCGGTAAACATGGTCATCGGTAGAGCCCGACATGAACAGGGTCTCTCCGGCCTTGAGCGCCTTCGCCTTGCCGGACGCGGTGAAACCTGTCCTCTCTCCGCCCAACTGGGATGCTGGGGTCCACATGCAGCCCGATCTCCTCTCGCGAAGACAGCACCCGCCCGAGGAACGAACCCGCCCCCTGGAGGGGAGGGGGAGCCCGTCCCCCGAGCGAGCACCTGAGCGAGTCTACATCGCTAGGCCGCGGCGGTGGCTGGTTGCTCGATGGCCGACAGGTCCTCGATGCCGCAGAGGAGCTTCCCGCCGGAGTCGATGACGGCACAGGCGACCTGGAGGTTGATGCCGAGCTCGGCGTACTCGCCGGACAAGCGCACGTCGCTGCGTAGCCCGTGGACGACGAGGCCGCGGGCGCGGGCGTAGCCGACCTCACACGCGGTCCCGCTGTCGATGTCGCTGCCATCCAGGACCGCGAGGACGGCGTCGCAAGCGTCGATGAGCCGGAAGTTGAGGCGACCGATGGCGAGGGCCGACTCCGCCGTGCGCGGCGGCGCCATGGCGCTGTCCCAAGGATCCACGACATCCACTCCCAGCGACGAGAGCGCCTCGTGCAGCTCCTCTCGGTACGCCGCCGTCGAGGCGGCGAACCCGAGCGGCGACGCAAGGTAGAGCTTCATGCGGCCTTCGGCCATGGGACCGTCCTGAGCCCCACGACATGGGCGTGAGCGACGATCTCGGCGGGGAGGTCGGTGAGGCGCACGAGGGGAACGTCGCAGCGGTGGACAGCGATGTCCACCGCGTGACGGAGCTCCCGGAAGTTGCCGGGCCAGGCGTAGCGCGCGAGGCGATCGAGGGCTTGCGCCTCGAATCCCTCGATGTAGCTCCGCCGTGCTGCGACCGCCGACCTGCGAAGCGCGTCGCACAGGATCACGGGCAGATCCTCGCGGTCGCGCAGGCTGTCGAGCCGGTGCTTGAAGACGTGGTAGTAGAAGGCGGGGACCATGTTCTCCGGCGAAGGCCTCGATGAGCTGGTCGCGAGGATGCGCCCGGCGAAGGGGATTCGTTCGTGGCCGCTGTCTGGCCGGAACCCCTTGAAGTCGAGGACGTCCCGCAGGACGAACTGCATGCGGCTGCCGCATCGATCGATGTCCTCGAACAGGATCGAGCCCGCGCCGACCGAATCGAAGAGGCCCGGCACGCGGACGCCCTGCTCCACGACTCCGCACAGCATGGGCCGCACCGCGTCTTCGTGCACGGTTGCGCAGTCGACGACGACGAAGGGCTCGCAGCGACGCCGGCTCCTCGGGTGGTGGATGAGCCGGGCGAGCGCGGTCTTGCCCGTCCCGCGCTCGCCCTGAGCATAGCAGGGATCGGCGTGCCGCCGTTCGAATGCGCCTCGCGAGCGGCTCGGGAAGCGCGACGTGCTCGCTGGCGGAATTCATCACCGCGGCCTCCTGATCCGGGATCGACAGACCGCAGTTGTCGCGGAGCTGGCCGAGGAGCTCGGCCAGGTGGTGGCGTGCGCAGCCCGTCGCCCGCCTCGGCCGCCGCCGTCAGCGCCCCGAAGGCGGCGCGTAGCGTTCTCGCGTCGCCGTCCTGCCTTTCCATCTCTGCGACGTCGAGAAGGGTCTGCGCTTCCACGCGCGGTCTCCGAAGCGGAAGAGCTCGGCGGCGTGCAGAAGCTGGCCCTTGGCCTTGGCGCGCTCGCCCTGCTGGAGCGAGGCGATCCCCTGGAGCCGGAGGTTGGCGGCGGTGGCGACGTAGTTCATGGTCGATTCCCCCGATGGATGTGTCCGCCTCGACGGCGGTGTCCGAACCAAGAGCACGCTCCGTGCCCACCCGCATCGCCAGCACATCATGTGTGGTGCCAGCTACTTGGCCTCCGGCCCGGGCCCGACCGCACCGTGCCGGAGATGATCCGCCATCGAACCGACCCGCACGTCCGGCCGGCGGGCGATGACTTCCCATCCTGCGCTCGGCCGTCTCTCGCTCAGGCGGCGCGACGGGGAGAACGCTTCTTCGCGCTCGGAGGGGCGCAGGAAGCAATGGTCTCCGGCGTGAAGTACGACGACCGCGACGTCCCCGAGGGCAGATCGAAGTAGGTCGCGAACCGCCTGAGGTCGTGCGTCACGAGGAGGCGCATCAGCACGTCGCCAGCCTCGGCCGCCACACGGGCGTTGACGGACAGCGCCTGGAGGTTGAGCGCCATGAGCTCCGCGCAGGAGAGCTTCGTGCGCGCGCGCTCGTCGTCTCGCGGTACCAGGAGCTCCGGCGCCTGGAGCGTGGGCAGCGGGGACTCGGTGCAGAAGCCGTCGAGGGCGCAGGCTCGGGCCAGCGCCTCCGCATCGGACGTCGTGCCGAGAAGGACCTGGCCAGACTGGCGGTCGTTGCCGCAGTCGAGCCAGAGGACCAAGGGCGCCCGCATCCGGTCGCGCCACATCCAGGCGTCGCGGCGGCGGGCCGACGTCACGGCCTCGGCGACGGTCTTCCGCGCTCTTGCGTTGTCGACGCAGCCCACGATGATGCGCAGCGTGTCCGCTCCGGCGAGGAGGTCCTCGGAGAAGGAAGCGTGATGCGCCTCGATCGGCACGCCCCATGCCGCGCCGTACCGGCGGGCGAGCGCCACGGCCTTGGGCTCGCCCAGCTCGGCGTCGGCAAAGAGCTGTCGCGGGATGTTCTTCGGTTCCACGACATCGGGGTCGGCGAACGCGATGCGCACATCGAGGCCGCGCTCGAGCAGGACGCGCCCGACCTGCGCCACCGCCCTGGCGACGTAGGACCCGGTGCCGCCGCAGCCGACGAGGATGATCTGAACGGCACGATGCTCCGCGAGCAGGAACGTGCGCGCCTTCAGGAACGAGAGATCCGGCGTCATGCGAAGACCTCCGTCGCCTTCAACGGGAAGAAGTGACCATGGACCCCGACTCGAAGGCGGAGTGTGGGCCGGGTGAAGATGGTCCCGAGCACGCCGTAGATGCGAAAGCCCTGCTCGTCCTCGTCGTCCGTGGCAGAGAAGAACGCGCCCATGCCGTGATGGGAGTGGATCTCGATGAGCGCCTGCGAGGTGGTGGAGGCGCCGGGAAGCGGGCGCACCGAGGTCGCCGTGGCCTCCTGGGGAGGCTCGACGAGATCCCATCCCATCTCGCCGGGCACCAAGTGGAAGAGCACTTCGAGAGGGCGCTCGGCGCACACCTCCCGGGCCCGGCCGAGCATCCGCGAGAGGAAGGCTCGTGGCACGCGCCGTTCGAGGTGCACATGGGGGTCCACGACATGGAGGCCGCGCACATCGCAGCACCCGATCGGGATCAGGGCCTCGAGCCCCTCCCGTTTGGCGTGGACCAGAACGCCATTGCCCGCGAGGGTGTACTCCAGCAGCGGCGCGTCGGGCCCGACCAGCGCTGGGGGATCCGTCGCGATGCGGTAGCCGATCATCGGCGTGCTCCCTTCAGGAAGTCCTCGAGCTGCTGCGCCACGGTGCGCCCCGTGGCGACCAGCTCCCTCTTCGGGAAGTCGTGCTTGCCCACCAGCCCGCGGAGGAGGTTGCGGACGTCGCCAGGGTGGCTGCGCGACTTGCGCTCCACGAGGTTCCCCGAGAACGGCGAGCCGCCATGCCGCGCGCGGCATAACGACTCTAACTCCGCGAGCCCGATTACTCCGGGACGTGAGGCGTTGACGCTGAAGGCTCCGGAGTGGTCTGGCTCTCAGGGCAAGAGCGACGGAGTTATCCGCATGGCTGGCGGGAACCCAGGGCGGCTCGACGGTGTCCGAGAGCTACATGATCGAGAAGCTGTTCGTGAGAGAGAAGATCCTCCGTCGATACCGCGAGTCCCCCTTTGCCTCACAGTTCGACGACTTCGCCGCGATCCTCATCGCTCAAGGGTACAGGCTCGTCAGCGTCCGCTACCAGGTCCGTCGGACGCTCTGGTTCACGGAGTGGCTTCGCGACCAGGGTATCCCGATCGCCAAAGCAACGCAGGACGTGGTCGCGAGGTACGTCGAGTCCCAGCGTCTCAGGCCGGACCAAAAGCTGCTCGGTACTCTTGGGCCGTCCAGGTTCATGACCTTGCTGCGGGAGTGTCGCGTGATACCGGCCGCACCGCGCGCCCTTCACACCCAACTCGAGGAGGACCTCGATCTCTTCGGTGCGCATCTGGTGGAAGCGCTCGGAGTCTCGCATTGGACGAGGTCCGAGTACATCCGGAACGCCCGCAAGCTCGCTGCGTTCGCGCAGCGCGGGACCGACTTCGACTGGTCGTCCCTGACCGCAGAGGTGGTGTGTCGATTCGTTCAGGAGCAGGCGGAGCGGCGGGCGATTGGTGGACGGCACCACGTGTGTACCGCCACACGTGGGCTTCTTCGGTACCTCGTCGCACGGGGCGTGGTCTCCCCGGCGCTCCTCGCCGCGGTGCCCAGGGTGCGACAGTGGCGTCTCTCGTCGCTACCACGATACCTGCCGGCAGGAGCAGCACGACGGGCGCTGAGCGCTTGTAGAGATGGAGGTTCCCTCGGCCTTCGCGATCGAGCGATCCTGACCACGCTCTCACGGTTGGGCCTCCGTGCCGGTGAGGTCCGTCGTTTGCGGCTCGACGACGTCGACTGGCGCAACGGAACGATGCTCATCCGGGCCAGCAAGACGCAGCGAGAGAGGTCCGTGCCTCTGACGCCGGACGTCGGTGCCGCCATCGTTGCCTACCTAAAGAAGGGGCGCCCGAAGTCGGCAGATCCAAGGCTCTTCCTTCGCCATTTTCCGCCCTACTCGAAGATCCGTAGCTCGGCCACCATCACCCATATCGCCAGGTCCCGACTCACCCAGGCTGGCGTTTCGGCGCCCCACATGGGGGCACACGCGTTCCGGCACACGGTAGCGACCGACTTGGTCAGACATGGCGTCACGTTCAAGGACGTGGCCGATGTGCTGGGGCACCAGACCCTTGCGGCGACGGGCGTGTACGCGAAGCTAGACCTGGCAACGCTCGCCCGCGTCGCCATGCCATGGCCAGAGGAGCTCTGATGACCGACGCTCGCTTACATCGTCGGGAAGGACCGAGCGTACTTTGCGCCACCGACGCGGCGACGGCCACAGCTGGCGTCGGGGACGGCTCGCTCGGGTTGACGCCCAGCGCGGGGATGTTCACCTCGGGGGAGCTCAGCAGACGGCTCGACGACTACATCAAGCTGCAGGAAGCCCTCGGCTACTCGATGGACGCGAGGCGCGGACGCCTTCGAGATCTCGTCCGATTCCTCGAGGTAAGGCTGGAGGACAGACCCATCACGGCTCAAGACGTTGTCGACTGGGTGCATTCATCGGCAAGGGCTGGCAGACCAGGGCAGGTGTGCAGGTTGAACGTGGCCCGAGGGTTTCTCGCTTACCTCCATGCGTTCTTCCCGGCGACGCAAGTGCCGGCATCCGGTCTCCTCGGCGGACGGGGTCGGCCAAGGCCGTACGTCTACTCCGCGTCGGAGATGGCCAGCATGATCAGGAACGCGCGCTTGCTGCCTCAACGTCGCGGGTTCAGGCGACGATCCAAGACGGAACGTCTCTCGCCGCACACGTACGCCACGTTCTTCGGCCTGCTTCTCAGCACGGGGCTTCGGCTGCGGGAGGCAGTCGATCTCTCGATGGCCGACGTCCATCTCGAGGATCGTCCTCCGGTCATCGTCGTACGGAACGGGAAGTTCCGGAAGACCCGGATGGTCCCGTTGCACCCGAGCGTGGCGAAGGAGCTGGCGCGCTACGCCACCAAGAAACGGGAGCTGGGGTATGACGGCTATTCCGACTCCTTCTTCGTGTCCGAGCGAGCGAACCGGCTCCAGCCCATGTCCGTGCACCACAGCTTCCACCGAGTCTTGAGCCTGGCCGGTATCGCACGGACGCGCGACGGGCGCCGGCCGACGCTTCACGCGTGTCGGCACACGTTCGCCGTGCGACGGCTGGTGGCATGGCAGGAGGCCGGGGTCGACGTCCGCGCCATGCTCCCGCACCTCTCCGTCTACCTCGGACATGTCAACCCGCGCAACACGTACTGGTACCTCTCGGCCACGCCCGAGCTCCTCGGTAGCGCCGCCGCGTCGTTCGAGAGATACGCGGAGGGAACCGAGGCGTGACATCCCCAGGCTTCCCCTTACTCGTCCAGACCTTCTTCACGGAGCATCTGGTCGCGAACAAGCACTCGAGTCCACAGACGATTGACTCCTATCGGGACACGTTTCGGCTCTTGCTCAACTTCCTCCGGAAGACGACGGGGCGACTCCCGTCACAGCTAGCCGTCGCGGATCTCGACGCCCATGCCATCCTGCTGTTCCTCGATCATCTCGAGAAGGAGCGAGGCATTTCGAGCCGCTCGCGAAACGTCCGGCTCGCGGCTATTCGGTCGTTCTTCCGCTATGTCGTCTTCCGCGATCCTCCAAGCGTCGGCGTGGCGGCCCGCGTGCTCGCCATCCCCCTGAAGCGGTCTCCGAAGCGCCTCGTCGGTTACCTGACACGCCAGGAGATCCAGGCCGTCGTCGCGGCGCCAGATCGATCTCATTGGACGGGGAGACGAGACCACGCGTTGATCGCCACCCTCTACAACACCGGCGCCCGGCAATCGGAGGTCACCTCGCTATGCCAGACGCAAGTCGTCCTGGCCCCCAAGCCCTTCATCCATCTTCACGGAAAGGGCCGGAAGGACCGGGAAGTCCCCCTGTGGCGCAGCACGGCGAGGACGTTGAACGGCTGGATCAAGGAGATTGGCGTGCAGCCGACCGGAGTGGTCTTCCCGAGCATGCGGGGCGGCAAGCTCTCCGCCGATGGCGTGAGCTACATCCTGGACCAAGCCGTCCGCAGGGCGGCCAGCGAGTGCCCGAGCCTCGGCGCACGGCGCATAACGCCGCACCAGATCCGCCACTCGACGGCGATGCACCTGCTCCAGGCGGGCGTCGACCTCTCGGTGATCGCGCTATGGCTTGGGCACGAGAGCATCGAGACGACGCACATGTATGTGGAGGCGGACCTGGCTACGAAGGAGCGAGCCCTCGAAAAACTGTCGCCGGCGGGAGTGAAGGCGACGCGCTTCAGGGCCGACGATCAACTCCTGAGGTTCCTTGCCTCCCTGTGACCTCCTGTGAGCTACCGACGGTGCGCAGAAGGGCCGCCTTCTTACGGCCCAACGCTGTGCCGCAATGGCGGCGGGTGGCCAGCGCGCCCGCGTCGCCGTCGAGCCAGGGTCCGTCGTCCCGTCAGGAAGCCCGCGCCGCCGACGAGCATCACCCCCACCGTCGCGAGAGTGACGAGGCCGTTCTGGTCGTTCAGCTTCGCGCGGACGAGCCACGGGAAGACGGGCAGCTGCGACTGGAGGGCGGCGAAGGACTTGTTGTACTTGGGGGTGAGATCCTGCGCGATCTCGGGGAAGCGACCGCGCACGTCGGCGACAACCTGCTCGAGGATCTTCTCCATGTAGGCGCGGGTCTCGGCGCTGCCGTCGGTGTAGGGGATTTCGTTCAGCTCGGGCTCGATCTCGATGAAGCGGTGCCGCACCCACCAGACGCTCGTGTCGGCGCGGTCGAAGGAGATCGACATGAAGGGCTGACCCGCCTTCTTGATGTAGATGCGGCTACGCATGTCGTGGACGGTCAGCACGGGGCGCAGCGCGTACGGGTCAATCCCCATGGAGCCGAGCCTGCTCCTCATCTCCTCGCGCTGCGACCGCTTCACCAGGCCCACCACGGGATGCTCGTCGTCGAACGTCCTGATCTTCTCCAGCGGCTCGATGGCGTACTTGTACTCGCCGCGGTTGAGGCTCGCGGGATCCGGGTCGTTGACTTTGATCTGCAGGAGCTGCCGGCCGCTCTTGACCTGCGAGGGGGCGGAGTGGTTGATGCGACGCCGATGACGCACTCCGCTCTTCAAGCCGAGGAGCTTGAAGTCGGGCGTGTCGAAGTACGTGTCCCAGAACTCCTCGAGGTGCCAGTACGAGGTGAACTCCGGGTCCATGAGCCGCAAGCTGGCAACATCCTTGACGTAGCGGTCCTCGAGGAAGGCCCAGACATCGTCCGCCTTCTCCAGCGGCACCTGGAGCTTGTCTTCCCTCTCGATGCGGAGCTTGTCGAAGCCAGCGGCCGTGAACTCGCTCGTCTGCTCGTCGTCTTCGTCCTGGGTTGCGGCGACGGCGGCCGTGCAGCAGAGGCCGATGACGATGGCGCGTGTGGCGGTCAGGTTCAAGGCCGTTCCTTCGAGCTCACCGGGCGGAGTCTACCTCGTGGTACCCCGTGCACCCCGAGGGTCGATGTGCCCACGCATCGAAGAAGAAGGTGCGAGGCACGCTTCTCGGGGTTTCCGGCGCCCTGCGCCGTTTGGCGACAGCTTCGCCGTCGATGGTTGCCGGTGCCCCGCTCAAGATTTTGCTCGTGGAGGACGAGCTCAACTTCGGCGAGGTGGTGCGCTTGGCCCTCGCGCATGCCGGGTTCGAGGTGCTCACGGTCGAGGACCCCGGAGAGGGTTGGGAGCTTGCCCATCGCCACGCGGCCGCCTCGGCGGCGGTCGTGGATCTCCGGCTGCCCGGCATCCACGGCGGGATCCACGCGAGCAGCTCAAGCAGACCCACGGCGACGATCTTGCCGTCATCCTCTTCACGGTGTGGCCCGATGACGAGCGACTTCTCGATCTCGGCCCGGGTCAAGTGGACGCCGAACTGCCCAAGCCGGATATCGATCCGGCTGCGCGCGCTGGACCGCCTCGCTCCGCGCACCTCGGATTAGCGCGCCCTTCCGGGGCCTCCTGGCCACACGAGGTGACGCATGCTGCGCGCACTCCCTCCTGGTTGGTCGCGTATGCTTGCCGCCCGACCATGACGGCTTCGACTCCGATCCTCCAGGATCTTGCGATCGTACTTGGCGTGGCCGCCGTGACGACGGTCGTCTTCCAGCGGCTCCGGCAACCCGTCGTGCTCGGGTACCTGCTGGCGGGGATGATCGTCGGCCCCCACATCCCCATCCCGCTCGTCGCGGACCTGGAGCGCGTTCATCTCCTCTCCGAGCTGGGGGTCATCCTGCTCATGTTCTCCCTCGGCCTCGAGTTCAGCATCGGGAGGCTCGCGTCGCTGGGACCACGAGCGGGGCTCACGGCGCTACTCGAGGTCAGCGCCGTGAGCTGGCTCGGCTACCTCGGCGCCCGACTCCTGGGATGGGGGACCCGGGAGAGCATCTTCGCGGGGGCCATGGTCGGAGTGTCGAGCACGATGATCATCGCGAAGGCGTTCGCCGAGCAGCGTGTGGACCGCCGTCTCAAGGAGCTGGTCTACGGGGTCCTCGTTTTCGAGGACCTCATCGCCATCCTGATCCTGGCGGCGTTGACGGCGGTCGCGAGCGGAGCGGGGCTCACGGGCGCAGCGCTGGCGGGCGTCGTGGCTCGCCTCGGGGGCTTTCTCGTCGCGGTCGTGGTCATCGGCCTCCTGCTCGTACCTCGTTTCATCCGCCTCGTGGCGCGCCTAAAGCGCTCCGAGACGCTCGTAGTCGCCTCGATCGGGCTGTGCTTCTCCCTCGCGCTCTTGGCCCAGAAGGCCGGCTACTCCGTGGCGCTCGGCGCGTTCATCGCCGGGTCGCTGGTGGCGGAGTCTGGCGAAGGTACGCGGATCGAGCACGTGATCAAGCCAGTGCGCGACATGTTCGCCGCGGTGTTCTTCGTCTCCGTCGGCATGCTCATCAACCCTGCCGTCATGCTGCGGCACTGGAGCGCTCTCCTGATGTTCGTGGGGGTGGTCGTGGCCGGCAAGCTCCTCGGCGCGAGCGTCGGAGCGTTCCTCACGGGGCACGGCGTCCGCACTTCCGTGCAGGCGGGACTGAGCCTGGCGCAGATCGGCGAGTTCTCGTTCATCATCGCGGGCGTCGCGACGAGCGCGATCCCATCCGATGGCGCGCCACTGTACCCCGTCGCGGTGGGTGTGTCCGCCATCACGGCGTTCGGAACGCCCTGGCTCATCCGCTCCTCCCCGTCCGTCGCGGCGTGGATCGACAGGAAGCTCCCCCACCCGATCCAGACCTTCGTCAGCCTCTACGGCTCTTGGCTCGAGCACCTCGCGGTGACGCGGCCGCCGACGCAGTGGTCTGGCTTGAGGCGGCTGGGGATCCTGATGCTCGTCGATGCCGCGTGCATCGCGGGCATCGTCGTGTCCAGCTACTTGAACCGCAACAGGATCGAGGAGCTCCTCGCGGCGATGGGGCCCGTACCGCTGCCCGCCGCGATCGTCCTCGTCGGCGTCCTGGTCGCGGCGCTGCCGTTCGCGATGGGCATGGTGCGCTGCGCGAGGGAGCTCGGGCTCCGTCTCGCGGTCATGGCCCTTCCCCCCGGGGAGGCGGGCACGCTGGACCTCGCCGCGGCCCCACGAAAGGCGCTCGTCGTGACCTTGCAGCTCGCCGCGCTGCTGGCTGCCGGCGTTCCGCTGCTCGCGGTGACGCAGCCCTTCTTGCCCGCTCTCCCGAGCGCCGTCATGCTCGCGATCGCGCTGGCGCTGCTCGGGGTCTCCTTCTGGAAGTCTGCGACCGAGCTGCAGGGACACGTGCAGGCCGGCTCACAGGCCGTGATCGAGGCGCTGCGACGCCAGGCAGGGACGGCGCGCGAGGCGACGGAAGAGATCCCGATGACCGAGATCGCGAGAGTCCTGCCCGGGCTGGGTTCCGTGGAGTCGCTCGGGATCGAGCCCGGCGCGGCGGCGATTGGACGTTCGCTCTCGGAGCTGAACCTCCGAGGGCTGACCGGCGCAATGGTGCTCGCGATCCGCCGTCGCGACCAGACCGTGGTCGTGCCCACCGCCCGCGAGGTCGTGAGGGAGGGAGACGTCCTTGCGCTGACAGGTTCGCATGAGGCCCTCGAAGCAGCCCGCCAGCTTCTCCGCAACGGCTCCCTTGCGGAGGCGTGATCCGTAGGGTGCTCGCAGCCCTTGTCGCTTCGCCCTACGCCGCAACCCTCGGCGCCGACTACGGCGATACGACGAACGGGAAGAACCCCTTCGAGCCGGTGCACCCGTGAGCGTCGGTGGCCGTGACGACGAACGAGTACGAGCCGGTCGCGTACGGTGTCCCCGTCAATTGACCGCCGGGCGCAACCATGACGCCCTGGGGAGGTAGGCCCGTTGTGACCTCGAACCGATACGGCTCGGCACCTCCCGTCGCGATCAGATGGCCCCGGAGCGGGGTGCCGACCTTCCCGTTGGAGACGGCCGTCCAGATCCAGATCGAGCAGCCCGTCTCAGGCCCCGGGCGTTCGGCCGACGCCGGCGGAGGCGAGCACCCGCCATGGACGGCACCGAGCCAGATCGCGATCCCCAGCCCCGAGATCGCCTGGGTTCTCACAGGCCGTCGCGCGACATGGCGCCGTTCACGGCTTCTTCCCGCGCGCCTCGGGTTGCTGCCTGGTCGCGGAGAGCTCGCGGAGGCCATCCGGTGCCGGTATCTGGTTTCCCTGGTCGTCCAGGAACTGCACCTGGTCGTTCACAACGAGCGAGACGCGTTCCGAGAGGGGCAGCTTGAAGAAGTCCTCGATGGAGATCAGGTTGTACCCGGCGCCCTTCTTGATGGCGAGGTGATGGAGCTTCCCGGCCATCTCAGCGAAGCAGCCTCTCGATTTCTGTGCGGTCGAGCGCCTCCGACGGCCCAACTGTGGCGGCCTCGGCAATCGGCTCTCCAGCAAGGTTCAGCCCCTCCATCTCCTCCTGGGGCGAGGCGCGCAGCCCGACCGTCGCCCTGAGGAGTCGCAGGAGGAGGTACGACATCGTCACGGTCCAGGCGCCGACGACGGCGACTCCCGCCGCTTGCACGCCGATCTGTCCCAGACGGGAGTGCGGGTGGCCGGTCACCTGCGAGAGGATGTCCAGCCGGCCCAGGAACCCCACGGCCAGCGTGCCGAGGACGCCGCCCCCGAGGTGAACCGGCACGGCGCCAACGGGATCGTCGAGCTTGAGCCGGAGCAGGAGCGCGAAGACGCCGTTGTGAACGAGCCCTCCGAGCGCTCCCACGAGGATGGCCTGCACGGGGCTCACGACGTACGCGCACGCGGTGATCGCCACCAGGCCGGAGGGTCCCTCCCAGGAACTTCGCCTCGAGGTCCGTCTTGCCCTGGAAGAAGCGGGCATGGAGGTACGCGACGATCGCTCCCGTCGCCCCGGCCACGTTGGTGCTCGCGATGACCTCGAACGACCGGTCGCCAGCGATCAGTGTGCTCGCGCCGTTGAATCCCCACCAGCCGACCCAGAGGAAGAAGGTGCCCAGGGTCGCGAGAGGGATGCTGTGCGACGGGAGGACCCGCGGACGTCCGGCAGCATCGAAGCGTCCCAGTCTTGCCCCCAGCATCCAGATCCCCACGAGGCTGATCCACCCGCCGACCGAATGGACGGCCGTGCCCCCGGCGAAGTCGTGGAATCCCAGGCCCGAGAGCAGCGTCGTCTGGCCGGAGAGGAACGCATTCCCCCAGATCCAGTGGGCCACCACCGGGTAGATCAGGAGAGCGTTGAGCGCCGACACCACGATGTAGGTCGCGAATCCGATGCGCTCCGCCATCGCTCCCGAGACGATGGTGACCGCCGTCCCGGCGAAGCCGAGCTGGAAGAGGAAGAACCCCCAGCCGAGTCCGTTGCCGGCCGGTGGCTCGATGCCGGAGCCGAGGAAGAGGCCCGTGCCGACGAGTCCGCCGACGGAGCGCCCGAAGACCATCCCGAAGCCACACACGAGGAAGATGATGCAGACGACGCACCAGTCGACGAGGTTCTTGAGGGCCGTCATGGTCGCGTTCTTGCCTTGCACGAATCCCGTCTCCAGTGCCAGAAAGCCGGCCTGCATGAAGAAGACGAGCACGGCGCCCACGACGACCCAGATCTGGTTCGCGACCATCATGCGTTCGTTGCCGCGATGCTACCGGACACACGAGCGCGGAGCAACGCCATCTTCGTTCGATCGGCGGCGAGCATCAATCAAGGGCCGGCGCGGACCGCGTCGAGCATCTGCTAGGATGCGCCGGATGATCGCGTCGCTGCGAACCACGCTCGCTGTGGCGGTCTGCGTCGCTCGGCTCGGCTCCTACGCAGACATTCCCGAGTCAGCGTCATGGATGCCGCGGGCTCCCGAGACGCTCGTGCCGGTGGAGTCCTCGGCGAGGGAGGTGGCGATCACTTCCACCGACGGCTCGCGACGCCTCGACCTCAGGCCGCCGACCATACCGTGGTTCGAGGTCCTGACGTGGAGCCTCCCGGATCCCTCGAGGTACGCCGAAGCTCCATCCCAGCGGTCGAGGCACTGCGCGCGTCCGGCAGGGAGCAGCATCATCTCGCGGGGGCCTCCTGCCGAATCGTCCGGCAGGCCTTGCCCCTGACGCGGTCCTACTAGCGCCGAGAGACTTGCATGCCTGAGCGCGGCTCAGGCTCGGAGTGCGACGCTCCACGGGGATCGTGCGGGGCATCGATGCGGCCAGTGATCGGCCGCCCTCGTCCAACTCGTCGCGGCCTGAGGCCCCGACGGCAAAGTGTCGGAGCACGTCCATGCCCAAGAAGAAGTCCCCGAAGCCTCGGTCGACCGATGGCGCGCGACCGTTCGCGCCAGAGCCGGCCACCCATGTCCACCCTCCCGCCGACGAGCGCCCGCAGAAGACCCTCATGGACACCCTTGAAGCGGACACCACCATACCTCAGCTGATCGGGATCATCGGCGGGATGCTCCTCTTCCCCGTCGTCTTCTCGCTCCTTGCCAAGTACGTGATCCTGCCTCTCATCCCCGGATGGTAGGCGTCACAGCGCGGCGACGATGATCCCCCGCGGCATCCTCGTCAGGATCGAGGACTTCGCCCGGCGGCACCATCTCGCCGTGTTCGTCGCGACGGCCCTTGCCGTGGCTGGAGCGCTGCTGCTCGGCCGTGGCCTCACGCTGGAGACGGACATCCTCGCGTTCCTCCCGGAGGAAGACCCCGAGATCGGCCGCTTCGTGAGCTCGCTCCGGGACTTCGGGAGCCTCGACCATCTCCTGGTCCTGCTCGAGGCGCCCCCCGGAGCGAGCATGGAGGACCATCTCGCCCTCGGAGACGACCTCGCTGCCCGTCTCGCGAAGCTCCCCGAGGTCGAGTACGTGGACCACCGCTTGGACCTCGATTCTCCGATCTTCCGGCTGCTGAGACGCCATGCCGTGCTGTACCTGGACGACACAGGGATCGACGCCCTGGAGGCCGCGCTCACCGACGAGCAAATCCGGGCACGCGTCGCGCACCTCCGTGCTGTGGTCAGCGGTCCCCTCGGGTCGTACGTGAAGGACCTCGCGCGCCGCGACCCGCTCGGGCTCGCGCCCCTCTTCCTGCCCCGGCTCCTGGCGGGACGGGGAGGCGCGCTGCGGATGGACCTTTCCACCGGAACCTATCTCTCGCCGGACGGTTCGGCCCAGATCCTCATCGTCAAGCCGACCCATCCACCCCAGGACATCGCCTTCGACGAGAGGCTCGAGTCGGAGCTGCGGCGATGCTTCGAGGAGGCCTCCGCCGGCATCGTGGGTGCGCGACCCACGATGAAGCTCGGTGGGGCATACATCATCGCGCTCGAGGACGCGAAGCTCGTCAAGTCCGACATCAAGCTCAACGCCGCGGTGTCGTTCGTGGCCGTCGTTGCGCTCTACCTGTTCTGCTACCGGCGACTGGCGGCGATCGTCTACTCTGTGACCCCGCTGGTCGTGGGGCAGGCATTGACGTTCGCGCTCGCGGTGCTCGTGATGGGCAAGCTGTCGAGCCTGACCGCAGGCTTCACGGCGATGCTCATGGGCCTCGGGACGGACTTCACGATCGTGATGTACGCCAGGTACGTGGAGGAGCGCAGGATGGGGGCGTCGCTCGCCACGGCGACCCACCGGATGATGGGCGAGACGGCCCTTGGCGTGTTCACCGGTGCCATCACGTCCGCCGGGACCTTCGCGGCCCTCTGCGTGACGCGCTTCCCGGGGCTGCGCGACTTCGGGTTCCTCGTGGGCTCGGGGATCCTCCTCTGCATGGTGGCGATCCTGTTCCTCCTCCCGGCCATGATCGCCTGGCACGACGGTCGTCCCGGCCGGGGCGACGTCCGCGCGCTCTACCTGCACTCGTTCGGCGTCGAGAGGCTGTTCCTCGTCGCGGACCGCTTCCCGCGGTCGATCCTCGCGGGGTGCGCGGCGTTGACCCTGCTCGCCGCGGCAGGGACGCTTCGCATCGAGACCTCCGACTCGTACCGGGACCTGCGGGCCCCGGACAACAGGGGCTTCCTCGTGCAGGAGGAGATCGCCGACAGGTTCGGCGGCTCGTTCCGTCACATGATCGTCGTCGCGAGAGGCGCGACCCTGGCAGAGGCGATGGAGAGGAGCACGTCGGCATCGCGGCGCCTCGATCGCTGGGTCGAGAACGGGCAGCTCGCGGGCTACGACTCCCTCGCCACCTACGTGCCCGCCGAAGCGCGGCAGCGACGCGTCCTGGAGCGCCTCGAAGCCGTCCGAGCGAGCTCACTCTCTCCGGACCGGGTGGCGGCTTCGCTGCGGGCCGCGCTCGCGGCGGAGGGCTTCCGCAGGGAGCCGTTCGAGGAGTCCATCGACGACCTCGTACACCAGCTCCGGCTCGAGCGCGCTGTCGACCTCGCCGACGTCCAGGAGGCCGCGGGCAGGCTCGTGCGCCGGTTCGTCAAGGAGGCGGACGGGGAGCATCGCGTGGCCACGTTCGTGTTCCCCGCACGAGGTGCGTGGGGCGACAGCGCTCCCGCCGAGTTCTTGCGCGACGTGGCTGGTGGCGATCCCCACGTCGGCGTCACGGGGCTCAACGTCGTCGGCATCACGGTCAAGCGGATGTTCCGGGAGGACGCCGCGCGCGCCTTCGCCATCGGGCTCGCGCTCGTGGCGGCTCTGCTCGTGGTCGACTTCCGGAGCATCAGGCTCGCGCTCTACGGGATGGCGCAGCTCCTCGTCGGCATCATCTGGCTGCTCGGCGGGATGGCCGTCCTTGGCATCCAGATGAACTTCGTCAACGCGTTCGCGACCACGATGATCCTCGGCGTCGGGATCGACTACGGCATCCACGTCACCCACCGCGCGTGGGAGGAGCGCAGCCTCACGAGCGCCGGCGTCCTGGAGACCGGAAAGGCCGTGGTGATGGCGGCGCTCACCAACGTGGCGGGATTCGGCACCGTGGCCCTGTCCGGATACCCCGGCATCCGCTCCATGGGGATGGTGAGCTTGCTCGGAACCGTCGCGTGTCTCCTGACGTCCTTGACCCTGCTTCCTGCCCTGCTCAAGCTCTTCCCGGAGGGCCGCGCGGCCCCGCCTCCTTCCGACTAGGCTCGACATGAACCCGCGCGACATGGACGTCGAACCAGAGCGTCAAGCAAGCTTCGAGCACCACGCAGGACACGAAAGCCAGTACGGTCGCCATCACGAGAATGCCGACGGTGAGGTCGCGTGCCAGGGCGAGGAAGCTCCTTTGCCGGGTGACGGCAGCTGCAGGTTGCACCTCGGAGAGGACAGCCGGGAGCGCCGAGGGGAGGCGTGCTGTGGTGGGTCGGCCCGCCGTCGCCACGAAGAAGCTACCCTCTCCGCTCCCGGAAGCACAGGAGCTCGCAGCGGTCAGCACCGCGGCGAGCACGGGAAGCGCCATCACCAGGCGCGCGCGGGGCGACGCACGCGTGGTCATGGCCCGGAGGGGAGGTCGGTGGCGGTGCGGGGCACCAGCAGGACATCGCACCCCACGTCGCGGAGGAGCTCACCGCCCACCGTGCCGCGGAACGCGTAGGCGAGCCCGGTACGTCCGTGGGTCCCGAGCACGAGCAGGTCGGCGCGCATGGCCCTGGCGACCTCGCCAACGACCGTCCTGGCGGCCCCGAACCGGACGAGCGAGCTCCACGAGACGTCGTCACCGAGAGGGCGCAGCGCGATGAGCTGGTTCGTGAGCCGCCTCGCGAGCCGGCGCTGCAGCACGTTCCTGTCCTCGTTCCGGTACCGCCGGCGCTCCTCGGCGGAGAAGAACGGCTGCCCGAGCAGATCGAACCATGGCTCCCAGGCGTGGACGACGGTGACGCGGGGACGGGGGCGCGGCAGCAGCCTGAGCATCAGGGGGAGGGCCTCCACCGTCAATGAGTCGAGCGTCACAGCGAGGAGCGGCTTCCGGTACGGCGCGCGTGGCTCGAGGCGGACGACGAGCGCCGGAATGCTGCCACGACGGACGACGCGTTCCGCCGTCGAGCCGAGGAGGGTCTCGGCAATTTCCTCGGTGCTGCCGCTCGCACCCAGGACGACCAGATCGGCCTCGGCCGTCCCCGCGGTGCGGGCCAGCACGGAGGCGACGGAGCCGCTGTCGACGATGACCTCGATGCGCGCTCCCGGCGGGAGTCGTCGGGACAGGTCGAGCGCCGCGGCGTGGGCGACATCGCGAGCCCTCGCCTGGAGCCGCTCCCGGGCAGCGGTCAGCCGCAGCCGGGACACCACGTGGGCGAGGACGACGCGGACGTCGTCGCGCAGCGGGAGCATGGTGACGCGGCCGAGAACGGCTCGGGACGCTTCGGGAGCCCCGAGGCCGACGAGCACGGATCCGACGAGCTCCTGAACCCGAGGTTCGGCTCGCCTCTGCATCGTCGCCTCCCGTCGTCATGGGGCTGGCTCCTGCGGCGCGGCGCTCGTCAGGAGGTCGCGTGCCGCCTCGATGGATTCGTGGGTGCCGGCGAGGGCGAGCAGGTCGCCTGGCCGCAGCACCTCCTTCGCCGTGGGGATGAGGATGCCCTCACCTCCCCGGGTGATTGCCAGCACCGTCGCTCCGGTGCTGCCTCTCAGGTCGAGCTCGGCCAGCGACCGCCCTGCGGCGGCGCAGTGGTCCGGCAGGCGCACGGGGACCGGCTCTCCGAGGCCCGGCAAGATCCTGTGGATTTGGCGCAGGTCGTCCTCCGGCGTGGGCCCCTCGACGTGGCCCGGCGCCGACGACGTGCCGTCCCTTCGCGCCTGGGCAAGGAGTGCCTCGACGATCGCTTGGGCGGATGCCCGGACGTGACCGTGGAGATCGGCGGCGCCCCTCCAGAACGAGACGCCGATGGTGGCGAGCAGCAGGACCAGGAGGACCGGGCCGTAGGCGCCCCCGACGAAGGGCTGCGTGATCGCCAGCAACGGAAGTCCGGCGAGGAGCGCGATGGCGAGCTGGAGCGTGACGACGAGGGCGCGCCGGGGCGCAGCGGCGAGGTCGACGGCGCCGGTCGCCGCCGCGGGAAGGGCTCCCTCGGCGAGCACCAGACCGAGCCTTCTCGCGACGCGAAGGAAGCCGACGCAGGGGGGCAGCGCGAGCACCATCGCCGCGACGACGAGGACGGTCTGCGCGATCGTCGCGTCGACCCCGAGCTTGGCCTCGGCGAAGGTGACCGACCGGTCCATCGAGGCGGCGGCGCCGACGGCGATGACGGCGACGGCGAGGACGTCGATCGCGAGCAACCCCACCAGCCTCCGGATCTCCGCGCCGCGTGTGGGCGCCGCCGGCGCTCGCCGCAACCGCTCCACCCAGCTCCCGTAGAGGGCGGCGAACGTCTGGAGCGGGCGCGGCATCTTGCGGTCGATGAGCTTCGCCGCGGAGTCGGCCGACCGGATCATCCACGGCGTCGTCAGGGTCGTGATGGCCGAGACGGCAACGGCGATCGGGTAGAGGAAATCGCTCGTGGCCCGGAGCGACAGCCCGAGCCCCGCGATGATGAACGAGAACTCTCCGATCTGAGCCAGGCTCATGCCGGCCTGGACCGACGTGCGCACGCTGTTGCCCGTCAAGAAGGCCCCGAGGGAGACGCCGGCGACCTTGCCGAGCACCACGACGAGCGTGAAGACCAGGATCGCCTTCCAGTGGGCGCCGATGAGCTTCGGGTCGATGACGACGCCCACCGAGACGAAGAAGATCGCGGCGAACATGTCGCGCACGGGCTGGATCAGGCGCTCGATCGGCTTCTGGTCGCCCGACTCGGCGATCAGCGAGCCGGCGACGAACGCACCGAGCGCGACCGAGTAGCCGGCCTCCTGGGCGAGGAGGGAGACGGCGAAGCAGAAGCCGATGCTCGCCACCAGGGTCGTCTCCGGGCGGCCCAGGCGATGGATCGCTCGGACGGCGCGGGGCACCACGAGGAGCCCGGCGAGGACGAGCCCGACGAGGAAGGCCGCGAGCTTGCCCGTTGTCGCGGCCATCTCGGCGGCGCTGAGGCCCGCTCCCGAAGCGATCGCGGTGAGGGTCGCCATGAGCAAGATGGCGATGAGGTCCTCGACGATGAGCACGCCGACGACGAGCTCGCGCATCGGACCCTTGATGCCCTGCTCGTCGAACGCCTTCGCGATGATGGTCGTGCTCGAGATGGCGATGATGGCACCGGCGAAGAGGCTCTCGATCCTCGTGAAGCCCAGCACCTGCCCCGTGACGTAGCCGAGCCACACCATGAGGCTCGACTGCAAGAGGGCGGTGATCCCCGCCGTCGGACCCAGCTTGAACAGGGCGCTGAGGCTGAACTCCAGCCCGAGGGAGAACATCAGGAGGATGACGCCGAGCTCCGACAGGACCTGGATGACCTCGGGGTCCGCGACGAGCGGGACGGGGACGTTGGGGCCGATGATGAAGCCCGCCATCACGTAGCCGAGGACGACGGGCTGTCGAAGGCGCTGGAAGACGACGGTCGTCACCGCGGCCACGCCGAGCACGATCGTCAGCGCGACGAGGAACTCGTGAGGGCTCATCCGACATCCTCGATGGGCATCCCGACCCCCGGGCCGAGCTGCGGTGGGGGCACGGAAGGCGGCGTCAGAGAGGAGCCGCGATCGGTCGCCGTCTCCGCTCGCGCCGGCTCGCGCGGCAACCGGAGCGCGGACCGGTTAAGCAGGACCGGCTCGCCCGGTGCCGGGCGAGCGGGCGCCAGCTCTAGGTACGCGCCGTACCTAGGTGCGAGGGATGCCGGCTGTCCGGCGATGGCGAACGACGAGATCGGAGCTCGAGGCAAGAGGCGGTCACCCCCGTGGATGGAGCTTGCGTGGCTGGGGAAGCTCCGCGACGGGGCGGCCCCCTCGGGGGCACGCGCTCGGAAATGTAGGCGGGCACTGACTCCACTCGAGCTCGGCTCAGGAAGGCGGCCGGAGCGGGTCTCGGGACCTCGAGACGGGACGGGAGGATCGCCACGTCGAGGTGCCCGGCACCGCTCCTTGCGTGGCACGGCCGGACCTGAGCTGGCAACCGGGACGTCCAGGATGCCAGCCTCGTGCTCTGTCGAACGGCTGTCCGGCTGGAGCCGTCGCGAGGCGACGAGCCGTCGACAGTCTCGAACACCCTGAGAGCGCTCGACAGCAGGATGACCGTGAGGGCTACCTTCCTGAGCATCTACCGCAATCTTACCCGTGCGACCGGCCACACGCTCCCCTCGGTCGCGCCGGCTCAGGCGCCGGAGCGCGGAGGCGACTCTCGCCGCGATACGATGCGGGCACGATGTCGGCGACCGCACGCGGCATGCTCGAGCTCGCGGGCCTGGTGGTCGCGGTCCTTCTTGCGTACTCGACCATCTACATGGTCGGCATGGAGCGATTGGAGGGCACCGAGAGGACCTTCCTCCAGAGCTTCGCGTGGGCATCCGAGACGATGACGGGCATTGGGTACGGCGCGGATTCCGAGTGGACGCACCCCGTCATGGTGCTGCTCGTCGTCTCCTTGCAATGGATGAGGCTCGCCGTCTTCCTGGTCGCGCTGCCGCTCGTCGTGGTTCCGTACATGGATCTCCGCTTCGAGCGACGCCGCTGCGTCGCCGAGAAGCGTCGTGCGTCCCGTTCGGGTGCTGACGGCTCCTGATCTGCGCCCCGCCCGGGCGTCCGGCGAATCCGCCCTGCCGTCCTACGTCGCCCGAGAGGTGAACCGCCGAAGGGTCGCGATGAGGGGCGCGACGTCCGGCTTCGTGAGCACGGTGTCGAAGGGCGACGTCGACCCCGCGAGGTCATCGGGCCATGAGGTGAACCCGATGAGAGGGATATCGGGGAGCGAGGCGCGGAGCTGCCGAGCGACCGTCCGCCCGTCGATTCCTGGAAGACGGAAGTCCACGACGACCGCCTGCAACTGCTGCTCGCGTGCGACGTCCCACGCCGCTCCGGCGTCCTCGACGTCGATGACCTGATAGCCCGCCCGTTGAAGCTGAAGACAGATGACGGCCCGAAAGTCCTCGTCATCCTCGATGACCAGCACCTTCGGAGCGCCTGCCTTCTTGGGGCGCCGAGCGGGTTGGGCCAGGAGAACCACCGCGGGGAACCGGGGCACCGATCTCGAACCGGCCCACTCTCCTCGTGCACAGCCAGTCTCCGCGTGACTCTTCGCGAGGCCTATCAGATTCAGAAGGGGCGATTCTAGCGCCGACACGAAGAAGCTCTCGACCTTTCGTGGCAGCAAGAACGCTCGGTAGGTGTCCCGAGCCGCGGCAGGATCGATCAGAAGCTTCCTGCCATGCAAGAGGTCCTTGTGCCGCTGCCACGATGGACGGCGTGCCCGCCGCACCTGAGCACTACGGCAGGTCGGCGCGCGTCAGCGCAGGTGGCATCTGGTTTCGCGTCTCCCCCGTCCGGATGGCGACGCCGCGCCTACGGCGGGCGACCGGATAACTCCGCGTCCGTTCCTGAGAAACCGCACCAATCCCGGCCACGCGCAGGAGGGTAGGGGGTTCTCCGAGTAATCGGACTCCCGGAGTTAGTGCCCAAGAAGAGCTCGAATGCGGTCGCGAGAGAGCCGGCGCTCGCAGGCGGCGGTGTGTTCACGCCCCAGCAGACCGCGCCGCCCTCGTACACGTTCGGTGTCGGCGTGTGGCACGCGGCCGCCCTTGGGTCGAAGGCGTCCTCCTTGATCGCCCAGACGGCGTGCTCCCTGCCGTGCCCGGCGAACACCATCGCCGGTAGAGGCACCATGAGCGCCTCGAGCGATTCCTTCCCCTCGTGCCGCACGAAGCCGCAGGTGTGCCGCCGCGGCGGGAACCACCCAACCGCGAAGCCCCTCCCGCCGGATCGTCCCAGCCGGACGATCCCGGCCGGGATCCAGCCGCTGTCGGTCGGCTCGTCGCGGAAGGCCGCGGCGACATCCTCGGGGCTCAGGAACTTGCTGCGCTCCGCGCCCTTGGCTCCGCGGCTGCGGAGCTCGTACTGCCCGTCGCGGATGACGAGCGTCGCCAGGATGCTATCGTCCATCACTCGCCTCCAATCACGCGGAGAAGCTCGGGGACGCGCGCTTTCGGATCACGACGGATCCACTTCGAGAGCGCGACCATGCGCTTGCCGATGCTCTCCGCCTGCTTGCGCTGTGAGGTGATCAGCCGGATGTCCTTCACGTTCCACGGCAGGCCATGCCCGCACGCGCCGCCGCACTCGCAGAGCGAATCTCATGTGACCGGCGCCGCTATGTGACCGTCTTGGCGGAACCGCGCGCCAGGGAACCTTTCGGTCGCGGGCGCGGTCACATGATCGCGCTCGAGCGTTGGACGCGCCGAGCCAGGACGGACGCACCGATGATGTCGCGCAGGAAGGCCGCCGAGACAAACCTTTCCCTCCTTCGTAGATGGAGAAGAACACGGTGCCTCCGGCCTCTGCTGGTGGGCGGCATGATGGGCGACCGCGCGGATGACTTCGTCGTCTTCCTGATCCGCAGCGGTTACGCCTGGCTGTCGGTGGAGGTCGTCGTCCGATGCGTCAGGCGGTTCCTTCGCCATGCGCAGCGTGCACGAGGCATCCGCCAGCTTGGCGACCTCACCGACGAGCTTGCCGAGCGGTACGCGAGCGGTGAGCCTCGTGGGCGACGACGCATGGACCGCCGTCGCAGCGTCAGGCTCCTCATGGTGTTCCTTCGAGACAGCGGCGTGTTGCCGGCATCGGAAACGCCCGCCGCGCGTCGGCTTCCAGTCGTCGAGGAGTACGTGTCGTTCCAGGTCGATCAGCGCGGCACCTCCTTGGCCACCACCCACCGAAATCGTCGCTACGTGGAGGAGTTGCTCGCCGCCGTGGGGAAGACCGACGTCGTCCACATGGAGTCGCTGGACGGAGGGGGCATCCAGCAGTTCGTCATGGCCCGAGCGAAGGCGCTCACGCCAAGCCTACGCAAGGAGCTCTGCGGCGCCCTCCGGACCTTCCTTCGATTCTTGGTCGTCCGTGGGTACACGACCCGGGACCTCACCGCGGCGGTCCCGGTGATCCCGACGTACCGGCTCGCGCGCCTGCCCCGGGCGATCAGCTCGGACGCCACGGCAAGGATCCTCGCTGGCATCGATCGCTCGACGCCCACCGGACTTCGCGACTACGCGATTCTCGTGCTCCTGGCGACGTACGGGATGAGGAGCGGGCAGCTGCTGGCGCTTCGCCTCGACGACATCGACTGGCGCCACCAGCAGATTCGGGTTGCAGGCGCCAAGGGTGGAAGAGACGTCGTCCTTCCCCTTCATCCCGCCGTGGGCGAGGCGATCGTGGACTATCTGCGCCGAGGCCGGCCCGTTGGATGGTCGTTTCGTCAGGTCTTCCTCAGCGCCCAAGCGCCGGTAAGGCCGCTCCGCCGGGGCGCATCCAACATCATCCGGCTGCGAGCCGCGCAGGCCGAGGTCGACCTCCCCTGCTACGGGGCACACGCCTGGCGACATGCTTGCGCCACCCGTTGGCTTGCCGGCGGCCGGTCGTTGAAGGACATCCGCCACATGCTCGGGCACAGCAGCATCGAGACGACCTTCATATACACCAAGGTCGACCTCGGCACGCTCCGGAAGGTCGCGATGGAGTGGCCAGAGGATGTGACCGCTTGAGCGCCAACTTCATCAGCTTTCTCGCCGGCCACCTGGACGCCTTCGTTGCGCATCGCTCCAAGGTCGGGTTCCGCGTGGCGAAGCAGCTTCACCTCTACCGTCGGTTCGACCGGTTCGTCGCGTCCAGCATGCCCGCCCCCGGACCCATCATGCGACCGGTCGTCGACGGCTACTCGCGGATGATGCTGCAGGAGACGCGGACGCTGGAACGCCACTTCCTCCCGCCCATCCGCGCGTTCCTCATCTACCTACGGAGCCTGGAGCCCGCGACCTACGTCCCCGAAGCGCGATCGGCCAGGAAGGAGAGGATCGGACCGAGGTTCCGGAGCTGCCTTGCGCAACGCCTGTCGGACTTCATCGAGCTCCGGGCCTCGATGGGGTACCGTCTCTCCAGCTACCTCTACGTCTACGACCTGTTCGACCGCCTCGCCGCTCGAGAGATGACGAAGGGAGGGCCCGTCACCAGGGAAATCGTGGAGGCCTTCCTCCGGAGCATGGCGCATCTGCGGTCGAAGACCCGACAGACTTGGCTCTGCATCATTCGCCAGTTCCTGCTCTACCTCCAGCAGTTCGAGCCGGCGACCTACGTCCCGGACCGCTTCATCGAGCCTTCGCGGGGGTATGCCCGTCGTCCGTACATCTACACAGAGGAGGAGATCAAGGCTCTGCTCCGTGCCGCGCATGCACACGGGCGGTTCCCCGGCGAACGCTGGCTCCTCCTTCCGACGCTGCTGGGCCTGCTTGCTGTCACCGGGATGAGGATCAGCGAGGCGCTCGACCTTACGCTCGGCGATGTCGATCTGAAGGACGCCGTGCTCCGCGTCCGCAAGGCGAAGTTCCAGAAGCCGAGGCTGGTACCCATCACCGACTCCACCTGCCGTGCGCTCCGGCGCTACCTCGTTGCCCGGGCCGAGCGGGGGTATGGAACTGACGCGGACGCGCCCCTCTTCCCGGCCTGCAAGAGCGGGCGTCGGCTATCGCGCGGCACCGTCAACGTGGCCTTCACCCGGATCCGTGCTGCCGCCGGCTTGGCCTTGCCTTCCGCGGACGGGCGCCGACCACGGATCCACGACCTGCGGCACACCGCCGCCACGCGACGGCTGTACCTCTGGTACCACGATGGGGCGAACGTCCAGGCGCTCCTGCCCGCGTTGGTCACCTACCTGGGCCACGCCTGCGTGGAAGGAACGGCGACATACCTCACGACCACCGCGGAGCTGCTCCGGGAGGCGAGCGTCCGCCACAACCGGCTCCTTGCAGGGGCCAATGAGGGTACGCGATGACGGAATCTGCGCTCCTCGGACATTACGTCCAGCTGTTCTTCGGCGACTATCTGACGACCCAGAGGAACCTGAGCCCCCACACGATCGCGAGCTACCGCGACGCCATCAAGCTCCTCTTGATCTACGCCGCCTCCAAGAAGGGACGACCCGTCGCCGACCTTGCCTTTGACGACTTCGGCCCCGACGTCGTGCTGGGGTTTCTCGAGGACCTGGAGAAACGACGCCACAACTCGATCCGAACACGCAACTCGCGCCTGGCGGCGATCCACAGCCTCTTTCGGTACGTTGGCGCTCACGAACCCACCCTCCTCGGCCTCTGTCAACGGGTGAGCGCCATCCCGACGAAGAGGGCACCGTCGACGAACGTCAATTACCTGGAGCAGGACGAGGTGGACGCCATCCTCGCCGCCGTCGATCAGTCGACGGCGCTGGGGCGTCGCGACCACCTCCTCATCACCCTGCTCTTCGAGACCGGCGTCCGCGCGCAGGAGGTCGCGGGCCTGCGGACGAGGTCGTTGCGCCTGGAGGGCTGCCCGCAGGTGACCGTCCTCGGCAAGGGTCGCAAGGAGCGCGTCTGCCCACTCCGCGAGTCCACGGCGGCGCGCATCCGAGCGCACATCCGGGAGAGGGATGTCGGTGCTCGAGATGAGCCTCTGTTCGTCGGCACGCATGGCGCTGAACTGACCCGGATAGGTGTTCTGAGGGCGGTCCAGCGTCACGTGCGAAGAGCCTCGCGGGGCTCGCCCCGCCTCGCGGCCAAGCGCATCGGCGCTCATACGTTCCGGCACAGCGCCGCCGTCCATATGCTGCGCGCCGGCAACGACCTCTCCGTGATCAAGAGCTTGCTCGGCCACGTCAGCATCATGACGACGGACCAGTACACCGACATTGACATGAAGACCAAGCGCCAGGCGTTGGAGGCGAGCGCGCCGATCAAGGCTCGACGCCGCCGGGCCTCCTGGCAGCGGAAGCCAGACCTCCTGAAGTGGCTGGAGTCGCTGTGACGCAGCCGACGGCCCGGGCGCATCTATCGGATCGGCGCGCCGGGCTGCGTGCGGTGCGCCGGGACCTTGCGTCCGGTTACTCGTTGCGAGGATGGGGCACGGCGCGCGTCACCATAGCTTCCACCATGGACGCGGCGTAGAGGCAGCATTCGTCGACGACTCCGCGACGCCATGGATCGCGGCGAAGTGATCCCACCACCTCGTGAGCGTCTCCCGGATCTCCTCGATGTGCTCCGGGTTGACCGTGAGGTCCAGGACCGCGGACGGTGGTTCCGCGACGAGCACCGCCCCGTCTACGCTCGCGAGCCATCCACCGACTCGGGATCGAAGCTCGGGATCCACGGTTTCCAGAACTTCGTTCGTCATACGGAGGAGCAAGGCCTTGTCGGTGCTCCGAAACGGCAGGATGAACGTCATCTTGGTCGGAGTCGGCATCGAACCTCGTCGCGATGCTAGCAGCATTCCTCGACGGTCCGCAGGAGGCGAGCCCCGACGACCGATGTCGCGCACCCCGAAGCTACTCCTAACGCCGCCGCAGTTCGTAGCCCTTCCCGGCGTTGGCTTCGACCATCATCGCGGCGAACCGGTCGTTGCTGAACACCAGTTTGACAGCGGCCACCTCGGCGCCCGTCATCCGCTCCGTGAAGCCATGGGGGGTCATGACCGCGTCCAGCAGGATCTTCCCTTGGACGCCGTAGACGCCTCCTCGCAGGAGCGGATCCGGATAGTCGCGAAGCGGCGCGTAGAAGGCTTCCGCGACGCACCTGAGGCAGACCCACATGACGAGCGAGACCGCGAGGAAGGTCCCCGCCGTCATGGCGAGGCGGGGAAGCCATGCCGGACCAAAGTAGAAGAACGCAAAGATCGCGGGGAGACCGGCGAGCCCCATTGCCACTCGCGAGATCCGCCGCGTCGTCGCCTCCAGCCGTTGTCCCAGAGCGACGTGCGTTTTGCAGTAGGGCACGTGGAGTGACATCTTGATCGTCGCCATCCGATGCGTCTTCCCCGAGAACTGATCGACCGTCCCCTCGATGTTCAACGGGGTCAGGACGTTCGACGGCTCGAGGCAAATCACACAGCGCCGCGGCCAGACGATCGGAACCCCGCCGGGAATGACGATCGCCCTGAACCCTTTGCCCATGACACGGAAGCCTCCCCGGAAACCATTCTGTGCCAAGCCGGCCGCGAGCTAGCCCCGGTCCCGCTCGACTTGCTGGATGGCGGGAGGAAGAGATTCTCCCTCCTTGATTCAAAGGTCGTCGGCCTCGACCTCGAGGAGCCACGCTGGGGCTCCGGCTCAGAGGGCTGCTACGATGCCGGGACAGGGAGATGGCCGACACCGGGCGAACCATCGGGCCCTACATCCTCGAGCGTCGGATCGGCGCCGGCGGGATGGGCGTCGTCCACCGCGCGCGCCATCGAGAGAGCGGGGAATCGGTCGCGCTCAAGACCCTCGCCGGGGTCCGCGCGGACCTCGTGGACAGCCTCCGGCGAGAGATCCACGCGCTCGCGCGCCTGCGCCATCCGGACATCGTGCGGATCGTCGAACACGGCGTCCAGGACGCCGTGCCCTGGCTCGCGATGGAGCTGCTCGCGGGCACGAGCCTGCGCTCGTGGATGGACCTCGGAGGGATGAACTCGCGGGAAGGAACGACTCGTTTCGACGAGGCGTCGCCGACGACGCCGCTCGGCGCTGGCGAGGTTGCCTCGACCGATCCGGTCTCGCCGTCGCGCAGAACGACGCCGGCGAGGAGGTTCGAGGAGGCGCGCGCCGGCGTCGCCATCCTGGGGCGGCTCTGCGTCCCTCTCGCCTACCTTCACGGCGAGGGCCTCGTGCATCGCGACCTGAAGCCCGAGAACGTCGTCGTACGCCCCGGCGACCGACCCGTCATCGTGGACTTCGGGATTGCGGCCACGTTCGGGAGGCATGACAGCCGCGAGGTCCTCGCGGACGCGTCGCAGGACGTCTCTGGCACGGTGAGCTACATGGCTCCGGAGCAGGCGCGTGGCGAGCTCGTGGACGCGCGCGCGGACCTCTATGCGCTCGGGTGCATCCTCTACGAGATGCTCGCGGGAGAGCCTCCGTTCACGGGGCCGCCAGGGCAAGTGATCTGGATGCACGCCTCCGCGACGCCGCCGGCGCTCGCTGCGCGGTGCGATGGGCTCCCGCCGGAGGTCGAGGACACGGTGATGGCGCTCCTCGAGAAGGAGCCCCGGCGGCGCCCCGGCTACGCGAAGGAGATCGAGGTGCGCCTCGCGGCGCACGCGCCTTCTCGGCCCCTGTCGCGTGTCGCGGCTCCCGAGGCGCGTCCCTACCTGTACCGGCCGGGGCTCGCAGGGAGGGAGACGCCGCTCGCGCGGCTGGGCACGTTCCTCGAGGACGCCCGTCACGGACGCGGCGCCGTCGCTGTGATCGCGGGGCCGAGCGGCGTCGGCAAGACCCGGCTCGCGCTCGAGGCGGCGCGAGCCGCGAGAGCAGCGGGCCTCGGCGTCCTGGTCGCCGAGGGTGCGCCAGGCCTCGCCCACCGCAGCATGGCGGGCGTGCTGCGCGCGATCGCGAACCGCTGCCGGGAGCGTGGCGGCGCGGAGTCTGCGCGCCTCCTCGGGAGCCGCGCACGGACACTCGCCGCGTACGAGCCGGAGCTCGCCACCGTGACCGGCGTCTCCGCGGAGTCGCCGGCCAGCGCTCTCGAGGGACCGGCGGCGCTGCTGCGACTCGCGAACGACCTCGCCGACACCCTTGCCGCGCTCGCGATGGACGATCCCCACCTGCTCCTCATCGACGACGTCCAGTGGGCCGACGAGCTTGCGCTCGCGTGGCTCGATCTCATACGCCGCTCGGATCACCTCGACCATGCGCCGCTCGTGGTCCTAGTGACACTCCGCACCGATGCGGGCCGGGCCAGCGACGCCGTGCGGCGGGCGCTCGGAGACGCTCCCGTGATCCAGCTCGAGGAGCTCGAGGCCGCCGACGTCGGCGCGATCGTGCGCGACATGCTCGCCGTCGACGTGGCGCCTCCCGGCCTCGTCCGCGCCCTCGCACGCGGAGGCCGCGGCAACCCGTTCCTCGTGGCCGAGCTCCTGAGGAGCGCCGTCGCGCGCGGGCTCCTCGTCTGGGAGGAGGGCCGGAGGTGGCTCGTCGCGGCCTCGGGCCAGGCATTCGACGAGATCCCGACGCCGCGAAGCGTGCAGGAGCTCCTGCGGCAGCGCGTCGATGGGCTGCCGGCCGTCTCGCTCGGGACGCTCCGCGCGGCCGCCCTCTTCGAGCGCGGCGTCGCATTCGGCACGCTCGAGCGGATGACGCCCGACGCGAGCGACGGTGCGCAGGAGCTGATCCGCCAGGGGATCCTCGAGGCGCACGAGGGGCGCCTTCGCTTCCATCACGGCCAGGTCGCCGCGTTCGTCCAGGAGCAGCTCTCGCCCGAGGCGCTTCGCGAGCTCCACGCCGCTGCCGCGAGAGCTCTGACGGCCGAGCGCGACACTGGCGCCGCCGTGGATCCCGGCGAGCTCGCACGGCACCTCGAGGGTGCTGGCGACCCTGCGTCGGCCAGCCCGCTCTACGTCGAGGCGGCGGAGAGTGCCCGCGTCCGGCACGCCTATGGAGAGGCGATCCAACACTTCGAGGGGCGGCTCCGCACGTGTGTCTCCCCATCCCTCGCGAGCGTCACCGCACATCGCACGCTCGGGAAGCTCATCGCGCTCACCGGAGACCCCGAGCCGGCCATCGCGCATCACCGTCAGGCGGTCGCCGACGCGCGTGCGGTCGGGCACGACCGCGAGATCGCCGAGTCGCTGCGGCATCTCGCGGGCGTCCTCCGCGAGCTCGGCCGCGCCGCGGAGGCGCGCGGCCTCGCGCTCGAGGCCCTCGCGCTCGCGCGCCGCAGCGGCGATCGCTCCGGTGAAGGCAGCGTGCTGACCCTCCTCGGCAACATCGCGTGGCAGACGGGCGATCATGCCGAAGCCGGCGAGCGGCACGCGGCGGCCCTCGCGATCCACCAGCAGATCGGCGATCGCATGTCGGAGGCGCTCACGCTCGGCAACATGGCGAACCTGGCTTGGGACACGGGTCGGCTCGAGGAGTGCCTCGCACTCTTCGAGCAGGCGCTCCAGATCGACCGGGCGACAAGTAACCCGATCGGACTGGCGAACAATCTCGCGAACAGGGCGGGGCCGCTCGTCGTGTGCGGTCGGGTGGCGGAGGCCCGTGACAGCCTTGAGGAGTCCCTCGCCATCGTCGAGCGCGTCGGCCTCCACAGCATCGCCCCCGGCGTCCTCAACAACCTCGGCGGACTGCACCACCAGTCCGGCGACGCCGCGACCGCACGCCGCTACTTCGAGCGTTCCGTCGCTGCGGCGCGCACCGCCGGCCGCCCCCGGCTCGAGGTGGACGGCCTGACGAACCTCGCGACCGTCGCTGTGAACGAGAGCCGCATCACGGAGGCGCGCTCCCTGCTCGCGCGTGCGCGGGAGATCGTGCTGGGGCTCGGCGACCGGCCGACGATCGCAGCGGTCGAGATGAGCCTCGCAGACTCCTGGATGGCGACCGGCGAGTTCGACGCGGCGGAACGTCACCTCGACGGGGCCGGCGCGCTGCTCGTGCCCGGAGACCGCCGGTACAGCGAGCTCGCCGAGAAGCGCGAGAGGCTCGCGCGCCTGCGTGCGGCGGCACGGCCCCGTCCGGAGGAGAGCGCGCCTCCCTGAGCGGCTGTGACCGCATGCAATTCCGCGAGGACTCAGATCGTCAAGGTGGGAGGAGCCCGGGACGGAGGCGCTCGATCCAGCGACGCGGACCCGGCGCAATGTATCCTTGGTCGGGCACGCACGCTGTCGCCCCCGCTTCCGGCCGCGCCAACCGGGCGATGCTCGAGCAACCGCCCGGTGGAGCCGGCGCCTCCGCGTCGCGACCATGAGTGCATGAACCGTATCGCGGGCCAGGTGGTGGCGGAACTCGTACGCACGACGGTCATCTGCCGTGCCTCGGACTGATCCACCCCGCTCGCGCAGCTCCAGGAGCGCGGCGTTGAGCGCCCGCCCGCCGCCGAGCACGGACGCCATGATGGGGTGGGTGAAGAGCCTGCCGCTGACGTGAAAACCGTCTGCAAGGCCGGCTTGCGATCGCAGCACGCGCCCAAGCGAACCGTTGTAGTGGGGAAGAGCCCCCCTGACCGTGGGGAAAACTCACGCAATGCTGACCACATTTGCCCGTGCCCTCGCCAAGTCTCGTGGATGGGAGTGGCGTGACTCTTGCTTGTTATCGGCCGATCGGCACAATGACAGTACCTCGCTACGTGCTCATCGTGGATGACGAGGAATGCCTCCGCGAGGCCATCGTGCAATTCTTCACCACGATGGGTCTGACGGCTATGGGTGCTGAGGACGGTTTTGCGGCTCTCTCGCAGGCCGTGCTGCATGCTCCCGCCGTCCTTGTCGTCGACCTGACCATGCCGCGCATGAGTGGTGAGCAGCTGTGCGAGGAGCTGCGTCGAAGGATGAGTCCCACGCCACCTGTGATCCTGATGTCGGGTGACCCGGCTGGCCCAAGCAGGGCGGCCGCGTTGCGCCCGTACCGCTTCTTCCCCAAGCCCATCGACCTCGAGGCATTGCTGGGCTGCGTTCGCGGAGCTCTCGATGCCGAATCGGATGCCCGCACACGAAGGTCAGCTGGAGAGAATCACGAACAGGATTCTCTCTGACCGGGATCTGCCGTCAACGACCTGAGCGATCGTCCAAACCGACCAAGGGCAACGACGGATCCCGCTTGGGCGTCCCACTACGATCCTCCCGTCTGCAGGAGTCGGGGAACCCGTCGAGGCGCAACCTCAGTCGCCGATGCCACTTCTCCAAGGCGGTCGCCACGCTCCAGGCGGTGGAGGGCCTCGAGACTGGGGGATCTGGACCTGGCGCGTGACCGCGACCCCACCGGGGCAAGCTGGATTCGGCCCAGGGCCTTGACGGTCGCCGAGGGCATGGACGCTCCTGCCGAGAGCAAGCTCGGAGGTGCGATTGCGGAGCTCGCGCGGGGCGTGGAGGCATGGCTCGGCGGTCGGGATCTCGTTCTCGGACGGGTCTGGGAGGACGTGCCGGACGCGTACCGCCGGGCGCGCACCTGATGAGGAACGCGCCCCGGCGGTGCTCCCGTCAGTCCAGCGTCCCGAGCGCGACGTTCGTGCCGTAGGTCGACGGCGTGTAGGCGAGGAAGTCGGTGTTCGGAGTCGGAAGGTAGGCACCGCCGACCCAGCGGAACACGCGCACGCGCGCGGGGCCGGCCGGGTCGTCCCCGACGCCGGCACAGAGGTCGCCGACACCGTCACCCTCGAGGTCCCCGCCGGCGACGTTCGCTCCGTAGAGGGTGCCGGCCGTGGTGACGATCGGAGGTCCCTTGGGCACGACGTTGCCGCCGTCGACGTCGAACGTGGCGACCTCCGCCGCCAGGCTCGCCCCCGGGCCGCGTCCGGCGAGGATCTCCTCGTAGCCGTCCGCCTCGACGTCGGCCGCGGCCGGATTCGCTCCGTAGGTCCCCGAGGCGAACGCGAGGAAGTTCACCTTGGCGAGCGCCGACACGATGGTGCCGTCGTAGTTGAAACCCCGCACCTGGGCACCGAACGCCGCGGACGGTCCCGGGCCCGTGAGCATCTCGTCGAACGTGTCGCCGTCGAGCTGGCCGCCCGCGACGTTCACGCCGTATTTCAGCGTGCTGTAGGCGAAGAAGTTGATCTTCTGGATCGCGGTGACGCTCGCGCCGTCGTAGTTGAAGGCGCGGACCTGCGGGCCGAACACCTCGCCTGGACCGGCGCCCGTCAAGATCTCGGCGAAGGCGTCGGCGTCGAGCCGGGCCGAGGCCACGTTCACACCGTACTTGAGCGTGCCGTAGGCGTAGAAGTTGACCTTGGCGATCGCGGCTCCCGCGCCGCTCCAGCCGCGCACCTGCGGGCCGTAGACGTTGCCCGGGCCCGGGCCGGTGACGTGCTCGTCGCCGGGGGTCGTCTCGATCCCGCCGGTCGCCACGTTAGTCCCGAACCTGCCCGCCCCGTAGGCGACGAACGTCCCGGTGGTGGTGCCTGCTCCGTCGAACGTCCGGACGACGTTGCTGTTGCCCAGGCCAGGCCCTTCACCGGCCGCGACGCGCCGTGGCCCCGCACTTCCGAGGGGGTCGAGGTCCCACCGGATCGCCGATCCCGCGACGTCGGAGCTGCGGCTGAAGCCGAGCGCGAGCGTTGCCTGCGTGCCCGCAGCGTTCAGGACGATCTCCCGAAGCTGGCTCCGGCTGACGAAGCCGGCGGTCGGGTACACGTAGCCGCCGTCGTACACGAGCGCCCCCGACGCGTGCCACCGGTACAGGCGGTTCTGGAACTGGATCTGACCGCCCGCGAGGATGTTGCCTGCCGCGTCGACGTCGAGCGCGAAGAGCCCGTCGCTCGCGCCGGTCGCCGGAATCGTCCGGACCCAGGACGTCGCTCCGGTCGCGGCATCGAAGCGGCCGAGCGCGAGCGCGTTGCCGCTGACCGAGCCCCCCGCGAGGATGCTCCCCGCGGCGTCCAGGGCGAGCGTGTTGACGACGCTGCCGCCGGCGAACGGATCGTTCTCCTGCCAGAGCACGGCGAACGAGCTCGACAGGTGGAGCATGCCTCCCTCCGCGATGGTGACCTCACCGTTCGCGTGGGTCACGACGGCAGGCCCGTCGGCGCTGCCCCCCGCGAGAGGCAGTGTCGTGCTCCGCACCTCGCTCCCGGCAGGCGTGTACTCCACGATCGTCCCGGCCCGCCCGACGACGATCAGGTTCCCGGAGGGCGCGAGATCGAGGTCGGTGGCGCGCAACGGGTGTGTGCCGCTCCTCTCCCAGATGAGGTTCCCCGAGGGGCCGCGCTTCTGGACGAGCCACTGGTCGGAGGCCGTGCGGCCGCAGAGGTAGATGTTGCCCGCGGCATCGGTCTTGACGCGGTGAGCCCACTCGTCGAGCGTCGTGCCGAAGACCGACCAGAGCCGCGCGCCCGACGGGGATAGCTTGTGAACCGCGACGGTCGTCTGGAAGGCGCCGCCCTGAGAGCCGACGAGAACGGTGTTGCCCGCAGCATCCACGTCGGCGCCATAGATGGTGTTCTCGTACACGGCCCACCACTCCGTCGAGTCGATGAGGGCGCCACCGGGCGAGTACTTCAGGAGGACCAGCGGCGTCGTCTGTCCGTACCCACCCCCCGTGACGACGTTTCCCGCGCTGTCGAAGGCGATCGCCTTGCTGAAGTCGTTCGTGCCGTTGCTGTCGTACGTCGCGCTCCAGAGCTCGGTGCCGCCTGCGCCGATCAGCCCGGTCAGGATGTCGTAGCCCGTCGCGGTCTGGTCGTATCCGGAGACGGCGACCTGCCCCGCGGCGTTCACCGCGATGGAGTCCCATCGCTCGAGCTGGCCCGAGCCGTCGTCGTGCACCGAGCACCAGATGGGGGCGAAGCTCGCGTCGAGCTTCATCGCCCAGGCGTCCGGATCCGGATAGGGGACATATCCGTGGCCCGCCACATAGACGGCGCCGGCGGCGTCCACCGCGACGGCGTCAACCGTGGAGTAGCTCGTGAGCGACGTGCACGCGGAGATGGGCACTTCGACCGCCGGCGAGAGCGCGCCGGTGGCTCCGTCGAGGCGCATCAGCATGGGGCTCCAGGGGGAAACAAGCTTCTCCCCGGCGACGACGACGTTGCCCTGGGGGTCGACGGCGATGCCGCCGGTCGCGACACCGACGCCCGGGACGACGTGCTGGACACTCCAGACGACGCGGCCGTCGGCGCGGGCGAAGCGAGCTGCATAAAGCTCCGTCGTGTTCCACTGCCCGGCGACGATGAAGTCTCCCGAGGGGTGCATGACGATGCCGCCGCCGTTCTGGCCGGGATAGCGTCCGGTGCCGGCGAGGGCCGACGAGTGCCAGAGCTCCTGCCCCGTCGCGTCGATGGCGACGACCGTCAGCTCGTTGATGGTGAACAGCGCGACGTCGCCCGTCGCCGGATCGCCGACGATG
This sequence comes from Acidobacteriota bacterium, assembly GCA_046331505.1. GTDB lineage: Bacteria > Acidobacteriota > Vicinamibacteria > JAXLQT01 > JAXLQT01 > JAXLQT01. The sequence goes on from JAXLQT010000001.1 coordinate 100,749, forward strand.
CTGTTGTCGTAGCAGAGGCCGCCGAGCGGCGCGGAGTGGTAGAGGTAGTCGAACCCCGCGTCGAAGAGCATGTGGGCGACGGGGGGCGACCCGGTCTCGGCGTTGTAGGCGACGTGCACGCGGTCCTGCGCGTCGAGCCAGATCCCCGTCGCCTGGTGATAGGTGTTCTGGGGCCCGGTACCCCACCAGACGTCACGCCGCCACGCGGGTCCGTCCGCGAGCGCGGCCTGGGCGAAGACGGCGGTGACGACGAAGAGGGCGGTGCGGACCATGGGCGACCTCCTTGGGTTCCGGCAACGTTGCACGGAGCGCATCATCGGCTTCCGCTCCGCACGCTACCACCCCTGAGGCTCACAACATTTCACACGTGGGACAATCGACCGGAGGTCTGCGGCGAGCGGCGATGACGACGTTCGGCGACTACGAGATCATCGAGGCGGTGGGGCGGGGCGGCATGGGGGTGGTGTACCGCGCACGGAGCCGGGAGAGCGGCGAGATCGTCGCCCTCAAGACCGTCGCGGTGCCGCGCGGCGGGATGCTCGGGAGCCTGCGGCGCGAGATCGATGCTCTCGCGCGCCTCGAACATCCCGGCGTCGTCCGCATCCATGCCCACGGCGTCCATGATGGCCTGCCGTGGTACGCGATGGAGCTCGTCGAGGGACCGACCCTTCGCGAGTACGCGATCCGCGCGCGAGGCGCCTCGGGCGACGGCGGGAAGACCGCCGAGATCGCAGGGCCGGAGGCGACCGAGCGCTTCACCGCGGCGACGGGAGCCCCCGCGGCGCGGGACCTCCTGACGGCTCCACCTGCAGGAGGCAACGCGCTCCTCCCGCTCCTCTCCGTCGTCCGCGCCCTGTGCGACGCACTCGCCTTCCTGCACGGAGAAGGGCTCGTGCACCGGGACCTCAAGCCCGAGAACGTGGTGCTCCGGCCCGACGGCCCGCCGGTCCTGGTGGACTTCGGCATCTCGGCCTGCTTCGGCGCGCGCCAGGGGCGCGATGCCCTGGAGCCGTCGGGCGACGTGCTCGGAACCGTCGCCTACATGTCCCCCGAGCAGGCTCGCGGCGAGATCGTCGATGCGCGGAGCGACCTCTACTCGCTCGGCTGCATCCTGCACGAGCTCGTGGCCGGCATCCCTCCCTTCACCGGCGAGACGGGCAGCGAGGTCATGAGGAAGCACGAGAAAGAGCTGCCGCCGCCGCTCTCGACGCTCGCCTCAGGCGTACCCGCGGCGCTGGAGGACCTCGTGGCGGGGCTCCTGGAGAAGGACGTCTCGCGGCGCATCGGCCACGCGGGGCTCGTCGCCGACGTCCTCGGCCGCCTCGGGGCGCCACTTCTGGCCTCGCCGCGCAAGGGACGGCCCTACCTCTACCGCCCGAGGCTCAGCGGCCGAGGGGAGGCACTGCGCACGCTGGCCGCCGACGTCTTGGGCGGCGAGCGGAGCGGCGCGCTTCTCGTGGTCGAGGGAGAGAGCGGCTCGGGGAAGACGCGCCTCCTCTCGGAGCTCGCGGGCGCCGCCCGGCGGCGTGGGTGCGAGGTGATTCCCCTTGCGTGCGCACCGGCGTTGCCGCCGCCGGCGGGCGCGCTCGGGGAAGGTGCGGACGGCCCTCCATCTCCTGGCTCGCACCTGAAGGCGCTCCTCACTTTCCTCGGAGACGTCTGTCGGGAGGAAGGCGCCGGCACGACCGAGCGGCTGCTCGGCGCGAGGGCGCCCGTCCTCGCGCTGCACGACTCGTCGTTCCGGGACCTTCCGGGCGTGCGCTGCGCGCAGGTCGGCGACCTCCCGCCGATGGAAGCTCGAGAGAGATTCCTCGACGAGCTCGCCGCAACCGTCGAGAGCCTCGCGCGGATGCGGCCATCACTCCTCGTCCTCGACGACGTGCACGCCGCAGACGCGCTGACGACGGAGCTCCTGGGCCGTCTCTTACGGAACATCGCGCTCGCTCGTAGCGAGGTGATGGTGGTCGCCGCGTTCCGTCCCGAGCTGGCGAGCGAGCAGCTCCGGGAGATCGCAGCGGCGGCGCGGCGGACGCTGCGGCTCGCCCCTCTGGATCCGGACGCGGTCGCCTCGATGGTCGGCGACATGCTCGGTGTCCATCCCGCACCGATGGCGATCCGCGACGTCGTGGCCTCCCGCTCCGGTGGCGTTCCGATCTTCGTCGCGGAGTGGCTGCGCTCTGCCGTGGACCGCGGCCTCCTCCGTCTGGACGCTCGCGGATCGTGGACGCTCGGATCCGATGAGGACGAAGCGTCGCTCCGCAGGGCCCTGACGGCTCCGGAATCCCTTGCGGAGATCCTCGCCGGCCGCGTGCACGACCTGCCCCCAGGCGCTGGGCACCTCCTGCGCGTCGCCTCGGCCCTCGGTGCCGAGGAGAAGCTGTCGCTGCTCGCGCGTGCGTCGTTGCTGGGGGAAGCGGAGCATCTGGCCGCCCTCCACGAGCTCGGGCGGCGCCAGCTCTGCGAGGAGGAGCCCGACGGCAGCTATCGCCTGTCCCACGCACGGGTCGCCGAGGCTGCCTACGCAACGCTGGGGACGCGCCCGCGGGGCGACGTCCACCGCGCCATCGCCGAGGCGATCGAGGACCTCGCGCCGCCGGAACGGGGCGCGCGCCTCCCGGCGCTCGCGGAGCACTGGGAGCGGGGCGCCATCCCCGAGCGCGCGTCCGCGTGCTACCTGGAGGCCGGCCGCAGGGCTGCCTCCAGGCTCGCGTTCGATGTCGCGGAGCGCATGCTGCGATCGTGTCTCGCGCTTCAGGGCTTTCCCTCCCGCGAGGGCATCGCCGCGAGGGAGGCGCTGGCGACCCTCGTACTCCGTCCCCAGGGACGCATCGCCGAAGCCCTCGAGGTGCAGCGGCGCCAGCTCGACGACGCGTCCGCGTTCGACGATCCCATTCTCGTCGCCGCCGCGCTCAGGGGAATCGGCTGCGGGGAGGAAGACCTCGGTTTCCACGGGCGCGCTCTGGACCGCTACCACGAGGCGATCGACGCCTTCAGGAGGTATGGCGAGCTCCTGGAGGCCACCGAGACGTTGGCCCTCGCGGGGCGGGCACGCTACCTCTCGGGGGAGATCGACGTCGCCCTCGATCTCTACGGACAAGTCCTCGCCACCCTCTCGTCGGAGGCCGTCGCGGGGCTGCCACGAGCTGCCGAGCTTGCCGCCATCGTGACGGAGCGAGTCGCGACGCTGCGCTCGGAGCGCGGCGAGGTCGCGGAGGCGGAGTCCCTGTTCTGCCGCGCCATCGCCGCGCACGACAGGCTCGGGAGCCGCCGTGGCGTCGCTCTCGCCAAGGCGAACCTCGCGGCACTGCTCCTCAGGACGGGCAGGACCGCACAGGCGTCCGCCCTCTACGAGGAGGCCCTGGAGACGCGTCGGGAGCTGAAGGACCGCCGCGGCGAGGGGCACGTGCTCGGCAACCTGGCCGCGCTCCGGATTCACGAGGGCCGCCTCGACGACGCCGAGGAGATGTTGGAACGGGCGAGGGAGCTCCACCGGGAGACCGGCAACCGCCGCGGCGAGGGGCTTGCCGTGTCGAACCTCGCCTGCATCGCGCTCGACCGCGGCGACACGACGGCTGCCCGCCGGCTCGCGCGCGCGGCGGTCGCCATCCACCGCGAGCTCGGCTCGCGGCGATTCGAGGCGCACGCCCTGCAGACCCTCGGGACTGCGGCGTCGGTCGAGGGGTCCTTGCCGGAGGCCGAGGAGTGCCTCGCCCAGGCCCTCGACGTGGCCCGGGGGCTCGGGGAGAGATGGCTCGAGGCGGCCATCCTGAGCGAGCTCGCCGACGTCCGCGTGGCCGCCGGCGATCTCGCGGGTGCGCGGTCCGGGTGCGAGCAGGCGATGGAGATCCAGCGGACCATCGCCGACGTCCACGGCGAGGCGGTGACGTTGCGGCGGCTGGCGTCTCTCGCGCGCTGGTCGGGCGCCCCGGAGACGGCGCGAAGCATGCTCGAGAGGGCGCTCGTGCTCCTCTCCGCGTCGGGAGATCCCATCACGCGGGCGCTCTGCGTGGCGGAGCTCGGCTTCGTCGAGCTTGCGGAAGGGCGCAGCGGCGCCTCGTACCTGGAGCGGTGCCGGGCAAGCCTCTCGGAGCTCCGACTCGATGAAAGGAGCCTCCTGCCGTCGACCGTCCAGCGTCTCCAGCGTTCGGTCAGGATGTTCGAGGAGGGGCGCCCGCTGGTGTGTGGCTACGCCGCGGTCGATCTTCCCGCCGGCCTGGCGTGCCGGGTCGCCGAGAAGGGTGATGCTGCGTGGCCGACCGCCGTCCAGGACTCGCAGAGCTGACCCGAGGAGGCACTCGTCAGCGCGGGGGAGAGGTGACGAAGTCGCGGAGGCAGGATGCCGGCGTCGAGAGCCCGTACGTCTTCTCCCGGGTTCCGATCACGGCGTAAAGCGCGGGGTGGAGCGACGCCGCGAGAAGGGCGCGCGGGAGCCGCACCGAGAGCTCGTTTCCGACGGTCCGGTCGCTGCGTGCGCTGCCTCTGCGCTCAAGCTCGTCGACGACCTCGCCGAGTTGCAAGCCGGTCATTCCAGGGCGGCGGCGCTGGGCCAATGCGATGCAGAGCACGATGCGGTGCTGGAGCTCCGAGAGGCGTAGCTCCCTGGGAACGCCCCGGAGCCAGTCGTGCCCGCGCACGCGCTGCTCTGCGGGATCGAGGTAGAGGATCTCCCCGGTACGGGAGGGGAGCGCCGCCCGCTCCCGGCGGCCGGCGTCACGGACGAGCGCGGCGATCCTCGAAGGGAGGTGGTCGTCGCCGGGCCTTGCATAGAGGTACGCGGCGCCGATCCTCCGCGGCTGTCCCGCTTCCGGAACCCCGAGCACGACGATCGGGACGAAGAAGCTGGCGGCTCGGGCCCTCTCGACGATGCGGCGCGCGGCGGCGCCGCTCCTCGTCGTCACCACGACAGCATCCACCGGCTCCTCCACGGCGATGCGCCGGAGCTCGCACCACTCGCCGAGCCCGCGAATGTGTTCCGGCAGGTCGGCGAGGCGGTCGACGGCGAGCCGCAGGGGACGGGAGGGATCGGGCGCGCGCTCCGGCGGCTCGGTCTCGTCGGAGAATGCGAGCAGCAGCGCGTCGCCGTCGAGGCAGACCTCGTACCTCGGAGACCTGCCGAACTGGATGCGGTCCGCGCTCGCCAGCAGAGTCCGGCCACCCGGGGGAACGACCACGCCGTTGTGGCGGACCAGGTCGTCGTGGGTCACGCGCGGCACGACGCTCAGCCACCAGCCGTCCGCCGTGCGACGCAGCAGCGCATGGGTCCTCGAGATCGCCGGGTCGAGGACGACCAGCGCCGAGGCCGGGTCGCGGCCGACGGACGCTTCGGGTGCCCGGAACGTGATCGTCCCCATCCTCGACTAACCCATGCCGCCGGCGAGGGGCGCAAGCGTCGCTCCGGGGCGCGCCGGCACCTTCTCGGAGAGCGGAGTGTGGTTGGTCCCGCGGTGCGCTCGAGGCCTCGTGATGGGACTACATTACACGAGCCGCTCCATGAGCCGGAGCGGCTAGCGCTCGTCCACCGGGAGGCCCCGCATCGCGTTGCGCAGCTCGACGATGCTCCGCGCGAGTTCGCTCTCGGGACCCACGCCGAGCTCCCGTGCGATCCGCTCCGCGGCCGCCAGCTCCGAGGACGCCGGCTCTCTCGACGCGAGGCGCGCGAGGCCCTCCTCGCACAGGCACATCCCGGTCTGGAGCTTATCCCCGGCCAGCTCCAGTCGTGTGCGCGCCCCGCGCAGCAGGTCATACGCCCCAGGGTCGCCCTTGCGGCGCATCACGCTCGCCACGTGGATCTCGAAGATCGACAAGTCTCGCGTGTTCCCGGCGCTGGACGCGATCGCCGCGGCCCTCCGGAACAGGGCGAGGGCGGCATCGAGATCGCCTCCGCGGGCGGCGAGCGCCCCCTGGCGGCAGAGGAGACCGGCCTCGCCCGTGGGGCTCCCGACGCGGCGGGCGACCGCGAGCCCCTCCTCGAGACAGGCGGCTGCCGCGGCCAGGTCGCCCTTCTGCTCGTGCGCGACCGCGAGATTCGTCAGGTAGAGCGCCTCGTTTCCGACGTCCCCACGTCGGCGGGAACGATCGAGGGCTTCCCGGAAGGAGACCATCGCGAGAGCGGCATGGCCGAGCTCTCCGTGGACCGTGCCGATGGCGTTGAGGATGCTGGACTCGATCGCCAGGTCGCCCGCTGCTTTCGCGATGGCGAGCGCTCTCTCGAAGTGCTCCAGCGCTTCGGCGGGCTTGCCGAGCTCCTGCAGCGCGACGCCGGCATCGCAGATGCTCCGCGCCTCCATGCGGCGATCTCCCGTCCGTGCCGCCTCGCGCTCGCCTTCGCGGAGCAGGGTGAGCGCCTCTGCCGCGCGGCCCTCGCCACGGCGAAGGAGTGCGAGGTTGACCAGCGTGGGGATCCTCTCGCGCGTGTTGCCCGCCGCGCCGTGGAGATCGAGGGCGAGCCACAGCAGGCGCTCGGCCTCGGCCCTCTGGCCCCGCTGTAACGCGATGGCGGCGAGGCTCGCCACGGCCATCGCCTCGAGCTTCGGGATCTCCCGGGAGCGGCTCAGCCGGAGGGCTTCCTGGAACGCGCGCTCGGCGTCGTCTTGCGCGCCATCCTCGTACGCCGCGCGGCCCACTCCCATCAGGCCCGCGCATTCGGCGCCGGGATCTCCGAGGGCTCGCGCCTCGTCGATGGCGCGCCGGTGCTCGGCGCGGGCATCGGTCCCACGCCCCAGCAGCCGGAGCGCCTCGCCGAGGTCGTTGCGCGCGGCGATGCTCTCGGGCGCCGGCTCCGGGCACAGGGCCAGGTATGCCGCGTAGAGGCGCACGGAGTCCTCGTGCGCGTAGCGGACACCGGCGCGCCGGGCGGCCTCGAGGTAGCACGAGCGCGCCTCCGCGAGCCGTCCCGCGCGTTCGAAGTGGTGGCCCAGCACTGCGGGCTCGGCACCTCGGGAAGACAGGAGCTCCGCCGCCTTACGGTGGAGGAGAGCGCGTTCGGAGGTCCCGATCGCCTCGTAGGACATCTCGCGGAGGAGGTCATGGGAGAAGCGGAACCGCGACGGCCCGTCCTCCTGGAGGACGGCGCGACGCTCGAGCTCGGACAGGCCGAAGTCGACCTCCTCCTGCGGCGCTCCTGCCAGGTGCTCGACGCACGACCCGTCGACGTCGCGTCCCAGCACCGCGGCGGCGGCGAGGACCCGCTGCGCCTCGGCGCCGAGCCCGCGGAGCCGCGCCGTCACGATCTCGCGGATGGACCGAGGCATCGCGAGGGACCTGTAGGTTTCCGCGTCGGCCGGCACGCGCCACCGGCCGCGTTCCCGGGAGAGCAGGCCGCGCTCGATCGCCTCCCGGAGCTGCTCCGAGACGAAGAGGGGGTTTCCCTGGGACGCCCCGGCGAGATGGTCGACGAGGGGTGCGGGAGCGTCGTCGACCCCGAGGATGTCCGCCGCCATCGAGGCGACGTCATCGCGCGACAGCGGCCCGACCCGCACCTCCCGGCAGGCGCGGAGGACTGGCGCGAGAAGATCCGGCGCCTCCTCGCTCCGCAGCGCGGCCACGACCTGAAGCCCCGGCGCGTCCCACGCCACCGTCGTGGCGAGCTGCCTCAGGAGATCGAGAGTGAGGCCGTCGGCCCACTGGACGTCGTCGAGGATGAGCAGGATCGGCTCCCGCGCGGCTGCGGCCGCGAAAGTCGATGCAACCGCGTCGACGAGGCGCTCGCGCGCGCGCTCCGGCGGCAGCTCGGCGGGGTCCGGGCAGACGCCGAAGTCCGGTAGGGAGGCGATGCCTGCTGCGTAGGGTGCGAGGATCTTCGCGCGCCCGCCGAAGATGGCCTCACGCTCCTCTCGTCTCGCGGTGCGACACTGGTCGGCGAGGCTCTCGAGGGGCTGGCGAAGCCCCTCGAGCGGAGCCGCGCCGCCGGCTCCGGGCGCCGGACATGATCCCGACAGCACGTCGAGGCCGTGCCGCGCCGCCACCGAGGCGAGCTCGAGCAGGAGCCTCGTCTTGCCCGCGCCGGCCTCTCCGGTGAGCAGCACCGGCGCGACTCGCTCCTGCCCGGGACGCGCCGTTCCGAAGGCAAGCGACTCGAGCACGTCGTCGCGTCCGGAGAGGCGCGGACGGTAGACCACCGGGCGGGGCGGCGGTGCGCCGGGCTCCTCCGCCGCGAGGGCCCCGAGCTCGACGAGTGCCTCGGCGACCTCGTCCGCATGACCGAGGCGGAGGCGCGGCTCCTTCTGGAGGAGGCGGGCAACGAGCGCGTCGAGCTCCGGCGGCACGCCGGACGCGAGCTCCGACGGCGGCCGGTGCTCCGCGCGGAGGTGCATCATGACGACCTGTTCTGGCCGCTCCGCGACGAACGGCGGGACGCCGGTCACGAGCTCGTAAAGGATGCAGCCGACCGCGTACAGATCCGCGCGCGCGTCGACGAGGTCGCCGTGCGCCTGCTCGGGGGCCATGTAGCTCACGGTGCCGCTCGCCTCCCCGGCGGCGTCGACGGACTCGCGGCTCCACACCCCGGCGAGAGCACGCGAGATCCCGAAGTCGACGAGCACGGGCCGCGCCGGGCGGCAGACGATGACGTTGTCAGGCTTCAGGTCCCTGTGAACGATCCCCTCTCCGTGCAGGTACGCGAGCGTGCGACACACGCCATGGAGGATCCCGAGCATCGGACCGAACGGGGGCGTATTCCGGCACTCAGCCTGCAGAGGCTGCGGCGGCGCCGACGCAGCCTCGCCGGACGCGGCTCCGCGCGGCAGCGGTGCGGTGCGATCCACTTCCCGCAGCGTGTCCGCCCGGGCCGCACCGCGCCGGGCGAGCTCGTCCAGGGGGATGCCGTCGAGGAGCTCCATCGCGTACCACGGCATCCCTTCGACGGATCCCGAGTCCTTCACCGCGACGATGCCCGGATGGTCGAGGCGGCGCAGTGCCTGGATCTCGCGCCGGATGCCGGACAGCATCGCAGCGTCGCCGATCCGGACCGTCTTGACGGCGACCTCCTCGCCGGTGGCGTCGTCGACCGCTCGGTACACGATGCCCATGCCGCCCCGTCCGAGGACCGAGAGGACCCGGTAACGTCCGAACGTCGAGCCGGTGCGAGGGTTCACCGTGAGATTATCCGCGCGCTCTCTTCGGACCGGACGCGTTCGCTCCTGGATGGGCCACGTCAGGGGCTCGCGTGCGGCCCCTCAGCGTTGCGCCGTGCGGATCGCCGAGATGCCGCTGATCCCTTGGTGGAGCACGAAGAGGAGCAACAACAGGGCGATCGGCCCGAGGCAGAACCCGAGCACGGGGACGACGGCGCCGGCGGCCGTGATCGCGTATGCGAGGGCCGCGGCCTCGCTCGCCCGCGGCGCTTCGATCCGTCGGTCTGCGACGAAGCGGTTGTAGTCCTTGGTCCAGCCCCAGTACGCCTGGAAGACCCAGTAGAGGTTCCACAGCGGGATCAGCATCAACCCGGCGGCGGCCAGCGGGGTCGTGCGGGCGGACTCGCGCGGGATCGCCGCCCACATCTGATAGAGGAGGATCAGGTGCAGCAGGTACCCGCAGCCCATCGGCACGAACGCGGGAACGATCAGGAAGGGAATGACCTCCCGGTCCGCGCCCCGCCCCTCGGCGTACACGAAACCGAGGAAGACGAGAGCCGCGACCGTGAGGAGCATCCCGAGCAGGATGGCGCCGAGGTAGAAAGCTCGCTGCAGCACGCTCGCCTCCGATCCGTCAGTCGGCCGTGGATGGGATCAGGGACGGCAAGACCAGCTCGAGCGGCAGCCCCTCGGTGCCAAGCAGTGCGGGCGGCACGAAGCCCGGGCCGGAGCTCGACGCGGGCATCGTCTTCCCCCAGGACACGATGGTCGTGGCAGCGGGCCGCTCGCGCAGCACCCAGACCAGCGATGGGCACACCGCGGACCTGAAGCACGTCCGCGTCTCTCCAGCGTCGAGCGCCATCTCGGGACAGGCTCCGGGCTCGACCGCGAGCCCCGGGGGCGGCCACGCGCCCGATGCCGAGCGCGTCGCGGCCACCCGGAGGGCCAGGGCGGTCAACTCTCTGTCGAGCGCCGCGCGGCCGACGAGTGGGACGAGCCGGCCGATGCCAGGGACGGCGACGTCGCCGAGCACGTTCCATGCGGGAAGGTCCGCCGGGACCAAGGCGTGCAGCCGTACAGCATCGAAGTCGCAGAGCTGCGCTCGGGCGATCCCCTCGGCAACCTGTCGGACGAGATCGGACGACGAGGCACCGGCGAGCCGGAGGTAGGGACGTTCGAGGGGCGCCCGGAGCCGGAGAAGCGTGGTCGCCACCGCGTCGCGCTCGCCGTCGCGGAGAACGGATAGCGACGATGCGTCGCCCATCGTACCGACGGATGTGAGCATCCATCCTTCCCTCTCCAACGCGACGAGCAGCGATTGGCGGTCGTCCGCGGCCAGGCGGTCGATCCACTCGATGGGCGGTGCCGGGATGCGGCGGAGGGCCCCCAACAGCATGCGCTCGGCCGTGGTGGCGAGCGCCAGCGAAAGGAGGTCGGGGCGGGCACGCATCGCGTCGTTGATGCGGTGGCCGGCGTCGATGAACCCAAGGGCGCCTGGACCATCGCCCGCGCTCGCGCGATCGAGAGCCGCGAGGACGAGCAGAGCCACGAGGGATCGATGTCCCCTGGACTTCGGCTCCGGCGCGGCGTAGAGCCGCTCGACGTCCTGCTCCCAGGCCACGTCGCCGGCGAGGGCAGCGGCGCGGACTTCCTCGAGCACGGAGGCGTGCTCGGCCAGGAAGCCCGCGAGCGGGCCGGGAAGCGGCCCGTGGTCGTCCTTCTCGAACCGTCGTGCCACCGTCGACGAGACGTCGAGGTCGTCGAGCCGGCGGACATCCTCCTCGCGGGGTCGGGAGCGGTCGGACGCCGGAGCCAGCGCAATCCCGAGACGGGACGCAGCCTTCTCGATCCGGAGGGCCGCCTCGCTCGGTCCGTGCGGCGGATACCGGGCCGCGAAGTCGTCGATCGGAAGCCCGGCCGCGCTCCAGCGTGAGATCACGGCGCGCTCCCGGGAGCGCGCGAGCGCGCCTCCGGCGACGATCCAGACGGCCACCAACCCTACCAACGCTGACAACCCGGCGAGGAGCAACCTCCTCATCGTGAACCTCCTCGTGCGTTGCTCATCTGGGCCCGTTTCGCTCGGCTGGAGGGCGCTCGGCCACTATCGCTGGGTGTGCCCGACCTTGGCTCATCGCCATCACCTCTCTCAGGATTCGTGGCGAGCGTAGGCGACGTGGGAGCACACCTCCAGCTCATACGCGCACAATCGTTCACACCGACCGCCGCGTGCCCGCCCCGAGGTTAGGATCTCGATCGTGATCTCCCCCGAGCACTACCGCCGGCTCCAGGAAGACGCGCCGGATGTCGTCCGCATACGCGTGCTCTCCGTTGGGGCCCATCCCGTCCAGCGGGACGCATTCGGAGGTGAGGTGCTCGCTGTCCAGCTCGAGGCACGCGTCGAGGAGGTCACTCGCTCGGCCGCGGGGTTGCAATCCGGGCACGTCATCGACGTTCGGTACGAAAGCGACCGGACGCTGGCCCTCGGCGCCGAGGCTGTCCCGATCCCAGTTGAGGGCGACGTGTGGACCGCGTTCCTGCGCGGGGATCCCGACGGGACGTTCCACATCGCCGCGCGGCACGTGAGCTTCCATGCCGTCGCTCCGGCTGCGGATCCTGCTCCGTCCGCCGAGATGTGGAAGCACGTTGCACGGCGCCTCACCGGCCATGCGTGGCCGCAGCTCGCGGCGCCGGCACAGATCGGCCGGGTCGAGACCGAGCGCCCCGGATACAAGGGCGAGCGCCTCGCGATCCTGATCGGCGTCGGGAACGCCTGGGGCTACGAGCGGGTCCTGTTGCTGGGTCTGCGCGTAAGGCCTGGCGCGACGCTCGCCATGTTCGAGCCGGACGTCCTGCTCGACCCCGAAGATGGCGTTCCGCCTCTCTACCTCGCACTCGTGCGCGGAGCGTCCTTCGCTCCGCTGTCGAGTCAGGAGACCGCGACGATCGCTGCGTCGCCCGAGTGGGACCTGGTCTGGTTCGATCGGTCCCCAGAGCGTCAAGCGCGATTCGCCGAGCTGGTCGAGCAGGTCTTTGGTATTCAACTCGAGCCGGTCGCCGAGCCGACCAACACCGAGCCCGCGCGCGTGGAGCCCGGGCGCGTACCCGAGGAGCTGAGCGAGGCGACCGAGGCCGAGGAGGCTCCGTCGTGTCCCCACTGCGGGAAGCCCGTAACGGCGGCTGTTGGGACGACCTTGGGGAGTGCGCACGAGTGGTCGGTCGTGCCGTGGAACGCTTCGTGGGACGGCCGATGCTCCGTGTGCGGATACGACTTCACGAGCCCTGTGGTCGCCGGGTTCGCCACGCTGTCGCTGGCGCGCGGATGGTCGACCTCCATGCCGATGCCGGATGGCTCCATCTCGACTCCGACCCTCACGATCCGCGTGCGGCGCGCTGCGGCGACGGCGGGAAGCCTGCCACGCGAAGCCGAGATCGTGTTCGCGCGCGAAGAGATCGAAGCGCTCGTACGCGAGCTCTCCGGAGCCCGCGGCCCACTTCTGCGCCAGCTGGACGCCACGCGGGACACGACCTGAGCCATCTGCCGCCTGCTGCCAACCCGGACGCAGCGCGAAGTCACAGTCGAAGCTCCAGCATTGTAGCCCTTCTCAACGGCCCGTCGATGTGGCTAACCATCCGTGTGGCAACACGTGCTGCCGGTGCGAACGACGACAGACGGGCGCACGTGCTTCGTCAGACGGCCGGGCGTCCCCAGACGCCTTTGGCTGGACTGGCGTTATGTAACACAGCGTGTCTGGCCAGCGTGGCTTCGTGAGGCTCTTGCGAGGTCTCGTCACATAACGGCGCCGGTCACATGAGACGGGTTATGTGCCGCGGCACATAAGACGTCCCACCAGAAGCAGGACGTGTCCTTGTTCACGACGCGGAAGGCATCGGCGAGGTACCTGATGGGCTCTCGCTGCCGCTCGAGCCGGTCGATCACCTCCTCGTACTTGGGCGGCGCGAACCGCTGCACCTCATCGAGGCCGAAGGCGTCGGCCACCTGCTCCGGAGTCCCTCCCCACGAGATGATGGCGGCGAGCCGCTCGGCCTCCGGCAGCTCCTCCATGTAGTCGCCGAGCGTCTCGTCGCCGTGAGGGAACCAGCTCTGGAACGGGATGTCATGGAGGGGCGAGCCGTCCTCGCCGTCGAAGGAGTCGACCATCGCCTCGTTGATCGGGATCAGCGTCCCGAGCTTCTTCAGCAGCGCGTCCTCCATGCCGCGAAGCCCCGAGGGCTCTCGCCGCATCAGCTCGGGACGGCTCTCGTGACCGGGGAGGAGCTCCTTCAGCACGGCAGCCTGCTCGCCGAGCGTGACGTAGTCGTGTAGCGCGGACACGGCCCCGCCCACGTCGAGGCACACGGACCGCAGCACGGAGAGGGTCTGCTCGAGCCGCATCGCTCAGAAGCCTTCCGGCACCCGGCGCGACGGCTCGCCGCCGAGATCGCGCAGGCGCTCGACGGCGTGCTGGACGCGCTTCTGCGCCGCCTCGCCCTGCTCGATGGCCCGTCGGATCTCGGGCCCGCGCCGGAGCACCATGGCCGGCGTCAGCTCGGCGCGCGCCTCGAAGAGGCGTAGCTCCGTGGCGAGCACGAGCGCCGGGTTCACGCGCTCGGCCGCCGCCTCGAGCCGGGCGGCAACCTCCGGTCCACCGCCCTTCGACCCAGCCTTCTTCGCGCAGCTCACCACCAGCACCCCATCCTCTCGCGTCCGGCTGATCTCGGCCGTCGAGATGCTCGGCCACGCCGTCACGAGCGCGGCACGCAGCTTCGCGTCGTCCTGGGCGATGTCGTCCGCCAGCGCGACCTCCTGGCCCTCAAACCTGATCTTCGCCATCGTCGTCAACCTCCTCGTCCATGTCGGTATCGATGTCCATCCGCTCCGCCGCATCCGTCGCGAACAAGGAACCCTGCGCCGGAGCGGCGGCTGGCTTCGCCGGCGACTCCACGCCCGACGGCACTGATGGCTCGGTAGCTCCTGCCGGCGGCGGCGTCTCCGGCTTCGCCTCGGCAACGGCCGCCCTCGCGACCACCTTCTTGGGGGCAGGCTTCGCCCTCGCGGCCTGCGACCGGCGGGCAGCGGCCTCCTCCTTTCGCTTCGCCTCGGCCGCCGCGTCCCTGGCTGCCTTCTCGGCCTCGAGACGCTGGCGCTCCCGTGCCAGGCGCTCGCGCTCAGGCAAGTCCGCGCGCAGAGCACCGAGGATCTCCTTGATGGGCGCCGGCCACCCGCCGCCCATCTCGTCACGCCGGCTCGACCTGACGATCGGCGCATCGCCATGCGTCCAGGCGGCGAGCGTGACGAGCCGTCCCTTCGGATGGCCGTCCTCGGGATGAAGCGTCACGGTGAGCTGGACCGTGCAGCGCGAGAAGTCGTACTGCTCCTTCGCGCCGAACGGTGTGGCCGCGAGGAGCTTCTCCTCGGCGTGAGGGGGCGTCGTGGCGTCGGCCATGGTCGTCATGCCTTCTCTCCCTTCAGGAAGCTGTCGAGAAGCTGCTCGAGCGCGCCCTCCAGCACGGGACCAGCCGGGCACGCCGGCGCCGTTCCGATGACCTCGCTGAGCCGCGGGCGGGTGATGTTGGCCACGGCGGCGCCGGCTGGCGGCGTCGAGCTCGCGGGGATCGCGCTCGCCGTCATTCGTTCCCCGGCAAGCGCCACCTTGAGCCGGGCGATGTGCTTGCAGTCGGTTCGCTGGCCGCCGCGCCGGCCGCGGAACGTCCAAGCTGGACAGGAGCATCCGAACGCTCCGCTCTCCGCCTGCGAGACCTTGTAGAGGCGGTCCGAGCTGTCGCTCGGGACGTCCCAGCTCCGCACCCAGCGCATCGCCTACACGGCCTCGCGGAGATCCAGCCACCCGCGCCGCTGGCAGTCGGGCTCGCTCGATGCCGCATCGCGAGCGAAGTCCACGAGCCGCAGCATCGTCCCCGGCGGGGGCGGCTCCCGGTGGCACACCGAGCACACCCACCTGCCATCGCCTGTCTTCACGAGCCTGGGCCTCGGGATGCACGTACACATCGCCGTCCTCTCCTCTCCGGGCGGGCTCCGCCCGCCCGCCGCCGGTTTCTCGTCCTGGCGCGCGCGGCTACCGGAGCGCCTTGATGGCCGTGCGGATCGACGTCAGGTCCGCGAGGGCGAACGCCTTGAGCAGCTCCTGGCGCGAGCCCTCCGCAATCCAGCTGTCGAGGTCCTCGTCGGTCGGGCAGCACACTACGTTCACCCCGCCGAGGTCCTTGATCGTCTTGAGGCGCGCGAGGACCGCCTCGTCGGGTTCGCTGACCCAGGTATCGGTGAGGATCAGCGTCGTGGGTTTGCGTCTCTCCCGCCTCGCGACCTCGATGACCTGGTCGAGCGCCGGGCAGATCGCCGTGCCGCCGCCGGCCTGGAGCGTCTCGAGCGTCTCCTTGAGCCGCCGGTACTCGTACCCCGGCGGCACGAGGTACGTGGGCGTGCTCGCGAACTCGAGCGCAGCAACGCGGTCGCGAAAGCGTCGCGCTCCGAGGGCCGCGGCCCAACCGATGACCAGGACGCCGGCCAGGGTGTGGGTCATCGATCCCGAGGTGTCGATCACCAGGAACAACGTCCCGCGGCCGACGTTGTGACGGCGCCGCTGAGGACCGCGGACGCGCTTGACCGTCGTGAGCCCCGGCACCAGCACGCCGTAGCGACGCACGCTGTCGCCCACCCGGAGGTCCGACATCCGGTCCGTGAGGCGCCAGGGTGTCGTCAGCAGCGGACCAGCCTCGATCTGCCCGTCGGCGGTGGCGTGGTGATCCTCGATAGCGAGGAGCTCGCGGAAGGCCACGAGCTCGAGCATGTCGAAGAGGGTTCGGCGCGCGACACAATCGTCGGGCTCCTCGCCGGCGCCGGCGCCGACAGGATCGAGCTGCTGCCTCACGTGGTCGAAGACCGCGTTCTCGCCGAGCTCGGCGATCGCCTGGAGCCACTCCTGGTACTCGCGTGCCTGCTCCTCCCCGGCTCCCGGCTCGAGCGGCGGCAGCGAGCCGCCCGCGCCCACTCCCGGCGGAAGCTGAGGCGGCTGGGGAGGCGCGGCGAAGCGCTCCTTCAGCAGCTCCGCCAGGCTCTCGAACCGCGCGCGCCGCGTGGCGTCGTCGTGGAAGAGGAGCCGGTACGCTTCGGCGTCCACGGGATCAGCGATGTGCGGCGCCGTCCCGCGCACCTCGTCCAGGCGCACGGCCATCATCGTGCAGAGGAAGCTCCACAGCGCATCGGCGTTCGGTCCCTCCCTGTAGAAGGAGGGAGCCCAGCGCCGGAACGCCCTTGCCCACGGCGTCCGCGTCATGCACCAGTCGTTCACGAACAGGTCGGCCAGCACGTTCATCGCCTGCTTCGGGTGCTGGTAGCCGAGCTTCGCGAGGAGCAGCGTGTAGTACTCCGTCCAGTGCGCGTTGCGTGGGAACACCAGCGGATGGCCCACCTCGTGGCCCAGCTTCGACGCGATGGCGGACGTGCCCTCCGAGGCGAGCGTCTTCGGGAGCAGCACCTCGTTGGTCCTCATCCGAATGGACGGACCTTCGCCCTCGGTCTGCGTCAGCGAGAAGGGAAGCCTCGCGAACCGCAGGATGCGGCCCGCGATCCGCTCGACCGTTGCCCAGGAGGCCATCAGATGGCACCGTGCCGGACGAGCACGTCCGCAAGCTCGGACGAACTCGCCTCGCAGAGCACCTCGAACGAGGGCCGGCTGACGCCGTTCGGCGTGAACATCGCGGGAGGACGTACGGTGATGGTCCCGAGGTTGCGGGCGAACCGGTGCTTCGCCTCGGCGCTCGGCTTCGCGAGCACCTTCACCACGCTCGGCTCGAGCTTCCCGAGATCGCCCAGGAGCGCGGCGTAGCCCTCGGCGTCGAGCTCGACCGCGCAGCAGAGGCGCTCCTTGAGCGCGTCCAGGTGCGAGTCGAGATCGCGCCGCTTCGACTCCGGCAGCCAGCCGAGACCCTTGCGCATCTCCTGGATCTCCTTGGCCGAGTAAACCGTCTGTCCGGCGTACATCGACTCGACCGCTTTCATGGCATCCGCGTGAGCGGCATCGGCCGCCTCGCCCAGGTGCTTCTCCGCCACGGCGCGCACCAGGCTCACCGCCGTGATGTCCCGGCTCGTCTCCGCGAAGGCATTCGCAAGCCGCCCCGCGGCAGCCGGGTTGTTGCCGCGCAGGGCCTGCACGATCTCGCGGTACACGCCCGTCGCGCGCACCCACTCCTGCTGGCGGCTCTTCAGCCCAGGTGTCACGACCCGGTCGAACCACTCGCCCACGTTGAGGTAGTCGCCGGCCGTCTCCTCGCGCAGCTCAGCCCGGTGTGCCGTGCAGAGCCGCAGCGCCGTCACGACGTCCGGCTCGAGCCGCACCTCGTCGCGCCCATCGAGCCATGCGGATGCCTTGGAGACGACCAGCACCGCATCGAGGAGACGATGGAGGATCGGCGCCTGGAGCATCCGGGTGAGGCACCCGCGCCGGTACCGGCACGTGTCGCAATCCACCTTGTCGGCGAAGGCCGGCGTGGCCGACGCGAGCGGCAGGCGGCAGCTCGCGAACAGGTTGGCGCCGAGGAGGAGCTCCATCTGTGCGCGCTGCGGGACCACGACGGCCTTCACGTCCTCCCACACCTCGACCATCTCCGCCGCGCTCAGCGCTCCGTCGATGCCTTCGGTGAGGTCCCTCGTGTGGCCGTTGGCGCCCCTGAGCTTCCGGCTGACGAGCTCCGCCTGCCCCGCCATGTCGAGCTGCCCAACCTGGATCGCCATGGCGAAGCGGTCCTTCAGCGCCCGCTCGAGGTCTCCCGCGTGCGGGTTCATGTCCGCGAGGAGCTTGCCTCGCGCCTTCACGAGCCTCGCCCCCCGGATCTCGATGAAGCCCTCGGCGAGCAGCCCCATGAACGCGTTGGCCGTCGGCACGCACAGCCGGTTGATCTCGTTCACGAGGGCGATCGGAAGCGTCATGACGCTCCGCGGCTTGACGTTCGACACGTAGCGGCTCTGCCGCTCGCCGTGCTCCTGGGCCATCTCGATCTCGAAGATGAGGTCCTCGGCCATCGCCTCCTGGTAGCAGGTGACGACGGCCGTGTCGGAGCCAAAGAGCGCCCGGCCGAGCGCTCGCGCCAGGGTCGTCTTGCCGATGCCCGGAGGGCCGATGAGGAGGACCGGCTCCTCGATCGCCATGGCGATGCTCATCTCGCGCACGAAGCGCGGCGTGCCAACGATGACCGAGAACACCTTGGCCATTGCGGCCAGGAACCTCTCGCGAAGGCTCTGCTTCATGGTCGCTTCCTTCCCGACGGCTGCCGCGGCGTCGCCCCGCGGCGCCGCCGTCGCCCGCCTCGCTACGCGCGGGCGAGTCAGCTCGCCAGCGCCTCCACCAGCTCATCGAAGGCGTCGACGCCGGTCGTCCCCGGCACCTCCTCCTCGCTGTCGCTCCAGGCGTCGAGCATCGCGTTGAGGGCCTCGGCGGCGCTCCCCACCGCGCTCTCCTGTCCCGCGAGGCTCCGCTCCCGCCGCCGCGTGCGGTCGAAGTGCTCGCGCTCGGCGTGCAGCGACTCGACCATGAACCCGAACGCGGCCATCTCCGCCGCCAGCCGCGTTCCCTCCTCGGTCTGGAGCGCGTATCCGCCGAGGTCCTTGTACGACTCCGAGATCCGCCGCACCGTCCGTCGATCGACCGGCCTCCCGGAGCGCAGCGCCTTCGACGCCGTCTCCAAGCACGTGGCGATCTCGCGGAGCAAGCCCTCCGCCTTGCCTGCGTAAGCGCGACTCGCTGCCTCCGCAAGCTCCTGGCGGATCCGGTCCTGCTCCTCGGGTGAGAAGAGCATCGCCTCCACCTCTGGCGGGAGCATCACCGGCACCCACGTGAAGCGCGGCGAGAACCGCTGTCGGACCGCACTCTCGTCGAGCTCCGGGCTGCGGGGGCTGCGGATGAAACCGGCGTACTCCAGGTTGAACGACGTGATGGCGTCGGCGATCTGCGGCCAGGCGCTGATGACGGCCGCGATCAGGTCCTCGAACCTCGGCTTCGACTGCTCGATGGCGGCGACCAGCTCCGCCTTCCGCTGCTCGAGCGGCGGGCCGACGATCGGAAGGCCCTTGTTGCCGAACGTGCAGAGGTGCGCCGACGCCGCGCGCTCGAAGGTCGCGTTGGCTTCCTTGTGGATGGCCTCCACCTCGGGCGGCTCGATCTGCTGGATGACGACCCTTTTCGGCGCGAGCCTCGCCGAGAGCGTCAACACGCCGGGCAGGCGGTACGCCAGCCCGAGCAAGCCGGTGCTGCTCATGTTGCCTCCTTGACCGGGAACGACGACACAGAGACCCACCGCTCGGGGTGGGAACTTCACGTTCGTTCCATCCTCCTCGGACGTAGCATGGCCACCGCACCACCCCTGCGATGACCGCACACGACCTACGGAGTCAGACGATGCCTCAGCAACCCGTGCTGGATCCCGCGTTGCAGACGGAAATACTTGCCTACTGCTACGGCTGCTTCTTCTCGGATGACGGCCCAACGGCCGACCTGACAAAGCGATGGCCGCGTGGCGACTACGAACAAGGCCGCCGGATCATCAGAAACGCCCAGGTGCTCGAAGGTCAGGGACTACTCAAGAGCTACGGAATGGAGGGGCACCGAGTTACCTTCAAAGGCATCGCGCAGGTGTGGGAGCGGCGCCTCGTCGAGGGATGGCAAGAACAGATGGAGTCCTTCACCAAGGTGCTCTCGACGCTAGCCGCCCACCATCGCGACGCTCTGGATGAGCACATGACCGACTGGCCGCTTGGCGAAGCATCCGGCGTGGAGGGGCGGCGCCTTCACCTTGTCCTTGAGATGCTCTCTTCAACATCGGCGATTTCCAGCCGGTCCATCGGCGAGTGGTCGATAACGACGTCCGGCTTGAGGCTGCTCGACCTTCTGCGGTCAGCCGTCGACTCGCCACCGCCATCTGGGAACGACGCTACCTCTCGATACTCCTCTTGGACGCTGGTGGATGAGGATGAGACCGGACGCATCTGGCGCGTTCACGATGGACTTCTCGACCGCGATGTGGCGGTCAAGTTCTTCGAGGACGAAATCGAGTACGCCCGCCTTGCGCCCCTTCAAACACGGGTCACCCATCCTCACATCCTCCCCGTCTATGACCTTCCGACATTGACCCCACCCGGCGAGACACGGGCCAGACCCTGCATGGTGATGGCACTCTGCCAAGGAACGATGACTCGGTTTCTGCACGGTCTACCGGATAGGGAGAGCCTCAGAATCTTTGGGTTGGACCTCATCGACGGACTGCACGCCATTCACGCCAAGGGCTTCTTCCACACGGACCTGCATCCGGGAAACGTCCTCTTCATGGACGGCCGGGCCCTCGTTATGGACCTGGACTATGAGCGCCTCTCCAGCAGCACGAAGGAGTATCTGTTGCGACGGGACCTGGATGGTGCGGCGTTCCTCTTGATGAAGCTGCTAGAGGCTGGGGGAGTCGGCGAAGCTCAGCGGAAGGAGTTCCGAAGGTCCTGCGCGACCTGCAACTCCATGGTCGAGATTCGTGGCCTCTTCGATTCCGCGATGGCGTGAGTCTTAGACAGGGCCGCGGACCTGTCAGTTGACGAGCTGGCGGATGTGGTCGCGCCAATCCACCGGTAGGGCGCCTCGAAACGGAAGCCTCAGATCGTCGAGCCGCCTCACCAGATGCGCCTCCGCGGGGAGGGGTGCCCGGAGCACGAACGCCTCGCGACGGGCGAGGATCTGGCTCCCCCGGCCCGCGCGGGCGAAACAGCCGTCCTGCGTCTTGAAATCCACAACGGGCCGCCAGATCCCCGTCGGGATGAGATAGCACTCGGGCAGCCACGCGAATCGCGCCGGCCAGACGCCGATCGGCACGGCCTGCGCGAAGTACGCCCAGCCGTCGCGCCGCCTCTGCGCATGGCGGAGCTGCCAGCAGGCGATGACGAGACCGTCCTCCCCTCGGAGGAGGTCGTGCGCGACGCGCACGACCTCGCCCTCGAAGAACGTCGGCCCGTTACCGCGGCGCAGCGTCCGCCACATCACGCCGGTCCCTCCTCGCCCTCCGTCTCCTCCAGCGCCGACGCCAACGCGTCGAGCGCCGTGGGCTCGACCTTGGCCGCCGTGGGCGCAGCGGGAGCGGAGGCGGCCGCCGTCGGGGACGCCGGCGGCTTGCCGTCCGCCGCCGGCAACGGCACGCGCTGGATGCCCGAGATCGTGTCGAGCTCCAGCTCGTCCGGGATCCCCATCCCGCAGAAGGACAGCGTGGCGCGGCGCTTGGCCTTCGTGACCGTCTTCATGAGGGCGTTCGCCAGGTCCTGGCCCTTCAGCCCCTCGATGGCGACGGCGCCGACGTCGTCCGTGAAGCGCCCGTCCTTGCCCTTGGCGCGCACCCGCGCGATGCGGATGCCGTTCACCGTCTCCTCGCCCAGGATCTCGTGCGAGATGCCGTGCTTGTCGTTGAGCTGGTCGGTCGCTGCCTTCTTGGCGTAGAGGATCTCCTTGCCCTGGAAGCGCACGAACTCGAAGGGCGTCGTCCGGGGGTCGAGGCCTGCGATCTCGCACCGCGCTCGGTAGTACTGGAGCTTCTGCCTCGCCGTCAGGCGCGAGCAGTCGCCGTTCGTCACGAGCTGGAAGATGGTCTGGGCGTCGATCCTGCTGTCTGAAGCCGCCGCCACCTCGCCGTCACCGTTCACCTTCACCATCTGAGTCACCGTGCACCTCCCTGTCCCATGACCCGGAAGACCCGGCCGCCCCGCGCGTTCGGGCGCCACGAGAACCTCGTCCCGTCCACTGCGGTACCGACCGTCGCGGCGCCGAGGGCGGCGCAGATGGCGTTCTGCGCCTTCGTCTTGCGCGCCTCCCAGATGCGAAGCTCCCCCTGCGCCGTCAGGTACTCGCGGGCCCACTCCGCCGACTCGGGTGGCAGATCCACGCTCTGCTCGCTGGCCGCCGCGTAGTAGGCGGCGAGCGCTCTGGCGCAGCTCTCCGAGCCGTCGATGGGCGGCGGCACCCTTGCCTGCACGTGGTGTTTCCAGAAGCACTCGAGCTTGCGCAGGAGCCCGCGGAGGAAGCGGTCGCTGCGGTCCAGGTCGAACCACAGCATCCGGCTGCCGGCGATGAGGACCGCGATCGAGCCCCACGCCACGCCGGCCACCTCCATCTGGTGCGCCACCTGCACCTGCCAGTGGACCGGAAGCTCCCGCGACACGTCCTTCGCGGTCGTCTTCAGCTCGAGGACGCCCGGCCCTCGCTCTGCATCGACCACCAACCGGTCGAGCGACGCGCCCAGCCACGGGATCGTCGCGTGGAGCGACAGCCGCTCTCGCGGCGGCAGGACTTGGCGGCCGGTCTCCTCCTGGTAGGCAGCCGCGATCGTCGGCTCGTGCCGCTGCCCCCACCGCATCCTCTCGTCCATGGGCGTCAGCTCCACACCTTCCGTCTTCTCCACGAAGACCTGGAATGCCGACTTCGTGGGGTGCAGGCCGAGGATCGCGGGGCTGTCGGTCGCCGTGAGGACCTTCCGCCTCGCCGCGAGCCACGCCGCGTCATCCATGGCCGCAGTCGCGACGGCGTTCCCGTTGCCGTTACCGAACACGGCGAGGGCCTCCCTTCCTTGGCGATGGTCGCGCCGGCATGAGGTGCGCGATGTCCCACAGCGCCCACACGTACACGACCGCGAGCGTCACGAGCGAGATGCTTGCCATGTCTTCCTCCTGCTTCGCGGGGCGCGCGAGCGCCCCGCCCCTCTTCGGGGCTTGCTCCGCGCGGCGCTGCCTAGACCTGGCTCGATGCCGCGGGCGGCTTCACGGCCCCGCTCTCGGGGTCGAAGATCAGGGCGCTCACGCTCGGCTCGTTCTGCACCCTCGCCTCCGCCTCGCTCTTGGCCGCGCGGCTGGGGACGACCCGCCACGGGATGCATCCGCATCCCTCGTCCTCGATCCCGCCGCGCACGGCCCGCATCTCCTCGAGCGCCTCCCGGAGCGCCCCGAGCGCGTCCGGGTCCTCCGAGCCTTCGACGGTGTCGGCCAGCTCCAGGAACGACCGGACGCACGACAGGTTCGGATGCTCCTTCACGAACGCCGTGTCCTCCCTCGTCATTCGAAGCGACTTGAGCCGCCCCGCCATTCGCGCTCCCGCTCTCGTCCTTGCAGCGATCATCACCATCCTCCTGTCTCCTCGTGACGCCCGGATGACAGGTCGACTCGGCTGGTCGTAAGGCGCCTTCAGCGCTGCGTCACGCCGCGGCGCCGCCAGCCGGCGACGAAAGCGCTCGGTAGACCATCTCGCCAATCGAGAGGAGCGTCTCGACCGCGACCCTGTCCGATGTGGCTCCCGCTGCCTCGAGCGCCGCCTCCATGTTGATGCCGTCGAACTGCTCCGACGCCGTGGTCTTCTTCGCCACCAGGTCCTTCGCGACCTCCTGGGCTGTGCCGCCGTAGAAGGGGAGCTGGATCGACACTCGCTTCGCTTGCCCATAGCGATGGAGGCGACCGTTCGCCTGCCGCCAGCAGAGCGCCGAGTAGTCGAGCTCGTGCCAGATCGCCGTGCTGAACGCCACCAGGCAGTTCAAGCCCGTGCGGATCGAGTTGGGATTCGACACGAGGGCCTTCACGCCCTTCTTGATCTGCTCCTCGATCCACCCCTCGCGCTTGGCCGTGCTCACCTTCGATGCGTCGAGGTAGGCAACCCGCCCGGTCACTTCCTGCGCGATCAGCCGCACAAGCCGCTGCGCGAGGCCCGTCTGCGTGTGTTGCACGAAGACCAGGCACCTCTCGCCGGCCGCCAGCCGATCCCGCAGCTCCCGCAGCAGGTAGCGCTCCTTCGGCGTTCGCCAGGACGACGGGAACATGCGGGCAGTCGCGATCACCTCACCGCCGCAGCTCTCGGGGTACTTAACGATGAACTCGGGCAGGTCGTCGGTGCATCGATCCACGTACGACATCAGGTCCACGAGCGCGCCGAGCAGCCGCCCGGCGCGGTCCTTCACGAACCTGTCCGCCCCGATGCGGTGGAGCAGCTCCCTCTCGATCCGCTTGTACTCGGCGATGAGCGCCTCGTCCTCTGCGGTCTCCGCGACGACCTTGACCGGGGTCTCGGTCATCGGCGGCAAGTCCACCTCCATGTCGGTCTTGTGCAGGACCACGCATGTCGGCAGGAGATGGCGCACCACGAACTGCGGCGCCACGCCTGGGGCCTCGCCGATCACGCGGCGCCCGTCCAGCTCGCGGTCGCTCTGCGCCCCGAACCGCGATGGCGCCACGTCCTTGGTCTCCACCAGCACTTTTTCGTAGCCGTACCGGCGGATAAAAGAAGCCTTGTCGGATCGCTGAAACTCGCGGCGGAACGCTTTCGAGAGCGACCACCAGGTCGTGAAGACCGAGCTCGAGTAGCCCGAGCAGAGGCTGCCGCTGAGGACGATGGTGGGCACGCCCGGGAGCGCCGTGAGCCGATGCAGCGCCTTGGACTGGGCGGATGATCCGTTGGCGTACTCCTGAGCTTCGTCTGCGACGAGAAGAGAGAAGCGCCGCCGGCACCTTCGCACGATGTGGCGGGCCAGCGCCACGCGCCGCGGCGGCGCCGGCGCGAAGAGGGGCTCGCCGCACGGCTCAGACGTCTCCCACTTGCCCGCCCCGCGGATGCCCTCCAGCACCTGGCGGAGCGTCTTCTCCACATCCAGCGGATCCTCGGCGGGCTCGCGCAGGTCGGCGATCGTGTGCTCGACGATGTAGCCCGTCGCTCCGCTCGCGAAGTGCGTCTCCAGGTAGCTCGCGATCCGCTCCTCCTGGCCGAGGCATCGCGCGAGTCCCTCGATCCACTCCACCAGCCGGTAGTCCAGGTGCCCGTGCGCTGCGTGCAGCAGCGTGCCCAGGACGTCCACGACCAGATCCAGCTTCAGGGATCCCGGCACGCGCTCGCGTGCCGCGAGCCGTGGCGGCAACAGGCTCGCGACGAGCGCGTTTCGGGGCATCGCCGGCCACATGGCGGCGGCCAGACGCTGAGCCGCCCTCGCGAGGGCATCGCGCCCCCGCGTCGTCCTCGCCTGGCACCGGACCCGCCGGGTGGCAAGCTCGTCGGGTGGCGCATCGATCGGCGTCCCGCACCTCGGGCAGGACCCTGCCAGGCCTCGGATGCCGTGACCCAGCTTCCCCCGCTCCCGGCTCAGCAGATAGAAGTCCGCCTCCTTCTCGATGTCCGCGGCCGAGTCGAGCACCTGGACCCTTGCTTCCGGGATCGTCGCCAGGACCTGGTCGGTCCAGCTCTTGAGCAGGTGCGGCGGGCACACCACCAGCGTGCGCTTCACCACGGGGAGCTTGACCGTGAAGCCCATCCGCGCGAGCGCGTCCACGATGGGCTGTCGCCACGCGGGGGTCAGCGACGCGGCGACGTAGATGCTCATGATGCTCTTGCCCGATCCAACTTCCGCGTCGAAGAACGGGTTCTGCCCCATGGCGAGCAGCTTGAGCGCCGCCTGGATCGCGTGGCGCTGTGCCCGGAACGGCGCGCGCGCGAGGACGGGCAGGGGAAGCTCGTGCTCCGGGTCCGATGGGTCGTGGACCGGCGGGAACTGTCTGCGGAGGAGATCGCTGAGTCCCCGGTCGTAGTTGACGATCACGTCCGCCGCGTTCCACCGCGCCATCTCCGGACTGCCCGTGGGCGTGGTGCCCGCTGCGAGCTGGTGGTACTGGTAGGTGTCGAGGTCGAGGACCGCAAGCTCGAGCTTGGGACGTTCCACCCGGACCGCGCCCGTCACCTTGCCCTCCTTGTCCTTCTTCTCGTCCACGGTGACGAGCTCGCGCCGGAACACGCCCTTGGCGAGGATCGGCCGGTGGCGCGCCGCGTCGTTGGGCCTCAGCTCGTGGCCGTTGAAGGCGCCCGCCGCCAGCACCATCGCGATATGGGTGGGCTTCGGGGGCATCGTGACGCGGATTCGGCCGCCGAGGAGATCGCGCATCTCCCCGAGCCCTATCGTCGTTCCTTCCCACGGGCGGAAGCCCTTCACGACTTCCTCGACGTCGAGCTGTCGCACCTTGCCCGTGAGGCTGTAGTGCTGCGCCAGGTCAACCTCCACGGGGTTCGAGCAACGCTCCTCGAGCACGGGAAGCGCGTCCGGATGGGCCGCCCACTCCCTGATGAGCGCGGCCTCCGCGCCCGGAGGGATCGGCTCCTCGCGGCGGCGCGCCACGAGCAGCACCTGACCGAAGTGGCCGTACTCCGGGTCCGGCAGCCTCCAGCACCGGATGTCGTCGAAGTGGCTTGCGAGGTGCTCCGCCGAAGCCGCCAGCGCGTGCCCCGGCACGAGGTGCATGAGGTAGCCACGGCCGGGATGGAGCGCCTGCGTGACGCGCACCAGGAACCGGTGCTCGAGCCTTCCGTAGCCCCGGTCCTGGTCGTACGGCGGGTTGTGCAGCGCCAGCATGGCGCCATCGCCGCTCCACTCGATGCAGAACGCGTCCGCTTGCCGCGACGGTTTGTAGTAGCCGGAGCCGAGCCGGTCGCTCAGCTTCGCCGCCCGCTCACCCTCGAGCTCGAAAGCCTCAACGTCGAAGGTGAGGTGGGGATTTGCGGCCTTCCAGATGTCGCGCAGGCCGAGGATGGCGTCGCCCTCGCCGGCGCAGGGATCGAGCAGCACCAGGCTTCCCCATCGCCGTGCGTCAGGCGACGACGGCAAAGTCAAAGTCGAGGCGAAGCTGCTCAGGAGCCTTGCGGGCGCCGGGTAGTACCCCGCGACCTTGACGCTCTCGATCCTTGCCATCCTCCTTCACCACCTCCTCGAAGAATTTGCGCACCTCGGCTTTAAGGAGCGCCGCGATCTCGTCGTGCGACGCGTCGACCGCCACGGGCTCCTCCAACCCGCATGCCTCCATCCCCTGGAACGCGATGCCCTGGTGGCTCCACCGGTTCTCCGCCGGCTTGAGGGTCAGCGCCGACGCGCGCAACGAGCGGAGGAGCCGGAGCTGGAACCGCAGGTCGTTCACGATGGGGAGCGACGTGCGACGGTCCAAGTAGGCCGCGGCGAGCGCCGCCTGCGCCACCTCGCGCGCATCGGGCCCGAAGGCGACGTCGAGCTTCGCCGCCTCCCGGTCGACCCACCACCGCGGCGGCATGGAGATGAACCTCACGCGCTCGGGAGGGATCACCGGCTCGATCTGGAACAGGTCTGGGAGGAAAGCGGTCGTGACGACGGCGCCTCCTGTCGCGTCCTGGCTCACCCACCGGTGCGAGCACGTCTTCGGGATCTCGAGGCAGCTCTCGGCCGACGAGCCGTGCCCCCAGTCGACGCCGTCCCCCGCGGAAGTTTGTGGTGAACGGGCGGCTCATCCCGCGCGCCGCGGCGTATGCGATCCAGACCGGGCGCTGTCCCTTGCCGGCGGAGCCCTTCTCCCAGAGCGAGTCCGCCTCCACGGATCCGAGCAGGTAGGCCGTGAACTCGCGCGTCTTCGACGGTCGCCGGCCACGCCCCGGGTCGGCGACGATCTTCAAGCTCCCCGGTACACGATGTTCTCGGCGCGGCTCCGCCGCCCGACCCGCGCCCCCTTCAGCCCCGCGCGGTCACACCGTTCATGGCGCGGTCCCGAAGAGTGGGTACCACCCGCCAGCGCGCCCAGCGCGATCGGCGCCGTGCAGCCCGCCGCGCGCAGCACCGCCGACGTCACAGCGTCGCCCCCGTCGTGTCACGACATCGTCGAGCACCAGATCGGCCACGGTCTCGGCGCTATCTACCGTCTGGACGTCTTCACGTGCTGCCTCAGCGATGCAGTTCGCCGCGCGGGCGCGGCGCAGGCGCGACGACGGGCATCAGCACAGCCGCACAAGCAGATCCGACGCAACGCCGCCCGTGAGCGCGGCCACCTCCTGGCGAACACCCCGAGCGACGCGTGCGACGGCTGGGAACGCGGCGCCACGGCGATGACAGAGCCCGGGGCGACATCGAGGCCGTCCACCGTGAGCCGCGCCGCGGCCCTGGCGGCCCACACGCCTCCCCCGCCTTCAGCGCCTCCACGAGATCCTCCTGCACCGTGTCCGGATTGCCATTGGGGAGACCGCGCCACCGTCGAGACACGTACGTGAGGGCGGCCTGGATTTCAGCGCCTCGGCTCTCCATGCGAACCCGCTTCCAGGAGGCGTCAGGAGAACTCGACCTGTCCCGACGTGCGGATGCTGACGAAGCGTCCGCTACGCCGCCGAGCACGATGTGGTCCACGATCTCGATCCCGATCAGCCGAGCAGCTCCGATCAGCCGGCGCGTCAGCGCTGGTGATGTCTTCCACGGAATAGTCGGATCCGAAGAGGGGTGGTTGTGGAACATCAGGATCCGGACGCACCGCGCCTCGAGCGCCGGCCTCAGGACGCAGGCCGGATGAACGAGGCTCTGGTTCACGGAGCCGATCGCGACCAGGCGGTGCGCGAGGACGTCGTTCCTGGCCGAGAGCAGGTGATCTCGAAGTGCTCGCGGTCCTTGTGCTGGTACATCGGTGAGTACCGCCGCCGCCTGCTCGGGACCTCGATCCGCGGGCGAGGCGCCGGCGGCGCCACTGCTCTTCCCGAGCTCCACCGCGGCCATGACCCGCGGCGCACCGCCGACAGGGGCGCCCCTCTCGAGAGCGAGGACGTCAAGCCGAGCGAGATCCCGGACGAGCCGGCCCCTGCCAGCAGCTTTACCGCGTTCGCCTCGCGGCCGGTGATGATCGTCAGAAGCCCGACGTCGAGGGCCTCGGCGCCGAGCGGCAACCTCGCCGCCGGCCGATCCATGGCAACCGCCCTGCCAGGCGCCTCGATGCCCGCTTCGTTTCCGGGGAGTGCAACGACTGCTGTTTGCATGAACGCTTCCCTCTCCTTCGATCGAGCGCCGTCCTGCCGAGCGCGGCTCCGCTGCGCTTGCCCTGCGGGCGCTCGCCACTCCCGCGGAGATTCACCCCCGCAACGTCCGAACCGCTCATCAGCGCCACTCTCCTGGCGCTGTCGGCCACGACGCGGGTAGGGACGCTGCCCCTTGCCGGCGATCCCTTCTCCCGAGCTAGTCCGCCTCACGGAGCCGAGCGGGTGCGCCGGAACTGCGCGCCATCGCGGACGGCGGCTCTGGCCCGAGTCGGCGACGATCTTCAGCCCTGGCATCGATGCTCTCCGGCGCGCCCGCCGCCGTCCCCCACGCCGCGGTCGTACCTTCCATGGCGCCTTCGAAGGTGGCGGACACTGCTTCGTCGGTTTCGCCAGAGAGGCTCGCGAGGAAGGAAACATCCCGCCAGCCGACCTCGGACGGTCCATTCAGCGCGGCGGGCCAGTGCTGCTGTACACCCGTGGGTCGCGGCGTACTCCCCGCACTCGAGAGCCTTGCCCACGACAGGCGCGCCGCACCTGCTGGTACGGCTCTCGCAACTCCAGCGCCGCGTTGCCTGCCGAACCTGACGATGACCGCCAGGTGAGGCCCATCGACAAGGGCTAACCCGCGCGAAAGCCGGGGTCGCAAAGCCGCTGACCTGCCTCCGACCGCGGACACGGTCGAGCGGCTGCCGAAGTGGGAGCTCACCCTCCCGAAAGAAAAAGGAGAACGTCCATGCGTGCGATCAACATCCTCGGGCTCGCTTCTCTCGTCATCCTGCTCGGCAGCGCCGCGATGGCGTCGCCGACCGCCACCTCCAACGCCAGCGCCACCATCGTCAACGCCATCTCCATCAGCAACACGGCCGCCATGAACTTCGCCGACGTTGCTCCCGGCGCCTCGGATGGCACCGTCATCCTCTCGACCACCGGCGGCAGGACCGCCACGGGCGGCGTGACGCTGAGCAGCGCCGCGTCGGCCTCCGCCGCGGCGTTCACCGTGACCGGAGACTCGGGCGCGACCTACGCCATCACCCTTCCATCCTCGATCACGCTCTCGGATGGAGCCTCCCACTCGATGACGGTCGACACCTTCGTGAGCAACCCTGACAGCACCGGCACGCTCACGGGCGGCAGCGAAGCACTCACTGTCGGCGCGACCTTGCACGTCACGGCTGCACAGGCCACCGGCAGCTACAGCGGCCAGTTCGACGTGACGGTTGCCTACAACTGACGCCTCTCGGGCGGCGCGGTTCGGTTGCCGCGCCGCCCACTCATGCCGCCATGAAGATGACTGCCACTCCTCACACCGTCAAGGCCGCCGCGCTGGTCCTGCTCGCGGCCGCCGCATCCGCCTCCGCCACGGCGATCGCCATCAGCCGCAACAGCGATCTGTCCTTCGGCGCCATCGTGGCGGGCACGGGAGCAGGGGCGGTCACGGTGAGTCCGCAGGGCGCCCGCTCGGCCACGGGCGGGGTCCTCCTCGCGAGCAGCACCGCGGTTTCGGTTTCCTCCTTCACCGTATCGGGTGATGCATTTCAAACCTACAGCATCGTGCTCCCCTCATCCACGACGGTCGCCGGCAGCTCGGCAAGCATGACGGTCGACACTTTCACGAGCGACCCCGCCAGTACCGGGATCCTGAACGCCGGCGGGACCCAGCTCCTCGCAGTTGGCGCGACCCTGCACGTCGGCGCCTACCAGCCCGCACAGAGCTACTCCGGCACGCTGAGCGTGACGGTGGCCTACAACTGATCGGAAGAGGTCCTGCCATGAAGCACTGCCAGCACCCGAGCTCCCTAAGCCTGCGCGTCACCGTATGCGCCGCGTTCGTCGCCGCGGCGGCGGCCTCCCAAGTTCCCGCCGAGGAGCCCGCAGGGCTCGGTGGCCTGCTCGTCGCGCCGACGCGTCGTTCCCGAGGGGCGCCAGCGACCGCCGAGATCGGCCTCGTCAACCGGGGTCCGGCGCGCGCCTTCGTATCGCATCTCCCTTCAGTCGATGCGCATGTCGGAGGATGGCAGGATCGGCCTGGCGGAGGGCGATCCGGATCCCGCGGAGACGGTGGCGCAAGCGCTGGTCCGCTTCTCCCCGCGGCAGGTCACACTTGAGCCAGGCGAGATCCAGACGGTTCGCCTGCAGCTCCGCAAGCCGGCGGACTTGGCCGCAGGCGAGTACCGTATCCACCTCGTGCTCCGCGAGGTGCCCGACGTCGTGGAGCCGCCTGGCGGCGACACCGCTCCCGCCTCGGCCATGAGCATCGAGCTGACCCCCGTCTATGGCATCTGCATCCCCCTGATCGTGCGGCAGGGTGAGACGGAAGCCACGGTCTCCCTGTCGAACATGCGCCTCATCTCTGCTTCCGCCAAGGACGCCGCCCCGCGCCTCGCCTTCACGATCCACCGCCATGGGAACCGGTCGGTGTACGGGGACCTCCAGGCCACCGCGCTGGGACCCGACGGCAAGGCCCGTGTCATCGGACTTCAGAAGGGCCTCGCCGTGTACGTGCCGAACGCCACTCGCAACGTGGACATGCCTCTCGCGCTCGCTCTCGATGCCCGCGCCATTGCGTCAACCATCCACCTGTCCTACGTGAGCGGCGATGGCCAACTTCTCGCCGCCACGGACCTGGCGACCCGCTGAGGACATCAGGGTGAAAGCGATGGTGAGGGGCCTCGCATCGAGACTCCTGGCATCGGCGCTGCTCGCCGCGTCGAGCATGGCCGCGACGATGCTGCCACCCGCTGCGACGCAAGGGGATGACCAGATCCTTCTGGCCGTCCGATTGCGTCACCAGCTCATCCCCGACGTGATCCCGGCCATGGCGCGCGGCCAGGACGTCCTCCTTCCGCTTGGCGAGCTGTGCCGCGTGCTCGAGCTCGCCATCGACGTCGATCCCGCCGCCGGCATGGCCCACGGCTTCGTCATCGTGGAGCGCCGCAACTTCGACCTCGACGTAGCGCGTGCGACTGCGGCGGCGGGCGGCAAGCCCGCGGCGTTCGCGCCCTCCCGGGTCCAGGTCCAAGACGACGACATCTACGTGGCGCGCGACCTGCTCGAAGAGTGGCTGCCGCTCCACCTCGAGGTCGACGTCCACGCTGCGATGGTGGCCATCGCGCCCACCGAGCTGCTCCCGGTCGAGCGGCGGCGGGCCCGCGAGCAGCGCGGCGCGGACGTGCGCAACGCGTCGCTCGGGGGCCAGCCGAGCTACCCGAAGGTGGCGGCGCCCCGCACCTTCTGGAGCTGGCCCGCGACGGACCTCAGCGTGGGGCTCACCACGACGCCCAGGAGCGATGGTCAAGGCGGCCTGCGGGAGGAGTTCTCGGCGCTCATGGCCGGCGACCTCCTCTACATGGACTCCACGCTGTTTCTGTCGGGGACGGGCGGCGACCCGCTCGCCCAGGTGCGAGCGAGCCTGTCGCGCACCGATCCCGAGGGCAACCTGCTCGGCTTCATGCGCGCGCGCCAGGTCGTCCTCGGCGAGACGCTCTTCCCGGGGCTCGACCTCGTCGCGCCCGCCGCATCAGGACCCGGCATCACGCTCAGCAACCGCCCTGTCGGCCGGCCCACGCAGTTCGACCGGCACACGTTCAGCGGTCCGCTGCCGCCGGGTTGGGACGTGGAGCTCTACCGCGACGGCGAGCTGCTCGGCTACCAGCAGAGCCGGGGCGACGGCGCCTACGAGTTCGCGGACGTCCCCGTCCTCTTCGGCCTCAACCTTTTCGATCTCGTGTTCTACGGCCCGCGCGGCGAGCGGCGCGAGGAGCGCGTGGCCCTCAACGTTGCCGACGCGCAGACCCCGAAGGGGAAGCTCTACTACCACGTCGGCGCCATCGATCCCCGCGATGCGCGCCCGCGCGCCATGGCCGACGTCGACTTTGGGCTCACGTCCCACGTCGCACTCAGCGGCGCGCTGTCGTCGGTCGACCGCGAGGACGGCACCCACGACTATGCCCAGGCCGCTTTGACCTCCTCGTGGAGCCGCATCGCCTCGAGCTTCGACGTCGCCGCCGACGGCCGGGGCGGATCCGCGGCACAGGCGCTCGTCCAAACGCGCCTCGGAGACGTCTTCTTCACCGCCTCGCACGCGATCCTGCGCGACTTCGTGAGCGACCAGTTCGTGCCGCTCTACGGCACCATCGCGTCGCGCAGCCGCCTCTACGTCCACGGCGCGGCGCCCATGCCGTGGATCAGGCTCCTGCCCGTCTCCCTGGAGGTGCAGCGCGACGCGCTCACCGACGGGACCTTCGTCGACTCCGTGACCGCCCGCATCGCGGCCTCGCGTCGCGGCTTCGCGGCGTCGAACGAGATCCAGGTCCAGCGCGCGTCACGGGACGCCTCGCTCGACCAGACCACCGGCCTCTTCATGCTGAGCCGATACGGGCAGCGGCTGTCGGTGCGTGCCGAGGTCGAGTACGAGCTGGCGCCACGCGGCGATCTGAGGAGTGTTGCGCTGCTCGCGTCGCCGCGGTGGAGCGACGACTACGTGCTGGATCTCGGCGTCCGCCGCCTCGCCCAGTCCGACGAGAACCACCTCCTCGCGTCCATCACGAAGCTGCAAGGATCCTTCGGCCTCGGCGCCAGCCTCGACTACTCGCCCGAGGCGGGCCTGTCCGCCTCCCTGACGTTCAGCGTTGGGCTGGCACGCGAACCGCGCTCCGGCTCGTGGGACACGGACGCGCGTCCCATCGCCTCCATGGGAGCCGTGTCGCTGCGGGCGTTCCTCGACGGCAACGGTAACGGGATTCTCGACCAGGGGGAACAGCTCCTGGAGGGCGTGGGGTTCACCTGCAACGGCGTCCCACAGGCCACGCGGACCGACAGCAAGGGGTGCGTCGTCCTCTACCAGCTCCCGAGCTTCACGAGTGTAGGAGTTGCCGTGATGACCTCGACACTCGAGGACCCGATGTGGATCCCCGAGGGCGAGGGCCTTGCGGTCGTCCCTCGACCTGGCTCCGTCATCCCCATCGACGTTCCCATCGTCCCCACGGGCGAGATTACGGGCACGGTGTTCGTCGAGCAGCTGGGGAAGAGCCGTCAGGCCGCCGGCGTCGCGCTCGCTCTTGTCGACGCCCATGGCCGGACCGTGCGCGAGGGACGCTCGGCCTACGACGGGTTCTACGACCTCGCGCACGTCCCGCCTGGCACCTACACGATCAAGGTCGACGACAGTCACGCCGCACGCCTCGGAGCGCTCCCGGTCGCGCGCGACATCCAGATCCGCCCTCCCGACGCGGACCTCGACGGCATCGACCTGGTGCTGCACAGCCAGCGCACCGATCGCGGAAGGGCCCGATGACCAACCGCATCAGCGCAGCCGTCGCCGGAGCCGCCCCCGCCCTCGTGGACGGGGCGGGCGATTCGGCCTACGACGTGCTCGACATGGCGACGGACGCCATCGTCCAGATCGCCAAGGACGACCGCGTCGTGTACGTCAACCGGGCCGCCGAAGCACTCTTTGGCTGGACGCGCCGCGAGATCGTGGGCCAGCTCGTGACCGTCCTCATCCCGGAGAGCCGGCGCGCGGCTCACGACCACGGGTTCGCGGAGTACCTCCGCACCGACACATCCCCGGTCGTGGGGTCGCTGCACCAGGGACATGGGCTCCGGCGCGATGGGTCGACGGTGCCGATCGAGCTCTCGGTTTCCGCAAGCAGGAGTCGCAGCGGCTCTGTCTACACGGCCATCATCCGGGACAGGGCCGCGCGGCTCGCGGCGGAGGCGGCACTCCGCTTCCGCGACGCCGCGCTCGCCGCCGTGGCCGATCCCGTCGTCATCACCGACCGCGAGGGCACGATCGTCTGGGTCAACGAGGCGTTCACGAGCACGACAGGCTACTCGGAGTCGGAGGTTCTGGGCAGGACGCCGCGGATCCTCAAGTCGGGACTGACGAGCCCGGCGGCCTACAAGGACCTTTGGGACACCATCCTCTCGGGTCGCACCTGGACTGGCGAGCTCATCAACCGGCGCAAGGATGGGAGCACTTTCATGGCCGAGCTGACCGTCAGCTCGATCAAGGACCTCGCCGGACGACCCACGCACTTCGTCGCCACGCTACGCGACATCACCGCGCGCTGGAAGATGGAGGAGTCGCTGCGCGAGGCCGAGGACCTTTATCGGACGCTCTTCGAGGAGTCGCCCGATGGCATCGTCCTCCTCGACCCCGCGTCCGGCCTTCCGGTGGCGTTCAACGACGCCGCGTGCGCCAACCTTGGCTGGAGCAGGGAGGAGTTCGAGGGGCTGCGGATCGCCGAATACGAAGCGCCGCTCGACCCAGAGCGCACCATCGCTCGCCACCAGCCCGACGGGGCAACCCCGTGGGCACGGTTCGAGACACGCCTGCGCACAAAGTCCGGCGAGCTGCACGACGTCCTCGCCAGCGTTCGCACGCTCCAGATCCAGGGGCTGCCGCGACTCCACGTCATCTACCGCGACATCACCCACTGCAAGCGTGTCGAGGCCTCGCTCCGGGAGACCACCGAGTATCTGGAGAAGCTCTTCCGCCACGCGAGCGTGCCGATCCTCGCCTGGGATCCTGACTTTCGCATCACGCGCGTCAACCAGGCCTTCGAGCACCTCGTGCGCCGCTCCGGGGAGGAGTTGGTTGGGAAGGACGTCCGCGAGCTCCTCGCGTCCACGGCGAATGCGCAGACGCGCGACGCGATCGAGCGGACGGCCCTCGGCGACAACATGGAGCTCGTCGAGATCCCCATCCTGAGAAGCGACGGATCCACTCGCGCCGTCCAATGGAAGAGCGCGAGCATCCTTGCCGAGGACGGAACGTCCCTGCTCGGCACGGTCGCCCAGGGGACCGACGTCACCAAGCAGAAGCGGCTCAGGGACCAGCTCTACCACTCGCAGAAGATGGACTCCATCGGCCGCCTCGCAGGAGGGGTCGCTCACGACTTCAACAACGTCCTGGCGGTGATCCTCTCCTACTCGGAGATGCTGCTCTCCGAGCTTGATCCGGACCTTCCGATGGTCAAGGACATCCAGGAGATCCGCCGAGCCGCCGACCGGGCGGCTGCACTCACACGTCAGCTCCTCGCCTTCAGCCGCAAGCAGGTCATCGCGCCGAAAGTGATCGACATCAACCGCCTCATCGCCGACACGCAGGCCATGCTGCGGCGGCTCATCGGCGAGGATGTCGAGCTACGGCTCGAGCTCGACGGCAAGGTCGACCGAGTCCTCGTCGATGGCGGCCAGTTCGAGCAGGTCATCATGAACCTCGTTGTCAACGCCCGCGACGCCATGCGCGGGGGCGGCACGATAACCATCTCGACATCCTCCGTCGTGCTGGCGGACGATGACACGCGCCGGCGGCCTGGGCTGCCGCCCGGCCCATACATCGCCATCGCCGTTGCCGACACGGGATCCGGCATGGATCCCGAGACGCTCGCTCACATCTTCGAGCCGTTCTTCACGACCAAGGAGGCTGGCCGCGGCACCGGTCTCGGTCTGTCCACGGTGTACGGCATCGTCACGCAGAGCCGGGGCCACATTGAAGTCGCGAGCGTCCCCGGAAGGGAACGTGCTTCACCATCTTCCTGCCGAGGTCGCTCGGCAGACCCAGCATCCGGATCCCGCGAGCGCCAACCGAGGCGCAGCCCGCGAAGCGCGAAACCATCCTCCTGGTCGAGGATGATCGCTCGGTACGCCTCGTCACCGCCGAGATCCTCCGCCGGTACGGCTACACGGTCATTGAAGCCGAAGGCCCCGTGGAGGCGGAGCACGCTTTCGCGGGCGCCGGGACGATCGATCTGGTCCTGACGGACGTGGTCATGCCCGGTGGTAGCGGCCGCGCCCTCGCCGATGACTTGTCGAGGCAGCGCCCAACCCTGAAGGTGCTCTACATGTCCGGGCACACCGACGACGCCATCCTGCATCACGGTGTGCTCGAAGAGGGCGTGGCGTTCTTGCAGAAGCCCTTCACCCCCGACAGCCTGCTGGCCAAGGTGCAGGAGGTTCTTGTCTCCGCGCCAAGAGCCTCCCCATCATGAGAAGACGACCCTAGTTCCTGGCGGCCATCGGCGCTCTTCGGCGCCGCCGTCAGAACCACG
Organism: Acidobacteriota bacterium; assembly: GCA_046331505.1. Taxonomy (GTDB): domain Bacteria; phylum Acidobacteriota; class Vicinamibacteria; order JAXLQT01; family JAXLQT01; genus JAXLQT01. The sequence continues at coordinate 137,682 of JAXLQT010000001.1, forward strand.
ACTCGCCTTCCCTGCGCCGCAGCCCGGACACCCCGTGGGTGAACTATGCCCCCGAGGTTCCCGGTGCAGTGCCGCGCCCGGCGCCGTTACCAGCGGGCACGACTCTTGCTCTACGTGACACCGTCTCCTCCACGAGCCGTCATCGACATGCACACCGCATTCATCCGCGCGCTCCTCGACACCATCGACGCTGGCGCCATCGCCGTCGACCGGAACGGGAACGTCGTCCTCTGGAATGACGCCGCTACCAGCGTCGTGGGATTGGGTTCCGTCCACGTAGCCGCTGGACGTGCCCTGGATCTCGGGTTCTTCCTTCCCGACGGCGAGACGCCGTGTCCCGCCGAGCAGCTCCCCGTCTACCGGGTGCTGGGCGGCGAGCAGTTCCGGCGGGCGGCCTACTTCATCAGGACGACCGCCATTCCGTCGGGAGCCCATGCCAGGGTGTCCGGGACTCCAATCCGCGACGACGACGGATCCGTGGGCGGCGGGATCCTCGTCTTCGGGTGTGGCGCCCATGCCGCGGCCGACAGAGACGTGCCCACCACCGAGAGCCGCAGGCCGGGTCCCGACGCAGGGTCCGCGGGCATCCTCATGTCCGTGCTGGCCGAGGAGATGCGGCAAAGGAGGAACCTCGAGGAGGCGTCACGGCAGCTCTTCGACCGGAACCCGCGGCCCATGTGGATCTTCGACATCGAGACGCTCCGGTTCCTCGCCGTCAACGAAGCTGCGGTGCAGCACTACGGCTACTCGCGTCCTGAGTTCCTGTCCATGACGATCCGCGACATCCGCCCTGCGGAAGACGTCCACGCGGTCGAGGTGAGCGTAGCGAGCTCCGGACCCGGCATCCAAACGGCCCAGCGTTGGCGCCACCGCAAGAAGGACGGCACGGTGATCCAGGTCGAGGTGAACCGTCACGAGGTCACCTTCGGCGACCGAGCCGCGCGGCTCATCCTCGTCGAGGACGTCACCGACCGCGAGAGCCTCCACCAGCAGCTCCTCCAGGCGCAGAAGATGGAGGCCGTGGGCCAGCTCGCGGGCGGCGTGGCCCACGACTTCAACAACCTGCTCACCGCCATCATCTCGTTCACCCAGTTCGCGCAGGAGGGGCTGCCGCCCGCGCACCCGTCGCACGAAGACCTGGCGGAAGTGGTACGAGCATCGCATCGCGCCGTGGACCTCACGCGCCAGCTCCTCGCCTTCTCCCGTCGCCACATCTCGCAGCCGAAGGTGATGGACCTGAACGAGCTGGTGCTCACCATGGACAAGCTCCTGCGGCGCCTCCTCGGCGAAGACGTCGAGCTCGTGACGCGGCCCGCGGCCGGCCTGTGGCGGACGCGGATCGATCCCAGCCACCTCGAGCAGGTCATCGTGAACCTGGCTGTGAACGCGCGAGACGCCATGCCCGCGGGCGGCAAGCTCACCATCGAGACGGCCAACGTCGTCCTCGGAGCCGACTACCTCGCCAGCCACCCGGAGGGCGTCGGTGGCGAGCACGTCATGATCGCCGTCACCGACAACGGCTCCGGGATTCCGCCCGAGATCCAGCGGCGCATCTTCGAGCCCTTCTTCACCACCAAGGAGCTGGGGAAGGGCACGGGGCTCGGTCTCTCCACGTGCCACGGGATCGTCAAGCAGGCTGGCGGAACCATCGCCGTATACAGCGAGCCGGGCCGGGGCACGACGTTCAAGATCCACCTGCCCCGCACCGAGGCCAGGCGCTCCGTCATCCCGCGTCAGGCCGCCGTTCGCCCGCGGGCTGGCACCGAGACCATCCTCGTCGCCGAGGACGACGCGGCCGTCCGCGCCTCGGTCGTGCGTGCCCTCCGGGGCATGGCCTACAACGTCCTGGAGAGCGCCTCGCCGGCGGAAGCGCTGCGCATCGCGGCGTCTCGGCGCGAGCCCATCGACCTCCTGGTAACGGACGTCGTCATGCCGGGCATCGGAGGCAAGCAGCTCGCCGATCGCATCGCGGTCGACCACCCGGAGACGAAGGTGCTGTACATGTCCGGGTACGCGGATCACGGAGTGGTCCGGAACGGCGAGATCGAAACGGGCGTCGCCTTCCTGCACAAGCCCTTTCACCCCGACACGCTCGCCGCCAAGGTCCGCGAGACGCTGGACGGCGCGCCCGTACCCGTCGAGGTCTAAGCGCTACCACCGGGGCCCGCGGCGGACCTCACGCTGTGAACGTGCCGGCACCGATGTGACGTGGTCGACGAACTCGATCCCATCATCCCGATCTCGATGAGGTGCCCGTCAAGCGGTGTCCGCCGCGGATGGCGTCGGATCGCCCGACGAGGCGTGGTTGTGGAACAGCAGGATGCGCACGCTCCTCAGCAACGAGAGCCGGCTTCAGGGCCCCGCGCGGGTGGACACGCATGCTCTCGCATGGCGGTTTGCGATGCCCCGCCTGCAGGCCATCGCGCGCATGCCCGGCGGCGGCACCCAGCAGCGTGACACTCTCGATCACGTGAAACGGTCTGGCCGCACTTCCGCTGGCGCCTTGTGGCCGCCTGCCCCTCTCGTGGCGGCCCATCTCGCCCGCCGACGCCGCGACGATCACTGTCGGCCGTCGGCACGTCCCTCACCTCCTCTTCCGAAATCGAGTCCGCCGCTCGCGCTTCGCCCTCGCGGCCCACATCCCGCGCCCCTCCCTGCGCGCGAGCCGCTCCGCCGCGAGGTAGGCGCCCTGGCGCTCGTGCCGGAACGGAACGGCCCTCGCAAGCCCGGCAAGGAGCAGCTCCTCTCCGAGGTCTCGGCCCTCCACCGTCAGGTACACCAGGGGCCGGCGGTACAGGTCCGTGCCTTGGAACCGCGCGATGACCCAGGCGCCTCGTACCTTCTGGCTCATCCAGTCCCTCGCCACGTCGCCGAAGCACGAGCCGAGCTCTGGCGCGTCAACGCCGACGAGCCGCACCCGATGAGCGGCCTCGAAGCCTCGCGCGGCCAGGAGCGTGTCGCCGTCGATGGCATCGACGACCCGGATGCGGCCGCCGCTCTTCAGCCACACCACCACCGCCGTGAAGACCAGCAGCCAGAGCGGCGCCAGCGGTAAGCAGATCACTTGGCAGCCTCTTGTGTCGGGGCGACCAGCACCGGGCGGCGCCCGCGGCGCCGCCCTCCTGGGAACCCCGTCCGCGCGGGCGGCTTGAGCGCCTCTACCGCTCCTGCTGACCGACGCGCTACGCGTCCTGGAAGGAGGACGTCGTGCAGAAGCGCGGCTTCATGGTCTGCGTGCCGTCAGGGCCGGCGCGGGTCATGAGCCTCGGCTAGCGCAGCCAGCTCTCCACGTGAAGGTCGGGCACGCGGTTGAAGTGCTCCTCGTTGTTCGTGACGACCCCCAGACCCTCGACGAGAGCCGTCGCCGCGATGAGGATGTCGGCGTCACCGATGAGGGCGCCACGGCGCTTCAGGTCGCCATAGATGTCGGCCGCTCTCACGACGACGGCGTCCGTGATCGGGAGCACCTCGCACGTCTCGCAGAGCCGGTCGAACTTCTCGACGCGCGCTGCCGCGCCGACGGCCTTCAGCCCGCGCAGCACCTCGTAGCGAGTGATGATCGAGATGGTGAAGGCGTGATGCTCACCGAGATACGCCCGTGCCCGCGTGAGAGCTTGCGCGTCCTTCCGCATGATGGCGGAGAGGACGTCGGTGTCGATCAGGCTGCGCCGCAACTGCTACCTGGTCCCGTCTCCGAAGAAGTCGCCACGCGCCAGGGCGACCCGCTCGATCTCGTCGATCTCGCCGGGCTCCAGCCCCGCGTAGACCTCCGCCGCCAGGTCGAGAGGATCCTGCTCCGCCGCCTCATCCGTCCTCTCGATGGTGATGCGGACGTGCTTCCCTTCCGCAAGGCCAAGGGAGGCAAGGGGCCTCAGGACGCCCCGCTCGAAGACGGCTTCCACGCTCTTCTTCACAGACGCACCTCGTTCCAAGTCTAGCTCCTCGGACCGTGTGACCTGCGGCATCAGGCTGCCCTCCGCGGCACCGCCATCACGACGGGCGCCACCCGGGGCGGCCGGCCGCGGTCCAGCGACATGAGGTGCAGCTCGTTCACGTCCGTGGCCGTCGTCAGCTCCACCCATCGCACCTGCTCGTCGGCGAAGCCGCAGGACTTGAGCGAGTCGCGCACCTGGCAGGCGTACCGGCGGCCGGCGCCGAGACCGTCCGGCGCCGCGGGATCGACGTGAGGCCAGATGGTGACCGTCGTACGGCGCGGGATCCGTCGCGCAATGCCGTCGCACCATGCTGTCTGGAAGAGGCCGATGACGGCCGGGTGGCTATCGCCCCGCTTCCGCGGCGCCCAGCCCTTCCCGGGAGTAAGGGTCGCGAGAGTCAGGAAGTCGGGCTCGCCCTCGGCCACGTAGACGCCGACGTGCTCGACGACGGCACGCGCCCGCTCATCCCCCGACAGGAGCCAGGCCCCGAGGCGATCGGCCATGACGGCGTGGCCCTGCGTGTGGCCGACGACGGCCCGGGTCTTGGGATCTCCACGGCGGAAGACGGACCGCAGGCGCACGGTCGCCAGTTGGCCCTCCTCGTCGAAGACGGGCAGCACGAGGCGATAGCCCTGCCGCTTCACCCAGGCGCGGGGAAGCCAGTTCGGCGAGTAGGTCCCTTCGGGCGTGCTGCGGGCGAGGTCGTGCGCCTCGACGAGCTTCGGGTCCAGGCCCCGGCTCTGGAGCCACGCGACGATCCCGCGGTCTCGCGTCACGCCGAGGCAGCGATTCCAGAACTCGCCCACGCCCGGCGGGCGCATGATTGCACGCGAGGTCGCGAGCATGGCGGGTTTGCCAAAGTCCGCCGTCGTCGAGGGTGCATCGATTCGGCGAGCCAGGTACTCGAGCGCGGCGACGAACGACAGGTCGCGTCGCGCCTGGACGAACGAGACGACGTCGCCCTTCTTCCCGCAACCAAAGCACACGAACACGCCCTTGGCCTCGTTCACGTTGAACGACGGCCGGTCGTCCTCGTGGAACGGGCACCGGCCGACGAGCTCGCGGCCCGTGCGCGCGAGGGCGACGCCGTGCTCCGCGAGGACCTCGGCGATGCTCGTCCTGCTCTTGATCTCCGTCACGTCGAATGCCATGTGTGCTCCTTCCGCGCGGCTCGGCCGCGCGGGCTGCCGGGCATCTCGCCGCCCGGCGGGCGTGAATAGGGCTGCGGGGGCACCGCAGCGAAGGGTGAGTGGTTGACTATCGGGAGAGGGCAGGAGCCCTCTCCACGTCTCCCGCGCGACTTCCGATCTCCCAGAGGATGCGGGCCTCCTCGAGGAGCTTGTCGAGAAGCTCCGGCTTCGGCCTTCCGCCGAGCTGCCGCCGGATCGCCTCCCTGAAGCGGGGCGCGGCGAACGTGCCGCCCTCGCTTCCGCTCCGCTCCCAGAGGACCTTCAACTTCAGGCCCTCCGTGAGCCGCCCGCTCCGCAGCGTCTTGAGCGCCGCGATGCGAGCGTCGATGGCGCCGCGGAGATCGGCGAGCTTCGAGTGGCCGGCGAGACGCACTCTCAGCGCGTCGAGCCGCCGCACGCTGCACGACGCACCGATCTCCCGCGCTAGCCGCGCGCGCCGGGTCGCCTGGAGGCGCCTGACGCGCTCCCGCGCGAACCCGAGCGCCTCGTCGAGCACCCTCCGCGCCTCGCGCGTGTAGCACTCCACCTCGATGGCGAGCAGCACGAGCTCGCTTCTCCTGGTGGCGGCCCGGATGGAGTCCAGAAGCTCCCGGACCTTCCGCGGCTGCCAGGCCTCCCACTCGAGCACCGGCCGGTACAGGTGGCCGACGCCCGTCAGGAAGCTCTCCGAGCAGCCCGCCGCGGCCTTGTCATCCGCCGCAATCTCCCCGTCGTCGTCGTCCTCGTCGTCCGAGTCCGCCAGGTCGATCGCGGCCGCTTCCGCGTCCTGCCAGGCGGCCCATGTCCGGCGCGCCTGCTCCATCGCGAAGCGGATCCAGGCGACGTGGGCCATGGGATACCGGTCCCGCAGCCGGAACTCGACGATGCTCCAGTCGATCACGCCATCCACGGGCGCGTCTTCCAGGACATCGGTGCCGACCGCCGCCGCCAGCACCGAGAGGCGGTCGCTCCACTCCTGCAGGACGACGCGCGCCGCCGCGGCCCGGTTCAGCACCGGGTCGCGATGGACGGCGACGCCCCTGGCGCGGTGGCCGACATCGTCTCGGATCTCCCGCAGCAAGGCGACCTTGTGGCGGGTGTCCAGATCGAGCTGGCCGAGCCCCTCGCGGAGCCGGGCCAGGAGCAAGTAGTCCGCCGCCTCGATGGCCGGCTGCCCCTTCTGCTCGAGCGCTCCGTCCCGCGTGGCCGGAAGCTCCTCCTGGCCGAGCCGCGCCCTGAAGAAATCCCACGAGGCCTCCTTCAGGTGGTGGAGGAACGGGTCCCTCCACCGGGGCGGCGTGTCGCTGCGCTGCATGACCATGCCCGACGGCATGGCCACGCTGCTCTCGATCCAACGCCGCTCGCCGTCGTGGACCATCGCCAGTGCCGCCTCCCGGTCCCACACGGGGTTGCCCGTGTCGTGGACCTGGAAGATGCGCCGCAGCTCGGACTCGGGCGAGTCCGGGTCCTCGTCGGCAACGACAGGCTTCCGTCGCGGCGACGCGTACGGAAGCAGCACGCGATCGCGGATGGGATCCTCCCGCAGACGCCCGAAGGCCGCTCGCCAGTCGATGCAGCCCTCCTCGTCGCAGGACGGGAAGCTCGCGAGGTCCTGCCCATCCAGCATGCGCCAGATGAGCGAGGCCGGAAGACGCTCGATCGCCAACGCCAGCTCCTCCGATGGCTTCTCGGAGAGATCCGCCAACAGGACGGAGCCGACCGCAAGCATCCGGTCCTCGTAGGCCTCTCTGTCCAGTCGTCCGCCCAGCCGCTGCAGCCACACGAGCTCGAGGACCATGTCCTGGCTCTCCGGCCACGGCAGGGACTCGAGCGCGTGGAGGAAGTGATCGAGCCCGTCTGCACGGGCCAGATCCACGACCGGCTTGCCGGCCGCCCTTGCGAGCAGTATCCCGAAGCCGGTCCCGCCGCCCCAGGGCTTCCGGAGCGACGGATACGCGATCACGAGCTCGGCGCCAGCGATGATGGCCACGTTCCTGGCCATCAGCTGCTGGACGCTTCCCCCGAGATCGCTCCAGCACGGATGGTGCTTCGCTGCGGTCTTGGCGTGCCGGTCCTCCCAGGCCACCATGACCTTGTTGCCTTTGCGGATCGCCTTCTGCTCGTAGCCCGCCCACGGCAGGCAGAGACGGAGCTTCCCTCGATCCACGTGGTTGACGCCGCCTCCGAACGCCTGGTCGGCGCCGCGCGCGTTTCCGCTCACGACGTCGTGTCCCGCGATCGCGAGGAGGCGGCCGGTGTTCCACAGCGCCCGGCGGACGCCGGGCGAGATCTCACGACTACCGATGCATGCGATTCTCACGTGTGCACTCCTTCGTTCTTCCGGTGAGTCAGTGCGGTGCCCCCGCCCGGGGTCTCGCGCGCACGAGATCCCGGGTGGAGGCACCGACCGCCACCGGTCGGACGTGGAGGCACGCACTCGTCTAGCGAGTGCCCCCGCAGTATTCGTCTTTCAAAGACCGAGGACCTGTTAGTCCAGAAGCCGCGAACGTTTCCGAAACGAGAGGGTGCGGGGGTGCACCCTGATGACCGGACTCAGCTCGACTGGCCGCCCCGTCCCGCTCCCCCTGCGGGGAGCGGGCGGAGCGACCAGCTCGCCACCCTAGAAGGGCACTTCGTCGTCGAGCGACTCGTCGCCCTCCGCGCCCCCGGCGGGCACGAGGTCCTCCTCGGCCGCCTCGGGCGCGCCCTTCAGGAGCATCCGCGGCGGCGGCACGACGGGCTTGATCTGGTCGCCCTTGACCAGGATCACCTTCCCGAAGGGCTTGCTGCCCGACTCCGGGTGGATCTCCTCGTAGATGCCGAGGAGCCGCTCCTTCCCGAAGTCGCGCTTGCCCGTCGCCGGGTCCTTCTCCGGGATCGTGAAGATCCCGTAGACGGGACGCACAGCGCCCGAGATGGCGCGGTCGCCGAGGCCGACCTTCGCGGAGAGGTAGGAGCCGAAGTCCGACTCCCGGAAGAAGATCGCGAGAACCTGGTCCTGCCAGTGCCCGGCCTCGTCCTTGCGGACGCAGGGCCGGTTCTGCTCGTCCTTCCCCTTCGCGAGGAACCCCGACGCCACGAGCTTCGCCTTGCCGTTGCCGTTTCCGTTGCTGTTGCCGTTGCCGTTCATGTTCGTGTGACCTCCCTCGGTCGATTGCTCGCGTGCCTTCCGGCTCGCGGGCGGTGTGGGGTCCCCTGGGGCCCCGGCCCGTGCCGCTCGCCGGCAGATGACGAGTCGACGCCGGCCGGAGCCCCAGGGGTCCACCTCGACCTCGGGGGGCCTAGCACCCCCGCACCCAGACCTCCTTCTTCTTCATGTGCGGCGAGGGAACCCCCGCCCTGAGCGAAAGCGGGGGCCCGCGACGTGCGACAACTCGCGCTCTGATCCGCCTCGCCTATGCCGCCGTGTTCCCGTCGTCCACGTCCGGGACCGGCACCACGCATCCGGACGGCCCCTTCTGCCGGGGCCGCCGGAAGGGGAGGAGCTTGCCCATCGGCTCGTCCTCCTCGCGGCTCTGCTTGCGGACCCGCCTGGACTCCTTCACCTCTGCCCGATCGAAGAGCTCCACCATCTTCTCGATGTCAATCGCCATGGTCTCCTTCTCCTTTCTCGGGCCCCCTCCGGATTGCTGGCCGTGCCAGCGTTCCGGAGGAGACCCGAGATTGGAGCTGCTCTTCGCCCATGCTCGGGTGCCTCGTGGATGTCCAGGCCCGTCGCGGGCCCCCTACGAACTTCTATCTACTCGTCGTCGTTCTCCTCTCTCATCCTGTGGAGCGGCGCTCGATCGATCCGGCGCCGTGCTTCTCATCGATAGGCTGGCGCGGGGGGCTTGGTGACTGTTACGCCGCCCGCAGGGTCTCGAAGACCCTGCGGAGCAGCCCCTTCGCGCTCCCGATGTGGCGCGTGTTGCGCCACGTCTCGATCCGCACCTTCCGCTCGATGGCGGCGAGCTCGGCCCGCTTGCGCTTGGCGCGCCGCGCCTCCGACGTCCGCCGCAACCTCGCCTCCTCGGCGGCCCACGCGTGGTAGGCCTCCGAGACGTCGTCCGGACTCCCCACGAACTTCACCAGCTCGCACGGACCGCTTGCGGAGATCTCGATCATGGTGGTGGCCTCCCGTTCCTTGGTTGGAGCCACCCGCGCCAGCCGACCTGCATCGGCGAACCACGGATTGCCCCGACGGGATGTGGAGAACCACCTCCTCGGGAGCTCGGGCTTCACGCCCCCCGCGCCGAAGTCGTTATCCGCTCATGCGGCCCTCGCTTGCTTGCAGGGGTGGAGGTGCTTCATGACCTTCTTCCCCTTGGCCATCGTCCGGTAGCGCATCTCGCCGCACTTGGCGCAGCGGTCGGGCGGAAGCGGCGCGCCGTCGGCGCCGGCGTCCACCGAGAACCCGCACTGCGAGTCCTCGCACACGAAGTAGGCGCCCTCCTTCTCCTTGCGGACGAGCGTGCCCTTGCCGCAGCGAGGGCAGGGAAGCTCCGTCCGCTCGCTCACCGCCGGCGCCCTGCTCTCGGAGCGGCCCATGCCGATGACCTCGCTGACCGGATAGCTCGTCCCACGCCAGGTCTCCGCCACCTCGGGCCAGCTCGCTCCGGCCAGCGTCATCAATGCCGGAAGGTCGATCGCAAGGACGGACGCGAAGCGGCGCTCGCCGGCCTTGATGCGGAAGAGGAGACCCGGGCCGGCAGGCTTGCCGTTCCACTCGTCAAGGAGCAGGCCGAGCTGCGTGAGCTTCGTGATGAGCGGGATGCCGAGCGTGCCGCGCAGCAGGAACAGGTACTTGCCCGGCTCGAACCACCCGTGGATCAGCCTGCTCCCCGTGTGCTGGTTCACGTTGATCGCGATCAGCTCTTCCCTGGTGAACTGTGGAGCGCGCTCCGCCCGCCGAGGCCGCGCGCCCCCGCCGCCCGCGAGCCAGTCCTCGACAAGCGCCTCTGCCTCACGGTAGCGCTCGACCCCGGACGAGAGCACCTCGGCCGCGAGCCGCGTGGCGAGAACGGCGGTCTCCTCGTCGGCGCCGGCGAGCATCGCTTGCAGCCCCTCGGGCAGCACGACGAGCCGCGCCGCATCTTCGCGCCTGCCATGACGCCGCAGAGCGGTCGTGATGCTTCGCACAACTTCACGCAGCCGCAACGTCGCCCTCCTTGGAGTCCTTCGGCCCCTTCCTCTTCTTCTGTTTCCTTCCCGCCGCGTCGGGTTGCTGCTTCGAGCCGTCGCCCTTGCGCATCAGCTCGTGAAGCTCCTTCCAGGCTGCGATGTCCGTTCCGCGCGCAGCGGCCACGATCGGAAAGCTCCGGCTCAGCTCCCACCGGAACGTGAGCTGCTCGAACGTGTCCTTCCCGACACGGCTCCGCAGCCACTCGAGATCCACGGGAAAGGCGCCCTGAAAGATCACCTTCCCCACAGCGACAGACACCAGGTGGTTGTGATCGACCTCCGTGCGGCGATCCCCGATCGCGATCGAGCGCGGCAGAGCGCCATCCTTCTCGAGCGCGTCCGCCACGGATAGCCACCCCGGGTGCGCCCGACCGCCCCCAGGTCGGCGGAAGGAGATGGCGAGCGCCTTGCGCCAGGCCGGGTCCAGGCACGCCGCGAGCTCGTCGCGGAACCGCGGCTCCAGAAGGAACAGGGCGCGCTTCTCCTGGTCGAAGAACCCGTCCGGCTTGCTCTGGAGCTTCCCGCCGTTGATGTTCATGTCGCGCACGATCGTCGGGAACGCCGTGACGACCGCGTTCACCGCCTCGGCGAGAAGCTCGGCGCTCACGGCCCCTTCCTCCGCCGCCATCGAGCCATCGGCTTCCTGCAGGGCGGCGAGCAGTGGCTCGCACGCGCTCCTCATGGACAGCGGGATCCCGTCGGGATCGTGCTCCTGTCCGACGGACAGCAGGATGCGCCGCGCGTCTTCCTCGCCGTGCTCCTGCCAGAGCTCGGCCATCGCCCCGAGCACCATCGCTCCGTTCTGCGCGTGGAGCCCGTCGACGGCGACGAAGAGGTCCTCGCGCTCTTCGTAGGACACGAGCTTCCCGACGTCGTGGAACAGGAGCGTCGTGACGAAGGCGTTGCGGTCCGGCCCCTTCACGATGCCTGCGCGGATCATCTCGAGACCGCGGCGCACGACGGCGACCGTGTGAAGGGCGAGGCCGCCTGGGTTGCTGCCGTGGTACCCGATGGAGGCCGGATGCCGTGGGTGCGCCGCGAGCAAGCGCAGGCCGCGCATGCGCAGGGGCGTCGCCTCTCCCATCTCGCGCAGCTCCTCCCGCAGCTCGAGCAGCGCCTGCGTGACGCCGTCTCCGGCCTGCCGGTGCGCGTGGAGCCGCTCGAGCACCCCTCGGCGCACGGCCAGCGCGTCGCGGAACGTCGCCGCCTTCGTTGCCGGCAGCCGGCCAAGCTCGAGATCCACCGCCGAGCTGCCCGGCCCGTGCTCGATCGCCGTGCGCCGGATCAGCTCGAAGACCTCCATCTCCTCGCCGTCGAGCCGCAACATTTCGCACACCGGCTCGCATGCCGCCGCGACGTCGGGCAGATCGCCCTCCGGGAGCACGATCCCGACACGCCCGACCTGGGAGAGATCGAACCGCACCAGCCGACGGTCGATATCGATGGCCTCCTTCCGAAGACCCCGGATGGCGGCGGCGCTCGCCGCGACGAGACCCGTCCATCCCAAGAAGAGCGGTCCGTGGAGCGCCAGGTACGCGAGGAACGCATTGCGCTTGGCAGCGCGGAAGCCGCTTGCCTGCCGCCTGGCGTCTCCTTCCGCGGCCGCCCGGAGCCCTTCGTCGTAGGCCGCCCCCGCAAGCCTCGCCGCCAGGCGCCGCCACGGGAGCTTCGAGGAGGCTGCGTCCTCGCGGACCTTCTGCAAGTCCGGGTACGTGTCGAAGCGCCGCCAGGCCCACATCGACACCGCAGGCTGGAAGGACACCAGCGTGCCGATAAACAGCAGCGCGCCGATGACGCTGGCGAGCCGTGCGATCATCGGCCGTCCTCCAGGTTGAGCCGGCCGAGCGCGGCCATCACCTCGCCCTGGTGCTCCTCCCAGAGCCCGATCCCGCCCGGGTTGCGCGTCGGGTAGTCGAGCCTCTCGTAGGGCGTCAGCCACTCGAGCGGCACCTTCACGAGCGGGGACCGGAGGCGCTCGTGGCCCTTGGCCCACCGGTGGTAGAGCATGCCGTCGGCGAGCCCGCGCAGGAGCTCGGGGCGCACCGCGTAGTCCTCCTCCTCGCGCAGGCCCCGCTGCTCGCTCCGGTGGAGGCCCGAGTAGTTCGCGCCGCTGCCCTTCTGCGTGCGCGCGTGCGAGGTGCCCACGCCATAGCTCGCCCGGAGCTGGATCTCCTTGCCGATCTGGGACGCCGCGGCCTCCGCGTCCTCCCACTCCTCCTGGCGCAGGAACTCCTTGCAGCCGCTGTTGCCGAGGATCTGACGCCCGACCTCCTCCAGCGGTCGAGAGAGGAGCTGGCTGATCTGCTGCGCCGCCGCGAAGACGCACATGTGCGCCGCCCGCCACTGCGTGAAGGCGCTGCCCATGCCCCGCGACAGGTATTCCGGCGACTCGTCCAGGATGACGAGCACCGGCACGGTGGGCCGCACGCCCTCCTTGATGCAGTCGCCGGCCACCGCGCAGAGCGCGTTCACGATCAGGTTGCCCCACTCGAACGCCGACTTCTGCGCCGTCTGCGTCGGCAGCGCCACGTAGAGGAGCTGGCGCTTGCGGACGACGTCGCGGAGATCGATGTCGCCGCGCTCCGCCAGCACGATGCGCCGCGCCTCCGAGCGCACGTAGCGCCGGAGCATCTGGAGGATGCCGCGGAGGATGTCGAGCCACTTCTCCTCGTCGAAGCCGCGGTCGCCGCGGCGGTACTGGCCCATCACCTCCGCGAGGTCGGTGTAGCCCCGCCACTTGCCGATCTTCAGGAGTCGCTCCCGCCCGGTCGGCGACACGAGCCCCGCGAGCACGTCGCCCCACATGAACGGGCCGCCGGCCACGCACAGCGTCCCGATGACGGCGGAGAGCGCGTCGTCCTGGGCGCCGTGGTAGTAGTCCGTGACCGACGTCGTGCCGATGGTGCGCAGGCTCGTGAGCAGGTTCGTCCGCTGCTCGGGCGTTCCCCACTGGAGCGGGTTCCACGAGTGGCTGCTGCGCGGGTCGCCCGGCAGCAGCACGCGGAGCTGGTGCTCGCGGCCCGTCGCGCGGACGAGCCACCAGAGCATCCGCAGGTCCTCGTCGGACGGCTTCGCGTTGACGAAGATGGCGGCGCCGCCGCGCAGCACCTGCTGGACGAAGACGTTCCAGAGCTGGTTCGTCTTGCCCGCGCCGGATTGCCCCACGATGAGCCCGTGGTAAGGCTGCTCGGCGTCCGGCCACACGAAGGGCAGCCCCTGGTCGGTCATGCCCATGACGAGCCCCTCCGGATGGACCGGAGGCAGGTAGAGCTCCCTCTCTCGGCGCCACTGCATGAAGCTGCCAGCGCCGACGCCGAGCAAGGTCGAGCTGAGCGCCGTCACGGCCAGCGTCGAGGCCGCCGTCACCGGAATGAGCGGCGACACCGCGCACAGCGCCGGGATCCCGAGCCCGCCCGCGAGGCCCAGAGGTCCGACCAGGCTGGCCAGCGGGATGCCCTCTCCGCGCAGCCGCTCGCGCGCCTCGTCGCTGCGCGGCGTCATGCGTGCCTCCTCGATCCGTGAGCGGGGAGAGAGGACCTCCACCACCCACGGGATGCTGCGGCTATCCCTTCCGCCCCTGCAGGCAGAAGGACGCGCGCCGCAGCTCCTTCCGGAGCCCCGCAAGGCCCCGACGCACGGACACCCAGGCGTCCTGGACGTCCGCGATGAAGCGCCCGAGGTCCGAAATCCACGAGGGCATCCGCAGGCGTCCACGCAGCTCTGCCATGAGCTGCCGGGTCCGGTGATGCTCCTCGAGGTAGAGATCCTCGTAGCGCTGACGAGCGGACATCTGGTGCTCCAGGCCCTTGCAGAGGCCCTGGTTCTTCCGCAGCAGCGCGCAGTTGGCGGCCTCGAGCGAGGACACCCTCTTGCGCAGCTCGCGGACGTTCTCCTCGGCCTCTCCGAGCAGCTTCGCGAGCACGCGCTCGCCCGCCGTCGGCGGCATCAGGATCACTCCGTTGCCGTTCGTCTTGTTGTCGGTGGTTGGGGTGGTGGTGGACATGAGCGTGACCTCCTTGGTCGCGGTGAACGGGTCCGCGACCCGGCACGTCGCCGCGGCCGCCGACCCGCTCACCGCACCTCGAAGCCCACGACACGAGCACCATCACCTCTTGCCTCTCTCCCCGCTAGCCCTTGCGGCAGTGCTCACGCCGCGTGCCGCTCGACCTGCGCGAACGCGCGCGCAGCCCTGCCGGCGCCGACCTCGACTCGGCGCACGAGATCCGCCACGCCCTGTGTCGACAGCCCCGTTCGGCTCCCCGCGAGCCGCGCCGCGGAGGCCAGGCCGAGCCGGCCATCTGCCAGGAGGACCGCCAGGAACGCGGCCTCCTCCGCAAGGACGAGCTCGCGCCCGTCGGTGAAGCCGGCGCGTCCCCACCACGCGGCATCCACCGACCGGATCGCCATCGTCAACACCTCGGGCCGCACCCCACGCACCTGCGCGGCACCGGCCCGGATCTCGCGACGCGCCCTCCGGTACTCCGCCAGCGCCGCGACCGCGTCGCCCATGGCGTGAAGCCGCCACTGCCGGTCGCGCTCCCCATCCTTCCACCAGCGCACGATCTCGGCCTCGGCCTCGCGCGCCGCGCGCCACACGACCGAGTGCGCTGCGCCGAAGCGCGCCGCCTCCTCGCGGTCACTCCCCCACGCCTGGCGGACGGCATCGTTCCGGGCATCGCCCGTCTCGACCACGCGCCGCTCGGCGCGTACGAGGAGGTCGCGCACGATCGCCGCGCGCTTCCCGCCCTCCTCGCGAGGTGGGATGTGGATCCGCTTCCCGTGAAGACCCTCGCGCCAGGCGGCCTCCAGCACCACGCGCGGCATCCGGCTCAGGCGCGCCATGGCGCCTCCATCGAAGAACGCGGTCGGGCGGCATCACCCGAGAGGAGCCGGACGGATGGTCCGCTCCCCAAGGCTTCGCACGCTCGGTACCGCGCCAGAGGACCGTTCCGTCCTCCAGCGAGATCCCGTTCCCCAGCTCGGGGACTCCCTTGCGCGCGAGCGAGACGCTGGGGCGCCCCGGTGATTGCCGCCTCGACCAAACCCCTGTGTCGCTCCACGGCGGGAGTCTTAGCAACGTCGGTGCCAGTCTCCGCGCATCACGAGCAACCCTTTGGCCGCGCGTTGCTTGGCCTCGACAGACCCGGAGGATTCGCTAGCGTGTGAGATGAAGACTCATCGTCCCAGCGCTCGCGCACTTGCCCTGTGCGACGACGGGGCATCTCTCCGAATACTTACAGTAGGCCTACGCTCTCGTTGCGGGGCGCGTCGGGACGATCACGTGCCCCTCTCTGCGGCGAGCATGGCCGACGCCCACTCCACACTCCCTGCCGTGATGCGCAGTTGCCATGCTCAGGCTACGGACCACCACGCCCAACGCTCAGGACTCTCTCGGTGCGAGTGGGTCGAGTAAGGCCTTGAAGTCGTTCCTCAGCGCCTGATTCCCCAGCATCTGGAAAGCCGTCCTGACTTCGACTGCGTGCCGGCGGAGCATTCGCCCGAGACTCTCACACTTCACGCCAGCTCCGTACACGGATAGCTCTGGGACGAGCTTCAACAACTCACCCGGGTGGCGCGCCGCTCTGACTGCCCGACAAAAGCGGAGGAGGTCCGCTACCGAGGTCGTCGTCTCGAGTGGGAGGTTGGGATAGCCGCCGAAGACGTCGACCACGTACCCAGCGTCACAGCTTCGAAGTCCGGCAACTTCCAGGGCGCAGCGCCGCACAATGCAGGGAAGACATGTGCCATCATGCGTCGCCGTCGTGGTTCCGAAGCCAGCCTGCATGGCCATCAACGCCACCTTGGACCAACTCCAGCAGGATAGCGACCCCGCTATTAGGGACTGCAGCTCTCCTTGGGAGAGATGCATGCGGATCACCTCTCCCTTTGTGAGGTAAATGAACGGATTCTCGATCCAGAGATCAGCTCCAAACACCGCCTTCACCAGCCGTCGAAACTCCGCAACGACATGCGGATGAGCCGTCAGAGTGTTAACCCCCGCCTCGCTGATGCTTGGATTCAGAGCGACGGGCCCATTCTCGAACAAGTACACCAGCTTGATGCCCCGAACAAGCGCCACAGCCGCCCCTGCAGCCAAGAAGAGGAATGACCGAAGGTGTTGGTTCATCACCGACCTCTGACGCGGACCCAGATCAAACACCGACTTGCGTGCGGCGGGGTAGTGGGACCTCTTGTGCTTGGCTGCATGAAACGAGACATGGAGTAAAGTGCGCTCGAAAATGCGTCCTACCTCCCCCGCGAGCTTGCTCTGGCACGCGGCAAGGTCTCCTCCACGCCTATGGCTCACGAGTATGGGTTCCAGGCCTTTCTCCAGCGCCCAGACCGCACCAGCCAGGCTGTCGAGCCCTCCTGAAAACAGGCAAACGCATCGGCCGTCGCAATCAACCTGGAACGACTGTTTGCCTTGTGCTGCCTTCCTTTGGACGAAACTGACGCTCAAGTCCTCTCGACCAAGATAGGCAACCAAACGTTGGACGTGCTTCGAGGCGCTCGTCCATGCGTCGGGGCACCGCACGGAAAGCTGCAGGCTATTACGGCGCACGAGTTCGGAGTCTCGGGCCGTGTACAGGTCTGAAACGGAGATCGTTACCGCCAAGTCGAGGAGATCTCGCACTAACGGTGGGAGCGTACCGACACCCTCCTCGAAGTCATCGAAGGAGAACGACACGGCGTACGGCGATGGGTCATGGAGTAGAACTCTCAGTGGTCTATCCTTCGGCGGATGGCAGTGGCCGCTATTCATTGCGAGCTCAGGCTGCCTCGCCACCGGTCCCGCAAGAATGTTCACCCAGTTGCTCTGAGGGGACACCCACCGTTGCTTGGGATGCACACCGACGACCCTCTCTAGAGCACCCGGCAACCGCCCCCCATCACAACGAACGTGACCGTCCCGAACCACTGCCACTTCCGACCGCAGACTACTCGCCAGGGCCATGCACTGGCGGAGGAGGTCGCCACGAAGCCGATTTGTCGAAGCAAGCGTGACCGCACGCCCGCCTCTCCCAAAGTGGTAGCCGTACGCCCATTGCGACCTTCGGCGGAGCCGGTCCATGCAGATCTCGAAGACAACCTCTCCCAGGATTCTGTCAAATAGCTGCTGGTCCTCGGGCCTAGCCCTCGAAAGCTCGGAGGCGGCGTTCCCCACCGCCTGAGGGATCTCCTTCTTTGCCAGGATCAAGGTTGCCAAGGTCCTCTTCACGGCACGCTCGCAGCACTCCCCGAGGGGATAGAGGCGAAGCCCACGGTTCTTGGCGCATGCCGCTTCCCACACTGCATCAGGTAGGGTCCAGGCATCCGCGTCCGGAGGGACGTTCGGTTTCCTGGTAAGGACGAGGACGTCATTGATCGTCGCCGCGAGGGCAAACGTCCAGGTCCCCTCGTCCAGGGCAGCCACTGCGCCGCGCATGAGTGCTTTGGCCATGTTCAAGGGCCGTGGCGTCGTCGTGCCTGTGGCGTCACCCACGAGAGCGTCCTCGCTTCGAGTCATCGTCATCGGGTGGTCCACCGCAGTCGGGAAAGTCATCCAAGTCCGGAATGTCCGGGTCGTCCAAATCGTCGTGGGGATGGTCCTCATGGGGATCATCCTTGTGAGGATCGTCCTTGTGAGGATCGTCCTTGTGAGGATCGTCCTTGTGGGGCTCTTCCTCGTCCGCCTCTTCCTCGTCCGCCTCTTCCTCGTCCGCCTCTTCCTCGTCCGCCTCTTCCTCGTTGGGCTCTTCGGGCTCAGGCTCTGGTTGCGACCCATCAGGGGGGTCGGGGATGGGCGGTGGCTCAGCAGGAGCCACAGGCATCGGTTTGGGTCTCGTGTCGGGCTCGGGTCCTGGCGCCGGTTGCGATGGAGGTGGAGGAGCTACGACCATCACGCGGAAGACGATGTCGCCAGCGCTTGGGCGCGATTGTTCCTCAATCCGTGGCAGTGGCTCTATGGCAACGGACCACTTCGGATACGCGACGTCAACGAGCTCTCCATCATGGCGGATCTGCTCGACAGTCATTGGGAACCTCAGGGGCAAGTCGCCCGGTTCTTGCCATCCCTTGCTGACCTGTCGTATTCGCAGGCGGTCCCCGCGTCGAAGCCAATCACTGAGACGAATCTCGAGCACCGCCGAGCTCGCCGTGCCTTCGAACCGGCTCACGACACCTACTCGAAACTCGCCCTCAGTTGCCGTAGGTAGTCACCTCGAAGAAGCCGAGTCTGCCGGCCAGCGGGACAAGGCGCAGTGGTCTTGGGTTCCGGAGGAGAAAGCCGTATGGTCCGGCGAACCAAGGACTGTCGCTCAATTGTACGCAGTCGATGAGGTCGACCTCGCCAACCAGGCCTCCGCGCTCGAACTCAGATATGGGAGGCATGGCCACGTGCATCACGTCTCGAACCCAGCGATAGCCGCTCTCGTCAAACCTGCGCCCCGCATGCACGAGGATGCGACAGCGCAGGTTCGTTGACCACGTGCGGTTCTCTACGTCCTTGTGACCCTGCACTATCAGCCATGCCCACGGCTGCTGGATGCTCAGCGCCTTCATGCCGCGTCTTTCCTGCCAGAATCGGCGGCAGCGTAGCTCAGTCGTTGCCGGCAACGCAAACGGGTAGGGGGCGCCTGTTGTCCCGAGCGCAGCGCCCGAATCGAGCAACCATCCGTGCTGCGCATGGTTGCCGGTGCACCGCCTATGGTCCCGAGCATGCCGGACGCCATCATCGAAGCTCAAGGACTGGAACTCGCGCGCTCTGCTGGCGATCACGCATCCTGGAGATTCCTTGCTGCGCGGCTGCGCCGCGCAGCACTACATTATTTAGGGAATTGGCATGTCGGTCGTGGCCGGAATTGAGAACAACGCGCCGGCGAGGGTTTCCCTCTCGCACGGCGCTGCCGCGCTCATCGCGTGTCCAATCAGGAGCTTGCCGCCTCCTCATCGATGACCTCGTCGTCATCGCTGCCGTCGTCGTGCTCGCCGATCATCGAGATCGCGGATCTCGCCACGATCGCGACGTTATGGAGCACCTCCGCCAAATCCTCGGCGTCGCGAGTGAGGGCTTCGATCGCATCGGGCGCCAGCACGCTCCAGTCGTCCAGCGGGAGGATCGACGTACGTTCCGCGTCCGGGCGGAGCGCGGCCACGCGACTCGCCACGCTCTCGATCAGCGATGGACCCGGGAGCGGCTCCTCACGCTCTTCCCGGGCCTGCCGATCGACCGGCGACGGGAATGAGGTCACGTCGCCCAGAGGACTGGCGGCATCGCTACGTCGCCTGGTCGCTTGCCTCCCGCCGGCGAGGGCGCGCAGGACCTGGCTCTTGCTCTTGCCGACGATCACCATCAGGGCGGGGATCATCGCCTTCTCACCCCGCCTTGGCCTGCCACAATCCGCCCGGTAGCCGGCCGCCTTGAGACGTCGCGCGAGCGCTCGGATTTCCTCCGACGTGTAGTCCCGGCGCTTGTCGTTCTCGGACACCTCCAGGTCGAGAGCCAGCTTTGCGTTCGACGCGACGTTTGCCGGGTAGATGGTGACGGGCACCGGGTCCTGCCACTCGCCCCGAGTGTGGAGGATCTCAAGGGCTGCGAGCCGATGGGCACCAGCAATCAGGTTGCCGTTCAGGTCCACGGTGATCGGATTCAGAAGGCCCAGCACACCGATCGATTCCGCCAGCGACTCGACATGCGTCTGGTCCACCGTGCGAGTGTCGCCGTGCGGCCGTGGCTTGATCTCATGGATCGGCATCGCCCCGGAAACGGTGCGCCGCCGATCCGTTTCGCCCGCGGGAGCGTTATCGCTGCTCATGGTCCCGCCTCCGTTCCTCCTCCGACCGGAGCTCTTGTTCCCGGTGCTCCCTCTCGTCCTGTTCCCGCCGGAGACGCTCCTCCTCGTCCCGCCGGCGGTCCTCCTCCTGGCGCCTCCAGTCCTCCTCGACGTGCCTCGACATGCTTCCTTACCTCCTCTTGCATCGCCACGAGCTCGGGCGGCCACACCATCGCCTTCCCGTTCGTTGCTCTCGCCGCGTTCGTCGCACTCCCGCCCGCCAGCCCGAGCGCCACGCCCAGGCAAAGGCCCATGATGAGCCCCACGACCCATGCGCCACCGAGGGCGCTTGGCCGCGGTCGCTCGGTCGCCGGCAGGGCAACGCCCAGCAATGTCGCCTGCGCCCCGAGATACCGCTGCGCTCGCCGCGCGCCGAACGTCGCGGCGTACCAGGCGATCATCGCGGCGGCGGCGTCGCGGCGGCGCTCCGGCGTCACCCCTTGCCGTGCACGCGCCTTGATGGCCGACACGAGCCCCCGCTTCACATCCTTCATCGGTCTCCTCCGAGCAGCAAGACGATGCCAGCGCCAGACGGCGCAAGGTCGACGACGAGCGTTTGGGGCCGCTGGGTGCGAAGCGCCAGCCGCAGGCTCGGATGAGCATCGGAGCTCGCGCCGACGGCACGCAGGATCCTCTCTACGTACTCGACCGTCTCGGCGTAATGAGGGACGTCGCCGGTGCGGCTGACCACCTCGGGACCCGCGTTGTAAGCCGCGAGCGCGAGGCGGACGTCGCCGAATCGATCGAGCATCTGACTGAGGTAGCGACAGCCGCCATCGAGGTTGTCGTCCGGGTCGAGGGGATCGCGAACGCCCAGGGCCCGAGCGGTCGCCGGCATGAGCTGCATCAGTCCGAGTGCTCCCTTGGGGGAGATGGCTTTCGGGTTCCAGCCGCTCTCGACCAGGATCAGGGCGTTGACGAGCCTCGGCTCCAGGCCATGCCGGATCGCTGCCTCCTTCGCGGCACCGGCAAGGTCCATCGCGGAAGCGTGGGCCGCCATCGTCGCGAGCGCCAGCGCCAGCAAAGTCCTCATCGAGACCCCTCCCCGGCGCTTTGCGGCAGCGCCTGGCCCGGCATCAAGCCCCGGCTCATCGTGGCCTGCGCCTCCTCCGCCGACGACATCAGGCGTTTGAGCCGCTCCATCGTGGACGCGAGGTCTGCCTGGGTCGCGCCGTCGTCGCGGCCGTCGCTCGCGGCCGGTACTGCGAAGCCCTCCGGCAGCGCATCGAGCTCGGGGACGTCGAAGCTTTCCTCGACGAACACGAGCACGGGTTTGCCTGGCTCCACCGTGATGGTGGGAACGATCTGCGTGAGGTTCTGGAGCGAGGGCGTGAGGACGCCCTGCGTCGTGTCGCCGACGCCCGTGCCAAAGCTCACGGCCACCTGGTTTCCCTGGTAGCCGCCAACCGCACCCGCCGCGGCGCGCAGCGCCTCGAGCCCCACGATGCCGGCGATGAGCTTGCCCGTGTGATGGTCGATCTCGTCGGCGTCGAGGTGCGCGCTTTCGTCGGGGTTCAGGAGGAGCCCCTTGATCGCGACCTCGCGCTCCTTGTCCGGGTACACGAAGTTCGTGACGCGGACCGCGATCCGCTTCTGGTAGCGTGAGCCGAGAGACTCGGCGTCGCCGATGAAGAAGCCGCCGGAGGGCAGGATCACATCGTCGCCGAGCTTGTAGTCCTCGAGCAGCACGGCCCGGACGCGCGAGTCGAGGTTGTCGGAGACGACCTTGCTCTCGAGGAACGCCGGCAGGATCGTGCCGCGCGGAACGTGCCTCTTCCTGATCGACGGCGTGCTCGAACTGGAGATCCTCATCGAGGCCCCCGGCTCCTTCGCCGCTTGAACGACCACCATCGGGCCGCCGGTACGCCCTCGGATGAACGACCAGTCCGGCCCCTGCTTCTCCGGTCGTGGAGCCGGTGCCGGCGCGGGCAGCGTCGTCGGGGTCGGCTTGGGCGGAGCCGGCGACGTAGGTTCCGGGCGCGCGAGCGGCCGCGGCGCGGCGGCCGCGAGCTTCTCCCCGGAGTACGGCTCCTTGGGCATCACGATGTCCTCCGTCTTCTCGACCTTGCGCGACAGGAGGACCCAGGCGTAGATGCCGGGGACGACGAGGGCGATCACCATCAGGAGGATGAAGACGCCGACTCTCCCCTGGGCACCGCCCGTGCTCGAGGCCAGCCGATCGAATGCCGAGCCCGCGCTCACGACCTTCGGCACGTGCGCCATCGCGCTACACCTTCCTCGCGGAGGCTCGCAGCTCCTCGCCGCGGCCCTTGTCGAAGATGGAGACCGCGAGCCGGTCGTCCTTCTCCAGCGTGGCGGCGGCAACCTCGAGCGTCACGGTCAGCACGTCCTCGCCGTCGACGACGGCACCCACCGCGAGCGTGCTCCGCCGCGCGAGGGCGCGCACCTTGTGTGCCTTGCCTCCGCTCTCGACGATGGCGACGGGGTCCGCGTACGTTCCCTTCGGCACCGTGAACTTGATGAGCGTGCGGTCGCCGATGGTCACGACCGAGAGGATGTCGAGCCTCCGCCCGCCGTCCTTCTTCTCGACCTCGAAGTCGCCGAGCGTCTCCAGCCTCTTGCGCGCGTCCTCGGGGACGGCGCGCACCTTCTCCTCGGCGAGCTGCGCCTCGTACTGCGTCTTGATGGTCCGCGACGCCTCGGCGACGCGCTTCTCGAAGCTCCAGTCGACGACCGTGCTCGCCGGCGTCTCGGCGCCGCGCACCTCGTGGCGATCCGTCCGCAAGAGGGGCCTGCCCTGCCGGTCGCGCAGCCCGGTGATCTCCACGACGTTGAACGTCAACGAGCGGTTGTGGTCGGTGATGATCGTCAAGTTGGTTGCGAGCACCCCGCGCTCGAGGCTCGACATCTCGCGCGGCATGATGCCGACGCGGTCCGAGAGCGCCTCGACGTGGAACGCCCCTTCCGGCCCGCACATTCCGCAGAAGGCGCCGCCCGATGGCTTCTCGCCGTTCTTCAGCTCGACGACGGTGGCGAAGCCGTACTGCGTGAGGATGGGCGTCGGCTTGTCCGCGTCGTCGCGCGACCAGGTGAAGCGCCCCTGCAAGCCGTCGAGATCGAACGCGCCTGACCGGCCGGCGCTCACGTCGACGAACTCCGCCCTGGCAAGGTCTCTCGCCGTGCCGTTGATGGTCGGCTCGTCAGGGTGCCTCTCGATCGATGCGGGCATGTTCACCACGAGATCGGCCCCCTTCGTCTCGGCTGGCATGGGCGCCGGCGGCTCGCCTCCCTTGCTGTCGATCTCCACGCCCGGCGGTGGGAGCGCCACGCCCGGCGGTGGGAGCGCCACGTCGGTGTAGACCAGAGGCGCCTCTCCGCCGCCGGGGACGGGCTCCGCTTCGCTCCCGCCTTCGCCCTCGGAGGGCGACGCCTGCCCCCGCTCCTCGCACTTCTTGCAGGGGCCGACCCAGCCCTTGGGCTTCCAGTCCTTTTCCCTGGTGCCGAACTGGTCGCGCTGGACCGCGTCGAAGTCCGTCCCTTCGCCGGTCGTACCGCGCACCTTCGCCCGCTCCGTTCCCTCGGAGTATGCCGAGGGCGCGAGTGCGATCCCCAAGAGCGTCGCCACCACGCCGAGCCCCACGAACACTTGTCGTCGCATCTCCTGCCTTGCCCCCTACTTGGTCGTCGCCATGGACAGCTCCCGGATCAGGAGCGCGTCCCGGTTGATGTGGGACTTCGCGGTCCGCACGAACGTCAGAGCCAGCCTGTACTCCTCGCGTCGAGGGTTGTCGGGATCGGCGCGCCCCCTCCCGGGAGGCTTGTAGTCGCCCAGGAACTCCTCGACCACCACCACCTCGACCTTGAACGGGAGGTGCGCCTGCACCGGCGTCACGCTCTTGACGTGCACGCGAACCTCGCCTTTCACTTCCCTCGTCATGCCGATGATCCGCGGGACCTCCTTCGCGTAAGCCTCGGCGAGCTCGGGCACCATGAGGTTCAACGTCCACGCCTGGTCGTCCGCGATGGTGGCGGCGTTCAGCCGCAGCATGCGCTCGGCCACCTCGCGCGAGAGCCCGAGCGCGTTCATGATGTCCGGCGTGACGTTCTTCAGCCTCTCGACCGGGAGCTCCGCCACCTCCGCGACGTCGATGTGGGGCACCTCGCGTCCCACCCGCTCGACCAGGACGAATGCCTGCCCGATCAGGCCCACGGCGAGCGCCACCGCGGCGACCTTCTCCCAGCCGATCCTGCGGTCGGCGCGCGCGACCTCGACGAAGTAGGGCTCGCTCACTGGCCGTCTCCGGTCATAGCCACCGGCGCGATCGCCGTCACGACGAGCCCGCTCGGGTTCGACGGGCTGCGGCCGGCACTCTCGAGCGTGAACATGAAGCCGTAGACCTCGCGCCTCGGATTGGCCGGGTCGCTGCGGCCGGCGCCCGGCGGCACGTAGGAGCCGAGGAACTCGATGGCGACCTGGATCTCCACCCTGTAGGGAAGCGTGTCGGCGACGACGCGCGTCGTCTGGATCTCGACGTCTACGCGGCCGCTCGTGCCCTTTGCGGCTTCCGCGTAGCCGGGCACGACGCCGCCGAGGCCGCGCATCACCGAGGCGCTCGCGCGCTCGCCGACGTAGGCGAGGTCGGACTGGCGCGTGCTGTCGTCCCACGCGAAGAGCCGCAGCGCCAGGTCCTCGACGAAGCGCACGGCCTCCTCCTTCCCGGCGATGTCGCGGTTGGGCAGCAGTACGAGATCGGTGTGCCCCTCGGTGTCCGTGCGAGCCGCGTAGCGCGGCCCGCGCTCCACGAGGACGTTCAGACCGCCCAGCGCCAGGTTCCCCGCTGCGAGGACGATCACGACCATGCCGAACGCGCGCTCGGCGACGGCGCAGCGTCCCGTGAGGCTCCAGCGCATCAGCCCATTCATGCTCACGCTGCCTTCTTGCCGATGCTCGACGGCGACGGCAGCCCGCGCACGCCGGCCGACGACAGCGCGCCGAGGGCAGCGCCGCCGGCGGCGCCGGCCGGCCCGCCCGCGGCGCCGCCGACCACGGCGCCCGCCACGGTGCTCGCCCCAGCCGTGGTCGCGCTCTTCGCCATCGCCGCCGCCGCGGCCCCGACGGCCACGCCGAACCCGCCGCCCACCAGGATCCGCGCGAACAGCGGCGTCACCAAGGTAAGGGCCGCATAGAGGAACATCACCGCGATGCCCTGGAATGCCTCCGCGAACGAGAGCGGGTTGTACCAGTCGGGCACGCTCGCCTGCACGTTGATGCCGATGGACACGGCCGCCTTGAGCAGCACCGCCCAGATGAGCGTCCACATGCCGCACTCGACGCACATGACAGCCCACTTGCCGCTCCACCTCGACGTGGGACCGAAGCTCGCGCAGAGACATGCGAGGGGCCCGATCACGTACAGGCAGCCGATGGCTGCAACCTGGGCCAGCCGCAGGAACACGAAGATGACCACCGCGGCGATCACCGAGAGCACCATCAGCCCCTGGATCAGGAACTGCCACATGCTGTCCCACGGGCTCTGCGTGAAGCCGCCGAGAGCCGTCCACGTGAGGACCTTGCCGGCGATGTCCATGAGGGCCTGAGCGAACGCCGCGTACGCCATCCCGACGCCGAGGTTCTCGGGGATCTCGACGAGCGCCTTGACGACGGGCTCGTAACCTTCGAGGAGCGCGAGCCCCACGACCGGGTAGGCGAACGCGCCCCAGATGACGCGGTCCCAGAACTTGTAGGCGAGCGCCCCGTACATGATCTGGAGCGTCGCCACCGGGACCCAGGCGGCCTTGGCCGTCGCGAGGATCGACGTCATGCTGCCCTGGAGGCCCTGCATGATGTCGGCGGGATCGACGAGGAGAGGGATGCCCATCTGCGTCTACCTCAGGGGATCACGATCGGCTTGAGGTCGGCGGGCATGTTCTGCACGAAGAGCCCGAAGCCCTCGGACGCCGTCTGCCGCAGCAGCTCCTCCCCGTGGAGCTGCTCGCGCTGGGTCTCCACCATCGTGGAGAGCAGCTCGTTGGTGGTGACGATCTTCATCGTCTGGTCGCTCATCGCCTCCATGAGGTTGGCGAGCGTGCTGTTGGCGAGCTGGAGCTGGCGATCGGTCCCGGTGTAGCCCTCCGCCTTGCCGAGGATCTCCTCGGCCTTGAGCCTCCGAGCGTCCTTGCCGGCTCGGTACTGGCCGATCTCCTTCGCCGAGCGCAGCGCCACGGCGTCGAGGAAGTCCACCATGCCGGCGCGGCCGGTCCGGATCTCCTCGTCCCCTCCGAAGATCTCGTTCATGGCGGCCTTGGTCTGCCCGTAGGCGCCTGACGCTCCCATGTAGAGGTTGCGCGCCTCGGCGATGGTGGCGGTGAACTGTCCGACGTCCGCGTCCGGGAAGAAGTCGTCGATGAGGTAGAGGAAGTTGCTGAGGAGCCCGTACCAGTCGCCCTCCTTTAGCATCTGCAGGAAGTGGTAGTACTGCATGGCCTTGTCCAGGACCATGAGGTACTCGTGGATGACCTGCTCGACCTCCTGGATGATGTCGATCACCGGGATCCCGGTCGCCGACGCCGGTGCCGCCACGAGCCCGAGCGCAAGCGCCGCCGCCACCACGAGCGCGATCGATCTATCCTTCGCCTTCTTCGCCATGCTCAACATCACGCCACCGCCTTAAGCTCTTCCTCGCGCACGTCGCGGCTCGCGCCAAGGCCGGCCGCCTCCATTCCCTTCGGGTACTCCTTCGCGAGCCACTTGATCGCCTGCCACTTCGTCTCGAACGGGACGAAGCACTTGCGCTCCTCGTCCCAGCGCCCCTTCTCGAACGCCTCCTCGCGCTTCTCGCGGTCGGGCGGATCGGTGGTCTGCATCCAGTAGTTCTCCGGCCACGCCCTGTTGCGGATCACCTGGCGCGACTTGGGCTGGATCAGGAACGCCTCGGCAAACTCGCCCTTCACGGTCCGCAGCGACTTGATGGAGTCGATCTCGGCCTCGTTCAGCTTGAAGACGCGCGCCATCTCCCCGAAGTCCTCGCGCGTGCACTTGAGGAGGAACTGGAGCTCCGCGTTGTTCACCACCGCGTCGCGGAGAGCGGGCGACAGGAAGTCGCCGAGGCTCTGGCTCACGCTGATGAAGGACATGCGGAGCTTGCGGCTGCAGCGGCCGGCGGTCTGCACGAGGCGCGCGCCCTTGCCGCCCGTGAGCCGCCACGCCTCGTCCATGCAGAGCATCTTCGGGACGGCTGGCCCGACGCGGTGCGCCATGTTGAGCACGTCCGCCGTGTTCGCGTGCACGAGGATGTCCACCAGGCGCTCGGGACAGTCCTGGTAGTCGTAGTAGACGAGGTCGGCCTCGTCGAGCCTGCGCGGGGCACGGCGGTTCAGGATGCGGCCGAACGGACCCTCGGTGTAGAGCGTCAGCCGCTTCGCGAGCTCGTGGAGGCGCGGGTCGGCGTGCGACGCCATCGCCGCCTCGATGTCGCTCAGGATGACGGCGCCGGGCTGGTTCTTCTCGGAGTACACCTTGCGCAGGACCTGGACGAGCGTTCCTTCCACGGCCATGTCGAGCACACCGTCGCGCGTGAGCAGCACGGCCAGGAACCCGAGCAGGTAGTCGAGCGCGTCGTCCGTCAGCTCCTGGACGTCGCACGGGTTCACGACGTCGGTGCTCGTGCTCGTAAGCGAGTAGCGCTGGCAGATGCCGCCCAGCACCTCGAAGATGAGCGCCGTCGAGAGGCCGACGTCGATGCTGCGGACCTTGACGTTGGCGGCGGCCAGCGTGCCGAGGATGAGCGTCCCCAGCAGGAATGACTTCCCGCCGCCCATCTGCGCGAAGATCATGATGTTGCGCGCCAGGAGCTCCATCTGGCGGTCCATCTCGAAGATGGAGAACGGGATCAGCCCTCCGTCGCGATCGAAGAAGGTCGTCCGGCCGCACGCTCCCCGCGAGGCGCGACCGCCGAGGAGCCCCGTCATCATGTCGGCGACTTTCGGGCTCAGGTACTTCCGGCGGCGGCCCGAGGCCGGGAGCCAGCCCGGCAGCGTCGACGTCCAGACGGGGAAGGTGCTGAGCCCCTCGCGCAGCATGTCGGACCCGCGCAGGCTCTGGGTCCAGGTCGAGCGCGCCTGCCGCACGCGCTCCTCGAGCGCCTCGGGCGGGCCCGCCTCGCCGGGCGTGCCTTCGGCCCAGAGCACCAGGTTGTGGGCGACGGGCAGGAGGCGCGCGCTCTGCGTCAGCATCGCGTCGATGACGGCGTTGTGCGCCGCGAACTTCGTCTGCGCGACCTTGTCGGGCGCGGCCTCATGTCCGGACACGGTGCTGCGGCTGGTCCAGGCGTAGGAGCGCTTGAAGGCGTTCTGCTGCGCCTTCAGCTCCGCGGCCTGGCTCGTCAGGTCGACGCCCATGACGAAGCGGAACGGAAAGGGGAGCCTCATCATGGGAGCGAGGCAGAACGGGATCACCACGTCCGGATAGCTCTTGTGGGTGAGCACGGCGACGTAGCGGGTTCCGCAGCGGAAGTAGCTCACCTGGACGTCGACCTCGTCGAAAGCAACGCGGTCCGAGAGGTACTCCCACGGTCCCACCTCGGTCGCCGGCAGCTCGGCACCCGGGCTCACCGCGCGGCGGATGCCGGCCACGAGCTCCTGGGTGCCGAGCTGCCTTGCGTCGTATCCCGCTTCCTTGAACGCCGCATGGATGGCCGAGAGCTGGCCGGTGAACTCCCGGAGGTGCGACTCGTGCTCCTGCTCCCGGAAGTGGCGCGCGCGCACCGACGACCACAGGTTCGCGGCGAGGATGCTCCAGTATCCGGGCTGCGTCCTGTCGGGTGCCCACGCCGCGTAGAGGTGGACGGTGTTCTCGAGGACGCGCGCGATGTTGGACGCCAGGTGCCGCTTGCGCGCGGCGTGCAGCTCCGCCATGACAGGGTGCGCGCTGGTGCACTGCGGCACGCGCAGGCGCTTCACGACGTCGCGCGACACCTCGAGCTGCATCTCGTAACCCTCGGGGAGGCTCCGCAGAACGTTCGCGAGCCGGGACGAGGTCTCCTCCAGCTCGTCGTCGGTCAACGAATCGAACGGCTGAAGCTCGATCTCGAAGCCGGCGAGAAACCCTCCGTCCTTGCGCATGACGACGCCGTCGGCGAGCTCGGGCGGGACCACCTGGAGGTAGGGAAGGTCCCTTTCGAGCCCCTGCTCCCGGGGAGCGAGATCAGGCTTCATAGCGCCTCCTCGCCTCCGCGAGCGTCGCGAGCACGGCATCCGGAGGCGCCGCCGCCGCGGAGAGGACGGTCCAACGCCGCACGAGGTAGATGCCGATGTAGGTGAGCCAGAAGGGCGGCTTGCCGGCGACGAGCGCGTAGGAGGTCACGAAGACAAGGCCTCCGGCGAGCGCCCCCTTCAGGAGGCCCCAGACGTAGCCGATCCCCATCACGGTGAACGCCACGAACAGCACGACCGGCAGGGGCAGGCCGTGAAGCGTGAGCGTGTCCTCCTTGTTGCGGTAGACCGGCTTCGTCCGGAGCGCCATGACCGTCCTCTTCCTTCCTCAGATCTGGGTCGCCAGCGTTGCCGCGCCCAGGATGAGGCCGGCGCCGATGCCGATGCGCATGAACGCGTCGTGCGCGCTGCGGTCGCCCTGGAGGTACTCGATGCCCCACTTGATGCACGAGAGCGCGATGAACCCCGAGGCGGCGAGCGCCACGTAGGCCACCAGGTTGTTCATGGCGCCCGCGAGGTCCGTCGCGAGCGCGAAGGCCGGGGAGGAGATGCCGACGAGGTGCAGCGTGACTGCCGCTCCCACGAGGCTCCCTGCCCGCGCCTTGATCCAGTCCAGCACCTTGTTCTTGTCCCTTGCCTTCACGACTCCTGCTCCTCTCAGACTCCGATTCCTGTTGCGCCGGAAGCCCCGGCCCGCCGCCGACTCCGGCCCGTCGGCGGCGGGCACCACGTGCTGTTGCTACGCCTCGTCCGGTCCCTGTGGCAGAGCCCGTTCGAGACGCGCCATCGCCATCTCCAACCGGTGGAGCGTGGCGCCGAGCCCCGACACGAGCGCGGCCACGCTGCCGATGCCGGCTGCGATGACTGCTCCCAGCGCTGCGGCGCCCGGCCTTCCCTCCGCATAGGCCACGTGGGAGCCGGCGATGAGCATCACGAGCGCCACGAAGGTCAGGACGCTCCCGATGACGGTCGTGCCGAAGCGCAGCATGGCGGCCTACTCCCCGCCGAGCTCGGCGATCCGCGGCCGGGAGCCGAACATCAGGTTGTTGGTGAACGGCTCGAACGTCAGCGTCTTCATCGTCGCCGGGTCGATCGACGTCACCAGGCCCCGGTGATCGGTGCTCGGCCCCGCCGCCGCGCTGATCTCGGCGCGCCCGTCGCCGTCGAGGTCGCCCACGGCCGGGAAGCCGCCGAACGTGAAGGTGTCGAAGATGTAGTTCTCAGGGCGCGGCGTGGTCCTGCCCGCCGACCAGTCGAACGCGCGCACCTGCTCGGCGAACGTCGGCCTCGGACCGGGCGAAGCGACGATCTCCGCGTCGCCGTCGCCATCGAGGTCGCCCGCCGCCACGTTCGCGCCGCCCTCCAGCGTGCCGAAGGCGAAGAAGCTCGCTCCGGGGAGTGGCGCCCACCGATTCGAGCCGGCGCGCTTGAAGACGCGCACATGCGGTCCGAAGACCTTTCCCGGCCCGGCGCCGGTGATGATCTCGTCCATCCCGTCGCCGTCCACGTCGCCGGTCGCGACGTTGACCCCGAACTTCAGCGTCCCGTAGCCGAAGAAGCTCGCGTACTGCTTGTCGAAGTTCTGGGTCGCGAGGTCGAAGCCGATGGCGCGGACGTGAGGTCCGTACTGCGGGCCTGGCCCGGGTCCGGTGACGATCTCGTCGAAGTCGAAGTCGCCGACGAGGCTCGGATCGACGTTACCTACCGAGATGGTCACGCCGCCGCGGGCGTTGTACGCGATGTACTTCTCCACCTCGTCGAGCTCGCCCGTCGTCGTGCGCGGCAGGATGAACGACGCCACGTGGACCGACTGGTCGCCGGTGTAGTCGAAGTCGGGGTCGTACACGCCCCACACGAGCTGCGGGCAGAAGAAGCAATAGTCGTACTCCGCGCCCGTGCGTCCCGTGTCCACGCTGAGGCCGGCGTTTGTCACGGTGCCGTCCAGGACGCGCATGCGTCCGAGGTTCGGGAGGGGGAGGCCGTCCTTGTCGGCGAAGACCATCTCGGCAGGCGTGGTGTTGCCGGGGCCGCGATCCGGAGAGCCGATCACGTGGATCCCCTCCGCACGCTGCGGCTGCCACATGCCGGCGATGGCGACCGCGCCAACCAAGCGCGAGTCCTGGAGGACGACGCGCTGCGCTTCCGTCTCGAGGTCGACAGCGATCATGCTGCCGTCGTCGACGGTGACGTAGACGAGCGTGCGAGCGGGGGTGTCCTCGACGGCGACCTGCCCGCCCGTGATGTCCGTCGTGGCCGTGACGGTGATGCGGCTGAACAGCTCGCCCGACCTGTCGATCTGCGCGACCATGCCGCCCTTCGTCACGAGCGCCATCGAGCTTCCCGCGGTGCGCCCGAACGCAACGACCTCGTCGTTGATCGGAGTGCCCACGGGATACCAGGCCGTGGCAGCGCGACGGAAGAGCCTGACCAAGCCGGCGCCGTCCTTCGCGAGCGCGAAGGCGTCGTCGTTGTTGTAGACGACGAAGCGGAACGCATCCTGCGTCCAGCCTCCGGCGGACTCCAGCGTCAGCGCGAGGTCCGTGGCGTTCACGCGATAGATGGCTCCGTCCCGCGACATCACGCGGAGCACGACTGGAGCGGAGGAGGTGTCGATGTCGAGGTCCTGGAGCCGGGTCGCGACCTCGCTGCTCGTGTAGACGCGATCGCTGCGCGACGCGCCGGTCCACGGGCTGACGACCGTGAGCCGCCGGTCGAGCACGTAGAGGAAACCGCCCAGGTCGGGCACATCCTCGACCGCCCTGACGCGCGAGCCGGCCGGCGCGGTGCCGTTGGCCCAGCGCCACAGCTCGGAGAGCTTCTGCTTTCCGGGGATGGAGTGGTCGAGCACCATCCAGTCGCGGTGCGCGCTCTCCTGGTTCTGGCACTGCCCTCCGCCGCTGTCGCAGCCCGGAGGGCCGCCGCAGCTGTTCGTGAGCTCGCACGGCGGCAGCGCCACCACCCATACGTGCGAGTGCCCGGGGTGGGCGAGCGCGAGCCCCGCCTGGAGCCCCATGACCATCGTGACCGTGAACCTGACCGCGAACTTGAACCGCTTCATCCTTCTCTCCACCGTTCCTTTCCTTGGGTCGGCGTCGTCGATCGCTACCTGGCTCGCGCCTACGCCGCGGGCGCCAGCTCCTGCTCCTTCTCGGGGAGCCCGAACCACTTGTGGCCGAACATGAGGGCCTGATCGAGGAGCTTCCGCAGCCGCATGGGCCGCTCGCGCGACTCCCGCTCCAGCGCCTCCGCCGCCTCGGCGTCGTCGCTCAGGCCGTAGAGGACCTCGAGCACCTGGCGGTGCTCCGCGCCGTGCTCGCGCTCCAGGTCCACCAGGAACGCGAGCAGGTCCTCGTGCCTCCGGCTGCGCCGGAGCGGCGCCTCGCGTGCCTGGTCGTGGATCACCGGGCTTCCGGCCCTCTGTTTGAACGCAAGAATCGTGGCTGCCATGGCATCTCCTCCTCGCTCACGCCGCCTTCGCACGCTTGGCCGCGCTCTCCTTCTCGAGCCGCTCGAGCGAGCGGCTCAGTCGAACAACCGCAGTGGCGGGCGTCAGCCTTGGCGTGACGCCCAGCCTCGCGATGCGGTAGTCGAGGAGAGCGAATCGGAACCGAGCATCGAAGTTGGCGCTCTTCGTGTTCACGTCGCGCCTGTTGAGCAACGCATGTGCCACGGCTCGCGTGAGTGCGCATCCAACTGCCGTGCTTCGACTTGGCTGGATCGATGCGCGATCTCCTCGTGACGTGCCGATGGCGAGTCATCTTGAAGGGCCGTTCTCGCGGCTTCCGCGAGGTGGCACGTCATCGCTCCTCGCTGTCGATCTCGCGTGCTCGATGCCAACTGGCACAAAGCAGAAGAGGACCGCGACGCCTTCCGCGTCGCGGTCCTCTTCACTCGCCACCACCAACTTGTCCTAGCTCGACCGCGAGACCGGCTTGCGATTCGCTCCTGCGCCTACGCCGCGGCGGCCAAAGCCGCAGGAGCGTCCGTCCAGCCCTTCACGGTCCGCAGCATCCGATCGAGCCCCTCGGCGATCCGCCCTCCCGTGCGCCGATCGCGAACGGGGCCGCGCAGCTCGACCACCTTCATGCCTGGGCCGGCGGCGTCGAGAAGCGACGCTTCCAGATCGCGCTGCCGCACCACCACGACGCGAGCTGGATGCGGCAAGTCCGCAGCCAGGATCGTCGCGAGCATGGCGTCGACGCCGCCGGCCGTCGCATCGCGTTCCTTGCCGTGGAGGCTCGGCGCTCCCTCGATCTCCCCCGAGACCTGAGACAGCGCCACCCTGAAGTCATCGTTGCAGACGAGGACGTGGCGTGGATCGACCTCCAGTCCGCGTTTCCTCGCGCTCTCGAGCCGCCGGCCCGCCTTGCGGGCGAGCCGGCGGCGGTAGAACCCC
Organism: Acidobacteriota bacterium; assembly: GCA_046331505.1. Classification (GTDB taxonomy): domain Bacteria; phylum Acidobacteriota; class Vicinamibacteria; order JAXLQT01; family JAXLQT01; genus JAXLQT01. The sequence goes on from JAXLQT010000001.1 coordinate 171,325, forward strand.
TCGATCGCGTCCGCCGAGATCGAGGCGGAGTCGTCGTCGACGATGCCCTCGTTGCCGTGCTCGACCGACGGATCCTCCGTCAGGAGCTCCCGCCAGCCGGCGTCCTGGTTCCGGTACGCCCGCAGCAGCGGCTCGATGATCCAGCATCGATCGACATCGACCACGTGCAGCTCGCGGATCGGGGAGCTCACGACCTGCACGCTATTGCCGTCGCCGCCCGCCGCGACCCGTGTCCCGACGGCAAGCCGATCCGCTGCACCGACCCGCTCGAACACGGTCGAGCCGCAGCGCACCATCCGGTCCCGATCGAGCCCGACCTTGGCCGGCCGCACGCAGAGCAGGGCCCCCACCCGCTCGCGTTGAACGGGGTCGGCCGACTCGCAGGCCGGCAGCAGGCACGAGCGGATCCGATACCTGTCGCCCCCGAGAGGCGTCGCCGCGTAGAGGGTCTCCCCCGACTCGCTGCAGGTGAGCGCGATGAAGACGTCGCGGCTCTGCACGTTGGCGCCTACGCCGCTTCCGCGAGCCGCCGGAGCGCCGCGAGGTCCTGAAGCTGCTCCTCGAACGTCGCGACCGATGGCGGCAAAGATGCATCGCGTTCGAACGCCGGGTACTCGAGGACGGGCTCCGGCTGCTCGTCGAGAAGGACGAAGGGCGGGTACACCAGGCTCGCGGCAACCGGTTCCGGCTCGCGCTCCGGCTCGTAGTCGACGATGCCGCCGAGGGTATCCACGCCGCGCTCCTGGCACCGGCGCGTGATCTCGTTCAGTTCCTCGATGTAGCCGCGCGCGCGGTTGTTGGGGGGGCTGATCCCGGTCGTGAACGGAGTGGTTGTGAGCATCGACTTCTCCTTCATGCGGCCTTCCGGAACTGTTCCATACGCTCCTGGTCGCGGCGTACGTCTCCCGCTGCGCCTCGGACAGAGGCCCGTAGCTCACCTCGGACGAGGCGACCGCCTGGATCCGCGAAGACCGGGCAGCCTCCTCGTAGCGGAAATCGAGGATGTCGCGCCGCCGATCCGGCGTCATCGCCGGTAGCTTCACGGTTCTCGATCCGGACACCATGTAGAGGACGACGAACAAGGCGACGATGATGATGATCGGAAGCATCCTTGCAGCTCCTTCGAGGCTTGCGTTCGCGATGCGAACGACGCTCTACAAAGCAGCCCGCATGCCATCGGGAGGCGTCGGCATCTTTCTCGTGCCCCCTCAGTGGTTTCCGACAATCGACTGCAACTCGCCGCCTCGCAGCGGAGATGTTCATCCATCTCACCGAGCTCCGGAGACCCCGCCCGGGCGCTGCGCCCTCATCGTGGGCGGGCGTGTAGGATCTGGGTCGCGGCGTCGGGCTCCATGGAGACCAAGCGAAGCGACATCCAACTCATATTCCTCCGGGCTGCGGCGCGCACAACCTACTCCTCATCATGAGTTCGCCGCCTTCCGATGCCCCCGAGCCACGGTCCTTGCACCTCCTGTTCGACCACAGCTGGCTTCGTCGCCGACTCTCACCCTCGCTCCGCATTCCCAGACTGGATGCTGAACGCAAGTTCTGGGACGCGTTGGAGACAGGGAAGTCATGGATCTCGATAGAAGGTGATGCAGGAACGGGCAAGAGCACGCTCTTAGACGCGATTCACGAGAAGCTGCTCTCCATCGGCGGCAACGACGTCCCCCTACTCGTGGATGCCGAGTGGCTTGGTCGGAGCGTTGACCACTCACCGCTGGGCTCCATGGTCACCGCCCTACCGACTCCATCGGAGAATCCCTACGAGGCCATCACCCGCCTCGCCGGCGCGCTTGGAGCAGGAAGGCGCCTTGTGCTTCTCGTAGATACCGTCGACGTCGCCCTTCTTGCCGGACGAGAACGAGTGGCTTTCCTTCACACCGAGTTGAAAGCAACCGGAGCCATAACCGTGACCGCTTGCCGATCGTATGAAGCAAGCGCACGCTTTGGCGACCGAGACCGAAGGACAATCGTTCTCGGCGACTTTACCCACGACGAAGCCAAGCTTGCGCTGGAGAGCTACGTGGACGCCTATTACCTGGAGCATCCAGCGGTGACGCGATCCCTTGCCCTCCACACCTACGTCGATCGGTATCTGGGGACTCCCAGGCTCGCCGACCTGTGTCGTAGGCCAGTCACCCTCCGAATGCTATTCGACGTCTATGGCGGCACACTTCCGCCAACTGATCTTGACCGTACGACCCTCTTCCGGGAGTACTGGCGCAGAAAGGTACTAGTGCACGCGGGCACCGAGCGATTCGGGTCTCTGCGTGCTTCTAGCGAGGCCAGAGCTGCACTGGTACTCGCCCTCGCTCAGCAGATGATTCTCAGGCGCAGCGATCGCGTGACCGATCGCGCGCTCGAGCAGACGCTGGATGAGTCCGCTCAGAAGGCGATGGAGGACCTCCTCAGCGAGGGGGTCGTTCGCGTCACCGCCGGCCGGGGGACTCGCGAGTACGCATTCTTTCATCAGTGCTTTCGCGAGTACGCTGCAGCCCGGTGGACGCTCGACACAGCTGAGGGCAAGGCTTCTCTAGCGGAGCTGCTGGCCTCCGTTGCTGACCCGCACTCTCCTTGGCTCGACTTGGCGGTGGAGGTCGGCCAGCAGGCCCAGGAGGTCCAGGGTCAGCATCACACCACGGAAGAGGTGCTCGCAGCGCTTTTCTCCGCGGCCGACCCTGCCTCAATGGCCGCGGCCGCTCGCTTGTGGTGCCACCTAGATACCGACCCGCCCAGTACGCCCCGTCTGGAGGACCTTACTGCCGACCCGACATTCTTGCGTGAGTGTCTCACCTACCTCCCAGACATGCCCCCTCTACGCCTCCGGCGCATCGCGCCAGACATAGTCACGGCGGCTTGGCGTCGAATGGACGACAAACTAGCAGCCATACGAGCATTGGCGCGTGTCGTACCATATAGTCCGGAAACGGCCCAGCATCTCGCCTGGGTATTGCGATTGCGAAAGGACATCGCAAGGGCCCCGGGGGAGTTTGTAGTTGCCGTAGGAGTGTTGTTCTCGGCCTTCTTTGGCATCCTCGACGGCTTTGCCGAACGTCGGCTGAACGCTTTGTACTGCCGTCTCCTTCGAGGACGCCCCAAGGCACTCCTACGCGCGCGCCTAGTTGAAGCTGTCGGGCGACACATCGGTCGTAGCAATGCAGCCTTAACACTACTCTATCGATGGCTGGCGCTCCCCGAGGAACGACGCGGAAAGGGGCGAGAGGAGCTCGCCGAGGCGCTGGCATCGGCGCTTGCGGTTGTTCCACCGACCGGCGAGTCTCTAGCACTCGAATTATCGATATTCGAGAGAGGTCAATCGGACGCGCCGACAGCGCGAACGTTAATGCTGTGGGCCGCGCGGCGTAGAATCTTGCCGGAAACAGTGCCCCTGGATCGAATCTGGGATGTCTTCGCCTTCGGGCGGCCAGATAGAAGCGCGCTCGTCGGGGACCTGTTTCTGCGAGGAGTCGCGACCGATGCGAACGTCGAAGTACGAGAGAGACTGGTTGAGTGGTGGACGCAGCGCTCTCACCTTCCACCGGGCTGAGTCCACTTGGTTCGCAGGCGATCCGCCCGCCTTGCTCTGGCACGCTTCAGCGTTGACTTGCCAGATCTCGCAGGACTTAGCTGATGGCCGAGGCGAAGTGGAACCCCTTGCTGGCGGTACTACTCGAGATGGCATCGCCGAGCTCGCCGCCGGTTGTCTGCTGGAATGCCGCCGGCCAAGGGCGGGCGGGAGCTCAACACGCTCACTTGTTGACGCTACAGGACGCGCGTTGGATGAGGCCTGGGACGGCGGCCGTACGATCGACGACGAATACTGCTCCCCGCGGAGTGCAGCGCCAAGGGGCATGCCTTCGCGGGTTCGACCAGACCTTGAGCTCTGGCGGCCCGTCCGGCTCCTGGCGGGGATTGGGCGGCAGCGGCGCGGCTGGTGGGTGCCGTTGGTGTTCTCATGGGCCAAGCAATCAGAGACGGACGCAGAGGGCGCGATCCTGCGCTGCTTGGAAGCGCTGGTGGAGGTACTGCCATCAGAGTTCGACCGCTCCTTGGCGTATCAAGAAAAGCTGCTAGACCTGTGCCGCATCGGCAGGAACGTGGGGGATGATGAAACGCTCGCTCGCGTGACCGTTCGCTGGGCGGGTCGGTGGGGCATCCGGCCCGACCTAAGAGCGCCGCATCTTGTAGTAGCCAGGGCCTGGCTCGCCAAGTACTTACGGGCGCCCAATGCGTCCGAGAAGACCCATCATCAACTTGACGCTCCGAGGCTCCGCCAAGCGCGGCTCTGGAGCTTCTGGGCCTGGCAGGCGCTGAGAGCCCAGAACATGCATTGGGCGACGTTCGCTCCGCCGCGGAAACCGCAGTGACTGTCGAAGAGCTGAAGGGCGTCTGCAACGCCGCTTTTCACCTCTCCGATCGCGCCCCGCAGAGCGCATGGCAAGTCCTCGTTGCGATGGATTGCCGAGCCTTGGCGCTGCAGGTCGGCACTGGCGCTTGGACGGAGATACGTGGTGCCGTAAGCGGTACCATCAAGAACGTGCTACGGGCCGGCTTAGCCGAAGAGGTGGCCGCGGTCATGAAGGCTGTCAGGTACGGTGGAGTTCTTCGCTGTGGAAAGGAACTGGGCGACGACGCTCTTCCGGAAGCTCGCTGGCCGGGCGCTCTCCCCTCGAGCCTCTCGAGAAATTGCACGATGGGCCAGACGCCGTTCATCCGCTGATCTGAGCACAGCCGTGTTTACCGAAGCCGCCCTTGAGGACAGGGCGAATGCGTCTTCCGCCGGGGCCAGCGGGGACGGCAGCAGCACCATAGTGGCGAACGCAACATTATCCACAACAACGGGGTCAGTCCGTAGGAGGATGGACATGCCAACGGAGCGCATCCGCGAGCTGTTAGAGAGCCGACGAGACGTCGCGCCGCTCATTGAGGCAACAGAAGACTGGCCTGCGTTTCGAAGTTGGGGCGTCGATAGGGTCGTTCCGATTCTGCAGCAGGAGCTACCCGAGCATGCCGCTACCTTCGAGAAAGCGTTGACGCTGCCGGCTCGTTCGCTGCCTCCCGACGAACCCATCGACATCATGGGGCCAGACGAAGCCCGTGCACGAGGTATCTTCGACCCCGAGCAGGCTCTTGCCGACACGGCTCGGCGACGCCGAGAGAGACAGGAGAGAAGGAGACTCCACTCGCTCCCCTCGCTCGCCGACATGCAGAAACAAAGACAACGAGTGCTCAACCTGCTAGGCACGCTGATTGATCTGTGCCAGTCCAAGCCGACTGAAGCTCCATCGCAAGTCATCGAGGTCCCTCCGACAGCGTGGCCTCCACAGTATGATCCTCAACAGCAACCTTGGTTTCCTAAGGTAAAGCCGAGGAAGGGGATCGATGGCGTGAGGCTGCGAGCTCTCAAGGGCAGGCTCCATATCCTGCTTCTCACCGCCAACGATGAAGAACTACGGGCGGTGCTCAATCGACTCGATCCCCTAAAGACTGAAGAGGCAATCCTCTTCGCGAACTATGGTGGCAACACCTACTACATCGGGCGGTTTGGAAAGCATGATGTGGCGGTGCTCCACACCGGTAAGGGCTCTTCGGGCAAGAACGGCAGCCATGCGTGTGCATCCGAGGCTCTCGTTCACCTCGACCCAGAGACCGTGATTGCCGTCGGCATTGCGTGGGGCGCTCGACCTACGAAGCAGAAAATAGGGGATATTCTCGTTTCCGCGAAGCTCGCCCTGTACGACCCGGTTCGGGCAGACCCAGATGGCGACAAATCGCGAGGAGGAATACCCGAGGCGGAACCAGCGGCGTTGAGCCCGTTTCACTCGGCGGTGGATTGGAGCTTTGAAGCCTTGCCAGGGTACACTTCCGAAAAGGACGAAGGCCTTGTGTTGACGGGCGAAGGGCTCATCAACAGCGAAATGCGCGTTCTGGAGCTTCTTGCAAGATATCCCGAAGCACTGGGGGGAGAGATGGAGGGATCAGGCATCTACGCAGCGACAGGCCGCAAGAAGAAGGACTGGGTCGTCGTGAAAGCTATCGCCGACTGGGGGATCGGCAAGACGCCGAAACACCAAGCACTGGCAGCTGCTGCTGCCGTAGATCTGGTTCATCACGTGGCAAGTGTTGAGCACAGCTTTCCACTAAGGCGGGAGCGACGTCGCCAGCCACGAGGAAGCCGCGACTGGCACTAGCTGCTACTGCGTTTCGAAACGCACTCTCCGCCGATCCAGCTGTCGCGACCGTGCCTCGACGCCGGCCCGGTTGTCGTATTGTCAGGAGGAAGACCCGCGCACAAGCCAGGCGGACGACCCAACCTTGGCGGAACCCTGCCTCCCTTGAAGTCGAGGGCTCAACCTACGCCACGCGCTTCATGCCGTACGACACCGACATGACGGGCGTCGTGACTATTCTGGAGCCCTTCACGGCTTGGAGCACCATCGGGTGCCCCGGCACCGGCTTCCAGGCCGTCTCCGGCATCAGAACGAGCGCCTCGCCCACCGGACCGCGGATCACCCACTCTTCCAAGGCGAGGGCATCAGCCTCCAAGAGAGGACGAGCGCTCATAATGCCTGCCACACGCATCGTCGAGTACGTACCGCAGGTGCTGTACCTCTCGACGCAACCTCCCGCCTCCTTGAGTACGTAGGTGGAGTTTCTGGTGCGCGCGACAAGGATCGACATCGTCAGCTCCGTCCCGCCGCTCTCACACGGACCGGCTTCCGCCTGCTTCTTGTCCCAGTGCCGTCAATCCGAATCAAGATGGCCGTCACGTTGTCCTGGGCGCCACCCTCGTACGCCGCATCGATCAGCCTCGAGACAGCTCCTCCCAGATCGCAATCACTCCCTCGCAGGATCTCGTGAATCTGGCCATCGCCGACAGGCACGGTCAGCCCGTCGGTGCCGAGAAGAAGGACGTCTCGCGCGCGGAGCTTCAGCTCCATCACGTCCGGCGCGACCGCGGCCAACCCGACGGCGCGCGTGATGACGTTGCGCTCCGGATGGGTCCTCGCCTGCTCGCGAGTGAGCAGCCCCGCGCGCACTCTCTCGCCCACCACGGAGTGATCTTCGGTCAACTGCCGGAGGCTGCCGTCGCGCAGCAGGTACACGCGGCTGTCTCCCAGATGCGCGAGGATCGCCTTGCCGTCCCGGATCTTGACGAGGTCGAGGGTGCTGCCGCCATGGTCCGTCGCCTTCGCCACGCGCAGACTCGCCAGCTCGAAGGCCCGGTGCGCGGTGTCCTCCGCCGCGACCCACGGCCCCTCGGCGGCATGAACCTCGACCGCCGTGTCGACGGCGATCCGCGAGGCGTCTGCCCCTCCTTCGTGGCCGCCCAGGCCATCGCCGCAAGCGAAGATGCCCGCATCGGAAAGGACCCGGTAAGCATCCTCGTTCGCCCGCCTCATGCCAACGCTGCTGAGCGCCGCCCACGTGACTGCATCCCCACGGCCGACCTCCGGGCGCGCCGGAGTGCCCGGCACGGGGATCGTGACGATGGCGCCGACGCGCTCGACGAGCGCACCGGTCACGTCTTCGGTGGCCGCGCGGCCGAGCAGATCCAGGAGCTCCGGCTCCGGCACCGACACGATCGACTTGGTCGTAATGGCGAAGAGGTCGCCGCCATCGGCCGTCGCCTCGGCGAGGGCGACCCAGGGCCGGCGTGCGCTCCCGAGGAGCTCCGTGACGATCTTGTCGTCTTGGCCAAGCCGCTCCTGGGGAGGCGCAAGGGGCTGAAGAAGCCTTCCTCGCCGGACGACCAGCGCGCGGATGAAGCCCACGTAGGCGATGTCGAAGCCGCGTTCGCTTCTCGACATCAAGCCGGCCATACCGAGCAGCTTCTTGCGGTCCTTGCCTTCCTGCGCCGCCTGAACCGCGTTCAACGCGTCGAGGCGCGCGTGCGCCGCGAGCAGAGCGTCGCGGAGGCTCGCCGTCGAGCGTTCTGCGGGCAACCTGTCGATCTCCTCACGTACGGCAGCCGCTCCCTCGGCCGCCGCCTCGGCGCTCGGTCCCTGGACGTAGAGGACGCCGTACAGCCCGTCCTCCCGTGCGAACGCCTGCGTGACCGCAAGACCGTCCGGACGATCAGCGCCCGCGAAGGGGCGCCCTTTTCCCGCCGGACCCTTCTTGCGGCCGGCGCATCTTCCCCTGGTCGCTTCCACCGCCGGCACGTCATCAGCGACGCACGCGAATCCGCCGGTATGACCTTCGACCCGTAGCTCTGTCATGGCCCTTCTCCTTCGGGGCCGGCGCGATCGAGCGCCGGCCTCGAGAGGCTCAGTAAATCTCTCCCGTTCCGACCCGGGCGCCGTACGAGGAGGGGAAGGCCACGAAGTCCGTCGTGGAGGCGGCGCCGTTTCCCTTGAGGATCCGGACCCTTGCGGGAGCATCGGGATCATCATGCGGCGCCACGACGATTTCCGAGACGCCGGCGCCATCCGTGTCTCCCGCACTCACCGAAGCGCCCTTGGCTCCGTTGAAGGGCACGAGCACGGGGACGATCAGCTTGTTGCCGTACGTCGCGACCGCCACCTCGGCGGGGCCGAGCGGACCGGAGCCGACGATGGCATCCGCTCTCCCATCGCCGTCCGTGTCCCCCGCGCCGACGTTGGCGCCACCCTTCTGCACGGAGAACGGAACGATGAGGTTGAGCTGGCTCATGGGCCTGACCTGGTCGTTGTCGTAGTTGAAGCCGCGGACCTGGGCGCCGAACACCGCGCCCGGGCCCGGGCCCGCCACGAATTCGTCGTAGCTCCTCTCCGTGTCGAGATCGCCGCCGGCCACGTTCGCCCCGTACTTGAGCGTTCCGAAGCCGAACAGCGACACCTTGCCCATCGCCGAGAGCGCCGCACCGTCGAAGTTGAAGCCGCGGATGTGGGGACCGAAGACGGCGCCGGGCCCGGGCGAGGTCAGCAGCTCGTCGTAGCCGTCGCCGTCGATGTCCCCCGCGGACGGCTTCACGCCGAAGCGGAGCGTGCCGTATGCGAAGAAGCTGACCTTCGCGAGCGGCGTCTGGGTCAGGCCGTCGAAGGCCCGCACGTGCGGCCCGAACACCGGGGACGCGCCGGGTCCCGTGAGGATCGGCCAGGCGGGAGTGCCCGTCAGCGGATGAGCAGCGCGGATGTTGCCGGAGGCAACGTTGGCTCCCATCGTGGCCGCGTAGGGAACGATCTCGCCAAGCACCGCTCCGTTGCTGGAAAGCATGCGGACCTTGGAAGCAGCCCCCATGTCGTTGCCGGGCGCCGCGAGGAGCGTCGCCCCCTGCTGGAACTGTCCCTGGGAGCCGCGCCAGAAGTAAAGGAGGTACTCGCCCTGAGCTCCGCCGAACTCGTCCGGGTTGATGGACGGGACGGCTTGGAGGATCGGCGGGATGCGCGCGGTGCCCCAGAACTCCTCGTAAGTCGGGGCGGCCATGCTGCTCCGGAGGGAGAAGACGCCGTTGAAGTCGCCGGTGGCAGCGACGGAATCGAAGCCAGCGGCGAACTCCGCTGGCGCATCACCGTCGAGCTGCTGCCGCACGACGATGGGCGCGGGAACGGCACCCTGGAGCGGCCAGGCCACGGTGATCGCGCTCGTCTCGAACGGTGCGGCGGCGCTGCCGGTGCCGCGGATGCCGGAGATGCCTGACGCGGCGTCCGCATGCCCGATGAGGATGTCGTCGTCGCCGTCACCGTCGAAGTCGGCGACCGCGATCTTGCCGATCGTTCCATCGGTCACGTCGATCTTCTGGATGGTCTTGAACGGCGAGCCGTCGTCGACCAGGACCCACACCTGATCCGGAGTGGGGGATGGATTCTCCACCGCAAGGACGAGGCCGTCTTTGGTCCCATCCCTGTTGATGTCGTAGGTCGCGATGTCCTTAATGTTCGCCGCGATCGATGCGGTCTGGATCGCGCCTAGGCCCGAGCCTGCGGTCGCATCCCAGATCCCGACGACAGCGTTCCCTGAGGTTGCGCCGCCCTCCGCGAAGAGCAGATCCTCGGCGCCGTCCGGTGCACCGGAGTAGCGGAAGCTCTGGCCCGCTGCGAGGATCATTCGGGTGCCGCCACCGGCGATGTTCAGGTTCTGAGCCGCCACGAGCATTCCGCCGCCGCTCGGCTCGAGGTTCCACCACTCCAGCGTTCCGGAGCCGCCGCCGTTGTCCTTGAAGCCGACGATGTCCTTTGGAGATCCTGGCCACACTCCCCGCGCGTCGATCGCGACCACGTAGTGGTAGTTACCCGCGGCGAGCTTGTTGATGCTCGGAGTCGTGGCGGTGACGTTGTCGATCTTGTAGAGACCGTCGGTGGCCGACGCCGCGCCAGCGTAGGGAGCCCTCCAGAAGGTGACCGCCGTGACCGAGTCCGGTGTGTTCGTGATCTTGACGGGCACCGGCGCCCCCTGGTTCACCTGGGCGATCCCGCGGCTGGCGAGGGCCAGAGCCGCGGCGAGCACGTAGACTTTCCTCATCATCCTTCTCCCCGGATCCGTGTCTTTCGAGGCGCACCTGTCGGCGCCAGCGCGGCCAGACTTAGCGAGCCGCGTGCCACTTGGGGCCGCGAACTCAGAACTCGCTGCGCGTTAACGGTTTAGGTGCTTCGCGGGCCGCTCGCGCCAGGCTCGTTCGGATGATTCGTCATCCTCCGGGCCTTGGTCCAACGCAGCAACTGGTAGCCGAGAAGATGATCCTTCATCCCTCACCACGCAGGCGGCTTGGCATGTGCACGAGTCGAAAGCCGACCGTGCCGAGCATGTCGTGACGGTTCAGAGCCCCCCGTGCCGCGGCGCGCATCGCGAGATCGCCCCGCCACCAGTTGCCGCCCTTGCAGATCACGTCGTCGGCGCTTTGCGGATCCGGCGAGGACGTCAGATCGCCCACGTTTCCGCAAAGCCCGAAGACGCCGAACGGGCTCACGTCGAGCGCGAACGCATCTACCCTAGAGGGCGATCGGACCTCACCGAGCGCGCAGTTCGCGAAGCTCGCCTGTACAACATTGCCGAACGGATAAACGCGGCCGTCCGCCCCTCGCGCCGCTATCTCCCACTCGTCCTCGGTCGGCAGCCGGTAATCGCTGCCGTCACGCCTCGAGCGCCATGCCGCGTACGCCAGGGCGTCCTCGAAGCTCACGCCCGAGACTGGCCACATGGGATCGTGGCGATGCCCCTGCCCGTCCTTCTCCGGCAGCTCGAACGTGCCGTCGGCGCCAGCCTTCCAGTAGTAGCCCTCGCCGGGCGCCATCCGCGGGCAGCGGGCATGCGCTTCGTCGGGCTTCTCTCGCACGATGTCATTCAGGAACTCGAGGTACTCGCCCATGGTGATGGGGTAACGACCGATGCAGAAGCCCTCGACCGCGACCGTCCGGCCGGAGGTCTGGAGCGCTGCCTGGTCGGGCGGAAGGTAGGCGCTCATGGCTGGAACGTAGGCGAACCGCCGCTCGTCGCCGAGCTCTTGCGAGCTCAGGAGCCTGACGTGCGCGGAGGCCTTCTGCGTCCGGCGGATGATGACCGGGTAACGCACGTCCCCGAATCCGCCACGCGTGACGATGGCGAGGTAGCTGCCCATCGGGAGCGTGAAGGCGACGGGCGTGGTCCCGCGCTCCCCGGTGTCCTCGAGCGCGTGGTACCCGTCGCGCTGCTCGACGTACCTGTGGATCGCCACCTCCGCCCCGGGCGGATCGGTGCTGATCGTGAAGGTGCCGTCACCCTTGAGCACCTCGGCGCACGTGCCGTCGTCGAACAACATCGCCTGCGCGCGTGACAGCGCCGCATCCTGGACGCGTCCCTCCAGTTCCGCGTCGATCAGCCGGTCCACCCAGAACCTCGCAAGCAATCGCCTGGGCTCCGTGCTCTCTGGATCCGCCGCATGTGCGGCGCCGAGGCCTGCCAGGACCCGCTGCATCGCCTGGTTCACGTCGCGCCCGAGCTCGCCCAGCTCTCTGCCGCGCTCGTAGACCTTCGCCCACGCCTCCGGATCCACTCCCGGTGGCGTCTCTCGCTCGAGCAAGCTGTGGGCTGCGCGCTCACGATCGTGACGCTCCTTGAGCGCCTGGTACTGGTCAAGGTGCTGTCGTGCTTCGGCGAGCCGAACGCGAACCTGGCTGGCGCGCTGCTCTGCCTCGGCGACGCCATCGAGGTACGTGCGGATCTCGCGTCCCAGGTCGCCCGCCGTCGCGAAGCGCTGCTCCTTCTCGGGCGCGAGCGCCCTCATGCAGGCGCGATCGATGCTCGGAGGGATCCGAGCCTCGGGCGCGAGCTCGCTCGGCGCGCGCACCTTGCCTTCCATCTTCTGACGCAGCATCTCGAGCTGCGTGCCCTCGAAGGGAAGCCTCAGCGCCAGCATCTCGTAGAGGATCACCCCGAGACTGAAGACGTCCGAGCGCTCGTCGATCTGGCTGACGTCGCCGGCGGCCTGCTCCGGGGCGGCGTACGCGATGGTGCCGAGGATGCTTCCCTCCTCGGTCATCATCACGCGCAGGCTCGACGCGGCCCGGGAGTCGGTGAGGACCTTTGCGATGCCGAAGTCGAGCAGCGTGACCTCGTCGCGCTCCCCCAGCATGATGTTCTCGGGCTTGAGATCGCGATGGACGACGCCGAGGTTGTGGCCGAAGTCGATGGCCTTGCATGCGTCCTCGACGATCTGGAGGCGCCTCTTCAGCGGAAACGGGCCTCCCGCCCGCGCCTGCTTGAGCGCGTCGCGCAGCGTGCGCGGGCCGAGCAGCCGCATCGTGTAGTAGAGGCGCCCGTCGGCGAGCTCTCCCGCCTCGTAGCACGGCACGATGCTCGGGTGCTCGAGCTGCGCCATGATCTTCATCTCCTCCAGGAAGCGCTCGGTGTTGAACGCCTGGGGCTTGAGGACCTTGATGGCGACCTCGCGGCGGAGGAACCGGTCGTACGCCTTGTGGACCTCTCCGAATCCGCCCTCGCCGAGCTTCGACAGGAGGCGGTAGCGATCTCTCGTCGCCACGGGGGACGTCATCTCGCTCGACCGGATGTCCACGCGGCGGCGCGCGTCGCTTCGCCCGGCCGTGCTGCGCTCCGCGCCCTCCAGCTTGCTCCCGCACTTCGAGCAGAACGTGGCCTCGGGCTCGCGCACCGCGGCGCCGCACGACGGGCAGGTCGGAAGATCCAGCTCGCTCACTCGTCCTTCTTGTCGGCCGACCGCCCGTGGCTCGAGAGATCCGTCGGCTCGATGCCGGCGGCCTTCACCATCGCGCGAAGGTTGGAGGGTGTGTTGATCCCGAGGCGCCTGGCCGCCTCCGAGTAGTTGCCCTCGCAGAGGAGCAGCGCCCTCGTGAAGAACTGAGCGCGCCACCGCCTCTCCGCTTCCTTCAGGGAGAGCAGCTCAGGGTCGGCACCCTCGACCATCGCCGGATGCTTGATACGGTCGGGGAGATCGTCGATGTGCAGAAGCTCCTGCTCCGGATCGGCCTCGACAACTATCCGGCGCAGCGTGTGCTCGAGCTCCCGCACGTTGCCGTCCGCCCACTCGTACGCCAGCATCTTCGATCGTGCGAGCCGCGAGATGCCCTTCAGCCTGGGCTTGCCCAGCTCTTCCCGGATCTCCTTGAACTTCTCGTCAATGAGCTCCAGCAGATCCGCCTTGCGTTCCCGGATAGGCGGAACCCGGATCTCGACCACTCGCAGCCGCGACAGAAGATCGGCCCGAAAGCGCTTCTCCGCGACCATCTGGTCGAGGTCCTGGTTCGTGGCGGCGATGATCCGGACGTCCACGGCGTACTCCTGGGCGTCGGCTCCGATCGGACGCGCCTTGCCCTCGTCGAGGGCCTTGAGGACCTTCGCCTGGATGTCGAGCGGCAGCTCGGCCACTTCGTCGAGGAAGAGCGTCCCGCCCTTCGCCTGCCGGAGGTAGCCCTGAGTGCTCGTCGCGCCCGTGTAGGCGTGGGGCAGGGACCCAAACAGCTCGGCCTCCATCTTTTCGCCCGTGAGCTTGGCGCAGTTCACGTCGACGAAGGGTCCCTTTCGCCGCGAGTTCGCCGGGTCGTCGAGAGAGTGGATCTGGCGCGCAATGAAGGTCTTCCCGGTGCCGACCTCTCCGGTGAGCAGCACGGTGACGGGCTTCGGGGCTTGGCCGGCGCGGAGCATCAGCCGCTGCACGCGCATCATCGCCCTGGAGTGGCCGATCATCGGCTGGAAGTGGCCCCTCGACCGGATCTCGTCGATGGCGCGCCGGAGCTTCTCGGCCTCGGTCATGGCGCTCGACGCCTGCTCCCGCGCTTCCTGGAGCTCGACGGAGAGCTGCGTCTGGCGATGGGATGACTCGCGCTGCTCCCGCCTCCAGGCGGAGATGGTCGTCATCGGTCCGCTCGCGTCGTTCGCGAGCGCCTTGAGGAAGCGGCCGGCCACGCGCGCCTCAAAAGCCTGCGCTCCGGGACGGCGGTCCATGTAGATGGCGCCGATCGGCTGCTCGCCATCGAAGATTCCGGCGGCCATCGCGGTCACCCCTGGATGAAGCAGGCGGCTCTCCGAGGAGGCGGGCAACGTCGGGTCGGCCTCCAGGTCCCCGGTCAGGACGATCGTCCGCCGTGCGATGGCGCGGTGCATCAGGGCGTGCACGAGCTCGTGCTCCCGAGGGCCGCCCTCGTCGGCGCGGAAGGTGAAGATGGAGGTGAGCCGCTGGCCTTCGGCGTCGAACCCGCAGATCGCCGCCGTCCGCGCATCGATGGCGCGGCCAGCCTCCGAGATCATCTTGCGGCAGAAGACCTCGACGTCCTCCGGTCGCTTGATGTGCGGCACCATCGCGCGCAGCGCTGCGAGAACGTAAACCAGGCGATGGTCCGCTCTCTCTAGCTCGATGATGTCCTTCACGCCCACGCCTCCGCTCGACGACGTCGCGTCGAGCGACCAGCCAGCCTCGGTCGGGTCCGGTGATTGGAGGACGCCGGGCGCGGGCGAGCCCGGCGGCGCCGCGCTCAGGCCGCTGCCGAGCGCCTGGTCCATCTCCGCGATGCTGTCCTCCAACTCTTGATCGAGGGGATCCTCGACCGTCGTCCTGTCATCGGTCCTCATGCTCTTGCTCCTGCCATGGTCTTGTCCGCTCGATCGGCATGCCCCTTCCCCAGCGCGCCGATGATGTGTCTCTTGTAGGGGTCTCGCATGAACGCCAGCGCCCGTTGCTTGTGCCTCACCAGCCGGTTGAAGCATCCACGAATGAGCGTCAGCGCCTTCGAGTAGCTGGCGCGCGCCGCTACGGGCTGCCCCAAGCCGGCGTAGATGTCGCCCGCAATGCCGTGGAGACGCCAGAGGAAGCCCACGTCTCGGGCCATGCCCGATGTATGGACCCCGTCCCTCGCGAAACCGAGGGCACGTACCGCGTCGAAAGCCACGAAGGCGTTCGCCAGGTGGTAGTGGATCTCCATGATGGCGATGGCCGCGCCCGTGGAGCGCACGCGCTCGATCGTCTCGTCCGCCTCCCGCGGATCCGGCTCGAGCCCCTCCATGGCCTGCGCCTCGAGCAGCATCGACTTGAGGCACGCGCCGTAGACATCCTGCTCGTGCTTCGCCGCACGCTCGCCCCCCTCATTCAGCATCGCGACGAGGTCCGATGTCGTCATCGTGCTGGGCGCGGCGACGCCGAAACGCTTGATCGACTGGGCAAGGCGCAGCTCGACGCGTGCGATCTCGAGGTCGTTGAGGAGGTTCTCCCAGCTCTTCCCGCCCTGGAGGTCGGCGCCGAGCCTCGACACCTCGTCCTTGATGCGCGCGAATCGTTCGAAGGCACGCGGATGGTGGCCGAGCTCCGCCCAGCACCTACCAGCGAGCCGAAGAGCGCGGCCGCGCAGCGGGAGGCGCTCGTGGTTCTTCCACGATCTCGCCCCGTGGAGCGCCTGGAGGTAGTCGCCGACGTGGTACGAAGCCTCGGCGATGTCGAGGCTCGCGGTGGCTGCTCGGTGGTGCCCGCGCGGCAGCTCCGCCAGGAGCTCGCGGGCGTGGCTTTCCACGCGGTCGAGCGGTCCGCTCAGCACCTCCAGCGTGATCAGGTTGCTCTGGCAGTAGTGCTTGTTGTCGAGGTCCTCGAGCTGCTCGAAGAGCAAGGCGCCTTCAGCAGCGTGCTTCTTTGCGTCGGGATACCGATCGAAGTAGAGGTGGTACCGCAACAGGCCCCTGTGCGCATGCGCCTCCGCCTCGACGTCGTGCTGCTGCCTCGCGAGCGCGAGCGCCTCTGTCATCTCCTGGAACCCTTTCGCCCTCTGGTCGCGCTCGTCGAAGAGCTCCAGCCGGCAACGCGCGAGGTCGATCACCACACGCGGCGACACGGACTGCGCGGCGTCGCGGTGCATCGCGATGACCTGCTCGAAGCCCTGCAGCGCCTGCTCCCGAGTCTCCCGGCTCTGGGCGAACCGCCGCGCCCGCTCGAGGAGGACCTCCCGCGCAATGTGATCGTCCGTCGACGGAAGCCGCTCGCACAGGGACCAGGCTTCCTCAAGGGCCTGCTCGCGCAGATCCTTGCTGCTGCCGTCGCACGCTCGGGCCAGCTCGAGGAGCCCGCGCGCGATGTGGGTCGTGGTCAGGCCGATCCGAGCCAGGTCGATCGCCTGCTGCGCCGCCGCCATGGCCCTTTCGGCCTTCTCGAACCTCTTGTAGAGCGGGGCCACTTGCATCAGGGCCTGGAACAGGAGGTCGTTGCCGCCGGGCCGACCTGCTCCGTGACGCTCCATGGACGCGATGACCTGCGTGTACAGATCGAGCGCCTGACCGAAGTACCGGAGAGACTGCCGCTCCGCAGCGGCGCGGAGGGCCGCTGACGCCCCGGACTCGATGTCTCCCGCCGCGAGCAGGTGTCGTGCCTCACGGAGGCGCATCTCGCTCGCCGTTGCCGGACGCTGCTCGGCCCACCGGCTGCAGAGCGACGCCGCGGCCCGCTCCAGTCCAAGCCGTGCCTTCGTCGAGATCGCCTGCTCGAGGATCGTCCGCGCGAGATGGATGTCATCCATCACGTACGAGGTCTCCTCGCTTTGAGCGGCGAGGCCCATGCCGTGCATCCGACGGAGCGCTCCGGCCACCACGTTCACGTCGAGCCGCAGGGCGGAGGCCGCCTCTCCGACCTCGATCGCCATCCTCGGCATGGATGCCAGCAACCCGAGCACGCGCTTCTCGTCTCTGTGAAGCCTCGACGCGAGCCCCAGGTAGCCCGACGACGCCGCAGGCAAGCGCTTCAGGCCCACGCAGCCGTCCTCCCTCTGCTCGAAGAGACCGTCCGAGTGGAGCGCGTGCAGCTCCTCCTCGATGCGGCCGGGCAGCCCTCCCGTCCTCTGATGAACGTGGTCGACCAGCTCCTGCGTCGGTCGCTTGCCGCCGAGCTGCCGTGAGAGGAAGAGCTCCGTGCCGTGCTCGTCGAGCGGATCGAGGACGATCCGCGGGTGATCGCGCAGATCGGCGCGTAGCTCCTCGGTGCCGGTGCCGAGCTCGCCCACGAGGACCAGCACGATCGGCTGCCGCGAGAGTCGTTCCGCGAGATCGAGGAGCAACGCTCGGACGTCCCGGTCGAGCTCCTGGATCTCCTCGACCGCCACCACCACTCCTTCCCCACGCCTCGCGATGAATGCCTCGAGGAAGCGCTGCGCCTGACGGGCGAGCAGCCTGGCGGAGAGAGGGCCGGAAGCGACCTCGGAGTTCTCGACGAGGAACTCCTGACCGGCCGGGCCGTCGAGGAGTTGGGCGAGGCAAGGACCGAGATGGTCGAGGGGACGCTGCGCGCCGCTCAGCTCGACGACCTGCATCCGCACGAGGCGCGTCGCGGCCTCGCCGATCGCGTCCTGCGTCTCGCGGCCGAGCGCCGACCGCAGCTCCGCGACCAGGCGGCGCTTGCCGAGCCCGGCGGGACCATCCAGCACGAACACCCGAGGACCCGGTGCTGCGAGCGACTCCCGGATCTGGCGCGCCACTTCGTAGGCTCGCTGGGGTTCCACGTACGCGATCCGACGAAGCGCCGTCCCCAGCCCGGAGCGCGTCGTGTCCACCGTCACCCGGGGGCTCACCTCTCGCAGCGCCGCCTCGATCTCGAGCGGCCTGGGACGCGCCTCCGGCTCCGGGCTCGCCATCCATCGCAGCAACTCGTTCAGGCGCGGCGACACGTGCTCCACAAGCGGCAGCCTGTAGCCTGGGTCGCGCTTGGCCGCGAGGATCTCGGACTCGGCCGCGTGCGGGAATGCTGGCTTCCCGGCAGCCAGCTCATACCAGACCATCCCCATGGAGTAGACGTCCGCACGCTCGGTCAGCACGGGCTTGTTGCCAGCGTCCTGCGCGGCCAGCAGCTCCGGAGGCATCCAGCGAAGCGAGCGTCCGATCCGTCCCTCGAGAGCCTTGCCCGGATCGCGCGCCATCTCCTCCATCCGCATCCACTCCTGGCCGAGGCCGAAGTCCACGACCTTGGGCCAGGGCCTGTTCGCCCTCCAGTCCGTCTCCTCGCCAAGCGCGCGGGGCTCGAAGGTCCGGACGACGAGGATGTTCGGCGGCTTGAAGTCGCCGTGGACGATACCCGCCTCCTCGAGCTGCGCGAGGACGATCGTCAGCAGCCGCAGCAGGTAGACCAGCTCGTCCTCGTTCGCCCACGTGTAGTGGCCGATGTGAGCGCCGCGCACGTACTCCATCGTGTAGAAGACGAAGCGCTCCCCGTTGTCGCGCCGGCCCCATCCGAACTCGTAGACCTCAACGAAGAGAGCTGTTCCGCGCTTCTGGAGCGCCCGCAGCATCCCGTACTCGCGCCGCAGATCCGCGAGCACCGTGCCCGGCGAGGAGGAGCCGGTTCCCTTGCCGAGTATCTTCAACGCGACGTGCTTTCCCGTCTTCCGGTCGTACGCGAGCCAGACGCGTCCCATGCCGCCTTCGCCCAGCTGGTGGAGAAGGTCGTACCGACCGTTGATGGTGCGCAGGGGATCCCACACGGCGGGCTACGGCTCCTCGTGCGGCGCGCGCGCGCGCTGGGCGACGGCGGTTGGATCGAGATTCCTGGGCATTGCGAAAAGGGCAGGGATTCTATTTCAGGGCCGCGGGACGAGTCGAGAGGATGAAGAATCATCCTGGCCACGCGGTCGTTTCCCCTGTCGTGGATGATTCGTCATCGTCGGAGACGGCCTCACGGCGCGGCTCGCGGCTGCATGTGCGGCATTAGCAAGGCTCGGGCCGCTCCATCGTCTCCTGGCCTGTTCCTTGCCATCGCAACTACGCCGACGCGATGGCAAGCCCGACACCAAAGCCTCAGTTCCGCGCAATTCAGGGAGGACGAACGCAGGCACCCATCGAGCGCACTCCCGCGCCGCCTGCGCCGCCACGGGACGCGTCCGTAGTCCCAAAGCTCCTTCGAGCGGAGGAGGTCGCCGAGATCCTCCGCACGAGCAGGAAGGCCATTTACGCGATGGCCGAACGCGGGCTGCTTCCGGGAGTGACGCGCATCGGCCGGAAGCTCCTCATCCGCCAAGACGAGCTCGCGCGCTGGCTTGAAGCTCGGCGCGTCCCGACTTGGTCAAGGACCAGATGAGCGTCACGGTCGTCGCGTACAAGCGCCGAGGCCAGCCGCGCGCAGGAGCGTGGCAGGTCAACATCCGCACGGTCCTGCCGAGCGGGATCAGGATCCGGGAGCGGCGCAAGGCTCCGGTGTCGAGCCGGTCGGGCGCCTTGCGATGGGGCCAGGCGCGTGAGCAGGAGCTCCTCTTCCCGGGCCGTGTCGAGACGGACGCTCAGGCGCCGACGCTCGCCGAGTTTGCGCCACGCTTCATCGAGGGCCATGCGCGCGCGAACCGGCAGAAGCCGAGCGGCGTCGCCGCGAAGGAGATGATCCTGCGCGTCCACCTGCTGCCATCGCTGGGAGCCATGAGGCTCGACAGCATCGGCAGCGAGGACGTGCAGCGGCTCAAGAGCCAGTTGAAGGCGAAGGCGCCCAAGACCGTCAACAACGTCCTCACGGTGCTCAACACGATCCTCCGCGTGGCTCTGGAGTGGGGCGTGATCGCGGCGATGCCCTGCGCCATCCGGATGCTGCCGGCGGCGAGGCCGATCCACGCCTCGTTCTACAGCTTCGACCACTACGCGAGGTTGCTCGCCGCTGCGAAGCAGATCGGATTACAGGCGCTGATCGTCGCGCTGCTCGGCGGCGACGCTGGGCTGCGGTGCGGCGAGATGCGCGCGCTCGAGTGGACCGACATCGATCTCGACAAGCGGCTCGTCCGGATCCAGCGGTCCGACTGGAGAGGGCAGGTCAGCTCGCCCAAGGGCGGCCGGCCGCGGGTGATCCCGATGACCGCAAGGCTGGCCGCCGCGTTGCGCGAGCATCGCCACCTTCGAGGCAAGCGCGTGCTGTGCCTCAGCGACGGGGCACCGTTGACGGAGCGCATGGTCAGGTCCCTAGTCGAGCAGTCCGCACGTCGCGCCGGCGTCGAGTGCCTCGGGGTCCATGCGTTGCGCCACTCCTTTTGCTCGCACCTGGCGATGCGAGGCGTCCCGGGTCGCGCCATCCAGGAGCTGGCCGGCCACTCCGACCTTTCCACCTCGCAGCGCTACATGCACCTCAGCCCGGCTGCGGTCGAGGAGGCAATCCGCCGGCTCGAGCAGCCTTCTTCCGGCGAGCTCTCCGCCCTCGCATGAGGGGCCTCCGTGGCTTTCATGCCCGGATCTTCCGGGTCCGGCATCCCCGCGTGCGCCCTAAGGCAAGGTCACGTCGGGGATGAGCATCCGGTGGTCGGAGGAGATGGTCTCTCCTCACGACGGCCGCGTTCGGCGTGATCCGGGCGTCGAGCCAGATCTGGTCGAGATGATCGAGACGTCATATCCATGCAGGAGGTGCAGCTCCGGATGCGCCTGCACGTGCCCGTCGACATGAAGGCGGTGAAAGCGCGCAACGACGGTGCGGTGGAGTTGTCGCGCAGGCGCCGTGTCGAAAGACGAGCGCTGAGCCGCATCGACATCGACAGAGTCGGTCAGCGGAGCTCGCGCGCCACCGCTTCGATGGCTTTGAGCCCCGATCCGAATCGAGCCATCGAGTCACGGTTGCGCTCCAGCTCCCCGTAGGGGAGATAGCGCAGGAGGAGTTCGCCTTGCTGGCGGAAGGCGGGCCGTGCGAGCTGAGCCTTCACGTCGGCCTCTCGATCGTCGGGCGCGACGAGGTAAAGGCAGCGCGTGGCCTGGCCGAGGCCAACGGCAAGGTCGAGGAGCCTCACGATGCCGCTGTAGATGGAGGTCGTGTGCTCGACCTCGAATGCTGCGGCCACGACGTCTCGTCCCTGCTCGAGCCAGAGGACGTCGATGAGGCGGATCGACTCGGCGCCCGGGACGGCGATGGCGGCGGGTAGATTCTCGAGACATCCATCGCCCAGCCGTCCACCGGCGAACGGCCGGCCCTGGTCGTTCGAGGCGATCCAGACATCGAAGCCCAGCGCCTTGCCGAGGTCGCGCAGCCATCCCTGGATCTCGCCATGAGTGCGATCTCCTGCTCGTTGCGCCGCGAGTTCCTTGCTCTCCTTCGCTGCCGCGGCGCGGACCTTGCCGACATCGGCCTCCCATTGCGCGCGAGCTTCCGCATCCGACGCCGCCGGGGGTGGTCCGTAGCGTCCCGTGCCGATGTCGAAGAAGAAGCCGGCAATGGCGCCGAGGTCGTTCGAGAGGAGGTCGCGATGCTGCTCGTTGAGTCGGAGCATGGTCGCGCGCATGGCGACGTAGGACTCCCAGCTCCCGAGCTTCGCGCGCGCGCCGGTCAGGGCATTGAACCCCTTGACGATGGCCGTGTTGGAGGGAGGCGCCAGCGTGGGATGCAGGAAGTAGAGGAGGTTCGCAGCCGCGGGACCGAGGCCCTTGATCGCGTGGCCGTCCAGCGCCCGGATCGAGCTCACGAGCGCGTCCTCCTCGCGGCAGCAGAGGCAAGAGTCCAGGAAGCGTCCGAACGCCTTCTGGTTGTCGGGGCTCTCGTAGATGTCGGGGATCCGTAGCTTGGGCTTCCACAGGAACGCGTGATCGGCGCCCCTGAAGATCTGCCGCTGCTCGGCGACGGACTTGACCACGACCTCCAGGGACGAGCCTCGGTACTTGCTGCCGAACGTGCCGGCGTCGATCTCCGCGACGACGACGGCGAGCCCCTTGCGGATCGCGCGGAAGTTCTTGAGGCGCTCCTCCCACAGAAACCACGTCCGGTAA
This sequence comes from Acidobacteriota bacterium, assembly GCA_046331505.1. Classification (GTDB taxonomy): domain Bacteria; phylum Acidobacteriota; class Vicinamibacteria; order JAXLQT01; family JAXLQT01; genus JAXLQT01. The sequence continues at coordinate 193,441 of JAXLQT010000001.1, forward strand.
GTTCCGCCAGGGTCCTCCCGCCAGCGGGCAATGAGCTCCTTCACGGGGTCATGATAGCGCCCGCGCCGAAGGGCTCGGCGCCGCCGCCACTCACTGAACGTTCACCCAGGCGGGGACGTGATCGCCATGGTTCCCCGCTTCGTCCGTGCAGTAGAACTCGAAGCCGTAGTGGCCCATGGCCGCTCCCATTCCGTGCATGCCGGCCATCTCGCCGTGATCCTCGTAGCAGTACTCGCCATCGCCGGCCATCATGTCGCCGTGCGTGCCGTCGTCGAACATCATCTGCTCGCGCCACTCGCCCATCATCATCATGGGCGTCTGGTAACGGACCCAGGTGGCGAGCGAGGTTCCCGCGGGTACGTGGGCCACGTACCGCGTGGAGTCGCCCGGGCCGCGAGTGATGGTCGTATCGGTCACGTTCACGCCATCGATGCTGATCGCCACGCTGGACGGAGCACCGACCTTCGTCGGCGCCGTGGGATCGTCGTCGCTCCCGCATGCGGTCATGGTGGCAACAAGGACGAAAAACATCGACGGGATCATGATGCGCTGCCGCCCGTGGTCCTCTCGTTTCGACTTCATCGTGACATCTCCTCTGGCGACGTCGCGCCAAGTAGCGCAATACGTGCAATCGGCGCGCCGAGGCTCTCGCTCGTTCACCCCACCACGAACGGTCCGCAACCTGACCGGATTCGGTTAGCGCGACGTCAGGATGGCAGCGACACCGGCCACGGCTTCACTCACGCGGACCAGGCGTATCCAAGTCTCCCTTGCCGCCAATGCCGTACTTCTCCAGTCGGTAGAGGAGAACGTGTCGCGGGATGCCGAGGTAGCGTGCGGCGGCCGATCGATTCCCATCGTGCTTCTCGAGGGCCTTGAGCACGATCTCCCGCTCGAGGTCGAGGAGATTGAACGGGGCATCAGGCAGCTTCACGGAGCCGGGAACCAGGGGCGATTGCCCCATGGCAGCTCCGGAGTCCTGGAGGCCCGCCTGGGGCGGCGGCGCGGGACCGACCGGTGATGGCTTCTCGGCGAGCGGCGCCAGGTCGGCCAGGTCGAGGACGTCCGATTGCCGGAGCAGCGCCATGCGAGAGACGGCGTTGCGCAGCTGCCGGACGTTGCCGGGCCGCGGCTGGCGCTGAAGCTCGGCGAGCAGCGCGGGCGCCACCGTGACCTTGCCGCCGAGGTGGATGTCCTCGAGAAACCTCCGCACCAGCGCCGGGATGTCCTCCGTGCGGTCGCGCAGCGGCGGCAGCTCGATGGGGATGACGCTCAGCCGGTGGTAGAGGTCCGGCCGGAAGGTCCCGTCGTCCACGGCGGCGTGGAGGTCGCGGTTGGTGGCCGCCACCACGCGTACGTCCACCTCGATGCCTCGGCTGCTTCCCAGCCGATCGACGACTCCCTCCTCGAGGACGCGCAGCAGCTTGGCCTGGAGGTCCATCGGAAGCTCGCCCACCTCGTCGAGGAACAGCGTCCCCCGGTGCGCGCGCTCGACCTTGCCGGCATGCACGCGGTCGGCACCCGTGAACGCGCCCCGCTCGTGGCCGAAGAGCTCGTTCTCGAGCAGGTCGTGCGGCATCGCCGCGCAGCTCACGGGCACGAAGGCACCTGACGCGCGGTCACTCCGCGCGTGGACCATGCGCGCGATCAGTTCCTTCCCCGTCCCGCTCTCCCCCAGGACGAGCACCGTGGCGTGCGAGGGCGCAATCCGCTCCACGCGCCGCAAGATCTCCAGCATCGCGGGCGAGACCGTCACGAACCCCGGGTCGCTCCCTTGATCAGCGACGGCGAGCCCGCCGTCCTTCTCGGCCTGGCGCGCGGCGCGCTCCATCACGGTCATCACGCGGCTCTTGAACTCGGCCCTCTGGAACGGCTTGGTGATGTAGTCCGCGGCTCCCTTGCGCATGGCCTCGGACACCTGATCGAGGCTGCCGAACGCCGTCACCAGGATGACGGGGACGTGCGGGTCGTGGACTCTTGCCGCCTCCATCACCGCCATGCCATCCGCCCCGGGCATCTTGAGGTCCGCGATGACGAGGTCGAACGCTGGAGCGGCCGTTCCCGACAGCAGCCGCACGGCATCGTCGCCGCGCTCCACCTCGGTGACAACGAACGACTCCTCCATGAGGTTGAAGCGCATCACCGATCTCATGCTCGCGTCGTCCTCGGCCAGGAGCACGCGATACCCCTTGGTCTTCTTCGGGTCGCTCGTCATTGCTGCTGCCGGCCGTTCCCTTCGTCACGGTCGGCTCGTGGATGGGCGGCGATGTCGAACTCGAAGACCACGCCACCTCCGGGCCGCGCCTCGTGCCTGAGCGTTCCGCCGTTCTGCCGGGCCAGCATTGCGGAGATCGAGAGGCCGAGCCCGAGGCCGCCCTCGCGATCGCTCACGTAGGGATCGTAGATCGACTCCTTCATCTCCGCCGGGACGCCGGGGCCGGTGTCCGCCACACGGAAGACGACGCGGTCCGACGGCGCGCGACCGCACTCCACGAGCACACGCCCTCCGGAAGGCGTGGCCTGCAGCGCGTTGCGCACGAGGTTGAGGAGGATCTGGGTGACCTGCGCCGCGTCGCCCAGGGCGCGCCCCTCGCCGTTGACCCGCGATGACAGCTCGACGCCCTTGCGGCGGGCCACCTCGACCTGGAGGTCCACGACGTCGCGGATGACGTCCTGGGCGGCGAAGGGCTTCATGACGGGATCGCGCGGGCGCGCGAAGTCGAGGAAGTGAGTGACCACCGCGTCCAGGCGCGAGGTCTCGCGAAGGCCCACGTCGATCATCTCGCGGCGCGGGCTCGTGAGCGGGATCTCGTCGGCGAGGATCTCGATGGCCCCCTGGATCCCGCCAAGGGGATTGCGGATCTCGTGGGCAAGGCCGCGCGAGAGGTGGACGAGCCCAGCGAGCCGGTCTGCCCTCGCCTCCGCGGCCGCCCGCGCTCTCGATTCTCGCTCCTGACGGGTCCGAGCGTGGCGCTCGCGATCGACGAGGGCACCGGCAAGGGCGCCCACGCCGAAGTACAGGACGACCTCGAGCACCTTGTCCGACGTGGGTGCCGGGTCGTGCTGGGAGTGCATCATGAAGGCATGAGGCGCGTAGGCTGCCGTCGTGAGCGCCGCGAGGCCGAGGCCGCCAGGGAGCCCGCCGAGCAGCGATCCCCAGACGATCGGCACGTAGTAGAGGCGCCGGAAGACGTTGTGCGCCTCCACCAGCTCCGGCGAGGCGCTGTAGTGCGCGACGGTGATGGCGAGGAAAACGGCCAGGCACGCACCCACCGATCTCCATGAGCGACCGATCGTTGGTGCCGCTGTCATTCGCGATGAGGGGAACGGAGGCATGGCGGACGGCCACGATCCGCGATCTCCGGGAGTGTTGGATTCTCCACGCGTGGCTGGAGACTCCCTGTTGACAATCCTACACCCCGGGAGCGGGCGGGTCGGGTCCGCGCGCCTTCATTCACCACGGAGATCCGCCGCGCGCATCCTGTAATAGTCCGCGAACCTCTCGGCCTCGACGGCGAGACGTTCTGCCTCGTCGATCAGGCGCTGGCAGTGGTTCTTCATCCGGGGGATGGCCGGGCTCTCGGCCACCTTGGGACTCCTGGCGTTGGCCTTCGCGAAGTCCTGGAACATCTTCCGGTGCTCGGTCGCCACCGCGCGCTGGGCGGCGGCCTTGTCCCGATACTCCTGCGCCTTGGCGAGGCACTCCTCGGCGGTCTTGCCCGGAAGGGTCGTCCGCACGTACACGTCGGCGGTCGTCGCCGGTGTCGTGGTCGTGTTGGCGGCTACGGACGTCACCGGCGCCGGCGCTTGCTGCGCGCGCAGCGCGGGGCCGCTCGTCAGGATGGCGATCGCCACGAGTGTGGTTCCCGCACGTTCAATCCATGGGGTCATGTTCATTCACCTCCCGCAAGGGGACGTAGCAACGCGGGCGCCAGATGGCTCGTGGCGTGCTTCACATCTCTGTCGGGGAAAGCCGGAAGGAATGAAACAGCACGACGGACGCTTGGTTCGGGTGGCTGCGATCGCGGGGCTCGTGATCGCGACGACGGTGCTGCACCGATCGCTGCCGGTTGCTCCCTACGGCTGGCACCTCGCGCACCTGGTGGCGGAGAAGCTCTACTACGTGCCGATCCTGATGGCGGCCGCCTGGTTTTCGACGCGTGGCGCGCTGGCCGCGTCCGCCAGCATCACGATCCTGTTCGGCTACCACGTGCTCGCCGACTGGTCCGGCCAGCGCACGGCGCAGGCCGACCAGGTCGCGGAGATGTGGAACTACAACCTCGCTGCGGTGGTGGCGGGCGTGCTCTTCGAGAGGATGAGGCGCGCCTTGCAGGAGGTCGAGAGCGCGCACGAGGAGACGATCGAGGCGCTGACCGCGTCGCTCGATCTCCGTGAGCGCGCGACCGGCGGCCACTCGCGCCGCGTGCGGGACTTCGCGCTGCGCATCGCCGACGAGATGGGATTGTCCGACCCTGCGTTCCGGCAGGGCCTGGCGCTGGGGGCCCTGCTGCACGACGTCGGCAAGATCGGGATCCGCGACGACGTGCTGCTCAAGGAGGGACCGCTCGGGGATGCCGAGTGGGTGCTCATGCGAAGCCATCCCGCGATGGGGTCCTCGCTCCTGGGACGCATCCGGTTCCTTGCCGAGGCCAGGGCGCTGGTCCAGGCTCATCACGAGCGCTTCGATGGCCAGGGCTACCCTCGCGGCCTTGCCGGGAGCGACATCCCTCTGCCGGCCCGGATCTTCGCCGTGGCGGATGCTTTCGACGCGCTCGTGTCCGATCGGCCCTATCGACGCGCCGTCGGCATCGTCGAGGCGCAGAATGTCGTCCGTAGGTGCCGCGGCTCCCAGTTCGATCCCGAAGTCGTCGACGCGTTCCTGCGGGTCCCGCTGGAAGACTGGAGCGCCCTCGCCGCGAGGACCGGGCTCGAGCTCCGTGGCACGGTTCGTGCTCAATCATCGAGCAGCCTCGAGCAGGCTGCACGGACATGAGAACGACCGCCACCGTCATCCTGGTGCTCATCACCGCCCTCGGGGCGTCCTCGCACCCGCTCATGGCGGGATGCGGCAGCACGATGGTCTCGTGCGCCCAGGGCGAGAGCGGCCAACCCGCGATGTCCGGATGCTGCTGCGACGGATCGTTCAAGGCCGCGCCGCCGACGCCCGCTCGGTGGGAGAGCCTGTCGCCCACGCAGGTGGCGGGGCCTTCGGCCAATCTGGCACCCGCCATCGCCGCCAGCGCTGTCGATGGCGTGACCGCCGATCCTGCCGTCACTCCCGAGCCCCTCTACCTCACCGGCTGCAGCCTGCGTCGCTAACGCGCTAGCCACGAGTGTGTCTTGCCCCGCCCCGATCGTGGGACGGAGCCGTTCGTCCACGCACTCATCCGAGAGGAGGCTGACGTGTTCGCGCATCGAATCTCATCAACAGCTGCGATCACCTCGCTTGTGCTGCTGGTCGCCCATGTGCAGCCGGCGCAGGGGCAGGAGGGTCGGGGAGCTCCGCCGGTCGAGGATCTCGTCGCCGAAGCACTGGAGAAGACGCCTTCCGTGGCGGCGCTCGAGGCCAGGCTGCAAGCCGCGCAGGAGATGGTCGAGCCTGCCGCCGCGCTTCCCGATCCGATGGTGGAGGGCATGCTCCAGAACGCGGGAGCCACGTCCTTCACCGTCGGCAAGGAGGAGATGTCGATGGCCGGCGTGCAGGTAGCCCAGGGCCTCCTCTTCCCGGGCAAGCGCTCCGCGCGACGCAGTGCCGCCGAGGCGGACGTGGCCGTGCGCCAGGCCGAGGTCGAGTCGCTGCGCCGGCAGGTGGCGAGCGCCATCCGTTCCCTCTACGGGAGGCTCTTCGCCATCGACTACGAGGCGCGGTCCATCCTCTCCGGCCGCGAGCTGCTGGACTTGCTGTCGACCACGGTGGCCTCCCGCTACAGCGCGGGAGAGGCGGAGCAGGAGGCCGTGGTCAAGGCGCAGCTCGAGTCATCGCGGCTCGCGGAGCGTGCGACCGATCTCGAGGCCGAGCGTCGGGCCGTCGTTGCGGGATTCAACCGGCTCCTCGACCGGCCGGGGGATGCCGAGATGGGCGAGGTTGCCGATCTGCCGGCGGTCGAGGTGCCCGCCGGAGACTGGCAGGCCCTGGCCATCAGCCGCGCGCCCGAGATCGGCGTGAAGGAGGCCGCGGTGCGTGCGGCGGAGCGGAGGCTCGATGCGGCGCGCACCGAGCTGAAGCCGAACTTCACGGTCGCCGCCGGTGCCGCATCCCGCCGCGACCTGGATCCGGTCGTCACGCTGCGCGTCGGCATCGAGCTTCCACTCTGGAGGCGCCACAAGCAGGAGCCGATGGTGCGCGCCGGGGCGCAGGACGTGGAGATGGCCCGGCACGAGCTCGCGGACGCCCGCGCCACAGCGCGCAGCGACGCGGCACGACTCAGGGCTGAGTGGGATCGCTCCGAGTCGCAGCTCGTGCGCTACCGCGAGGCCATCGCGCCGCAGGCCAGCGCCGCCATCGATGCGGCGCGGGCCTCGTACCTGGCCGGCCGAGGCGACTTCTCCACGGTCATCGAAGACTTCAACCTCTGGCTCGACGCACGCGCCGAGCTGGCGCGCCGCCAATCCGAGCGCTTCGCCACCTGGGCGGAGCTGGCGGCGCTTCTCGACCTGGAGCGGCCCGCCGGGCACGCCCCGGAGGTGCAGCCATGAACCGGTTCACGAAAGCCGTCGTCCTCGTCATCGTCGTGGGCCTCGCGGCCATCCTGCTCGCGTCCGTCTACTGGGCCGGAAGCGGGACTGCGCAGAGCAGCTCGACGAAGTACCACTGCCCGATGCACCCGACGTACGTGTCGGAGAAGCTCGGCGACTGTCCCATCTGTGGCATGCGCCTCGTGCCGATGGAGGAGGACAGTGCCGCGACGCCGAAAGCGGCACCGGCCGCCGCGGCGCCGGCCGTGCCGGCGAATGCCGGCAACGGCGGCCGGACGGTCCGCTACTACAGGAGCCCCATGAACCCGGCCGTCACCTCGCCCGTGCCCGCGAAGGACGAGATGGGCATGGACTTCGTCGCCGTGTACGACGACGAGGCGTCGCAGCAGCGAGGCGGCATTCCTGGCCTGGCGCCGGTCACGGTCACGAGCGAGGCGCGGAGCCTGGCGGGGCTGCAGACCGCGCCCGCGGTGACGCAGGAGCTGCACCGGAAGATCCGCACGGTCGGCAACGTCGTCGCGGACGAGACGCGGGTGCGCCACGTCCACACGAAGCTCCCGGGCTGGATCGAGAAGCTCCACGTCAACTTCACGGGCCAGCTCGTGAAGCAGGGCGAGCCGATCCTGTCCATCTATTCTCCGGAGCTTCTCGCGACGCAGGAGGAGTACCTCAGGACGCGCGTCGCGGCGGGCCGCTTCGCGAGCTCGAGCCTGCCCGAGGTGCAGCGCGGGAGCGCCGATCTCCTCCAGGCTGCCCGGCGCCGGCTGGAGCTCTACGACGTCCCTGCCGCCTTCATCGCCGGGATCGAGCGCACGGGCAAGGCACGCCGCACGGTGACGCTCGACGCGCCGGCGTCCGGATTCGTGACGGCCAAGGACGTGTTCGAAGGGCAGCAGATCGAGCCGGGGACGGAGCTCTACATCCTCACGGACCTGTCGCGCGTCTGGATCGACGCCGCTCTGTACGAGTTCGACGCCCAGTCCATCAAGCTCGGCACCATCGCCCACGTGACGCTTCCCTACCAGTCGGGAGGGGAGCTGACCGGGAAGGTCTCGTTCATCTCCCCGTACCTCACCAGCGAGAGCCGGACGCTGAGGGCGCGCATCGAGGTCGACAACCTGGGCCTCGCCCTCAAGCCCTCGATGTTCGCCAACGTCGAGCTCGAGGTCGACGGCGGGTCGTCGGTCGTCATCCCCGACTCGGCGCTCATGGACACGGGCGACCGGCAGGTGGTGTTCGTCGAGGCGAGCGCGGGCCGCTTCGAGCCCCGTGAGGTCAAGGTCGGAGTCAGGGATGCGGGCAGGGTCCAGATCCTCTCGGGCGTGGCCTCGGGCGAGCAGGTGGTGGTGCGCGCGAACTTCCTGCTCGACTCCGAGTCGCGGCTGCGGGCGGCCGTCGCGCCGGCCGCAGCGGCGCCCGCGAACGGAGGGTCGGTCCAGTGATCAAGCGCATCATCGAGTTCTCCGCGACCAACCGTCTGCTCGTGCTCATGGCCGTCGCCGCCGTGTCCGTGATCGCCTGGTACACGCTCGGCGTCATCAGGCTCGACGCGCTGCCGGATCTCTCGGATACGCAGGTCATCATCTACTCGCGCTGGGACCGGTCGCCCGACATCATCGAGGACCAGGTCACCTATCCCATCGTGTCGGCCTTGCTGGGCGCGCCGAAGGTCAAGGCCATTCGTGGCTTCTCGGACTTCGGCTTCAGCTACGTCTACGTCATCTTCCAGGACGGCACGGACCTCTACTGGGCCCGCTCCCGCGTCCTCGAGTACCTGTCGAAGATCCAGGGCAAGCTCCCGCAAGGCGTCCAGACCGAGCTGGGCCCCGACGCCACCGGGGTGGGGTGGGTCTTCCAGTACGCGCTCAAGGACCGATCGGGCAAGCACTCCCTCGACGAGCTGCGCAGCTTCCAGGACTGGACGCTGCGCTATGCCATCCAGTCGGTGCCGGGAGTGGCGGAGGTCGCATCCATTGGCGGCTTCCAGAAGCAGTACCAGATCACGGTGGATCCGAACCGCCTCCAGGCTTACGACCTGCCCCTGGACGTGATCGCGGCAGCCATCCGCGGTTCCAACAACGAGGTCGGCGGCCGGCTCCTCGAGTGGAACGGCAAGGAGTACATGGTGCGCGGCCGCGGATATGCCCGCAGCCTTGACGCCTTCGAGAAGATTGTGGTCAAGGCCACCAAGGACGGCGTGCCCGTCCTCCTGCGGGACGTGGCGAAGGTCGAGCTCGGGCCCGAGATCCGGCGCGGGATCTCGGATCTCGACGGCCTCGGCGACGCCGTCGGCGGGATCGTCGTGATGCGCCACGGTGAGAACGCGTTGCAGGTCATCGAGCGCGTCAAGCAACGCATCGAGGAGCTGAGGCCCGCGCTCCCCGATGGCGTCGACTTCGTGACGACCTACGACCGGTCCACGCTCATCGAGCGCGCCATCGAGACGCTCAAGCACGAGCTGACGGTGGAGATGCTCATCGTCTCCCTCGTGATCCTCGTCTTCCTGTGGCACGTCCCGTCGGCCATCGTCCCGATCGTCACCATCCCGGTGTCCGTGCTGCTGGCGTTCATCCCGCTCTACCTCATGGGGGTGACGGTCAACATCATGTCTCTGGCCGGCATCGCCATCTCCATCGGCGTCCTCGTCGACGGCGCCATCGTCGAGGTCGAGAACGCCTACAACAAGCTGTACCACTGGCAGGCGGATGGCCGGAAGGGCGACTTCCACGCCGTCCGGCTCGAGGCCCTCAAGGAGGTCGGGCCCTCGGTGTTCTTCTCGCTGCTGGTCATCGCCGTCGCGTTCCTGCCGGTGTTCGCCCTGGTCGACCAGGAGGGGCGCCTCTTCAAGCCGCTCGCCTACAGCAAGAACCTGGCGATGGCGCTGGCCGCGCTGCTCGCCATCACGCTGGACCCCGCCCTGCGCATGCTGTTCGCCCGCATGGACCCGTTCACCTTCCGGCCGCGCTGGCTCGCCGCGATCGCCTCGAAGATCCTCGTCGGGACCTATTACGCCGAGGAGCGCCACCCGATCAGCCACGCCATCTTCCGCGTGTACGAGCCGGCGTGCCGCTTCGTGCTGCGACACCCGCGCGCCATCATCGCGATCGCGCTCTTGATGGTCGCGGTGAGCCTGCCGGTCTACTTCAAGCTCGGGCAGGAGTTCATGCCGCCGCTGAACGAGGGGACCATCCTCTACATGCCGACCACGCTGCCCGGCATCTCGGTGGCGCAGGCCCAGGAGCTTCTGCAGACCCAGGACCGCGTGCTGCGCTCCATTCCCGAGGTGGCGAGCGTCTTCGGCAAGGCGGGTCGCGCCGACACGTCCACCGACCCGGCGCCCTTCTCCATGATGGAGACGACCGTCATCCTCAGGCCGACAGCCGAGTGGCGGCCCAAGGCGCGCTGGTACTCGGGATGGGCGCCCTCGTGGCTGGCGGCGGTCGCGCGCCCCCTGTGGCCCGATCGGATCTCGTGGGACGAGCTCATCGACGAGATGGACGGAAAGCTCCGTGTCACGGGCGTCACCAACGCGTGGACGATGCCGATCAAGGCGCGCACCGACATGCTCACGACCGGCGTGCGGACGCCGATCGGCATCAAGGTGTTCGGCGCGGACCTTGCCAAGATCGAGGGCATCGGCGCCCGCCTGGAGGAGATCCTGCGGCAGGTGAAGGGGACCCGCAGCGTGTACGCCGAGCGCGTCGCGGGCGGGTACTTCGTCGACTTCGAACCGCGGCGCGACGAGCTGGCCCGATATGGCCTGACCATCGAGCAGGTGCAGATGGTGATCATGACCGCCATCGGCGGCGACAACATCACCACCACCATCGAGGGACGGCAGCGCTTCCCCGTGAACCTGCGCTACCCGCGCGAGCTGCGCGACGACGTCGACCACCTGCGGCGCGTGCTCGTCCCCACGCCGCTCGGGCCGCAGGTCCCTCTGGGACAGCTCGCGGACATCAAGCTCCTCCAGGGCCCCTCCATGATCCGCGACGAGAACGGCTCCCTGGCGGGCTACGTCTACGTCGACATCGCCGGACGCGACATCGGCGGCTACGTCGAGGAGGCCAAGCGCGCGGTGGCTGCGGGGCTCAAGCTCGAGACTGGCACCCGGCTCCAGTGGAGCGGGCAGTACGAGAACATGCTGCGGGTCAAGGAGCGGCTCAAGGTGGTGGTCCCCATCACCCTCGCCCTCATCTTCGCGCTGCTGTACGCCAACACCCGCTCCGCCTTCAAGGCCACGGTCGTGATGCTGGCCGTGCCGTTCTCGGCCATCGGCGCGATCTGGCTCTTCTACCTGCTCGGGTACAACGTCTCCATCGCCGCATGGGTCGGCATGATCGCCCTGCTCGGCCTCGACGCCGAGACGGGCGTCTTCATGCTGCTCTTCCTCGACCTCTCGCACGACGAGGCGAAGAAGAAGGGCCTGCTGCAGACGATGAGCGACCTCGACGAGGCCATCGTCCACGGAGCGGTCAAGAGGGCGCGCCCCAAGATGATGACCGTGTGCGCGGCCTTCATGGGGCTCCTGCCGATCATGTGGTCCACCTCGGCGGGCGCCGACGTGATGAAGCGGATCGCGGCTCCGATGATCGGCGGACTGGTGACGTCGTTCGTGCTCGAGCTGCTGGTGTACCCGGCCATCTACAAGCTGTGGAAGGCGCGCGGGCTTGCCCCCGCCCGCGAGCACCAACACTTTGCAGTGGCCTCGGGATTCCTCTCTCCAGTAGCCGAAGGGACGCTGAAATGAACAGGAAGCCAACCTCGGAACGAGCGCTTGCCGGCGCCGATGAAAGGACCACGTTGGACGCATCGACACGGCAGCAGACGCTGAAGGAGGAGGAAGCGCTTCGGCGGCTCGCGCGTGAGCTCGATCAGCGGTACGCATTCGGCCCGGCCTTCTTCCTCGGCCAGCTCGCGGCGCTGGCCCGTGATCGCTGCCCCGACCCGGCGGAGAAGCTGCCCTGCGTGCAGCTTCACCTCGGAGACGGAGACGTCCTGGACGTCTGCCACGTGATCGGGCTCGGGCCGGCCTGGCTGGCCCTGGCTGTCTACGACGGCGATGCGTCCTCCCGCCCGCGGCCAATGCGCACCGAGCTCGTGCCGTACCAGGCCATCGTGCGCGTCACGATCCGTCCCGAGCGCCGAGAAGGAGCTTCCATCGGCTTCGAGCGGGACCACGTGCCCGCCATCATCGGGGCGAGCGAGGGCAACGGCACTGCGTCGGAGGACGTCTTGCGCGCCATCGCGGCGCCCGCCATGGCAACTAAGACTCGCGGAAATCCATCACTCCCAGGAGGTCGATCATGAACCGAACCCACGCCATCCCTAGCATCGTGCTGCTCGCACTGGCCCTCACGGGGCTGGCCATCGGCGGTACCGCTCGCGCGGCCGATTCGCCTTTGGCCGACGTCGCCCGCAAGGCCGCCAGTGGCTACCTGAGCATCGCGTCGGCCCTCTCGGACGACGAGGCTCCTCCCACGCAGGCCATGGCCGACGTCGTGGAGCAGGCGTCGCAGGCGCCCAAGCTGACGAAGGGACTGGCGCCCGAGCAGGCCAAGGAGCTGGCATCTGCCGCGGCGGACCTCGAGAAAGCAGGGAAGTCGATGCAGGCCGATCGGGACCTCGCGACGTGGCGGACGCATCTGCGCGACCTGACGGGCGCCGTCGATCGCTTCGCACGCCTCGCCAATGGCGGGGCGCTGCCGCCGGAACTGAACGAGTTCCACTGCCCGATGGCGAATGCGAACTGGCTCCAGAGCGGCACGGCCCCGGCCAATCCGTACTTCGGCAAGGCGATGAGGGCCTGCGGAACGCGCGTCAGGGGTTGAGGTGCCCCTCCTCCATGAAGGAACCAATTGCACGGACTCGGCCCGACCACCCACCGATAGGAGGCACGTCATGCACGACACGAGCACCGGACTCGAAGACATCGTTCGCAAGTACCGCATCTGCTGGGACACCTGGCCACTCCATGGCTTCGTCGAAGGAGGGAGCCGCGTGGTCGGGTTCCAGATCGACCTTCTCGGGACTCACGCTCCGTCTCACCCCGCCTACGCGCCGGGGTGCGCCACGTGTCTCGAGGTGTACGAGGCGTTGCGCTGCGTTGCCAACGCGGTCCTGCCGCCGCGAGATCGGGACTCGACCTACGAGCTGAGCGGATTCGACAGCGCCATTCACTACGCCGAGAGGCGCCACGGGCGCCCCGACGTGAAAGTCACCATCACCATCCAGCACAAGACCAACATCAATGCTCCGCTCGACGCCTGCGAGGCTCGCTGTTATGGCGACATCGTCCATGCCCTGGCTCGTCTGGGTGCCCACGAGGGGGCCTGGCCTCGAGAGCGGCCCTCGGGCGCACCGCCCGTACCGACCGCCGCCCCGCTGGAGTCGCTCCGACAGTCGTGAGGACGTGAGGAGGAGATCATGAAGAAGAGCCACAAGCAAGAAGACCGGACCAAGGAGAGAGTCGCCCAGTCGAGCCTGGCCGTGCACGTCGAGGCATCGCCGCTGGCCGAGCCGGGGGTCGTGCGACCATTGGCGGCACAATGGGATCGCGTGGCCAGGCGAGCGTACGAGATCTGGGAGGCGTCTGGCCGCTTCGAGGGGCGCGACCTGGACAACTGGCTACGGGCCGAGCACGATGTCGCAGAGGTATCGAGTGGAGGTGACGTGAGAGGAGTCGAGGCCGGCTCACCCCGAAACGCACCGTAGTCCGTCTCTGCGGACAATCGTCGCGAAGGTCGTCGCCGAGGGCTGAACGTGGCAGAGTCCATCTTGCGCGCGTGGTGGGACCGGCTCCGCGGCCGGTTGGTGGCGCGTCCTTGTCCGTACTCCTTGGCGGGCGCGCTCGAGGTGCCGGGGCGTCGGCTCGTGGCGGGCCCCGAGAGGGTGCTGGCTTTCTTCGGAATCCGTGCCGGACAGGCCGTCCTCGAGGTTGGGGCCGGCACCGGCTTCTACTCCGTGGAGGCCGCACGCCGGGTGGGCGCGTCGGGGCTCCTGGTATGCCTGGACGTCCAGACGAAGATGCTCGAGCGTGCGCGGGCCCGTTTGGAAGAGGCTGGCCTCGCAGCTCGCTTCGTGAGGGCCGATGCTGCGAAGATGCCCCTGCAATCTGGGTCCTTCGATCAGGTCTTCCTGATCACCGTCCTCGGCGAGATTCCCGACCAGCCATCCGCTCTGGCCGAGATCAGGCGCGTTCTGCGTCCGGGCGGACGGTTGTCGGTCTCCGAGCAGTTCCCTGACCCGGACTTCGTGACGCCAGGCACGCTGCGACGACAGCTGCGGGCCGCGGGCTTCTCCGAGATCTGGACAAGAGGCTGGCTCTTCTACACGTCGACGTGGTCCGCGCCCAGCGCCGCTCTGTAAGCGATCGATGGTCCCAGCCGACGGCCACCCAGCGAGTTCCTGGTCTTGGTGAGCGCGTCACCGCGCCTCCCGTGCGCGCAGGCGAAGGGCGTTGGTCACGACGGACGCGGAGCTCAGGCTCATGGCAAGGGCGGCGATCATCGGAGAGAGCAGCCAGCCCGTGAAGGGATAGAGCGCACCGGCCGCCAGCGGAATGCCGAGGGCGTTGTACACGAAGGCGAAGCCGAGGTTCTGCTTCATGTTGGCGACGGTGGCCTCGGATACCGCGCGAGCGAGCGCGATCCCTCGCAGGTCGCCCTTCACGAGGGTCACCTGCGCGCTGCTCATCGCCACGTCCGTGCCGGTGCCCATGGCGATGCCGACGTCGGCCTTCGCCAGGGCCGGGGCATCGTTGATCCCGTCTCCGGCCATGGCGACGACGCGGCCCTCCTTCTGGAAGCGCTCCACGAGCCCGAGCTTGTCCGCGGGCTTCACCTCGCCGTGGAACTCGTCGATTCCGAGACGAGCGGCGACCGCGCGAGCCGTGGTCAGCCCGTCGCCAGTGGCCATCACGACGCGGAGACCAGCGCGCTTCAGCGTCGCCAGGGCTTCGGGTGTGCTCGCCTTGACCGGGTCCGACACCGCGAGGACGCCAACCAGGCGCCCATCCACGGCCAGGTGCATGACGCTGGCGCCTTCGGCGCGGAGAGCCTCTGACTGTGAGGCCAGGCTGTCCACCGAGGCGCCGATCTCCTTCATGAGCGTCGCGTTGCCGAGCGCGAGGTCGTGACCGCCGACCCGTCCACGTACGCCGATGCCCGAAGAGGACTCGAACGTCTCGGGCTTCTCGAGGGCGAGCCCTCGCTCGCGGGCCGCCCGCACGATGGCGTCCGCGAGCGGATGCTCGCTGCCCTGGTCCAGGCTCGCCGCCAGCCGCAGGATCTCGTCTGGCAGCGTCCCCTCGGACGGCACGGCGCGGTCGAAGGCGGGCTTCCCTTCCGTGAGCGTGCCGGTCTTGTCGACGATCAGCGTGTCCACCTCGCGAAGGCGCTCGATGGCCGCGGCATCGCGGAACAGCACGCCCATGGTCGCCGCCTTGCCGGTCGCCACCATGATGGACATCGGCGTCGCCAGTCCGAGCGCGCATGGGCAGGCGATGATGAGCACCGCCACTGCGTTGACCAGTCCGTAGACCCAGCTCGGCTCGGGACCCAGGAATCCCCACGCGAGGAAGGTGCCGACCGCGATGGCGACGACCACGAGCACGAACCAGCCGGCCACCCTGTCCGCCATGCGCTGCATCGGCGCTCGGGAGCGCTGGGCCTGGGCGACCATCTGCACGATCTGCGCGAGCATCGTCTGCGCGCCGACGCGCTCGGAGCGCATCACGAGGGCGCCGTTGGTGTTGAGCGTGGCGCCGATGAGCTTGTCGCCCGGTCCCTTGCTCACGGGCAGCGACTCGCCGGTCAGCATGGACTCGTCCACGGCGCTTCTTCCCTCGATCACCATCCCGTCCACGGGCACCTTCTCGCCAGGCCGCACGCGCAGGGAATCGCCGACGTGGACGTGCGAGATCGGCACGTCCTCCTCGCCGCCATCGGCGTTGATGCGGCGCGCGGTCTTCGGCGCGAGCCCGAGCAGCGCCTTGATCGCGATCGAGGTCTGCGAGCGCGCCTTCAGCTCGAGGAGCTGGCCCAGCAGGGTCAACGAGATGATGACGACCGCCGCCTCGAAGTACACCGCCACACGCCCCATCGAGACGAAGGAGTGGGGGAACGCACCTGGCGCCAAGGTCGCCGCGACGCTGTAGACGAACGCCGACCCGGTGCCGGTTCCGATGAGCGTCCACATGTTGGGGCTGCGGTTTCCGATCGACTCGGCCCAGCGTACGAAGAAGGGCCATCCGGCCCAGAGCACCACCGGAACGGAGAGGGCCATCTCGATGTAGCTCTGCGCCGCCATGTCGAACCATCCGAGCCGGTGGCCGAACATCGCGAGCACGGTGACGATGACCGTCAGGGGCAGCGTCCACCAGAAGCGGCGCCGGAAGTCCGCCAGCTCGGGACTCTCCGCGTCATCGACGCTCGGCATCTCGGGTTCGAGAGCCATCCCGCAGATGGGGCAAGTGCCCGGGCGTTCCCGCCGGATCTGGGGGTGCATCGGGCAGACGTAGACGGTGCCCGGCGGCGTTTGGCTGGCGGCGGCCGCTGCTTCTGGTGCCACGTACTTGAGCGGCTCCGAGGCGAACTTCCCACGGCACTTCTCGCTGCAGAAGTAGTAGGTCTTGCCCCCATGCTCGTGGCGATGGGGTGAGTCCTCCGGGACGGCCATGCCGCAGACGGGGTCCTTCCTGCTCGAGGAGGGCTCGTCAGGGTGATGCGCGTGGTGCCCGGCATGGGCGTGTTCCGTCATGCCACCTGTTCGCTCCCGCGTCGCTGCGCCTCGGCGCCATCACGCAGCGTGTTGACTTGGCCGCGGTCCGGCTCCGGGTACGGACCGCACGACTTCAGGCTGGAGTCCCTGCGGGAGATCGCGTGACGGTGCGATCGGCGCAGGCTGCTCTCCCGCTCGCGAGAGTATGACAATGATCCGCCCGAATCCGCTCGCCGCGGGTGCGTCACTTCTCGCAGAAGGACGAACACTTTGTCGTTGGCCCGTACCTGCTCGAAGGTGGTCCTCGGAGCGGGCAGGCGCTGCTCGGTGCTCAGAACCAGCGCCGGAGCCAGTCCTTCTCGAACAGCACCTTGCCGGCGTGCCCCGTGCGGCTCGGAGCGTGTACCTTGACCTGCGGCAGCGGCTCCCCGTAGAAGTCGCCCCGTCCGAGTCCGGCCTTGCCGTCCCCGGCCTCGATGAAGCACTCGCCGTCTCCGTCGAAGCGGCCAGGGGCTCCCTTGCCGGTGATGCGGTGGACGATGCTCGCGGCCACGGCCTCCGCCTGCCGGTGGGCGAAGACGCCCGCCTTGGGCAGCGGCTTGCCCATGGACAGTGGGATGGACGTGACGTCGCCGATGGCCCACACGCCCTCGAAGCGCGTCTGCATCGTGTGCCGGTCCACGGCCACCCATCCGCTCTCCCCGGCGAGCCCTGCGTCGCGAACGACGGCGGGCGCGCGATGGGGCGCGACGTAGGCGAGGAGATCGAACGACGCGCGTGCGCCGTTGCCGAACTCGATGACCCGCGAAGCGGCGTCGACGCGCGTCACCTGGTGGCCGGGGTGGTATCCGATCCCCTTGCCCGTCACCATGTCGCGCACGGCTGCCGACACCTCCGGACCGGCCACGCCCATGGGACCGGCCTCGGCGGCGTAGAGGTCGATCTGGGCGTCCTGCCTCATCTTGCGCTTGCGACAGTCGTACTCGAGGAGCATGGCCGCCTCGTAGGGCGCGGCCGGGCACTTGTAGGCTGGTGCGGCCGTCAGCACCACGAGCCGGCCGCCCCGGAGCTCGCGCAGGGCGTCGCGCAGGGATGCCGCCCCCTGCAGCGCGTAGAAGGAGTGGCCGGCCTCCGCGAGCCCGGGGATCGCGTCCGGGGCGAGATCGGCGCCGAGCGCCACGACCAGCTCGTCGGCTGCGATGACCTTGCCGCCCACCGTGGCCTGCCGGCGCGAAGGGTCGATCTGCTCGATGTCGCCCCGCAGCACCTCGATGCCCTTGCGGCGGAGGCGCTCGAGGGGACGTCGGATCTGGTCCGGGGTGCGAAGCCCCGTCATGAGCCACAGGAGAGACGGGGCGAACAGGTGCTCGGCCTCCCGGTCCACCATGATCACGCGGTGCTCCTTCGACAGCTTCTTGCGCACGAGGGTGGACACCACGAGGCCGCCGACTCCGCCGCCCAGGACGAGAATGGTGCGGCTCATGTCAGAAGCTCACGACCTTGTCGGCCTCGAGCGTCCAGGCCGTCAGCTCGTCCATCGACCCACGGTGCGTCCCCTCCACGAGATCGGTCTCGACCGTGCCGCGCGCGTCCAGGCACGAGCCGCACACGCCCACCTCGCCGCCATGGCGCACGACGATCTGGAGCATCGACTCGATGTTGTAGTAGCCCTGCGGCACCTTCTGGCCGCGCTTGGCGCAGCCCACCGCGTCTCCGATGAGGAAGACGCGGACCTTCGCTTCCTTCTTGCGGCCGAGCGAGCCCGCGAGCCGCAGGCCGTTGTAGCTGCGCTCGGTCCCGTAGGGTGGGTCGTTCAGGACGACCAGGATGTTGCTCATGGGAGTGCCTCCTCGGCATGCCCGGGCGCGCGCCTCGGGCGGGTGCCGGCCTTCCGATCCCGGCGATCAGCTCGGAGCCGGCGTTCTTGCAGCGGCGGTTGTCATCCAGAGTAGATAAGTATTCAATAGTCTACTTGAATATATACAACGGCCGCCGAGCGGTCAATCGGCAAGGCAACGTGGCGGTCGATACTCTCGCCGCTGCACGCGTGGCCATGGTCGCAAGCGGCTTCCACCCCGGTGGCCCCGGAGGCCCTTGACCGACCTGTCCGTCCTTTGTATTCTAGTAATCACTTGAATATATGACTAACCCCAACGAGAGCCGCCGCTTCAAGAACATGGTCTACGAGCAGGTGGCACGCATCGGCAAGGCCGTGGCGAGCCCAACGCGCCTGGAGCTTCTCGACCTCCTCTGCCAGGGGCCCCGCTCGGTGGAGGAGCTGGCGAGGCAGTCGGGCCAGAGCGTGGCCAACACGTCGCAGCACCTGAAAGCGCTGCGGGGGGCGAGGCTGGTCGATTCCGAGAAGGATGGCCTCTTCGTGACCTACCGCCTGGCGGCTCCCGACGTGGGAGCGTTCTTCCTTGCGCTGCGCGGCCTGGCCGAGGGGCGGCTCGCGGAGATCGAGCGCGTGACCCGTGAGTTCCTGGCAGGGCGCGAGGGCATGGAGCCGGTGGACCGAGAGGCCCTCGTCCGCCGCGTGCGCTCCGGCGACGTCCTCGTCATCGACGTGCGGCCAGCCGAGGAATACCACGCCGGGCACATCCCGGGGGCTCGCTCGCTCCCCCTTTCCGAGCTGAAGCGACAGCTCAAGGACCTGCCGCGCGGCAAGGACATCGTGGCGTACTGCCGCGGGCCTTACTGCGTGCTGGCGGTCCATGCCGTGGACCTCCTGCGCAAGCGTGGGTACCGCGCGTGGCGGCTCGATGACGGCGTCCTCGACTGGCAGGCACGGGGCTTCCGCGTGGCGACCGGATCGTCGCCATCGCCTTCGCCGAATCCCAAGCATGACGGGTGATCGGGAGCCGACGGGCGCCCGCGGCGACGACGACCCGATCTACCTCGACCACAACGCGACGACGCCGGTAGATCCCGCCGTGGTCGAGGAGATGCTGCCTTTCCTGCGGGAGCACTTCGGCAATCCGTCGAGCGGGCACGTGTACGGCCAACGCGCCAAACGCGCGGTCGAGCACGCTCGCGAGCAGGTCGCCGCGCTGCTGGCATGCCATCCGGACGAGATCACCTTCACCTCGGGCGGAACCGAGGCCAACAACCTGGCCATCCGGGGCGTGATCGCGCCGTCTTCGTCTCGGCGCCATGCCGTCACCTCCGCGGTCGAGCACCCGGCCACGGAGCGGCCGTGCCAGCTGCTCGAGCGGCAAGGCGTCGAGGTCACGCGCCTTCCGGTCGACGGACTCGGTCGCGTGGAAGTAGACGTGGCGCGACCGTTCGTGCGTGGTGACACGGCGCTCGTGACCGTCATGCTCGCCCAGAACGAGACCGGAGCGTTGATGCCGATCGCCGCGCTGGCCGGTCTGGCCCACGAGCGCGGCGCCCTCATCCACACGGACGCGGCGCAGGCCGTGGGGAAGCTCCCGACTCTCGTGGACGAGCTTCGGGTCGACCTGCTCTCGATTGCCGGTCACAAGCTGTACGCACCCAAGGGGGTCGGGGCGCTGTTCGTGCGCCGCGGCATCCAACTGGCACCCATCCTCGTGGGCGCGGGGCACGAGCGTGGTCTTCGGCCGGGTACCGAGAACGTGGCGTCCATCGTCGGTCTCGGTGCGGCCTGCGAGCTCGCCGCCGCCGACCTCGCTAGGGAGCCGGAGCGTCAGCGCACGCTCAGGGACCTGCTCTGGGATGCACTGCGAGCGGGCATTCCCGGTATCCGGCTCAACGGCCACCCGACCGAACGCCTCCCGAACACGCTGAACGTCTCCTTCCCGGGTGCCCTCGGCAGCGACGTTCTCGCGGCGGCCCCAGAGCTCGCGGCGTCGACCGGTTCGGCCTGCCACGCTGGGGGCGAGAGCCCCTCGGCCGTGCTCACCGCCATGGGGCTCGACGCGCGCACCGCCCTCGGGGCCGTGCGCCTGTCTCTCGGCCGGACCACGACGCGGGCACACGTCGAGCGGGCCTCGCAGGCGCTCGGGAGGGCATGGCGGGAGAGCAGGCGAGAGCAAGGAACGTCGGTCCAGCAATGAAGCCGGGGCGTTCGTCCGGGGCGATCCGGCTCGGCCTGGGTCCCAACCTCGCCCAGTTCTCGTTGCTGGTCCTGGTCAATGCCTTCGTGGGCGCGATGGTGGGTCTGGAGCGCACGATCCTCCCTGCCATCGCGGAGCAAGACTTCCATCTCGCCGCCCGCGCCGCAGTCCTGTCCTTCATCGTCGTGTTCGGCGTCGTCAAGGCGATCACCAACTACTTCGCCGGACGGTTGTCGGACGCCGTGGGCCGGAAGCGCGTGCTGGTCCTGGGATGGCTCATCGCGCTGCCCGTCCCCTTCCTGCTCATGTGGGCGCCGTCCTGGAACTGGATCCTGTTCGCAAACGCGTTCCTGGGGATGAGCCAGGGGCTCACCTGGTCGACGACCGTGATCATGAAGATCGACCTCGCAGGGCCCGACCGGCGCGGGCTCGCGATGGGCGTCAACGAGTTCGCAGGTTACGGCGCCGTGGCGATCTCGGCCCTCGTCACGGGGTACGTGGCCGCGGCGTATGGCTTGCGACCGGAGCCGTTCTACCTGGGCGTCGTCTTCGCCGTCATCGGCCTCTTGCTCTCGGCGCTCCTCGTTCGCGAGACCCACGGCCACGCGCACCACGAGGCGAAGGGGCACGCGATCGTCCCGTCCGCGGGCGCGGCTTCGCAGCGGGAGATCTTCCTGCGCACCTCGTTTCTCGATCGCGACCTGTCGGCGATCAGCCAGGCCGGACTCGTGAACAACCTGAATGACGGCATGGCATGGGGCCTGTTCCCGCTGTTCTATGCATCCGCCGGGCTGTCGCTGCCGCGCATCGGCTGGCTCGCCGCCATCTACCCGGCGGTCTGGGGGATCGGCCAGCTGTTCACGGGTGCGCTGTCGGATCGGGTCGGCCGCAAGTGGCTCGTCGCCGGCGGCATGTGGGTCCAAGCGATCGGCATCATCCAGATCGTGACCTCCGCACGCATCGGAGGATTCGCGCTGGGAGCAGCGCTCCTCGGCGCCGGCACCGCCATGGTGTACCCGACGCTCCTGGCCGCCATCGGAGACCTGGCGCACCCGACGCTGAGAGCATCGACCGTCGGCGTCTATCGGCTCTGGAGAGACCTCGGCTACGCGGTGGGCGCCCTTGTCGCCGGCATGACGGCGGACGCTCTGGGCGTGGACGCGGCCATCTGGCTGGTGGCGGCGGTGACGTTCGTATCCGGTGTCGTCGTGGCGGTGCGCCTGCGCGAGACGCTCCCGGCCACGAGGCCGGCGGCGGAGGACTGCATCTCCGCCGCCGAGATCGATGGCAGGATTCGTCGAGGGGAGGTCCTCGCGCTGGTCGACGTCCGGTCGCCTGACGAGTTTGCATCCGGCCACATCGAGGGCGCCGTCAACATCCCGCTCGACGAGCTGCCCGTGGGCCTTGCGTCCCTCGCGCATGCGCCAACCGTCGTCACCATCTGCACGAGCGGCGGCGGTCGCTCCGAGAAAGCCGCGCAGCTCTTGCGGCAACACGGGATCGTGTCCGTCCGGTCCCTGTGCGGCGGTGTCCGGGAGTGGCAGGCGCAGCGGATGCCGATGGTCGCGGCCCGAGGCTGAGGGTGGCTCTAGCCCGGGGAGGCGAGAGCCTTCACCCTGCCGTACCAGCGCGCGAGGCTCGGTCGTGCCTCGACGCGCTCGAAGCCGCTCAGCCCCTCGAGCACCGCGAGCACTCCGAAGAACGCGAAGTCGGGCAGCGTCGGCTGCTCCCCCAGGGCGAAGGGCGAGACGGCGAAGAGCGCCTCGAGACGATCGAGCTCCGCGTCGAAGGCGGCGAGGTGCTGGCCGTACGTCCGACCGCGGTGATGCCACGCGGACTGGGCTCGCAGCAACGGCCCCCCGAGGCGCGCGAAGGGACGGACGAGCGGCGCGGGCGGGCGGCGCGCGATCGCCGTGCGGGCGATGGCGTCGGTGTTGCCAGGGCCCAGCAGGTGGACCGGAGCCGCGACCTTCTCCAGGTGCGTGTCCGACCAGTCCTCGAGCAGGAGCGCGTGGATCCGTGCGGCGCCAGCCGGGAGCAGGGCCGGCGTGGGGTAGCGCTCCTCCAGGTCGAGGGCGATGGCCGTGGAGTCCGCGACCACCCGGTCGCCATCCTTGATGACGGGCACGAGCGGCTGCCCCGACAGGGCCCGCGGCTCCGTCCGGGCGAGATAGTCGATCTCCACGCGCTCGAACGGCAGCCCCTTGTACTCGAGGATCTTCCTCACCTTGGCGCAGTACGCCGAGGAGTCGAACTCGTAGAGGGTGATCATCTCCCCTCCTCGCCGCGTGGTCCCGTCAGCCGCGCGCCGTCGCGTAGATGACCGGCGTGCGATCCAGGAAGCCCTCCGGCTCCATGCTCGAGAGCCGCTCGCGAACGCGGGCGAGGCAGGCGGCCCGCTTGCTCTCCTCGAGCGCGGCCGTTCGACGGCGCAGCGAGCGGAGCGCGAACCGCGCCATGAACGCGTCCGTCTCGGCCTGATAGTCGAGGGGCTTCGACCAGACGGCGGTGTCCGTGAAGCCCGCGCGTCCCAGCAGCTCCTCGAGCTTCGCCGGCGTGTTCATGAGCTCGTGCTGCGCCAGGATGGGAGGGAGCTCCGGAGCGCCCTGGTTGTCGAGCTCCTGCTTCACGACGCGGAGCGCTTCGTACTCCAGCATGTCGCCCCACACGGTGACGCCGAGCGCTCCGGCCGGCCGCAGCACGCGGCGTGCCTCGGCGAGCGCCGCCACCGGCTCCACGAAGTGGAAGAGCGCGAAGCACAGCAGCGCGGCGTCGAAGGAGCCGGAAAGCACCGCGAGGCGGGAGGCATCCATGAGCGCGCGCCCGTGGTAGCCGCCGGCGAGACGCAGCATCCCCTCCGAGCGGTCGACCGCGATCACGCGGGCGTGCGGGACGCTCCGGCGGAGCGACTCGCCGAGCCCCCCGACGCCCGCCGCGATGTCCAGGATGCGCGTCGCGTCCTGGATCCGGAGCGCCTCGATCAGCGCTTCCCCCGGGCCGCGCAGAACCTGGGCCCAGTGGTCCCGGTACGAGACGGCATCGTCGTCGTATGCCGCCGCCACCTGGCGCACGCGTTCGTCCGGCGATCCTGCGGCCTGGGATGGGCTCATGGCACGGTGCGGAGCTCATGCTAGCAGCCCCCCTTCCCCAGGCCCTTGCGGTGGAGCTCGTCCGTCAGGAGACGCCGCGCCCGTCCGTTGGCAACGAGGACGAGCGGGGCCATGGCGAGGAAGCCGGCGGGCAGCCTGGGGCTCTCGTCCGACGGCGTCAGCTGGTGGAAGGGCGTCGCCGACCGGGCGTGATGAGCGGGATGGCGCGCCAGCCCGAAGAGCAGGAACCGGCTCAGCGCCGCATCGCTCTCCCACGAGTCGGCGGCCTGCACCCGCCCGCCTTGCCTGCGGAGCCCCCAGTGCTGGAGGTAGTTGACGGAGCCGATCAGGAGCTGGGCGACGGCCGCCTGGGCCAGGAACACCGCCGGCGCGACAGGGCCGAAGGCGCCCAGCGAGAGGACGATGGCGAACTGCATCGCGATGCCGGCGGCGATGGTCCTGGAGCGAGGCGCCAGGCGCTGCGCAGCTCGGCCGGCACGCTGCGGGCGAGGTAGCGCCAGAACGTCTCGTCGCGCCGGGCCGTCAACGCGTCCTCGTCGGTGCCGACGCGACGGTGATGGCCGCGCAGGTGCTCGACCGAGAAGTGGTCGTAGAGGGCGGTCGAGAGCAGCGCCCGTCCTGCCCACCCGCGCAGCCGCCCGGGCTGGTGGATCCACTCGTGGGCCACGACGACGGCGGAGTAGGCGGAGCCAGCCCCGACAAGGAGCGCTCCGATCGCGAGGTCGAGATCGACGATTCCCGTCACGAGGAGGAGGACGTTCAGGACGTGCAGCGATGCCGAGAGCACCAGCAGGAGCTCGAACGGCATCCTCGTCTCCCCGCGTGCCGCCGGGAGGCGTCCGCCTGCGGGGCGATCGAGGGCGACGAGGGTGGCGGCGACCGCGATCACCGACGCGCGGCCGAGCCAGCCGTGGGGACGCCCCGAAAGGTACGCGAGGGTGAGCAGCGGCGGCACCAGGCTGGAGGCGTGCGCCACGAGGAGCGTTGCATCCGGGAGCCAGTCGCTCATGCCGGGTTTCGAGGTGCTGGTGTGCTGGGCGCCGCCGTCAGGGTCGAGCATCGACTTCGGATCTCCCTTCTCGCCGCTTCCAGGTAGAGTCCTCGGAGGGCGAAAAGGGTTCACGGCCGCGAATCCTTTCTCGCGCCGGAGGACTCCAATCCTGGAACGGATGACCGACGCCACGACCGACAGGCTCCTCGATGCCGCGCAGCAGGGGGATCGAGAGGCGCTGGATGCGCTGCTCGACATGCACCGGGACCGCGTGTTCCGCTACGGCCTGCGTGTCTGCCGCTCGACCGAGGACGCGGAGGACGCGGTGCAGGAGACGCTCTGGTCCGCCGCGCGCTCGATCCGGTCCTTCCGCCGCGCCTCGAGCGTCTCGACCTGGCTCTTCACGATCGTCCGCAACTACTGCCTCCGCCTCATGGGCCGCGAGCCCTTCTACGTCGACCTCGACCAGGCCGCTCCCCGCCTCGCCGAGACCGACGGCGCGGTCGACGACCCGGCGGTCCGGCGGGAGGTCCAGGACCTCCTGGCGCGGGCGCTGGCGCGGCTCGAGCCCGCGCACCGCGCCGTGATCCTGCTGCGCGACGTCGAGGGCCTCACCGCGCCCGAGGCCGCCAGCGCGCTCGGCATCACCGTCGCCGCGCTGAAGAGCCGGCTGCACCGGGCGCGGGACGAGCTCCGGTTCCAGGTCCGGTCGGCGGCGGTGCCGCCGTCACGCCTCTAGCGAGTGCACGCGGCCCGTGCCGTCGCGCCGCGGCGTCTCTCCGTCCGGGAGGCGCCACGGCGGTGGCGTCCCGACGAACGGAGCGACCAGGAGGCGGCCGAACGTCACGTCGGCCGGCGACCGGTGCGACGGGATGCCGATGGTGACGGCCTCCTGCGGCGTCGAGGCGCATCGTCCCGTGGAGGACGTCCCAGACCGAGAGCAGGCTCGCGTAGTTCGCGTTCGACTCGGCAGGCACGATGGAGTGGTGGATGCCGTGCATCCGAGGGGTGACGATCAGCCGGACGAGCACCCGCTCGAGCGCCACGGGCAGCCGGAGGTTGCCGTGGTGGAACAGGATCGAGATCGCGGTCACGGCAACGAAGACGGTGGCGACCGGACCGGCCGATGCGAGGAACGACCCGGTCGCCGTCATCGGGCTCGGCTACGGAAGGACGGCGAGCACGTTGACGCCTTGCACGCCGTACTTGCGCGCCACCGCCTCCTTGGACGTGCCGCGGAAGGGATCGAAGCGCTCCACGACACGGGCATTCGTGAGGCCGGCGGCCACGAGCGCCACGGGTTGCTCTGCCTCCGGCAGAGGGCCGCCGATTCAGCCGGTCCAGAGGTCGATGTCCGACCGGATCCGCTCCGACAGCTCCGCGGCGACCACGATGTCGGCGAGCATGAGGCGGCCGCCTGGCTTCAGGACGCGGGCGATCTCGGAGAACGCCTTGCCCTTGTCCGTCGCCAGGTTGAGCACGCCGTTGGAGATGACGACATCGGCCGTGGCATCCGGCAGCGGCAGGCTCTCGGCGTCGCCGGCGAGGACCTCCACGTTGCCGAGGCCCGCGGCGTGGGCCGCGTCGCGCGCCCTGGCGCGCATCGACTCGGTCATGTCGACGCCGACGGCCCGTCCGGCCGGTCCCACCCTGCGCGCCGCGAGCAGGAGGTCCATGCCGGCTCCGCACCCGACGTCGACCACGACCTCGCCGGGGCGAAGCGGGCCGATCCGGAGCGGGTTGCCGACGCCCGCGAACGACGACGTCGCCATCGCCGGAAGCTCCGCCAGCTCGGCGGCGTCGTAGCCGAGGTGGCCCGCCGCATAGGCCGGCCCCCGGTGGAAATGGAACTCACCTTCCGGGTCGGAGGCGACGCGCCCGTAGATGCGCGACACCTCCTCCCGGAGCTTCCGGGCGTCGAGCCCGACGGGACAGGTTGTGGCCATGACGTCCTCCTTTCTGAAGACAGGTCGAGGGGATGGGTCTCGCGCCGACACGAACCTCCACGCTCCCGGGGAGCCGGATGCAAGGAGCACGCTCCGATGTCCGCGGGCGTTCTGCCATCCCGTGAGTCTCAGCGACCGAGGATCAGCCCTCCGGCGGAGGCGAGCACGAAGACCGTCGCCGCCGTCGCGATGGCGACCCTGACCGAGACGACGCGCGCGAGCGTGAGGAGCGATGGAAGGTTGACCGAAGGGCCGGCCAGGAGAAGCGCGAGGACCGCGCCCTGCGGCGCTCCTGCGGACAGCAGCGCGAGACCGATCGGGATCTCGCCGAAGGTGGGCATCGCGAGCGGCACGGCGAGGAGGGCCACGGCGACGGTCGCGATCATGGCGCCCGAGCTTCCCGCCAGGCTCTGCACGGGGACGAGGCCCGTGATCGCCGCCGAGGCCAGGACGCCGAGAGCGATCGCCGGCACGGAGCGCCACATGACCTGGCCCAGCGCGACGAAGAACCCGCGGAGCATCCCGCCGTACGCCGGCCGCTGCCAGTCGACGGGACACTCGGCCGCCCTCGTGTCGGGGAACGCGCGCCCGAGGAGCGAGCTCGCGAGGAGGACGAGCGCGATGGCGAGGACGAGACGGCTGTACGCGATGGACGCGGGGAAGAGCATGAACGTCAACGCGATCGCCGCCGGGTTGAGCGCGGGCGACGCGAGCATCAGTCCGAGCGCCGGTCCGAGCCGGCGCGTCCGCTCGTAGACGCCCTCGAACACCGGCGCGACGCAGCACGAGCACAGCATCAGCGGCGCGCCCGCGATTGCGGCGACGAGCTGGCCCTGGACGCCGCGGCCCGCGAGGGTGCGCGCGAGCCAGGCGTCCGGGATGAGCGACTTGACGATGGCGCCGAGGAGGACCCCGAACGTCAGCGCGATGAGCACCCAGGAGAAGTAGTTGGCGGTGCCCGCGAACGGCCGCGCCGCGGCCGGCAGCGCCGCGGTCGGGATCCACTCGGCCTTGGGCCCCAGCGTCCCCGTCTTCTCGACCTTCGCGATCGTCGCGAGCGCCGCGCTCGCCTTGTACGTCACCAGCGCCGCCGCGGTCATCGACAGCAGCAGCGCCCCGACGACGAGCGGGCCCAGACGCGCTCGGGGTGCCGGATCGAGGGCGACGACAGCCTCGCTCACGATGGACGATCTTACTCCGCGATGATCTCCCGCAGCAGCGATGCCCAGCTCCGGCGCTCGCGCCCCGGGCTCACGAGGGCGCGCAGCTTCCGGCAGCGCTCGCGCAGCTCGCGATAGAACCCTTGGTCCGTCTCTGCGCGCTCCAGCAGGACGGCCAGCGCCTCCGTGTCGCCGACGGGGAAGTAGCCCGGGTAGTCGGTGCCGAGGATGCCGAGCGACCCCGCGATGCGCGTGGAGAGGACGGGCACACCTGCGGCGAGCGCCTCCGTGACGACGTTGGCGCCGCCCTCGAGCTTGGACGTCAGCACGAGCAGGCGGCAGCGCGCCATGGTGCGCAGCGCCCGTGCCCGCGGCACCTCGTCGAGCCAGCGGTAGCGCGGGTTCGCCTCCATCTCCTCTCGCGCGACCGTCGCCATCGCCTCGTCGAGCGCCCCACCAAGGTGGAGCACGCGCAGACGCGACGAGGGGGGCAGCAACCGCGACGCGAGCGCCGTCCGGAAGGGGTCCTTGACGTCGCGTAGGTGGCCCATGACGCAGACCTCGAAGGCGTCGCGCGCAGGGACGATCTTGCCCTTCGGCCGCTCCGCCGACTGGAAGATCGTGCGGGTCTTCCCGCGGACGTGCTGCGGGAGCTCCTCGATGCCGAGCGGCTGCAGCAACACGAGGCGCGATGCGAGCTCGAGGGACGCCTGCGCTCCCGCATCGTGGCGGATGTCGCCATAGAGGTCGGTCCCGGTGAGCGCCACGATCAGCGGCCCGTCGGGCCGGAGCTCGCGGTAGCGCGCGACCGAGGGATAGCTTCGCCGGGCGTGGAGGGCCAGGAGGACGTCGCACTTGCCGCCCTCGTACGCCATCTCGATGACGACGCGGTGCCCGAGCTCCCGGAGCCGCCGCGCCCAGCGCAGCGCCGTGACCCGGTTCCCGTAGCGCGTGCGCGCCGCCGCCGGCGTGACGAGCCGGATCGAGAGCTTCAACGCGCGCAGGTCCGGAAGCCCGCAAGGACGTCGCGGCGGTGGGGCTCGTAGAAGTTGCGCCAGGTGTTGCGCAGCAGGCGCGGGCGCGTGACCCAGCAGCCGCCGCGAAGCACCTTGTGGTTCCGGAACCACGGCTCCGAGTACTCCTTGTAGGGATCGGCGACGAACCCCGGGTACGGCCCGAAGTCGGTCGAGGTCCACTCCCAGACGTTGCCGATCATCTGGCGGCAGCCGAAGCGCTGTCGCCCTCCGACACTCGGCGACGTCCACGCAGCCGAGCGCCAGCGCGTCGAGGTTCGCCTGCGCCTCGGTCGGCGGGGAATCGCCCCAGGGGGAAGCGGCGCTTGCGCGCGGAGAGCCGGCCGCCGTCGGGCTCTGCCGCGGCGGCCGCCTCCACCTGCGCCTCGGTCGGCAGCCGCCGCCCCGCCCACGCGCAGTACGCCTCGGCCTCGTGATGGCCCACGTGGATCACGGGACGGTGCGGCTCCAGAGCCACCACGTGATCGAAGTCGCACTGGCTTTCAGCGCCCTTCTTCTCGGCGCCAGTGCATGGATGAGCGCCTGGCCGACTCGCGCCACCGCCAGCCCGCGTCGCTCCAGAGCTCGCGCCGCTCGTAGCCGCCATCCTCGACGAAGGCGCGCATCTCGCCGTCCTGCGTGACCGGCGCACACGCGCGATGGCGAATGGCTCGGCCGCACCTCGGCCCCACTTCTCGTTGTCGAACACGAACGGCTCCTCCCCGGGCGCAGGGCCGAGCCGGAACGTGCCGCCCGGCACCTCGACGTCGCCCGGCCAGGCCCCCGCGCCTCGTTCCGACGCGGACAAGCGGCCTGAATCGCGGGGCGGCATCCGAGCGTCTGCCGCGCGTAGGTGGAAGGCCTCGCCGTGCATGTCCTCGCGGGAAGACGAGGAGCGTCACCGGCGAGGGCTGCCTTCTCGAGCGACGGCGTCGCCGGATGGCCGCGAGCGTGGCGTCGCGGACGCGCCAGGTAGTCGAAGGCCCCTGGCGCGCGTCGGCAGGGGCGTAGGCAGATCCCAGCGCGTATCGTGAGCGACCTTCATCGAGTCGTAGAGCGCGTCGCCGTCGGCGCGCAGCGGCGGCCGGCCGAGCGCGGCGGAGCACCCAGTACTCCTGGAACCACGCCATTGCGTGGCCGATCTCCCAGTGCATCGGGTTGACGATCGGGAGGCGAGGTCCAGCTGAGCCGCTCGTTGCCGAGGTCGGCCACCAGGGCGAAGGTCCGCTCGCGGGTACCGCGGACCCAGTGCGCGAGGGTCTCGCGGGACGTCTCGAACATCCCGGGATTCTACCGACTCCCGCGCGGCGGGAGCTTCCCCAGATGTGCCTGGGTTGCGAACCCTGACGACCAGCGCGAGCTTCCTGCGCTGGTCCTGCTCGGTGATCTCGTTCCCGAGGATGGACGATGCGAAGCCGCACTGCGGCGAGCGCGAGCCGGATAGTGGGACGTACCGCGACGCCTCCTCACGCGCGCCGCCAGCTCTTCCACGGTCTCGGCGCGGCGACTTGGTCGTCACCAGGCCCAGAACGACCGTCCCAACCCCGGCACTGAGCGCGGCTCGAAGCCGCCCGACCTCTCGTCGTCGTATTCGAGCAGGAGCCGCCTCGCGCGCGTGCCGCGGAAGATGGCGCTGTGGCGAGCGGGGCGTAGCTGCCCTCCACGAGCCACCGGCTCCGCTGGTTGCCGCGACAGACGTGGATCCCGAAGGTCAGCCCGTCGCGGGGACGCATGACGGCGTTGTCCGCCATCTCGATGCCCTGGTCGAGCCACCGCTCCATCGTCCAGCCCGACGCTCAGGAACGCCCGCGTGCCCGGGTCCAGCATCGCCGTGTAGTGCGGCGATCGATCCCGATGTACCGCGGCGCCGAGCGCGGCGAGCTCGTCGACCTCGGCCCGCATCACGTCCACGACGTCGGCGAGGAAGGAGTCCCAGGTCGGTACACGTGCGACGAGCGCCTGACCAGAAGTTCACCCAGAGGCTCGGGCTCGGCAGCGCCACCTTCGCGACGCGCCCGGTCCGCGCGCGCAGGTAGGCGAGCTCTTCCGCCGCGAGCGATCGGCGCCGCCGGATCCGGTCGACGACGCCCATCCCGGCCGGCCGCGAGACGTCCAGGACATCGTCGCTGCCGCCGTCGCCGTGCCACCGGCCCCAGAGGAACGCGTCGAGGTCGTAGCCGAAGCCCTCGACCGACTCCGCGAGGACGGCCTGGAACGACAGCTGGCGCATCTCTCCGTCGAGACGACCGGGAGCCCGACCTCCTCCTGGAGCCGACGGTCATGTCGACGGCCGCGTCCTCCACCACCTGGAACGCAGGCGCGTCCAGCAGCCCAGCGTCCCTCATCTTGCGGCCTTGAGCGCCTGGCCGACGCAGCAGGCCTGACCATTTCTTCGTCGGCGTGGCAGTCCATCACGGCAGGTCGAGAGCGGCTCGAGCTCCAGGAGCGTCGGAAGCAGCTCGGATACGGTCGGGTGGATATGCACGCGCTGGATCAGGTGTAGGGCGCGCGCCGGCGTACATGACGTCGAGGATGACGTGGACGACCTGTCCGCCTCGATGCCGAGGAGCGCCGCGCCGAGGATGAGCTTGCTCTCCTTGACCAAGACCTTCATGAAGCCGAGCGTCTCGCTACGCCTTGGCCCGGCCCACGCGTGTCGACGGTATCCGCGCCACGAGCGCGGGTTTTCCTCCGACTCGCGCACCTCCTTCCTTCGTGAGCCCGCAGCACCGAGCGGCGGATCGATGAAGAGGCCATACGCGAGGTGATCCGGTCGACCTTCCGGTGCTTCCTCGTCCAGCAGGTTGGCCGGCAGACGATCTCGTAGTCGTTGTACGACGTGGGTGAACGCCCTTGCCGTTGCAGTCCCCGAGCGCCCAGATGCCTTCCGCGCTGGTGCGCTCGTCGTCCAACACCTGGATGAAGCTGCGCCCAGTTCGTCGCGACGCCAGCGCGGTCGAGCCGAGGTCCTCCCCGTGTTGGGGACCCGGCCAAGCGCGGCCAGCAGGTGGGAGCCGGCGACCTCGACCTTGCCACCGGAGGAGACGTGGACGACAGGGCGTCCGGCGCGCTGCTCCACGCTCCGGATGTCCGTTCCGGTCGCGATGCGCACGCCCTCCCCCTCCAGGATCCCGCGGATGGCGTCGGCGACGTCCTCGTCGTCGCGGGCCAGGAGGCGAGGGCCGCGCTCGATCACCGTCACCTCGCTCCCGAAGCGACGGTACATCTGCGCGAACTCCAGCGCGATGTAGCTCCCGCCCAGGATGACCAGGTGCTCCGGCAGGAAGTCCACGTCCATCATGCTCGAGTTGGTCAGGAACGGGACGCCGTCGAGCCCCGGGATCGGCGGCACCGCCGCCCGTCCGCCCACGTTGACGAAGATCTTCTCCGACTCGAGGAGCTGCTCGCCGACGCGCACGCTCCGCGGCCCCTCGAAGCGCGCGTGCCCCTGGAGCACCGTGCAGTTCTTCGTGCCGCGCAGCCACTTCTCCACGCCCTCGGTCGACTTGCGGACGACGCCGTCCTTGCGCGCCTTCACCGCCCTCATGTCGACGAAGACCGGGCCGCCGACCTGGACGCCGAAGTCGGACGCCCTGCGAACCACGTAGGCCGCGCGCGCGCTCGCCACGAGGGTCTTCGTCGGGATGCACCCGTTGTTGACGCAGGTGCCGCCGAACCTCCGGCGCTCGACGATGGCGACCTTCATCCCCGATCCGGCGAGCCGGGCTGCGAGAGCGGGGCCCGACTGGCCGGTCCCGATCACGATCGCGTCGAAGACGTCTCCGGCCATCACGAGGATTCTAGCGGTCCTCTTCAGGTCCTCCTGCGTTCGACGCTCAGGACTACGGGCAGGACGCCCACTCCTGCATCCACGGCGTCGCGCGGTAGCGATCCCAGGAGTCCGGCAGGACGGTCACGACGGGGCCGTCGAGCTCTCCCCGCGCGGCCACGCGCAGCGCCGCCACCACGTTCGTGCCCGACGAGCCCCCGACGAGGAGCCCCTCCTCGCGCACGAGGCGCTTGCACATCGCGAAGCTCTCCGCATCGGAGACCCGCTCCGCCGCGTCGATCACGTCTCGGTGCAGGTTCGCGGGCACCTCGCTCGCCCCGATGCCCTCGACGGCGTAAGTCCCGTCGGGGCCGAGCTGCCCGGTCTCGACCCAGTCCGCAAGGCCGGATCCCACCGGGTCGGCGAGCACGATGCGCACGTGGGGAAGCACCGCCTTCAGGCGGCGGCCCACGCCGCTGATCGTTCCTCCGGTGCCGGCGCCCGCCACGAACGCGCCGATGCGTCCCTGCGCCTGCTCGAGGATCTCGGCGGCGGTCGTCTCCTCGTGCACCCGCACGTTCGCCGGGTTGTTGAACTGGTCCGTGAGGAACCAGCCCCTCTCGCTCGCCATGCGCGCCGCGACGTTGCGGAAGTTGTCCGGGCTCGAGCGCGGCGCGTTCGGTGTGATCACGACCTCGCGCCGGAGCGGACGCGAGCGCGACCCGCTTGTCGACCGACATCTTCTCCGGCATCACGCAAGACGAGCGCGTGCCGCGCGCGCGCGGTGACGAGGGCGAGCCCGACGCCGGTGCTGCCGGCCGTCGCCCGGACGAGCGTCGCTCCTGCTCAGCACTCCTCGCCGCCGCTCCGCGTCGTCGACGATCGCGAGCGCGATGCGGTCCCGGATGGACCCTCCGGGTTCATGTGCTCGCACCACGAGCACCGGGCAAGCGAGCTGAAGCGCCGATGCGTTCGAGCGGGACGAGAGGCGTGCGGCCGATGTGCTGGAGGAGGGTCTCGGGGGCGGGCATCTCGTTCCTATCATCCCTGGATGGGGGCCACGACTCTCGACGACTTGCCGGGTGACGGCTCGCGGGCGGCATCTGGTGGCCAGACTCGGTCTTGACGTTCTCGACGTGATTCACCAGAGAACGACAGGAGCTCCCCGGCACGGGCAAGCTGTCGCCCTCACTGATGCTGGCCCTCCTGATGCACCGGAATCGAGGCGGAGCCGGTCATGCGCTTCCACGTCGGCTCGTCCACGACGACCTGCCGGAACGTCGCATGACAGCTCGTGCAGGTCTGCAGCGTGGCTCCGAGGGCGGCCATGACGGCGGCACGGTCGCGGCGCCGCGCCGCCTCCCCGATGGTGTCGGCCGTGTGGTGGAACTTCAGAGCCTGCTCGGTGAACCCCGGCGCGCCCATCCCCATGTGGGTGCACATCTGGCCCATCTGCTCGGAGTACCCGATGCGCCCGCTCGCGCGCTCCACCGCCGCGAAGTCGTCGGTCGCCAGGGCGAGCGTGATCTCCTGCACCGCGAGCAGGTGGTCCCGCATGTTCTGCTTCTGGTGGCTGGCCATCATCGGCAGCAGCGGCACCGGAAGGCGCGTGTCCATCGGGTCGAGGTCGAGCTGAGCCGGGCTCGCCGCCGTCGCGGCGCTCTCCTTGCTCGACGCCCGTGCCGCATCCGTCGGTCCCCTCTGGCAGCCCGCGGCCAGGGCCAGCATCGCCATCCAGGTCACCCTCATCGCCTTCATCGTCATGTCTCCTCCGGTGATTCCGGCGCCGTCGCCGCTGCGACGGCCTGGTTCAGCAACTTCAGGCCAGCCATCAGCGTGTGCCGCTCCGCCACGGGGACGGCGGCGAGCACCCTGGCGAAACGCTCCCGGCTCGCGACCTCCACGGTCGCGGCGACGCGCGCTCCGCGCGCCGTCAGACGCAGCAACCGCAAGCGCCCATCGTGCGGGGCGGGCACCTGGACGATGTGCCCCGCCCGTTCCATCTTGGCGCTGAGCCGCGCCACGGTGCTCTTGTCGAGCCCGAGGGCACCAACGAGGACTTGCTGCGACGGTCGCTCGCCGCGCCGCTTCGCTTCCAGCAGGAGCATGAGCGCGTGGGCGTGGGAGACCGGAAGCGGCCTTCCGCAGGGGGTCGTGCTGGGAGCGAGCAACCCGAAGCGACGGACGAAGCGCTGGACGTGCTCCCGCAGGTCACGCTCGGGCTCGCCCCGTCGCCGTGGCATTGATTCACGCTAGCCGAAAATGGTTGCATACGCAACCTTTTGGCCCCGAGCGCGGGGGGCCGACCCTCGAGCCATCACGCGTTCGAGGTCGCTGGGCTAGGCCGTCGCTCGGCGGATAATCCGGGGCCCTCGATGGATGGGAACCAAGGCATCGATGCGTCGCGTTTCCGGGTGCTCGGGCAGGTCGCTCTCGCCTTCCTCCGCCTCGGTGCGACGTCGTTCGGCGGACCCGCCGCCCACGCGGCCATGATGGAGCACGAGCTGGTGACGCGGCGCGGCTGGCTGACCCGCGAGGACTTCCTCGACCTGCTCGCGGCGACCAACCTGATCCCAGGACCGAACTCGACGGAGATGGCGATTCACGTGGGCTTCCGGAAAGCAGGCCGGCCGGGTCTGCTCGTCGCGGGAGCCTGCTTCATCCTGCCGGCGGCGATCCTGAGCATGGGCATCGCCTGGGCCTACGTCCGCTACGGATCGCTGCCGTCCGCTCGATCGATCCTCTACGGAGTGACACCCGCGGTGGCCGCCATCGTCTTCCAGGCGCTGTGGCGGCTGGGACGAACCGCGCTCAGGACCAGGACGTCCGTTCTGGTCTTTCTCCTGTCGGTCGCGGCAACCGTTGCAGGGATCCACGAGCTTGCGATCCTCCTCGGCGCCGGCATCCTGGGCGCCTTCGTTCGCCGGGGCCGGGGCAAGGCTCCCGGCCCTCGGATCACCGCCATGTTCGTCCCCATCCCGAAGGTCCCGGCGGTGGCCGCCGCGGCCCTCGCGGGTGCTGGCGCAACGGTCCCCTACAGCCTTGCTCGGTTGTTCTTCTTCTTCATGAGGACCGGCGCGGTCCTCTTCGGCAGCGGCTACGTGCTCCTGGCCTTCCTTCGCGCCGATCTGGTCGAGCGCTGGCACTGGCTCACGGAGCAGCAGCTCCTCGACGCCATCGCCGTGGGGCAGATCACACCCGGGCCGTTGTTCACGACGGCGACCTTCATCGGCTACCTGATGGGTGGACCGGCGGGCGCCGTCGTCGCCACCATCGGCATCTTCCTGCCGGCGTTCTTCTTCGTCGCCGTCAGCGGCCCGTTCGTGCCGCGCCTCCGTCGCTCACCCACCGCTGCATCGCTCCTCGACGGCATCGTCGCCGCATCTCTTGCGCTCATGACGGTCGTGACCTGGCACCTCGGGCGTGCTGCCATCGTCGATGCGCCCACCCTGGCCATCGCGTGTGCCAGCGGCGTCGCGCTCTTGTGGTCCAGGCTGGGCTCCGGATGGCTCGTCCTCGGCGGCGGCCTTGCTGGATTCGCACTCTCCAGGGTTGCCTAG
This sequence comes from Acidobacteriota bacterium, assembly GCA_046331505.1. Taxonomy (GTDB): domain Bacteria; phylum Acidobacteriota; class Vicinamibacteria; order JAXLQT01; family JAXLQT01; genus JAXLQT01. The sequence continues at coordinate 229,443 of JAXLQT010000001.1, forward strand.
CCCCGCTCTGCGCCGTCGATCACGCCTGGAAGAGCTCGCTCCGGGCAGCCTCGCAGATGGCGCTCACGGCAGGGTGCTTGAGCTTGCGATCGACCGTGATCGCATAGAACTTCTGACGTACGGAATCGATGGTGCCGAGGGAGCGCACCCTGTACTGTCGGCACACCTCACGGGCGATGGGTGAAGGCGCCGGAAACAGCCCGAGGCCCGCCTGACCGAATGCCGTGATGAGGGCGGTGTCGTCGAACTCCCCGACGATGCGCGGACGCACGCCTTCGCGCTCGAACCAGTCGTCCATCGCGAGGCGCAGGGCCGAGTGCTGGCGCGGTAGCAGGAACGGTGCGCCGTCCATCGACCGAGGGAATCTACGCCTGTAGGTCTTCGCGAGGCGCTCGGCGCCGAACACCGACACCGAGCACTCCCCCAGAAGGTGGTTGTAGGCGCGAACCCTGACGCCCGGCCCCACCGGGGCATCCGAGAGAACGACGTCCAGTCCGAACACCGCGAGCTCGGCCAGGAGGCGCTTCGGGGCATCCTCGATGCCCTCCAGCCGGACGGGCTCGGGGAGCCGCAGCGCAGGCTCGAGGATCCGGTAGGCGATCAGCTTGGGCAACACGTCGGCCACGCCGACCGCCAGCCGGACCTCCCGTCCCGGAGAGCCCTTCATGCCGTCCATCAGCTGGTGCCCGAGGCCGACGATCTCGTCGGCATAGCGGAAGGCCGAGCGTCCCGCATCGGTGAGGACGAGCCGCCGCCCCGAGCGCTCGAAGAGCTTCCGGCCGAGCGTCTGCTCGAGGGCCCGTATCTGGGTGGTGACCGTCGGCTGCGAGACGTGCAGCTTCTCGCTCGCGCGGGTCACACCGCCCTCGCGCGCAGCGGTCCAGAAGACTCTGAGGTGGTGGAAGTTCAGGGAGTCCATGCGTCGCCACTCATTGACGTGCGTCTATCCAATGTAGCTCAACAATGAATTGGTTTGCCCAATGCCCGCCATCTACCTTCATGGTGATGCCGACGCGCGAGGACCTTGGAAGGAAGAGAGGAGCGGTCGATGTTCGCGGAGTTGATTCGTCCTCGGTGTCGCCGAGGCACCCAGCGGAGGCCAGCGTGAGGATCGAGCTCGACCACCGCGCGCGGATCACCCTCGCCGACGAGGAGGCGCGGCGCTTTCTCGATGAGCCGCACCTCGAGGGGCTGCCGTGGGACGATTCCTTCATACCGGACAGGCTCTCGGGAGCATGGAGGTCCCTCTCGAACCACGTCCTCGCCGGCAAGAACCCTCCCGAAGCCATGACCATCCCGGTGCGTCTGCGCTCGGGACGGGAGCTCGAGATGAGCTGGAGCTTCGCGATCGCTCGCGACCCAGGTGGCGGCGTCCGCGGCATGGTCCTGCAGGGTCGTCAGCCAGGCGCGGCGTCCCCTGCCACGCGACGCGCCCGGAGAGCAAAGGGGTGAGGAGATGCAGATCAAGTCCATTCTCGTTCCCGCGGACTTCTCGAGCACGTCCGGTGCGGCCCTCGACCTGGCCTGGGAGCTCGCTTCGCAGCTCCACGCTTCCCTGACGGTCCTCCACGTCTCCGGCGCAGCATCGGACCAGGAGGGTGAGGCACTGATGACGGCCGAGAGGGAGGCGCACGCCAAGCTCGAGCGGTACCTGGAGCCGCGCGGGGTGCCTTCCTTCGAGGTCGCCCTGGCTGCCTGCCCGGGTGAGCCCAAGAAGGCGATCGTCGCATGGGCGCATGCCCATGCGGTCGACCTGATCGTGATGGGCACACACTCCCGCAGCGGCCTCGAGCGATTCATCATGGGAAGCGTCGCGGAGTCCGTTCTCCGAAATGCGCCATGCCCCGTGCCCGTCACGCGGGCGTGATGGTGGTGCGCACCGTCGTTCACAACCACGGCCTGACCTCGCGGCGGTAGGCCTCGTACTCCGCTCCGAACAGGCGGAGCAGGAACGGCTCCTCGCGGGCGACGACGAGCCGCTGGAGGGCCAGCCAGAGAACCGGAACGCCGATCGCGAGCCAGCCGTTGTCGAGCACGAGCGCGAAGCCGAGCAGCACGAGGAGCAGCGCCACGTACAGCGGGTTGCGGGAGTAGTGATACGGACCGGACCGTACAAGGCGCGACACTGGCTCTCCGAACTGGGCGGAGGTGCCGTGCCTGCGGAAGGCGGAGAAGGCAGCGATCCCTATCGCGAGCGCGGCGGCGAAGAGCGGGAGCCCGGAGGCGAGGCGGACCGACAGCCCCTCCGGAAGGAAGGAGAGGCCACGGAAGCGCGCGGCGACGGTCCCGGCGCCGAGGATCGCGAAGAAGAGCACGGGCGGCGGCACGGGGGGCCGAAGCGTGTTGTCCATGGCAGGGACGCGTCCGACGTGGCGAGTATCCCTCTGGCCTGCTCACTTTCCCGGAAGGACGAGCGGCTGCCCGAGGCCGACGAGCGTCGCGATTCCGACCACGACGAACAGCGACGCGGCGATCCAACGCACGGTCTTCATCGGAACGCGATGCGCCAGGGCCTCGCCCACGATGACGGCGGGAACGTTGGCCACCATCATCCCCAGCGTCGTGCCGATCACGACCCACGTGAGCTGCTGGTAGCGGGCGCCCAGCGCCACCGTGGCAAGCTGAGTCTTGTCCCCCATCTCCGCGATGAAGAAGGCGACCGTCGTGGTGACGAAGGCTCCGGCTCCGAGGATCCGCGGATCGCCGTCGAGGGTGTCGGGCTTGAGGGTCCACAATCCGAAGGCGATGAAGGCGATCCCCACGATGCTCTTGAGAACGGTTGGCGAGAGCAGCGTGGCAATCCACACCCCGACGCTGCCTGCGAGTGCGTGGTTGGCAAGCGTCGCGACGAGGATGCCGGCCACGATGGGATACGGGCGACGGAGCTTGGCGGCGAGAACGAAGGACAGGAGCTGGGTCTTGTCGCCGATCTCCGCGATGGCCACGAGGACCGTCGAACCGAGCAGGACGGCGAGGCTCATCCGCGGTGCCGGTGCCGGGCGCTCATGCGTCGAGGTTCCCCAGCCAACCCCTGCGCGCCATGAGCTTCCCGATCTCGAGCACGGGAGACACCGTCAGTGCCGCGGCCACGATGATGGCCCAGTCCTCCAGCGGAAGTGGGTACGTCCCGAAGGCGCCGTTGAGGAAGGGCACGTAGATGATCAACCCGAGCAGCACGATCTCCCAGGCGACGGCGACGTTCAGCCACCGGTTGGCGAAGGGCCTCGTCAACACCGACTGCCGATCGGAGCGGAAGTTGTACGCCTTGACGAACTGGATCAGCACCAGCGAGACGAACGTCATCGTCATCGCCTCGGGCAGACCACGGCCGGAGCCGAGCGCCCACGCGAACAGTCCGATGTTGACCAGCATCGACCAGATGCCGCCCAGCAGCGTCAGGGCCAGGACCGGCCGCGTGAAGATGCCGGCGCGCGGGTTTCGCGGAGGGCGGCGCATCATGTCGGCCTCCGGCGGATCGACGGCGAGGGCCAGTGCCGGCAGGCCGTCGCTCGCGAGGTTGACGTAGAGGATCTGGACGGCCGACAGGGGGAGCGGCATCCCGAGGAGCGAGGTCCCCGCCATGAGCCCGATCTCTCCGGCGTTCGAGGACAGCAGGTACATCAGGTACTTCTTGATGTTGCTGAAGACGCCGCGGCCCTCCTCGACGGCCGCGACGATCGACGCGAAGTTGTCGTCGGTCAGCGTCATGGCGGCGGCGTCCTTGGTGACGTCGGTCCCGGTGATCCCCATGGCGACGCCGATGTCCGCCTTCTTCAGCGCCGGAGCGTCGTTCACGCCGTCCCCGGTCATCGCCACGTAGCGGCCGTTGCGCTGCCACGCTGTCACGACCCGGAGCTTGTGCGCCGGAGACACGCGGGCGTAGACCTCGATCTTGTCGACCTGGCGCAGCAGGTCGTCCTCGCTCATCGCGTCGAGCTCGGCTCCGGTGACGACACGCCCCGTCGTGAGGACGCCGAGCTCGCGCGCGACCGCCTCGGCCGTGACGCGGTGGTCGCCGGTGATGAGGATCGGCTTGATGCCGGCCTGGTTGCACGTCTCGATGGCGAGACGCGCCTCGGGGCGCGGCGGGTCGCTCATCCCCACGAGTCCCAGGAAGCTCATCCCTCGCTCCGCGTCCTGGAGGCCGGCTCCCCGCTTCAGGGCCACACCCAGGACGCGAAGAGCCTGGCTCGCCATGCTCCGCGCCTCGGTGAGGAGGCGCTCCCGGCCGGCGCCGTCCATGACCCGCTCGCCGTCCTCGTCATGGAGCCAGTCGCACGACGCCAGGATGACCTCGGGCGCGCCCTTCGCGTAGGCCACGACTTCCCCGCTCGACCGGTGCAGCGTCGTCATCCTCTTCGTCTCGGACGTGAACGGGATCTCGGCGACCCGTGGAAACCTCGCGTCCAGCTCGTGCTTGTGAAGCCCGGCCTTTTCGGCTGCGACGATCAGCGCCAGCTCGGTCGGATCGCCCTTGACGGTGAGCGCCGATTCTGGACCTCTGACGAGCCTTGCATCGGAGGCGAGCGCCGCCGCCTTCAGGAGCCCGAGGAGCGGTGCGGTGGGCACGACGACCCGGCCGGCCTCGGAGAAGTCACCGCGGGCCTCGTAACCGGCTCCGGAGACCTCGATGCTGCGCCCCGCGACGTGGATCCGGCGCACCGTCATCTCGCCGCGGGTCAGCGTCCCTGTCTTGTCCGACGCGATCACGGAGACGCTCCCCAGCGTCTCCACGGCCGACAGCCGGCGCAGCAGCGCATTGCGCTTCACCATGCGCTGGGCGCCGAGCGCCAGCGAGATCGTCACGACGGCCGGAAGGGCCTCGGGGACGACCGCGACGGCCAGGGCGATCCCGAAGACGAGCATCTCCAGCACGGGCTGCCCTCGCAAATGCCGAGCAGCGAGATCACCGCCACGACGGCGAGCGCGACGCGAGCCAGGACGCGGCCGACCTTGTCGAGGTTCACCTGCAGCGGCGTGCGCTGGTTCTCGACGCTCTGCAGAAGGCGCGCGATCGTCCCGAACTCGGTCCGCATCCCGGTCTCGACGACGACCGCCGAGCCGCGGCCGTAGGTGACCGCGGTGCCGGCGTACACCATGTTCTTGCGATCGCCGACGGGAAGGTCGGCGCCCGCCAGGGGCTCGGTGCCCTTGCCCGAAGGAAGCGACTCTCCGGTGAGGGCGGCTTCCTCGACCTTGAGGTTCACCGACTCGATGACCCGCGCGTCCGCCGGGATGCGGTCGCCCGCTTGGAGCCTGACCACGTCTCCGGCCACGAGCTCGCGCGCCGGGATCTCCCGCTCGCCGCCGTCCCGGACGGCCGTCGCGAGGGGGGCCGCCATGCGGCGCAGGCCGTCCATGGCGCGCTCGGCGCGGTACTCCTGCACGAAGCCCAGGAGCACCGCGAACAGCATGATGACCGCGATGACGATCGCTTCCAGGGCGTGGCCCAGCAGCGCGGACAGCACCACCGCCACCAGGAGGATGACGATCAGGACGTTCTTGAACTGCGCGACGAGCAGGCTCCATCCCGTGGTCCGGTCCGCCGCCTTCAGCTCGTTCGGCCCGTGGGCGAGCAAGCGGCGCGCCGCGTCGGCGCCGCTCAGGCCGCTGGCGGTCGTGTCGGTGCGGCGGAGCACCTCCGCCACGGGGAGCGCGTGCCAGGCCGTCGCCCGACTCGCGGAAGCGGGAGTCGACGGAGGCTGCGGTGTGCCGAGACGTCGTGGGACCGTCAGGCTCTGGGACCCGTTCATGGTTCGTCACCTGGAAGGACTGCGGCGCCGACGCTCTCGCGCCGGCGCTCCAGGGTGGCGCCCACGGCCCGCGCCAGGCGCGTCGCCGCGCGATCGACGGCCGCGGGGAGCTGAGAGTCGGTGTCCTCGACGCGGACATCGCCCGAAGGAGTCAGGCTGGCCTGCATGGAGCACCTCTTGTCGATGCCGCCACGCGGGCCGTTCAGGTCCGCGAGCCGGACCTGAACGGCTCTCACGCGGCCGCCGAATCGCGACAGCGCGAACGCCAGCCGGCGCTCCACGAATCCGGCCAGCTCGGGACCAACGACGATGCCGTGCCCGCGTACCTTGATCGTCATGACGCCACCGCCTCGCAGCGGGCGGGCTCCCTCGGAGGAGCCTGGAGTGCTGCCGAGGACGACAGGAACCTCTGGAGGCGAGTGGGAGTGCCGAGGTCCGACCACCCGCAGGGGGGGACGGCGAGGGTCGCCAGCGATCCGGGGCAGGCCTCGAGGATGTCCCGCGAGAAGTCGCTGCTCGGGATCGTCTCGTAGAGCTCGCCGAGCTTCCCTACCGGGCGGCGCGCCGCCACGACGGGGACGAAGGCGAGGAGCAGCTCGGGCAACGCGTCCTCGTAGAGCCGGAGCAGCCTCCTTGCGGGGGAAGCGAGGATGAAGCTGTTCACGAGAGCTCCCGCCGCGGCGAGCGCTCGGCTTGCCTCGGGGCCGGGCTTCTCGACGAAGGCCCGTACCCCCATGAGGCGACCGGGCTTGGGCCGGGCATGCGGGAGGATCCACCCGTAATCACCGTGGTCGTCGTCCTGCATCAGCATGCCGAGCAGCACGACCGGTGCGTTCTTGCGCCGCACCGCGCTCGCTGCGTCGAGGAGGGCGCGCGCGACGACAGCCTCCGAGCCGACCTGATGATCGGCAGGAAGGATGATCACGCGAGCATCGCCGTCACGATGGAGCACCACGTCGAGGACGGGCAGAAGGAGCCCCGGCGCCGTGCCGCGGTTGCGCGGCTGGACGATGACGTTCTCCCGAGGGAGGTCGGCGAGCGCGACGCGCCAGAAGCGTTCGTGGTGCGCGGCGACGACCACCAGGATCCTCGACAGGGGGACGCAGCTTGCCGCCCGGTTCACGGCCTGGCGCAGGAGCGAATCGCCGGCTCCGAAGGCGCAGTACTGCTTCGGGACGGCCTCCCCCGATGGTCCTTGCGTGAGCGTCGCGACCCTGGTGCCGTCGCCGCCGGCGAGCACCACGGCCCAGAGATGGTCATTGCATACTGTCATTGTCCGTTCCCCCGCCTGTAGTGGAGCGACCGACTCCGCGTGGCCCCTGCGGCGCCGCCGAAGGCACTCGCGCTATCCGGCTCTGTCGTGCCTCGGTCCCAAGGTAGATGCGACGGTGGGATCGAGCCAATTCATTGTTGCGTCATCATCCATAGACGAACAGCAATGTGATGCAGAAGCGTCCCGCGCGCCCCGGGGCCGCGCGCAGAGCCCCACCGCGACGCCTTCGAGATGCCGGGAGCGCTCGACGCGGAACCATTCGGCCCGACACGAGCCGAGGTCATCACGGGCCCTTTGTTGACATGGGCGCCCCGTCTCACGATACTTCCCGCCCTCGCGCCATGAAGCAGCCGCTTCCGAGCCATCTCACGGTCCTCGCCCTCGTGGCACTGATGCTCCCCGCACCCTCGGGGTCGCTCGGGGTCGTGCTCTGCATCGGCGAGGACGGCCACGTGGCCGCCGAACCGGCACTCCGCGGCGCGTGCGGCCCGCAACCCCAGGCAGCGGACCGCATCTCGACGGAGCTCGAGGTCGCTGTCCCGGCTGACGGTCACTGTGGACCCTGCGGCGACGTCCCGATGCTCCAGAGCGCCGCCCGTGCGTCTCGAACGATGTCGGGAGCCCCGACGCTCGCCACGACCTCGCTCGCGTGGTGCGTCGCGCTTCCCTCGCTCGCGGATCGCGCTTCCTGGAAGCCGGTGGCCGTGGAGCCCCCGAGGGGGCCGACCCTCGCGTCGCTCCGGTCCGTCGTCCTTCTGACCTAGAGGGAAGTTCCAAGGTCGAGCTTGGCCGCCGTCGCGCGCCCCGCGAGGGGCGTGCAGCGGCGTGCGCCGGTGCGCTCGCGCGTCCTTGGACGTTGTCGGGCGCCCTTCCCCGACGAACTCCCGAGGTCCCCATGAAGGCACGTCTCTCGATCTCCATTGCAGTGCTCTCCCTGCTGGCGCTCGCGATCGCATCCACGGATGCCGGCGCAGCGCCAGGCGACGAGGCGATCCGCCTCGACGAGCCCACGGGGCCACTGACGCTCGACGACGCCTTGCGTCTGGCCCTTGCCCGGAGCCCAGCACTCGCCGCCGCGTCGTGGTCGGTGCGAGCGAGCGAAGCCCAGATCCGCCAGGCGAGGCTCATCCCCAACCCGACCCTCGAGGCGGAGAGCGAGGAGATCGACGGTCTCGGCGGTGGCGCCTTCGACGCGGCCGCGACGACGATCGCCGTCGCGCAGCCCCTGGAGCTCGGCGGGAAGCGCTCCCGCCGGACCCGCGCCGCCCAGGTCGCGGAGAGGCTGGCCTCGCGCGACTACGATGCGGCGCGGCTGGCGGTCAGGGCCGAGACGACAAAGGCCTTCGTCGAGGTGCTGGCGGCCCAGGAGCGGCTCCGTCTCAACGAGGAGCTCCTCGCGCTGTCGCAACGGCTCGTGGATGTCGTGGCCCTCCGGGTCGAGGCGGGCAAGGTGTCGCCCGTGGAATCGACGCGCGCCAGCATCACGCTCATCGCGAGTCGCATCGAACGCGACAAGGTCCGCCGGTCGCTCGAGGCGGGCGCGGGTCCGCCTGGCCGGCACGTGGGGAAGCCCCGCGCCGAAGTTCGAGAGAGCGGAGGGAAGCCTCGAGATGGCCTCCCTGCCCATCCCCGCCCGGGCGGAGCTGGAGAGCCTGGCACTGAAGGCGCCGGACGTGGCGCGGTGGGCCGACGAGCTCGACCAGAGACGCGCCGCCCTCGACGTCGAGAAGGCGGCCCGGATCCCGGATCTCGACGTCGTGGCCGGCGTCCAGCGCTTCGAGGAGACCGGGGACGGCGCCATCCTCCTCGGCATCGGGCTCGCGCTTCCGCTCTTCAATCGGAACCAGGGCGCGATCTGGCGGCCCACCATGAGATCGCACGAGCCGTCGAGGAGCAGCGACGCGCCACCACGGAGGGACTGTCGGCGGTGGCGGCCACCTACGAGGAGCTGTCCGCCGCGCGCACCGCCGCAATCGCCCTGTCCAGCGAGGTCCTTCCCGCGGCGACGAAGGCGTTCGAATCGGTCGGCGAGGCGTACCGGGCCGGCAAGGTCCCGCTGCTCGACCTGCTCGACGCCCAGCGCACCCTCTACGAGACCCGCGGAGAGGAGCTCGAGGCGCTGGTGTCGTATCGGCTGCTGCTGGCGGAGCTCGACCGCCTCGTCGGACGCGGCCTCGAGGACGGCGGAGTGGCACCGACGGACGACCGCACCGAGGAAGTGGAGAACGACCATGCACGCTAAGAGGGAGCTACTCGTCGTCGCGTTCATCGCCGCAAGCCTGGCGCTCACCGCCGGCTGCGATCGCAAACCAGGGCAGGACGGCCACGAGGGTCACGACGAGGCCGGCCACCACGAGGAAGGCGAGGCGCACGAGGGCGAAGCGCGCGAGCTCAGCCTCTCGCCGGAGCAGGTCTCGCTCGTCGAGGGCAAGAGCGTCGTGGTGACGAAGGGGACGTTCCCCGTCGTCCTCTCGCTTCCGGCGGAGATCACCGTCGCCGACGACCACGTGGCGCACCTGGTCCCACGCGTCCCCGGCGTGGTGCGTCAGGTCAGACGGACGCTCGGGGACACGGTCAAGGCCGGCGAGGTGCTGGCCGTGATCGAGAGCCGGGAGCTGGCGGACGCACGGGCGGACTACCTCGCGGCCAAGGAGAAGTCCGCGCTCGCACGCCTCAGCTTCGACCGGGAGGCGGGCCTGTGGGAGCGGCGCATCACGTCCGAGCAGGAGTACCTCGAGGCGAAGCAGGCCTCCGCGGAGGCCGCCATCGCGCTGCGGTCGGCGGAGCAGAAGCTACGCGCGCTCGTCGGCGACCTTGCCGTCGCGGACGACGCGGCCGGCCTCACGGCTTACGAGATCCGCGCCCCACGCGACGGCACGATCATCGAGCGGCACATCACCGAGGGAGAGGTGGTCGGCGACGAAGCCGTCTACACCGTCGCCAACCTCGATCACGTCTGGGCCATCGCATCGGTCTACGAGAAGGACATCCGCAGGGTCGCCGTCGGACAGACCGCCATGATCGCGCTGAAGGCCTACCCGGACGAGACCCACGAAGGTCGCGTCACCTGGGTGTCCGACACGCTCGACGAGGAGACGCGCACCCAGAAGCTCCGGGTCGAGATCCCCAATGCCGATCGCAAGCTCAAGCCGGGGATGTTCGGCAACGTCGCGCTGCAGATCTCGCAGAGGGATGACGCGCTGACGGTGCCGGCCTCTGCGGTCCAGACCCACGAGGGCGAGACCATCGTCTTCGTCGAGGGTCAACCCGGCCGCTACGCCCGCCGCGACGTCGAGCTGGGGTCCCGGACGGCGGCCGCCGTCGAGGTGCTGAAGGGCCTGGAGCCCGGCGAGCGGGTCGTGACGGAGGGGAGCTTCCTCCTGAAGTCGGAGCTCGAGAAGGCAGGGTTCGAGGCCGGACATGCGCACTGACGTCGCCCGGCTCGCCGCAGGCGCACCGAGGCTCCCCCGATGATCGACCGGCTCATCGCGCTCGCCCTCTCGCAGCGGTTCCTCACGATGATCTTCGCCGTCCTCATCCTGCTCTTCGGCGTCTACTCGACGCTGCAGCTCAACGTCGAGGCCTTCCCCGACGTCACGAACATCCAGGTCCAGATCAACACCGAGGCTCCTGGGCTGGCCGCCGTCGAGGTCGAGCAGCTCATCACCTTCCCCATCGAGTCGGTCATGAACGGCCTTCCCGACGTGACGGAGGTCCGGTCCATCTCGAAGACCGGCCTCTCGGTGGTGTCGGTGATCTTCGAGGACCACGTCGACAACTACTTCGCGCGCCAGCTCGTCCTCGAGCGCCTCCAGCTCGCCAAGGAGCGCATCCCCGAGGGGCTCGGCGATCCCGAGATGGGCCCCATCACCACGGGGCTCGGACAGATCTACAAGTACGTGCTCGTCGGCGAGGGCAAGACGTCCATGGAGCTGCGCACCATCAACGACTGGATCGTGAAGTTCCAGCTCCGCACGGTGCCCGGCGTGACCGACGTCCTCAGCAACGGCGGCGAGGTCAAGCAGTACCAGGTGCGCGTGGACCCGAGCAAGCTCCTGAAGTACGGCGTCACGTTCGACGACCTGCGACAGGCGCTGCAGTCCAACAACACGAATGCCGGCGGCTGGTACATCGAGGGTGCCCAGGAGCAGCTCGTCGTGCGCGGCACGGGCCGCCTCCGCGGAGGCGCGGAGGGGCTCGCCGACATCGAGCACGTCGTGCTCAAGTCCGTGGACGGAACGCCGGTCCGCGTCGGCGACGTCGCCGACGTGTCGTTCGGGCCGGAGATCCGCCAGGGTGCCGTGACGATGGACGGCAAGGGCGAGGTCGTCATGGGCATCGTGCTCCAGCTCAAGGGCACGAACACGAAGAAGGTGATCGAGGGGGTGAGGCGGAAGATCGAGGACATCCAGGGAACGCTGCCGCCCGGCGTCCGCATCGTCCCCGTCTACGACCAGGCGTCCCTCATCGAGAAGGCGGTCGCCACCGTCACCGAGTCCCTCGCGGAGGCGGCGGTTTTGATCGTCATCGTCCTCTTCCTCTTCCTGTGGAACGTGCGCTCGTCGATCGTGGTCGTCTCCTCGATCCCGCTCTCGATGCTCATCGCCTTCATCATGATGCGCTGGTACGGGCTGTCGGCGAACCTGCAATCGCTCGGCGGCCTCGCCATCGGCATCGGGATGATGGTGGACGGTTCGGTGGTCATGGTGGAGAACATCGTGCGCCACCTGGCGGAGCCCCATCGCCATCCCGAGCCCCTCACCGACCGCATCCGCCGGGCCGCGCAGGAAGTGGGCGAGCCGGTTTTCTTCGCGGTCCTCATCATCGTCGTGGTGTTCCTGCCGCTCTTCACCCTGCAAGGGGTGGAAGGAAAGCTCTTCAGCCCCATGGCCTTCACCATCGCCTTCGCGATGCTCGGCTCGCTGGTCGCGGCGCTCCTAGTCGTGCCGGTGCTCTCGAGCGTGCTCCTGCGCGGGACGGTGAGCGAGAAGGACAGCTTCCTGATGCGCTTCCTGCGGTCGATCTACGGCCCCGCTCTCGAATGGTCGCTCGGCCACCGGAGGCTGGTTGCCGGCACGGCCGTGGTCGCGCTCCTGGGAGCGCTGCTGGCGCTGCCGCGGCTTGGCACCGAGTTCGTGCCGGAGCTCGACGAGGGCACGATGACCATCCGCGTCACGATGAACCCCAGCATCTCGCTGGAGGAGTCCAAGCGGATCGCCAGGCGCCTGGAGGCGAAGGTCATGAAGTACCCCGAGGTCACCTACGCCTTCAGCCAGATCGGCCGCCCCGAGCTCGGCGGAGACCCGGAGCCCATCTCCAACAACGAGATCAACGTCGGCCTGAAGCCGCAGGCGGAATGGTCGACCGCGCACACGCGCGAGGAGCTGATCGCGATCCTGCAGAAGGACCTGGGCCAGCACCCCGGCATCATGCTCAACTTCTCCCAGCCCATCGCCACCCGAGTCGACGAGCTGCTCTCGGGCATCAAGGCGCAGATCGCCATCAAGCTCTTCGGCGAGGACCTCGACGTCCTCGAGAAGAAGGGGCGGGAGATCGAGGGTGTCGTCAAGGGCCTGCGCGGCGCCTCCGACGTCCAGCTCGAGCAGGTGTCGGGCGAGGCCCAGCTCGTGGTGAAGGCCAACTGGGATGCGCTTGCGCGTTACGGAATCAACGTCGACCAGGTCATGGGCATCGTCTCGTCGGCCGTGGGCGGGGAGGCCGTCACCGAGGTGATCGAGGGCCAGAAGAGGTTCGACGTCTACGTGCGCCTGGCCGAGGAGCACCGCAACCGGCCCGAGGCCATCGCCAACCTCTGGGTCCTGGGCGAGTCCGGCGCGCGCGTGCCCCTGTCGCAGGTGGCCGACGTCGAGGTCGTCACCGGACCCCCGACCGTCAGCCGCGAGAACGCCCAGCGGCGCGTCGTCGTGCAGTGCAACGTGCGCGGGCGGGACATGGGAGGGTTCGTGGCGGAGGCGCAGAAGGCGGTCCGCGACAAGGTGGAGCTGCCGCCCGGCTACGTGGTCACCTGGGGCGGGCAGTTCGAGAACCAGCAGCGGGCGCAGCGGACCCTGATGGTCGTCGTGCCGGTCTGCCTCGGGCTGATCTTCCTCCTGCTCTACATGTCCTTCGGCTCGGTGAGGCACGCGTCCCTGATCATCCTCAACGTCCCGTTCGCGCTCATCGGGGGCGTGTTCGGGCTGTTCGTCTCGGGGCAGTACCTCAGCGTCCCCTCGTCCGTGGGGTTCATCGCGCTGTTCGGCGTCGCGGTCCTGAACGGCGTGGTGATGGTGTCGTACCTGAACCAGCTCGTGCGCGAAGGCGCGACCGCCGAGCAGGCCGTGCGCCGCGGCACGATGCTGCGGCTCCGTCCCGTGATGATGACCGCCACCGTTGCCAGCCTCGGCCTGATCCCGCTGCTCTTGTCACGCGGCATCGGCTCCGAGGTCCAGAGGCCGCTCGCGACGGTCGTCGTCGGAGGCCTCTTCAGCTCGACATTGCTCACGCTGCTGGTGCTGCCGATCCTCTACTGCTGGTTCGCCGGCAAGGCCGAGGAAGTCGAAGTGTAAGGAGGCTCCGTTCGTGAAAGAGATCAAGGCCATCATCCAACCGTTCATGCTGGAGAAGGTGCTGGAGGCGCTCGACGCGATGGAGGGGCTTCCGGGCCTGACCGTCTCGGAAGTGCGGGGCTGGGGCCGGAGCCGGGCCGCGAACGCCAAGAACACGTCGGAGATCGCCGGGCACGCCTTCGCTCCCAAGACGAAGATCGAGATCGTGGTCGGGGACGAGCTGGCCGACAAGGTCATCGACGTCATCGTCGGCTCCGCACGCACCGGCCACGTGGGCGACGGCAAGGTGTTCGTGCAGGAGATCGTGGACGCGGTCAGGATCAGCACGGGAGCACGCGGCGACCAGGCCCTGTGACGCCGACTGCCCCCTGTGCCGGAGCCGGAGCGTCCCGCCCCGCCCGCCAGCTCCCGATCGTCGACGAGACGTCGTGTTCCAGATCGACCATCGCGCGGCGCCGGCCCTCGTGGCAACGACGATCCGACCTGCTGAAGTGGCTCGAGGCGCTGCGACGCGGCAGTCCGTCGTGGGGACGATTTTCACGCGCGGTACGCCTATTCGCTGGAGCTCGCGCTCCCAGGAGCTACCGCCCGGGGCCCGATCAGGTGACCCACGTGAGCGGGACCCTCTCGTGGGTTTCCTCTGGAGTCCACCATCATGCCGGTCACATGAGACGGGCGTGTGCCGCGGCACATGACCCGTCAATGGAGATTGACGAGCGAGTCCATACCCACTATCGTTCCGGCCTCGATGGCTTGCCGGCCAGCTCTCGCCTCGTGGAACCTCCGCAGCTTGATCGCGAGCCTGGTCGTCATCACGACGCTGGGCGTGGCGAGTGTATCCGTGGTCATCGATGGCGGTGCCTGCACGGGCGGCGAGCCGAGTCGGGACAATGAGTCGGCGTGCGATCATTGCGTCGCCTGTGTCGTCGCCCACGGCCACCACCTGGCCGTCCAGCCCGTCTTCACCTTCGCGGTGGCCGCCGTCGTGATCGGGCCTCTTCTCGTGCGCTCGTCGACGCTCCAGCCTGATCTCCTGGCCGCCAGCATCTTCCACCCGCCCCTCCTGTAGCCCGTCGCTGATCTCGAGCGCGCGGCACGCGCGCTCGACGGTGAACGCGGTCGTTCCAGGAGGTGCATCCTTGCTGACCAATGTCAGGGCGGGAACTCCCGCCCTTTGCTGGATCGTCTCGGCTCTCGCAGCGCTGGCGTCGGAGGGACCCAGCGCACGCATGGTCTCTCTCGACGAGGTGCTGAAGCTCGCCCGCGAGCGGGCGCAGGCCATCGCGGTCGCGCGCGCCCGCGTCGCGCAGGCACGTCGCCTTCTCGCTGGGGTCAAGGCGCTGTTCGTGTTCCTCACGCTGCTCTGGCACTCTTCCTTGTGGTCCGTGATCGCGGCGGACATGGGCGCGTCGCTGCTCGTGATCGCCAATGGGCTCCGGCTCTTGAAGGCGACGCCGTGAAGCACGCCACGATCCCGCGTGTCTTTCCATGGATGGTGGTCGCCCTGGTGATGATGGGCGCCGCGGATCCCAACCAGGCGAAGACGCCCGATGCGTCCCCCGCCGAGTCGGATCTCGCTTACGCGCGCTGGGCCGTCATCGCCCCGCTGATCTTTCCGCTGAAGAACCCCGACATCCATGACCCGGAGGTGCAGGGCTTCTACCGCATGGGGATCGCGCTCGCTCTCGACGGGGCCATACGGGCCGCCAAGGAACCATCGATGGCCGTTCGCGAGCTCGACAAGGAGAGCAGGGACAAGCTGCTCAACGGGATCGTGGCGGATGTGCCATCCTTCTTCCCGGAGAGCGCGTTCGCGGTGGCGGCTGGCCAGGACGATGCGCGCACACCCGTGGTGCTCACGGCCATGGCGTGCCTCCTCATCCTCCAGGACGACATCCGCCACGAGTACGGGTTCTCCGAGCAGGATCTCCACGTGGGGCTGAAGAACAGCAAGGTGCTCTTAACCTCCGAGGGACTGACGGTCCAGACGGCGTTCCCCCACAGGACCGTTGCCGTCAACTGGCCCGCTGCGTGGAAGGCACTCTTCACACGCGCCATCGGATCCCCCCACGGGACCGAGCCGAGGAAGGCGCTCGACGCCTGGATCGAGGCCAAGCCGAGCATCAAGCTCACGGATCTCAGCGAGTGCGTCCTTGGAACGAGCTCGGGCGCCAAGGAACACCACCCATGAAAAGGAAGGGGCCAGCATGAGAGGAAGATGGTCGCGGCGTGTCGTGAACGGTGTGCTCCTGCTCGTCGTGATGACGACAAGCGCCAGGGCCGGCGAGCTCGTGGCGATCTCCGGGGTCGAGCCTCTCAAGTCCCAGGTCAACGCCTCGAAGGACTCGGTCCGGATCCTGTTTCTAGGCTCGCCCACCTGACCCCACTGCACTCGGGGGGTCTCCGAGATCATGACGGAAGTGCTCGGGCCGCTGCCGGCGAACGACCTCAAGGTGTTCGTGGTGTGGCTCCCCATCCAGGACAAGGACAACCGCGATACCGCCGCCACCAACGCCAAGGTCTTCCAGGACGCGCGCATGGTCCAGATGTGGGACGGCGCCAACAACCAGGCGATGATCTGGAGCCGCAAGCTCGGAATGCCGGCGGGCCAGCTCGCCTGGGACGTCTTCATCGTGCTACCGCGCGGCGCGACCTGGGACGGCGACGCGCCGCCGCAGCCGTTCTACTGGTCGCACCAGCTCGAGATCCCGGTCGGAATCAAGTACACCGCCGCGGCCTTGCGCGAGGCGGTGAAGGATGCCCTCGCGGGACGAGCGACACCGCAGGCCCCTGTATCCACCACCCCCGCCCAAGGCGGGAAGGGCGCGTACGACCATCTGCCGGGCTTCGACCTCAAGGACCTGTCCGCCAAGCAGCGGGAGCAGGTCCTCGCCAAGGCCAACGCCATCTCGTGCGACTGCGGGTGCAAGAAGGACACGCTCGCGGAGTGCGTGAACAACGACCCGTCGTGCCCCGTCGCGCCCAACAGGATCCGCGCGCTCATCGACGACGTCAAGGCGAAGGTCAAGTAGGGAGCTACCTCTCGATGGGACACGACCACGATCACGCGCACGGCGCCGGGGACTACGGGCGAGCCTTCCTGATCGGGATCGCGCTCAACCTCTCGTTCGTCGTCCTCGAGGTGATCTACGGCGTCTTGTCGCACTCGATGTCGCTGCTGGCCGACGCCGGCCACAACTTCGGGGACGTCCTCGGGCTCGGCCTCTCGTGGGGCGCCAGCATCCTCGCACGGCAGCGCGCCTCGAGCCGGCGCACCTACGGCTTCGGAAGCTCGTCCATTCTGGCGGCCCTGGCCAACGCCGTGCTCCTCCTGGTCGCCACGGGCGCCGTCGCCTGGGAGTCCATCCAGCGCCTCCTCGAACCGCACCACCCGGTCGCCGGCGGGACGATGATCGCCGTGGCCGCGGTCGGGATCGCCATCAATGTCGGCTCGGCGCTGCTCTTCCGGGCTGGCAGCAAGCGCGACCTCAATCTTCGCAGCGCCTTCCTCCACCTCATGGGAGACGCCGCCATCGCGTTGGGCGTCGTCATTGCCGGAGCGGTCATCGCTGCGACCGGGTGGCAGGTCGTCGACCCGATCACGAGCCTGCTCGTCTGCGCCGCCATCCTCTTCAGCACATGGTCGCTCTTGCGCGAGTCGCTCGACCTCGTGCTCGATGCCGTCCCCGCCGGGATCGATCCCGATGCTGTGCGGAGCTACCTCCTGAAGCTGCCTGACGTGGTCGAGATCCACGATCTGCACATCTGGCCGCTCAGCACCACCGAGACTGCGTTGACCGTCCACCTCGTGATGCCGAGCGGTCCGAACGATCGGCAGTTCCTACGACGCGCCGGCGATGAGCTCCACGACAAGTTCGGCATCGCGCACGCGACGCTCCAGATCGAGCCCCACGGTCCCGAGCCCTGCGACCTCGCCGAGCACGTCTAGCGGATGCGGCGCGGTCGAGGCCACAGCGCGCCGCGTCGTCGACAGGGTAAGGGTGGGGCCGCCTTGGCAGCTCTTGAACGTCGGGCAGCACCGCCGCCGCGGCCCGAGGATGCTTGACTCTGGACCTATGTCCAGGGTTTATGCTCCTCCTGGGCTCAAGGTAGACGACCATGGGTGAGATCAAGATCGGTGAGGTGGCCAGGCGGGCGGGCGTCGGGATCGACACCATCCGCTTCTACGAGCGCCGCGGGCTGCTTCCGGACGCCCCGCGCCGCGAATCGGGCTACCGCATCTTCTCGGGTGACGAGGTCCGCCTCGTGCGCTTCATCAAGAAGGCCCAGGCGCTTGGCTTCACCCTGGACGAGGTCGAGGGCTTCCTTCGACTTCGCCACGAGGATCTGCCCTGCGACGAAGCGCGGGCGATGGCCGAGGAGAAGCTCGCCGACATCGAGCAGAAGCTGCGCCACCTCCAGGCCATGAAGGTCGCCTTGCGAACGCTGGTGCGCAGCTGCAAGCGGCCGGCAAGGACCGGCAGCTGCCCCATCCTCGAAGCCCTTGAGACGGACGAGTCATGACGCCGCACTTCCCGTGCCCACGCTGCGGGGCAACTGGTCGGCAGGTGCCATCGTTCACCGTGAGGAGCCTCGTGAAGCCCACCGTCGCCAGGGAAGCGCTGGAGAGGCCGCACCGCTTCTGCGCGACCGCGACGTGCCCGGTCGTCTACTACCGGAACGATGGCGAGCTGATCGGCAAGGACCAGATCACGGTGCGGGTCGGCATCAAGGAGCCGGCCCCTCGCCTGGTGTGCTACTGCTTCGGCCACACCGTCGAGGACATCCACGACCAGATCCTGCACACGGGCGAGACCGACGTGCTGGACGCCATCACCACCAAGGTCAAGGCCGGACTCTGCGCGTGCGAGGCGATGAACCCCGAAGGGGTGTGCTGCCTCGGTCGCGTGAGGGCCGCGGTGAAGGAGGGCCTCGCTTGCCACACGGTGAAGAGTGCCGGAGCCATGGACGAGCCGGAGGAGCACGACTGCTGCTCGCCGCAGCAGGGGATCGAGGAGGTCAGCGCGACATGACCTTGAAGAAGGAGCTGCTCTGGGCGCCCGGCGCCATCGGGCCGGCGCTGGCAGCGGCGCTCGGCTGGATCTGCTGCCTGCCATTGCTGGGCGGCGCCGTCGGCGCCATCGCGGGCGGGCTCGGCACGGCGTTCATGCCGCTGCGTCCCTATCTCATGGGCGCCGCCGTCCTGTCGCTTTCGGCCGGCTTCTATCACGCGTATCGCCCCGCACCTGCCTGCGGCCCCGACGGAGAGTGCGTGGCCCCCGTGTCGCGCACGCGCCAGCGGGTCGTCCTGTGGATCTCGGCGTTCCTCGTCCTCGCCCTGCTGACGGTGCAGAGCTGGTCGAGCTGGGTCATCTACTGGACGCTATGAGGCGCCTGGCATCCGTCGGGCTGCTGCCGGTTCTGCTCGCCGCCTGCGCGTCGGGATCGCAGCGATCCACGGCGACGCTGGTCGACATCAAGGACGTGGGCGAGCTGCAGCAACGATTCGATGCGGACGTCGACTCCGTCCGCCTCGTGCTTCTGCTGTCGCCGACGTGACCGGTGTGCGTCGCTGGCGCCCGGTGGGTGCAGAAGGACCTCCTCGAGAAGAACGCGGACGCGAACATCAAGGTGTACGCCGTCTGGTTCAACATGTACCCTGGCGACGAGCGTTCCACGTGGCCGTCCGGCCTGCTCCCGGATCCGAGGGTCACGCACTTCTGGGACGAGAGCAAGGTCGTCGGCACGTGGTACCCCGCCCACTCCAAGGAAGGCACGCCAGGAGACGTCCTGTGGGATGCCTTCCTCCTCTATCCCAGGGGCGTGAAGTGGGCGGACGCCGCCACGACACCGACGACGTGGGGAAGGCCGATCGTCAAGGACCGCGAGCGGCTCGCAACCGACCTGCCGAACGTGCTCCGAGCGGCGACGCCATCGTCACCGCCGAAGCCAACCCCGACGGCCCCGAAATGACCCCGGCCGCCTGCCGGCCTCGTGTGAACCTCCGTGGATTCATGAGGGTATGGCGGCCTGCTGCTATACTCGTCGACCCGATGCCGCGGGCGCTCCTCCTCCTCTCCGTCAGCCTCCTCCTCGTCGGTTTCCTGGGGGGAGCCATCGATCTCTTCGGAGACGCGTCCCACTGCGAGGACTCGTGCCCCTCGTGCGTCGCGTGCGCGTGCTGTCTTCACGCGTGCCCGCTCCCCTCGGCCACCACGCCGGTATCGCTCGCGTGGCGCCTCGCTCCCGACATGAGTGCCGCGAGAGCGGTCCAGGGCGAGCCGGTCGAGATCCTGCACGTTCCGCTTCCCGACTGGGTGATCTAGGCCGCTAGGCCGCCACGCCTCCGCCCGCGCGCCTTGGTGCGCGACGAGGTGCTGGCCCATCACTCTCGGCCGGGCATGCGTGTGCCCGAGCGATGCCGCGTGCGGCATCGCGAGAAGCCCGTCTCTGCAGGAGGTCCCGACCATGTTCCACCGCGCTCTCTTCGTCTCCATGCTCCTCGTGTCGATGATCGTCTCCGGCTGCTCCGGAAGCTCCCCGAAGGAAGCCTCGCCCGGCGGCGACAAGGCGGGCGCAGGGGGCAAGCCCAAGGCGAAGGCCGAGGCCGAAGCGAAGAACGTCGTCCCCGGCTCGTACGAGGACTGGTGCGAGGAGCACCAGGTTCCCGAGACTCAGTGCACCCGCTGCAACGCCTCCCTGATACCGGCATTCAAGGCTACAGGTGACTGGTGCGAGACGCACCAGCTCCCGAAGTCCCACGACCTCGCCGACAACCCAGATCTCAAGATCGTCAGGCCCCCGAAGCCCGAAGGGGGTGCGTGACATGAGGAGCACGGCGCTTCTGCTGATCGCCCTCCTGCTCGCGGCCGGCTGCGGGGGGACGAATGCCGCGCCCGCGGTAGCGGCCAAGACCGAGGCCCAGAAGGCGAACAAGGTGTCGGCCGACGGCATGTGCCTCGAGCACGGCGTCCTCGAAGCCATCTGCACCAAGTGCAATCCTGCGCTGATCCCCGTGTTCCAGGCGAAGAAGGACTGGTGCGCGGAGCACGGCTTCCCGGAGTCGGTCTGCCCCATCTGCCATCCCGAGCGAGGAGGCCGGCCGCAGGCGGACGTCTCCATGCCGACCGACGAAGGGCCTGCCGAGGGAACGCTCGTCAAGTTCCGCACGAAGGAGACGCGGCGCCTCGCGGGCATCGAGACGGCCCGCGCGAACAACGTGGAGCACGGAGCATCGATCCCGGCGACCGCGACCGTCGTCTACGACGGCACCAAGGTCGCCGCCGTCAACGCGCGCTCCGCCGGCGTCGTGACGTCGATCCGCGCCGACATCGGCGAGCGCGTCGCGGCGGGCGCGGCGCTGGCGGAGATCGAGAGCGCGAGCGTCGCCGAGGACACGTCCCGCCACCAGGCCGCGAAGGGGCGCGTCGCCGCCGCGGAAGCCACCTGGAAGCGGCAGAAGGAGCTGGAGGAATCGGGAGTGGCGCCGATGAAGGACGTGATCGAAGCTCAGCGCGTGCTCGACGAGGCCAGGGCCGAGCTCGCAGCGGCGCAGGCCGCGCTCCGTCTCGTGGGCTCGCCCTCCGCGTCGAGCGCCTCGTACGTCGTGCGGACGCCGATCGCCGGCGTCGTGACGCACCGCCACCCCACCATCGGCTCGCTCGTGGACTCGGGGGAGCCGCTGTTCGAGGTCGTGGACACCGCGAGCATGTGGGCGGAGCTCGACATCCTCGAGAAGGACCTGGCCCTCGTGGCCGTCGGCCAGGAGGTCACTCTCGAGCTCGCGAACGTCCCGGAGCGCTCGTGGTCGGGTGCGATCCAGTTCATCGCGCCCTCCGTCGACCCCAAGACGCGCACCGCGAAAGCGCGGGTCCGAGTGGAGAACCCCGACGGCATCCTCCGGGCCAACATGTACGGGTCGGCGCGGATCTCCATCGGCAGCGACCGCCAGGTCGTCGTCCCGGCCTCGGCCATCCAGGTCGCGAAGGGCGTCCCGGTGGCCTTCGTCAAGAAGAGCGACGAGGAGTACGAGACGCGCCGCGTCAGGACCGTGACGAGAGACGGGGACGTCGTGGTCCTCGCGAGCGGCGTCCGCGCCGGGGAGGAAGTGGTCACCACCGGCAGCTTCTTCCTCATGACGGAGACGCTGAAGGACAGCATCGGCGCCGGCTGCTGCGACGTGGACTAGGCCATGCTCAACGCCGTCATCGAGTGGTCTCTCGGCCATCGGTTCCTCGTGGTCCTGGGAGGGATCCTGCTCGTGATCGTCGGCGGAGCGGCGCTCGCGACGCTTCCCATCGACGCCTTCCCGGACACGACCCCCGTGCAGGTCCAGATCAACACGGTGGTCGAGGCGCTCTCACCGCTCGAGGTCGAGAGGCAGATCACGGCGCCGGTCGAGCAGGCCATCTCGGGGCTGCCGGGCCTCGTGGAGGTGCGCTCGCTCTCGAAGTTCGGGCTGTCCCAGGTGACCGTCATCTTCGAGGACGGCACCGACATCTACCGCGGGCGCCAGGTGGTGATGGAGCGGCTGCAGGCGGTGGAGCTGCCGGCCGGCCTTCCCGAGCCGCAGCTCGGCCCCGTCGCCACCGGCCTGGGCGAGGTGTTCCACTACCTCGTCACGGGCGAGGGCAAGAGCCTCTCCGAGCTGCGCACGGCGCACGACTGGATCGTCATGCCCCAGCTGCGCTCCGTGCCCGGAGTCGCCGAGGTCAACGCGTGGGGCGGCGACGAGCGCCAGATCCACGTGGTCGTCGACACGCGCACGCTGTCGGCCCACGACCTGACGCTTCACCAGCTCGTGGAGGCGCTCGAGTCGAACAACGCCAACGTGGGCGGCGGCGTGCTCGCGTCGTCCGGGGCCGCGAGCCTGGTCCAGGGGGTCGGCATCGTGACGGCCCCCTCCGACATCGAGCGGATCGTCATCGCGGCCCACGACGGCGTGCCCGTGCGGGTCGGCGACGTCGCGCGCGTCGAGGAAGGACGCGAGATCCGGCGCGGGGCCGTGACCGCCGACGGCAAGGGCGAGGTGGTCCTTGGGCTCGGCTTCATGCTGATGGGAGAGAACAGCCACGAGGTCACCCGCCGGTTGAAGGTGCGGCTCGAGGAGGTCAAGAAGAGCCTCCCGGCGGGCATCCAGGTGGAGACGGTCTACGACCGCACGCACCTCGTGGACGAGGTGCTGCACACGGTGCGCAAGAACCTCTTCGAGGGCGCGCTGCTGGTCATCGCCGTCCTGTTCATCTTCCTCGGAAACCTCCGGGCCGGGCTGATCGTGGCCAGCGCCATCCCGCTGTCGATGATGGTCGCCTTCGACCTCATGGCGCGCGTCGGGATCGCGGGCAGCCTCATGAGCCTCGGCGCCATCGACTTCGGCCTCATCGTGGACAGCTCGGTCATCATGATCGAGAACGCCGCCCGGCGTCTCGGGGAGGACCGGACCGGCCGGCAGCGCGTGGAGATCATCCGCGACGCGGCCATCGAGGTGCGAAAGCCCACGATGTTCGGCGAGCTCATCATCATGATCGTCTACCTGCCCATCCTCTTCCTGGAAGGAGTGGAGGGGAAGCTCTTCCGGCCCATGGCGCTGACCGTGATCTTCGCGCTCGCCGGGTCGCTCGTCCTGTCGCTGACCCTCATGCCGGTGCTCGCGAGCCTCTTCCTGCCGCGCCACATCAAGGAGGGTGACAACCTCATCGTGCGCGGGATCCGCAGCATCTACCGTCCGGTGCTCCGGTTCGCCCTCGATCGCCCCCTGCTGGTGATCGGCATAGCGGTGCTGGCTCTCGCGAACGGAGCGTTCCTCGCGACGCGGCTCGGCTCGGAGTTCGTCCCCCGCCTGAAGGAGGGCGCCATCGTCGTGAACACGATCAGGCTGGCCAGCGTCGACCTGGATGAGTCGGCGCGCTATGGCATGCAGGTCGAGCGGGCGCTGCTCGAGAGCTTCCCGGACGAGATCGAGCGTGTCTGGACGCGTACCGGCACCGCGGAGGTCGCCACCGACCCGATGGGCGTCGAGCTGTCGGACGTCTTCATCACCCTGAAGGAGCGCTCGCAGTGGAAGCGGGCGCGCACCCAGGAGGCCCTGGTCGTGGAGATGGAGAAGATCCTCGACCAGATGCCCGGCATGCGCATGGTCTTCACGCAGCCCATCGAGATGCGGGTCAACGAGATGGTCGCGGGGATCCGGGCCGACGTGGGCGTCAAGCTCTTCGGGGACGACTTCGCCGTCCTGAAGGACAAGGCGCGCGACATCGAGCGGGTGCTCAAGGCCGTCCCCGGCGCGGCAGACGTCGTGACGGAGCAGCTCACCGGGCAGCCGCTCGTCCAGGTGGAGGCGAACCGGGACGCCATCGCCCGTCTCGGGATCCCCGTCAGCGAGGTGCTCGACGTGATCGAGGCGCTGGGCGGTCGCGAGGTCGGCGAGCTGCAGGACGGCGCGCGGCGGTTCCCCATCGCGGTCCGCCTCGACGAGGCCTATCGCCAGGACCCCGAGTCCGTCGGACGCATCCTCGTGACGACCTCCGGAGGTGACCGCGTGCCCCTGGCGCAGCTCGCCCGCATCAACACGGTCGAGAGTCCGTCCACCATCAACCGGGAGTGGGCCAAGAGGCGCGTCGTCGTCCAGGCCAACGTCCGGGGCAGGGACGTGGGCAGCTACGTGGCGGAGGCGCAGGCGGCGATCGACCGCGACGTGGACCTGCCGGCGGGCTACTACGTGAGATTCGGCGGACAGTTCGAGCACCTGGAGAGGGCGCGCCACCGCCTCATGCTGGTCGTCCCCATGGCGCTGGGCCTCATCTTCGTGCTCCTCTACCTGACGTACGGCCGCGTCCTCGACGCGCTGCGCGTGTTCGCGGCGGTGCCGCTGGCGGCCATCGGCGGCGTGCTCGCGCTGTGGCTGCGGGGCATCCCCTTCAGCATCTCGGCGGGCGTGGGGTTCGTGGCGCTCTCGGGCGTGGCCGGGCTCAACGCCATGGTGCTCGTGTCCACGATCCGGCGGCTTCATCACCGGGGGCTGCCGCTGCGGGAGGCCATCGAGTCCTCGGCGCTGATGCGCCTGCGGCCCGTCATGATGACGGCTCTCGTGGCGAGCCTGGGGTTCGTCCCCATGGCGCTCAGCACCGGGATCGGCGCGGAGGTCCAGCGTCCCCTCTCGACCGTCGTCATCGGCGGCGTGGCTTCCTCGACGTTCCTCACGCTCCTCGTGCTGCCGGCGCTGTACGGGCTCGGCACCCGGCGCAGAAGCTCGGTGCCGGAAACAACGGAGGTCCTGCGGGCGGAGCCGGTCGCGGCCGGCGCCGGCGCGGGCGACTGATGCGCGGGCCCCGACGCACGATGATCATGGTCGTCGCCGCGGTCGCCGCCCTCCAGGGGCTCGCGATCGCTCTCTACCTCCGGGTGGAGCGCGGCAAGCGCGTTCCCGCGGCGACCTTCGCCATCGAGATCATGGACGCCGCGCCGACGGCCGATCTCGAGCTGGCGCGAGCCGATGGATCGACGATTCGACTGACGGCGCTCAAGGGAAGACCCGTGCTCGTCCACTTCTGGGCCACGTGGTGCCCTCCCTGCCGGCAGGAGATGCCAGCCATCCTACGGGTCTCGAGGAGCCTCAAGAACGAGCTGGGCCTGGAGCTCGTGGCTGCGAGCCTGGACGAGCGCTGGGACGCCATCGGCCTCTTCTTCGACGGCAGGCCGCCGGACGAGGTCGTGAAGTTGGCGGGACAGGGTCATCGTGCCTGGGGCATCGGGCAGCTTCCCGACAGCTATCTCATCGGGCGCGACGGGGCCGTGTGCGCGCGCATCAGCGGCGCGCGGGACTGGAGCTCGCCGGCGGCCCACGACGCCCTCCGGAGAGCCCTCGCCCGACCCAAGGGTAGGACGAGCGCGCAGGCGGAAAGCAGATAGGAGATGGACATGGCACGATCGACAACGGCCCTCCTGGTTTGGCTCCTCTCGATCCACGCGGCCGCCGCCGGGCTCCGTCTGGACGAGGCGGTCGCAAGGGCGCAGGACAAGAACCCTGCCCTCAGGGAGCAGGCCGCCCTGGTGGAATCCGCCCGCGCCGAGCTGAAGCGATCGCGCATCCTGGTGCCGTCGGACCCGACGCTCGAGATCGAGCACGAGACCGACGGCCCCTTCCAGGGCAGCGGCGAGAAAGCGAGCGGCGTGAGGCTCAGCCAGGAGCTCTCGCTGGGAAAGCGCTCTCCACGCGTCGCCGCAGCCGAAGCGTCGCTCCAGGCCGCTGAAGCCGCCTACGATCATGCTCGCCGGCGGCTCGTGAGGGACGTGCGCGCCGCCTTCTTCGATCTCCTCGCGGCGCAGCGTGGCCTGGAGCTGGCCGCGGAGACGCTGAAGCTCAACGAGGACCTCACGAGCGCCGCGGACGCGCGGCTCAAGACGGGCGACATCTCCGTGCTGGAGAGGGACCTCGCGCTCACCGAACTCGAGGCCGCGAAGGCAGGCGCCCACGCTGCGGAGATGCAACGACGTCGTGCCGAGGTCGCCCTGGGCCGGCTCATGGGAGGGCCGGGGGAGAAGCTGTCCGTCGAGGGGGAGCCTCCCCATCTTCCGGCCGGCCTCGACGAAGGCCAGCTCCTGCGCGAGGCGGCGTCGTCCCGCCTGGACCTGAAGGCGCGGTCCGCGGAGGTGCGCGCCGCCGAGGGCCAGCGTGACCTGGCGCGTCGCGGCTACATACCGGACCCCGAGGTCTCGCTCTTCGTCACACGCGAGCGCGGCGTCCTCGCCGGCGACGACTTCCGGGGCGACCCGAGCGTCGTGTCGGGCATCGACCTTGTCACCGACGAGGACGTGCTCGCCGGCGTGAGCGTCGGCATCCGTCTGCCCGTGACGGGTCACGTCCGCGCCGAGATCGCCGCGCGCCAGGCCGAGCTCGAGGGGCGGAAGGCCGCCCTCGAGGTCGCCACCGTGGACGCCGCCGCCGAGCTCCAGTCAGCGCTCGCCGCCGCGGCGGAGGCGGACACGACGGTGAGGATCTTCGAGGAGCTGGCGCCCCGCGTCGAGGGCAACCTCAAGCTCCTCAGGAAGGCGTACGAGAGCGGGCAGATCTCGCTGGCGGACTACCTCGTGCAGAAGGACCGCAGCCTGGCCGTCCGCCGGGCGCTCGTCGAGGCGCAGGCGGCGGTGGGCCGCGCGCTCGCCGACCTGGACCTCGCCGCCGGCCAGGACCTGGCGTTCGACAAGCCGGGGGCGCCGTGAAACTCTGCACGGGCGAACGCGGGAAGCGGCGGATCCGACCATGCTTGTGACGAGGCCATGACGCACGACGCGAGGCTCGAGTTCCGTATCCACGGGATGGACTGCGCCGACGAGATCGCCACGCTCAAGGCAGAGCTGGCGGACCTCGCCGGCGGCGAACAGAACCTCGCCTTCGACGTCCTCAAGGGGAAGATGATCGTCACGGGCGAGGCGCTCTCCCCTCAGGCGATCGTCGAAGCGGTCGCCCGGACCGGAATGCGCGCGGTCCCCTGGCGCACCGACTCTCCGGAGCGTGGGGACAGACGAGGGCGCTGGGCGGCGCCGGCCAGCGGAGCGCTCACCCTCGGGGGCTTCCTGCTCCATGCCCTGATGTCCGGCAGCCTGCTCGAGGCGCTCGGATCCGAGGGCACCGGCGCGCGCCATGCCGTGCCACTCGCCGCCGCCATCGCCTATGCCGCGGCCGTGGCATGCGGGACGTGGCTCGTGCTCCCCAAGGCCCTGAGTGCGGCTCGACGGCTGCGCCCGGACATGAACCTCCTCATGACGATCGCCATCGCTGGCGCCATCGGCATCGGCGAGTGGTTCGAGGCGGCCACGGTGGCGTTCCTGTTCGCGCTGGCCCTCGAGCTCGAAGCCTGGAGCGTCGGGCGCGCGCGGCACGCCGTCGAGGCGCTCCTCGAAGTGGCCCCCACGACGGCCAGGGTCCGCCAGCCGGACGGGAGCTTCCTCGAGGTCCCCGCCGCGACGGTGCCCGTGGGATCCCTCATCCTCATCCGGCCGGGCGAGAGGTTCCCCCTCGACGGGACGGTCGTCAAGGGCTCGAGCCACGTGAACCAGGCTCCCAGCACCGGGGAGAGCATGCCGGTCCCGAAGAAGTCCGGAGACCCGGCATTCGCGGGCACCATCAACGGCGACGGCGCGCTCGAGGTCGAGGCGACCAAGGCGGCATCCGACACGACCCTCGCGCACATCGTGCGGCTCGTGGAGGAGGCGCAGTCGCGCCGGGCGCCGGCACAGCAATGGGTCGACGGGTTCGCGCGCATCTACACGCCGGCGATCCTCGTCACGGCCGCCGCCACCCTGGTCCTGGCGCCGTCCCTCCTGGGTGGATCCTGGCAGTCCTGGCTCTATCGCGCCCTCGTGCTCCTAGTGATCGGCTGTCCCTGCGCGCTCGTGATATCGACGCCGGTCAGCGTCGTCGCGGCGCTGGCCGCCGCGGCCAAGCACGGCGTCCTGGTCAAGGGCGGCGCGTACATCGAGGCTCCCGCGACCCTCGCGGTCCTGGCGCTCGACAAGACAGGAACCCTGACGGAGGGACGGCCCGACGTCGTCGAGCTCGTCTCCCTGGGGGAGCACACGGAGACGGAAGTCCTCGGCGTGGTAGCCGCCATGGAGGCCCACAGCGACCACCCTCTGGCTCATGCCATCGCCCGCTACGCGGCGCGACGTGGAGTCGAGCCGCGGAACGTGGAGAGCTTCCAGACGATCCCTGGCAAGGGTGCCACGGCGACGGTGGACGGCAAGCCCTACTGGCTCGGGTCCCACCGCTATCTCGAAGAGAGGGGGCAGGAGGAAGCCTCCGTGCACGACCAGCTCGAGCGGATGTCCCAGGCCGGACGCACGGTCGTGATCGTCGGCGACGCCCAGCACGTGTGCGGCCTGATCGCCATCGCCGATGCCGTACGCCCGGAGGCGAGGCGGGTCGTCACCGCCCTCCGCGCTCTCGGGCTGAGCCATGTGGTCATGCTCACCGGCGACAACGAGGCCACCGCCCGCAAGATCGCCGCGGCGACGGGCGTGGACGAGGTTCGCGCCGACCTCCTCCCCGCCGACAAGGTGGCGAGCGTCGAGGAGCTCGTCAAGCGCTACGGCCGCGTCGGGATGGTCGGGGACGGGATCAACGACGCGCCCGCTCTGGCGAGCGCGACCCTCGGCATCGCAATGGGCGCGGCGGGCAGCGACGCGGCGATCGAGACGGCGGACGTCGCCCTCATGTCGGACGACCTGACGCGGCTCCCCTGGCTCATCGCGCACTCGCGGCGGACGCTCCGGACCATCCGCCAGAACATCGCGTTCTCGATCGCCGTCAAGGCGGTCTTCGTGGTCCTGGCCGTCACGGGCCGGGCGTCTCTCTGGCACGCCATCGCCGCCGACATGGGCGCCTCGCTGCTCGTCATCTTCAACGGGCTGCGACTCCTCGGGGAAGCGCCCCCTGCCCTGCCGACGAGCGACATCACACCGAGAAAAGGATGACAGCGGACATGCCACACTCCAACATCCGACGAGTCCTCTCGAGCGGCCTCTTCCTCATCGCCGTAGCCAGCAGTCGCGCGGAGGCCGGCGACCTCCTGGTGATGGCGGGGAACGAGCCGCTCAAGTCCATGATCAACGAATCGAAGGAGTCCGTGAGACTCCTGTTCCTGGGCTCACCCACCTGATCACATTGCACTCGGGGGGTCTCCGAGATCATGACCGAGGTGCTGGGCACGCTACCCGCAGCCGACCTGAAGGTGCTGGTCGTCTGGCAGCCGATCCTGGAAAAGGACAATCGAGATGCGGCAGGCATGAACGCCACTGTCTTCGAGGATCCGCGCATGGTCCACCTGTGGGATGGCGGCAACGTCCAGGCGAAGCTCTGGAGCCCCAAGCTCCGGTTGCCGAAGGGCCAGCTCGCGTGGGACATCTTCATCGTGATCCCTCGCGGCGCGACGTGGACCGGCGAGGACCCTCCGGCTCCGAGCTACTGGTCGCACCAGCTCGAGGTCCCGGTCGGCATCAAGTACAACCCCGCGGCCCTTCGCGATGCCGTGAAGGCCGCTCTCGACGACTCCGGGCGAGCCCCGTCCCCGAGCCCTGCGCCCCAGAACCCCACGCCCGGGCCCGGCTCCGCCAAGGAGCCGCTCAAGTGAGGCGCCGCCGGGCAACCCTCACTTGCGGTCTCCTGATGATGGGTGTCCTCCTGCCCGCATGCTCGATGGCACGACTGGAGTCGATGACGGGAGTGAAGCCAGCCGCGTCCGGAGAGATCACCGTTCCCTGGGGCACCGACGGGGACCAGCCGTTCTCGCCGGTCGAGTGCCTCTCGGGCGACCGCGCGAACTTCCGCGGCGTAGACCTGCTCTCGCCCACGCTCATCGTTCGCGTCGTCGGCGATCCCCTCGAAGGCGTCTCCGTCGCGTTCATCGATCCGGCGACGGGCGCCCGCCACGCCGTGCTCCGCCCTTCCGATTGTCCGGGCCTCGTCGGCGACATCCAGCGCACGGGCTGGCGCGTCAACCACGTCGCGGACGTGAGCGGCTTCGTCGAGATCGACTGCCTTTCGCCCTCCGGCCAGAAGCTCAAGGGACGGATCTCCTTCGAGCACTGCCACTGAGGCATCCGGGGGGCTTGCGCGAGGTGGCAATGAACGGACTGAAGGTGCTGTTGCTCTTCGTGGTCACCGCCGTGGCGGAGATCCTCGGTTGCTACCTGACCTACCTCTGGATGCGCCGAGGAGCCTCCGCATGGCTGATGCTCCCCGCCGCGATGAGCCTCGCCGCATTCGCGTGGCTCCTCTCGTTTCACCCTGCCGCGGCCGGCAGGACCTACGCGGCATACGGTGGCGTGTACGTCGCGACGGCTCTCCTGTGGCTCCTGGTCGTCGAGCGGCAGCAACCAGACCGATGGGATCTCATCGGGGGAGCCACCTGCTTGCTCGGCATGACCATCATCTACTTCGGGCCGCGCTGAGCGTTCTCGCGGGCGAACGGGAAGGTAGGTAAGGGACGCTGCGGGACACCGCAGCGGTGAAGAACGAGCCGCCTACGCCATCACCAGCACTCTCGCAGGCGCCGGTGCGGCCATGGCGGCATGACGAACGCGCAAGGGGTTGGCCGACAGCTTGGACTCGATGATCCTCGCCGCCGGGCTTGCCGGGTTGACCAGCCCTCCGAGCCGCCTGGCGGCATGGAGGCGCGCGCGCAGCTTGCGCCACGCGACCGCCTGCCCGGAAGGGAGGCGCACTTCGCTGGCGCGCATCCGCCGCGCCTTCACCCACTCCCAGCGCGGCGAACCAGAGGCCGCGCACTCGTTCTGCTCCCAACTGGACCGAGAAAGCGCCGCCCGCCTGCCGCCCGAACCTGGTGGATTCGGGTGGATCCAGGGAGACTCGGGAGGACTGGTCAGGTGGTGGAAGACGAAGGAGGAACGCGTGTGCGAGCCGCTGCTCATCTCCTTGTTTTTGCTTGGAATACTCGGATCTACAGGGACTTCCCGGCCCTCGCCGGACGACGGCTCACGCCGCCCGCCCGCCGATGATGTCGAGAGTTCGAATCCCTTGTCGTCCACCACTTATGTCGCTGGCTCCGCTCGGGTTGCGTGAGCCGCCAGGGGCCGTCTCCACAATGTCTCCACGCGGTGAGACGCCCTCGGGGCGATCCAGCAGACGGATCGCACCCTCGATCGCCGCCGGAGACAGGTGCATGTAGCGCTGGGTCGTCGAGATGTCCGCGTGCCCCGCCAGCTCCTTGATGGCGCCGACCGGAGCCCCTCTCATCGCCAGGTGAGAGCAGAACGAGTGACGCAGCACGTGGACCGTCGAGTTGCCCACGTTCGCCACCCGCGCCGCCCTCTCCACGACCAGCCGCACCATCTTCTCCGTGAGCGGCGAGCCGTCCGTCATGCAGAGGACCCGCGCCCCTCGAAGATGGCGGTGCGCCCGCAGCGCCGCCTCCAGCCGGCTGGTCATCGGCACGTAGCGGAGCCGCCCGCCCTTGGGCGACCCCACGACGCCGAGCCAGTCCGACCGCTCCACCTTGAGCTGCCGCTTCTCGAGATCCACGTCCCGCCACTCGAGAGCGCGCATCTCGCCGCAGCGCAGGCCAGCTTCCCCGCCGAGGAGCACCACGAGGTGCCCCTGCGGATCGAGGCGCCGCGCGGCCGTCACCAGCCGCTCGAACGCCTCGAAGTCGTGGAACGCCGCCTGCCGCGGCGGGACCGGCAGCAAGCGGATCGAGCAAGGCATCTTCTCGATGACCTCCCACTCCACCGCCACCCGCAGCAACCGCCCCAGCACCGTGAGGACGTTGTTCGCCGTCTTCGGCGCCTTCTTCTCGAGCTGGCGCTTCAACCGCTGCACGTCCTCGTTCCCGATCGCATCGAGCTTCTTCCCTCCAATCGCCGGGAGGAGATGGACGCGGAGGATCATCTCCTTCGCCGCCACCCCGCTCGGCTTCTGCCTGTTCGCGCGCGCGTAGACTTCAATGAACCGCGGCGCGAACTCGTGAAGCGTGGGCGCCTCCCTCCGAGGCTTCTCCAGGCCGCGGGAGAACAGCTCCTGCTCCTTGGCCTGGCCCCAGCGCAGCGCGGACCCGTGCGACGACACCGGTGCCTTCTTCCGCACCCGCATCTTCCGCCCGTCGGGCCACACCAGCCGGATGTCCACTTCCCAGCCGCCTCTCCTGAACCGTCGCAACGTCACGCTCATCGCTCGTCCTCCTCCGGCGATGGCGCTCGGACTTCGTGCCGGAAGCGTAGCACGGTGCCCCGGGGCTCCTTCGGCGCCGGCAACGGCGCCGTGCCCTCCAGGTCGAGCCAGCGCAGCACCTCGTCGCGCACGAAGAGCACGCGCCGCCCGACGCGCCGCACGCCAGGGATCGCGCCGCGCTCCACGAGCCCGTAGACCGCCTTCCGCGTCGTCCGGAGGAGGGACCCCACCTCCTCCGGACGCAGCAGCCGCGGCAGGTCGCTCCCATCCCGAGTGAACCTCAGATCAGGATGCAAGCGCCAGGCGCCCTCCCTGCGCCAGGTCCCCGAGCCGCCAGCCGTCCGTCTCGGGCGCCGCGGTGCGCGTCACCGCGGCGACGCCATGGGCCATCACGTCGCCCAGGAGCGCCACGTGGATCCGCGGCCCCCTCGACGCCGAGAGGCGCCACGGTCTCGTCTTCTGAACCACCGCCGCGATGGCCGGGCTCCCTGCCAGGTAAAGGACCGCGTCGAGGTCGCGGCGCATCGCGTACCGCTCGAGCAGCTTCGCGTACCGCGCCTTGAGCTTTCGCGAGAGCTCGAGCTCGATCGCCACCTTCGCGACCGCTCCCGACTCCATGTGCCTCAAGGCAACGATCGCGTCGGGCCCTCCCTGCGCCCGCTCCTTGTGCCGCACGACCCGCTCGCTCAGCCACTCCACCACGAGCCCCAGGTCGATCTCCAGGATCCGTCGGAGCTCGACGAGCGTCGCATCGTGGCCAAACGTGCCACCCGCAGGCGATGGCGTCCCGTGTTCCGCCCGGTAGAGCGCCAGATCGCGGTCGAGGCCTCGGACCTTCAAGAGGTCGAGCCCACGGTTCCCGAGCACGAGTGCCTTCCTCTCCTGGCCGAAGACGATCATGCGACGGAGCGCCTTCGTCGCCACCAGCTTCTCCAGCCGCTTCTGTCCGTACCACGGTGTGGCGTCGACGACCGAGGGCCGATGGAAGAACGCCATGACCTGCTCGTACGTCAGGTGCTTCATCTCGTGCGCCCAGCAGAGAATCTGGATGTCTCGCGGACTCGGCTCCAGGTTCCCCGCCCGCCGCAGCCGTTCCTTCACGAGCACCTGCGTGCCCTCCCAGTCGCACGGGATCTCCACCGCCGACCCGAACCTCCTCGCGACTCCCTGCTCTAGGCCGATGCGCGCGACGCCCGACCCCACGGCCCGGAACCGGACGCCGGTAAGGCGACCGCTTCCCGACGCGCCCTCCTCCGCCTCGTGCCGCTCCAGCACGAGCCCGACCTGCCCGTGCCCCGTGTACCGCGAGTCGCTCCCGAGGTACGCAGGTGCTCCGCCCTCGGCCAGGAACGGACCCACCGTCGCGTTCTCGAACGCGAGCAGGCCCTCCGGGTACACGACCACCAGCTCCACCGCGCCAACGTCGCTCGCCCCGACGATCTCGATCCCCACATCGACGTTCCCCTTGGCGGGAACACTCGCCCTCGAAGTTGCCAGCCGAACGATCACTTGCACCGCCTTTCTCGCCGGCAGGTTTGTGCGCCGGCGCGACACGTTCCGTTCCTCCCTCTTCTTGTTTGTTGTTTGTGTGCTCTCACTGGTAAGTCGCCGCGCGAAGCGCGGCAGTAGTCAGCGGTCACACGCCCGGAGAACCTCAACGCACACCGGCGCTTCCGCGCTCACCCCCGTGGGCCGCCGCTCCTCCCGTGGGACCCACATCCGCTCCGCCCACCTGCGGAGCCAATCTCGTTTCACCGCCGCCCGTCGCGCCACCTGGTGAAGATGCGACGGCCTGTCCTTCTTCCAGCTTCTCGCTCGTGCGCCGGGCGAGGAACCCCGGTGCAAAGAGCAACGTGCGTGCCAGGGCCGCGTTCGCGCACGCGGTCATGCGCGAACCGGCGACCATCACGAGAGCGACGAGTCGGTTGCGGCCCGCGACGGTGAGGCGGTGTCGCTCGCCTGCCGAGCCCGAAAACAGTCAAGAATCCTTGACTTGACAGTCCAGAGTCCAGGGGACTTGACTGCTCACGCGCGTCAGGCGGGGCACGACGCCGGCGAGTTCCGGTCCCTCCACCCGATGCTCCTCGCCGATCCGGCCGCAGGGGCGCCGGTGTATGCGCTCGCAGAAAACGGCTATGCGACCACATACAACTCGGCCCTTTCGAGCGCCCTCCCGAGGCTAGGAACTGAGCTGGCGGCGGAAGTCGAGCTGAAGCTCGTAGGCATCGAGGACGGGCACCACACCACGGTGGCGCTCTCCGATCTCCGGGCCCTTTGTCCAGAGCGGCGGGTAGATGCCGACCACCTCGTCGCCGTTCATCCCGCGATCTCCTCGCGCCAGCCGGGCCACCGCATGCCCTCGTAGAACTTCCCCAGGTCGCCGGTCAGGACGAAGTTCAGGAAGTCCGTGTAGCCCCTCTCCATGTCCTCCCACTCGAGTCGACCCGGCGCGAAGTAGTTGACGTTCCCCGGCCGCGACCCGAGCGCGCCGCCATCGATGGCAAAGAACCCCCCACGACGTCGGCGGCCACCAGCAGCCACCCCGGCGGTGAGACGCGATCATGCCAGGTCGTCTTAGCGTGCTAGCCCCGAGGCAACCACGGGCGGCGCGGATGACCCGACCGAGGATGCGGATCCAGCCGCCGTTCTCGAGAAGCACGCCGTTCTCCCATGGCCATCGAGCGTGACCCCTGCGCTCTGCCGTAGGCTCGGACCCCTCTAGCGTGACCCCTTGCCGCCACCACCTCACGCGGACCTCCACCCGCGTCCGTAACCACGCTCACTTCCCGCCATACACCCTCGGCGACCTCCCCAAGTCCGCCATCCCATGGAACCATCGGCCGCAGTTCCACACGATTCTCGGAGGGACACGACGACCCTCATCGAGTGCCGGCGGGCCTGCCCTGGAGGCCCACAACCAGGCACTAGCTACTGCCTGTTGCAGAAGGAGCCTCAGCCCCGCTGAAGCTTTTTCCCGGCAGGCACGGGGGTACGGGCCGCGCGGGCCTCGGCGAGGACTCGTTCACGGTTTGCTTCGGCGACGTCTCGAAGGCGTCGCTGGAGTTCCTGCCACGCCTGGACGCCGTCGCGAACGTCTTGCTGGGCTGCCGCGGGAACGTAGTAGCCCGCGGTCTTCCCTTCCGCACTGCGGTAGCTGACGTACATGTGGGGCCCGTGCTTCGGCCCGGAGCTGTGACAACGGCAGCCAGCGTTGCCGCAGGTGCGGTAGGTCTCTGAGATCGTGCCGAAGACAGCGCGCTGTGCAAGCGTGGCGATCTCGGCAAGGAGCTTCTTCCGAGGGTCAGGACGCATGGGCGAGCTCGCGACGGGTCAGGGTCCGGGCCAAGGCGACGAGGTTGTTGGCGATGACGCACCCCGCCACGTGGCGATGGAATCCGGTCTCGCGCTTGTAGACGGCGCGGTCCATGCCGAGCAGGTGCTTGAGGATCCCGATCTGCGCTTCGATGCCGGTTCGCCACTTCATCCCGTTTCGAAACCACCGCTTCTTCTGAAGGTTCCGACGATCTTCGCTCAGCCGGCCAGGCTTGCGAATGACTACGTGTCGGACGCCGAGCGCCTTGGCCAGGTCTTCGTTCCTCTTGGAGTGGAAGCCCGCGTCCCCCGTCGCAAGCCTCGGAGCACGCCGAAAGATCTCGATGTGGTTCGTCAACGCGGGTTCCCATGCGGCGCTGTCGGCGAGCTTGCCCTTGAGGATGTCGTAGCCGCCGATCAGACCATGCTCTACTCCATCGAGCCGGATGAGGCGGCCAAACTCGTTCGGCTTGCGGAGCTTGCCTTTCCGAACGACCTGGGTGTGCGGTTCGAAGATGCTGAGGACCTTCCCCTTGACCTTCGTGTTGCCGTCGATGACTCGCGCCCGCGCTTGCTCGACGACTTGCGCCATCAACGCGACGTAGTGCTCCAGCTTGGACCGCTGGTGGCGCACGTCCTCGACCCGTCGGGCGGTACGAAGCCGCTTTAGCAGTTGACGAGCCTGATGAAGGCGACGCCGCGCGATCCGCAGGAGTCGCTCGTATGCCTTGCGCCGCTTGGCCTCGCCCCGTCTCTTGTCTCGAATGCGGCTTGCGTACCGGATAGCTCCAACCCGTCGTCCTACCGCGCGTCGATGGTCCACGACCCTCCCCACGAGCCGAGGGTGCTTCGTTCGGATGCTCAACATGAGACGCGTAACAACCCGCATGCTGTCGTCGAGGGCGAGGAGTCGGTCGGGTAGTGGATGTTCGTCTCCACGACCGTCGTGTCGGTTCGAAGCTTCTTGCTCAGGTCGACGCCCTTGGCGCCCGCGATCTGCAGAACCCGCCGGTGGATTGCCTTCGTCACCGCTTCGTCGAGGAGGGCGAAGATGCGGCAGAACGTCGAGGGATCCGGGATCTGGTCTTCGTCGAACCGCGTGAATCGCCGGTAGATCAAGCTGCTCGCGATCTCCTTCGCCAGCTCCCTGAACGACCAGCTCTTGATGTGCTTCAGGACGAAGGACCGCAGCACACGGTCCGCCGCCATCGCGGGTCGCCCTCGCCGGCGCGAGTTGGGACACCGACTGGCCAGCCGCTCCTGAACAAGCCTGACGAGCTCATGGTCGTCGAGCAGCTCATCGACGCCACCAAGCAGGTCGTCCTTGTGGAGCGAGGAGTCGCGCCGGAGCGAAACGACGACAAACAGATTGGACTGCCGAACGACATCGGATAGCATAACCGATTGTATCGATTATGCTTCGTTCGTCAAGGAGCAGGCGAGTCCGCTTCAGCGTCCTTCAGACGGCCTTCGCTCGTCGAGACCCAGGTCGCTTTCTGCAACAGGCAGTAGCTAGTGGCACACGGCGCACATCCCTACGAGTCAGCTCATGAGGTTATCCGGCTGGGCCATCGGACACCGAGGCCTCTATGGGCAACGGCGCCGCCACCGGCGCCACCAGGCTCCGGATCTGCGTGATCAATCGTTGATGGCCGCCTTCGCACTGACGTCGGAGCAGGCGAAATACCGCAGCCTTAAGGAACGCTCGATCCTGCATCCCGCTCTCGCTCCACAACTCCTCGTATCGCCGAAGCACCCCCACGAGCGCCTCATCACCTGACTCGTTCTGCAACCCCATTACTCGCGCCCACTTCTGAAACAGCCCAAGCCAACCCGCAAACGACGGGTCAAGATGATCACGGCGGTAACGTTCCTTGACCGAGAAGACCTCATCCCACGTCTCCACTGCGCGACTATCAGGCTCGAATCGGATGGTCCAGTTCGGGGTGTTTGGGGTCTTGCCGTCGAACGGATCGCTGTCGTCCAATGACACGCTGATACGGGTGTGGTTGTACGGGTCGAACGCCACCCGGCGTGCGCCATCGGAGCGCCGCAACAAGTCGCTTGAAAGCTTGTAGCTCGAATTGCATTTGTGCCCCATAGGCACGAGGTTAAGTAGATTCGCGGCAGCGAACGGGTACCGACTTCGCACTAGGTAATGATCCAGCGCTTCGCGCGCCGCGCCGGGCGCGTCGAAGTATTCCGTGCCGCAAAACGGGCACATGTGTTCCGGGCAAGCAGCGTAGATGGCAGCGTATTGCTGGTCGCGCACGTCAAACTCAGCAAGCAGCTCGAACGCAAAGCCGAAGAGAGCCTCGGCGGGTGCGCGCACTCCCTCCGGCAACCCATCAGTCCTCAGGCAGTCGCGCACCCCTGCAAGAAGGTCCGAGATGCGGTTTTCCGCGTCGACGGTCTGGAGAACAATGTCTCGCTCGATCTTCGCGAGTTTTCGAATCGCGAGATCGTACGCCCTCATTCGGTCGCGGAGACCCGTCCGTGGCTTCAACTTCACTCTCTTTGCCTTCGGCAGTATCCTTGGCCACGACGGATATCGTTTCCCCGCGTCTGCCGCAGCATGGACGTTACGGACCGCTTCGCACAAGCACTCGTGCAGCCAATTGTTATGGGTGGCTTCGACCGGGTAGCCAAACAGCAAGGCTAGACGTCCCCCCGTCGGGACAGCTGCCGAAGTCGGTCCATCAAGAACACCTTCTCGACAGAGTCGCCAAGCCGCGCGATCCCCGCCCGAATCGCCGCGGTGTCTTCGCTCTTCATGAGTTCGGCAATCTCCCGCCGCGGACCTTCCGACATCGGCGGCCGGACGTCAAAGCACTCCTCGAGGATTGCATCGAACGTTGCGCCGAACGTCTCGACACTAGGGCGGCGAACATGAACGCCGCCCTCACTCTTCTTGAAGATGAGGACCTTTTCTCGTGCCATGTCCGATGGAACAAATGGCGAGTGGGTCGTGAGCAAGCACTCCTGCTTTGCAGATGCAGCGCCCGGCTTGCCGCGCTCGCCGTTCGCGGTGGCCAGGTCCTTGAGCCGGCTGATAAACTTCACCCGCCACTGCGGGTTAAAGTGTGACTCTGGTTCGTCCAGCAGGAAGAGCACATTGGGGAACGACACCATGCACATCGTTCCGAGAATCTGCGCGAGCTGATGCTCGCCATCCGACAGTGACACGTAGTCTACGACGCCGCTGCCCGTGATTGGCACGAAGCGAACCTGCTCGAACCGAAAGACGCGATCTTCGTCCTGAGGCTCAGGGAGCCGCGATGCAAAACGTCTGGTCTCGATGTCTCGCATCAACCGTTCCCGAGTTACCCTTGGGATAGCGAGGTCGTTCAGCATTGATAGCTTGTGTAGGGCAGAGTACAGCTCAAGTGATGTCTTCCAAAAGCAGCGAAATGCAGTACGCGTCTCGTCGGTGACCAGAAAGTCAAAGATGTATGTCTCGGACTTCTCATCGTAAGAGTGGCACGTCGAGCACCGCGCAAGGCAGTCGATGTACCCCTCCAACTCGTCGGTTAGCTGCACACCCTTGCGCTTCCTGCTGGACGTCCTTTGCACCGCGATTTTCGGCACGGCACGATGGGCCAGCTGAATAACGCATCGAAGCGAGTGGATGTCCTTGAGCTTGGCATCCCGAAGGAGGGTGTTGCGCTCTTCTACCGACCCGAGAATGAGGTTGGCAGCGAGCACCTCCAGGTGGGTGCCGTAATCGACCAGCATCAGGCGCGTATCAGGGATAGGCTTCGTCGCCCTATGATCGCGGGCCAAGGCCTGTTTCCCGACAGCGTCGGCGTACCCACTCCGGCTGACGAGGAACGGCAGGCTCAAGGTCTCGTTGTCGCCGGACGTGTAACCGATAAGCCGACTCGGAAGGAGTTCCCGGGTTGTCGGCTTGTTCATGGGGCAAGGTAGCCACTCGCTACCCTGCCTGCGCTCAATCTTCACTGCGGGACGCCGCTTGCCTTCGGCCAGGCGGGAGAGGCGAACGACGACGGGTGCGCGAGAAGGCGTCGGGCTAATGACGTACTCGACCTCAAACTGAAGGTCCTCGTTCCCTTTCGCTCGCTCCTCCTCCCTAACACAGGTGTGGAAGACTGCCTGAAACACCTCCGCGAGAACCTGCAGGAACTGCGACTTGCCCGCGCCGTTGGGTCCCACGAGGCAAAGCGGGTCGAACTCCTCTGGACCGGTCTGGGTTCCCCTACAAGCTACGTCGAGCCCGTCCAGCAGGCCCCCGCAGGTCGCCGCCTTGACTATGTGGACTCGTGTAAGCTTCACGGCCGGACGCGTTGGAGCTGCATGAACTTGGTTTTCTTATTGAAGACTTGCCGGACGACGGGCGTCGGCTCCTCTAACAACCCGAAAAGTGCTACCTTCAGGGATTCGTAGTCCCCGACTACTTCCGTTCTGAGTTCGTCTAATGAGAACCTCTCTGTCTTCAACCTCAGGATCGCTGCCTTCAAGGCATCTCTTTCGGAGGTCTTCATGGTCGTTCGCTCCCTTGACGTCTTTCGCCGACTCAGTCGCGGCTTGACTTCGGCAGTGGCCTGTTCGGTCCCGAGCCTTGCCAGCAGCTCAGACGCCGGCTCATCCCTCGGGTCCTGTGGCAACAACTCGCCGCGGAAGGCTTTGGCAAGAGTCGATGGCGTAAGGGCCTCAACTCTCGCAACGGTGCTCTCGCAATGGCGCTGCATCCGGTCTGCAATCAGCAAAAGGTCGTTCACGCGACGGACAATTTCGGCTTGTTCGGCCGCCGGTGGAACAGCGACGGGCAGTGCGGAAAGCACGGACTTGTTAATGGAGGCGAGGTTTGTCGTCTGCTTCCCGTGAGCAAGAAAGTAGTCGTAACCGCGACTGTTGCCGTACCATGAGAAGTAACGCGGCTCGAATGCTGGGTCCAGGAGCCGAGCTCGGAACACGTGATTCTGAAACGCGCATACAGGCAACTCGGCGCTCCAGATCCACCCTCGACCGAGCTTATCAATGTCGCCTCCTTCGTTGAAGAGGATGTCCCCCGTGCGCAGCAGTAAATCCCCGACGCGGTCGCGCGGAATTCGAATCGTTTTCACCTCCGACAGATCTAGGTAACCGCGCTGAACATTAGCAACGCGGAGATAGGGAACCTCAGGCAGATCTGCGCCTTGTTTTTTAGAGTCCTTGGTCACTCCTCCAGTGATTTGCGCGATATCGGACATGCGGCGCGCGCTCCAAGAAGCAGGGAACGTGAAGTCCCCAATTGCCTCTGCGTCCCCTAGCTCGAAGGACTGGACGTCGGCATCGACACCTCGCCCCTCTCGCCACTCCCGCGTCAGGTCGCCACTGGTAGCAGCGGCGAGGACGGCATCGCGGAAGCGCTTGAGAATGCCGGCGATGCCGTCTAGGCGACGCCGGCAGGCGTCCACGCGCGCAAGCAGGGCGTCGAGCTTGTCGACAATACGTCTCTGCTCGGCGAGAGGCGCAATTGATATCTTCCACTCCTTGAGACCGGTGGCACCGATGTGGTGTATCCCGATCCCTTTCGCAATAGCAGCCAGCGCACCTCGACGGGCGTCGTGGGCAAGATGCTTCTGCACGTACTCCGGAAGCGCGCCGCGGCTCACACGGACGCGGATTAGCGTGTTTTGGAAGCATGCGCCAGGGACCTCGCCCCGCCACATGGCTGACTTCCCGACTTCGCGTTTACTGCCAGATGCCTCACCTACAAGCACGTCACCTGGTCGTAGACCGAACACCTCGACTTCTTGGGGCGTGAAGTCCATCTCCTTGACATCGTCCAAGCTAATGCCGTGCCACGTTACGTTAGCTGCTCTCATGTAGGGACGCATGTTAGGACCTGTAGCTCGTGCCGGCGACCGTTGCCGACCAAGCCTGACCTCAGCGATGTCTTGAATGGCCACTGAACACCATCCAAGTGGTAGCGCGCTCATGCCTCCACCTTCTCGCCATCGTCGCCGATCTCGGCGAGGATCTCTCGGAGTTCATGAACGGCCGCCTCCAACTGCATCATGGCTTCGCGGGCGAGGGCTGCGGGCTCGGTCGGCATGCTGCGGTTGTTCTCGACATCGTCCTTGAGCCACACGATGTCCAAGTTGTCCTCGCGAGCAGCGATCCAATCCCGCGTGAATTTCCGAAAGCGGCCGCTCTCACCGGGCTTGCGCTTGGCAAGGTTCCTCGGAAGCCCAAGCGGATCCTTTCCGAAGGCCCTCTCGAACTCTTCGAAGTGCTTACGCGAGAGCAGGGTGCGCTTACCGAACTGTTCGATGTTCGTCCGCAAGTCGTAGATCCATATGTCCCTAGTGTTATTCTTTGCCTTCTCTCCGCGCGCAAAGAAAAGCACATTTGTCTTCACGCCTTGCGCGTAGAAGATGCCCGTCGGCAGTCGGAGAATCGTGTGTAGGTTGCACTTGTCCATTAGGTCGGCACGAATCTCTCTCCCGACACCGCTCTCAAAGAGAACGTTGTCGGGAAGCACGACCGCCGCGCGGCCGCGCGGCAAGAGCGCGCGATAGACGTGCTGTAGAAAGCAGAGCTGCTTGTTGCTCGTGGAGAACCTCAAGTCCTTACGAGTCGGCAGTCCGCCCCCCTTCTTTGTCCCGAAGGGCGGGTTGGTTAGGATCAGTGTCGCCTTCGGGAGGGCGGCGCCTTCCGCGGAGAGCGCATCGCCGTATTGCACACCCGCACCGTTGGGAGCTGCGTCGAGTCCGTGAAGCATAAGGTTCATTAGGGCTAATCGATGCGTTTCCTGAACGTGCTCCATCCCAAAGAAG
This sequence comes from Acidobacteriota bacterium, assembly GCA_046331505.1. Classification (GTDB taxonomy): domain Bacteria; phylum Acidobacteriota; class Vicinamibacteria; order JAXLQT01; family JAXLQT01; genus JAXLQT01. The sequence goes on from JAXLQT010000001.1 coordinate 271,811, forward strand.
GTCCCACGGCGGTGTTTTCGCTGCTGTGCTTCAGTCCAGGTATCCGGATTCTCCCTTTCGCGAATGTAGTGGTTGGCGGCGATCAGAAACCCGCCCGTGCCCGCCGCTGGATCCTGAATGATGTCAGCGAGCGATGGCTTCATCACGGATACCATGGTGTCGATCAGCGTCCGCGGGGTGAAGTATTGACCGGCGCCCGCCTTCTTTTCGTTGGCATTCTTTTCCAGCAGACCCTCGTAGATGTCTCCCAGACCCTCTTGGCGCGCGCTGTACCAGTCTAGCTTGTCGATCTCACTTACCAGTATCGACAGCGTTGCCGGCTTCTTAATGAACGAGATAGCGTGCGCAAAGACGGCCTTCACTAGCTTCGAACCGTGACTGCCAAGGTGACTCAACGTGAGCCTGTAGTGCTCCAAGCGGTCCGGAGGTGCACTGCTCTCGAGGTCATCCCACCGATGGCCTTTCGGAATTTGCGCCTCAGTGCCCGTTTCCTTCGCCATCTTCAGGAATAGGAGGTACGTCAGCTCAGTGACGTACTGATGGTACGTGACCCCGTCGTCCTTGAGCACGTTGCAGAGGCTCCAGAGCTTCTGAACGATGTCATGGGTGACTGTGCTCCCACTTCCTGATGGCTGTATGTCATGCGACAGGAGCGGGTAATCCCTACGCATGTCCGCCTCCCAGCGATTTCTCGTCCAGGTTCGCCATCGCATAAGTGGTGGTCCTTCCCGTGAGCTTCATCAACGCGGCGACGTTTGTGTTCGTGGAGGCCTTGGCCGGCCTCGGGTCAACGCCTAACAGTTGTTCTACGGAGCGGGATGGCGTCAGCCTCCAAACGACCGTATTGCACTCAAAGACCTGGGGGCTATTGAACGTTCCCTCGAGCAGACGGCGTCGCAGCTCGGGGTGGGCTGTAGGAGGGAGCCGACTCATTACCTGCGTGGGTCTTCGACGCATGTTCTCAGGTGCTTACCCGTGCGAAACTGGCGAAGCAGGAGCCACGACCAAGCCGGTTGACGTCCCGGCCACCGGGGCCACGATGCCCGCGAGGAACTCGGCGAGCCTCCCGTCGATCCCACGGAGAGCACCAGGTGACCTAGCATCGGAAGACCCATCCCTCCACCCGAATAACCGCCGAGAATCGCACGCACGAGATTCCCAACCCGTCGCAGACCAGGGGGATCTTCGGGCGTCGACTGCTGCCGTCTCGTTGTTCGTTGGTCACGACCGTAGCTCCTCGGACCTTAGCCGTCGCGATCACGAAGGGATCCGCGCGGTGCGCGTTGAGGCGGTGCTTCGCGAGCTCTGGGTGCGCCACCATAAGGCTCTGCACGACCCGCTGGATGTCCTCCGACAGTTCCAGGAAAACCGCCTTCCGTGCCTTGGCCCACGTGTGCATGGCGTCGCCTTCGTGCCGCTTCAACTCCTCGAACACCTCGATGCTCGAGACCAACCGACCCTCACCAATGAGAGCGTCGAGTTGCTCCCAGAGTCCGGGAAACGCGTCTTGCGGGTAGTCGGCATAGGCCTGGAGAAGCGCGCTGGTGTCGATGCAGTAGATGGCTGCCATTCTGCGGCTCTACCTCGACGAACCGGCTAGGCCGAACGCGGCGTCCTGGAGCTTCGCGAACCGCTTGATCTTGACGCCCAGGTATTCGGACGCGTCTACCGCCGAGATGACTCCCTCGGAGAACCCCGAGAACACGAGCTCGATGAAACGGCGTCCCATCCGGGCAACGCGATTCCGGTAGAAGTCTCCGCCGCCACCAGGCTCGACGGCCCGCTGCGGGCGCCGCCGTCGCCAGTCCTGGTAGTCATCGCGCGTCGCCCTTCGTAGTTCCACGAGCCGGAGCAGGACGACCTCTTCGCTGACCCGGAACACTCGGCTCAGCGATCCCAGGTCCGCGTCGTCCCACCTAACGGCGCGATGGTTGCCGACGATGTCCTGCGCGAGCAGCGCCGGTCCCGGCACGAGGACGTTGGCGGCCACCCGGTTGCAGAAGGCCTCAATGCGCGCCCGCTCGTCGGCGCCGGTGTCCTCCCACGTCGGGTTGCACCGCCCGCCCGCGCCGAGGGCCAGGTGCGCGAGCTCGTGCATCAGCGTGAAGATGCGAGGGTGGTGCCAATCGGTCGGGTTCAGCGCCACTACGGGTACCGGCGGATCGGAGATCGAGAACCCTCTCGCCTCCTCCACCGGAACTCCCTGCATCTGAAAGACGAGGACGCCGAGCGCCTCGACTGCATCCCGCCACTCGCGCAGGGCGGCCCAGGCATCGGGCCACGTGGTCTGTTGCTCGAGGGAGACCCCCAGGAGCGCCCGGATCTGCACCGACACCGCGATGGGATCTGCATCCACGTCTACGCGAGGTAGGCGAACTTGAGGCTTCTCGTCGAGGAGCGCGAGGATCTCCGCGGCAACCTCGCGTCGCTCGCCTGCCCGTCGGATCTCGAGCAGCAACGCCGGCGATGGCTCTGCCCTCGGCTCTTCGCTCGGTAGCCGACGGAAGTCGCGCATCGCGTCGAATCCCTTGGGCGGCTCCGGTAGGTAGAAGACCACAAGCGGCCTCTTGTAGATGTGGGCGATTTTTCGGAGCATGCCGACCGTTGGCTGATCGCTGCCCGCCTCCCATGCCGCGATCACGTCGGCATCCACATCCAGCTTCTTTGCGGCCGCCTCCACGGATAGCCCCAGACTCTCGCGCGCCCACTTCAGCAGCGCCGGTTTCACAAGCGCAGGTGGAGACTTCGCCATTCTTAGCCGCCTTCACGGACATGATAACCGCCCCTGATCGACGAGAGCAGCTCAAGGAACGCTCCGTGCCCGCGATACTGGAGGTCGTGCCCGAGCTGCGCGCCCTGCGATGACGCGGTGGTGCGCAACGCGGTAGCGCTGCACGCTGCCGCGGAGCAACGCCCACGCCTTGCCAATCTGCCGCCCCTTGAGCCGCCCCGCGCGCGCCGCCTTCACAACTGCGGCGCGCGTGATGCCGAGCAGGCGAGCGGCTTCGGTCACCCCGACGACTTGGTCGACCGCAGTGACGCTGTCGTCGGCGTCGGGAGCGATCAACCCCTGCCGGATGCCGACACGGTCCACGATGTCCTCGGCGACGCGATAGATGTCGGCCTCCTGGAGGGGTGAGGTCACCCAGCGTCGCCCGCGACGAGGGTATGCACCCCTTCCCTTCACGGCGAGGACAAGGGCGGCGTAGTCCTCGTCCGCAATCGCGCGCCGGGACAGGTGCACGAGGAACGCGAGATCCGCCTTCGAGAGCTTGGCGAGATCGACCTTCTCATGCTTGAGGAGCTGGTAGTGCATGGGCGGGACGTCCCGTCAGATGATATACGTACGTATACCAATCGGCAAGGGGAGTCTGTCTGGATCCCTTATTCAAGAGCATGAACGGCGTCCAAACAGGGTCCGTTGACAGACCGAACGCCGAGATCGAGGGCCGCTTGGATCCCGTGCCGCCCGGGCTCTAGTCAGTCCGGCGCCGGGGGGTCTCCAGGCTCGACTCGCGCCAGGTCAGGCAGGCTTCCAGTCTGAGCGACGAGCCGGCTCGCACCGCCAGAGCGTCGCAACCACGCACCACGAAGGCGAGCAGCTCGATGTTGCGTCGGCGAGCACGTCCACGCCTTCGGCGTGCAGCCGATCGGCCAGAATCCCCTCCGCCGCCGTCCACCTTCCCGTACCTTCCACGCTTCACCCCTTCACGGCTCGCGCGGCCTCGCGCCTCTCCTGGTTTCGCCGCACGAGGGAGGAGAAGCCGGGTCAGGGTCGCGTCGCGGTCAAGACGTCGTGCGCTTCCGCCGTTCCCAGTACTTCTGGACGGCGCTCCGGGCGACCACAGTGACGTTGCCGATACGGCGGGCTTCAAGTCGCCCGGCCTCGATCGCCTTGTACACTGCGGCCCGGGTGATTCCGATCTTGTCCGCGGTTTGGGTCACGCTCATCATCGAGGCATCCGTCGGCGCGGACTCCCCTGCGCTGTACTGGTCGGGAGCGAGGATGAGTCCCTGCCTCACGCCGGCGCGGGTGGCGATGTCGCGCGCCGCCAGGTAGAGGGGCGAGTCCGCGATGGCGCGGTTGACGCGGTTCCGACCTCGGAGCGCCGGCGACCCCGGACCTAGGGCCGCCCGGTAAATCTCGAAGTAGCTCACGTCGCTGCGGTCCATCTCCCTCAGGTCCCGCAGGAACCTGCGACCAGCCTCGTTCACTCCGACAAGATCGATGTCGCGTCCATCGAGGAGCCTGAGCTTCATGTCATTCCTCGCTTCCGCCCGCGACAGTTCCAGGCGGGTTAACAATTGTATACCGAGGGGCGCTGGCGCGTGTCAACCGCGCCCGCCCGCCGACGCGACCCTTCCGTAGGGTCAGAGGGAGCCGGACTCGCCTCGCAGTCGCGGGACTCGACGACGCCACCGGCGCGGCGCACCGCGGCTCCCTTTGGGGGAAGAGCAGCGATAGCGAGGATTGTCAGGGTTGATGTCCCAGCTATCCTTGCGACATGAACGTGTCCTTGACGCCCAAGCTAGAGAAGCTCGTCAGCAAGAAGGTCGCGAGCGGCCGTTACGGCTCGGCAAGCGAAGTCGTGCGCGAGGCGCTCCGGCTGCTCGAGGATCGGGATCAGGAGCAGCAGGCGCGGCTCGGTGAGCTGCGGGGTGCCGTCGCGGAAGGCACCCGGGATCTCGCCGCCGGACGAAGGACCCCTCTTGATCAAGAGACGGCGTCGCGTGTCCGATCTGCTGGGCGCCGGAAGGTCGCCAGGCTCTAGAAGCTTTCTTGACCCATCGGGCGTTCCTCTCCCCCGCGCGCGGAGGAGGTTCTCTCGGACATCTGGCGTACATCGCGCTGCGCGGAGCCGTCGCCGAAGCCGCGGACCGCCCATCGAGAGGGTACGGCCAAGTGCCTGGCGCTGACGATGACGCCGGGGATCGGCCGGATGCGCGACGAAGTCACGGCCCCGGACTGAAGAGCCTGGCCGTGGGGGCGGTACGGATCTTCTACCAGGTAATTCCGGAAGGGATCGACGTGGCCCGAGTCCTGGCCGGTGAGCGCGATATCCCAGCGCAGTTCGCCTGACTGACGCGCCTCAGGAGAACGACGCTTGCCGATCGCCGCTCCGTGCGATAGATGTCGGCCTCCTGGAGGAGGTCAGCGTCGCTCGCGACGCGGGGAGGCCCCTTCCGTCGCGGCGAGGAACGCGCCGTAGCCATCGTCCCGATCGGTACTACCCGGCCAGAAGAAGAAGCGGCTCGACGAACTTGTCGGCGCCCCTCGCGGCGTCGGCAGCGAACGGCCCCTGAGCGGCGGCCGCCTCGTCTCGATGTCTCGACGCGGGCGGACCCGCGGGACCAGCCGGGACTCCCGGGTCATCCTCCGCCCCGGAAGTCTGATCCTCGAGCACCTACGGCCGAAGTCCGGCGCCATCACCGAGATAGCTCCATCATTCCGAAAGTGTTCGAATCCCTTGTCGTCCACCACCTAACACCAACGTCGCGGCCAACTTAACGATCTGACCCGGAGGCGCCTCCCAAATGCCTCCAAGCCGTGCTTGGAAATCCGGGGTCGTCGAGGAGACTCACGGCTCCCTCGATGGCCGCCGGCGAGAGGTGCATGTACCTCTGCGTGGTCTTCAGATCCGCGTGCCCGGCCAGCTCCTGGATGGCGCGCGTGGGGGCGCCGCGCATCGCCAGGTGGGAGCAGAACGAGCGCCTCTAATGCCGGCCCCGGCATTGGCGACATGATGCCGGGCACTTCGGTGTCGGCGCCGACCGGGAGCCGTTGTTCGTGTCCATCATGATCGGAGATCAGGACGACTCCATCCTCGAGCACGGGAGGTTGCTGAATCCGGCCACGACGTCCGAGAGATTCCGTCGCGACTGGTGCCGGCTATCGGAACCGCACGGGGCGACGTGAGGGACCCGGCCGACGGCAAGGTGGGCACGGCGTCCGCCATGATCGCTGCCGCCTTCCGTCTGCTGGCTTCCGCGTCCTTGTCACGGCCACCGCTTGACTACGGCGCGATGTCGGAAACCGCTTCCGATGCCGGCTCGCCACCAGGTAAGCACAGGCTTCAGGATCTCGTAGCTTCCCCCCAGACGCGAGCACGAGTTCCCGCAGCAGCGCGACGGGTGCCCTCGTCGCGTTGCCCGTCCCCAGGATTCCCACGAAGGCTGCGCGGGATGATGCTCGCGACCTGGACCGTGTTCGCAGGGGACGCCGCCGCCACCACGGCGAGGGTCTTCGCCCATCGCGCCGCCTTCACGAGGCCCGTCGGGGCGGGGGCCGCCATCGCTTCCCCGAGGCTGCCCGCACCCAGGTGCCCGTCGGCCAGCGCGGAGACCGTTGCGTCCACGGAGAGTCCGCTCTCGCCTAGTTCCTTCGCCGCGAGCCCGAGCGCGAGCAGGAGCGTCGCCATGGGGCCGAACCCCGTCTGCGCGTCCGTCAGCATCTCCAGGTATGCGGCGTTGGGCCACTCCGCCTCCCACCAGTCGAGGTTGTTGCCGATGCGGCGAGCCCCCGCCGCGGCGATCGCCTCCGTGCCTGCCGGCCACACCGTCCTCGCCCAGCGAAGCGTCGCGCATCGACCTGGCTTGACGCGCGGATCACGCCGAACGCGGCCGTCGCGAAGAAGACGGTCTCCTCCGACCACCGGATGCTCATCGCTAACGGGCGCACGCGGGTGTACGCTCGAGAAGAGCAGATCGCCGCCATGAACCCCGCATCCTCGGCGGACTCGAACACGCTTCCCACCTACCTCGACGGGAGCCCGGTGCGTGTGGGTGACGTGATCGAGCACGATGGCCGGCAAGCCACGGTGGTCGCGGTCCCGCCCCGGGGAGAGTTCTCGCACGATTTCGACGACGAGCTCTGGCACGCGCACCAGCGTGGCTTCGTCCTTCGCTACGACGGCAACGAGGTCGTCATCTGGGACGTCGTGTGCGAGGCGGACGACATGCACCTCGTCTCCCGCGCCACAACCCCGTAGCCCATGCGCATCCTGCTCGACCCGAGGTTCGATCCCATCGTGGCGCGGGCCGTGCCAGGGCACGAGGTGGTGACCGCTCAGGAGGAAGGAGTCGAGTCGCTCTCCCTCGACGAACTCTCGCCCATGCGTCGACGAGGCGCTTCGACGTGGTCCTCTCCTTGGCCAAGGGCCGACCAACCCAACCGATCACCGTGCCGCCCGGCGTTGAAGTGCTCATGTTCATCGAGAACACGCCGGGCGCCCTCATGGACGAGGTCGCCTGCGTCCAGGTCAGAAAACGGCTATCGCTCGCTCGATGACCTTGCGTGCCGACGGAGTTCCAACCGCTCCGTCCTACGGTAGGCGCTGCGTCTCCTCACGGCGACCCGCATGTTCATGAGTGTACGGCGATCGTCCATCGAGGAATGGCGCGAATCGCGACCGGTGGCCTCCTGAAGGTGTCGAGATCGTGGCGCAGAAGCAGCCACCACGAAGCGCTCAGGGAAGGCACATGTAGTTGCAGATATACTTGCCATGAGGTGCTTAATGGCTCAGGTAGCGATCTACATCGATAACGAAACGATGAAGCGCGTCGACAAGGCGGCCAAGAGGGAAGGGGCGAGCCGATCGGCCTGGGTGAAGAAGGCCGTGGAGGAGCGACTCAGGAACCGCCTCCCAGACTCCTTCTTCCGCGTGCTCGGTGCCTGGAAGGACGACCGTGACGCCGACGAGATTCTCGCGGACATCCGCTCGGGGATACGGGAGACCAAGCGACCCGAGCTCCGGTAGAGGCCTCATGCTGCGCCTGCTCGACACGGACACGTGCATCCACCTTCTTCGCGAGACGTCCGTCGGTGCCGCCGAACGCCTGAAGCGCGCGCCCGCTGGAGAGATCGGCACCACGAGCATCACGGCGGCGGAACTGCGGTACGGTGCGCTGAAGTCGGCACGGTCGCGCGAGAACACGGCGCTCGTGGAGGTCTTCCTGACCCCGCTCCGTCGCGTGGACCTCAACGATGACGCGGCGATCCAGTTCGCGCGGCTCAAGCACGACCTGACCCGGAGAGGTCAGGCGATCGGCATCATGGACATGCTGATCGCTTCCATCGCGCTCGCAGCCCAAGCCACGCTGATCACGGGCAACACCAAGGAGTTCTCCCGTGTGCCAGGACTGCGCATCGAGGACTGGGTTCGGGGCTGACGGGACGGGAGTCGCCTCAGCCAGGTCGTCGCTCGCCATGGCCTCAATCGGACTCGATCTTCCCGGCGCTTGCGCTCACGAAGCGACTCGGACGGCGTGAGCGGGTCAAGCGGTTCGAACGCAACCACTTGACGATGAAAGTCGTGCTCCGTCTGTTGGTTGCACATTGTGCGACAAGAGGTTTCGAGTCCCTTGTCGTCCACCTCGCCGGCGGCTTCGGCTGGCAAGCCCAACGCCGCGTCAGGAGACGGAGCGCATGCACTACGTGTACCTGCTCGGGAGCCTCGTTGACGCGCGGCACGCATACGTTGGTCTGGCCCACGATCTCTCCACTCGGCTGGAAGCGCACAGCCGAGGAGAGGTGCAATCCACGACCGATCATCGCCCCTGGACGATTACGTCGCGGTCCGATTCCGTGAAGACGCGAGGGCCATTGCATTCGAGCGCGACCGCGTGCGCCTGCGCCTCTACGACGACTTGTTCCTCGACTGGGCTCCGAGGGCTGGGTCGGCCTGACGCCCGCCTCCGCTGGATCGCTTGCGGCGCTGCTTCGCCAGGCGCTCAAGGTGGCCGGTCGAATCCTCCGGTCGTGGGCAACCCCTCATCGGCGACATCGCCATAGACGGGCGCGTCGATCTAGCTAGGCTCCGTCCGACAAGTCCCAGATCATCTGAACGTGCCCGTGCCCGAAACCGCCAACGTTCGGGCGGATCGGGCACGGGCTGGGCACGGACCCTAATCGATCCACCGGATCCGTTCCGGAGTGGGACGGAGCTCGGCGTTCCGGATGACCCGCCTCCAGCCGTCGAGGCGCACGTCTCGATGATCGGGATGGACCACGAGCCCCCGTGCGTAGGTCTCGGGCCTGCGATACTCCCGGTGCTTCGTGCGCACGCGTCGGTCGATGGCGAGCACGCGATCGGCCACGTGAGGATGCGTGCCGGCGCCGACGGGGCTCCGGAGCCTCTCGGCTCCCGGCCGTTCCACGAGTTGAATGGCGATGCGCTCCGCTTCCTCCTCTGATGGCGGGACGAAGAACCACTCCCCCTGGCGCTGCACGCTTCCCGGGTGAGCTGCCCCAGCCCCGCAATGACGTCCGGCTTCAGAGCATCGTGCGCCGCCCGGACCGCGTCGCCGGCGCCGACCTGCGCGATGAACAGATGGACGTCACCGCGGCCGCACAGGTACCTCCGTTCGACCTCCGGCGTCCAGCTGTGGAGATCGCCACCTGCGTCGCGACTCGTGGATGATGCGCCCGCCCAGGGCTCGCGCGTGCCTTCTACTCTCGCGACGTCCGGGCTGCGAACGATCTCGATGTAGCGACGACGAGGCTCTTCGACACGCAGCACGAAAGAGGAGATCAAGGTCGACTGGAGACGACCTCGGCCTGGGTTGCCGCATTGCCGGGCCAGATCTGGAAGTACTCCCTGAACCGCGGGCTCTTCTGGATGTTCATCTGGAAGATCGACGGATTGCGTGGGCTCATCGGAGCGCCGACGAGCTTGACGGGACGTTTCGGAAAGAAGACTTCAGCAATGCGCGATCGAGGGCCGCTTCCTGGATGGACATGGGACTCCCCTTTCTCGGGCAAACGGGTCCACTGGACCCGATGGTCATGGGTCGGCTTCGGCGCGGGGAGTCGGACTAGGACAGCGTGAAGCGACGCATCATGACGAAGTGAAGCATAGCACCATCCCACTGTGGGCGCTCCAGACCCTGGATGGACTTGCGTGGCTCACGTGGACACATCGACGTTTGCCGGTTCTTGCGCCGCCCTGATCCGTGCCGCCTTCGCCTTCATTCCCGGCATGACGGGGAGCACCCCCGGCTCGACGCGCGCTGGCCTGGTAAGTTCCCGCCCCCGGCCACGGCCGGCTCTTCGCTACCGCCAGGGCGTCGCGCCACCCACGACGATGGCGAGGTTTCGATATCGCCGAGCACGTCCACTCGGCATGCGGCCGGTCGGCCACGTGGATCCCGCTGCCTGTAGACCCTCCGCACTTTCCATGCTCCAACACTCCTCACCGCGCGGCGCGAGCCGCGCGCCTCTCCTGGCTTCGTTGCAGGAGAGAGGTGAGGATCCGCGTCAGGGTCGCGTGGCGGTCGGTCGCTCGCTCCTGCCGGCGGCGCGCGGTACTTCTGGACGGCGCTACGGGCGATCACGGTGACGTTCCCGATGCGGTGGGCCTCCAGGCGTCCAGCCTCGATCGCCTTGTACACGGCGGCGCGCGTGATCCCGATGCCGTCCGCGGCCTGGGTCAAGCTCATCATGGAGGCGTCCTTCGGCGCGGACTCCCTGGCGTCGTCCTGGTCGGGCGCAAGGATGAGTCCCTGCCTCACGCCAGCGCGTCGCGACGTCCCGAGCTGCCAGGTAGAGCGGCGAGTCCGCTGTCGCCCGATCGATACGCTTACGGCCCCCGAGAGCCGGCGACCCCGGCCCCAGAGCGGCCTGGTAGATCTCGAAGTAGCTCACGTCGCTGCGTTCCATCTCCTTCAGGTCCCGCAGAAACCTGCGACCCGCCACGCTCACGCTGCCCAGATCCACCATACGACCGTCCAGCAGCCTGTGCTTCATGCGCTTCCAGCGTCTTCGAGAATCCCGCGTAAGCGGTTGACAATCGTCTACCTAGTCTTCACGCAGTGTCAACCCAGGATCCCACGGTGCATCCGCGGATCCCGGACGAGACGAACTCTCACGGGCTTGACGTTCCCGCGCTGCCGCCGGCGCCCACGGCCGTCGCGGCTTCGGACCATAGCTGCGCGGTGGCGTCCGTGGGCGCCCGATGCGCGGTGAGCATCGCGTACAGCTCCTTCGCGTCCTCAAGGTGGCCGTCCTCGGCCCATTGCTTCACGACCCAGAGCTCTAGCGTGGGCTGCCGCAACGATCCCATCAGCCATCGGCCGCGTCCTACCGACTCTTCCCACATCAGGATCTCCTCGATTCGGTCGATGCGCGGGCGGAAGTCTCCCGGCCGATGCGGATCACGAGGCGGGTAGGAGGAGCCGTAGGCGGCGAAGACGAGTGGGGTCTCGGTGATCGCGAGCCCGCCGGAGCGAAAGCCACCGACGAGCAACAAGAGGCAGAGTGCCGCGTAGGAAGCGCCATTGACCCAGACGGACGCCTTGAGGGGGTCCACCTGCGGAAGGCGGCGAGCGAAGCTCCCTGCCTCCAGCACGATCGTGGCAAGGAAGGCGAATGCCATGAGGGCGTAGAACACGGCGATGAGAGACGGCACGGACCCACCCAGACTCATCATGAAGATGAAGAACCCACCCAGGGCGGCAAGGCTCGCGCCCAGGTTCGCGTACCATGGCCAGCGCAACCGCCGGTGGATCCAGAACGGCGTCGCCACCACGAGGCCCACCGCCACGAGGGCGTGGAGCGGGTCGAAGACGACGGCAGCGCCGACGAGCGCGGAGAAAGCGTTCGCCACGCATACCGTTCTCAAGGCGCATCGCCGGGGGACTCGGAAGCGGACCACCAGGACCGCCGTCTCGATGACGATGACGGCGACAAGCGAGAGCAAGAACGTGCGGAACGCCAGCCACGCCGGAAGCACGAGGACCAGCGAGGCCGTGAGCGGCATGTTGGCGAAGGCGTTCCCCGGCATCGCCAGAAAGAGGGCCGCCACGAGCGTCCGCGGGCAACGCCGCCTCATCGCCTGCCGCGCCCCATCCAGCACGTGCGTAGCTCAGGCGTCCTTCGCTCGACCATCCTGACCGAGAAGCTTACGTCCGTTCTCTTTCGGGATCGACGCGCGAAGCCCGTCGAGCCCTGCCTCTCGTGACCGCAGGGCTGGAGGCGAAGGGCTCCGGTTCACAGTGCTGTGCCCGATGCGGCACGCAGTCCACGGCGCCCACGACTCGCCGGCTCGAGCGAGGGGCGGCGGACTCCGCTGCCCTTCGCGCCTTCGCGAATGATTCCGGCTAGCGCTTCTTGATTGAACGTAGCTGGTACCAGAGCTCGGCCAGCGCCATCTCGTTCCGAATCCCGAGTCGCCGGTCGCTCGCCAGCTTTCCACTCCTGTCTGCGGCGACCTGGACTTCCTCGTCCGTGGCTGCGAAGCGGTCTTCAAGAGCCGATCGATCACCTCGACCACTTCGGCCTTCTGCCTGTCCGAAACTTGTACTCGCTGTAGCTCCGTCCCTTGCTTGCGTTGCTGCAGTAGGTGCATACGTACGTGGAATCCGGGATAGCCGCTACCCAGTCCCGCATCGTGGCGAGGACGTCCACGATACGATGGCCCCCTGACGGGGAGCCGCCTGCGGCCGGCTGATACGGATCACGGGTCGCCGCAACCGTCGCCCCTTGCTTGTAGCCATAGGCCTCAAAATCGAAGTCCGGACCGACCGGAGTGAGCGCGTTGGTGCTCTGCTTGTAGTAGAGCGCTGCGACCCTCGCAGTGTGGTACCCCCCCGCCGGCCCTACCTGGCCGGCAACGACCAGGTCAGGGCTCGTGCCGAACGTTCCTGACGAAACATAGTCACCCTCCAGAAGGTTCACGCCGAATGCTGAAGTGTAGGAGGTCTGCGTCAGGCCCGGCGAGAGGTAAGCGGTGACAAGCTCTATCTGAGCTGGGTTTGGGTCGGGTCCTTGCGCCGTGATGACGTCGTCATAGCCGTTGTCGTCGATGTCGCCGCCTGCAACGTTTACTCCATAGTATTGCAGAGGATAGGGGTTCTTGTTCAGCGCCGGGATCTCGTTGACCGCCGTGCTGTCGTAGTCAAATCCCTTCATCTCTGCCCCATTGGTCGGCCCCGGCCCCTTGCCCACAAGTATTTCGTGATAGCCGTCGCCATCGACGTCGGATGAAGCCACGGTAGCGCCGTAGTACACTCCGCCCCAGGCAAAGAATGCTAGGTTCGGTATCGCTGCTGTACCGCTGGCTGGGTCGTAACGCCACCCTCGCACATGCGGCCCGAATACTGCTCCGGGTCCGGGAGCAGTGAGGATCTCCTGCTTTTCAGCGCACAGTCCTATGCACTCGACGTCACCGGTGCCCACCTTCACACCGTACTTGAACGTTCCGTACGCGAAATAGTTTATCTTCGGGATGTCCGCTCCGGTATCCCAGCGCCATCCCCGCACTTGGGGGCCGAACGGTTCGCCGGGGCCAGGTCCAGTGATCGGCGTTGCGCCCGGCGGAGCATTGTGCCCGATGTCGCCGGCGGCGACGTTCAGCCCCCACTTGTACGGAGCGTATGCTTTGATGTTCGTGTAAGGTACGCAGGTGAATGAACACGTAGGGGGCGTGCCGTTGCATGTGATCCCCCACGTCCGCAGCTGCGGGAGGTTCTGGTCGGTGCGCAGACCGAGACCGGTCGCGAGGCTAGGTACGCCCGGGGTAGCGTAAGTAGCGTACTCCCACGTTTCCGCTGGGTAGGGACTTGAGCCTCCACAGTTCGCGAGCCCACCGAACAGCACGGTGGCACCACGTGCTTGGTCGTACGCCATACCGTACTCCGTGCGGTACGGCATCTCAGACCACGCCGGGGCCGGATTCCGGGCGCAATCCGGGCTGCAGTTTGGGCCACCCAGGAGCCAGGCACTGCCCGAGTACTCCCAGGTCGCGAGATCATTCGGTTCTGGCCCGGGCGGGATACCGGTCCAGAGCACCGTCTTCGAGGCTGAGGTGTCGAATGCCATGTTGTGGTAATAGCGAGCGAGCGGGCTGAAGGTTGGCACCACCGGGGCCCACGTCGCGCCGTCCCATTCCCAGGTGTCGTTCACTGGTGTCGGTGTTGTGCTGACGTAACCTCCGAAGATCACGATCCGGGAACGTGTCGAGTCCCACACCATGGCGGAACCGGATCGGCCGGCGGGTGCTGTCGTTGGTTGCAGCTTGCACCATGTCCATGCGCCGTTCGTCTCCTTGAGCTTCCACGTCTCCTGAAGGAAGCCGGGGTAACCGCCGAACATGATGAGGTTATCGTAGCTTCCGCCAAAGTACGCCATGCTCGCGCTCTCCCGCGAGACCGGCAGTGCGCCTCCAGCGCAGAACGATGGGCCAAGCTGGGTCCAGGTTCCGTTGTAGCGCCACGTGTCGTTTGTGGCGTGGTTGCCCGAGAAGAGGACGACCCCGCGACCTGGGTAGTAGGCCATTGCCCCCCGCATTCGCGCTGCTGGGGCCGGCACGGCGACGGGGGACCACACGCCGGCGGCGGAGTACTCCCACGTGTCGCCCTTGTAGCCGCCGTCAAATCCGCCGAACAGGACAACCACCTGCCTCGCGGAGTCGTAGGCCATCATGGGGGCCAATCGTCCGGTCGGCGCGGTCGAGGTGTTCACCTTCCGCCACGCGACCCCGTCAGCCAGCGCGGTGTCTGTCATCAACAACCCCGCCAGCGCCAGTCCGGTTCCCATCTTCATTCTTCCGCGCGACCGTCGGTAGTTGCGGCGTCTCGTCGACGTGCGCGTGTCCTTTTCTTGACTCAGCCCCACATGGTTCGCCCATTTCACTGGATTCATGTTTGCCTCTCCTCTGAATGGCCTTGGGGTGAAACCCATCCGGCGTCTTTCGGTAGGGCATGGGCCGAGCCACCATGGTGGGCTGCGCTCCCGGAGCATCCGCCTTTCTCTTGAGAATGTCCGGGCCAGGCCGGTTTCCCGAGCTCGCCGCGGTCGACGGGTGTTCAAACGAGGAGCTGCTGCGAGCTTGGTGCTGCTTCGATTCTGGTGACTCGTCCATGAGCTATGTACTGGATGGTCGCGACTGCCGGGTTTTCCACACCAGCGTTCCCGTCGCGCAGACCCCGCGTGGGACGAGAGCGCGGTTCCGGCTCGTGAGCGGGGTCGAATGCCCGTCGGAGCTCACGACATGTCTCACCGTCGTCCATCGGCGGACGCTCGAGCGGCCGCCGACCAGCATCATCACGAGCGCCTGCTCCCCGAAGAGAACCGCGCCTGAAGCTGCCGGGGCACCGGCAGGAGGCGATCCGGCACGATGAGCATCACCGGGAGGATCCTCCAGTCCACCCCCCTCGCAGTGAGAGCTCCACCACGAGTCCATGGTCCAACATCGACTCGACGTGGTGGCACGCGATTGGGGCCGAACGCCATGGCCGCTGTTGCGCTCCGCCCACTCACAGCCGCCGCTCGATCTCATCGTTGGTCAGGGCCTCGACCATCGCCCAAGCTCTCGACCCCAGCGCCCTTGGCCCGACCTCCTCTAGAGTGCCTCCCCCACCACGGTGATTGCCCGGCCCGGCCGCACCTCTAGGGGGGGTTCATAGGTTGGCCTGCCCTCAAGCCGGTCATCCATCCGTCGACGACACGCTCTTTCGCGAGGGCCCAGGCCACCCGCGTCGCTGACGCTCCGAGATCCAGCCTGCCACCCGGCTCCCGAGCACTCCAGTTGAGGACGAGGGGTGCGCAACAACGCACCCCTCGTCCAACCGCCTTCCATGCCGAGCCTTCGTACTCGCTAGTTGCTGGGAACCGCGGCCACCGTCGCCCCGTACGAGGGCACATCCAGATCCCCGAACGGGAGGAAGTCGATGGGATTCGCCAGCGGTGTCAGGTAGGGTCGAATCGTCGCTCCCGAGATCTCAAGCGCCTTGACCTTCGGAACCGCCGCGGGGTCGGGTCCTGTTGCCGCCAGGATGACCCCCACCGTCGGGACGATGCCCTGCCCCACACTCACGTTGGCTCCGTAACCGAGCAGCCCAAACGCCGTGCCGCTCGCGATCGGGGTCGTGGAGGTGGTTCCCTTGTACGCCATGATGAGGGACGTCGCGGAGGGCGATGGGCCTGGCGCTGTCACGAACTCGTCCAGGCCATCACCATCCACGTCCCCGCCCCCCACACGGACACCATACTGCGTCGAGTAGGGGATCGGTGCCGCCGCGTAACCGGTCACGCCACCGAGGTACGTGTACTTCCATCTCTTCACCGGGGACCAGTTGAAGTTCGAACCCGTCCCAGGTCCCTGTCCGGTCACGAACTCGTCCCCGGCATGTACCCCATCGAAGTTGGCGCTCGCGACGTTCACGCCGTAGGCGTTCGCCGAGTAGGCCAGGAAGTTCAGATTCGCGATCGGGCCGGCCGTTCCACCGTCGACGTTCCACCCTCTCACCTGTGGCCCGAACGCCGCTCCCGGCCCCGCCCCGGTGAGAATCTCGTCGATTCCATCGCCATCGACATCTCCGCTCGACACGATGACCCCGTACTGGGTGGTGTTGTAGGCGGGGAAATCCACCTTCGCATTCCCGACTCCCGCATTCGTGAAAGCCCGTACCCTGGGCCCATACGCGCCGCCGGGGCCCGGACCGGTGAGAATCGACGACACGCCGCCGGGCGTGTCAAGACGTCCCATCCCCACGTTCACGCCACAGTTGAAGTACCCGTACGGGTAGATGTCGGCAACCGTGGGTACGACCCTGCCTGCTGCCGCCGAGTAAGCAAATCCCCGCACATGATCCGGATTGGGGGCGCTGCTCGAGGTGCCGAGTCCAGCAACCATCGTGGCAACCGCGGAACCATCCACCACCTCGATGAAGTCCTTCTTGATCTGCTGACCGTCCCCGCGATCCCCGTCGACGACCTGGAGCGTCACCGTGTAGAGCCCCGCCGTCTTGTACGCATGGACGGGGCTCCGGACCGTGCTTGTCTCCCCGTCGCCAAAGTCCCAGGCGTAGGTGCACGTCTCGCACGCCGGCGCAAAGACGACCGGTGCGCCCAGAGCACCCCGGGCAGGCGTGGCGGTGAACTGCGCCAGCCGAGCGGCAGCAGTGGCCGGATAACGCCAGATGTCGCCCAGCGGGTCAAGCCCCCACACTGCGTCATCGGAACCAACCGAGACGACCTGCAACACGCCCGGAGGCGACGTCCACGTCCCCCCGGCATCGGTCGTACGCCAGACGGTTGTGCCGTTCACACCCCAGGCGTTGTTGCCAGCGCCGGCCGAGATCCCGGTGAGGGTGCCCGCCATCGTCTGCCAGACTGAGCCTGTCCATCGCTTGATCTGCGACCCGTTTACTCCCCAGGCGCGGTCCGTCGGGGTGGGACCCGCATCCACCTGAGTGAGCGTACCGGGTCCTCCGGTCTGATACCACGCGGAACCGGTCCACGAGTAGACGTTCCCGGACTGGTTTACGCCCCACACGCTGTCGGCGCGCCCGCACGACACGTTCCTGAGCGCTCCGGGTATGGACGCCCAGCTGCCGCCATTCAACAGCCAGATCCCATTGTTTGTGTCGGTCGCCCAGGCGGCCGAGTCCGATCCCACGCTCGCCTGACGGCATGTCGCCAGACCGGGCAAGGCAGGCGGAAGCACCCAGTGGCTCCCCGTGTAGAGCTTCGTCGCCGTGTCATACTTGACCATCGTGCCATTGGGGTTCACCCCCCAGATGTTGCTCTCACCTCCCACATCGAGGGACGTCAGCTCGGTGGCCGGCGTGACAAGTGGCCCAAAGACTGGAATCCATCCATTACAATACGTTCCCTCGCTTACGTTGCTCATGCTGAGCCCGACGCCTGGTCCAAACGGGCCGAGAGACTGCGCATTGTTGTAGATGCCGGTCGTGTCGACCGTACCCGAGTTGTGCGCGCTGTCGAACGACGTGATCGCGTAGTCGCCCGCGTTCGGGGGCGTGCGGAGCAGCGTGTTGTTGTCATAGAGCAGGCAGTTGCGTATGGTGATGGAGACGTTGGGGTCACTCGGGATCCCCGTGGTCGGATTGGGGAATCCACCGTCGAACATGATGCCCGAGCCTTGGTTGTGAGCGATGTAGCAGTCCTCTATCGTGCATTGCGTGTTGCCTGATTCGAAGTCGAACCCCGATCCGTCGTTGCCGCGCACGCCATATGGGTCCACGTCGGCGTGGGTCCCGACGATGGTGCAGTTCTTCACGTTGACATGGTCGGCGTTGACGAGAACCCCTCCGGCAGTGCCGAACCAGACCCATGCACCGACGTCGTGGATGTACCAGCGTTCCACCGTACCCCCCTGGATGCCGGAGCCTGCGCCCCCGCCTCCCGAAAGGGCGAAGCCGGCACCGTTGCCACCCCACGCTTCGCAGTCTGCCGTGTAGAAGTTGGTGGCGTGGGCCATATTGTACAGGCCATAGAAGGTCTCTTCGAACTTGCAACCGGTCACCGTGATGTTGTCGTAATTCCCTCCCCACATGGAGATCCCGGCGGGGCAGGCCGCCTGCAAGTCTGACGCATCCCGCGAGTTCACGGGTGGCGGGATGTAGGGGTTTCCCTTCAGGTAGCAATCTGAGATGGTGATGTCGTTCTGGTTCCCCCCCCCGTTGCCTGGACCGTCCCCGCCGACCGCAATGCCATACCAGGTGTTCTCGCAGCGGATGCCACGAACAGTGAGGTAGTGGCTGAACCAGATCATGACCCCGTATGCGTACTTCGCGGATGTCTGGAGGGCGATGGTCGGAGCGGGTAGGGCCGGATTGCCGTACGGCTGGACTACGATTGGATTCGCGGCAGTCCCCGTGACAGCGAGCCTCAGAGGGTCGGCCGGGTCGGTCCAGACGCTTCCGCGCGCGAGATTGATGGTGTCGCCGGGCTGGAAGTTGGTGGTGGCTATGTGGGCAAAGCTCTTCCATGGGTGGTTCGGATCCGTGCCACTGCTCGGATCCTCATTGCCATTCACGAAGTCGTAGTAATAGTTGGTGGCGAAAGAGGTTGATGCGGAGCTGAGGCCAAGCACGATGGTCAACGCGATCGCCGCGACGGGCGCCACGTTCATCCTCGTCGTCTTGCAAGGCCGTGACTCGTGTGAGACACGGGAACGGTGGTCAGCTGTACCGTTCCTTCCTTTACCGAGGGCTCGGAACCGATCCGCGGGAATTGAGTGCGACATGACGGGCTCCTTTGCACTGCCAGGCAGAGAGCCTGGAGTGGTGATGGGCTGGTTGTTTGTCGTCTGCGACTTGCAGCCGTAGTGCGAAGCCTCATGGTGCGGTTGGAGGAGTCTGTGGGAGCTGCGTCTGACCGAGACCGGGGGTGATGAAGCGTGAAGTTGTACGAGCTCCCTGCGAGGAGCTCGGTGCTGCTTCGGTGCCTGTGGCTCGTCCATGGGCTAGGTACTGGATGGTCGCGACCGTGCGGTTTTCCACACCAGGGGTTCCCGTCGCTCGGTTCTCGGCTGGAGGGCGCGCGGTTCTGGCTCGTTGGCGGGTCGGGTGCCCGTCGCAGCTCACGACGCCTCTCACCTTCGCCATCGGCTACCGTCGGAGCGCTCGGCGGCCGCGATCGGTACCCTGGTTGTTCGGAGCCGTTGCCGGTGGACGCCGGTTATCAGCCAATGGCTGGCTCCGCGCGCTCAGGGCGCCGCGGCTGGTGCGGTCTCCGGGCGCAGGACGAGGGGAACCTTGTACACGGACCCGTCTCCGGTCGGAAACACCGCCCAGGTCTGGCCGGCATCCGCGACGATCGCGGGCGTGCCTGTGGACGCGACCGGCGTCAGGAAGCTCCAGACGACCCTGGGCTCTCGGCCGGCGGTGGGCTCGAGCAGGTAGATCATGCCGCTGACCGAGGAGACGAGCACGCACCAGCGAGGCGCGCCCTGAGGCGGCGCGAGCTGGACCCACTGGGGGGAAGCGACGATGCCCTTGCTCGCGAGGAACGACCATTCCCACTTGGCCTCGTGGGCGGTGACGTGCCAGGCGTGGACCCAGCCCGTCGGGGTGGTGGCGCCCACGAGCGTCACGCTCCCGTCTGGCTCGGCCCGAGGGGCGAGGCGTGCGGCGTAGAAGCCAGGCCAGCTGCCCTTGACTTGAACCACGTCGGGCGCCCCGATGGAGAGCAGGAGGTGGTCCGGCTTCGCGGAACCCATGACGCAGATGCCTCCGGCCGTGTGCCCCGATGCGATCTCGGGGAGCCCGTCGCCGTCGAGGTCACCGATCGAGACGGCCTGATTCACGAAGGCCTGGGTCTCTGGAAAGGCGACTCTCCATACGAGCCGGCCCTCTTCCGCGACGCTCGCAGCCGTCCTCCAGCAGCCGAAGGCTCCCAGCAGGCCGAGGCAGACCTCGTCGGGAGCTTCGGCATCCTGGGGAGAGACCAGCGGCGCGGCGGCCGTACCGGGAAGCAACTGCTGGCTCCAGAGCGGAGGTCCGGAGAGGTCCGCACGCATGCAGACGATCTCCGTGCGCCCCTTCACGAAGATGACCTCCGAGACACCGTCGTGATCGACGTCCTGGAACGCCGGCGACGAGAACCACGTGGGGCCATCTTCGGCGCTCACGAATCGAGGGGCGGCGTCCGGCGTGGCGGGATCGAAGCGGTAGAGGTGGCCGCCACGCTTGCCGTTGTAACCCGTCGTGTTCAGGTACATCGCGGCCACACGCCCTCGAGGGTCTCTCATGAACTGTGGCGTCGCTTGAACGGCCCCTTCGAGCTTCCACGTCCGGTGGACGGCCCCCGCGGCGAGGTCGAGCTCGTAGAGCGTCGACGTTGTCGGATCGGGCGCTCCGTCGATCGGGTCTACCGGTCCCGAGTCTCCGACGAGGACCTCGCGCTGCCCGTCTCCGTCCCAGTCCTCCACGGCGGCCGATGCCTCCTCGAACCTGAAGCCGACGCGCGTGCGCCACCCACGCGCCGCATCGGTCCAGGCGCCGGGATCCCACTTGACGAAGGCGATCGCGTCTCCATCCGTCATGACGACGTCGGGTCGCTCGTCGCCGTCCACGTCTCGAGGCGGCACGGACAGGCTCCAGCCCTCCAGGTCCCATCGAGGGAACGAGCTCTTCAGGGGCACGCGCGCGACGTCTTCTCCACCGCGACGGAGCACGAGCGCCGATGGCTTCTCCTCCAGGCGCACCTCGTACGGCTCTCCGCGGAACTCGAAGGTCGAGGAATCGAGCGGAGACCGCGTCGAGAGCTCCTCCCACGAGAAGTCCGGGGTCCACAGCCAAGCCAGGTTGGCCGGCGTGCTCTCGAAGAGCGACTTGTTGAGCCGCCAGCCGACGAGGCCCCCGGGCAGCTCCTTGTCCCTCGACAGGACCGCCTGCGCCCCCCGCACTGGACGGGTCGGCGCCTCGCGCCGGAGCACGTGCAGGGCGGCCACGCCTGACAGAGCGAGGAGCAGCACCGCAACGCCCCCGAACAGAGGGAGCGTCGTGGTCAGCCGCTTCCGTCCTTGCAGCCAGGCATCCAGATCCGCGGCGAGCGCGTCCATGTCCCGGTACCGCTTCTCCGGCGAGGGCGCCATCGCTCTCCTCGCGACGTCCCTCAGCTCGCGTGGGACGGAGCGGGGGAGCGCCAGCGCGCTCGTCCCGATCGAGAGGGCCGGAGGCGGCGCCTCTCCCGTCAGGAGGTGATACAGCGTCGCCCCCAGACTGTAGACGTCGCTCTTGGCGTCGACCCTCTCGCCACGGCACTGCTCGGGCGAGGCGTAGCGCACGGTGCCGACGGCCTGGCCGGTGAACGTCAGGCTCTCGTCGGCGTCGATCCGGGCGAGCCCGAAGTCGCCGACGCGGACGCGTCCGTCGGCGCCCAGCAGGAGGTTGCTCGGCTTGACGTCGCGGTGGAGGATACCGAGCGCATGGGCGTGAGCAAGGCCGCGAGCGGCGTCGCTGCACCGCATCACGGCGGTCCGGACGCGCTCTCGCTCCTCGAGCACATCCTGCCGTGGGCCTGGGGGATCCGCGAGGGAGCCCACCATGCGTTCCATGGCGATGTAGCAGTAGTGAGCGTCCTCGCCGACGTCGTGGATCGGCACGACGTTCGGGTGGTCGATCCGGGCGAGCGACCTCGCTTCCCGCTGAAAGCGCTCCATCCGGCTCGCTCCATGGAGCGTGGCCCGATCGATCAGCTTCAGGGCGACCTCGCGGCCGAGGCGCTCGTCGCGCGCGAGGTGCACCGGCGCCATGCCGCCGCGGCCTAGCTCCCCGAGGAGGCGATAGGGCCCGAGCCGTTCGGGGAGGGGAGAGCCTCCGCCGGTGGAGGAATCCCTGGACATGTCCTGGAGCCGCTTTGACAACCGGAGAGCGCGCGCGAGGCGCGCACGGACGGCCGGGAAGCGCCCGCAGAACTCGTCGACGTCCGGTGTCTCACCCGCACGCTGCGACTCCTCGAACTGCCGGAAGGCCGACTCGAACTCGTCGCGGGACCCGCCCTCGTCGTTCGGGCTCGCCCCGCACTCAGGACAGGCGACGGTGGAACCTCCCATGGTCCACGGCGTCCCGCACTCGGAACAGGTGATCATGGAGGCGCCGGTCGGCCGGGCCCGCGTTCTCCCATCAACTGCTCGAGCGAATCGTGCAATTGCTCGAGCCCACGCACGACGAGGTTGCTGCTCGCCTTCTGCGAGACACCGAGGATCGTGGCAACCTCCTTGTTGTCGCGTCCCTCGATGTAGCGCAGGAGCACGGCATCGCGGCGCTTCGGCGACAGCTCACCGAGCGCGATCGCGAGCAGGTGGAGGTTGTCCCGCAGGATCGCTTCGTTCTCGGGACCCGGGGCGTCGTCGCGCACGGCATCCAGCAGCTCGATGCTCGACGTGGAGCCGCCCCGGACCTTCGGAGCTGCGATTGGTGGCGGGCGCCGCCGCATCCGACGGCAGTGGGCGTGGATGACGTTCCGCGCAATCCCGCAGAGCCAGTAGAAGAAGGAGAGCTCGCGGCCGTACGTGAACGAGCCGAGACCACGAAACGCCTCGAGATGGACCTCCTGGAACAGGTCCTCGCGGGAGACCTGGCTCAGGAAGTTGCTATCCACGTGGCTGATGATGAACCGATTCAAGGGTTCCCGATAGCGATGAAACAGGACCTCGTAGCTGGAACGATCTCCTCCCGCGACTCGGGCCAGGATCGCGGGCGTCGCGTGCGCGTCGTTCCCGAAAGTCCTCTCTCGCCCTCGTCCCGGATCCGGAACGTCGCGGCGCGCGACTGGAGCGCGATCCGGAGTGGCTCCCTTGGAAGGCTTCCCGTCCATGAATCGTCCCGAAGTTGATCCTCGAGCACGAGCGTACCACCGCATGTGCATGACGGAAGGACGTGGAGGCTCGCCAGCACGCGACTACCGGTCGCGCGGTCCCGTTGTCATGGATCGAGAGGAAGCTCCCAAGGACCTCCAGTCGTTTGGCGTGGGCGCCTCAACTGCTCCATGGCCGTGGCTCTGCGTTCTCTCGAGCCGCGTGCTGTCGAGCCCCATCTCCCGCAGCGAGAACCCCGCGGCCCGCGCTCGCGCCACCACGCGCGCCATGAACCTCGTGCGTACGGCAGCGTACCGGTCCGTCAGCTGCTTTCGCTGCGCCTCGACGTCGACGGCCGGATCCGCCGGAGGGTCGGGAGTGTAAAGCGACGCGCGACGTACCGCGCCCCCGGCGTCACGCTGCCAAAGGTCGTTGCCATCCAGCAGGGTCTCCGACCCGTCGTCGAAGGTCGTCATCGTCGCCGCGTGGCCCGATTCGGTGTTGTCGCGTTGCTCGGAGCGCGTGATGCGGCCCGCCTCCACCGTGCGCTCGACCAGGATCAGGCCTTCGTAGTACCAGACGTCCTCGTAGACCTCGGGGTCGAACGTAGGTCGGCGGATCCAGCCGCGTCCGTCGACCACCCCTTGCACTGGAACCCCGGGCCACAAGCTCACCGCGTCGACGACCTTGCCGTCCGTCATGTGAACGTAGAGGCGCACCTTACCCGCCGGATCCAGGATCCGTTCGAAGAGGTCCCCCCGCGGGAGATCGACGCCGGTCTGGTACGAATCCGTCTCGAGGTATACCTGCCCGCCGGGGTAAAGCAGGACGGTCTTGAGATCGCCGGGGTCGGGCTCGCAGCCGTAGCGCAGCTCGCGGAAGAAGTTCCGGTACGGCTCGCGCGATTCGTCGGGCTCGGGATCCACTCTCGACACGAAGTGCCCACTTGCGGGTCGCAACAACCCCTCCTGCACGGTCCAGCCCGGCTCGAGAGGCCGGAAGGCGTATGCCGGGTGGACGGACGATGCCGCAGGCGGCAATGTCGGGAGCACCGGGGCCGGCAGGGACACAGGCACCGGCCAGCGCCTCGAGCTCGGCCTCAGCGCGGCCACCGCGCGGTCCGCACACTTGGCGGCACGCCCCTCCGCAAGGGCATCGCGTACGCGCGCCAAGAGCGGCACCAGCCCAGCATCCGCGGAACGGAGCTCCGAGATGCTCAGCGATCTGCCGCGCACCCAGACGATGTAGTAGGGTTGGGGCGGAGGGTCCCAATGGGCCCCATCCGGCACTGTGGCGCGCTCGAAGAACCCATCGGCCGCCAGCACGTCGAGGATGCGAGACGCCTGCGCGCCCGTCATGAAGGCCTCGGCATCGACGTCATCGTCGTCGGTCACCGTCAGGTCGATCGAGCGATCGTCCTGAGCCTGATCCCTGTCAAAGCACAGTGCCTGGAAGCGCAGATCCCGCAGCTCGCTCTTCAGGACGCGCACGGCATCGGCGGTCATGACCTTCCCGCCAGCCGGCTCGCCCGCGCCCGCCCATCCGCCCATCGCGAGGAGGATCGCCAAGGACGACCAACGCCTCCGAGCATCCCACGACCGCCGCCGGCGGAGAGGCACGATCATCGAATGGGTGTCACCCGGCCGCGAGGACCCGCCCGAGGAGCGCGGCGAAGGCATCGCGCGCGCCTGGCGTCCAGTGCGACGGCGCGGTGGATCGGAATGCGTCCGGGAGGTCCGAGTCGAGCTCGCCTCTCGGGACGCCCGTTCCCGACTCTTGCGTCTCCACCACGATCGACAGTCGTCGCAGGGCATCGGCAAGGACGCTGCCGGAGACGTGCTCCGTGCGGGCAAGGAGCGCGCGGGCGCGATCGAGGTGGGGATGGCCGGGCTCGCCAAGCGTGGCGGCGGCGTGCCCACGCTCGCAGGCGATGCGCACGAGATCGGGGATCGCTTTCGCGCCGGCCGCGATCCGTTCCGAGCGTTCCAGGACACGACGGGCGCCGTCGATCGACCCGCCGGAGCGGCGCAGGACGACCGCGATCCCCATGAGCAGCGGTAGCTCGAGGAGCTTGTCCCGCAGGCTGGCTCCTGCCGATCCGTTCCCGTCGAGCGCGTGAAGCGATCGTTCGAAGAGCTGGGCGGCGCCGCGGAGATCTCCCTTCTCGGCAGTCGACTCGGCAAGGTTGGCGAGGGCGACGCTCCACTCGCCTCGCTTGCCGGTCCCTTCGAGAAGTGCGGACGCCTGAGCGAAGCAGTCATGGGCGCGTGCGGGATCCTCCTTCCGGGTGATCGAGCCAAGACCGATCAGGAAGCTCGCCTCGATGAGCCGGTCGCTCGTCTTGCGCGCGAGCCCGAGCGCTTCCTCGACGTCGACGCGCGCATCGAGACGGCGGCCGTGGGCGGCCAGGAGATCGGATCGAATCCCGAGCGCGAAGGTGAGGTCCGTCTTGTTCCCGTGCTCGCGCAGGAGCGCGACGGACTCGTCCGCCTCGGCGAGGGCCTGGATCCAGAGGCCGAGGTGGATCTTCACGGTGGCGAGGTGGCCGAGGACGAGTCCCGCGCCTCGATGCTCCCCGCGCGATCGAAGAAACCTCAGCGCCGCCGAGAGCTGCTCGATCGCTTCGTCCAGCCGGCCGAGGTCCCGCAGGACCTGGGACAGGAGCGCACGTGTCGACGGCTCGCCAAGCGGATCGCGGAGCGATCGGAATGTCTCGAGCGCGTCGACCAGGAGGCCGCGTGCGTCCTCGAGGCGTCCCTCCAGGGTGGCGTCGAACCCGAGCCACCCCGTGCACTCCGCGACGATCCGGCGATCGCCGAGCGCCCGGGCGGCTTCGAGGGCAATCTTGTGCTCGGTGACGGCAGCCTGGGTGCGGCCCGAGTTGAGGTAGAGGCTTCCGAGGGATTGCCGCGCTCGGACCTCCTCTGCCGTGGCGTCGGCGCCGGAGGCGAGGTAGGCAAGGTAGTGACGCTCGGCCTCGTCGAGGGCGTAGCGCTGCTCGCTCGCGCGCGCCGCCAGGAGGTGGTGCGGCCGGGCGCGCGCGGGATCGCCCGCCGGGTCCCAGTGATAGGCGAGGACGTCCGGGTTGTGAACCTGCCCCGAGCCTTCGAGCGCGGTCACGACGTCGCGATGGGTGCGCGCGGCAGCGCCCGCGTCGAGCGTCGCGA
This sequence comes from Acidobacteriota bacterium, assembly GCA_046331505.1. Taxonomy (GTDB): domain Bacteria; phylum Acidobacteriota; class Vicinamibacteria; order JAXLQT01; family JAXLQT01; genus JAXLQT01. Next base: position 298,023 of record JAXLQT010000001.1, read on the forward strand.
GCACTGCCTCGCGGATCTTGTCGTGGAGGAACCTCAGGCCGCCGGCCGCATCGTCGTCGAGCACCTGGCGCGTCACGAGCTCGTGGATTCCCCCGATCGCCCCCGCGTCGTCCTCCGCACGGCCAGAAGCGCGGCACAGCGTTGCGGCGTCGAGCTCGCGGCCGATGATCGCCGCGACGTCGAGGAGGGCGCGCGCCCCCGGCGTCAGACCCGAGAGCCGGCTCTCGATGATCCGCGCGAGCGACGCCGGGAGGGGCAGGTCGCCGAAGTCCCTGGCGATCCGCTCCGGGAGCTGCCAGCCGCCGAGCCTGTCGCGCGCGATCAGGCCGTCGGACATCGCGGACCGGAGGAGCTCCGACACGAAGAACGGATTGCCTTCGGTCCTCGCGACGAGCTGCCGGAGGAACGGCTCCGGGATCTCCGGCACGGCGAGCATGTCCGCCGCAACGGCTGCCACAGCGTCTCCACCGAGCAGCCGCAGCGGTAGGCGGCGCGTGCCCTGGCTCGCGAGAAGGGCCGCGAGCTCGGGACGGATCTCGTCGGACCGGTAGGTTGCGACGATCGCGACCGGCTGCGGCGCGAGCTTCCCCGACGAGAGCAGATGGCCGAGAAACCCGAGCGTGAGATCGTCCGCCCACTGGAGGTCGTCGACGATGAGAAGCCAGCGCGTCGACGAGATCGATCGGAGCGCGTCCGCAAGGACGCTGTAGAGGCGGTCGCGAGCCGCGTCCGGGGGAAGATCGTCGATCTCGGGAAGCGACGCGAGCCCCGGGATCTCGCTCGGCCGCGCGAAGAACGGCACGAGCGCGCGCCCGAAGGATCCCAGTAGCCGCAGCGTCTCCTCCGGCCCGCGCTCCGTGCACCGCTCCGCGATCTTCTCGAGAAACGGGCGGAACGCGTGGAGCGGCCCGCCCTCGGCGCCGGGCTGGCACGCGCACGCCATCACGGGCAGCGCCTTCATGCGTGCCTCCCACACCAGATGGAGCGCCACTCGCGTCTTGCCGATCCCGCTCTCGCCGCCGATCGCGGTGAACGACCCCTCGGGATCCCGGAACAGCGAATTTCGCAACGTATCGATCACGTCGTCCCTTCCGGAGAGCGCGGGACGGTAGAGGTAATCCCGGGGTGCCGGACCTCGTTGCTCCGCGTCGGGAACGCCGATCTCGCCGAGCACGCGCGACACCACGCTGGCGTGCCCGGGGCGGTGCCGTGGGTCCTTCTCGAGGAGGTCCAGGACGAGCCGGTCGAGGAGCGGTGGCACGTTCTCTCCGATCGCCGAAGGCGGAAGGGCGGTCGCGTTGAGGTGCTGGAAGAGCACCTCGGCCGCCGTGCGGCCGTGGAACGGGACGCGGCCCGTGAGGATCTCGTAGAGGATGCACCCGAGCGCGTAGAGGTCGGCGCGCGGGTCCACGAGATCACCGCGCGCCTGCTCGGGCGACATGTAGTGGACGGTGCCTGCGGTGGCGCCGGCAGCCGCGATCTGCTCACGGCTCGCGAGCGGCGTCGCGAGCCCGAAGTCGACGATGACGGGATGGCGGTCGGCAGTCACCATCACGTTGTCCGGTTTCAGGTCGCGATGGATGATCCCTTCGCCGTGGAGATACGAGAGGGATCGACAGAGGCGGCGCACGACGAGGAGCCCGAGCTCGACCACCTCGGGCGCCATCGACGCCGTGCCTGGCGGCCCGCCCGCGCGAGAGGACCGCGTCGCGGACGTGTCGACTGTCGAGACAAGCGCCTCCACGGCCGGCTCGGTCCAGTGTCGCGGCTCCCCGCCTGCGCGTCGAGGCCGCGACGGCGACGCGGTCGCCTCCCGGCTCCCCGGGTCGGTCCGCGGAGCTTCGATCATCGCGCGGAGGGTGCGCCCCTCGCAAAGCTCCATCGCGTACCAGGGTCGGCGCTCCTCTTCGCCGTACGCAAGCACCCGAACGATCCCCGGATGGCGGATCCGCGCGAGCGCCGCCACTTCCCGCCGCAACCCATCGAGCTGCCCCGGAGCCAGCCCGAGCACCGTCTTCAACGCCGCCCGCTCGCCACTCTCCTCGCTCTCTGCGAGATAGACGACACCCATGCCGCCGCGACCCAGCTCGCGGAGGATCCGGAACCCTCCGATACTCGCCAGCGCGGAGGCTTGGCCCATGAAAGGATCATCTCACGCGACCTCGACGTCGATCCGCGTCGCGAGTCGTCTGTCATCGTCGCCCCGATCAAGAGGAGGATGAAGACGACGAGCGCCGTTGCTCCCCTACCTGGTGCCAGCCGCACCCCGGCCAACCAGACCACGGACGCGCCCATCTGAAGGAGCCGAACATGAGATAGAGCAGCGTGACGAGATTGGGCGCCTTACGCACCGTGGCCGGATCGAACATCGACTCTGGCCCACACGACTTCCTCGCCGTCGTCTCCTGGATTGATCCGGATCGCGACCGGTCCGAGGTTCATCTCGATTGGTTCATGGCCCGACGCGATCTCGAGGTCGGATCCCTTCCATGCTCGCCGAGCCTCATCGTCAATCTCCGACGGTTGAGGCCGCGATTCCGAGGTTCCACCAGCCGGCCCGATCCTCGGGTCCCAGCCCGGCAGGGCAACGGTTGCAATCCAGGGACTGTCGCCACTTCCGTAGGTACTTGTATCGAAGCCCCATGTTGTACCAGGGCACCGACCACCTGTGTCCACGTCCGCAGCCTGGCGATAGCAGGCAAGAGCGTCCTCGACGCGCCGGTCGTCGACCAGCTGGTGCCTGTCTCCGATGAGCCGATCGGCACGGCGCCGACTCCTGCGAGCGCCCGATTCCACGACTCAGCCGCCGACGAGGGGTACGAGCTTCACGAAGGAAACCTGCGTGGCGACGCCGATCACGATCACGTCGTCGAGACCCTCGATCTGTCGATCGTCGACCAGGAGGAAGAAGCCGTTGCGGTCAAACGCCGTCAACGCCGTCTCGATCTGGATGTCGACGTCGAGCGACCGTCGATCCTTCATGCGGTACCCGTTGAGGGCAACCTCGGCGCCTTTCGGCTGCACGAGCCCCTCGAACAGCTCTCCCTGCCCGGCGTTGTACGCCCCGACCTCCTGCCGGACTCTGGCGGCGATCAACTCCCGCGCCGTGAGCCGCTCGCTGACGAGCCTGAGCGTGAACTCCCGGATCCGGCGTCCCGAGGGTTCTGCGTCGACGAGCTGGATGGCAGCTTGCACCGGCGTCTGTACCCGCGATGAGGATAACCCGGCCGTGAGGATGATGGTACCCTCGTCGGCGAGGGAACGACCATGGCGTTCGAGCAGATGGCTGCGTTTCTTGGCGGGACGTCGCAGGAGGATCTCGGCCCGACCGAACCGATCGGTGTCGATGGCTTCCCTCTCCTGGCCGCGTCGACGTTGCGGGAAGAGCACGTCGCACTCTCCGCGCTCATCGTCCATGTGCCGGCCCGCCTGCACGCCGCGCCGCCTGCAGTGTCGAAGCTCTGCTCCGGTGACGAGACATCTCGAACCCGGCTCTTTCTGGCACTGGTCGAGCGTGTCTTCTCCTTCGACGCGAAGCTCTCCCGACCGGAGGATCCGCGGGTAGGGACCTTCTTCGGATACGGCAGCCTCGCCGAGACCCTCGTGATGTTGCTCAAGGGTGGCGTCGACGCGCGGGAAGTGCTGCTGCCGAGCCTCCGCTGGCTGGGAGCACGACAGAACGTCTACTACGAGCTGGACCTTCTGAGGCGGCTGGTCAAGCTCGTTACCGAGAGCGTGCCGCCGGATCGGCGGGACGATCTCCGGCTTCCGTTGCTCCAGGTGCGCGCGAACATGCTCGACGGCTCAGGCCACGGGCACGATGGCGACCTGGTGGGGGTCATCGACTCCCTCCTGGGTGAGGGACTCTGGCAGACCGTGATGCCAGGAGAGGTGTGGGCCGACGAAGCGATCGCCGAGCTCGGACGAATGCCGGATCCCGAGCGAGCTGCTTGGCTTGCCCTCCTGACGCACTGCCACGAGGCCAAGAGCGCAAAGCCCAGCCCTCGCTGGTTGAAGGGAGCAGCGCCACTCCTGGCGCGGGTGGGTGACGAGGGATTCCGCAACACGCTCATCTCGTGGTTCGGCCTGGTCGACAAGGCGCGTAGCAGCCCCAGGCTCGGATGTTCCTGGGAGGCTGTCGACGAGCGGCAGCGGATGCACGATGTCAACGGCAACATCCTTCGCGGCCTCCTCTGGCTGTGTCCTCCTCGCGCGACAACCGAGCTCTGTCGCGCGATCACGAAGGTCGCCCTCTCTTCGTACCGGAAGGTCCGCGGGCTCGGACCCCGTGCCGTCAAGGTGGGCAACGCGGCGGTGGCGTCGCTCGGTGGGGTCCCTGGCCTCGACGCCGTCGGTCAGCTCGCGTTGCTCAAGACGCGGGTCCGGACCGCCACGGCACAGAAGGAGGTCGGCAAGGCGCTCGACGCGGCGTCACGTCGCGCAGGAATCTCCGCTTCGGAGCTGGAGGAGATGGGCGTTCCCACCTATGGCCTGAACGACGCGGGCGTTCGCCGGGAGGAGCTCGGCGATGTCGTGGTCGAGCTGACCGTCCAGGGCGCGTCTGTCGAGACACACTGGTTCAAGGCCGGCAAGCCGGTGAAGTTGATGCCAGCCTCCGTCAAGGCCGATTTCGCCGAGGAGGCGAAGGACCTGCTGCAGGCAAGCAGGGACATCCAGAGCATGATTCCAGTCCAGGCCGCTCGCCTCGATCAGGTCTATCTCGACCGCAAGACCTGGCCCTTCGAGATCTGGCGCGAGCGCTACCTGGATCACCCTCTGGTGGGCACCCTCGCGCGACGCCTCCTCTGGCGACTCAACGGCGATGGACAGCAGCTCGCAGCCATGTTCCATGGCGGACGTCTTGTCGACAGCGATGGAGCCGAGCGGCGCGGGATCGGACCCGGCTGGGAGGTCACGCTATGGCATCCCCTCGACTCCGACGTGACCGAGACCCTGGCGTGGCGACGATGGCTGTCGGAAAACGAGATCCAGCAGCCCTTCAAGCAAGCTCATCGCGAGGTCTACCTCCTCACCGACGCGGAGAGAGCTACCGCCACGTATTCGAATCGCTTCGCCGCCCACGTCCTGAAGCAGCACCAGTTCAATGCGCTCTGCGCCGCCCGCGGGTGGCGCAACAAGCTTCGACTCATGGTCGACGACGCCTACCCTCCCGCCAGCCGCGGTCTTCCGGCCTGGGGGCTGCGTGCGGAGTACTGGATCGAGGGAGCAGGGACGGAGTACGGCACCGACACGACCGAGTCAGGAGCGTTCCTGCACGTTGCCACCGACCAGGTGCGGTTCTACCGCAGCGAGGCCGCGTCCAATGTCGCCCACGCGAGCGGCGGAGGCTACGTGTCCGGAGGGGCCGACCGAACCGAGAACCACCCCGTCGCCCTGGAGGAGATCCCCAAGCTCGCACTGTCGGAGGTCCTCCGCGACGTCGACCTGTTCGTCGGAGTGGCCAGTGTTGCCAACGATCCGACGTGGAGCGATGGCGGTCCTCATGGACGCTACCGAGACTACTGGCACAACCAGTCCTTCGGTGAGCTGGGAGCGACCGCGCGAACGCGCAAGGACGTACTCGAGAAGCTGGTCCCGCGTCTCAAGGTCGCGAGCCGATGCACGTTCGAGGATCGGTTCCTCGTGGTTCGCGGCGACGTCAGGAACTACCGCATCCACCTTGGCTCCGGAAACATCCTCATGGAGCCAAACAACGCCTATCTGTGCATCGTTCCCAAGCAGTCGGTCGAGCGCGCGGAGCGCGTGTTCCTTCCGTTCGAGGGAGATCAGGGGCTCAGCATCATCATCAGCAAGGCCTTCATGCTGGCCAACGACAAGGCCATCCGGGACGCTTCAATCCTCAGCCAGATCCGACGAACCTAGTTCGGCGTCCGACCGCGGCGCTCGCCGCTCGACAAGCTGTCAATCGCGGAGCCCGCCGCCCCGCGGCCCAGCGCGCGAGATGGCGCGGCCCGATGCGGGCACCGAGCTTGCATCACGCGATGATCACCTCGCGAACGCGCGAACGTGCGCCGACGGAAGGGGTCCAGAACGTGGCCATCGACTCCTACAGGTTCCTCGACTTCGCGACACGCCAGATCATGAAGGCCTGGGTGAAGCGCGAGGGGCAGGCCACGCGTCCGATTCCGTGGTGCCCGCTGACCAAGCCCCTGGCACGATGCACGGTGGCCCTCGTGACGTCGGCCGGCGTGGCGCGCAAGGACGACGTGCCGTTCGATCAGGAGTCGGAGCGCAGGAACCCGTGGTGGGGCGACCCGACGCACCGCGTCATTCCCATGGGCACAACGGCGGCCGACGTCGAGCTCCATCACATGCACATCGACACGCGGTTCGGGAAGGAGGACCTCAACGTCGTCCTCCCGATGGACCGGCTGGAGGACCTCGCGCGCGAAGGCGTCGTCGGCGCGGCTGCCCGATCGCACTATTCCGTGATGGGCTACATCCTGCGTCCGGAGCGGCTCGAGCGGGAAACCGCGCCGGCGATTGCGCGGATCATGAATCTCGAGGGCGTCGATGCGGCGGCCCTCGTCCCCGCCTGACCCTTCTGCTGCCGGTCCGTGGGACTGGTGGGGCGCGTCCTGGAAGAGAACGGCATCCCGTCGGTGACGCTATCGATGATCCCCGACTTCACGCGGGCCGCAGGAGCTCCGCGACTCGCCGGGATCGGATACCCGATGTCGCGGCCGATGGGCAAGCCCGGCGACGCGGACGGCCAGCGTGCCGTGCTGCGCGCTCTTCTCGAGCTGCTCGCGACGGCGGAGCGGCCCGGTACCTACGTCGAGCTGCCCTTCACATGGCCGGAGACGCCCGCGCAGGCACGCAAGGGATCGGAGATCCACCCGCCGATCGCCGATCTCCTGATGCGCAAGCCGTGGCTCCTCACCAGGATGTGCTCCGGCGAGATCCCGGACGAGAGCTGAGCACGCGCGGATCCGCGGGGCATCGTCGACCCGACCGTCCGCGGCATCATCTGTATTGAGAACGCCATGCCACGCATCGTGATGTCCACGTTCGGCTCCCTCGGCGACCTCTTCCCCTACCTGGCGATCGGGCGCGAGCTCCGGCGGCGTGGTCACACCGTGGTGGTCGCGACGTTCGCGGCGTACCGCTCACGAGTCGAGGCTGAGGGGCTCGACTTCCATGCGGCGCGGCCCGACATCGATCCGACCGATCCCCGGGAGCTGCAGCGCGCGCTCGATCCGCGGCACGGCGGCGAGTACATCCTCCGCGACGTGGCGTTCGGGCACCTGGGGGAAAGCTTCGAGGACTGCCGCGCGGCGGCGCGCGGCGCCGATCTGATCGTCACGCACCCGATGGCCTTCGGCATGCTTCTCTTCGCGCGCGCATCGAGGCAGCCGTGGGCCTCCGTCGCCCTCGCTCCCGTGAGCCTCTTCTCGACGCTCGACCCGCCGGTCTACGCCGGCCTGCCGTTCGGTGACGGGTTCGCGCGTCTCGGCCCGCCCTTCCAGCGCGCGCTGCACTGGATGCTCGACCGGGGAACGCGGCGGTGGCAGGCCACCTACCGCCTGCTCGAGACGGAGCTGTCGCTCCCCGCCGGCCCGAACCCGGTGCTGGCCGGACAGCACTCTCCCCACCTCGTTCTCGGACTGTTCTCCCCCCTGCTGGCGGCGCCCCAACCGGACTGGCCGGCCGCGGCTCGCGCCGTGGGCTTCCCTTTCTACGACAGCGGCGCCGTGCTCGATCCGCGCATCGAGCGATTCCTTGACGCGGGCCCAGCGCCCGTGGTCTTCACGCTCGGATCGGCGGCAGTGGGAGCCGCCGGCAACTTCTACGCAGAGAGCGCGACGGCGATTGCGCGCCTGGGAGTGCGTGCGCTGATGCTCGTCGGCTCCGGCCCCGCGAACGCCGTTGCCACGTCACCCGACGTCGTGGCGGTCCCCTACGCCCCTCACGCGGCCGTCTTCCCGCGCGCCTCTGTGATCGTCCACCAGGGGGGCATCGGCACGACGGGCGAGGCGATGCGGGCGGGCCGCCCGATGCTCGTCGTGCCTTACGGCCACGATCAACCTGACCACGCGCGGCGGCTCTGCCGGCTCGGAGTCGCACGTTCGATCCCGCGCTCTCGCTACGACGCCCGCCGCGCGCGACACGCGCTCGCCGCGCTCCTCGCCGATCCGACCGCTGCCGAGCGCGCGGCCTCCGTGGGGGCCCGCGTCGCCTCGGAGCACGGGCTCGCCGCGGCGTGCGATGCACTGGAAGCACTCCTTCCAGGCCCGCCGAGCTCACGATCTACGACGTCGCCGTAGGTAAGACGCCCGGGACGCCGTCTCCACGCGCGCCGCGAAACCGGTCCATCATGAGACGCGATGATCTCGTTGAGCCGCGTCAGCAAGCAGTACGGCCGCCAGATCCTCTTCGTCGACGCGTCGTTCCAGCTCAACCCGGGCGAGAAGGTGGGCCTCGTCGGGCCCAACGGCTCCGGCAAGACGACGCTGTTCCGGATGATGACCGGCGAGGAGTCTCCGGACGACGGCGAGGTCTCGATCCCCAAGCGCCTGACGATCGGCTACTTCCGGCAGGACGTCGAGGAGATGGCCGGGCGATCGGTGCTGGACGAGGCGATCATGGGCAGCGGCCGCGCGGGAGATCTCCATCACAAGCTGGAGCAGCTCAACCAGGCGATGGCCGATCCGTCGCGCGCCGGCGACATGGAGGCGATCCTCGATCGCTTCGGAAAGGTGCAGGAGGAGTACGAGCACCTCGGAGGCTACGCCCTCGAGGCGCGCGCCCGCGAGGTGCTGCACGGCCTCTCGCTCGACGACGAGCGCATCGACGGCGACGTGGGAGCGCTGTCGGGCGGCTGGAAGATGCGCGTCGCCATGGCGCGCGTGCTCCTGGCGGCGCCGGACGTCCTCCTGATGGACGAGCCGACCAACCACCTCGACATCGAGTCGATCATCTGGCTCGAGGGCTTCTTGAAGTCGCGATCCGGCGCGCTGCTGATGACCTCGCACGACCGCGAGTTCATGAACCGCATCGTGACGCGCATCGCCGAGATCGACGGCGGCGAGATCACGAGCTACTCGGGTAACTACGACTTCTACGAGCGCGAGCGCACGATCCGCGAGGCGAACCGCGAAGCGGCCTACGCGCGACAGCAGGCGATGCTCGCGAAGGAGCAGCGCTTCATCGAGCGCTTCTCCGCCCACGCCGCGAAGGCAGCCCAGGTACAGAGCCGCGTCAAGGCGCTCGACAAGATCGAGAGGATCGAGCTCCCGCGCAAGCGCCAGGTCGTCAAGTTCGACTTCCGGCAGCCGCCCCGCTCCGGAGAGCAGGTGGTCGTGATCGAAAACGTGAGCAAGGCGTACGGGCGCCGTGTCGTCCACGACGGGCTCTCGATGATGATCCGGCGCGGCGAGCGCTGGGCGGTGATGGGAGTCAACGGCGCCGGGAAGTCGACGCTCCTGAAGATGGTGGCGGGCCACGTCACGCCGGACTCGGGGAGCATCACCCTCGGCGCGAGCCTCCGGATGGGCTACTTCGCGCAGCAGTCGCTCGACCTCCTGGATCCCGACCTCACCATCGAGGAGCAGCTCCAGCGCGATTTCCCGCACGAGACGATCGGCACGCTGCGCAACCTCGCGGGCGCCTTCCAGTTCTCCGGCGACGACATCGACAAGAAGGTGCGCGTGCTGTCCGGCGGCGAGAAGACGCGCCTCGTGCTCGCGCGGATGCTCCTCGTCCCGCCCAACTTCCTCGTGCTGGACGAGCCGACGAACCACCTCGATCTCGCGACCAAGGAGATGCTGCTCGGGGCGTTACGGAGCTACGACGGGACCATGCTGTTCGTCTCCCACGACCGGTCGTTCCTGCGCGCCCTCAGCAATCGCGTGATCGAGCTCGGCGGCGAGAGCGGCACCGACGCTCGCCCGCACGTCTATCCCGGGTCGTACGCGGAGTACGTCGAGCGTACGGGCCACGAAGCTCCCGGCGTCCACGGCTGACGACAGCGCGCTGGTCATCTTCCGGATGCTTGCGTGGCATGCGATCCTGAGCGAAGCGAGACACTCGCATGGCAACCCGGACCGTCACCGTCAACGTCACGATCGAACGCAAGCACCCCGCGCTGGCGGCCTTCGTGGTCGTTCCGGCGAGGGCAGTGACGCGATGGAGGCTCGCGGCGACCACCACGGTGGAGGGCACGCTCGACGGCGCGCCGATCGGCCGGCGTTCGCTCGTGCGCTGGGATCAGGACCGGTGGTTCGTCGAGCTGCGGCGAGACACCCTGGCGGCCGCGGGAAAGGGCCCGGGTGAGCGCGCGGTGCTGGCGATCGCGGTCGCCTCGCAGGATCTCCCCGCTGAGCTCGCGGCGCTGATCGACGCTGTCCCCGAGGCACGCGCGCGCTGGGACGCGCACACGAAAGCCCAGCAACGGATGCTCCGCGAGGAGATCCTCGGCGCGAAAGCGCCGGCCACGAGGGACCGCCGTGCTCGCCGCGCCCTACTCCGGCCCGCGCAGGCCGCGGCCCCGCAACGCCGCATCCCAGGACTGACGCCAGAGCCGACCTCCATCCTCGTGAAGATCCACGGACGCCGACTCCCAGGACGAAGCTGTGGTCCCTACGCGGACGTCACGGTCGGGCTCGCGCAGAAGGTGGGATGCGATCCCGGCGAGACCGTTCCTGCCGACGTGGGCGAGGCGACGTGGACGACGCGCATCGAGGTGCGATCCGGGGAAGGTGGACGTCCCGCGTTCCGCGGCAAGGCGGTGAACGGACCGCCTCACGAGCGATTCCTCTACCTCACATGGATCGGACGCAAGAGCGGCGAGCCGGCGGCGATGTTCCGCCGCGCGAAGCTGCGCCTCGACGCGATCCCGGATGAGGTCCTCGCATCCGCGCTCAGGAGCGGCGCACTGGCCGGACGTCTCGGCTTGACGGCCCCCGACGGGACTCCGCTTTGTGCTTCAGTGCGACCGCCGACCATCGCATGGAAGGCCGGCCCCGCTCCGCGAAACCGACGCGCGTGACCGCTCGCGCCCGGGAGCCCACACTGGCCTCGCGGAGGGAGGACTCGAGGCCCACCGATCCCTGCGCCCTCAGCGATCGACGTGCGCGGAAATGCGCTGGTCCGGGCGGGCGCGGAGCTGACCGAGCGGACGGGCGTCGACGATGACTCCGTCGACGTGCGTCACCTGGAAGTCTCCCCGCGCGGTGACGGCGTGCCATCCTTCGCCGAAAAGCACCGTCCCGGCACGCGTCCCAGGTGCCGACATGTGGGCTCGGATGGTCCCGTCCGGATGGATGGCGACGATGCGCCCGACGAGCGGCTCGCCCCGCAAGAGATCGCTGTACGAGCCAGGAACGCGCGGGGCGCCATCAATCGCGCCCTCCCGTCCTACGAAGTAGTACGCGGGCCAGCCGTCCAGAGGTCCGCCCCGCAAGCTCTCGCAGAATTGGCTCATCCTTCCCTGCGGCACGAGGTGGGTCCGGGTGCCCCACGACACGGGCACGAGCACGCCGTACTCGAGCGGCATCCCGGGAACGTCGAGCTGGACGGATTCCTCTTCGCGGAGGAAGCGTCCTTCCTTCGCCTCGGGTTCCTTGTCGCCATGGCAGCAATCGGTGAACCAGCGCGCGGAGGCGAGACCGCCAGCACGCAGCTCGAGCGTCCAGCCCTCGAACCCGGTCGAGAGGTCGTAGGTGCCGAGAATCGATGGCGGCGGCTGCGCGACGCTCGGGGCCGATGCGCGACACGAACCCGTCAACGCCGCGGCGACGAGCGTGACGTTCCGGCGCACCATCGCCGCCGTCACGGCGGTCCGCCCCCACTCCGCTCCGCGCAGAGGATGGAAGGGATCGTCAGCAGCGTCGGATCCATGACGGCCCAGCACGGGTCCGCACCCCACGCCTCGAGCTCGCGGGCAATCTCCAACGAGCGCGCGAGGTAGATCGGGCTGGTCCCGTCGTGCGCCACGGCGCACGGGTCGGCGCGGCAAGAGAGGAGCCTGCGCACCATCTCGAGGTCGCCCTTCTCCGATGCGAGCATGAGCGGCGTCGTCCCGTCCTTCGCGGCGAGATCGGGCTGTGCCCCAAGATCGAGCAGTGCCTCCGCGATCTCGTAGAAGCCGAGGCCGACCGCGACGGCGAGCGGCGTGCTTCCGTCATCGTCCCTCGCGTCCAGCGCCGCCCCGGCTGACGCGAGCGTGCCGGCGATGCGGACCCAGGGCGCCTGGGCCGCGGCATCGCGCGGAGTGTCGCGGAAACAGCCCGGGCAATCGTCACTCCAGACGAACCATCCCCCGGCCGCCACGTGAAGCATCGTCTCGCCGCCGGCCGTCGTCTGCCCGGGATCCTCACCGTCGCGGAGCGCACGCTCCACGCGATCCACGTCTCCTTCTCTGATGGCCCGGTAGATCGGGGTCGCGACATCCGGCGCCGCCCGCTCTCCGCTTGCAAACGCGACGTCCGCCCAAACGAGAACCAATGGAGCCATGGCAGCGCGACGCATGTCGACAGGTTAGTCGATCGCCTGGACGCGCGGCGGACGGACCTTGACGCCCGCGGCTCGATCAGAGATACCCGAGGTCCGGCGTCAGCTCGATCCGGCTGACGGCGAAGCAGCCACTGCCACGACCGATGACCTTGCCCTCCGCGTCGGAGACCACCGAGTCGGCGAAGATCGTGCGGCTCGTGGCGTGCACGACCTGGCCGTGCGCGCGCAGCTCGCCGCTTCCTATCGGCCGCAGGAAGCTGATCTGGAAGGTCACGGTCAGGACGAGGAATCGCTCCTCCCGGGAGTTGGCGGCGAAGAACGCCGCGTCGTCGAGCGCCTTGAAGTAGACCGAGCCGTGGACCGCGTGGGCGGCATGGAAGAAGTCCTCCCGGACCGGAATGACCAGGCTGCATTCTCCGGGCATGATGGAGATCGTCGGCGCGTAGTACCGATTGCACGGCGCGGCGACATACAGCCGCTCGAGCTTGCGGCAGTGCTCCTCGTGGCTCATGCAACCGACTCTACTCCAGCGGCTGCCTCCCCCGGGGCCAGGCGGTCTCGTCCTCCGCCGATGTAACTTTCGCCGGGCGATCGTCGTTACTGATTCCATGCCACGCAAGATCGGTCCTGCGCTCTACGTCTCCTGGGCCACGATCGCGATCGGGCTCTCCCTCGCCGCGGGCGGGCTCTCGCGAGAGAACGTGACGCGGCTCCTGGTGGTCGCGTTCCTGCTCGCCCAGGTCGCATGCCGTGGATGGCTCGTCAAGGCCCTGCCCGCCCTCTCGCCCTCGTCGCGATTCGTCGTGACGGGGACGCTCCTCGCGTGCGTCGTGGAGGGGTTCCACATGATCTCCGTCCCCGTCTTCGGCACGCTCCGCATCGACCGGGCAACTCCCTTCGCGGAAGGTCTTCGCCGCTACGCGCTCGATCTCGCGTTCACCGTGCCGGCCTACCTCGTCATCTTCTGGGTGATCTGGTCGTTCGTTCGCCGCTTCCGTTACGGCACCTGGCCCTACGTGTTCGGCCTGGGGCTCGCGCAGGCGCTGGGAGACGGCGGGCTGTTCTTCTTCGCGGCCGCGCCGGCGATGCTCGCGCTCGTTCCGTATCCCATGACGAACTACCACGCGATCAACGTGATCCCGTTCCTCGCGATCCGCGACGGGCTCGCGCGCGCACCGGCGCGCGCAAGTGGCTCGTCGTCCCCGCGGTGATCGTCACCTATCTCGTTTGCGGTTCCGCCATCAAGATCGCCGGGCGGCTCTCCGGCCTCGAGACCGGCTGACCGGATCGCCCGGACGCTGCCGCGCCGCGAGGGCTTCGCTCGCGGCGGTAGACTCGCCGCTCGTGGCAGACGTTCCGGGCAATCCCAACTTCAAGCTCCGCGCGTTCAAGGTGTCCGACCGTGCCAGCCTGCCCGAGAGCCAGGACCTGCGGCGGCGATCCGTCTACAGCGCGGCCGATCTCACCTACCTCTACGCCCACCTCTCCCTCTTCAACAAGCGTTTCGACGAGAGCGACTGGGAGCTCTCGTACACGATCCGGCTCTTCGATCAGACCGGCCACCTGCTGGCAACGCTGCCCAGGAACTTGCCCGTTCCCAAGGACCGGAACGTCATCGACGTCTACGAGGGCTGGGGGAACGCAAACGGCGGCTTCTACGTGAAGGGACGCTACCGGTTCGAGGCATCCGTGGGAGACGAGCACGTCGCCGACGCCACGGTGACGATCCTCGACGAGCGCATCGCGAGCCCCGACGAGAACCTGTTCTTCGACGTGCAGACGCTACGCGTCTGCGAGGCGGGCTACGACCCGCCGTTAACCGCCGAGCGTCGCTTCGTGACGCAGCTCGACGCCAGGACCGCCCGCTACGTGTGGAGCGAGCTCGTCCTGCGTCAGAAGGGCTCGCGCACCGAGACGTGGCCGTGCGATCTCCGGTTCCGCTTCCTGCGTTCGAACGGCGAGATCCATGGCGAGATCGACACCGTCGTGCTCGTCGCGCCTCGCGACGAGACGATCACCGTGGTCAAGGGATGGGGCTCGGCAACGCCCCGGTGGAGGCCGGGCGAGTATCGCGTCGAGGTCGTGTTCATGGAGCACCTCGTCGCGACGTCCCCCTTCACGGTCGGCGCCGGCGAGGTCCTCGCCGCCGATGCGCCCCAGCCGGAGGGCACCGGTCCGGTGACGCTCGAAGCGCTCCTCGCCCAGCTCGAAGGCATGACGGGGCTCGCGCCGGTGAAGAAGCGCGTGGCCGAGGTCGCGCAGTACCTCGCGTTCTTGAAGCTACGCCGGGAACGGGGCCTCGACGACGGCACCCGCATCAACCTCAACGCCGTGCTCACCGGAAACCCCGGCACGGGCAAGACGACCGTCGCCCGGCTGCTCGGGAAGATCTACCACCGGCTCGGCATGCTCACGCGCGGGCACATCGTCGAGGTCGACCGCGCCGATCTCATCGGCAAGTACATCGGGCAGACGGCTCCGCTCGTCAAGGAGGCCATCGGCAAGGCGCGGGGCGGCGTGCTCTTCATCGACGAGGCGTACGCGCTCGCGCGGAACAGCTCCGACACGCTCGACTTCGGTCGCGAGGCGATCGAGATCCTGCTCCGGGAGCTCTCCGAGGGCCCGGGCAACAGTGCCGTCTTCGCGGCCGGCTACCCGGCGCCGATGCAGGTCTTCCTCGACTCGAACCCGGGGCTTCGCTCGCGCCTATCGCTCTGGTTCGATTTTCCCGACTACCTGCCCGACGAGCTGCTCTGCATCGCCGACGGCGTCGCCAAGCGGCGGGGCGTGCAGTTCTCGCCCGGGGCACGCTCCGCCGTCGAGCACGCGGTGATCCAGGCGTACCGGTCGCGCACGGAGTCCTTCGGCAACGCGCGCTTCGTCACGGCGCTGGTCGACGAGGCCAAGATGGGACTCGGCGTGCGCACGATGACGCAGGCGAAGGACGCCGCGCTGGACGGAACCGCCCTCTCCACGATCGAGGAGGTCGACGTCGCGCGCGCGCTGGAGCCGGCGGAGGCCCGCGCCGCCGAGATCCCGATCCAGGAAGACGAGCTGCGGGCGGCGCTCTCGGAGCTGCGCGCGCTCGTCGGCCTCGCGGATCTCAAGCACGAGATCGACGACCTCGTGAAGCTGGTGCGCTACTACCGCGAGAGCGGCAAGGCACTCTACCGCACGTTCTCGCTGCACACGGTCCTCACGGGAAACCCGGGCACCGGCAAGACGACGATCGCCCGCCTGCTCGGGCGGATCTACGGCGCCCTCGGGCTCCTCGAGCGCGGCCACCTCGTCGAGTGCGACCGGCAGGCCCTCGTGGGCGGCTACATCGGCCAGACCGCGCTCAAGACCGCGGCCGTGCTGAACCAGGCCAGGGGCGGAGTCCTCTTCATCGACGAGGCCTACGCGCTCGCCCCCGGGTCGGCCAACGACTTCGGACCCGAGGCCATCGAGACGATCGTCAAGCGCATGGAGGACGAGCGCGGCGCGCTCGCCGTGATGGTGGCGGGATACCCGAAGCCCATGGAGGGCTTCCTGGAGGCAAACCCCGGCCTCAGGTCGCGCTTCGACCGGACGCTCTCCTTCCCCGACTACACGCCGCTCGAGCTCCACGAGATCACGCTCGCGATGCTGCAGAGCCAGGACCTCACACCCGACGCCGATGCCCTCGCACGGCTCCAGCGCCACTGGGAAGTCACACCCCGTAGCGAGGACTTCGGCAACGCGCGCGACGTCCGCAAGCTCGCCGGTGCCGCGATGAAGCGCCAGCACCTGCGCATGAGCGCGCTACCGAAGGAGTCGCGCACGCCCGAGCTGATGAAGACGCTCACGGCGGACGACCTCGACGGGCTGCTCCTGAAGAGCGCGCCGGCCAAGGGGGCATCGGGTTCCATCCCGCGTGAGGAGAGCGCGCGGCCGGCCGCGAACGCTCCATTGGACGCGGGCTATCGCGGCCTCGCCACGACGCCCGCGTACGTGACGAACGCGGTCCCTCCACGATCGCTCTGCATCCGGATCTCCGCCACCATCCCCGCGATCGCCTCCGCCCACTCGGGGCGCCGCTCGAGCGTCGCGAGCCTGCGCGCGACCGGACCGAGATAGGCGCGCCACGCCTCGTCGCCGAAGAGCCAGGAGTCGCAGACGGTGTAGCCCTCATCCTCCACGAGCTGGAGGACGTCCTCGAGGGGCATCAGCGGTTCGGTGAGCTCGGCTTGCCAGAAGCGATGGACGTCGTCACCGCCCGGCGCGCCGGTCGCGGCGAGGTGCGTGAACGCGAGCAGGCCGTCCGCGCGGAGCAGGTCGAGGCCCGCCCGCAGAAACGACGCGAGGCCGGCAAAGTACGCGGCGCCCTCGCAGAGCACCGCGTGTACGGGCACCCGGAGGGCCGGCCGGCGCAGGTCCATGACGCAGGCGCAGACGCGATCGGGCACGCCGGATTCGCTCGCGCGCGCCGCGATGACGCGGGCACAGTCGTGCGATCGGTCGGTCGCGATGACGCGACAACCCGAGCGCCGGGCGGCCATCACGGCGGAGACACCGTGTCCCGCTCCGAGCTCCAGAAGCACGCGGTCATGGTCGAGCCGGAGGCCGTCGACCAGGCGCGCGGTGTCGGAATCGGTGCCGGGTCCGAGCCGGTCGAGCCCGTCGAAGAGCGCCGAGTAGAAGTCGAGGACTGGCACCTTTGGTCCGGAGCGAGCTCAGCCCCGCACGAGACGGGGCGCCTCGATGTCCTCGTTGTCGACGACGATGTCCGCCTTCTCGGATGGACGCACGGCGCGCCTGTAGATTTCCTGGCCCTCGACGTAGCGACGGTTCTCCAACGCACCGGCGTCACTGCTTCCTCCGGATCGTCCCGCCGATCTGGCCACGGCCGTGTCCGGTGAAACCTCCAGGAACACGACCCGCTCGAAGCAGCCTCGAAGCTCGGGACGCTGGAGGAAGATGCCGTCGAACAGCAGGATGGCATCGACCGCGGCCAGCTCGATCGGCCCCAGGACGGGCGCATCCGTCGTGTGGTCGAAAACGGCGCGCCGGTACCGGCGATCTCCGCCCGGGCCGAGCGGATCGAGCAGGACGTCCCGGAGCACGGGATAGTCGAACGAGTCCTCGTAGTAACCCGTCGCCGAATCCCTCCCTCTCGCGTAGCGGAGCACCCTCGGTCTGTGGAAGCCATCGACGCTCGCGCGGATCACGTCGCGCCCAGATCCCGCGAGGGAATCGGCGAGCTCGCCCGCGAGCGTCGTCTTCCCCGCGGCATCGACGCCGTCGATGCCGATCCGCGCGGGGTGCGCCACGCGCACTCCCAGGATGCGCTCCGCGAGTAGCTCGACGATCTCAGGACGCGTTCTCGTGCTCAACACGCTCTCCCACGAGCGCGAGACTCCGCGGGAAGGAGCGCCTCGTAGATCCGCTGGTGAATCGGTACGGCAACCGACGCATCGCGGGCGAGCCGCACCACAGCGCCGTTCTGCGCCTCGAGCTCGGACGGGCGGCCCTCGAGGATGTCGCGCTGCATCGACGCGGTCGTCCCCGGCGGTAGCCCGTCGACGTAGCTCATCGCCCCCGCGACCGTGCCGGCGGGTAGCCGGATCCCGCGGGTGGAGGCGAGCGCGGCGATCTCCGTCATCGCGCCCTCGAGCATGGCGCGCGCGGAGGCGTCCGCGCGCATGGCGTCCGACGCGAGGCCCAAAAGCGCGCCCACGCCGCTGAAGGATGCGATGAAAAGGAACTTCGTCCAGAGGGATGCGTCGATGTCCGTCGAGATGCGCGGCGAGATCCCGATGGCGCCGGCGAAGGCGTCGTGGAGCGTGCGCACCCGCGCGCTCTCCCGATGCGGCCGCTCTCCGATCTCGACGTCCGGCGCGACGGCGGCATGGCGGATGACGCCGGGAGCGGCGACGTAACTCATGAGCCGGCAGAGTCCGGGCACGACCCGTTCCGCGCCGATCACCAGCGCGATCTGATCCGCGGCCTCGACACCGTTCTGCAAGGGAACCACGAACGTGTCGCGGCCGAGCATCGGGCCGAGGGCGCGGGCCGCGTCCGGGACCTGCCATGTCTTGACGCAGACCAGGATGACGTCGACGGTTCCCACGCCTGCCGGGTCCGGGGCGACGGTCGCAGGCTCCACGACGAAGTCGCCCGCGACGCTCTCGACCTGCAAGCCGTGCTGGCGGATGGCGTCCTCGTGGGCTCCGCGCGCGATGAACGCGACGTCGTGTCCGGCCTGCGCGAGCCGCCCGCCGAAGTAGCCGCCGACGCCGCCGGTCCCGAACACCGCGATGCGCATCGCGTTCGATGATGTCATCGAGCGGCCTCGCGGGATGCGCGGTCGGCGCGGGACGAGCTCGCGAGCGCGCGCAGCGCCTCCTCGAGACGCCTGTGCCGCGCGAGGCGCCTCGCAAAAGCCGCCTCGCTCCGCGCGGACTTCGCGGCCACGACCGCCCGCAGCGATGCGAGCTCTCCCGCGGTCCAGCGCCGCCTGGAGAAGAGCGAGAGGAGCGGCGAGAAGTCGCCGCGGTGTCGAGGTCGCCCGTGCGCCGCCGCGCGGCTCTCAGCGAGCCCGAGGAGCCCGAGGGGCATCGGGCTCCGCCGGCCGCCGGAGAGGTCGAAGTAGGCCTCGGTGTGCGACAGGCGCAGGAGCATCCGGCGATCGGAGCGGTGGTCCGGATCCGCGGCGCGCTTCCGCTCCTCGGACTCTGCGAGGCGTGCCACGCGGGGACTCGTCGGGAGGAAGCCGAGCTTCCGGTAGAACCAGAAAGCGCCGCTCTGGATCGCCTCCTCGTTGCCCTCGCCCATGCCGTAACGTGTGAGGTGGAAGTACTCGACGCCGAGCCTCTGGTGCAGGAGCCGCATGAGCTCGGCGTAGACGTGCCGTATCTCGGCGCCGCGCAGCTCGGGGAACAGGTTGATCCCCATCTCGCAGCAACCGAAGCTCACCGCCGCCGGCCCGTAGGCGATGGGGAGGCCGTTCTTCAGGATCAGGAAGAAGTGGAGGGCCTCGAGCAGGCTGCGTCGCCCGGGGACGACACCGGCCAGCGCGATCCGGAGGCCGCGGCCGCCATCCATCACGACCACGTCGCGTGGGTCGGCGTGAAGCAGCGGGTAGATCTCGAGCGCGCGCGCCGCGAGCGATTGCACGGCGATGTCGAGCATCGCGCGACCCGCGCGGCGGAGCGGTGGCATGGGCCTCCGGATCTCGGGCTCGAGGGGGAAGCTCTCGCGATCGAGCGGGCCACGCTGGAAGTGGATCCTGGCCGGCGTCTCCAGTGCAAGCGGATCGGCTGGCGCGTAGCGCAGCAGCAACCCGCAGCGCTCGAAGAGATGGCTCTCTAGCGCGGTGGAAAGCCCCGACGCGCGGAGGAGCCGGAGCAGGAGGCCGAGATCGGTGTCGCGCGTCGATCGCCGCGCCGCGAACCAGTCGCGGACAGGAATGTCGATGTCCTCGATGGCTTGCGCCTCTCCGCGGCTCGCGAGGAGGAACAGCGTGTCCTGGAGCGCAACGTCGTTCTGCGCGCGGTCCCAGGCGATGTCGATCGACGCTGGCCGAAGGCGAGCGAGGCACGCCGCGGTCTCGTAAGAGAAGGCGTAAGTCACCGGATCCGGAGCCGGCAGAGCGGCGATCGCATCCCGCGCGATCGAAAGCACGCTCGCATCGTCGGGGTACGAGCGAACGAACCAGAGCGACTCCCGCAACGCCGCCACTCCGCCGGGCGTCGAGCGCGCGACGTCCAGGGCGCGCGGGATCAAGGCCCGCTTCTCGCGCGCCTCCCGCGCACCGAACGTGCGCGACAGATCGCGGAGCCGCTCTAGGGCATCCGGTCGACTCCTGTCGCGCATCACCGGATCCCGCGCATCGTCACGGCTCCCGCGGGGCGAGGCAGTAGCCGGTGCCGGCATCGGTGAGGATGCGCTTCGGATCCGAAGGGTCCGTCTCGATCTTCTGACGGAGACGGTGGACGAGCTGCTTCAGGAGCTGGCGGTCGCCGCTCCCGCGCGAGCCCCACACGTGTACGAGGATACGCTCCGCGGGCACGACCGCACCGCCATGGGCGAACAGGAGCTGGAGGAAACGGAGCTCCAGCGGAGTCAGCCGGATGGGGTCGCCCCCCTCGATGCGGACGGAGCCGGCTTCGACGTCGAGCTCGAGTCCGCCGCGCACGAGCGGCTCGGCGCGGGCCGCCGCCCCCGCGCGCCGCAGGAGCGCGCGCACGCGCGCGAGGAGCGTCCGCGGGCTGAACGGCTTGCAGAGGTAGTCGTCGGCTCCGAGGTCCAGGCCGTGGACGTGATCCTCTTCCCCCGAGCGCACCGTCAGCATCATCACCGGCGCCTCCGACTGCGCGCGGATGCGGCGGAGCACCTCGAAACCGTCGAGCCGCGGCATGTTGACGTCGAGGATCACCAGAGCCGGACTCTCACGCGTGAAGGCGGCCAGCGCCGCTGGCCCGTCGCCCGCCTCGATCGGAAGGTAACCGGCGTGGCGGAGCGCGAACGCGATGAGCGTGCGCAGTTCGGCGTCGTCATCCACCACCAGCACCTTCACGGCTCGATCTTAGGAGCTGCCGGGGCCATGCGAGGAAGCGATACGGCGAACCGCACCCCGCCTTGGACGTTGAGCGCGCACACCTTGCCCCCATGACGCTCGACGATCGAGCGGACGACCCAGAGGCCGAGGCCGACACCCGGCTGGACCGGCTCGGCGCCGCGGGCGCGTACGAACGGCTGGAAGAGGTCGCCGGCCTGCTGGGGAAGCGGCGGCCCCGGGTTGTCGACGCGTAGCTCCATCGAGCGGTCGTCGGCCGTGACGCGAAGCGAGATCGTCGCTCCGTCCGGCGCGTACTTCTGAGCGTTCGCGAGGAGGTTGCCGACCACCTGGACGAGCCTCTGCTCGTCACCTTTGACCAGCGGCACCGGGAACGGGAGGTCGACGTCGAGCACCTGGCCGCGCTGGTGAATGAGGGGCGCCGTCTGCTGGATGGCCTCCTCGACCACCTCGTCGATCCTCACCTCCTGCGCGCGCATGGCGCCGTAGCCCGCCTCGATGCGCGCGCTCTCGAGCAGGTTGTCGATCAGGCGGGTCAACCGTAGCGTCCCGCGCTCGAGGGACGTGACGAGCGGATCGATCTCCGTGGCATCGCCCGCGGCCACCCGGTCGCGCAGCATCTCGATGGAGGCGAGCTGGGCCGCGAGCGGGGTCCGGAGCTCGTGGGACAGGCTCGCGAGGATCGCGTCGCGCATCCTGCGGCCCGCCTCCGCCTCGGTCTCGTCTCGCAGGAGGACGACCTGCTGGTCGCCGTGCGGCGCGGCGCTCATGACCACGGTGGTGCGCGCCGGCTCGAGCGCGAGTCGCTCCGTGGCCCGCGCGACGCCGGAAGATCGCGCCAGCACGATGGGGCATCGCTCCTCGCAGGGTCGTTCGTGAGGCGCGAGGCGCGGGTGGAGCAAGTCTCCGCACTCCCGGCCGATCGCCTCGTCGGGAGCCACCCCGAGCATCCGGGCGGCCTGCGGGTTGAGATAGCGCACGCGCCTCTGCGCATCGACGGCCAGCACGCCCTCCGAGATCCCTTCGAGCACGGCCGTTCGCTCCGTCTCGCGCTGGCGCAGCGCCGTCGTGAGCCCGCGGAGCCGCTCGCGCATCTCGTCCATCACACGGCCCAGTGTGGCGACCTCGGCGAACCCGACAGCCGCCACTGCCGTGTCGAGGTCGCCGCCTCCGAGACGCGCGGCCGCGGTCGTGAGGGCATCGATGGGAGCGGCCACGCGCCGGGCGGCGAGGGCGCTCGCGAGGGCCACGGCGAGCGCGACCAGGATCGTGAGACCGCCGAGCCATGACCTGAGGCGCCGCAGGGTTCGATCGACCGATGCCGTCGGCAGGCGCGCCTCCAGCGCCGCGCCCACCTGCCCGCTGTCGAGGAGCATTGGCTCGACGTCGCAGTAGGCGCCGATGTCGTCGACGCGGATCGCATCGCGCCTCCCCTCGGCGATCACGCGCGAGAGGAGCGCGGCGTGGCGCTCCCATACCCTTCGAGGGCGGCTCCGCGGGTCACGACGACGACCGGCACGCCGACCTCGGAGGAGATGGCGGCAACGAGCGCGCCGTCCAGCCGCTCGACGACGACGGCGGCCATGCCGGACCGCCCGGGGATGGCGGCGCCCGCGACGATGGCGATCCCCGCGCCGTCGCTGACAAGCGACGGGCCCATGGACGAAGCGGGAAGCGACACGCCACCCAGGTCTCCCTTCACCCGCGCCCCGTCGACGACGGCGCAGGCGCTCGCGCCGATGCCGCGCCGGAACTTGTCGAGATACCCGGCGAGAGCCGACGGGTCGTCGTCGTCGAGCAGTCGATCGAGCGTGGGGCGCTCCGCGAGAACCCTCGCCTTGAGCGCGAGGTCCTGTCCTCTCGCGGCCACGGCCTCGCGCGCGGACGCACCCGCGGCGGCGACCCGCGCGAGCGCCTGGTCGCTCGCAAGACGGCCGAGAAGCACCTGCGCCGCGAACGCGACGCCCGCGGCGGCGAGCACGACGAGCCCGACGTTCTGCGCCACGAGGCGCGTCCCGATGCCGGCGCGAGGCACGTCAGACGCCCGTGCCGCGACGCTCCAGGAACGCCTGCAGCGCGAGCGTGACGAGCGCGAGGAGGGTCAGGAGCGACGCCGCCGCGAAGGCCGCCTGGAACTGGTACTCGTTGTACAGGATCTCCACGTGTAGCGGGAGCGTGGTCGTGCGTCCGCGGACGTGGCCCGACACGACCGACACCGCGCCGAACTCTCCCATCGCGCGAGCGTTGCAGAGGATCACGCCATAGAGCAAGCCCCAGCGCATCTTCGGGAGCGAGACGCGCCGGAACATCTGGAAGCCCGACGCACCGAGCGTCATCGCCGCCAGCTCCTCCTCGCTCCCCTGCGAGCGCATCAGCGGGATGAGCTGGCGCGCCACCAGGGGCGCGCTCACGAATGCCGTGGCCAGGGCCATGCCCGGCAACGCGAACAGGATCTTCACGTCGTGATCGGCGAGCCATGGGCCGAAGATGCCACGAGCTCCGAACAGGAGCACGAAGAGCATTCCCGAGATGACCGGCGAGACCGCGAACGGAACGTCGATGAGGGTCACGAGCAGGTTCCTTCCGCGGAAGTCGAACTTCGCGACGGTCCAGGCCGCGGCGATGCCGAAGAGGACGTTGCAGGGCACGACCAGGAGCGAGATCACGATCGTCAGGCGGACCGCCGACAACGCGTAGGGCTCGGAGATCGCGGCGACGTAGGCGGCGAGCCCCCCGCCAAACGCGTTCCCGAACACGACCGCAAGCGGGACGGCAAGGAAGAACGCGAGGAACAGGAGCGCGGCCCCCGTCAGGATCCATCGCTCCGCACGAGGCTCGCGTCCTTTACGGGCAACTGGCGCGGGGTGCCGCGTCACGCGGTCGCCTCCCGCGCGAGGGCGCCGCGCCACGCGAGAGCGTTCAGGGCGAGAAGCAGGACGAACGAGACGCCGAGAAAGCAGACGGCCAGGGCCATGGCCCCCGGGTAGTCGTACTCCTCGAGCTTGATCATGATGAGCAAGGGGACGATCTCCGTCTTCCCGGGGATGTTCCCGGCGATGAAGATGATCGAGCCGTACTCCCCGAGCCCGCGCGCGAGGGCGAGCACGAAGCCGGTCGCCGCGGCGGGGAGGAGCTCGGGCATCACCACCCTGCAAAACGTCGTCAGGCGCGACGCGCCGAGCGAGGCGGCCGCCTCCTCGACGGCGGGGTCGAGAGCTCGGAGGACGGGCCCGACGGAGCGGACGACGAAGGGGAACCCGACGAAGATCAGCGCGGCCACGACACCGAGCGGCGCGTAGGCGACCTTGATCCCCGCGGGCTCCAGGAAGCGTCCTATCCAGCCGTTCTTGCCGTAGACCGTGCAGAGCGAGATGCCCGCGACAGCGGTGGGAAGCGCGAACGGTAGGTCCACGAGCGCGTTGACGACGCGGCGCCCCGGGAACGGATAGCGCTCGAGCACCCACGCGACGAGGACCCCACAGACGACGTTCACGGACGCGGCGGCCAGCGAGGCGAGGACCGACAGGCGAAGGGAGGCGAGCGCCCTGGGCGTGGTGACGAGCGCGAGAAGGCGCGCCGGACCGACGCCGCTTGCGGAGAGCAAGAGCGCCCCGAGCGGAAGGAGGACGAGGATCGACAGGTAGGCGACGGTGACGCCCGCGGCGAGCCGGAAGCCAGGGAGGACCTCGCGCCGCGCCACGGCCAGCTACTTCCCCACTCCCATCTGGTCGAACGCCCCGCCATCGTCGAAGTGAGCGCGCTGCGCCTTCGCCCAGCCGCCGAAGAGATCGTCGACGGTGAAGAGCTCGATCGGAGGGACCAGGTCCGCGTGGCGCGCCGCGACGTCCGCGAGCCGCGGGCGGAAGTAGTGCTTCGCCTCGATCTCCTGCGCCTCCCCAGTGGCGAGGAACTGGACGTAGGCCTCGGCCACCGCGCGCGTGCCCTTGCGATCGACCACCTTGTCGACGACCGCGACCGGAGGCTCCGCGAGGATCGAGATCGACGGCCTCACGATCTCGAGCTCCCCCTTGCCGAGCTCGCGCGCCGCGAGCAGCGCCTCGTTCTCCCAGGCGATCAGCACGTCGCCGATGCCCCGCTCCACGAAGGTGATCGTCGAGCCACGCGCGCCGGTGTCGAGCACCGGGACGTTCTTGTAGATGCGGGTCACCAGGTCGCGCGCCTTCTCCTCACCGCCGAGCTTCTTGAGGCCGTAGCCCCATGCCGCGAGGTAGTTCCAGCGAGCGCCCCCGGACGTCTTGGGGTTCGGCGTGATCACGGCGACGCCGGGTTTCGCGAGGTCGGGCCAGTCGTGGATCCCCTTGGGATTGCCCTTGCGGACGAGAAACACGATCGTCGACGTGTAGGGAGTGCTGCGATCGGGGAGGCGTTCTTGCCAGTTGCGCGGCAGGAAGCCCGCGGCCGCAATGGCGTCGATGTCGCCGGCGAGCGCGAGAGTCACGACGTCTGCCTCGAGACCGTCGATGACCGACCGTGCCTGCTTGCCGGAGCCGCCGTGGGATTGCTCGACGGTCACCGCTTGCTGCGTCTTGCCGAGCCACGCCTTCGCGAAGGCCGTGTTGATCTCCTGGTAGAGCTCGCGCGTCGGATCGTAGGAGACGTTCAGGATCGTGACGGCCTTGCCGGCGGCACGGAGCGGCATCGCGGCGACGACGAGGACGAGGGCGGTCGAGACGATCCGATTCATGGCTTGGTCCTTCCTGCACGGGCGGCGATCACGACCGCTGCGTGCGTCATGCGGCCCTCGAGGCCCGCACGATCAACACCGGAGAATGCGCGGCTCGCTGCAACAGCCTGCCGACGACGCCGCCGAGATGGACGGCGCCGCCGCGATCGGGGAGCGGAGCGCCGACCACGAGGAGCTGGGGGAGGTCGCCGAGAGCGCGCATCACTTCCTCTTCCACGTCCCCTCGCGCCAGCACCGTCCGGGCGGGGACCCCGAGCGGCTCCATCGTGCGGGCGCTCGCCTCGAGGAAGCGCCCCGCCTGCGCGACAAGCTCCGCCGGCGCATCCTGCGGCAGAACGGTGAGCACCGTCGCCTGCGCGCGGAGATGGCGAACGAGCCGCGCGGTGAACGTCACGTCGCTCTTGGCGGGCTCCCCCGTCGTCGCGCATACCAGTACGCGCCCAGGCACCTCGCCGGAGGGGCCGGCGAAGAGGACGTGGTGCTGTCCCGAGGAGAGGATCTGCTCTCCGTAGTGGCGGCGATCTTCCGCTCGTGCGGCGGCGATCACGAGGTCGCTCGCGGCAAGCGTCGCACCGTGTGACGCCTCCGCCCCGAGGTCCCCCCGGCAGGCACGGGCCTCCAGAGACTCCAGGCCGGAGCCGAGCTCCTGCTTCGCGCGCTCGAGCGCTGACTCGTCGCCGCGCGCAAGCAAGAGGATGCGTGCACGGGCCAGCCGTCCGAGCGTCCCGCCGAGTCCCGCCGCGACCCGACCCGCCGCGGAGCCGTCGGTCGCAACCACGAAGTGGAGGCCCGGATGGGTGAGGACATGGATCCGCCGGATGCAGACGAGCGCGCGATCCCCGCGGCGAAGGGGAAAGCGTCGCGACTCGTGCGGGGGACGCGCCGCATCGACCAGGAAGTAGTCCGCGCCGAACGGCACGGCAGGGGAGATCGCGCGGACCCCGACGAACGTCGGCATGCGCATGACCACGCGCTCCACGGGTCCGGTGAATGCGGCGTGCTCGACCACGCCGACGCCGAGCGCCGGCGGCGAGGCATCGCCGGGCGGCGCGAGGAGCACGTCCTCGGGCCGGAACAGGACCTGGACGCGCCGGCCAGCCGGCCCCTTCTGAAGCATCGGTAGCTCGACGGGACCGACGCTGACTCCGTTCGCTACGGTCTGCCCGACCAGGATGTTGGTACCCCCCAGGAAACGCGCGGCCGCCTCGGTCTGCGGCCGGAGGTAGAGGTCGCGCGCCTCGCCCGCCTCGACGAGGCGCCCGCGCGCCATGATGGCGATCCGGTCGCCGAGCTCGAACGCTTCTTCCTGATCGTGCGTGACGAAGATCGTCGTGATCCCGAGGTCGCGCTGGATCTGACGCAGGCCGCGCCGGAGCTCCCCGCGGATGCGTGCGTCCAGGGCGCCGAACGGCTCGTCGAGGAGGAGGACCCTCGGACGGTGCGCGAGCGCGCGCGCGAGCCCGACGCGCTGCTGCTGGCCTCCCGAGAGCTGGTGCGGCATGCGCTTGCCGAACCCCGCGAGGCCGACGAGCTCGAGGAGCTCGTCGCACCGCTGGCGCTTCTCCGCCTTCGAGGCGCCACGAACGGCGAGCGCGAACGCAACGTTCTCCGCCACCGAGAGGTGGCGGAAGAGCGCATAGCTCTGGAACACGAAGCCGATGCCGCGATCCCGCGGAGGAAGGTCCGTGACGTCGGTCCCGTGCAGCACGATCCTCCCCGCATCGACGTGCGTCAGACCCGCGATCGCCCGCAGCACCGTGCTCTTGCCGCTCCCCGAAGGTCCGAGCAGGACGCAGAGCTCTCCCTCCCTAACCTCGAGCGAATAATCGGAGATCACGGCGTTCCCGTCGTAGAGCTTGGTCAGCCTCTCGATGCGGATCGACATAACGGGATCCTCGCGACTCGCGGTGACATCGTCAGTCGACGTGCGGTGACATCCCGGCCGCGAGATGTCACCGGCCGATGCGGCCCGCGGGACGCGGGACGGAGACCCGGATCTCCTTTGGGGAGGAAGGCGCGTCGCGGTCGTCGGTAGCCGCGATGCGACACCGTCGGGCCTCAGGAGGACCGCGAAGCTGGCTCGTCACCTCGCGAGAGCTGGCGTCATCGTGGTGAGCGGGTTGGCGCGCAGGATCGACGCCGAGACGCATCGCGCGGCGATCACGAGCGGAGGTCAGACGGTTGCCGTTCTGGGGACGCCGCCCGACAAGGTCTATCCTCGGAGAACGCGGAGCTTCAGCGGGCCATCGCCCGGGACCATCTCGTTGCTTCTCAGTTCCCTCCGGGTTCCGCGATCCAGCGGAAGAACTTCGTCATCAGGAACCGAACGATGGCGCTCTTGAGCGAGGCGACGGTCATCGTCGAGGCTGGCGATGAGAGCGGTGCGTTCTCTCTCGGATGGGAGGCGCTCCGGCTCGGCCGCCTGGTGCAGCGCATGGCTCTGGAACAGAAGCCGATGCCGCGATCCCGCGGAGGAAGGTCCGTGACGTCCGTCCCGTGCAGCACGATCCTTCCCGCATCGACGTGCCTCAGACCCGCGATCGCCCGCAGCACCGTGCTCTTGCCGCTCCCCGATGTCTCGCAGCACCGAAAGGAAACTCCTATCCATGGACCGCCGACAACGAGCTCTTTCTCGGCGACGACATCCAGGGAAGCGCGGTGACGCTCTCGAAGGGGAACGCGATCCTCACGATTGAAAGCCCGTCCGTCCAGGTACACGATGGGTATCGCGGGGCGGCGTGGCGTCCGTCGGGCCTGACCTACCCTCCCCTTTCTCGATTCGTTGAAGAATTGGACCGCTGCGACCTTTGGAATCGCGAGATTAGTACCCGAACGCGCCGCCGGCCACCTCCACGCCGTAGCGCGACTCCCCGAACGGCTCGTAGCGCCCCTGGATCGGCACCATCGCCTGGAGGTCGTACCGCTCCACGAGGACGCAGGAGTCCGCGGACGGATCCGGCCCGGCTCCCGCCAGGAGCTCCTGCACCGCGTCGGCATCGACGTCACCGAGCCCGACGCGGCCTCCGTAGAGGCTCGCGAAGGGCGTGACGTCGTACCCCGCCATGGGAGAGACGGAGGCCGCGTCGTAGTTGAAGCCGCGGAACTCGCAGGGGAGGGCGGCGCCCGGACCGGGAGAGGCGACGAGCTCCGCGAAGGCGTCGGCGTCGACCGACGCGCTCCCGACGTCGGCGCCGTACTGCGACGTGGGGAAGGCGCTGAAGTTGATCTTCGCGATCGCCTGGACGCGCGTGCCGTCGAAGTCGAACGCGCGCACCTGCGGACCGAAGGGAATCCCGGGCCCCGGCGCTGTAGCGATCTCGTCGTCGCCGGTCCCGTCGACGTCGCCGCCGTCGTCGTCCACGCCGTACCTGAGCGTCGCGTAGGCGTAGAACGAGCAGCGTGCGATGGCCGCCAGCGTCCCGCCGTCGAAGTTCCACGCCCGGACGTGCGGGCCGAACACCGGCCCGGGACCTGGCCCCGTGAGGATCTCTTCGGGGGCGTCGGCGTCGAGGCCGCCGGCCGCCACGCGCGCGCCGTACTTGAGCGTGCCGTAGGCGTAGAAGTTCACCTTCGGCAGCGCGGTGCCGTCCCTGCGGAAACCGCGGATCTGCGGTCCGTAGGCGGCCCCCGGTCCGGGGGCGGTGAGGATCTCGCCGAGCGCTCCCCCGTCGATGTTGCCGCTCGACACGTTGACGCCGAAGCCGGCGGTTCCGTAGGCGAGGAAGTCGACCGGGCTCGGAAGGCCGGTGGGGGCGTGGATGCGCACGCGCGGGGCATTCGCTGCCGCCGGACCCTGGCCGGCGACCGAGCCCTCGGGCGCGAGGCACGAGCCGCAGTACTCGAGGAGCGTCCGATCGTAGTTCGGCGTGTAGCCGCCGAAGACGAGCCCCCGCGAGCGCATCGAGTCCCATACCATCGAGTGGCCGGACCGCCCCTGGGGCATGGGCGCGCCCGGGGTCCATGCGGAGCCGTCGTAGAGCCACGTCTGCGCGGTGTCGTTGCCCTGAGCGTTCCCTCCCACGATCATCACCTTCGCCCGCACCGTGTCGAACTCCATCGCCACCTGGACGCGCTTCGTGAGCGCCGCGGGGGACGCAGCGCCCTGGATCCACGCCGTCCCGTCGTACTCCCAGGTGTCGTTGAAGATCGCCGACTGGTTGTCCCCGCCGTAGAGAACGGTTTTCTGACGCGCCGCGTCATATGTGAGCGCCATGTACTGGCGCGGGGTGAGGGCCGCCGGGGCCGCGGGTCCCGGGCTCCACGCGTTCGCATCGAGCTCCCAGGTGTCGTTCAGGCTCACGCCCGTTCCGTCGTCCCCTCCGAACATCACCGCCACCGCGCGTGCGGAGTCGAACGTCATGGCGTGGCACGTGCGCGGGATGAGGGCGGGAGGCGCCGCGGGACCGGGGGTCCAGGCGGACCCGTCGTAGTACCAGGTATCGTTGTGCGGGCCGTTCATCGACAGGTCGTCGGCGCCGCCGAAGACGATGCTGCGGCCGCGGACGGAGTCGAAGCAGAATGCCGGGAAGTAGCGCGGGTCGAGCTGTGCCGGCACCGGCACCCCAGGGACCCACCGCTTCCCGTCGAACTCCCATGTCGCCTGGTAGGGGAAGCCGCCGAAGCAGACCACGCGATCCCTGCGGCTGTCGTAGATGAGCGCCGGCAGGTACCTCTCGAGCGCGGTGGCGTCGCCGGGCAGGGCGAGCGTCCACTGAGTGCCGTCGGTCTCCCAGGTGTCGACGACACCCTCGTCTTCCCCGTTGTATCCACCGTAGATCACGAGCCGTCCCCGAGCCGCGTCGCACGCGATCGCGGCTCCGCTCCGGGGCTCGAACGCCGGAGGCGGGGCCGCGGCGATCGTCCACACCGAGCCGTCGTATCGCCAGAGGTCGTTCGCGAGCGTCGGGCCGGAGCCGCTGGCCGCGAACGCGAACATCACGCCGCGCGACGGGTCGAACGCCAGGCGATGGCGGGACCTGGCCCCAGGCGCGCTAGGCGCCTGGACCCATCCCGCGCCGCCGTACTCCCACGTGTCGGCGAGCGTCGCGGATCCCGCGTCGGTGCCTCCGTTGAGCACGGTCACGCCCCGGAGCGCGTCGAAGGCCATCGCGTGGTCCTCGCGCGCGACCATGCTCGGCGGGGCCGCCGGGCCCTGGAGCCACGTGGCCCCATCGAACTCCCAGGTGTCGGTGACCAAAAGGTTCGCCTTCCGGCCGCCGAAGAGCACGACGCGGCTCCGCGCGGAGTCATAGGCGATCGCGGAATTGTCCCGCAGCCGCACGGGGAGGGGCGCGGTCGCGAGCTGCGTGGAGACGCCGCCGGAGCTCACCCACGTCTCGCCGCTGAACGTGTCCATGGAGAACGAGCGATCGCCGGCGACGTCGAAGCAGGCGACGCCGTCGTACCCGAAGGAGAAGTGGAACGGCAGCGCCCCCGCGCGGCACCAAATGCTTCCGTTCCACTCCCACGCATCGCTCAAGCCCAGATGGACGACGTGCTTCGCGCCCGGGTCGTAGAGCATGACCGCGAGCGACTCGACGCCAGGCCCCGACTCGAGAGCAGGGAGAGCCCGCCACGCAGCCGTCTGCGCACCGGAGAGGGTGGGAATCGCCGCGATGGGAAGCAGCGCGATCCATCGACAGGAGAGATGACGAACGTGCTTCATATTCGACCTCCTGGCCCTGGCGGGCCCGTCGCTCAGCGGATTTTCGACACATGGCGTTCCCCGAGGAACCGCCACCGCCCCTGCCCGACCCTGCAAGGTCCGAGGCTCCGCTCGATCGTTCAATTATCCATTGTTCGCGAGCTTCCGAGGCGGAGACGAGCGCCGATCGCTACGGGACGTCCTTCCCAAGATAGCCGACGCCGAGCGTGGCGCACCCGCAGCTCCACGGGCTTCACCTCGCGATTCCTCGGCTCACCACAAGACCAGCGCGTGGTGCGCGAGAACCCGAACATCCAGCGGCGCAACGCCATCTCCCGGAACCCTCCGAGCCTCGCCTCGCCGGACCTCGTGCTGGCACAAGGCGGTGGTGTGCGACCGGAGGCAGAAGGTGGGCCGAGGACTGGCATCCCAGGCGAGCACTGTCCAGGCCGAGCTTCCATCGGTCCAGGGATCCCCGCGCGACGACCCTCTACCGGCTGATGCAGAAGCACTACGACACCGTCAAGGCGCTCTGGGAGGGCCGGTTCGAGCACCGCTACGGATTCTGGCGAGGGTTCGTGGACGCGGCCGTCTACCGCCACCTCGATTGCGGGATCTACGAACAGAGTTTCGCCCGGGTCCAGTGCGAGGACTGCCAGCACGAGTTCCTCGTGGCGTCGCCGAGGAAGTCCTCGACGCGACCGACTTCCTCGCCAGGGTCATCACCCACATCGCCGAGCCCAAGCTCCACCAGATCCACTACTACGGGACTCCCACGTCCTGCGCGCCCGTCGCCGCGCTCCCACGACGACACGCCCGACCCCTCGTCGGCGCATGAGCCCCTCCCTCCCTCGACCCGCCGCCGCCTCTGGGGACAACTACTAACCTCATCCGCAGGATCGCTGCCCCCGGCGCCAGGGTCAGATGCGCATCATCGCCTTCATCACCGACCTCAAGGTCGTCAGGAAGATCCTCGGGCACCTGCGTCGTCCCTCCGGGGACCGTGCTCCTCCCCACGAAGTCGTCGCCGTCCCGATCGAGCGCTGATCCGCCATCCTCCCGATGCCAGGCCATCGGACAGGGCGAGGTCTGTCTCGACGCGCGGGCGCTCTCCCGTGGGGACAACATCAGCGCCACCCGGCGCTGGTACCCTCACGCGAAACGCCGCCTGCGGACGCCGGATCGCCTCGGATCTCCCTCGCCGACCCCAGCAGGGACCGGAGACGACGGAACGAGGCCCCCGTGTCTCGCCGCACCGAAAGGAAACTCCTATCCATCGACGCTGGTAGAACAGCAAGTGAGATCGATGTCATTACGGACAACGCCATGATCCAGTTCAAGAGCGGTGCATCCAGAGGTTCGGAGATCGCGGCGCAGGTGAAGAACACCGAGAAGTTCACAGACCGGCCGATTGTTGATCTCGTGAACCATGTTTCCGAGAAGGGGGCGAGGAGCGTCCGTCGTGCAGAGAAGAAGGGAGTGCTTGTCACCAACGACTTCGGACTACTGGTCGACATCATCAAATAGCATGCCGCCTACCTTTGTTCTGGTCTGCCCTTCAGCGGTTAGGCTTGCGTCCATAGCCGGAGCGCTGGCTCCCCAGTGGGATCCCTACCGAGTGAAGGAGGGAGACGCTGACCAACTTGCGTATGAAGATAGGAGTGAAAAGTGGTGGCTTATTGTGAGTGAGCTGCCGGATCGTGACGAGGTGGTGGATGAGTACCGGGAGGACGCCAGTACGCCGCAAGTGTTCCAAGACCGACTCGATGAGAGCCGCTTTTTCATGGTGGAGTTTGGGCATGCTGGATTAGCGGCTGTTGTGCAATGGGTAAAGGAGGTTTTGCGCACCATAGGTGGGTCCGAAGGATGGTGGATCGATGGGGAGAAGGCGGAGCTAGTGAGTGGGCGGGCCTTCTTGGATGCGGACGATGGAGTCGCCAGTCGATGGTTGGCCTAGCAACGGTGGCCGCGTAGTTCAGCTACGGCGAGACGGTGAGTGCCGCCGACATGGAGAGCGATGGAATCGGAGGCTACGGCGATAGCTACGACGAGATCGTCTCCGGGCGCGGACACGCCGCTGTCAACGATGTCGCGATGCGGTTGTACGACTACGACGCATCCTCCGTGGCGTTCAAGTTCGGGGTCGTGGCTTACACGATGTACGGGGTACCGCCAGCCGGAGGGGATGTCGATGCGGGCGACACCGAGGAGATCGCAACGGCACCGGGGCCCGATCCAGCTGCGCCCGCGCATATCCTCTGCTGGGAGTGGAACCCTGCGCTAGGAAGCAACCCAACTCGCGGACCTCCAGACGATCGGCACGGACGACCTCATCGCGCTCCCGGGCGAGCTCTACGGAGCGTGTATCGCGGTGGGCACGTTCGAGTAGCTGCGCGAAGCTTCTAAGACGTAACCGCAAGCTGCGTCCTCGCGATGATCTCCCATCGCGCACGTCCGCGCCTCCCAGCGCTACCGATGGGTGCCGGAATAGCGCATAGCTCTGGAACACGAAGCCGATGCCGCGATCCCGCGGAGGAAGGTCCGTGACGTCGGTCCCGTGCAGCACGATCCTCCCCGCATCGACGCGAGTAATCGGAGATCACGGCGTTCCCGTCGTAGAGCTTCGTCCGCCGCTCGATGCGGATCGACATGACGGGATCCTCGCGACTCGCGGTGACTCGTCAGTCGACGTGCGGTGACATCCCGGCCCCGAGATGTCACGGGCCGATGCAGCCCGCGGGACGCGGCGCTTGGATAGACTTCTCGCGATGGCATCGTCCCGACCTCTGGCGGAGCTCTATCGATCGATCCGCCTCGCCACGGAAGAGATCTGCCGGCCGCTCGCGACCGAGGACTACGTCGTGCAGACGATGCCCGACGTCAGCCCCACCAAGTGGCACCTCGCCCACACCACCTGGTTCTTCGAGACCTTCGTGCTCGCGCACGCGGCACCAGCAGGGCGCTTCTCCGACGAGCGCTACGCCCATCTGTTCAACTCGTACTACCAGTCGGTCGGCGAGCCGTTCGCGCGGCCGGTCCGGGGCCATCTCTCGCGACCGACCGTCGCGGAGGTCTACGCCTACCGCCGCCGCGTCGACGAGGCGATGGAAGGGCTCCTCCGGGAGGGACCGATCGCCGCCGAGCTCGGCTTCACGGTCGAGCTCGGCATCAACCACGAGGAACAGCACCAGGAGCTGATCCTCACGGACGTGAAGAACGTCCTCGGGACCAACCCGCTCGAGCCCGCCTACGCGCCGTCCGGCAGCGTCCCAGGCGAAGGTGCCGGGGCGCTCGGCTGGCACCGGTTCGACCGCGGCGTGCGCGCGATTGGCGCGGGCGACGGCGGCTTCGCCTTCGACAACGAGCGGCCGCGTCACGACGTGTACGCGCACGCGTTCGAGATCGCGCATCGGCTGACGACGTGCGGCGAGTACCTGGCGTTCATCGAAGACGGGGGCTACGAGCGTCCGGAGTTGTGGTTGTCGGATGGATGGGACCTTCGCCGGCGCGAGTCGTGGGAGGGGCCGATGTACTGGCGGTTCGGGAGTGACGGCCGAACCGGCGGGGGACGAGCCCCCGCCCTAGACGCCGACGGCGATGATCGATCCGGAAGCCGGGCTCCCTCGCAGCGCATCATGACGCTCGGGGGGGCGCGGGTCATCGACCCATCCGAGCCCGTGTGTCACGTGAGCTACTACGAGGCGGACGCCTTCGCGCGGTGGGCCGGCGCGCGATTGCCAACCGAGCAGGAGTGGGAGATCGCGGCCGCGGACGCGCCGGTTCGCGGGAACCTCCTCGAGACCCGCCGCTTCCATCCGATCCCGTTCGCCGGCGTCGGGTCCGCCGTCGCGCAGGTCTATGGAGACGTCTGGGAGTGGATGTCAAGCCCCTACGTACCCTACCCGGGCTACCGGCCGTTTCCGGGGTCGCTGGGCGAGTACAACGGGAAGTTCATGATCAACCAGATGGTGCTGCGCGGCGGCTCCTGCGTGACGCCGGCGCGCCACATCCGTCCAACCTACAGGAACTTCTTCCCCCCCTCCGCGCGCTGGCAGTTCTCGGGCATCCGGCTCGCGCGCTGAGGCCGGCGGCTCCGGGTTTTCGCGGCCTTATACTCGCCCGATTGTCCGCGACGTGTCGCAGCCTGCATGAGCTCCTCGGACAGTAGCCGTCTCCGCGCCATCATGGTCCCCACGGGTGAGCCCGGGCTCCACCTGGCGGAGATCCTTTGGCGCCTGGCATGGGAGGGGCGGAGCGGCATCCTGGTGCTCGTACGCGGCGACGTGAAGCGCGAGATCCTCGTCCAGGAAGGGATGCCCGCGCGCGTGCGCAGCAACTCCCCCGCGGAGACGCTGGCGCGCTTCCTCGTCGACAGGAAGCTCGTCGATCCCGGCGACGTCGCGATCCGCGACGCTCTCTCCATCTCCGGCGAGGGGCGGATGATCAGCGCGCTCGCGGCGCTCGGCGCGGCGCGTCTCCCGTTCCTCGAGGCCACGATGCGCGAGCACGTCCGCCACGTGATCGTCGCGGCGTTCGAGGGGATCGGGACGAACGCGTTCTTCCAGCCAGGCCCGCCGAGCCCCGACCACCGCCCGTTCCCGATGGACGTCTTCGGCCTGCTCCGCGCCGGGATCGAGCGGCTCCCGTTCGAGTTCCTCGGACGCACCCTCGCCGCCTGGGGATCGGCGCCGCTGATCCGTTCGCGCCAGCTCCTAGCGGTGATCCGCGAGGTGAGCCTCGCGCCCGACGAGCGCCGCACGCTGCGCGCGATCGACGACCAGACCGGCCTGAAGGACCTCGTCGGAGCGCTCGGCCTGCCGCTCGGCGCGATCTTCCCGATCCTCTATCTCTTCCGCTGCACGGGCCTCGTCCATGCGAAGCACGAGACGTCGATGCAGCTCGCCCCGCCGAAGCGCCGCACCTTCCCGCTCTCCCACCCCGAGCCGCCGAGCCTGCAGGAGATGCTCGCGCAGTCGAACCAGGCCGCAAGCGAGGTCCAGGTCTTCGCCGAGAAGCCGCCGACGCGCCAGGCGCGGGAGCTCGAGTCGATCCGCTCGCTCCTGCGCGCGGACGGCTACGAGCTCGACAGGCCGCTCGGGAAGGGAGGCTGGGGCTGGGTGCTGCTCGCGCGGCAGGAGAGGCTCGGGCGCGTCGTCGCCATCAAGGTCCTGAAGAAGAGCGGCGACGACGAGGACGACTCCCCGCGGCCGCTGCGCGACGCGCGGGAGGCGCGCAGCGCGGCGCGCCTCAACCACCCGAACATCATCACCGTTCACGACTTCCGCGAGCGGCCCGGCGTCAGCTACATCGTCATGGAGTACGTCCAGGGAACGACGCTCGCCGAGCTCGTCGCCAGGCACGGAGCGCTCCAGGAGGGCGATGCGCTGCGCCTCGTCGAGGACGTGGTGCGGGCGCTCCAGCACGCGCACGGAGAGGGAATCCTCCATCGCGACGTGAAGCCCGAGAACATCTTCGTCTCCGAGGGACGGCAGGTGAAGCTCGGCGACTGGGGCCTGGCAAAGCCCATGGCGGCCATCGGCGGCGACATCACCGCCGCGGGCCACTTCGTCGGCACGCCGAACTACATGGCGCCCGAGCAGCTCCGCCAGGGTGAGATCGACGGCCGCGCCGACATCTACGCGCTCGGCTGCACCCTCTACTTCCTCCTCGCGGGCCGCGCGCCGTTCTCCGGCGGCACCGCGGTCGAGATCATCGTCCGCCAGCTCAACGAAGCGGCGCCCGACCTGCTCAAGCTGAAGCCGGACCTGACCGAGAAGACGGCCGCGCTCGTGAACCGCGCTCTCGAGAAGGACCCGGCGGCGCGATTCCAGAGCGCGACGGAGATGCTCGAGGCGATCCGCGACGCACAGCGCTCCGTGCAGGACCGCGAGAGGAGGACCGCGGGCCTCGTCGCGCTCCTCCAGGAGGTGGCGGTTGCCGCGAACCAGGCCGCCGACGTGCGCGAGGTGCTCCAGCTCGCGCTAGATCGCATCGCGGTCCACACGGGCTGGCCGGTCGGCCACTGCTACCTCGCCGACGAGACCGGGCAGCTCGCATCCAGCGGCATCTGGCACCTCGACGACCTCGAGCGCTTCGGCGCGTTCGTCCACGCGAGCCAGACGATCTGGTTCGGCCCCGACGCCGGACGCCTCGGCACCGCGCTCGCGACGATGCGGCCGGTGTGGGTGGAGGATGTCGGCCACGACCCGCAGGTCCTGCGCGCGCCGCAGTCGAGCGAGTGCCAGCTTCACGCCGCGGTCGCCGTGCCGGTCGTGCTGCAGGACTCCGTCGTCTGCGTCCTCGAGCTCTTCTCCGGCAAGCCCGAGGAGCCCGACGACACGCTGCTCGACGTCCTCGTCTCCATCGGGATCCAGCTCGGCCGGGTGGTCGAGCGGGGCCGAGCCCAGGCAGCCCTGCGACGCGGCGAGGCGAAGTTCCAGGAGCTCGTGGAGAACCTTCCCCTCGTCGCGGTCTTCCTCGACAGGCAGGGGCGCGTCACGTTCGCGAACGCCGAGCTCCAGAAGCTGACGCGCCGCGACGCCTCCGAGATCGTCGGCGCCGACTGGTTCGCGACGTTCGTGCCCGAGAGCGAGCGCGACGCGCGGAAGGCCGAGTTCCTCGTCCAGATCCACGAGGGACGGTTCCCGCAGCACGTGGAGACCGACGTCCTGACGCGCGATGGCGAGCACCGGCTCGTGCGCTGGAGCCACACCGTCTTGCGCGGCGCGGACGATCGCGTCATCGGCGCGGCATCGGTGGGCGAGGACGTCGGAGAGCAGCGCAGCCGCGAGCGCGAGCGGCTCGCCCAGGCGACGATGGCGCGCACCGCGGGGTTCCTCGAGGCGCTCCCCGTCGGCGTCCTGGCGACCGACGGCAAGGGAGCACCCCTCTATGCGAACCAGAAGGCGCAGGAGATCCTCGGTCGCGGGGTGCTCCCCGTCGCCGGCGTCCAGGACTCCGCCGAGCTCTACCCCTGCTTCGAGTCGGGCACCCATCGCCCCTACCCCGCCGACCGCATCCCGATCCACCGCGCGCTCGGCGGCAACACGGCGTTCGTCGACGACATGGAGGTCCGGCCACCCGGAAAGCCACCCGCGCTCCTCGAGGTGAGCGCTTGCCCTGTCCGCGACGAGGCCGGCAACGTCGCCTTCGCCGTCGCCACCTTCGTCGACGTCGGCGAGCGGCGCCGCGCACGGCGGCGGCTCGAGACGCAGCACCTCCTCGCGCGCATCCTCGCCGACGGGCGCAGCGTCAAGGAGACGCTGCCCGCGATCCTGCGAACGCTCTGCGAGGGGCTCGACTGGGACGTCGGCGCCTTCTTCGGCGCCCTCGGAGCCGACCTCCGGCTCGTGGAGCTCTGGCACCGTCCCGACGCGCGCGCGGATGCGTTCCTCGCCACGACACAGGCGGAAGCGTTCGCCGCGCGGGACGATCTCCCCGGGCGCGTCATGAGGGCGTCATCGCCGCTCTGGATCGCCGACGTCGGGCTCGATGACCGGCTCCCGCGCGCCGTCGCCGCCCAGGGCGACGGGATCCGCAGTAGCTGCGCCTTCCCCGTCAAGGCAGGCAGCAAGCCCGTCGGCGTGATCGAGCTCCACAGCCAGCGCCGTCAAGAGCCCGACGACGACATGCTGCGCATGCTCGGCGCTGTCGGCTCCCACGTCGGTCAGTTCATCGTGCTGCGGCCGGCCGAGAAGCTCGTGCCGGCCACCGTCGACCGGGCGCCGGCGGCCGCGCCTGCAACCGTGGGTCCGGGATCGAGCTGGATGCAGCGCTTCGGCATCGGACGCAACGATCCCGTCACGGGGATCCACGACCATCGATCGTTCATGGCGCGGCTCCGGGAGGAGGTGGCGCGCGCCTCCGAGAGGAGCGAGAAGCTCGCGCTCCTGCTCGTGAACCTCGACGGCGTGGGCGAGCTTCGCCGGACCCATGGGGCGGCGATGGGGGATCGCCTCCTGCGCGAGGCCGCCCAGGTCGTCTGCAAGCACCTGCGCAAGGCCGACATCCCCGGCCGGAGCGATCTCGACGAGCTGGGCGTCATCCTCCCCCAGACCGACGCCGGCGCCGGCGCGCTCCTGGCCGAGAGGCTCAAGGGAGGGATCGCGGCGCTCGAGAAGGCCGCGCCAGGCGGCGCCCAGCTTGCGCTACGCGCCGTCATCGGGATCGCGGACAGGAACGACGAGGTGGCGAGCGCCGAGATGATGCTCGAGCGCGCGCGCTCCGCACTCGCGGGGTCCCGGAGCCCGAGCCGGACCTCCATCTCCCCCAAGGAGGCTCGACCATGAGCGACGTCAACGTGAAGCACGTCTCGGAGCTTGGCTACTACGAGGGCCCGAAGGCGATCCCTGGTATCCGGTTCCGCCACGCCGCGCGCGATCTCGGGGTCACGGCCTGGGGCATGAACGTGCTCGAGCTGGAGCCGAACAACAAGAGTTACCCGGAGCACGATCACTCCGGGGACGGCCAGGAAGAGGTCTACGTCGTCCTCGGCGGCAGCGCGACGCTCCACGCCGGCGATCAAACGTGGCTCCTCGAGGGCGGCATGCTCGTGCGCGTCGGCCCCAATGTGAAGCGCAGGATCATCGCCGGCGCGCAGGGCCTCACGGTGCTCGCCCTCGGAGCGACTCCCGGGAAGCCCTACACACCGCGGGGCTGACGACCCCACCTGTGGCCGCCGACGCGACCGGGCGCACACCGGCACTCTCCCCGAGCGGCGCTTGACACCGAGTGCTCGCGGACCCATCCTCACGACCACTTCATCAAGGAGGTTCGAAGATGTACGCACGAATCACGACTCACGAGGGCGGCGACACGGAGCGCCTGCGGCAGATCAGCAACGACAAGTCGTCCAAGGGTGGGGTCGGGCTCCCCGACGGCGTACGTCGCGCCATCATGCTGGCCGGCGACAAGCGACGCATGTACATCACGTTCTTCGACAGTCGCGAGGAGCTCGCCGCAGCCGAGAAGCGGTTCGAGACGATGGGCAACGAGATCCCGGAGGAGATCCGCGGCAAGAGGACCTCGGTCGAGGTCTACGAGGTGATCGCGGACCAGTCCTTCTGACGCGCGGCCCGATTCGGCCGAGCTGGTCGCCCGCCGTTCAGACCGGCACGGAGCCCGCCAGGATCGCCCCGAGCTTGGCCGCGTCGATGTTGCCGCCGCTCACGACGCACACGACCTTGCCGCGAGGTGCGAGCCCGGCGAGGGCGGCGGCGACGGACGCGGCACCCGCTCCCTCGGCGACGACGTGGCTCCGCGCGGCGAGACGGCGGATCGCGCCGGCAACCTGCTCCAGGTCG
The DNA here is from genome assembly GCA_046331505.1 of Acidobacteriota bacterium. GTDB lineage: Bacteria > Acidobacteriota > Vicinamibacteria > JAXLQT01 > JAXLQT01 > JAXLQT01. Next base: position 338,690 of record JAXLQT010000001.1, read on the forward strand.
ACCACCAGCGACCCGGCGAGGACCTCGCGGGCGAGGGCCCACATCGGGTCGAGGATGCTCCGGCCGCCGATGCCGTCCACGAAGCTCGGCGCGTAGGCCACCACCTGCGGCGCGCCGGCGACCCATGACGCGGCGAGCGGGGCCGCGGTCGCGACCTCGCACGCGAACACCCTGGCCTCCGGCCGGCGGTGGCGGAGCGCGCACGCGATGCCGCAGGAGAGACCGCCACCTCCGTAGGGGACGAGGACCGCGTCGACGCCGGGCAGCTCTTCGAGGATCTCGAGGCCGATCGTCCCGTTGCCAGCGATCACCGCGGGATCACACACGGGATGGACGAAGAGACCTGGAACGCCTGGCTCGCGCGTGCCGCAGAGCACCTCCCACCAATCGGCGAACGGGAGCTTCACGACGGTGGCGCCGAGCCGCGACAGAGCCGCGAGCTTCGCCTCCGGGGCGTGGTCGGGCACGACGACGTGGCAAGGGATACCCAGCCGGCGCGCGTTCCATGCGACGCCCTGAGCCATGTTGCCCGCGCTCGCCGTGCACACGCCGTTCGCGAGCCGCGCGGCGCCGGCGATCGCCATCGCATTGCTCGCTCCCCGGATCTTGAAGGAGCCGATCGGCTGGAGGCACTCCAGCTTGAGATAAACCTCCGTACCTTCCGGTCCATCCTCCAGACGCACGAGCGGCGTACGGATCGCGGCGCCGGCGATCCGGACCGCCGCCGCCTCGATCGCGGACAGTGGGATCGGATCGATCGCCTTCATCCGTCGCGCCTCCCGCCGAGATCGACCTCGACACCGACACCACGGGCACGAGCCGCGCCATGGAGGTGGTGCGCGACGATCACGTCCTCGACGCCGAGACCCAGCGACTTGAACAGCGTCACGTCCATCGCGGAGCGCCTCCCCTCGACGGCGCCGCACAGCAGCTCCCCGATCTCTCCCAGGACGTGCGCGTCATCGATGGCGCCCTCGGATCGCGCAAGCAAGATGTCACCCGCCTCCGCCTTCGCGGACTCGCGGCTGTCGACGAAGACGCGCGCGCGCCCCACCGCGTCGGCGTCGAGCTCCCGCGCCGCGGGGATGCACGCCCCGACAGCGTTGACGTGCGCTCCGGACGCGAGCCACGCTCCGCGGACGACCGGCACGCGCGAAGAGGTCACGGTGCAGACGATCGATGCCCCGGCGACCGCCTCCCCGGCGGACGGCGTCACGCGCACGTCGATGCCGGTGGCCATGGCGGCCCGTCTCGCGAACGCCTCGCATCTCCCGCGATCGAGGCTGTGGACGCGGACGCGCTCGATCGGCCGCACCGCCCGCATCGCCTCGAGGTGCGTGCGCGCCTGCGAGCCGCTTCCGATGATGGCGAGATCGTGCGCGTCCTCGCGAGCGAGGATCCTCGTCGCGACGGCCGACACCGCTGCGGTGCGGATGGCGGTGATCTCGCTTCCGTCGGCGATCAGGATGGGCCGTCCATCGTCGGGATCGAACAGCGCCACGAGACCCTGGTGGGAGTCGAACGGCGTGCCGTGGTTCCCGGGGAAGACCGTCACGATCTTGAGACCGAGCGCCCGTGGAGAGCCGAGCGACGCGGGCATCATTCCGAGGAGCTTGCCGCCATCCGGCAGCTTCATCGCAGAGCGGAGAGGGTTCTGCGCCTGGCCGCGCGCGAGCGCCGTGAGCGCCCGGGCAACGAGCTCGATGCACTCGCCCATCGGAAGGAGGTCGCGCACCTCCTGCTGCGTCAGGACGATGGCTGGCATCGACGCGGAGTATCCGTACGCAGCGCCCGCGGTGTCAACGCGACGCGCGGCTGCGTCATCGGGTAGGCTTGCCATCCGAGAGGAGAAGCCATGCCCGCCAAGCCGATCCCCGAGGGACACAACGCCGTCTCCCCCTACCTCGTCACCCGGCCCGCTGCCAAGGTGATCGAGTTCCTGAAGCAGACCTTCGACGCCCAGGTGCTGTTCGTGATGAACACGCCCAACGGGGACGTCGGCCATGCCGAGGTGAAGATCGCCGACTCGATCGTGATGCTGTCCGACGGGAGCCCCGAGCACCCGCCGGCGGCCACGTGCATCCACGTCTACGTCGCCGACGTCGACGCGACCTACAGGCGCGCCATCGCCGCGGGGGGCGCACCGGTGCGCGAGCCGGCCGATCAGTTCTACGGCGACCGCAGCGGCGGCGTGAAGGACGCCGGGGGCAACCAGTGGTGGATCTCCACCCACAAGGAAGACCTCACGTCCGAGGAGCTGGAGCGCCGGGCCAAGGCCGCCGGTCGGGCCTGAGAGCGGCCACGCGATCCGCGGGCGCGTCGCGTGCGGGACCTCCGCGCGCGGCGCGTCACGCCATCAAGGGCCGCACCTCGACGGTGCCTCCGATGGCGACGAGAGGGCAGCCCCTGGCGAGCTCGGCCGCGGCATCGAGGCTCGACGCCTTGACGATGACGTAGCCGCCCATGAGGTGCTCGGCGGCGAGCGTTCCCGAGGTGACGCCTGCCTGCGTCACGCACGCCGCGTCCGGCTCGAGCTGCCCGCCGGTCGGCTCGTGACCTCCGTTCTGGAGCGTCTCCGTCCAGGAGTGCCACCGCTCGGCGCTCGCGCGGGCAGCGTCGGGCGATCTCGGCGGTCCCGCGAAGAATTGCTTCGGCGCCCAGAACAGAAGCATGTAACTGGCCATCGATCCTCCCGTTGCGCGGCGATTCTACGGCGTCGACGCGGTCGCGCCGGAGCGGATCGCGGGAGGCCCGACGGGCTCGCCGTCGCCGCCCCGAGAGAGAGCGGCCGCGACGGCGAGCCAGTCGCGAACGGGAACGGTCCAGTCCGGAGCCAGCTGACGCTGCGCGCCGAACAGGAAGAGATTGGCCACGACACCCCGCAGGTGCTCGAGCACGTCGGGCCTGTCGTCGATGAAGTGCGTCAGGCCCAGGACGAGGGCGTGCTCGCGCTTGTCCTCGCGACGCCGGCAGAACCGGACGCGGTCCTGGCGCAGGCCGGTTCGCCGGTAGAAATCGTGGTGATGCAGCCATCGCAGCGTCAGCCGCTCGATGCGCGGTCCTGCCTTCGACACGAGCCACACGCGCTGCTCGAAGCTTCTGACGACTCCAGGCAGCACCTCGTAGAGATGCGGCGCGGCAGGCACCGCGAGCGCCTGGCGCTCGTCGCCGTCGAGGAACGACGTGTCCGGGCGCCCGTCGTCGCCCGCGGGGCACATGAGGACGCGCCCGATGTCCACACCCAGCCTGGGTTCTCGCTCTCGCTTGTTCATGACACTCGAAGCGTAGAACCGCACACAATCCAACGGAACTATTACTTATGTATTAACTATAATCAGATTATATGATCAACTCGGAACGACTGCGTTCGTTCATCGCGTTCGCGGAGGAGCTCAACTTCACGCGAGCGGCGGCGCGCCTCAACCTCTCCCAGCCTGCGCTCCACGTGCAGATCCAGAAGCTCTCGGACGACATCGGCGCGCCACTCTACGAGCGATCCGGCCGCGTGCTCGCGCTGACGCGCCACGGGCGCGACCTCCTGGCCTTCGCACGGGAGATCCGCGACCGCACCGATGCCTTCATGACCGAGCTCCGGGGGGCGCGCGCCGAGACCGTGGGCCTCGCCGCCGGCGAGGGCACCGTGCTCTATCTCCTCGGCGGCGCGATCCAGAAGGCCGCGCGCATCCCGGGAGTCAAGCTCCGGATCGTCACCCGCGATCGCGACGGGACGCTCGCCGCGCTCGCCACCGGCGAGGTCCACCTCGGCGTCACGACCCTCGACGCGGTTCCCGACGGTCTCAGCGCCACCATTCTCCGCCGCTCGGCGATGATCCTCGTGATGCCGCCCCGCCATCGCCTGGCGCGAAAGGCCCACGTCCGCCTCGCCGATCTGGCGGGCGAGCGCCTCATCCTGCCGCCCGCCGCGCGGCCGCACCGCCAGCACGTCGCGCGTGCGCTCGCCTCGTCAGGCACTCCGTGGGAGCTCGCCCTCGAAGCGTCGGGCTGGGAGGTGATGCTCCGCTACGCCGCGCTGGGCGTCGGCCTCGCCATCGTCAACGACACGTGCCGCCTGCCGCGCGGCACGGTCGCCCGCCCTATCCCCGAGCTACCGGCCCTGCACTACCATGTCCTGCACCGCGCCCGCGTCCCGCTCTCCCCTGCCGCCGCGGCCCTGCGGGCGTCGATTGTCCAGGCGTTCGCCGCTCCGCGCGAGGGTCGCCAGCGACGCGCGTCGGGGTGACAGGGAGGACGCTCAGACCCAGCGCTTCACGGAGTCACCGATGTCGCTCGGCAACTGATTGAAGCAGATCCTGGCCTGGGGTGCGTGCTCGTGCACGACATTGATCAGCTTCTCGAACAGGAGGAAGTTCGACGGGTTCGTTCTCACCCCCGCCCCGATCAGCACGCAATCGACCCGCTCTCGCTGGAGCTGGCCGCGAACAACGGCCTCGGCCGTCTCCCCGAAGTCGTGCATGCAGATCTTCACGTCGTACCCGAGACGGATCAATTCGTCTTCGGACGACTTGATACCGGCGAGGACCTTGGCCGCGGTCATCCCTGGCGGCCAGCCGGGCGTCGAGAAATCGATCAGAGCCGGGTCCAGACCCACCACCATGACGCTCTTCGTGTTGTCGGCCATCGTTGCCTCCGTGCTGTGAATGCGGACGAATCGCGAGCCTTTCGCGACGGCAGCAGTATACGGTCCAACGCGTCGACGCGGCAGCGCCTTGACCTCTATGTCCCGAGTCAGAAATACGCAACACGATTCCGCGGTGTCGGACGCCGCTGGCTTCGTTGCGCCTCCTCCGAATCCAACACGGGATGCGTCGTCGGCGCGCCTCGCCAGCGCCGCCCGATCCTCGCGGACTCATGGCGCGTACTTCTGACTCGGGACACTAGGCGCCGTCGAGGAGTTTCTCGGGGAGGCTGCCTTCCACGGGCCACGACGCAGCGATGCCGAGGCTGCCGCCGCCGAGACAGCGCTGCGCGACCACGGCGGAGAGGTTGCCGTCGCGACCGCTCAGCCCGACGGCGACCTCGAACTGGTTCTTGCCGCAGGGGCACGTGACGCGGGGGAGGCCCGCGGCGCTCGCGAACGCCGCGTCGCCACCGAAGATGGCGTGCGCCGCGCCGCACGCGACGCAGGACCGGCGCGCTCCCGCGCCGTCGATGACCGTGAGGCGGAAGACCTGGCATCCGCAGCCGTCGCACATCGGGACGCGATGCCCGAACAGATCGGTCCCGAGGTTCTCGCGGAGGAACTGCTCGAAGTCGCTCGCCGAGTCGCCGCGCCACCACTTGCCAGAAGTCATGCGCCTCTTCTCCTCATGCGTCCATTCTCCCTCGAAGCGCGGCACGCGCGCGCGGTTTGACAGCCCCATGACGCGGGGCTACACTTCCGAAAATCACCTGGTGAGGTTCTTTCCCATCAGGTCCTCGGATATGCGGCCATCTCGTTCGGATGCTGGGCTGCTCCCGAGTGCGGAAGAGACGGAAGGCGTCGCCACGCCGGCGACGCTGGGTCTGACGCTGTTACCAACACGGAAGCCAGGCGCGCCAAGGGGACCACACCGCGGGCGAAAGTCCGGAGGGCGATGCTGTCCCTTCGCGCGGCCGGCGCATCCAGTGCACATCCAGAGCGAGTAGATGGAAGACAAGACGATCGTCTGCGTTGACTGTCATCAACCCTTCGTCTTCACGACCGGAGAACAGCAGTTCTACTCGGAACGGGGGCTTGCGGAGATCCCGAAGAGGTGCAAGGCCTGCCGGAGCGCCCGCCGCCGCCGCCTTGGCCGGCGCCGCCGACACGGCGGCGCTGACGTGGCTGCCGATACCCACCACGAGGTGCTCGACGCCGAGGCAACGGCCGATGGTGCAGCGGCCACGGGAGAGGAGTCACCCGGATCGGCGCCGGCGCCCCCCACCACGAGCCCCGTCGCCCACGAGCCCGTCGCCCGCAGCTTCTGGGAGGAGCGGCCGCAGTGGGTCAGAGATGCGCTCGAGAAGTCCGCGCTGCCCAGGGTCCCCAGGAACGGCACCGCGCGGGACGTCGAGCAGGAGAGCAACGATCTCGTGGCCGCGGCGTTCGCCCTGGCGGGCAACGGAAACGGCAACGGAAACGGAAACGGGACGATGCTGAAGGGCGTGAAGCCCCTGGAGCCGCGCCGTCGCCGTCGCCGTCGCTCGCGCCGCCGCAAGAAGGGCGTCGCGGCCCACGGAGAGACCAGCGCTCCTCTCGGAGATTAGGCGCTCGCGCGCGAGGCGAGGATCCCTGGCGCCGGGGCCAGGTGCGGACGGTGGCGCGTCATGCGACGCAGCCGCTGCGCGGCGCGCGATAGCTCCATCGGGCTGAACGGCGCGGGAAGGTAGAAGGTCGGGACGGATCCGGGCCTCTGGGCCTCGGCCAGGGCGCTGGCGTCCTGGGCGTCCATCGGGCTCGCCATCGACATCAGCACGATGGTCGGAATGGAGGGCCGCTCACGCACCAAGACCAGCGCGCTCTCGTCCATCACCAGGAGGCCCGGCCTGGTCGTCAGATCGGCGTCGAAGGCGTCGCTGTCGCTCGGCGCCTCCATCGCCGAGAGCACGTCGTAGCCTTCTGCGTCCAGCGTGAGACGGGCCATCTCCCTGGTCAGACCGTCGGAACAGTAAAGCGATGCGGTGGGCCTCGTTGGTTCCTTGAGTGCTTGTCCCATCACTTTCTCGACCTCGGCGATGGGCAGTGCAATCGGCTTGCCATCCGGGACACCCACAAAACCGGCCTGTTTCGATCACCGCGGCGCACGACCGGTGACAAAAAGGGACGGTGAGTGCGGCGAATTGAGGGCACCCGCGCCCGCCGTGCGCTACGATCTCGACATGCGGAAGAGGATGTCGATCGCCTACGTCATTCTGGCTCTGGCCGTGACCTTCGCCCGCGCCGGCGATCCGAAGGTCCGCAAGGCGAACCGGTTCGCCGCGTACCAGGAGCAGGAGGGCGTGACTCTCACGGTGAGCTGGCAGATCGCCATGCACTCGAACGGAGACTTCCTCCCACTCTTCATCGCCGTTTCCAACGAGGGGAAGGGCGCCGCGGAGGTCGATCTCGCGAACTTCAGCCTGAAGGACGAGGAGGGCGATACCTACCGTCCCGCGAGCTACAAGGACGTCCTCTCCGCCGTCGGCCAGCTCGGAAAGGACAAGCGGCTCGTACGCGATCTCGACTACGCGGGGCTCAACACCCGTGCGACGCTGCGCACCACGCCATCCTCTTTCTACCCCCACGAGGAGGCCGCGACGCAGGATGGCACCACCGAGCTCATGACGCGGAGCCAGATGTTCGACTTCGTCTACTTCCAGATCCCCGATCGGGTGAAGCACGGCAAGCTCACCCTCGTCGCGGAGGGGATCATCGACGCGCCCGCCTTCAAGGTGACGTTCCAGATCCCGAAGTGATCGCCGGAGCCGGCCGCCCGCGAGCTTTGCGTCAGCTCTTCTTGTAGCGCAAGACGGGCTGGCGCGCGGCGCGGGTCTCGTCGAGCCGCCGGACCGGCGTGGAGTGCGGCGCGTTCCTCACGAGGTCCGGGTCCTCGAGGCACTCCCTGGCGATCGCCTGCATCGCGGCCACGAACCGGTCGAGCTCGTCGACACTCTCGGTCTCCGTCGGCTCGATCATGAGCGCACCCGACACGATGAGCGGGAAGTAGATCGTCGGCGGGTGGAACCCGTAGTCCATCAGGCGCTTGGCGATGTCGAGCGTCTTGACGCCGGTCGTCTCCTGCGCCTTGTCGTTCAGGATCACCTCGTGCATCGACGGCGTCGGATAGGGGAGGTTGTAGGTGTCCGAGAGCCGGGCGCGCAGGTAGTTCGCGTTCAGGACGGCGAGCTCGGTGACCCGCTTGAGCCCGTCGCCTCCGTACGCCAGGATGTAGCAGAGCGCGCGCACCAGGATCCCGAAGTTCCCGTAGAAGCCGTGGACCTTCCCGATGCTGTCGGGGCGATCGTGGTCGAGGCGATACCGCGCCTTCCCGCCCTCGTGGTCCACGGCGATGCGCGGGCTCGGCAGGTAGCGCTCCAGTGCCTCGACGACGCCGACCGGTCCCGCGCCCGGACCTCCACCGCCGTGCGGCGTCGAGAACGTCTTGTGGAGGTTCAGGTGCAGCACGTCGACCCCGGTGTCCTTCGGGCGCACGTATCCCATGAGCGCGTTCATGTTCGCGCCGTCCATGTAGAGCAGCGCGCCCACGGAATGGAGGCGATCGGCGATCTCCTTGATGCGCGACTCGAAGATCCCGAGGGTGTTCGGGTTGGTGATCATCATCGCCGCGACGTCGGTCGAGAGCTTGCTCTCCAGCGACTCGAGGTCGACGCGCCCGTCACGCCCCGACTTCACCTCCGTGACGGTGTAGCCGCAGATGGCGGCCGATGCCGGGTTGGTGCCGTGCGCGGAGTCGGGGATGAGGACGGTCTTGCGTGGGTTGCCCTGCGCCTCGTGATGCGCGCGGATCACGAGCATGCCGGTGAGCTCCCCCTGCGCTCCGGCCGCGGGCTGGAGCGAGAACGCGTCCATGCCGGTCACGCCCTGGAGCGCCGTCTCCAGGATGTGCAGGAGCCGCAGGTTTCCCTGGCAGAGCTCCGCCGGAGCCATCGGATGGCTCTCGCGCAGCGGCGGCAGCGCCGCCATGCGATCGTTGATCTTCGGGTTGTACTTCATCGTGCACGAGCCCAGAGGGTAGAGGCCGTGGTCGATGCAGTAGTTGTCGAGGGACAGGCGTGTGAAGTGGCGCACCACCTCGACCTCGCTCACTTCCGGGAAGCCCTCGACCTCCTCCCGGACGAGGCCGGCGCCGAGCACGGCGGCGGGATCGCAGAGCGGCAAGGGGAAGGGGGCGAAGTCGACGCCGCCGTGTCCCGGCGCGCCGAGCTCGAAGATCAGCTTCTCGCGGGTGGGTCGCATCTCAGAGGCTCTCCAGCGCGGACACGAGCTTGCCGATCTCGTCGAGGGTGTTGCGCTCGGTGACGGTGACGAGGAAGGCGTCGGGTCGATCTGGGAAGTAGGGCGCGAGCCCCGGTCCCGCGACGACGCCTCGGTCTCGCAGCGCCGCGAGGACGTCGGACGCGCGCTTCGGCCCCTGGACCGCGATCTCGTTGAACGTCGGACCGCTGAAGAGCGGCGCATACCGGCGCGAGGCGAAGAGGCGGCGCTTCAATTCCTCACCGTAGGTGAGGTTGCGCAGCGCCATCTCGCGGATACCCGACTTGCCGTAGAGGCACATGCCGACCGTCGCGGCGAGCATGACGAGGCCCTGGTTCGTGCAGATGTTGGACGTCGCGCGCTCGCGCCGGATGTGCTGCTCGCGGGTCGAGAGGGTCAAGACGAAGCCGCGCTTGCCGTCCCGATCGACGGTCTCGCCGCAGAGCCGGCCGGGGAGGTTGCGTACGAACTTCTCGCGGGTCGCGAAGAACCCGACGGCCGGTCCTCCGAAGCTCGGCGACGAGGCGAAGGTCATGGCCTCCCCGGTGACGATGTCGGCGCCGAGCTGTCCTGGCGGCGCCACGACGCCGAGGGACACCGGCTCGAGCACGCTCACGGCCACGAGCGCGCCGCGATCGTGCGCGGTCTTCGAGATCGCACCGACGTCCTCGATGACGCCGAAGAAGTTCGGAGACTGCAGGAGGACCGCGCTCGCCTGCCCGTCGAGCATCGATCCGAGCGCCGACGGGTCGATCCTCCCGGTGGCGTCGGGCGGCAGATCGCGCAGGGTCACCCCGAGGTTCCTCGTGTTGGTCTCGATGATCGCGCGGGTGTGCGGGTGCAGCGATCGGGAGACGAGGAGCGTCCTCCGCCCCGGATCGAGGCGAAGCGCCATGAGGGCGGCCTCGGCCATGGCGGACGGACCGTCGTAGACGGAGGCGTTGGCCACCTCGCATCCGGTGAGCTGGCAGACGAGTGACTGGAACTCGAAGATCGCCTGGAGCGTCCCCTGCGCCACCTCGGGCTGGTAGGGGGTGTAGGCGGTCGCAAACTCCGCGCGCGCCAGGATGTGGTCGACGATGCAGGACACGTCGTGACGGTAGGCGCCCGCTCCGAGGAACCACGCGTAGTCCGCGGGCGCGGCGTTCAGCGAGGCGAGGGCACCGATCTCGCGGCCGATCTCCACCTCGGAGCACGGGCCCGGCACCGGGAGCCTGCCTTCGAAGCGCAGCTCCTCGGGGATCCCCTCGAAGAGCTCGGCGACCGACGGCTTGCCGATCGCCTTCAGGAGACGCCGTTCGTCCTCGCTTCCTATCGGGAGGTAGCGCATGCCTCAGTGCTTGGCGCTCGCGACGTAGGCACCGTACTCGCTCGCACCCATCAACGACGAGAGCTCGCCCCTGTCCGACATCTTGATCTTCAGCATCCAGCCCGCCCCGTGGGGATCCTGGTTGACGCCCTCGGGATGGTCCATGAGCTCCTCGTTACGCTCGAGCACCTCGCCCGACACGGGAGCGTAGAGATCGGACACGGCCTTGACCGACTCGATCGTGCCGAGGATCTTCCCTTGCGTGACCGGCTTGCCCGCCTCCGGCAGCTCGAGGTACACGACGTCGCCGAGAGCCTCCTGGGCGAAGTGCGTGACTCCCACCACGCCGACGGGACCCGACGGCGAGTCCTCGAGCCTGACCCACTCGTGCTCCTTCGTGTACTTCAGGTCCTCTGGATAGGAAACGGTCTGCGACATGGCCACTCCTTGGAAGTGCTGTCTTCCGTCACCGCCCGGGCGGGACGCTTCGGGGTCTCTTGTAGAAGGGCGTGCGCACGACGGCCGCGGAGGCGCGGCGGTCCCGGATGCCGATCTCGATCGGTGATCCCACGGCGGAATTCGCTTCGGGAAGGTAGGCGAGCCCCACGTTCTTCCTTAGGAACGGCGCGTAGCTACCGCTGGTGACCGGGCCGACCTCGGCGCCGCCGGCGTAGACCGGATAGCCGTGCCTGCCGATCTCCCGCCCCTGCATCTCGAAGCCCGCGAGCTTGACTTGCGGGCCGCGCTCGGACTGCTCCAGCAGCGCCTCGCGACCGACGAAGGGTCCCTTGTCGAGCTTCACGATGAAGTTGAGCCCCGCTTCGATCGGGGTGTGCGTGTCGTCGATGTCGTTGCCGTAGAGCGGGAGCCGCGCTTCGAGGCGCAGCGTGTCGCGCGCTCCGAGACCGCACGGCTTCACGCCGAGCGGCGCTCCCGCCTCGAGGATCGCCCGCCACAGCGCGACGGCGTCGCCGGCGTCGACGTAGAGCTCGAAGCCATCCTCGCCCGTGTAGCCGGTCCGCGACACGATCGCGGCAACGCCCGCGACCCGCGCGTCCTGGAGGAAGTGATAGGAGCCGATCGACGCAAGGTCGGCGTCGGTGAGCTTTGCGAGGCACGCCACCGCTCGGGGTCCTTGCAGGGCGAGCAACGCGAAGCGATCGCTTGCGTCGGCGGCGCGGACGTTGCCCTGGAGGTGGCCGTTCACCCACGCGAAGTCCTTCGCGACGTTCGACGCGTTGACGACCATCAGCACCTTGTCCGCGGCGCGGCGGTAGATCAGGATGTCGTCCACGAACGTGCCCCGCTCGGTCAGGAGGGCGGAGTACTGCGCCTGGCCGTCGGCCAGACCGAGGACGCGGTTCGGAGTCAGGCGATCGACGTTCGCGAGCGCATCGGGCCCGTCGATCTCGAATTCGCCCATGTGACTCACGTCGAAGAGCCCCGCGGCCTGGCGGACGGCGAGGTGCTCCTCCACGACGCCTCCGTACTGCACGGGCATCTGGAATCCCGCGAAGGGAACGATACGCGCCCCGAGCTTCACGTGCTCGTCGTACAGAGGGGTGCGCTTGTCGTCGCTCATGCTCGTCCGGAGGGCGCGCAACGTAGCACGCTTTGCCGTGGAGCTCAAGACCGCGCAGGGCATCCCGCGGGGTGCTGGAACAAGCGATCCGAGATCGGCGCCGGCTCCGGGCCGCAGTGGGAAAGTCCGTGTCCCAGGCGAGCGCCGGGGGCCCGGTGAGTCAACGAACAAGGCTCTGTTCGCCGTTGTGCTAAGATTTCGCGCCCAATCCGAGGAACAGGACGTTTCATGGAAGAGTACCTGGTCGAATGCTGGAGCTGTCTTGCGGAGTACGACGCGCTGTCGGCCGTCTGGTGCGGCTGCGACCCCAAGAACCCGTCGAAGCTGTGCCCGTTCTGCCTGCAGTGCTTCTGCCAGGCGCCTAGCGAGTTCAAGGATCGCTTCTGGTCCGGCGCGACGCCCTCGCTTCGCCAGGACCTTGCGGTCCTCGCGAAGTCTCGCGAGCGGCTGGGCGACATGCTCATCAGGGCTCACCTCCTGACGACCGACCAGCTCCTCTCGGCGATCAAGGAGCAGAACCGCTCCGGCGACAAGATCGGAGAGGTCCTCATCCGCCTGGGCTACATCTCGAGATCGGACCTCGACCACTTCCTCTCCCGGCAGGAGACGACCCACTCGACCGACCTGTCGAAGATCAGCCCGAACATGTCGCTGATCAAGGACATCGGCCTCGAGTTCTGCCGCCAGAAGCGCATCGTGCCCATCGAGCGCGAGAACCTCCAGCACAAGCAGGTGCTGACCGTGGCCATGGCCGATCCCGGCGACACGCAGACCAAGGACCAGCTTCGCGAGAAGACCGGGTGCCAGATCATCGCGCTGTCGGCACCGGCGTCCCAGGTCACCGAGTTCCTCCGGACGCTGCCGAGCCCGCAGCAGCCGGACCTCTCGACGACGCGCCTTCCTCCGGCGGAGGAATCGGAGGCGGCCGAGGCAGAGGAGAGCCCGTCCGCGGCGCCGGTCGCGGTCCGCACGGGCCCGGCCTACTCGACGCTCGACGTCGGGATCGAGGCGCCCCCCAAGGAGGACCTCGACCGGGCCAAGAAGATCATCAACCAGCTCATCGTTGGAGCGGTGCAGCGCGGCGCCTCGGACCTGCACCTCGAGCCGACCGAGAACGGCTTCACGACGCACTACCGCATCGACGGTGTGCTCTTCAAGGTGCGCACGCCCCCTGGCGAGACGCCGCAGTCGATGGTGTGGGCCGTCAAGGACATCGCGGGCCTCGACCTCAAGAAGACCGACGTCCCGCAGGACGGCAAGGTCTTCCTGAAGATCAAGGAGGTCCGCTACAAGCTGATCGTCCACACCTTCCCGACCGAGCACGGCGAGAACGTGTCGGTGAAGATCATCGATCGCGACACGTTCGTGAAGGACATCTACCAGCTCGGCATGGACGAGTCGGTGCTGTCCGATCTCCTCTTCAGCCTGGGAGAGTCGCGCGGCCTGGTGCTCCTGTCGGCGCCGCTCTTCTCGGGCGTCTCGACGACGCAGTACGCCCTGATGTCGTACCTCGCGCGGAGCCAGAAGAAGGTCGCGACCCTCGAGAACCCGATCATCTGCCCGGTGGAAGGGATCCGCCAGTCCGAGATCAAGCCCGAGGCGGGCTACGACTTCGCCAAGGGGCTCAACGCGATGGTCTCGTCGTACCCGGATGCGATCGTGATCTCTGAGCTGCGCGATCTCGAGACCGCGACGGCCGTGTGCCGCATCGCGTCGAAGATCCTCGTGCTCGCGGCCCTCGAGGCGAACTCGGCGGCGGAGACGATCGGATCGGTGCTCGACCTCGGCGTGCCCGCATCGGCCCTCGCCAGCGCCCTCTCCGTCGTCGCGAACCAGCGGCTCCTCCGCAAGATCTGCCCACACTGCCTCGTGCCCCAGGCCGTCGAGAAGTCGGAGGCCAACCTCCTCGGGCTCGACTCCCAGGAGACCGCGTCGTTCAAGTTCTTCCACGGCAAGGGCTGCCCAAAGTGCAACTCCATCGGCTACCGTGGTCGCATCGCGATCTTCGAGCTGATGAAGGTCGACGACGAGATGAAGAAGCTCGTCCGCACCAATCCCTCCGCGGACCAGATCCAGAAGGTCGCGGTCGCGAGCGGCATGCGCTCGCTCAAGACCGACTGCATCGAGAAGCTCAGGAACGGCCACACGACGCTGGAGGAGTTCGTGAAGGCGTCCTTCGACTAGAGCGGCGCGCGCGATCGCCACTCGAGAACGATCGGAGACGGGAACGTCGTGAACAAGCGCCTGCACGCGCGCCTGTTCATGGGGACACAGCTCCTGCGCCATCTCCTGTCACGCCTCCAGCCCGGCGTGCGGCGGCGCCGTGGCCTCGCGCGCTTCGAGGCGAGCTTCTTCTCCGAAGGTCTCCTGCCGATCTCCCCGGGCTTGCGCGGGCTCTTGCCGCGCGTGGACCGCTGCCTTGCCTGCGATCTCTGCGTCGTGGCGCCGATCCCGCCCCACCTCGCCTCGCCGCGCGAGCTCGCGCTGCGCGTCCTGCGGTCTCCCGCCGAGTGGCCGCTGGTGCGCGACCGTCTCGCGGCGCGCGACGCCTATCAGGACGCCGAGAGCCTCTGTCCGGAGCGCATCCCCTTCGGCGAGCTGTCGGACGAGGTCCGGTCGGGAGGTGCGGTCCCCGCGAGCGCGCCTCGCGATGGATCGCCGCCGGGACGGTAGGCGCTCGCGCGGATCGGGATTAGACTGGCCAAAGCGTCGCGTCTTCGATTCGTGGCGGCGCGGGATCGCGAGGGACGTCATGCGAAGACATGTGGGGATGTTGCTGATAGCTCTGGGCGCGACAGCTCACGGCGCCGACGTGTGGACGACGCACCACGGCAACGTCAGGCACGATGGCTACGTGCCCATTGCGGTCGATCCGACCACCCTCTCGCTTCGCTGGCACAGGTCGTTTCCGGGAAGCCGCCAGATCTGGCCCGCGACCGTCGCCGGCGGTCGCGTGTTCTTCACGATCTCGACGCCGAGCACCGGGAACAACGCTCTTGTCGGTCTGGACGAGCTCACGGGCCAACCCGAGTGGCAGCAGGACATGGGGGAGGCGGGGGACATGTCTCAGCCAACGTACGACTCGGGGCGCGTCTACGTCCATTCGAACCGGTTGGTCCGATGCTACGACGCGGCGAGCGGCGGATTCATCTTCGACGGAGTGATCCCGCAGGGCGGTGACGAGTACTACGCTCCCGAGGTGTCGGGCGGCCGCGCCTTCGTCGGCGGCGGCTTCGGCGGCGGGATCGTCGCGTTCGATGCCAACACCGGCGCGGAGCTATGGGAGAACTACAACCTCCCTGTCGACAACAAGTGGACGTCGACCGTCGTCGGCTCCTGGGTCGTCGGCTACTTCGCCGACTTCATCAACCAGGGCGCGGGCCTGCACGTCCTGGATGCGGCGACCGGCGCGCCGGTGAAGAGGATCGTCGTCCCGGAGTACGGCGACGGGGGCCTCAGGGAAGGAGCCGTGTACGGCGCCATGAACGACGTCCTCGCCACCAACTACTCGGGCCCCGGCGGGAACTCGCGGCTGCTCTCCTTCGACATGGGCACGTTGACGATCCGCTACGACCTCCAGGGCGGTTTCGCGAACCAGCTCACCGTCGCCAACGGCGTGATCTACGTGACGAATCCCGAGCAGAACGTCGTCGAGGCAAGGGCCGAGAGCGACGGTTCGTTCCTCTGGTCGTGGCCGAGCCCGGAGGTCTTCAACTCCTACAACGTCTACTACGGCCACATCGCCACGAACACTCATCTCGTCGTTCACACGGGGACGATCACGTCCGCGGTCAATCTCGCCACTCATCAGACGGATTGGACATACGCCGCGGGCCGGGCGATCGCTCTGTCCGAGACGACGCTCTTCATCACCGCCGACGACGGATCCCTGCACGCCATCGGCCTCTCGGGCGGCTGCCTCTCTCTCTCACCCACCGCCATTCCGGACGGCCGTCTCGGCCAGGGCTACAGCCAGCAATTCAGCGCGACTGGAGGGACCGGCTTCTACACCTACTCGGCGGATCCGCTCCTCCTTCCCCCCGGCCTCTCACTCAACGCGAGCGGCTTCCTCTTCGGAACACCGACCCAGATCGGCCGCTACAGGTTCACGGTGATCGTCGAGGACGCGACGGGCTGTGCGGCCAGCCACTCCTACACCGTCGGAATCGGGACGAGCACCGACTACGTGTCGGGCGCCGGACTCGGTTACCCGGACCCGAATCGCATCCGGATCCACACGGCGGGTGGTACTCCGAAGGTCGACTTCCTCGCTTACGGTGCGGGACACTATGGGGTGAACGTGTCGACCGGGCACATCGACGGCGCTGTCGATCCGCGCCTTCTGTCCGGACCGGGCCCCGGCGCGGTGTTCGGCCCCCAGGTGCGAGGCTTCGAGAGGGACGGGACCTCGATCGCGAGCGTGAACTACTTCGCCTACGGAACTCTGAGGTTCGGGATCAACGTGGCAAGCGGCGCTCTCGACGGCGATCCGTTTGACGAGATCCTCTCGGGGCCGGGCCCCGGTCCGGTGTTCGGGCCGCATGTCCGCGGCTGGAACTACGACGGGACGGCGATCTCGGCGATCGCCAAGGTGAGCTTCTTCGCCTACGGGACTCTGAAGTACGGCGTGAACGTCGCCGGGGGCGACATCGACGGGGACGGCTTCGGCGAGCTCCTGACGGGACCGGGCCCCGGCTTCATCTTCGCGCCTCAGATCCGCGGATTCGACTACGACGCGAGCGGCGTCGCCGCTATCGCGAAGGTCAATTTCAACGCCTACAACCTCGCGCAGTACGGCGCGAACCTCTCCTCGGGGGACCACGACGGCGACACGATCTACGACGAGATCGCGACCGCGCCGGGAGCAGGACCAGGCCCCGCTTTCCCGTGCCAGATCCGAGGTTTCGATTACGACGGCACGGCGATCGTCGCCACCTTCGACACGGTCGCCTTCACGACCTGGTACGGCGGGCGCGTGGGCCAGGGAGACATGGATGAGGATGGTGACGAGGACGTCGTGGCCGGTGCCGGGCCCGATCCCGCGGCCGACTCCACCGTGAAGACCTATGCGGGTGGCGCCAATCCGATCGGCTCGTCGCTCGTCACCTTCCCTTCGTACATCTACGGCGTGAATTCGACGGGGGCCGTGCTCGGGTTCTGAGGCCGGGTTCGCGATCTTCTCCCGCGCGGAACGCTTCCGCGGGGGGGGCTGCGGCGACGCGATAAACTCGGAGCGTGGACAAGATCCTCCAGGACTTCGATGCGCTGCTCGAAGGCGGCGATCGCCTCTACTCCTCGGAGGAGTACGAGGACGCGCTCGACGCCTACGAGCGATCGCTGCGCGCCGCGTCGGACGACACGCAGCGGGCGGAGAGCTACTGCGCGCTCGGTGACGCACTGCTCGCGCTGGGACGCGGGGGCGAGGCGATCTTCATGTACGAGAAGGCGGTCGATCTCGACGCCGACTTCGCCGGCGGTTACTGCGGTCAGGCGGACGTCCACTTCGAGCGCTGGGAATTCCAGCACGCCCGCGAGCTGCTCGCCCTCGCGCTCGCACGGGATCCGGACTACGCGCGCGCCCATTACCTCTACGGCCTGATCCTCGAAGTGCGGCGAGCACAGGGCGGCGCGCCAGCGCTTCCGCAAGGCGAGCGCTCGATCCCGAGTACTACGCCTCGCCCCTCGAGCTCGATCGAGGAGTTCGCGCCCCTGGTCTCGCAGGCGCTGCGGGGCTTGCCGTCGTCCGCGAGGAAGCTCGTCGCGAACGTGGCGATCGAGCTCAGGCTGCTCCCCGATCCCGAGGACGCGCCGTCGCTGCGCGAGCTCGACATCAGCCCGCAGGTTCCCGCGCTGCTCTACGAATCCGTGGAGCCTGCCGATCCTCTCGACCCCACGGATTCGATGAGGCTCGTGCTCTTCCAGCGCAACATCGAGAAGCTCGCCGCGTCGCGCGAGGCGATCGTCGCCGAGGTCCAGAAGGGCATCATGTACGAGCTGTCGGACATCCAGGACGACCACCCGGACGACGATGAGGTCACGAGCGCCGGGCCACCACCCAGCTCGTGACCCCTCCGGGGATCGCGTAGCGGTCGCGCGCAGGCAGCTCGGCGCCGTCCCTGGAGACGACCGTGCTCGATCCCGGGAAGAGGCCGGCAGGAACGAGCCAGCCGCCTCGATCGGAGGGAACGTCCAGGTCGACGTAGGCCTCGTCGCCTACGATCGTGATGGCGACGTCGATGGCGCCGCCCTCGATCGGCACCGTTCCCGAGAGGCGCGACAGCGAGCCGGCGCGAGGGGCGACGACGTAGCTCGCAAAGCCCGGACGCTCCGGCCGGACTCCGAGGACGTAGGCCGGCAAGAGCCACGCGGGGGCTGCGGACCAGGCGTGACAGAGGCTGTGCGCGTACGGAGGCTGCCCCGGGATGGCGAGGGCGTGCCCGCCGAGATCGAGGAACTCGTAAGCGCATCCCGATTCCGTCATCGGGGTCCAGGTCCGGCGCAGGAGCTCGCAGGCCCGCTCGGAGTCGTCGTGCTCGAACCGCGCGAGCGCCTCGAGCCCGACCATGAAGGGAGCGATCACGAGGCCCGAAGCGATCGCGCCCGTGGCGTCGCTCGGCTCGAGGTACGCCCTGGTCCCGTGCACCGTCCATAGCCGGGACTCGAGGGCCGCGAGCACGCGGGGGGCGTCGTCGGCCGCGAGCCCGGAGAGCACGGCGAGGACGCTCGCGTCCTGGGTGTACACGGGCGGCGTGACGCCCGTCCGGTCCACGAAGAGGCCGTCGGGAGACTGGAGCCCGGCGCGATCGACGCTGCGCGGCGCGGCGGCGTCGTCGGCCTGGGTGCCCGCCGCGAGCGCCGCGCCCGCGCGCAGCGCGAGCATCGCCATGCCGCGCTGGTAGACGACGTCTCCGGTGCGCGCTCGGTGCGACATCCAGTCGGTGATGGGGCCCTCCTTGGACACGATGAAAGGGCCGCGCTCCAGGCGCGATCGCAGCCGCTCGACGCCGCGCGCGATCGGCGCGCGCAGCTCCTCGACGATGCGCCGGTCGCCCGACAGCGCGACGTGACGCTCGAGCGCCACGAGCCACGCCGCGTCGTAGTCGTCGAGGACCCAGTCCCCGAAGGACGGGTAGACCGGGACGATCTGCCCGCGCGCGTTCGTGCTCCCGCCGAGCAAGCGCAGCGTGCGAGCCGCGGCGGGGTGGGGGCCGAAGACGTAGAAGGTGGCCGGAAGGCTCACGAGCAGATCGCCCACCCAGGCGGCGTGATCGCGCTTGACGCCGTCCTCGAGCACGCCCTGAGCGCAGAGCTCGATCGTGCGCCGCGAGATCGCGTAGGCGTGGTTGAGCGTGTCGTCGGAGCAGGCGAACGCCCCGCGGGGCGGCGCGCCGCCGCGCACGCCGACGATGCCGATGCGCGCCCCGCTCGCTTCCGGCGACACGCGCGCGAAGCGGAACGCGCGGCGCCGGAATCCGACGCCGCCCGCGTCGATCGTGGCGACGTCGTCGCTCTGGGGCGGCGTTGCGGCCAGCGCCTCGGCCCTGCTCTCGCCGTAGAACACCCGCGTGCCCGGAGGACACCCCTGGATCACCGGGAACCCGACGTCCTCCGCGCCGAGGTCGTAGAGACCGTCCGCCAGGGTCGCGAAGCGCGGCGCCTCCGATCGGAGCGACGCCGTCGCCACCACCCTCATCGGCTCGCGCACGCTCCGGAAGGGCCGCAGCCACCCGCGGTGGCGGACGCGCGCGCGTCCCCCTGGCGCTTGCCAGCTCCCGTCGCTTCCGATGGTCAGGGACGTTCCGCTGGGATCGCGAACGTCGAGCCAGAGGAGGGCGGAGCCATCCGCCGGGATCGAGAGCGAGATCTCGTTCGTGCCGCGTCTCAGGAACGGCGTCGGGTCTATCTCCTGGATCCTCCGGAAGCCGTCGTGGAGCCCACCGCGGTAGAGGACGCTCCCGTTGAGCCGCACCGCGCCCGCAGGCTCGATCGCGACCCGCAGCACCGCGGACGCGGGCTCCGCCAGCAGCTCGAACGAGCGGCTGAGGTCTCCGGTGGCCGTGCGATCGTCCCGTGCGATCCACGATGCGCCCGGGGTGAAGCGCTGCTCGCGCCGGGCGAGCCTCAGGTCGCGAAGCCCCATCGCCGCCGCGCTTGCCACGACGATGACGGCGAGGACGAACGAGAGGCGCTTCACGGCGAGAGCTTACCCCCGACGCCTCCTAAGATCAGGTCGTGCTCTCCGCGGAAGCGCTCCTCACCGCCTATGCGAGCGGCATCTTCCCCATGGCGATGGAAGACGGCGAGATCGGGTGGTTTGCTCCCAATCCCCGCGCCCTCATCCCGCTCGACGAGCGGTTCCACGTCAGCCGGACCCTCCGGAAGACGATCGCCTCCGGGCAGTTCGAGACGACGGTCGACACCTGCTTCGAGCGCGTCATCGCCGCCTGCGGCGATCGGCGCGACGGCACCTGGATCTCCGAGGAGATCGCCGTCTCGTACGTGAACCTGCACCGGCTCGGTCACGCGCACTCGCTCGAGGTCTGGGTCGGCGAGCGGCTGGCCGGCGGGCTCTACGGGGTGCACCTCGGGGCCGCGTTCTTCGGAGAGTCGATGTTCCACACCGTGACCGACGCCTCCAAGGTGGCGCTCGTCGCGCTCGTCGAGAGGCTGAGGGCCCGCGGTTTCCAGCTCCTGGACACGCAGTGGAAGACGGCCCATCTCGAGCGTTTCGGCGCCTACGAGATCCCGCGCTCGGAGTACCTGCGCCGCCTGCGCAAGGCGATCACCGTGCGCTGCCGGTTCGCCTGAGAGCCTCCCGGTGGCTACCGGCGCTCCCTGATCTCCGGCTTCAACCTCACGCTGTCGAGGAGCTCCCCGTCGTCCAGGAGGAGCACGGCGCGCGCGATCTCCTCCTCGAGTTCCCGCACGTTGCCCGGCCAGCCGTAGGCGGCGAGCGCCGCCACCGCGCCCTGCGAGAGTCCCGCGACGCGCTTGCTCCGGCGGACCGCCTCGCGCGCGAGGAAGTAGGCCGCCAGGTTCGCGACGTCGTCGCGCCGGTCGCGAAGCGGCGGCACGAGGAACGTGTGCACGGCGAGAACCTGGTGGAGGTCGCGCCGGAAGAGATCCGCCCCCATCATCCAGACGAGATCGCGCTGGGTCGCCGCGATGACGCGGACGCGCGCCTTGTGCGGCGCCGCGCCGCCGACGCGGTAGATCTCTCCCTCCCTGATCGCGCGGTGCAGGTGCGTCTGGACGTCCGGGTCGAGGGCGTCCACGGCGTCGAGGAAGAGCGTCCCGCGATCGGCGCGCTCCATCTTCCCGGTGCGCGGCGGCGCGTGCGGCGCGGGCTTCTCGATGCCGAAGAGCTCGGCGGCCTGCGCGCCGGCGTCGAGGCCGGCGCAGCTCACCTTGACGAACGGCGCCTCGCGCCGCTCCGACGCTGCGTGGATGTAGCGTGCGAGGACCTCCTTGCCCGTCCCCGGCTCTCCGCGCACCAGCACGTTGACGTCGCCGGCCGCGATGCGCTCCGCTTCTTCGTAGAGCTTCTGCACCGGGAGCACGATCGACGGCGGCTGCGGGAGCGCGACCTGGGGCGACGCCGGCGCCGCGCGCCTCAGGATCGTCTCGCCCTGGAGCAGCAGATCGGCGAGCGCGACGATCATCGCCGTCGCATCGAGGATCGGCCGGAAGGACTCGGCGACGTCCGCGGCGGGGAACGCCGCCTGCACCTCGATGGCGCCGGACGCGGCGGCGACGTGCGCACCGGAGGGACCGCCCTCACGTTGCGCCGCGTAGAGGACGCCCTCGCCCGCGGGCGTCCGGCGGCGGATCTCGAGCGACGAGCAGGGGAGGATCGCGCGCAGGGCCGCGCCCGCGTCGGAGGCGACCCTTCCGGCGCTGGCTCCGGCATGGAGCAAGGCGAGGAGGCGCGGCAGATGGTCGCGCGCGAAGGCGTCCGCGGCGTGGGCGTCCGCGGATCCCGGTGCTCCCACCGCGGCGCCGGCGATGGCCACCGCGGGAACGAGGTCCGCCTCCGGGATGCTCTCGAGCGCCGCGGTGACGGTGCCGAGGACGAGCCGGTCGGCGCAGGTCATGCGCCCGCGCGTGATCCTCTCGTCGTTCAGGTAGGTGCCGTTGCGCGAGTCGAGGTCCTCGACGTGGAGCAGGTCGCCGTCGGGCCGCAGCAGCGCGTGGACGCGTGAGACGCTCGGATGCTGGACCTGCAGGTCGCAGTGCTCCTCGGATCCGAGGACGTTGTTGCCCGCGCGCACCGGCAGGCGCAGGGTCTCGTCATCGAGCTTGACCACGAGGCGCAGGCTCATCGGGGTGGATTCTCGATCACGCGGGCCGCGCAGCGCGTCGACAGCGTCTGGATCGTCTCGCACGGGTTGACGGCGACCGCGGTGGGGAAGAGGCTGGCGTCGCACACGACGAGCCCCTCGGCGCCGTGGACCCGCCCGAACGAGTCGGTCACTCCGGCCTCCTCGGTGCCCATTCGCGCCGTCCCCATCATGTGGACCGTCAGCACCTCCACGTGCTGGCGCGCGAGTCGTGCCGCGCGGATCTTCGCCACGTCGTCCGCCGAGCGGATCTCCGGCAGCTCGGGGAAGGGAAGCAGGATGCGTCGCGCGCCCACCTCGAGGAGGAGCTGGCAGAGCGCCGCCGCGCCCTCGCGCATGTTGGCGAAGTCCTTCTCCGAGAGGTCGTAGAAGGCGACCGGGCGCCCCGCGATGGTGCGGACGCGTCCGGTGTTCGTGTCCTCGCAGAGAAGGCCGGCGATCACGGCTTTCGGGTACTCCGCCATGAGGCCGCCGAGCTCGGCTCCGATCTGCGGCGTCCCCATGGCGACGATGCTCGGTGGGACGTTGACCGCCGCGAGTGTGTGGACGCCGCGGTCGGCGAGCTCCCTGACCTGGAACGCCTGGTGGACACCCTCCCAGCCGCGCACCTCTTCGTCAAACAGCGCGATCACCTTGAGGTTCGGGTGCATGCTCAGGTTCCTGCCGAGCTGTCCCGACGGCGCGCGGAAGCCCGATCGGCGCAGGAGGGCAGGCGTGTGGATCGAGCCGCACGCGACCATCACGAGCTTCGCCGCCACGCTCACGGAGGGGCCGCGGGAGCCGTTCTCCGCCCCGACGAACCCGAGGACGCCGCGAGCGCGCGTCCCCCGGAAGACGATGCGCTCGACCTTCACGTTCGCGTAGATCCGCGCGCCGAAGCGGAGCGCGCGCGGGACGTAGGTCGCGAGCGGCGATTGCTTGGCGCCGGTCGGGCAGCCGAACGCGCAGTTGTTGCTGCCGGCACAGTGGAGCTGGTTCCTGAGGTTGCGGTCGACCGCCCAGCCGAGCTTGTCGGCGCCGTCCTTCAAGAGCTGGTTGTCCCGGCCGATAGACTCCGGGTCCTGGTAGGCGACGTGGGCGCGCCGCTCGACGCGGTCGAAGTAGGGAGCGAGGAGCTTGGGCCGCAGGCCCGGAAGGCCGTGGCGCGTCGCCCAGTCGTCGAGGATCCGCTCCGGCGTCCGCCAGGACATCCCGCCGTTGATCACCGCGGATCCGCCCACGGTGCAGCCCTCCTGGTAGAGGATCGGCGGCTTTCCGAGGGCCGCCGTCGCGCCCCCGTCGCGGTAGAGCTTGCGGATCATCGCGAGGGCGCGGGCGCTGAAGTCGGGCGTCCCGTGGAAGCTTCCCTCCTCGAGCACGATCACGTCGAACCCCGCCTCGGCGAGCTCCGCGGCGGCGGTCGATCCTCCCGCGCCCGAGCCCACGACGACGACGTCGCAGGAGAGCTCCGTCTCTCTCGCGATGTCGCGCCGCGTGAACACGCCGTCCGGCGGGCGGTCGTGGGACGCCTCGTGGATGGCGTAAGGAGCGCGCTCCGCCGTCATGCGTCGCGCGCCTCGATCTCCCCCGGAAGCGGCAGCGGGTCGCGCTCGAAGATGCTCGCCTCGGCTGGCGCGCGATGTCGTCTGCGTAGCTCGCCAGGCGTCGCGCCTTCACCATCGCGATCCGCGCGTCGGGCGTGTAGCCGATGCGCGCCTGCACGGCCAGCGGCTCGAAGTAGGCCATGACGATCACGGCCCTCATCCCCTTCGCGAGCTCGGCCTTGAGCCCGTGCCCTCCGGCCCATCGCCGCCAGTGCCGCGTCGCGGCAGTCCCGCGAGGAGCGCGCGCAGCGCCGTGGAAGGCGAGCGCCGTCGCGTCGTAGAGCCGGAACCCTGCACCGAGCCCGAGACGCGCGATCGAGGGCATGCTCGCGATGCCGATCGCGATCTCGTCGATCAGCCTCTCGCGCGTCGTCACCTCTTCCCACCCGGGTGGGCATAGCACCGAGGGGATCAGCGCCTCGATGCCGCGCTTGACGCCCGGGGCCAGGGTCGATCAGCGTTGCCGCCACGCCCCTCATCTTCGCACTCGCCGGTGGCGCGACGAGCTCACGCGGAGTCGATCGCGCGCCCGATCGGGCTCTCGGGCCCGAGCCCGGCGCCTGCGATCAGCTCCCGGGCGCGCGCGATGGCGGGAGCGGGGTCCGCGCCCCGCGCGCGATCGAGGCGCGCGCGCTCCGCGCAGGCGCGGGCGAGCTCGAGCCGGTCCTCGAGCCCCGCGAGCGTGGCCTCGGCGTGGTCGAGGCGATCGCGGGCCAGGTCGAGCCGGCCGGAGAGGATCTCGAGGTGCGCGTGGTCGATGGACAGCGCCGCCTGCGCCCGCAGGTCGCCGGCCGCCGACAGGTGGTCCATCGCCGCGTCCATCCCGCGACGCGCGGACGGGAGGTCGCCGGCGTCGAGGTCGAGCACCGCCAGACGCCAGTGCGCGACACCCAGCCAGCGGCGATCGGAGAGCGCGTCATCACCTCGATGACCTCCGATTGGGCCGCGCGCGCGCCGCCGCGGCGGCCTTGCCGCATCGAGCTCGCCCAGGTTGCACCGGTTGACGGCGACGCCCGCTCGTCGCCGACCTCGCGTCGGATCGCGATCGGCTTCCTCGTAGTCGTGGCGGGCCCCGGGCGGCGTCTCCGAGCTCGTTGAAGAGCGCGCCCAGCATCGGCGCGATGCCCTCGCCGCGCCGCTCTCCCACCTCACCGGGATCGAGGCGCGCGCTCGCGGTACCCGCGCGTCCCGGAGCCGCCCTGCTCCTTGTGGAGGATCGCGAGGTTCGGGAGCGTCACCGCCTCGCCCGGGCGATGCCCCTGCGCCACGTGGAGCGACAGCGCGCTCTCGTAGAGCTCGCGCGCAGCGCGGCGCGCCCCTGCTCGTGATGGACCGCCGCGAGGTTCCGGGTGTCGCGCCCTGACCGTGCAGGTCCCCGGCCCGGCGCTGGATCGCGCCGAGCGCCTCGTCGAAGCAGGCGACGGCGAGATCGGCGCGACCGGAGATCATGGATCTGCGCGGCGCGCCCGAGCGCAGGAAGGACGACGCCGTAATCGCCACCTGCCGAACATGCGATGGCGGCGCGCTGGCTCTCCTCGGCCTCCGGCGACGCGCCCGATCTGGAGCTGCACCGCGCCGAGGACCGACATCGCATTGCCCTCGCGGACCGGGTCCTTGATCGCGCGCGCCTCGTCCACCGCACGCCCGAGCTCCGCCTCCGCTTCCCGCGATCGCCCCTGCAGTCCGAGGACGCCGTTCGCGAGCTCCTCCCGCGCGGCGATCGAGAGCGACGTCGGCTCGGGCGAGAGGCGCAGGAAGGCGCGGTAGAGAGGCTCCGCGGTCTTCGCGGCGTAGCGTCGCGCCGCGTGGCGCGCCCCCTCCAGGTAGGCGCTGCGCGCGCTCGAGAGATCACCGGCGATCTCCCAGTGGCCGCCGAGGGCCGGGACGTGGCGATCGCGATCGGGGGAGCGGTCGAGCGTCTCGGCCACCCGGAGGTGGAGCCCCGGGAGGCGATCGGCGGGGATCTCCTCGAGGATCCGCTCCCGCAGCTTGTCGTGGGTGAACGAGAGCCCGCCGTCACCGAGGTCCTCGAGGACGTGGCGCGCGAGTAGCTCGGTGATCGCGGCAAGGATCGCGCGCTCGCCCGCACCCCCCGCGGCCCTCTCGCCGGGAACGAGGAGCGGGAGAGAGAGCTCACGCCCGAAGATCGATGCGAGGTCAAGGACGCGCCGCGTCGCGGGCGTGAGCGACGCGATCCGGCGCGCGACCAGATCGCCGAGGGTCCGCGGGAGCGGGAGCCCCTCCGCCGGCCGGTGCAGGCGCCATCGTCCTCCGGCGGCGCGCCGCAGGAATCGCTCCGACAGCGCCATCCGCGTGTACTCGGCCACGAAGAAGGGGTTGCCATCTCCGTGCTCGGCGAGGAACGCGTCGAGCTCCGGCGGGGCCTCCGCCGCGAGCATGCTCCGGGTCATCGACGCGATCGCGCTTCCTGGAAGTCGGCCCAGCGCGAGGTGGCGCTCGCCGTGCGCCGGGAGGATGCGGGCGAGGTCGTCGTGGATCTCCTCGGCGCGGTAGGCCCCGAGCACGACAACGCCCATGCGATCGATCGGCCCGCGGCGCAGGTGATCGAGGAAGCCCAGGCTCGGATCGTCGGCCCACTGGAGGTCGTCGAGCACGAGCAGGATCGGCGCGCGCTCCGCGAGAGCGCCGAGGGAGTGCCCGAGCGCGCGGAACAGCCGGAGCCGCGCGGCTTCGGCCGGCAGATCGGCCGCGGGCGGCTCGTCCGGTAGCGCCGGCAACGATGCGATCGCGAGGTCGTAGGGCGCGAGCACGGCGCGCCCGTGGCCGAGGATCGCGCGCCGCGCCGCCTCGTCTCCTTCCCGGCAGGTGTCCGCCACCGTGCCCAGGAGTCCCCGCAGGACGGCGAGAGGCGGACCGCCCGGTAGCGCATGGCCGGCGACGACCGCGAAGCCGCGGCGGTGCGCGATCGACCCGATCTCGAGCGCAAGGCGCGTCTTCCCCACGCCGCTCTCGCCTCCCACGAACACCACCCGTCCCGCACCGTCCCGCGCGGCTGAGAGGTCGTGGTCCAGCGCCTCGATGGCCTCGTCGCGGCCCGCGAAGCCGGGACGGTAGACGTAGGGACGCGGGCGCCGGCGGCCCCGGATCGAGCGGTTCGCGCCGAGCGTGCGCAGCTCGCGCAGAACGTCGTCCGCATGGCCTGGCCGGTGGGCGGGGTCCTTCGCGAGCAGGCGCAGGACGAGGGTCTCGAGCGCGGGCGGGATGGAGGCGGCGAGGTCCGACGGCGCGCAAGGCGCGTGGTGCGCGTGCGCCCACAGGATCTGCATCGGATCGCCGGAGAACGGCGGCGCGCCCGTCGGGATCTCGTAGAGGATGCACCCGAGAGCGTAGAGATCCGTGCGCGCGTCGACGAGAAGGCCCTGCGCCTGCTCGGGCGCCATGTAGGCGATGGTCCCTCCGCTCACCCATGTGGCCTCGAGCGCCTCCCGCGACACGCCGGCGTGCGCGAGGGATGCGAGCCCGAAGTCGACGATGACCGCGGTGCCGTCCGGCCTCACCAGCACGTTGTCGGGCTTGAGGTCGCGGTGGACGATGCCCTCGCCGTGAAGGTAGGCGAGCGTGTCGGCGAGCGTCGCGAGCACGTCGAGGCTCTCGCGGAGCTTCTCCGCGTCGAGCGGGATCGCCACGGAGGGTGCGGGCGGAGGATCCGCGCCGGTCGCGAGATCGACCGCGATCGCGCCGCGCGCCGGCCCGAGCGCGAGCGTCTCCATCTCCGGACCCGCGGCGCGCGCGGCCAGGTGGTCGGCAAACGCCGCGCCCTCGACCAGCTCCATCGCGTACCACGGCAAGCCGTCCTGCACGCCATCCTCCACGATGCGCACCACGCCGGGATGGTCGAGGCGAGCGAGCGCCTGGACCTCGCGCCTTATGCTCGCGAGCGACCCGCCGCGCGTCCGGACCGTCTTGATCGCGACGTCGCGCGCCGCGCCCGCGCGATGTGCGCGGTACACCACGCCCATCCCGCCCCCGCCGAGGGTCTCCACGATCCGGTAGGGTCCGATGGTCTCGGTGCGGTCGCGGTCGTCGATGTCGGCCAACGGTTGCATGTTATCCAGCCGGTGATGGACGGCGGGCGCTGTCAATCCAGCGTGCTCCGGGGCGCGTAGACCTTCTCGAGAGGAGGCCGACGATGAGCACGCCCGCGGTCACGGTGAACAGGATGAACCAGCTTCCGGCGGTGAACTACGAGTGGGGCGCGGTCAAGTGGATGGTCAACGACAGCGTGGCCCCGGGCTGCGTCCAGTCGGTGGGCTACGTCTACATGCTGCCGGGCAGCACCAACCCCGAGCACCATCACACGATGAGCGAGGAGGTCATGTACATGATCGCCGGGGAGTGCGAGGTCGACGTCGGCGGAGAGAAGCTCCTGCTCACCACCGGCATGAGCGCGGTCATACCGATCGGCGTCAAGCACATCGTGAAGAACCCGGGATGGGAGCCTTGCGTCTACATCGCCTCGTTCTCGGCGGCGAATCGCGGGACTCGCTTCGAAGGCAAGCCGGTCGATCCGACGGACGCCATCTACTGATCGCGCGCGCCTCGGGCGAGCGCGATGAGCTTTCGGGGACAATGTCGCCGGCATGCAGGAGAGGGAAGGCCGGACGATAGGTCCGTACGAGGTCCTCGAGCCGCTCGGTCGAGGAGGGATGGGAGTCGTCTACCGCGCGAGGAACACCGCGAGCGGCGCGCTGGTCGCCCTCAAGACGGTCAACGTCCCGGATGCGACCATGCTCGACAGCATCCGTCGCGAGATCCGCGGGCTCGCGCGGCTCAGCCACCCCGGCATCGTGCGCATCCTCGACGAGGGGATCCACGAGGGGCTTCCCTGGTATGCGATGGAGCTGCTCGTCGGGGAGCCCCTTCGCTCCCTCCTCCGATCCTGGCCCACGGGATCGCTCGATGGCGCGAAGGAGCCGACCGTGCCGCTGGACGCCGCCACCGAACCACGGGAGGATCGTGCGTGGTGGACGACGAGGCTCGGGCGCGGTGAGGCGCCCGAGGATCCCGAGCCCGGCCCCGCGCGCGGCATGCCATCCCCGCACTCGCGCCTTCCACCCGAGGCGCTGCGCGAGATCCTGACCGCCGTACGCAGGCTCTGCTCGCCGCTCGGCTACATGCACGGGGAGGGCATGGTCCATCGCGACCTGAAGCCGGAGAACGTTCTCGTGAAGCCCGACGGCGGCGTGATGCTCATCGACTTCGGGCTTCTGACGGCGTTCGCAGGAGGGGTCGGCCGCGAGGCGCTCGACGTCTACGGCGAGATCGTCGGCACCGTGGATTACATGTCGCCGGAGCAGGGCCAGGGCGCGCCGGTCGATGCGCGCTCCGATCTCTACGCGCTCGGGTGCATGCTCTACGAGCTCCTGACGGGTCAGTTGCCCTTCCCCGGAGCGACGCTCCTTCAGGCGCTCCAGCGCCGCTACGTCGAGGATCCGCTCGCGCCGTCGGCCACGATCGACGGCATCCCGCACGAGCTCGACACGCTCGTGCTCCGGCTCCTGTCCCGCGATCCGCGGGAGCGCGTCGGCTTCGCCGACGACGTCGGGCGCGCGCTGGCCGCGCTGGGAGCCGACGGCGTGCAAGGCCCAACGCCACGACCCCGTTCGTACCTCTACCGGCCCGATCTCGCGGGCCGGCAGGCGCCGCTCACGCGGATCTCGGAGTCGATGGTACGCCTGCTCGGAGGCGAGGGCTCGTTCGTCTTGCTGGAAGGGGAGAGCGGGGTCGGCAAGACGCGGCTCGCGATGGCGGCCGCGGCGCGGGCCGCCGAGATGCGCATCCGGGTCCTCGTCGGCGAGTGCCAGCCCTCCGCCCTCGGGTCGGGCCCCGCGCCCCTGGCTCCCCTTGCGCGGCCGCTCCTGTCGATCGCCGACCAGTGCCGGCAGGCGGGCCGCGAGGAGTGCGACCGCGTCTTCGGCGCCCGCGCGAAGCTGCTCTCGCGCTACGAGCCGGCGCTGCGATCGCTTCCGGGACAGGAGCACCATCGCGAGCCGTCGGAGCTGCCCGCCGATCGCGCGCGGCTTCGGCTGCTCCGGGCCCTCGCCTTGACCTTCGAGGCGTTCGCAGTGGAGGGTCCGCTGCTCTTGATCCTCGACGACGTCCAGTGGGCCGACGAGCTCACCGCCGAGTTCCTCGGGTTCGTCCTCTCGTCGCGCCGCCTCCCAAGGCACCCGTTCGCGATCGTGGCGACGTCGCGCCTGGAGGAACGATCCGCGCTCGCCGTGCTCGATGCTGCCGGCGGCGTGTCGCGCGTGCGGCTCGAACGGCTGAAGGAGGAGGACGTCGCGCTCGTGGTGGGAGACATGCTCGCGATGCGCGAAGCGCCCGGAGAGCTCGTTCGCTTCCTCGCGCGACAGTCCGAGGGGAATCCGTTCTTCGTCGCCGAGTATCTGCGCACCGCGATCGCGAGCGGGCTCCTGGCGCGCGACGATGGCGGCGCGTGGTGCGTGGGGAGTGCGGGAGCCGCATTCGATGCGTTGCCGCTTCCCGCCGGAATCCGCGATCTCGTCGCGCTTCGCCTTCGGGGACTGAGCGCCACGGCGCGCGCGCTGGTGGACGCGGGTGCCGTGCTCGGTCGAGAGCTCGATGCCGACCTGCTCGCGCATTGCTCGGGGCTGGCCGCCGACCCCATGGTGGAAGGATCGATCGAGCTCCTGCGCCGGCAGGTGCTGGAGGAGCCGCGCCCGGGCGTGGTGCGGTTCCTGCACGACAAGCTGCGTGAGATCTCATACGACGCGATCCCGCCGGAGCGCGTCGCCGGCCTCCACCGTGCCGCCGCTCGGGCGATCGAGGAGCGACGGCACGCGACCCTGGAGCCCTACCAGGCGGCGCTCGGCAGGCACTGGGAGAGGGGTGGCGAGACGGATCGGGCCGCCGCAGCCTACGTCGCCGGCGCGCGCTTCGCGGTCAAGAGCCACGCCCACGCCGAGGCGAAGGACCTCTACGGCCGCGCCCTCCGGATCTTGCCTCCGTCCCAGGAGGCGATCGGGTTGCGTCTCGAGCTTGCGTGCGACGTCCTCCGTCCGATGGGCGAGCAGGATGCCTCCATCGCCGCGCTGACCGCGGTGCTCGACGACGTCCACGCCGGCGTACAAGCCCGGAGAGACTCTCACCAGGCTCTTGGGGATCTCCGCCGCCGCGCCGGGGAGATGGACCGGGCGAGGAGCCATTACGACGCGGCACTGGAGCTCGGCCGCCAGTCGGGCGATCCCGCGGCCGAGGGAGCCGCGCTGAATGGGCTCGCAGGGCTGGAGCGGCGTGCCGGGCGTGGGGACCGGGCGCTCGCGCTCTATCGCGAAGCGCTGGACCGACACCAGCTCGCCGGCGATCGTCGGGGCGAGGTGCTGACCCTCGCCGATCTCGCGATCCTGCACAAGAACCAGGGGCGTCCTGCGGAGGCGCGCGCGCTGCTCGCGCGCGCTCTCGCGATCGCGCGCGCCGACGGGCTCCGCCGGCACGAGGCGGAGGTGCTCGGCGGGCTATCGAACCTCGCGGCCGAGCATGGGAGCTTGCAGGAATCGCGCGAGCTCTGCGAGGAATCGCTGGCGATCTTCCGCGAGCTCGGAGATCGCATCGGGGAGGCCAAGGCCCTCGGCAATCTCGCCGGCGTCTTCGTTGATCAAGGCGCGCTCGATTCCGCGGACGGGATCCACGAGCAGGCGCTGGCCATCGCGCGAGACGTCGGACACCGGAGGCAGGAGGCCGTCATCCTGGGGAACATGGCCTCTGCCGCCTTCGAGCGGGGAGACCTGGACGAGGCGTTCCGTCTGAACGAGGAGGCGATGGAGCTGCACCGCGCCCAGCACGACGCGCGTCTCGTGTGCACGGGCCTGTTGAACCTCGGCGCGATCCACTCGACGCGCCGCCAGTACGGCGCCGCCAGAGCCTACCAGTCCGAAGCGCTCGCGATGGCACGGGATCTGGGCGACCGGCGGCTCACGGCGATATCGACGATCAATCTCGCCGTGATGGAGCGTCTCCAGGGCGGCGACCTGGTCGTCGCGATGCAGCGTGCTCGCGAGGGCATCGAGACCCTCGAGGAGCTCGGCGACACGCTCACGCTCGCGATTGCGTGGTGCGAGGTCGGTTCCATCGAGCTTGCGAGCGGGGGAGATGCCCGCGCGTCGCTCGAGCGAGCTCGCGAGCTTTGCGCAGCACTTCCTCTCACGATCCGTAGCGGGGGCTTCCAGCGGCTCGCGAGCCTTGAAGACACCCAGAGGGCGAAGGAGCGCGGCCTCCCTCTGGTCAACGGCGAGATTCCCGATGCTCCCGGCTGAAGCCCGATCCCGCCTATGCGCGCGCAGACCCTGACGCCCGCCTCCTGACGGCGATGCTTCCGGTGCCCGGTGCTCCCTTCACGTCGGTCTCGGGCTTGTCACCGGCGAGTGAGGGGAGCTTCCGGTCGTCCTCTTCTTCGATCAGGAGCTCCATCTTCCGGTCCGGCTCGAGCATCGCCTGGAGCTCCATCAGCCCCACGCGCATCAGCCTTTCTCCCGTGGACCGCTTTCCGTACCGCCGTTCCTGCCTCCGGCCCTCGAGCGCGATGAGGCCGACGAAGACCGCGACGCCGATGCCGATGTAGAGGAGCGGAAGCACGCCGCCAAGAATAGCGCCCCCGTACAATCGTTGCCCGTGACCAGCCCGGCGACCATCGGGCCCTACCGCATCGTGCGCATGATCGGGCGCGGCGGGATGGGGGTCGTGTACCTCGCGGAGCACCTCGACACGGGCGAGCACGTCGCGCTCAAGACGGTCGTCGCCGCCGCGCCCGGGCTTCTGGGCAGCCTCCGGCGCGAGATCCGCGCTCTTGCGCGGCTCTCGCATCCCGGGATCGTCCGGATCGTCGCCGACGGCACCCACGAGGGCCTGCCGTGGTACGCGATGGAGCTGCTCGAAGGCGACGGCCTCCAGCAGCACGTGACGCGGCTCCTCTCCGATCCCGGCGGCGTGCGGGAGACAGCGCTCACGCTGCGCATCACGGGTCCCTCTCCGAGCGACCACCTCACGCAGGAACCTCCGGACGGCGGGTACGACGACGGAGAGGCGATGATCCGCCTCTCACGGGCCCCGGAGCGCGAGCGCAACCTCGACGACGAGGCGCTTGCCTCCGTGCTCGCGCTCGTGCGAAGGCTCTGCTCTCCCATCGGGTACCTGCACGGGGAGGGGATCGTCCATCGGGACCTGAAGCCGGACAACGTGCTCGTTCGCGCGGACGGCTGGCCTGCGATCGTCGACTTCGGGTTGACGACGCGCTTCGCCGCGGCCGGCAGCCGCGAGGCCATCGACGTGGGGGCCGGCGCCGCGGGCACCGTCGAGTACATGGCGCCCGAGCAAGCGAAGGGGGAGCTGGTCGACGCACGCGCGGATCTCTATGCGCTGGGCTGCATCCTCTACGACCTCGTGACGGGCACTCCTCCGTTCCGCGGTGCGAGCCCTGCCGCGATCGTCTGGAAGCATCTCTCGGAGCCACCGCTCCCTCCCTCGGCCCTCGTTCCCGGGCTGCCCACGGAGCTGGATGCGCTGTGCCTGCGGCTTCTCGCCAAGGACCCACGCGACCGTCTCGGTCACGCGGAGGACGTTGCGCGCGCGCTTGCGGCGCTCGGGGCGGGAGCGATCGAAGACTGGGGGCCGCCGGGACGCCCGTATCTCTACCGGCCGCGCCTCGTCGGACGCGGAGGCGAGCTCGGCGCGCTCCGGGCGACCGTCGAGGCGGCCTCGCGGGGCGAAGGATCGCTCGTGCTCCTCTCCGGGGAGAGCGGCTCGGGAAAGACCCGGCTCCTGATCGAGGTCGCGGCGATCGCCGGCGCCAGGCAGGTGCGCGTGCTCGCCGGGGAGTGCGATCCGCCGGGGAGCACCGCCGTGACGGCGCTTGCTCCGCTTCGAGGTCCCCTGCAGGCGCTCGCGGACCAGTGCCGGGAGGAGGGTCTCGAGCCCACCCACCGGATCTTCGGACCGCGCGGGAAGCTCCTCGCTCTCTACGAGCCGGCGATCGCATCTCTCCCGGGGCTGTCGGTCGTCCCCGATCCCCCCGAGCTTCCTCCCGCCGAAGCGCGCGTCCGTCTCCTCGACTTCCTCTCCGCGACCTTCGACGAAGCCAGCGGTGACGACGGGCTCCTCTTGATCCTCGACGACCTCCAGTGGGCCGACGAGCTGACGATCGCGTTCCTCGCGCATCATGCCCGCCGCCCGCGGCGACTCTCGATCGTGGGCGCTCTGCGCCGCGAGGAACCGCTGGCCGCCGTCCCGGCGCTGCTCGGTCTGGGCCGATCCCCGGGCTCGTCCACGGTTGCCGTCGACGGGCTCGATGCCGGCAGCGTGGCGGAGATCGTGCGCGACATGCTCGCGCTTCCCGAGGCGTCGGGATCGTTTCTCGCCTCTCTCGTGGGCCAGGCGGAGGGCAATCCCTTCTTCGTTGCCGAGTACCTGCGCGCCGCGCTCGCCGAGGGCATCCTCGGACGCGATGGGCGCGGGCAATGGCGGATCGTCGCGCCGGGAAAGGGGATCGAGCTCCCGAACACGCTACGCGGCCTCGTGCTTCGCCGGCTCGCCACGCTCGGCGGGGCGGTGCGGCGCGTGGTGAACGGAGGCGCGATCCTGGGGCGAGAGATGCCGGCCGCGCTCCTCGCGCGCGTCGTGGGCGTCCCGGACGACGCCGTGCAGGACGCCGCGCGGGAGCTCGTGGCCAGGCAGGTCTTCGAGGAGACGGCGCCATCGGTCTACCGGTTCCTGCACGACAAGATCCGCGAGGCGGTTTACGAGGAGATGGGGGTCGCGGCGCGGCGACCGCTGCACCGAGCCGCGGCGAGCGCGCTTCAGGCCGATCGCCTCGACGGTCGCCAGGTGGACCTCGGTACGCTCGGACAGCACTGGGATCGCGCAGGAGAGCACTCCCGCGCAAGGGCCTGCTACCTGCCCGCGGCGCACGCCGCGCTGCGCCGGCATGCCATCGAAGAGGGCGGGCGGCTGCTCCGCGCGTACCTGGCGATCGTGGACGCGACCAGCCTCGAGTCGCTCCGGGCGGGGCTCGAGCTCGCCCGTGGCGTGTACCAGCTTCGCGGGCAATACGTCGAGGCGCTCGACGGCTACCGCGCCGTGCTCGAGCAGGCGCACGCGGTCGGCGCGAGACGGGAGGAGGCGCAGGCGCTGCACGGCATCGCTCACGTCAAGAGCGCGACGGCACCTCTTGACGACGCGATCGCGGCCTGCGCGGAAGCCGACGCCGCGGCCGAGGCGATCGGCGACGTGGACCTGAGGATCCGCGGACGCATGGACCTCTCGAACGCCTACCGGCATGCGGGACGGATGGACGAGGTGCGACGGATCCAGGAGGAGTCGCTCGCCCTCGGTCGCGCGTCGGGAAACAGGGCTCGCCAGCGACGCCATCGGGCACATCGCGGCCTCGATCACCTGACGGAGATACGGAGGCCGCTCTCCACGGTACCCAGAGGTCATCGCGCTCAAGCGCGAGATGGGCGATCGCCACGCCGAGGGCATCTGGCTCGGGAACCTCGCGGTGCTGCTGCTCGAGCTCGGTGCGGGCGACGAGGCCGAGGCGAGAGGCCGGGAGGCGCTCGCGATCGCCACGGAGGTTGGCAACCGGGTGTTCGAGGCCTACGTCCGGACGAACCTCGCGGGCGTCAGCATCCACCGCGGCCGCAGCGCCGAGGGACGGGCGGGGCTTCAAGCGGCGCTCGCCATCGCCCTCGACGTGGACGACCGGCGGCTCCAGGCGAACATCCGCGGGAACCTCGCGGGCCTCGACATCGAGGACGGGCTGCCTGGACGAGGCCGAGGCGCATCTTCGGGAGGGGCTCGAGGTCGCCCGCTCCGGCGGCTACGGTCCGCTCGAAGCCCTGACGCGTCGAGATCTCGCGGGGGTGCTCGGCAGCCGGCGCAATTCGTGCCGAGCGCGCGGAGCTTGAGCTCGCCCTGGACCTGCAGCGCCGCCGGACCCGCGATCGGCGCTACGAGGGCATCGTGGCTGCAGAGATCGCGCGCATCGATGTCTCGAGGGGCGGCCTCGAGGAAGCCTGGGCGGGCGCGGCTTGTCGATGCGGTGGAGACGCATCGCGCGGTGGGCGATCGATCTCACGAAGCCTCGTCGATGGCCGTGCAGGCATCGGTGCTGCGCCAGGGTCTTTCCGTGAAGGACGCTTCCGCGCGCGACCTCGCCGAACGGGCGATCGCCATCGCCCGCGAGATCTGCGAAGACCAGCTCCTCTTCGGGTGCCTCGTGGAGCGTGGCCACGTGGCGATCCACGAGGGCGAGGCGGCGGCGCCGTGGATCGCGCTCGCCGAGGAAGCGCTGGCGCGCACGGGCCGGGGAAGGGAGCACCCGAAGGCGAGGCCGCTTCTCGTGCTCGCGAAGGCGGCCGACACCGCGGGGCGCTAGTTCAGCGTCCCAGGAATACCCTTCCAGGATCGCCTAGGACCGGGCGACGCGAGGCGCGTCACCCGGCAGAGGCAACTTGGCCTGACGTTGGAGGGCGCCGGTTCTGGGGTCGAGCTTGCAGACGTCTTCCCCGAAGGTGACATGGAGGCTGCTATTCGCACGGAGCGGGCGGGCTGCGGCCCCAGGGTTCGGGTTGTCGATTGTCCATTCCCTGTCTCCTTCGGATCGAACGCAACCCCTTGCCCCGGCAGAGGGCATCGAACATGCCTCCCAGGACCTCGCAGCGCTCGATGGGCTCCTCCATCCTCCAGTGCAGACGGAACGGAGGCGGTATCTCCGTCGCGAGGCGGTGTCCGCGGTCTTCGTGGTCGCCAGGATGGTGACGAGCAGCAGCCCGACCTTGGGGGCAGGACCTCATGGGACCCCGGAAGGAGCCCGTCGAGGACGAAGCTGCCGTCGGGCCTGACGCTGGGCGACATCGCGTCGTTTTCGTTGATGTAGGAGGCCTCGATGCGGGCCCGCTCAAGGTCTCTGCCGCCCGCTCCGACAATCCGCCCCTCCACCGTGGCTCCGCCCAGCGACAGCGTGATGGGCGGCGGATCGACATCGCCGACGAACAGCTCGACATCCTGGGACCGTCGCCCGTCCATGGCGACCGCGCGAACGTGCTGCGGGCCTCGGTGCTCTATCTTGTTCCACTTGCTCGTGCCTGGTGGAGAGCGGCAGACGGTGAGGGCGAGGCCGGTGTCGTCGGCAACGAGAGGGGATCCCGAGACTCGGACGCCAGTGCTGGCCGCAAAGCATGTGCAACCTCTATTCATTTACGCTGCCTTCGCCCAGAGGCGGCGGCGGGTCGAGGAAGGGAGGGGTGATCCCGCCCACGGACGGGTGAGGCGTCTCCGCTCGTCGCGTCAGGGAGAGGCCGGGAAGCTCGGTTCGCTCGGGGCGTGCACGCGAACCCAGAGCGCAATGGCGGCTTCGCAGGGTCGGATCGCCTCGTCGAGCTCGGCCGGGCCGCTTCGCCGAGCGATACCACGTTCGAACGAAGCGGCTGAGCGGTCAGGACTGAGGAACCGGCTCGTGGCGAACGCCGCTGGAGACAACCACCCCGGACCTACCCTTACCCCCCTCCCGGCTCTATTCTCCTGTCTGGCGGAACGTCACGACAGTGCAGAGGTCCTCGCGTCGAACTCAGCCGGCGAAATCGTTCCAGCGTGCATCTGCGCGTAGGCGTCCATGGCTTCCTGATTCCCCTGGATCGCGGCAAGTAACCGCTGCTTCGCCGGTTCCGGAGGCTCCAATGTCGCGAGATGACATGTCAATTCGTACATCGGGAGAGCATGCTGGTCCCGGCTACGCTGATACTCGCCCATCGCGTCATCAAACGACCGCGCTCCGCTGAGCGCCTGGTCGAGCGCGGTTGCACAGCGCTCGGCGTCAGAAAACGCGTCGTGAATGCCTTGTCCGGTGATTGGGTCCTTGGTGTAGCCCGCGTCGCCCACCAGGGCCCAACCGGGACCGAAGGGCTTGCAAAAGAAGTTGGACACGGGCAGGCCGACGATGGCAGATTGCCGCGTTGCCGCGCGCAAACGCCCCGCGAACTCAGGGACGAGATCGAACAGTCTCAGAAAGTTGCCCGCGAAGTCCTTCTTGTTGGCGTCGAATTCCGTGTACGGCCATCCGCCGATCGTCATGGTCAGGCCGTCATGAGTGGCCGCGGCCGCGAATGCGCGATGCGGCCTCACGTAGGTTTCGAATCGCCCGTGCATGGGGAGGCCGCTCCAGTAGGCATAGTAGGGCGCAAGAAGCGGCGGCTTTTCGTGATAGCGGCCAGCCCGAACGGTCCTGGCCACAAGCGAATGCCGGCCATCCGCGCCAATGACCACGCGGCCGTACGCGACGATCGCCGCGCCGCCCTTCGAACGGCCCTTGACGCCGATTGGCCGCCGGTCGTCGAGCAGGATCTCGTCGACACGGAACGCTTCGCGGATTTCCGCGCCCGCTTCCGCGGCGGCGTCGACCAGCAGCTTGTCGAGAACGGTGCGCCGTGGACAGTACGCCGCCGGATGGGTCTTCGTGCCAGGACACCCTTCAAGCACGACCTGCCCGAAGTCGTACACGTACGTGTGAATGGGCGGACAACCGGTCGCTGCGAGGCGATCGAGGAGGTCCCAGCGCGCCAGCGCCCCAACGGCAAGCGGCTGGACGACATGGGTGGAGATGATCTCGCTCGGGAAAGTTGCGCGATCGACGACGAGGACGCGGTAACCCCTGCGGGCCAGCAGCATCGCCGTCGTCGAACCCGCGCAGCGGGCTCCCACGATGATCACGTCGTATTGCGGAGTCATTCCTCCGGCCGGCCGGCGTTAAGGTCCTTGTCGATGACGCCCCTCAGGCGGCTGGTCATCTGCGCCTGTAGCAGTGCGTTGGCATCCTGAAGGCGACTCGCCACTTGGACGGCAAGCGATTCGTAGAACCGCATGCCGAATGCGGGCGACTCGGCGGTGAGTCGGTAGACCCGTTCCCGGTCCAGAACGCGCACGTCCATGTCCTCGTCGGCGATGACCGAGGCAGATGCCGTGGCGTTGCTAAGGAAGGACATCTCTCCGAAGACCTCTCCCGGCCAGAGGCGTGTAAGCACCAGGGGCCCGGCGGAGTCGCTCGATTCCACGCGCGCAAAGCCATCGTCGATGACGTAGAGAGCCGACTGCCGAACTCCCTGCCGGATGATGGGCTCGTCCTTGTGGACGGAGCGACGAGGAGCGTCGTCGAGCAGTCGGGCGCGTTCATCTGGCGTGAGGAACCTGAAGGTGTTCTCTACGGTCGGGTCGTCTGCTCGGGTATCGCCGGGGATCAGCGCGGACTCCATCTCTCGAATGCGCTCGTTCATGAGCCGTTCGAACTCCGCGACCGGGTCGCCCGTTCCCGAGTCCGTGGAAGACCCCTGCGGGCAAGTTGAACCGGCCTGTGCGC
This sequence comes from Acidobacteriota bacterium, assembly GCA_046331505.1. GTDB lineage: Bacteria > Acidobacteriota > Vicinamibacteria > JAXLQT01 > JAXLQT01 > JAXLQT01. Next base: position 377,842 of record JAXLQT010000001.1, read on the forward strand.
CTTCGGGCAGACGCCACTGAATCCCCATGCCGGTCGAAAGCCGGCCGCTGGAACCGTAGCGCCCCGAGTCGAGGTAACGTGCGCCCCTGGTTCGATGGCCGATCCGGAACTTCGACAGCGCGCGCACGCAGTCGTTGTACCTCCGGCACAGGAGCATCGAGCCGGCACTCTCGACGAACTCTCGCAGAATCCCTCCCGCGTCGTCCATGGCCGTGAGAAAGCGCCGGTGCGGCTCCGGCATATAAGCACGTGAGGCCAGCGATTGTTGTGCGAGAAGGCTCTCTCCCGGCACGCCAAGCCCGACATCGAGGCATTGGAGCGACGGCATCTGCAGCCCGTTCGGCCCCGAGAGGGGCGTACCGTCGACATCGGCGGCCCATGCGAACGTCGGCTGCACGAGCTCGAGCCATGTTTTCGGATCGACGAACACGTCGCGGATGTTCGTCGCAAAGGCTTTGGCCATGTCGAGAATGGCGCCCTGAAGCAGCTCCAGACGAAACGTCGCCTCCTGCACGTCACGCCTGGCCGCGGCTCCAAGAGCGCCGATGAGGGGACGTAGAGCCTCGGCGCCGCGCGCTTCCATCAGGACGAAGGAGAGCGAGAAGCGTTCAAGCTGGCTGCTCGCGGGCGGATCGAGCCACTGGTGCAGAATACGAAGGCGGTCGACGGTCAGCTCCGAGAGACGATAAGACGCGCCCGCCCGCCGATCGTCGAGCCGCCAGTTGCAAAGATGTAGGGTCCACATCGTCCCGACTCTGGGCTGCCCGAGGCGGGCGGCCAGCAAGGTCCAGGGGGCTCGTATTCCTTCCGGGAGCGCGACCGTCCGTTCCGCGAGCCGCTCGGGGCAAGGCGGTACGGTGTCCCACCGGTACGTATGGCCCAGGGCGGCCAACGCCGTGAGGAGGGTCCCACTTTCGAGCGTGGAGAGGCGCGCCAGCGACTCGCCGTCCTCCGGACTGAATCCCGGAAACAGGTCCTCGAGCCAGAGACGCACTCCGCCTTTCCCAACCGGATAGTGCTCGGCAAGCTCGCGGCACGCATCGAGGTAGCGCTGGAGCGGACCCGGAAGGTGGTCCCCAGGAACCCGGTCGGGAAGGAACGCGCCAACATCGCCGAGCTCGGAGCGTAATGTCTCCTCGAGCCGCTGGACCGCGCTGAGGCTGGTCATCGGAAAGAGGGGACGGCTTCGATGAGGCTCCTCGGCGAGCCGGTCGGGACCACGCGCGTGATTCTGAATCCAGCTGCCTCGAGCAGCCTGCCGTACTCGGTCTGCGTGCGTTCACGGCTTCCGAAGAGGACCAACATGACGATGTCGCCGAACTTCGAAAAATGCGGTCCGTTGCCTTCGGGGAGGATGGCCTCCAACACGAGGAGTCGGCCGCCGTCCGTAATGGCCCGACGGCACGACTGGAGAATCGCCGTCGCCCGTTCGTCGTCCCAGTCGTGAAGGATCCATGCGAGGATGTACATGTCTGCGCCCGGCGGAATCTCGGCGAAGAAGTCGCCGCCGACGACCTGGGCTCGCTGCCCGAGTGCAGAGATGCCGGGGGAGGTTCTCGCTTCGGCGACGACGTGGGGAAGATCGAAGATGGTGCCGGACGTGTCTGGATGCGCTTCCAGCAGCCCGAGCATGAGCGCTCCGCCGCCGCCGCCCACGTCAACGACGTGGCGTACCCCTCGGAAATCATAAGACGCGAGGAGGCTACTGTTCGCCTGGCGCGTGAATTCGTGCATCGCCGCGTTGAAGATTGCACCCTCGTCCGGATGCTCTCTGAGATAGTCGAAGAAGCTCATCCCGTACACGAGGTCGAAGGCCGGTTTGCCGGTCCGCGCGCTGTGGACCGCACCGCCGAATGCGTTATAGATCGGACCGCCATTGGTGAGGAACCAGTTCCGCAGCGAACCGGGTACCCCCGCCCGGAGGCGTTCGCCCAGCTTCGTCAGGACGAACGATCGCCCGGTGCGCTCCTCGAAGAGCCCGACGCTCGAGAGGGCCCTCAACATGCGGAAGAGCGCGTCGGGGTTCGCTTCGACTTCCTGGGCGAGTTGATCCACCGGACGGGGGTCTCCACCCAATCGATCGGCCACTCCGAGCGTCGCGACGACGTGAATCGTCTTCGCCACCACGAAGCCGCGCATGAGACTGAGCAACTGCTCGGTCTCGCTGGGGACTCCGGCAGGCGCGACTGCCGACTCTTCACTCATGAACGGGCAAGCTGCTGGAGAATCTTTCGGATGAGCCTGGCGTCGGTGACGAAGGCGATGATCTGCATCTGGCCGCCTCATCGAGGGCAAAGCAGGGGGTTGGTCTCATGGATCCTGCGATCAGGTTAGCCCAGAGCTGGCGTTCGGTCGAGGGCGGGAGGGACTTCGTCGTTCTGCCGAGGAGCGATCGGGAGAAGTCCACGAGCCTCGGGGTGTCGGTACGGATGGATCGGGCGGCGCGATCCTGGCAGCCATCGACTGCCCTGGGGAAGCGGCCCCTACATCGCCATCTCGCGGGATCGCGAGGTCCAGCACAATCTGAGCGAGATCCTCGCGTCGGCCGAACGGCCCGAGGAGATCATCGTGACGCGCCGCGGGAAGATCGCGGCGCGGATCGCGCCGGCGCTGCGGCGAAAGGGCGCCGTGAGATGGCCGGACTCCGAGGCTCGCAAGCGGCGTCGCTTCCCCGCGGGGCGGCCATTGGGTGCTCCTCATGCCGCCAAAGATCGGCCTGCAACCTGCTCCACGTCATCGTACCGACCTGGGGCTTCGACCGACGTCATGGTCACCCTCGACATCGTCCCTTGAAGCACACGCCGCCGCGGCTGGCGGGAAAGGGGCTCCCCGCCTCTTTCCCGTCCCCGCCGTGGTCCTCGATGTCCAGACGGTTCGCGAACGTGCCGTGTCGGTGGCTGACTGGGTTCCGCCGGGGGATCAAGGAACGATGGGTGGAAGCGGCGTGATGACCGGAGGGTGTAGGCGCCCCATGCATCTGCCGCGATCGCGACGCGTACTCCTGCCAGGTCGGCGATGACACGGTGAGCTCCGCGGGGCCGACGACGAGATCGAGGTCCGCGCGCTGCACGACCGAGAGGATGTCGACGCAGGATGCCCCCAGCGCGGAGCTGCTGCAGTCGGCGAGTGGATGGCCGTTGACCCGCGCCGTCGACCAGGGAATCGCGCCGGTGAATCCACCGCGTATCACCCACGTCGCCGAGCCCAAGCTCCACCGTCGCCGAGGAAGTTCCCCGTCAGCCTCGCGCGCCTCTCGTGGGACGAGCAGGCAGACCAGGCACCTACGCCCTGAAGAACACCGGGAGTACCGGCCCGTTCTCGAGCTCTTCGGCGGAGGGCGCCCTTGAACGAGACCGCGTTCACGCCGATGGGATTGAAAACCGTGGCGACTCTCTCGATCGCGCTCGCCGAGCAAGCGCTCGCTAGCGCGGGCCGGGGAAGGGAGCACCCGAAGGCGAGGCCCCTTCTCGCGCTCGCGAAGTCGGCCGACACCGCGGGGCGCTGAACGAGAGACCAGATGCGCATCGCGGCGTCCGTGCTAGCCTCACCGGATGCCGCGCTGGGAGCGCGCCCTGGTGGCCGCGAGCACGCTCGCGGGTCTCTTCGCCATCTTCCATCCGGTGCTCCAGGGCAAGGTGCTCGGCGGACACACGGGGATGCTGCCGCCCTTCGAGCGCCCGGTGGACTTCGAGAGGGCGGACATGGCACGAGACGTCGAGCTCGCGCTGCTTCCGTTCCGGGCGCACACGCACCGCGAGTACGCACGGGGCAGGGTCCCGCTCTGGAATCCCTACGGCGCGGGCGGCGCGCCCTTTGCGGGGAACCAGCAGTCCGCGGTCTTCCACCCGTTCACGCTGCTGGGCCTCCTCCTTCCGTGGCGCGCGGCGCTCGTGCTGGTATCGGCGGGCACCTTCCTCCTGGCCTTTGGAGGAACGTGGATGCTGGCGCGCGATCTGGGAGCGACGCCACTCGGCGCGGCTCTTGCGGCAGTGTCGTTCGCGATGGGCGGCTTCGTCGTCGAGCCGATCTGCTACCCGTTCCTCGGCACGCTGGTCCACCTGCCGATCCTCGTCGCGCTGGCCCGCCGGCACGCGCGCGGCGAGCTCGGGCCAGCGTGGCTCGCTGCGGCTCTCGCGTCGTCGATCCTCATGGGCCACTTCGAGTACCTCCCGGTCATCTGGCTCATCGCGGGGCTCTCCTGGCTCGGTGCGCGGGGCGATCGGGCCCTCGCTCGCGGCGTGCTCACCTTCGCCCTGGGCGCAGGCCTCTCGGCGCTGATGCTCCTCCCGTCGATCGAGTACCTCGTGAACAGCACGCAGCTCGCGAAGCGCCGGGGCCTCGGACCGCGCGCGACGATGGAGGGAGGCAGCAACTCCTCGCCCGCGAACGCCGCGAAGGGCCTGGAGCGCGGCGTCGCATTCGGATCGGGCCATCCGCTTCGGCCTCTGCTCCCGCGGCTCGGGGCCATCCCTCTCCTGCTCGCCGCCGCGGCGCAACGTCGCGACCGCGCCTTCTGGCCGCCACGCTGTTCGGCGCGGCCCTCGTGGCGCAGGACCCGCTCGCGACGCTGTTCTGGAAGCTCCCGGTCTTCGGATGGATGGTGCACCACCGGATGATCGTGCCGGTGTCGCTCGGCATCGCGCTCCTCGCGGGTCTGGGGCTGGACCGTTTGCGGCGCAACGAACGAGTGGCCGTCTCCGTGGCCGCGGGTCTCGTGCTGGTCTCGGCGCTCCGGCTCTGGGATCTCGGGGCGAAGGGTTCGCTCGGTCTCGACGCATCGATCGCCGGTGCCGTGCTGTGCCTCGCGGCGATCTCGCTACGCGGCCGGGGCCCGGATCGCGCCGCCGTCGCGATCCTCGCGCTCCTCGTCGCCGAGCGCGGCGTCGCGACGTCCGGCGTGCAACGCTGGGACCGGGCGTCGCGCATCTTCCAGCCCCATCCCCTGATCGCGCGCGCGATGGAGCTCGCGGGCCACGACCGCATCCTCGATGCCCGCGGCAACACCGGCCTCGTGTACGGCTACCATTCCCTGCGTCTCTACGACGCCGTGGAGTGGCGGCCTTCGACCTCGCCCGCACGGGCGATCTCTCCGGCCGCGAGGACTTCTCGATGCCGTACCGGCGGTCGGTCTCGGTGCGCGTCGCGATTCTCGGAAAGGGCGGCGTCCCTGACGTTGATGCGGAGGCGCTCCCCCGGGCACGTCTCGATCACGCGCCCGGCGTGCCCGTCGCATTCGTGCGCGACGACCCTTCGGACGTCCTGGTGGCCTTCGACGCGCCGGCGGCCGATCGCGTCGTCCTGGCTGACGTCGCGTTCCCGGGATGGACGGCCGACGTCGACGGCCGCCGTGTGCCGATCGTTCCGGAGAAGTCGCTGCGCGCGGTCGACGTGGCGGCAGGACCGCACCGCGTGAGGTTCGTCTACGCGCCCGTGAGCTTCCGCCTCGGTTTCTTCCTCACGCTGATCGCCCTGCTCTCGGTGGCGCTCGCGCCGTTCCTGCGACCCAGGCCGGCACGCCGGTGAGCTGCGGCGCCCCGTCGATCGAGTCGCACGCCCGCGCTCTCGCAAGGTTCGAGGCACATCGCCGGGCCTGGCAGGGCAACGCCGCGCTCCGGACGCTCTATGCCGACTGGTACGGACGCATCCGCGCGAAGCTCCCGGATCGCTCCCTCGGCCCGGTCATCGAGATCGGCTCGGGTCCGGGGCTCTCCGCCGAGTTCATCGATGGGCTCGAGCTTTCCGACGTCGTGGCCGCGCCGTGGCTCCACCGCGTCTTCCCGGCCGAGGCGATCCCGTGCGAGGACGGTTCCGTCGGTGCGCTCGTGCTCTTCGACGTCCTTCACCACCTCGCGGCGCCGGCGCGCTTCTTCGGCGAGGCGTCCCGCGTCCTTCGCCCGGGCGGGCGGATCGTCATCTGCGAGCCTCACGTGGGCCTCCTGTCCTATCCGGTCTACCGCTACCTCCACGAGGAGCCCGTCGTTCTCTCCGCCGACCCTCTCGCCGACAACGACGCCGGCCGCGATCCGTTCGACGGCAACCAGGCGATCCCGACGCGTCTTTTCTGCCAGGAGCGGCGCGTGCTCGAGGAGCGGTTTCCGGCTCTCTCGCTCCGGAGCGTCGACTACTTCGCGGGCTCGCCTATCCGCCTCCGGCGGGTTCTCTCACCAGCCCTTCCTTCCCCTTGGCCTCTGGAAGCTGCTGCGCTCGCTGGAGGACGGACTCCTCGCGCGGTGGTACAGGTGGTTCGGATTCAGACTGCTCGCCGTGATCGAGCGGCGCGCGCTCGATCCCGCGCACACCCTGGCCGGTGCGAAGCGTTGATCGAGGAGCGGGGCTCGGCATTCCAGCACGGCCCTCTAGGGCGCGGACGCGAATCAGAGACCGAGTCGCGCGCCCGCTACATTGACGCCGTAGCCGCCGGTGAACGGCATGAAGGCCGGAGGGAGCTGGATCAACGTCCCGGTGCCGTACCCGAAGGCGAGCACGAGCGACCCGGCAGAGGGGTCTCGGCCAGCGCCGGTGAGAAGATCCTCGGCCCCTGAGAGGTTCACGTCGCCGAGCCCCAGGCGGGCCCCGTAGCCCGTTGTGTAGGGCGTGGGCGTGACGTCGAATCCTGCGAGCGGCGCCAGCAGCGCCCCGTCGAAGTCGAATCCGAGGAACCGCGAGGGGTGCGTCGGTCCTGGACCTGGTGCCGTCGCGATCTCCGCGAAACCGTCCGCATCGACGTCTCCCGCGCCGACGTTCACGCCGTAGCCGGGGAGCGTGTACGCGTTGAAGTTGATCTTCGCGATGGCGCTCACCGTGGAGCCGTCGTAGTTGAAGGCGCGCACCGTGGACCCGAACGTAGAGCCCGGGCCGGCGCCTGTCAGGATCTCGGCGTACGGATCGCCATCGACGTCCCCGGCCGACACGTTGACGCCGTACTTGAGCGTGCCGTACGCGAAGAAGCTGATCTTCGCGAGCGCGCTGACCGTCGCGCCGTCGAAGTTCCAGCCGCGGACGTGCGGGCCGAACACCGCGCCCGGCCCGGCTCCCGTGTGCATCTCGTCGAACGCGTCGGCATCCAGGGCGCCGCTCGCGACGTTGACCCCGTACTTGAGCGTGCCGTAGGCGTAGAAGTTGACCTTCGCCATGAAGGTCCCGTCGCGGCGGAACGCCTTCACCTGCGGCCCGAGCACGGCGCCAGGTCCCGGCCCGGTCACGATCTCGGGCGAGGCGTCGATGGAGCCCGAGGCGACGTTCACTCCATAGGTGCCGGCGGAGTAGGCGAGGAAGTCGCTCGCCGTCGCGGTCCCCGCTCCGGTGAAGACGCGGACCTGGTTCGGGTTCGGTGGGCCCAGCCCCTGGCCGACCAGGAAGTCCACCAGCACGATGGCTGCGTTGATCGTCAGCGTGTAGCTCCGGGTTGCCGTGCAGCCCTGGGCATCGGTGCCGCGGACGTCGAACACTGACGACCCGGCTGCCGTCGGCGTGCCGGAGAGGACTCCCGACGGCGCGAGGGAGAGTCCCGCGGGGAGCGTCCCCGAGGCGAGAGCGAAGGTGTATGGCGAGGCGCCGCCCGATGCTGTGAACGTCTGGCTGCAAGGGCTGCCGACAGTGCCCGCGGGCAGAGAGGGCGGCGCGATGGCGATGGTCGGGCAGGCGATGGTGAGCGAGTAGGCCTGCGACCCGGAACACCCGTAGGCATCGGTCGCGGCGATCGTGAAACCGAACGTGCCTGCGGTGGTGGGTGTCCCGGATAGGACTCCCGCCGGCGACAGTGTGAGCCCGCCGGGGAGCGAGCCGGTCGCAACCGCGAAGGAGTAGGGCGTCGTCCCGCCGCTGGCGGCGATGGTCTGCGAGTACGGAGCTCCCACGGTGCCCCCTGGAAGTGTCGAGGGCGAGAGACCGATCGCCGGGCACGTCACGGTGATCGAGTACGCCCGGCTCCCGGCGCAGCCGTACACGTCCGTGGCCAGCACCGTGAAGCCGTAGGTGCCCGCGCTGGTCGGCGTCCCTGCGAGAATGCCGAAAGCGCCCAGGTTGATGCCCGGAGGCAACGCGCCTCCGCCCAGGGTGAAGACGTAGGGAGCGTTCCCGCCGGAGGCGGACAGCGTCTGACTGTAGGATGTCCCCACGACGCCAGCCGGCACCGAGGCTGGGGAGATCGTGATGGCAGGGCAGGCCATCACGACCGTGTACGAGCGCGAGCCCGCACACCCGTAGGCATCGGTGCCCGTCACGGTGAAGGTCGAGCTCCCAGCGGTCGTGGACGTTCCTGAAAGCACGCCGCCCGTCGAGAGCGAAAGCCCGGGCGGCAACGAACCCGACGTCACGGCGAACGTGTATGGCGCGGTGCCTCCGCCGGCGGTCAGTGTCTGGCTGTAGGACGTGCCGACGGTGCCGCCGGGCAGGGTCGCTGGATTGACGATGACGGCGGGGCACGTCACGGTGAGAGTGTAGGCGCGCGACCCCGAGCAGCCGCAGGCATCGGATGCGGTCACCGTGAAGCTCGCCGTACCCGCCACGGTGGGGGTCCCGGAGAGGACCCCGCCTGTGGAGAGCGCCAGGCCCGCGGGCAACGCGCCGGAGGTGATGGCGAACGTGTAGGGGGTCGTGCCGCCCGAGGCGGTGAGCGTGACGCTGTAGGGCGTCCCGACGGTCGCGCCGGGGAGTGTCGGAGGCGCGACGACAACGGCGCACGACGCGGGCGCAATTGTGAGGTCGTAACCGCGGCCCTCGGGACAGCCGGTCGCGTCGGTGGCGACGATGGCGAAGTTGGAGGTCCCGCAGGTCGTCGGCGTCCCGAAGACGACGCCGGTGGACGCATTGAGCGCGAGGCCCGCGGGGAGGTTGCCTGAGAGGGAGAACGTGAAAGGCGGAGTGCCGCCTGTCGTGGTGATCGTCGCGCCATAGAGAGCTCCGGCCGTGCCGGCAGGAAGGACAGGCGGCTGGAGTGTGAACCCGCATCCGGTGTACTCCCACTCGTCCACGAAGTAGCGCTGTGTCTGGGGTGGGGCTGTCTGGTCCCAACCCCCGTAAAGGACGGAGCGCAACCGAGTGGAGTCGAACGCCATGGCGTGAGAGGAGCGAGCGGGCATGTCCGGCCGCGGCGCGGGCCCCGGGATCCACGAGACGCCGTCGTATTCCCATGTGTCGTCGAGCATGTACGTGGGCGAATACGTGCGGCCGCCGAAGCTCCGCGCTGCATCGAAGGCCGCTCCGAAGTAGCCCCGGGCCGCGATCGGCGACGGGGTCTCTCCCGACCAACCACTCCCGTCGTACTCCCAAGTTGAGATGTGGCCGGAGCTGTTCGCGCACAACACCGACACGTCCCTGCTCGAATCGAAGACGAGGCTCATCGAGCCGCCGATTGTGGGCCCGGTGGCGACCATCGCCCAGGTGCTCCCGTCGTACTCCCATGTTTCGTTCAGCGAGCTCGTGCCGTCGTTTCCGCCGAACACCACGCTTCGACTCCGTGCGGAATCGTACGTCATGGCTTGGCCAGCACGGGGAGTCAGGGCCGGCGGAACAGTCACCGCTGCGACCCAGGTCGCGCCGTCGTACTCCCAGACATCGTTCAATCGTGCGCCACCGGGCTGGAGGCCACCGAAGAGGACCATTCGGCCGCGGCTTTGATCAAATGCGACGCCACCCCAGATTCTCGGAAGGAGCCCCGGAGGAGCAGCGGCACCTTAAATCCACGCTGCTCCGTCATACTCCCACGTGTCGTTGCGTCCAGATGAGTTGTCCGTTCCGCCGAAGAGAACAGAACGCCCCCGGACCGAGTCGAAGACCATGTATGCCCCCCACCTCGGGGCGAGCCCCGGTGGGACGGGGGCGTTGAAGATCCAAGCACTTCCATCGTAGTCCCAGGTGTCGTTGTAGAGTGTCCAAGGGCTGGTGCTGCTGTCCTGGCCACCGAACATGACGATGCGACTTCGCAAGGAATCGTAGGCCATCGCATGTGAGTCCCGCCCGCGGAACGGCGGCGCGCCCTGGACCCACTGGCCGGCGAAGACCGTCCCGGCGCTCGCGATGGCGAGCGATGCGATCGCGCCCCAGCGAACAACCGCACGGCCTGGCACGTTGACCCGCTCGGTGGGTGAGTTTACAACGTACCGGCCGCTGGAGTGGAACCGCCGGCGCCGTCCGTACGTATGAGAGCCGTGATGGCGATCACGGGACAGACCCCATGAGGAGGCGGTGGTGGATCGTCCTCATCCTGCTCGTCGCGGGAGCGGGCTCGTTCATGGCCATGAGGCGGCGCGGGGAGCTGCCCAAGGAGGTCTCCATCGAGACCGTGGCGCGGGGGCAGCTCGTTGCCAAGGTGAGCGCGAACGGGCAGCTCGAAGCGAAGCGCAAAGTCGACCTCTCGGCGAACGTGATGGGGCAGATCACCGATCTGCGCGTGAAGGAGGGGGCCCACGTGGAGAAGGGGGACCTGCTGCTCCAGATCGACCAGACCCAGCTCGCGGCTTCGGCGGCGGTGGCCGAGGCGTCGATGAGCGCGCTCGAGGCGGAACGCGATGCTGCCGCGGCGACAGCGCGGGAGGCTCGCCAGGCGTACGACCGCGCCGCGAAGAGCCATCGACAGGATCTCATCCCGTCGTCCGAGGTGGACCGGGCCCGTGCCGCGAGCGAGGCGGCCGATGCGCAGGTTGCGGCGGTGGAACGCCGGATCCTCCAGGCACGCGCCTCGCTCACCGGTGCGAGGGACAGTCTCTCCAAGACCCGGATCGTCGCTCCGATCTCCGGCACGGTGACGCGCCTTCCGGTCGAGCAGGGCGAGGTGGCCGTGGTCGGCACGATGAACAACGCCGGCACCGTGCTGATGACGATCTCGGACCTCAGCGTGGTGGAAGCGGTGATGGAAGTGGACGAGACGGACGTGCCCAGCCTCGCCGTCGGTCAGGAGGCAGAGGTCACGATCGATGCGTACGCGAACCGGACGTTCCGCGGCGTGGTCACGGAGATCGGCTCGAGCCCGGTGCAGAAGACGCCGGGAGGCAACGGCGGCGCCGAGGCGATCGACTTCGAGGTGAAGATCGAGCTCTCGGATCCGCCCGAGAACGTGCGGCCCGGTTTCTCGTGCTCTGCGGAGATCCGCACCGGCCACCGGGACGCAGCGATCGCGGTCCCCGTCCAGGCCCTCGTGGTCCGCGACAAGCCCGTCCCCAGCGCGCCCGCCGGCGCGGTGCCCGCGGAGGAGGAGGGGCTCTACGTCTTCGACGGCTCGCACGCTCGCTTCGTGACCGTCAAGACCGGGATCACGGGAGAGACGCGCATCGAGATCCTGGACGGCGTGCACGAGGGCGACCGGATCGTCACGGGGCCGTTCCGGATGCTCCGCGAGCTGAAGGACGGCGACCTGGTGCGCGAGGCGCCGAAGAAGGCGATCGGGAGCGCGGACGGAGCGAAGGCGGCAGGTTAGCCATGGTGGCGCTGCCCGTCGCGGCGGAGGCCATCCGCACCCACAAGCTCCGGAGCTTCCTGACGCTTCTCGGCGTCGTGATCGGCGTGGCGACGGTGGTCGCCGTGGCGTCGGTCATCTCCGGGCTGAACCGCTTCGTCACCGAGCAGCTCTTCCAGCTCAGCCCCGACGTGTTCGCGGTGACGCAGTTCGGTCTCATCACCAGCCGCGAGGACTTCCTCGAGGCGCTGCGTCGCCGCCCGATCTCCGTCGCGGATGCGAAAGCGGTGGAGCGGCTCTGCGGCCGGTGCGGCGCCATCGGCATGAACGCCCAGAGCGAGATGGCGGTCAAGCGCCTCAGCCGGCGCCACGGGGGCGTCACGGTCTTCGGCGCGACCAGCAACTTCGCCGAGCTCCAGAACCTCGACATAGAGGCGGGCCGCTTCTTCACCGAGGGTGAGGTGCAGCACTCGTCGCTCGTGGTGGTGCTCGGGTCGGACGTGAGGGACGAGCTCTTCGGCGCGCAGGATCCGCTCGGGCGCACCGTCTCGATCGCGGGCAACCCGATGAAGGTGATCGGTCTGCTCAGGAAGCAGGGATCGGTCTTCGGCCAGAGTCAGGACAGCCAGCTCTGGATGCCGCTGTCGGCCTACGGGAGGCTCTTCGGGACGCGAACGAGCCTCACGGTCTACGTGCGGCCGAGGGAAGGCGTCGGGGCGATGGAGGCGGCGATGGACGAGGTGCGCGTCATCCTGCGTGGGCGGCGCCACACCTCTTTCCGTGCCGCCGACCCGTTCGGTCTCGTCACGGCCGAGGGCGCGCAGAACGTCTTCCGCCAAGTGACCGCGGGCGGGTTCGGACTGGTCGTAGCGATCTCGGGGATGTCGCTCGTCGTGGGCGGCATCGTGATCATGAACATCATGCTCGTCTCCGTGACCGAACGGACGAAAGAGATCGGCCTCCGTCGAGCGCTCGGTGCGCGGCGCGGCTCGATCCGATCGCAGTTCCTCACCGAGGCGATCCTGCTGTCGCTCGGCGGCGGCCTTGCCGGCGTGGCCCTCGGGTTCCTCGTCAGCAAGGTGATCCCGAGCTTCGCGCCCGTGCCGACCCAGGTTCCGCCCGCGCTCGTGGCCGCGGGGCTTGCCGTGGCCGTCATGACCGGGATCACCGCGGGCCTCTTCCCCGCCCACAAGGCGGCGAAGCTCACGCCCGTGGAGGCGCTCCGCCATGAATAGGGTGCTCCAGCGGATCGCCGACGGGCTCCGGTTCGCCGCCGGGTCGGTGATGGCGCACAAGCTCCGCTCGATGCTCACGATCCTCGGCGTGGTCGTCGGCGTCGCGACGGTCATCGCAATGGTCTCGGTGATCGAGGGCTTCAACGCTTCGGTCAAGGAGAGCTTCGAGGCGTTCGGCGCCACCCTCGTGCAGTTCCAGAAGTTCGACCCAGGGTTCGGACCCGGCGGCTCGCGCGCCGACGAGGAGCGCCATCGCCGGAACCTGACCTACGAAGATGCGGTGGCGCTGAAGGCGCAATGCCCGTCGATGCGGGCAGTGTCGCCGGAGCGGTACTGGTTCGGAGGCGACGGCCCCGGCGGCGGGGGCGGTGGCGAGAACCCGCCGGTCGTGAAGCTGGGACCGCTCGAGGCGACGCCCGACACGCTGGCGGGAGTGACCGAGGACTACCCACCCGCCAACGCGAAGTTCGTCGGCGACGGGCGGTTCATCTCGGCGTCCGACGTGAGGCGTCACGATGAGGTCACCGTGCTGGGTGACGGCATCGCGAAGACCCTCTTCCCGCTCTCCGATCCCATCGGCAAGCGGGTCACGATCGGCGAGCGGCGCTACACGGTCGTGGGCGTGATGGAACCCCAGCCCAACAGCTTCTTCGAGTCGACGGACGCGCACGTCTATCTCCCGATCACGACCTTCGACTCCCACTTCCCCGCGATCAAGCGAGAGCGCGGCGTGAACATCGCGACGATCCCGCGCCGCCCTGAGCTCGTCGAGCAGGTCCTCGACGAGGGCACCGCGGTGCTCCGCGCGCGCCGCGGCGTGCGCTTCGACCAGCCCAACGACTTCGGCGTGCTCACGCCGGACAAGCTGATCCGGAACTTCCGCTCGATCACCGATCAGATCACCCTCGCGATGGTCGTGGTCGCCTCCCTCGCGCTGATCGTCGGTGGGGTCGGCATCATGAACGTGATGCTGGTCTCGGTGGCCGAGCGTACGAAGGAGATCGGGACGCGGCGGGCGATCGGCGCCGTGCGCCGCGGATCCTGCTCCAGTTCCTGGTCGAGGCAATGGCGCTCTCGTCGATCGGCGGTGCCTTCGGCCTCGGGATCGGAGGCGGCGTCGCCGCGCTCGCCCGCGCGTTGAGCCCTCTTCCCGCGACGACGCCGCTATGGTCGGTGGCGGTGGGGCTCGGGATGTCGCTCACGGTCGGGCTCGTGTTCGGGATCTATCCCGCCTACCGCGCCGCCGGGCTCGATCCCGCCGAAGCGCTCCGTCACGAGTGAACCGCCGGCACGAACCGGCGGGGGACGAGCCCCCGCCCTACGGACCGCAAGTCCGCGTGATCCGTGGGGGCGAGGCGGCCGGGTCCCCGCGCCAGAGACAGGTCCGTGATGGGGTTCGCACGAGGTGGTTAGGTCGTAGGGCGGGGGCTTGTCCCCCGCCGGTTCGTCCCGGAGGTGGGACGAGGGACCTTGTTCGTGTCAATGCGATGGCGGCGCTTCGCCCCAGAGCTCCTTCAGGCGCGCGTCGCGGCCGCAGCCGAGGCGATAGCTCTTGTAGCGGACCGGGTTCTTCTTGTAGAAGTCCTGGTGGTACTCCTCGGCGGGCCAGAACTCGGACGCGTCGACGATCTCGGTGACGATGGGCTCCTGGAACGTCTTCGTCTTCTCGATCTTCTCGCGCGACGCCTCGGCGAGGCGGCGCTGGTCGGCGCCCGCGGCGAAGATCGCCGAGCGGTACTGGTGCCCGCCGTCGCAGAACTGCCGGTCCTTCACGGTCGGGTCGACGTTGTGCCAGAAGATATCGAGGAGCTTCTCGTAGCTCGTGGCGCTCGTGTCGTAGAGGACCTGGACGGCCTCGGCGTGGCCCGTCGCGTGCGACGACACCTGCTCGTAGGTCGGGTTCTTCTCCGGGCCTCCCGTGTAGCCGCTGGTGACGGCAAGCACGCCGGGCTGACCCTCGAAGGCGGTCTCCATGCACCAGAAGCAGCCGCCGGCGAACGTGGCGGTGGCGCTCTTGCCCGGCACGGCCTCGGGGAGCTTGGCGGGCTTCGTCTCGTCGGCGGAGGGCTGCGTCGCCGCGCCGAGAGCGAGGATGACGGCGACGCCGGCGAGGACGATGGTGGTGCTGCGCGGTTTCAATGTGATGTTGGCCACGGTGGTACCTCGTTCCGGGAACCGGCGGGTGACAAGCCCCGCCCTACCAACGATCCTACGGCCCGGCGAGCGCGGCGGATGGTCCGGGCTTGCGCCAGGCGAGCGAGACGACCATGCCGGCGGCGTGGCGCGCCACCTCCGCCGCGCTCATCGACGCGCCGTCGAGCGCGGCCGCACGACGCTCCTCGCGGGTAGCGCCTCGAGCCTCGAGCGCACGCACGCCGCGACCTCCCGGTCGTCGCGGCCGCGGGCGTCGATGGCCGCGTCGATCATCGGGCGCGCGGGCAGCTCGTGGAACCGGGCGTCGCGCACCGTGCCGCAGCCCTCGCCGTCGGGCTCCACCGCCAGCGTGACGTAGCCCTTGCGCTCCGCGGCCTCGGCGAACGACGTGCGTTCGATCGATCCCGCGTCGTACACGGGCGCCGCGAGCGCGTCGCCGGAGAGCGACCGCCGCAGGACCTGGGCTCGGTGGATGTGGCCCGAGAGGACCGCCGCGATGCCGCCCGGCACTTCGGCTCCGCGGATCACGTCGTTCCCGTCCCGGAAGGTGAACCCGACCGGACCCACCTTCGCACCCTCGACCGCCTGGTGAACGCACAGGACCCGCGCGTCGGCGTGCGCCTCCCGGAGCCCGGTCGCGGCGAGCGCCTCGCCAAAGCGGCGCCTCACCTCCCGTACGTGCGGGAACCCGCCGATGGCGAGCCGTCTTCCGCGCCGCTCCACCACGAACGTTCGCGGCCGATCGATGAGATGGATGCGCGGATGCGATGCGAGCAGGGGATAGGGAATGGCCGAGCGCTCGTGGTTGCCCGCGACGATGAAGACCTCCGCGCCGCCGTCCGCCGCCGCCTGCAGGAGCGCCATGCCGCGCGCGACGATCGGCAGCGGCACCTTGCTCCGGAAGAAGACGTCGCCGCCGTGGATCACCGCATCGATCTCGCCCCGGCGGGCGGGGGCGAGCGCCGCCCCCGTGTTCGCGAAGAAGTCCTCGCCCCGGCGCGTCATCGCGACGCGCGGCCGGAGCGGCATGTCGAAGCCCAGGTGCGTGTCCGAGAGGAGCAGGAGCCGCACGCGACGGTGGGCTCCTACCAGCTCATGCCGAACCGGTCCTGGAAGATCACCCACACCGCCCCGAAGAGGAGCACGAACCCCGCCACGTGCTTGGGGCGCAGCGACTCGCCGAGGTACGACCAGGCGAACACGACGAACACGCAGAGCGTGATCACTTCCTGGATCGTCTTGAGGTGGTACGCCGTCAGCGCTCGCGAACCGATGCGGTTCGCCGGGACCTGGAGGCAGTACTCGAAGAAGGCGATGCCCCAGCTCCCGAGCACGGCGGTCCACATCGGCAGCGTGCGGAGCTTGAGATGGCCGTACCACGCGATCGTCATGAAGATGTTGGAGAGAAGGAGCAGGAGGATCGCGAGCAGGGTGGTCGTCCTCACGTTCCCACCACCAGGTTCTTGAGGCCGTACCAGACGATGTTCGGGTTCTCGTTGAGCCGCCGCCGGCAGTAGGCGAGCGCCTCGGACCACTGCATCGCGAACGGCACGTAGAGTCTGACGAGCACGCCTTTCCGCAGCTCGGCGAGCGCATCCGCCGGGATCGTGCCGTTGCCCGCCATCTCCGGACGATCGACGTAGCGTCCTGCGACGAGGTCGTCCTGCGTCGTCTTGCGCGGGACGCCGAGCAGCATCTGGACCTCGAACCGGTCGGGCCGGACGCCGCGCTCCGCCACGACCTCCTTCATGAAGCGGAACACGTACTCCTCGTCGTGGGTCGCGAGCTCGACGTAGACGCCGCGATCGAGGAGCGCCTCGGCGTACTCGAGGAGCCGCTTCTTCATGTCGCGCTTCTGCGTGTAGGCGATCTCGGCGGGCTCCCGGTAGATGCCGATGACCAGGCGGATGCGCGCGCGCCCGTCGAGGCGTTTCACGTCCTCCTTCGTCCGGTGCAGCATCGACTGGAGGACGGTGCCGACGTTGTCGAAGCCTCGGTCCAGGAGCTTGCCGTAGCTCTCGAGTGTGAAGTCGACCCAGGCGTGGTCCTCCATGTCGATGGTGAGGCGCACCCCGCGGTCCTTCGCGTAGCTCGCGATGCGCTCGATGTTCTCGTAGCAGCGTACGAGGTCGGTGTCGGCCGACAGGTCGCCCTTCTGATCGCGCCTGGGCAGCGTGAAGGTCGACGGCTTCAGGCTGACGGTGGGACGGCGCCGCGTCGCCTCGAACGCCGGGTCCTTGGCGACGGCGTCGATCAGGTCGCGGTAGATCGCCATGGCCCGGTCGATCTGATCGACGCTCGCGGCCTCCTCGCCCAGGAGATCGAGGCTCGAGGCAATGCGCCGCGTGGTCTGGAGCTCGCGCGCCGTCTCGACGGCGACGGCGATGGAGTCGCCGGAGATGTAGGGTCCCGCGAAGAGCCTCACGAACGGATCGGGCATGAGGTTCACCAGCGCGGGGTTCATGCGGCGCCTCGATCGTACTCCGTGAGAGGGAGAGGTCGTCATCGACGTCCTCCCGGTGAGATGATCCGGCCGTCCCCTGGGAGGTCCCGATGAAGCGATTGGTCCTGTTCGCGAGCGTCCTCTGCGCCGCACTGCCGGCGATGGCGGCGATCGTCCCCGCCGACCCCTCGACCTACCAGGGCCTGCTCTCCACGCTCCAGCCGGGCGACACGATGGTGCTCGCGGGCGGGACCTATCCGAACGGGCTCACCATCTCCAACATGAACGGCCAGCCGGGGCTTCCGATCGCCATCACCGGCCCCGGAAGCGGAACGCCCGCGACCTTCACGGGACGCTCGTGCTGCAACACGGTCAGCATCAGCGACTCGAGCTACGTCGAGATCAAGAACCTGCGCCTGGACGGCCAGAACCTGGCGGTCGACGGCGTCAAGGCGGAAGGGAGCGCGTCGTTCGCGCACCACATCACGATCCAGGGCCTCACGATCGTGAACCACGGCAACAACCAGCAGATCGTGGGCATCAGCACGAAGTGCAACGCCTGGGACTGGATCATCCGCGGCAACGTCATCATCGGCGCCGGCACGGGCCTCTACCTCGGCGACAGCACCGGGCTCGCCCCGTTCGTCGAGGGCCTGGTGGAGGACAACTTCGTCCAGGACACCATCGGCTACAACATGCAGATCAAGCACCAGCTGAGCCGCCCCGCCGGGATGCCGCAGAACGCGAAGACGGTCATCCGCCACAACGTCTTCAGCAAGGCGAACAACGGCTCGACCGGCGGCAACGCGCGGCCGAACCTCCTGGTCGGTCACTTCCCGCCGTCCGGCACGGGCTCGAACGACTATTACGAGATCTACGGGAACTTCTTCCACCAGAACCCGACCGAGTCGCTGTTCCAGGGCGAAGGCAACATCGCCTTCTACGACAACCTGATGGTCAACGACAACGGCCCGGCCGTGCGGATCCAGCCTCAGAACGACGTGCCGAAGCTGATCCGCATCTTCAACAACACGATCGTGGCGTCGCAGGGCGGCATCAACATCACGGGCGGTGATCCCGGTTACACCCAGGAGGCCATCGGAAACGGCGCCTTCGCGGCGCCTCCGATCAACGGCGGGACGCAGCGCGACAACATCACCGACACCTACGGCAACGCCGGGACCTACCTCAGCAACCCCTTCGCGCCGCCGGGCACGCTCGACCTCTACCCGCGCGTGGGAACGATGTCGGGCCCGCCGATCAGCCCGACCGGGATCAACACCTTCGAGAACTGGAACGTCGATTTCAACGGGAAGCTCCATGGAGGGACCTTCCGCGGCGCCTACGACGGCGAGGGCACGAATCCGGGATGGCTGCCGCAGCTTGGCAAGGAGCCGTACGGCGCGGAGACGTTCGTCGTGGGGCAGGGATTCGGTCCGGCGAACCTGAACCGGGTCCGGGCGTTCGACGCGGCCGGCGCCCCGGCGCCCGTCGACTTCCTCGCCTACGCCGCCGGCACCTTCGGTACGAACGTGACCACGGGCAACACGGACGGCGGGAGCTACGAGGAGATCCTGACCGGGCCCGGCCCGGGTCCCGTCTTCGGACCCCAGGTCCGCGGCTTCGATCGCACCGGCAGCGCCATCGCGAAGATCAACTACTACGCGTACGGCACTCTCAAGTACGGCGTGAACGTCGCGTCGGGGAGCCTCGATGCCGATGCGTTCCACGAGATCCTCACCGGGCCGGGGCCCGGCGCCGTGTTCGGCCCGCACGTGCGCGGCTGGAACGTCGATGGCGGCTCTGCCACGGCCATCGCGAAGATCAGCTTCTTCGCCTACGGCACGCTCAAGTTCGGGGTCAACGTCGCCGACGGGGACGTCGATCGCGACGGCTTCACGGAGATCCTGACCGGCCCGGGGCCCGGTCAGATCTTCGGACCACAGGTGCGCGGCTTCAACTTCGACGGCAGCGCCGTCACGCCCATCTCGAAGATCAACTTCAACGCCTTCGGAACGCCGCAGTTCGGCTGCAACCTCGACGGCGGCGACGTCGATCGCGACGGCTGGGCGGAGATCGCCGCCTCGCCCGGCCCATCGATCCTGCTCCCCGCGCAGTTCGCGGGGTTCGACTACGACGGATCCGCCATCGCAGCGCTGCCGGGTTTCCTCGTCACGCCGTTCACCACGATGTTCGGAGGACGCACCGGGCTCGGCACGGTCGACGAGGGCGCCGAGGGGCGAGACGAGCTCCTCGCGGCCGCCGGTCCCGACCCGGCCGCAACGTCGACGGTCGTGCCGTACACCTATCTCAACGGGACGATGTCGGTGTCGGCCTACACGTTCACTCCCTACACCGGCGGCTACGGCGTGAACGAATCGTCCGGCACGATCGGCTACTAGTGTCCCAGACTTGGCTCCCGAGCCTCGCCGGTCCTGGACCCAGCGTTCTGGAAGGTCGCTCCCCTGGTCGGCGGGTGACGTGGAAGTCCGCAGGGCGGGGGCTCGGCGCGCGCCGGTTCGCGGGCAAACGCTACGGTGACGACGACGTTCTCCGTCGGCACTCGTGCGGCGTCTCGAGATGGATACGCTCTGGGTCGGTCGAAACCATGGACGAGTTCGGCCGATCGACACGAACGGAAGGGATCCGCGCACCCGTTAAACGGGGTACGCACGGACAGCCGTGTCGTCGCGCGATGAGCTTCCCGGCGAACCGGCGGGGGACGAGCCCCCGCCCGACGAAGGAGTGCGACCTCGATGAACCGGCAATTTCGGTCAGGCGGCCATGGGCGGCGACAGAGCCGCGTCACGACCTCGAGAGCATCACGAACAGCAATGCGATCGTGGCGAGCACGGCGTAGGGTGCCTGGATCCAGGCCCATCGATCCGGCGTCGCGGGGGCAGGCTTCGCGATCCCGAGGAGGTAGCGGCGCGGCGTGAGCCGGATGACGAGGTCGTCGAGGTCCGCGGGCTCGGCCGCGCGGTCGACGGAGCCGGTGAGCGGGAGCCACAGCGCGAGCATCGCGATCGCAACGATGGGAACGAGAGCGAGGAGCCCGGCTGCGGCGTAGGCCTCCGGCGGCGCCGGGCACCAGTGCGTGCCGAGGAACGCCTGGCCCGCGGAGTAGGCGAAGCAAGCGCCGGCGAGCAGGCCGATCCCGGCGATGACGCGCCCGAAGGTCAGCCCCGGTTTGGTCTCCGGCTCGGTCAGGGGACCGAGGACGAAAGGCGGCCGCAGACCCGCGACCAGGTGGCTGTAGTCCCGCTCGACGCGCTCTGGCCCCCCGCCGAGGCTTGCGCCGAAGACCCACGCGAGGAAGAGGACGCCCAGCGCGGGAAACAGGCCGGACCCGTCGTCTGCGCCGTGAGCGCACATCATCGTGAAGTGCTGTTCCACTAGCTGGCACTCCTGCCGCCTGAGCCCACGGCCTCGAGCGCGCGCGACAGGCCGTCGGCCGACGCGCGCAGGAGCTCGACCTCGGTCGCGAGCGCCTCGATCGCCGACCTCTTGTGCGAGAGGCTTGCGAGCCACGCCGCGTCCGCGTGCAGGTTGGCGAGAAGCGAACCCAGTGCCCCGATCGCGTCGCGAACGCGCTCGCGCTCCGATTCGAGGTGGCGGATGCGCTCCTCGTCGATCCCGCGCGCGCGGGCCTTGACGACGGCCGCGTCGATCGATCGCAGCTCCCTGTGCAGCGCCTCGGACTCGCGGATCGCCTCGGCGATGGCGCACTCGAGATCGGGACGCTCCCCCTCGACGCGGCCGAGCTCCGATCGCGCGTCGTCGGCGAGCTCGCGGATCTCCGCCGGCGCCGCGATTGCGCGCGCCACGGCCGCCTCGCGCAGGCTCCGCGCCACGAGCTCGCGATGGACCGCAAGCTGGCGCGGCCGGGCGCGAAGGACCCGGTAGGCGCGGCGCCAGACGAGCGCTCCGACGCCGGTCGTCGCCGCCGTGGCGGCGAGCCAGCCCCACGGCGACGGGAGCCCGATGACCGCGGCGGGCACGATCGCCGGGAGGGCGCGGAGATCGCGCGCCACGCGTAGCACCCAGGAGCGGCCGGCGTCGCGCTGGTCGATCTCGCGGATCCAGACCGATGCCTGGCCAGGCGCGAGCGGCGCCCCGTGCGTCCTGGCGAGCGCGTGGAGGAGCTCGATCTCCTTGACCGCGGCATCCTCCAGCGTTCCGGGACCGCGCCGGCCGATCGCCGCCATGCCTCCGTCGACGCACGCGGCGAGGACGAGGAGCAGGGGGACGGCCGCGATCCATGCGGTCGTCGCCCGGTGCCCGATGCTCCACAGCGCGAGCGCGGCACCGAGCGCGAACAGGTAGGCGGCCGTGTGGCCGATCGTCCGGTCGTGGTGGCGCTCGATCGCGAGCCGCGCCACCGCCATGTCCCTCCAGAGAGATTCGATCCTGGCGGCCTCCTCGCGGCACATCGTGCGTGTTCCTCGTCACGCTTTGACACCGCGCCGCGGCGCTTGGTTCCGTGGAGGGCTACATCTTCTGCCCGCACTCGGGGCAGAACTTCGCCTTCGCATCGCAGTCGGCGCCGCAGGCCGGACACTGGCCCTTCGGCGACAGGTTGGCGCCGCACTCCGGGCAGAACTTGCCGCCCTTCGTCGCGGCACCGCACTGCGGGCACGCCGCGGTTGCGGGCTTCTTCATGTCGACGTGCGCGACCATGTCCGTCTCGCGCGCCTTGCTGAAGATCTGCTCGGCCGTCACCTGCGCCTGCGCGGCCGCCAGCTCCTCGCCCTCGTCCGGAGCGCAGCCCTCGCAGAGGGAACGCTTCGCGTTCCAGCACACCTCGGGGCAGACCCAGCGGCCGCACCGCGTGCACTGCTTGAAGTGCTTCTTGCCCTCCTCGACGGCGGTGCCGAGCGCGTGATCGTGCGCGGTGCCGCCGACGGCGCGCTGGATCTCGTAGGCGGAGTTCCCGGCGCTCGAGGCGATGCCGCCGAAGATGCTGCCCGCCGCGCGCAGCAAGCTGCCGGCGATGCCGATCGCGGAGGGCTGGAACGAGGACATGAACCCGTTCCCGCACTTGTCGCAGTGGAACTTGAACTGGTAGCCGCGGTCCGTGGAGAGATCGTCGTAGTTGGCAACGAACTGGATCAAGGACATGGCGAGATCGTAACGCCGGTGTCGAGCGATGCGAACCGGCGGGAAACGAGCCCCCGCCCTACGGGACGTCCTCGGATTCGTCGCTCGCGGGAGCTCCGAGCTCGTCCGCCCCAGGCACGCGGATCTCCGCGAGCCCGGCGGCGCGCAGCGTCGCGTTCAGGCTCGCGAGGTCGGCGGCCTGGATCGCCCGCCACGTTCCGGTGAGGCTCTGGAGCCTCGCGGTGTAGAGCGCGAGCACCTCCTGCTGCGGCTCGGTCGGCGTCCGGTCGGTGGCCTCGGCGTCGGTCGCGAGCGCCCCGAGCACCCCGCCGATGGTGCCGACGCCGGGCGCTTCCTCGCCATCGCCCGGGGAGAGGAGAGCCGTCGACCGGGAGAAGGCGGCAAGCGCGTCGCAGAACGTAGTGTCGCCGCCGAGCCGTCGCTCCTGCGACGCTGCCTGACGCGTCGCGGCGGCGAGCTGGCCCTGGAGCACGAACGCGCGATCGAGGCCGTCCTCGACGGCAAGGTCGAACGCGAGCGCGGCCTGTGCGGCGGCGGGGTCCTCGGGGATGCGTGGATCGGGGCGGACACGCAGCGGCGCGCGCAGCCTCTTCCCGTCCACGACGAGCGCGACCTCGTAGTCGCCGGAGAGCACCAGCGGGCCCTGAGGCAGGAGCGGCGTGTCCACGCCGCGAACGGCGGCAATGCTGTAGTCGTATCCGAGCGCGCGCGGCCTCGGATGGCGCAGGTCCCATGCGATGCGGTGCGCTCCCGCCGTCGCCGGAAGGGGGCCCGGCGGCTTCAGCCACTCCCCGGCAAAGTAACGTCCGGGTTCGGTCGCCCGCGGAGGATCGTCGCTCGCGAAGCGCCGGACGAGCCGCCCGTCCGCCGCGCGGATCTCGATCGCGACCGTGCCCTTCGCGGGGGCGGCGAGCCAGTAGTCGATGATCGCTCCCGCCGGCGGGTTCTTCGCGACGGGCTCTTCCGGGGGAAGCGGCGTGTCGCGGTTCTGGTTCCCGCGCACGCGGATCGCATCGGCGGGACGGAAGAGGTGCGCCGCCTCGCGCGCGATCGGCGCGCCCGCCTCGCGCAGCGGCGCCACGTCGTCGAGCACCCAGAGGGCGCGGCCCTGAGTGGCGGCGATCAGATCGTCGCCGTGGACCAGGAGGTCTCTCACCTGGGCAGTCGGCAGGTTGAGGCGGAGCGGCTGCCATCGATCGCCGTCGTCGAACGAGACCAGCACGGACGAGTCGGTCCCGGCGTAGAGAAGGCCGCGCCGGACCGGATCGCAGCGCACGACGCTCACGAAGTCGCCCTTCGGCATTCCGTGCCCGATCTCGGTCCACGTCTTGCCGTGGTCGTGCGTGCGGAACGCGTGAGGTCCGAAGTCATCCTGACGGTGGTTGTCGACGGCGACATAGGCGGTACCAGGATCGAGGGGAGACAGATCGACGCTCGAGACCTTGCCCCAGACCGGCAGCGCCGGCGGGGTGACGCGTGCCCAGCTCCGTCCCGCGTCGAGGGTCATCTGGACGTCCCCTGCGTCCGTGCCGACCCAGATCTCGTCGTCTGACCTCGGGGAGACGGCGATCGAGAAGACGACGCCGTAACCGCAGTCGTGCGCGGCCACAGGAGCGAGATCGCCGTCACACGGACCGGCGCCGTCGCGCTTGCCGCTCAGGTCCGGGCTGATGGCATCCCAGTGCAGCCCCTGGTCGGTCGAGCGGAAGAGGACCTGCGCGCCCAGGTAGATCGCGTGCGGGGCGCGCGGGGAGATCGTGAGCGGCGTGATCCACGTGTAGTGATACCTCACCGTCGTCGGACGCTGGCCGTAGGTCGAGACCGGCCACGGCGCGACGTTCTGGACTTCGCCGTTGCGTGCGTCCCATCGCGACAGCCGCCCGCCGAGGCCGCTTCCGAAGACGATGCCGGGATCGGCCGGGACGGGAAGGTCGTCGTCGCGCTCGTCGGCGCCGACCGGATGCCAGTCGCGCAACGTCAGCCCGCCGTAGTCGCTGCGGCTCGCGACGCGCACGGTGCCGCTGTCCTGCTGGCCCGCGTAGATCCCGTAGGGGAAGAGATCGTCGGCACCCAGGTGGTAGAACTGCCCGGTCGGCTGGTTGTACCAGGAAGACCAGCTCTTGCCGCCGTTCTCCGTGACCACCGTTCCCTGATCCGAGGCGGTCACCATGCGGTCGGGGTCCTTCGGATCGATCCAGAGGTGGTGATAGTCGTCGCCGCCAGGCGCGCCCTTGACGATGGTGAAGGTCTTGCCGCCGTCCGTCGACTTCGAGAGCGAGCGGCCCATCACCCAGAGCGTGTCGGGATCCGACGGCGCGACCGTGATGCGCGCGAAGTACCAGCTCCCGAACCCGGCGTTGTCGTTGACGCGTTGCCAGCGCGCGCCGCGATCGTCCGAGCGGTAGAGCCCGCCGGCGGCTCCGCCCACCGTCGCGTAGACGCGGGTGTCCCCGCCCGCGTGCGCCACGCCGAGTCCGATGCGGCCGAGGTTCCCGTCGGGCCAGCCGTTTCCCGCGAGCCGTTCCCAGGTCACGCCTCCGTCCGTCGAGCGATGGATACCGCTCCCGGCTCCTTCGAGCGGCGTGAAGTAGCTGAGCCAGGGACGCGTGCGCGCGGTCCATGACGCGGCCAAGACGATGCGCGGATCCACCGGGTCGGCCGCGAGATCGACCACACCGGTGTCCGCGTCGATGAAGAGGGGCTGGGTCCAGCTCGTGCCGCCGTCCGTCGTGCGGAAGACGCCGCGCTCCCTGTTGGGACCGAAGAAGTGTCCGACCGCGGCGACGAGCGCGATGCTCGCGTCGCGCGGGTCGACCACGATCGCGCCGATGTGCCGCGTCGCCTCGAGTCCGGCGTGCGTGAAGCTCTTGCCGCCGTCGGTCGACCGGTACATCCCGTTCCCCGCGGCGATGTCGTACCGCGGCTCCGGGTGCCCGGTCCCCACGTAGATGACGTCCGGGTTGGACGGTGCCAGCGCGATCGCGCCGACGGCGGAGGCGGGGACGTCGTCCCAGATCGCCTGCCACGTCACGCCGCCATCGGTCGTTCGCCAGACGCCTCCGCCCGCCGTTCCCGTGTAGTAGATGTTGGGCCGCCCCGGGATCCCGACCGCCATCGTTCCCCATCCGCCGCGGAACGGTCCGACCAGCCGCCACTCGAGCCCCTGGAGCATCGCATCCGGGACGCCATCGGCAGCCGCCACCGCGGAGCATGCGAGAACGAGGCAGCGGGCGAGCCGTGAGGGAGAGGGAGCCATGGGTCCGGAGTCTTATCACGGCCGGTGCAACGAGCGGCGGGGAGCGTGGAGGGCAGATCGGAAAAAGGCATTGCGGTAGGGACCTTCTGCTGGCAGACTCCGCCGCGTGTCGAGGGTCGGTGACGAGGTCGACGTCCTCTGCGGCCGCTGCAAGATCGAGCGCTCCCACACCGTGGCGGCCCTCGGCGAGGACGGCCGCATCGAGAGCGTCGTCTGCAACTACTGCCACACGCCGCACAAGTACCACACGCCGGCGGGGTCCAAGTCCCGTACCTCGAAAGCAGGAGCGCCGCGCGCGCGAAAGCTGTCCGCCGCCGACGAGGATGACGGTCGTCCGGGCAGGCCGTATTCCACTCAGGGCACCTACGACAAGGGCGACGTGCTCGAGCACGCCAAGTACGGCCGAGGGCGCGTCGTCGAGGTCCGCGGCGGGAAGATCGACGTGCGGTTCTCGGACGGCTTCGTCCGCGTCTTCGTCCACGTCGCCCCGCCGTCCCGCCCGGACTCGCGCTCGTAGCGCCGCCACGAGGATCGCTGCCGGCGCGGACTCCTGGAGCGCATCGTCACGGTCCCTTCCTCGCGCGGCGTTGAGCTCTCAGGACACGTGCGGGGTCGCCGATCAGGAACGCGCCAGCGTGGTTCCCGGCGCGGGTGCGCGCGTCGCGAAGAGCTCGAGATGGCCGCAGGCCTTGCAACGCTGGGCGTCGATGGTCTTGCAATCCACCTGGTCGACGCTCACGCCCGATGCTCCCGTGCGGACGCGCTCCCAGACGCCCTTCTTTCCCTCCGGTGCGCCGGCGATCCAGATGGCGACCCAGGTGGCGGCCGTTCCGAAGTCGGGAATGAATCCGGGCTCGAGCTCTCCCTTGCAGATCGTGCAGTTCATCGCGGTGTCCTCTCCCACGGGATGATAGCCGCACCAAGAGCGCGGCTCCTCGCGGGCGGACGACGATGCCGCGGTGATGGTTGAATGAGGGGCGATGGCGCCGTCGAACATCACCGGAGCGCTGGCCACGCCGGATGCCGGCGCGCTCGTCGCATCCTCGGGGTGTTTCGGGACGCTCGACGATGCTCTCGTCGCCTCGCTCGCCGCGGAGGCGACCTGGGTGGCGGTGCGCGCCGGCGAGGCTCTCTTCGAGAAGGGCGACGCCGTCGACGCGATGTACGTGGTCGCGCGCGGGCGGCTTCGCGCCGTGCTGGGTGACGGGGAGGGCGGACGCATGGGGATGGAGATCGGGCGCGGTGAGGCGGTTGGCGAGATCGGGATCCTGACAGGCGAGCCGCGGCGCGCCTCCGTTGTCGCGGTGCGCGACTCCTTGCTCCTCAAGGTCGATCGCGCGGCGTTCTTCCGCCTCGTGGCCAGGAGCCCCGATGCGTTGACCCAGCTCGCGCGCACGGTCGTGCGGCGGCTCGAGACGGGGCCGCTGCCGGAACGGCTCGTCGCGATCGCCGTTCTCCCCGCGGCGGGCGATGCCCACCGGCGGTTCGCGCGCGGCCTCTCCGAGGCGCTGGGTGCGATGGGCCGCGTCGCCCACGTGCCGTTCGACGTCGCCCGGGGGCACGATCTCGGCGCCAGCGGCGGGCACGAGTGGATGGACGCCATCGAGGCCGATCACGACTTCGTCGTGTACGAAGGCGATCCCGGCCGGTCCCGCTGGAACGAGGTCTGCGCGCGGCAGGCGGACCGCCTGCTCTGGGTCGCGGTGCCGGGAGGCGAGCCGGGAGAACCCGCCATCGACGGTCCGATCGAGGTGCGCGAGGAGCTGGTCTGCCTGCAGCCGGCGGGCGCGGCGATCGCTCTTCCGATGGGACCGCCCGTGCGCGGCCGCACGATGGCGCGGCGCCACAACGTCCGCGCGGGACACGCTGGAGATCACGCCCGCGTCGCGCGGACGCTCACGGGCCGCGCCGTGGGCCTCGTGCTTTCCGGCGGCGGCGCGCGGGCGTTCGCGCACGTGGGCGTGGTCCGTGCCCTCGCGGAGCTGGGGATCCCCGTGGATCACGTGGCGGGGACCAGCATGGGCGGCTTCATCGCCGCCCAGTGCGCGCGCGGCGTCCCGATGGACGACGTCGCGGCCTCCACGCGCCACGCCTGGATCACTTCGAAGCCCTTCATCGACCTCACCGTGCCGCTCGTCTCGATCTGCCGGGGACGACGTCTGACGCGGATCCTGACTCGCTGCTTCGGCTCCGACTACATCGAGGATCTGTTCACGCCCTTCTTCTGCGTCTCCACCAACCTCAGCCGCGCCCACGTGTCGGTGCACGAACGCGGCCAGATCTGGCGTGCCGTTCGCGCGAGCTGCTCGCTGCCCGGGGTCGTGGCGCCGGCGCTCGAGGAGGGCGACCTCTTGCTCGACGGCGGGCTGCTCGACAACCTCCCCATCGCGCCCATGAGGGAACGATCCGAGGGCATCCTGATCGCGTGCGACGTCGGGCACACGTTCGGTGGCACGCTGGAGGAGGACCACGCGGAGTATCCGTCCGCCTGGGCCGCCGCCGCGCGGATGTTGAATCCCTGGACGAGCGAGGCGCGCATCCCGGGTATCTTCCAGATCCTCTCCTCGTGCGCCATGCTCGGCAGCGCGCACCGCAAGGCGGGTACGCGCGAGGATGCCGATCTCCTGATCGCGCCGGCGCTCGACGGTCACAGCCTCTTCGACTGGCGATCGTTCGACGCCATCGTCGCCCGCGGGTACGAGCACGCGGTCCGGCAGGTGGAGGCGTGGCTCGCGTCGCACCGCACCCCGCCCTGGTCGCTTCCGCCGCGGTCGGCCTGACGCTCTCGCGGCGATCAGCGCGCGGAGGGTGACGGGAGAAAGCCCGAGCGCGAGAGCTCCCGCAAGCATCGTTCGAGGATGTGGGAGAGGGGTGGGATCGGAAGGGCGCCGAGCGCCTCGCGCGTGATCCGATCGTCGATCGCGGGCAGGCAGCACTGCTCCTCGCCGAGGGCGAGCAGGAACGGGTAGAAGGGGGCGAGGGCGCTGCCCCCGAGAGAGATTCCGCCCCGTCCGAAGAGCTCCTTGCGCCACTCGCTCCACGACACGAGGCGAAGGGGATAGCCGAGCCGCGCGATCGCCTCTCCGAGCTCACGCGTGGTCATCGGCGCGGGATGGTTCAGGTGGAAGGTCCCGTCGTGGCGGCCCGAAGCGACGAGGTGGGCGATCGCGCGGCCCGCGTGATCGACCGGCACGAGGGCCGTCTTCGTGGCGAGATCGGGCATGGCCCCGAGCTCGATGCACCCCTTGAAGAAGTGAGGGAAGAACTCGTCGAGCCGTCCGTGACGTCCGCTCTCCGCGTGGCCAGTGAGGAGGCCAACACGGTGGATGGCGACGCGGAGGCCGCGCGTGCGCGCGAGCGCCGCGGTGCGATCGGCGACCCACTTGGACTGCTGGTAGCCGCTCGGAAGACGTCCCGACGTGGGGAGGACGCCGTCCTCGGCGAAGGACTCGGGGCCGAATCCCCCCGACATCAGGATGCCGAGCGACGAGACGAGGTGGAAGGGCTTCGGCCGTCCGGTGCTCGCCAGCCGCAGGGCCTCGATCGTCCCCGAGACGTTGGTCGCCTCGAGCACCTCGTACGGGTGGAGGAAGTTGACGGCCGCGCCGTTGTGGAGGACCGCGTCCATGGTCCCTCCGAGCTCCTCGAACTCGCGCGAGGAGAGGCCGAGGCGAGGGCGGGCGAGATCGCCGCGGTGGATCACGAGGCGGCCCTCAGGGATCGGCGCTAGGTCGTAGCTCGCGACGTTGTCGGCCACGCGGGCCCGTCCCTCGGCATCGGTTCCCGCGCGTACGAGGCAGTGGATCGTGGCGTGCGTCCTCGCGGCGAGCTCGCTTGCGATGTGGGCGCCGAGATAGCCGGTCGCCCCCGTCAGGAAGACGCGGTCGAGCCGCGGCGACGCGGGTGCCGCCGATCGGGCCTCGATGGCGGGGTCGAGCGTCACGCGCGCCGCGAGCGACGCGACGTCGAAGCGCGTCGAGCGCGCCCCGGCCCGGGGTGGAGGAGAATCCGCGATGGCCCGCGCGATCGAGCGGATCGGCAAGCCCTCGATGACCGTGGCCGCGGGGACCTCGATCTCGAGCGCCGCCTCGAACGCCGCGAGGAGCTCCACGACGCCGAGAGAATCCACGCCCAGCTCGGCGAGAGGCTGGGTTACCTCGAGGGCCGCGAGACCGAGGACCCGCATCGCTTCCCGGAGGAGGATCTCCTCGACGCCGGCGCGCCGATCCCCGGGATCGTCGCTCGCGAGCGCGGGTGTTCGGCGTGCCGGGGCGCCCGGCGGCGATGCGCCGAGACGGCGTCGCTCGGCGACGACGGCAAGGGCGCCGGCCTCGAGCTGCGAGCGGCAGAGGTGGCGCGCCACCTTGTTGCTGCCGGTCCTCGGCAGCGTGGCCGGCTTCACGAGCACGAGATCCTGGATCGCGAGCTGATGGTGAGCCGAGACGGCGGCGGCCACCGTGTCGAGAAGACCGTCGGCGTCCTCGGTCGTGGCGCTCCCGTCCGCGAGCTCCACCACGACGGCGAGCCGTTCGCCGTCGCCATCGCGCGCCTCCGTGGAGAACGCGGCGCTCGCCGGCGCCGCGGTCCCGAGCGCCTGCTCGACGGTCCGCTCGATGTCGAGAGGGTAGTGGTTCTTGCCGCGCACGATGATGAGCTCCTTCAGCCGTCCCGTGACGAAGAGCTCTCCCTCATGGAGGAAGCCCAGATCGCCGGTCCGGAGGTGCGGCGCGTCCTGCCCCGCGACGCGGCCGGCGAAGGCCGCCTCGGTCTCGTCGGGACGCCCCCAGTAGCCTCGCGCGACGTTCGGGCCCGAGAGCCAGATCTCGCCGATCGCCCCTGGATCGCAGAGCTCGCTTCCGCCCGGCCTCACGATCGCCACGCTCATTCCCGGGAGCGGCGCGCCGCATGAGAGCAGCAGGCGCCCTCCTTCCATCGGCACGACGCGGTTCGATGCCAGGGCGTCGGGATCGAGCGCGACGCGCGCCGGTGGCGTGGACGGCATGCCGACCGTCGCTGCCATCGTGCACTCCGAGAGCCCGTATCCCGCCGAGAACGCATCCGCGTGGAATCCCCACGGCGCGAACGCTTCCGCGAACCGATCCAGGGTCTCGGCGCGGATGGGCTCCGACCCGCAGCCCGCGGCGGTCCAGCCGGGAGAGATCGAGGCCGGCGCGCGCGTCGGGGGCAATGGCGCGCACGCACAGGTCGTAGGCGAAGTTCGGCGCGGCGCTGTGCGTTCCGCCGCATCG
This sequence comes from Acidobacteriota bacterium, assembly GCA_046331505.1. Taxonomy (GTDB): domain Bacteria; phylum Acidobacteriota; class Vicinamibacteria; order JAXLQT01; family JAXLQT01; genus JAXLQT01. The sequence goes on from JAXLQT010000001.1 coordinate 408,692, forward strand.
CGTCATCGCCGAGAGCCACCGGCGCGGCTTCTCGAGGACCGCGACGGGCGAGAGGTAGGTGGCGGGGAAGCCCGCGTGGAGCGGCAGCAGGCAGAGGAGGAGCCCCATGTTGTGCGCCATCGGAAGCCAGCTCACGAGCCTGCTCGCGGGCGTGTAGCGCGCGCGCTCGGCAAGCTGATCGAGATGGGCGAGCACGTTCTCCTGCGACACCACCACGCCCTTCGGCGACGCCGTCGAGCCCGACGTGTACTGGATGTAGGCGGGAAGGTCCGGCCCTGTGCCGGCGCCGGCTCCGGCGGGAGCCTGAGCCTCGGAGGGCGCGGGCTCGGCCGAGACGACGGGGAGCGCGGCGAGCTCGGGCGCCATGGCGGCGACCTTCCGGAGGAGCTCTCCGAGCGGTGCCGGGGCGAGCATGGCCGTGGCGCCGCAATCGGCCGCGATCGCGCGGAGGCGCGGGAGCGTGGCGGCGAGCCGGTTCGGATCGGGGGGGAAGCAGGGAACCGCGATCGCGCCTGACTCCAGGCACCCGAAGAGCGCGCGCACGAAGCCGAGGCCCGAGGGATAGAGGACCAGCACGCGAGCTCCGCCTCCAGGCAGGAGCGCCGCCAGCCGCCGGGAGCTCTCGAGGAGCGCCAGGTGCGTGATCGCCTCCTCCTCTCCCTCGCCGTCCACGAGGAATCGATGGGTCGACGCTTGGGGCTCCGCCGCCGCGCGCGCGTGAAGGATCTCGGAGAGGCGTGAGAAGCGGGGCAAGGAGCTCGCCGCGAGCATATCGCTCACGTGCGGGCTGCGTGCGCGTCCTCGCTCACGATCCGCGCCCGGTGCCTCATGCGGCCGGCTCCCAGCGATCGCCGCGCGCGCGGACCGCTCCGCGACGCGCGAGAAGCAGGAGCGAGGCCAGGGCGCTCCGTTCCGCGACGGGATACATCGCCGGGTGGGTGTCGGTGTAGACGCGCGCCACGATCGAAGGCACGTCGTCGACGCCGGCGCGGACGGCCTCCTCGACCTGAGCGATGCGGGCCTCGCGATGGCTCAGGTATTCGCGCAGCGTTGCGGGGCCGTCGGGGATGGGCATGCCGTGCGCGGGATAGATCGTGCCGATGCCGAGATCCAGGAGCCGCGTCAGGCTCTCGAGGTAGACGCCCATGTCGCCCTCGGGCGGATCGATCACGATCGTGGAGCCGCCCGCGACCATGTCGCCCGCGAACAGGGCACGCGACGCCTCGTCCAGGAAGCAGAGATGGCCGAGGGCGTGACCCTCGGTCAGGAGGCAGCGCATCCGCATCGCTCGCGGACCTCCCAGTTCGATGACGTCGCCGTCGCCGAGCGTCCCCTCCACGGAGGACGTGCGCGCGGCCGTCGTCGCATGGCCGAGGACCGGGATGCCGAGGCGCGCTCCGATCGCCGATCCCCCGACGTGATCGCGATGGTGGTGCGTGAGGAGCACCTTTGCCGCACGCCTTCCCTCGTCCGCGAGCCCGCGGACGCGCGCCTCGCAGAGATCGAGCTCGTCGGGGTAGGGCGAGCCGGGATCGACGATCGCGAGGTCGCCCGTGCCGGCGAGGTAGCAGTTCGTGTGCTGGGCCGGGGGCAGCGTCGGCGTGCGCAGCGGGAGGAAGACGATCCCGTGCTGGAACTCGATCCGCGTCGACACGCCGTGCTCGTCGACGTGCGGCGGAGGGAGGAGATCGTCGATGGCGTCGCGAGATGCGCGCCGCGCGAGCGTGCGCATGGCGTGGAGGTTGGGTGGGTGCAGGAGGGCGGAGCCGTCTTCCCACCGGCGGAGGGCGTCGTCCGGGCGGACCCAGGCGCCGTCCGTGAGCTCTCCGGGGATCACGCGCGCCACCGTGTCGCGCGGCACGGTGGCGAGGAAGAAGCGGGCGTCGTAGCGGATCGGCGAGAAGGGAGGCGTGACCCAGCGTCCCGCGGGCGTCAGCGCCCTCGCGTCGAGCGCGATGCCCTCGCGCGCGAGCAGCGCGGCGAAGCTCGCGCCGTCGAGGAGCTCCCGCCGCATCGCTTCCCTGCGGTCCGCCGCGATGGCGTCCGCGCCTGGCGCCAGCAGCACGCCCGACTCCTCGAACGTCTCCCGGATCGCGCACACGCACGACGCCGCGTCGTCGCTCGCGAAGGCGATCGACACGGCCGCGTCGGCCGCGTCGAGGCGGCCACCGGGAAAGGCGTAGAAGCCGCCGGAGAAGGACACCTTCTCGCCCCGGCGGACCCAGAAAACCTCCTGACCGTGCTCCCCCTCGCGCACGAGGATGACGGCGGCCGCGGCGCGCATGGCGGCGGGCGGGGGCGCGTAGGTGATGCCGGGGATCGCCTCGCTCACGCCGCTATTGTCGCCAAGATCGCGCCCCGCCGGCTGGATCGGAGGGACGAGACCTCGCCCCGCGCAGACACTATGATCTCTCCATGAAGCACGCGCCAGGTTTCCTGAAGCTCGTCGAGGATGCGAAGCGGAACGTGAAGGAGTGTACCGCCGCGGACGTGAAGGCGCGGCGGGATCGCAAGGAGGCGTTCCACTTCATCGACGTGCGCGAGGACAACGAGTACGCGGCCGACCACGCGGCGGGGGCGCGCCACATGGGGCGCGGGATCCTCGAGCGCGACATCGAGAACGCCATCCCCGAGAAGGACGCGCCCATCGTGCTCTACTGCGGCGGCGGATTCCGCTCGGCGCTCGCGGCGGAGAGCCTCCAGAAGATGGGCTACGGCAACGTGATCTCGATGGACGGCGGCATCCGCGCCTGGCGCGAGGCAGGCTACCCGCTGGAGCGTTAGGAGTGGTCAGGGAGTCACGGCGCCGATCGTGGGCGATCCCATCCGTCCTGGCGCCGAGAGCAACCGAGGCTCAGCGAATGCCCGGATGGGCCGACGGCGGCAGGGCGGGGATCTTGCGCAGGAGCCGCGGTTGCGCCGCCTTCAGATCCTGGGCGCGGCGCTCGTCGGGCGCCGCCTGGTACGAGCGGCGGGCCTTCGTCGTCCATGCCGATGGACGAGCGTTCCACCTGGCTCGCACCCGCGGCGACGACGGCGGGTCCGGCGTCCGTCAGTCCAGGGTGACCAGCTTGAGATTGACCTCGCGTCGTTCGTTGTGGCGCTGGATCGTCAGCGACACCGGCGCGCCAGCGCCCTTCGCCTCGAACGCATCGGCGAGATCGTTGGCCGTGCGCACGGGCTTGCCGTCGACGGCGACGATCCGATCGCCCAGCGTGATTCGGCCGCCGCGACCCTCGGTGACGCCCTCGAGCCCGGCCTGCTCCGCCGGCATGCCGGTAGCGACCTCGTAGATCACGGCGCCCTGGATTCCCCACTGCTGGACGAGACCATCGTTGAGGAGGGAGACGCCGATGCCGACCTGCGTTGCGCGTCCGTTCTTGATGAGCTGCGGCACGAGGCGCTTGACCGTGTCGACGGGGATCGCGAAGCCGACGCCCGACGACGCGCCGGAGGGGCTGTAGATCATGCTGTTGATGCCGATGAGCCGGCCGCGCGAGTCGAGCAAGGGACCTCCGGAATTGCCGGGGTTGATCGCCGCGTCGGTCTGGACGACGTCGTGGATCGTGCGACCGGTCGGCGACTGGATCTCGCGGCCGAGCGCGCTCACGACACCCACCGTGAGCGTGTGGTCGAGGCCGAACGGGTTGCCCACCGCCAGGACGCGCTGGCCGACGACGAGGTCGGCGGAGCTGCCGGTCGCAAGGGGCGTCAGCTTGTCGGGCGGCGCGTCGATCTTGAGTACCGCGAGGTCCTTCTCCGGCGCGATGCCGATCACGCGCGCGTCCCAGGTCGACTTGTCCGAGAGCGTCACCGAGAACGACGGGCCTCGCTGGGAACGCCCCTCCTGGACGACGTGGTAGTTCGTGACGATGTGGCCGTCGCGGTCCCACACGAAGCCGCTTCCCGTGCCGGTGGGCATCTCGGCCACCTCGAAGTAGCCACGCCTCACCATCTCCGAGCGCGTGATGTAGACCACCGATCCCGATGCGCGCCGGAAGACGCCGATGTCCCGCGTCTCCTCCGGGCTGAGATCGGAAGGGATCGGCGGAGGCGTGCCGACGGACCCCTCGGCCGTCGCGTCCTGCGCCGCCGTCACGGGAAGCAGCGCCGGAGGCAGGGCCTGGCCGGCGAGGAAGCCGCCGAGGAGCGCGAGGGAGACGGTGAGAAGCAGCGTGCGGAGACGCATCGATGTCGTCATGGCGAGCCATTATTAGCAATCGCGATGCCACGGTCGCAAGCGCCGCCCTCGCGCGGTCGCGTTGCATAGGATCGGGGTCGTGATCCCGGACATCCAGCGCATCGGGCCGTACCGCATCGACGAGGAGATCGCGCGGGGAGGCATGGGGATCGTCTATCGCGGACGCCACGCGGAGACCGGCCTCGAGGCGGCGGTCAAGACCGTTCGGGTCGCCGAGAGCTGGCTCGTCGGCGGCATCCGACGCGAGATCCACGCTCTCGCGCGCCTGCGTCATCCTGGCGTGGTGCGCGTCATCGAGCAGGGCATCGATGACGGGATGCCGTGGTACGCGATGGAGCTCGTGGAGGGCCGGACCATGCGGGACGTCGCGCGGACGCTTCGCGGGCTCGCCCCGTCATGGGATGCGACGATCGGAGCGACGCAAGAGCGGCCGGGGACTCCCACGCAGACCCTCACCGGTGGCGTTGCCAGCGTCCCCGATCAGGGGATACCCATCGATGCGGCCCGGCTTGCCGAGGCCCTCGCGCTCGTCCGCCGGTTGTGCGTGCCGCTCTCCTACATCCACGGCGAGGGTCTCGTCCACCGCGACCTGAAGCCCGACAACGTCCTCGTGCGGCTCGACGGCTCGCCCGTGCTCGTCGACTTCGGCCTCGCGCACGCGCGCGACCCCGAGCTCTTCCGCGAATCGCTCGATCCTCCGACCGACGCGCTCGGGACGCTCGCGTACCTGGCGCCGGAGCAGGCGGAGCATGCGACCGTCGACGCGCGCGCGGATCTGTACGCGCTCGGGTGCATCCTCTACGAGATGCTCACCGGGCGGCCTCCGTTCCTGGGGGCGTCGGTCCGGGACCTCGTCCACCAGCACCGGGCGCGTCCGCCGATCCCTCCGTCGGCGCTCGTGCCCGCGCTGCCGCCGATCTCGACCGTCTCGTGCTGCGGCTCCTCGCGAAGGAGCCGCGCGAGCGTCCAGGACATGCTCGTCGCGCGGGCGCTGCGCGCGCTCGGTGCTGGCGATGGCGCCGCGGACGGCGACCAGGGCCGGGCCTACCTCATCGTCCGAGGCTTCGCGGGACGCGACGACGTCCTCGCCGAGCTGGCCGCGAGCTTGCCGCGCCGCGGTGACGAGCCGGGCGACGCGATCGTGCTCGTCCGGGAGAGAGCGGCGTCGGCAAGACGCGGCGATCTCCGCGCTCGCGGTCGAGGCGAAGCGTCTGCGCGCGCGCGTGGTCGCCTGCGAAGTCTCCCAGCGCGGCGGCGCAGGCGTGCGGGCTCTCGCGGCTCCTGGCCGCGGTCGCGGAGCGTTGCCGCGAACGGGGCGACGACAACGGCGCATCCTGAGTCCGCACGGAAAGTCCTCGCCGCGGCGTCGGAGGAGATCGCGCGTCTCCCGCCCGTGCGCGAGGAGCCGGAGCCGGGCGAGCTTGCCGCGCCGGCGGCGCGTCTTCGCTTCGCGCGGGCACTGGGCGACGCCCTCGGCGCGCTCGCGGCAGCGGAGCCGCTCTTCGTCGCGATCGACGATCTCCAGTGGGCCGATGACCTGACCCTGGACTTCCTCTCCTGGCTCGCGGCGTCGGATCTCCGCCTGTCGGCCTGCATCGTCGGGAGCTTCCGCGCCGAGGAGACGACGGGCGCCCTGCGGGCGCTCCTCGACCCGGGGCGCGTGAAGGTCGTCGACCTCGGGCGGCTCGACGATCGCGCCGTCGGATCGATGGTCGCGGACATGCTCGGCGTCTCGAGCGCGCCGGCCGTCCTCGCAACGTTCGTCGCGCGCGCATCCGAGGGCAACCCCTTCTTCGTTGCGGAGTACCTGAAGACCGCGGTGGCGGAGGGGCTTCTCTATCGCGACGACGAGGGGCGCTGGACGCTGTCGGGCGGCACCGATCCCGAGTCGCTCGCGTTGCCGGAGTCGCTGCGGGATCTCGTGCGCCGCAGGCTCGCGGGCGTCTCGCCGCCCGCCCGCGAAGTCCTGTTCACGCTCGCGGCGATCGGCAGGGAGTGCGAGCACGACGTGCTGTCCCGCGCCACGGCGCTTGCGGAAGGGGAGCTCATGGAGGGCATCTCCGAGCTCGTGGCCCGGCAGATCGTCGAGGAGTCGCCGGCACGGCTCCGGTTCGTTCACGACAAGATCGTCGAGGTGGCGCAGGGCGACGTCCCGGCCTCGTCGATGGCCGACCGTCACCGGCGCATCGCCGAGGCTCTCGAGGCGACGGAGGCGCGATCGGAAGAGCGGCTCGCCGCGCTGGGGCTGCACTGGGAGCGCGCGGGCGAGCGCGAGCGCGCGCAGGCGCACTACGCGGGCGCCGCCCGGCTCGCGGCAGCGCGCTATGCCCCGCGGGATGCGGAGGCGCACTACGAGGCCGCGATCGCGCTGGGCGGATCGCCGAGCGCGGACCGCATCCAGCTCCGGCTCGACCTCGCCTCCGACGTCCTGGGTCCCGAAGGTCGCCTCGCGGAGGCGCGCGTGCACGTCGCCGCCGCCCTCGAGGCGTCCCGGACGCTCGGCGATCCCGACGTCGAGTTCAAGAGCCGGCTCCAGCTCGCGTTCCTCTGCGTCCGGCAGGCCGATCTCGACGAGGCCCGCGCGATGGTGCCGCGCCTCGTCGAGATCCTTCCGACCGGCCCCTCCCTGCGGAGCACGTCCGCCGCGGGCGTCGCGCTCATCCTCCAGTTCCTGGGACGCATCGCCGAGAGCCTCTGCTACTACGAGGAGGCGCTCGCCATCGCGCGCGACCTCGGCGCCGACGACAAGCTCGGATACAACCTCGGCAACTACGGCGTGTGCCTCCAGTGGGCGCGCCGGTTCCGGGAGGCGCGCGCTGCCTACGAGGAGTCTCTCGCCATCGCGCGGCGCATCGGCGAGCGGAGGCTCGAGCTGCGCAACGTCATCAACCTCGCGACCCTCGAGCGGCGCGAGGGGAGGATCGAACGCGCCATCGAGCTCTCGGAGACGGCGCTCCGGATCGTGCGCGAGATCGGCGACCGTTACGACGAGGGCTCGGTGCTGCAGAACATGGGAGAGAACCTGCTGACCTTCGGGAGGCTCGCCGACGCCGAGCGGATCTACGCGCTCGGGCTCGCCATCTCGCGGGAGACCCGCCACCGTCGCGTGGAGGCGTCCGTCCTCCAGGGCCTGGCGGTGGCCGCTCTCGAGAAGGGCGATCTCGATGGCGCGCTCGCCCTCTGCCGCCAGGGCGCCGCTGCCCAGCGTGCCGCCGGCCTGCCGAGGTCCGCAGGGCTCGCGATCGCGGAGGAGATCGAGATCCACGCCGCGCGCGGCGATCTGAACGAGGCGCTGCGCTGCGCGGAGGAGGCGTCGCGGATCGCGGCCGAGGTATCCGAGGCCGAGCCCGCCGCCGTGGCCAACCTGTTCGTCTCCGCGGCGCTGCGCGCCGCGTCCCGCCTTCCGGAGGCCCGCGCGGCTCTGGAGCGCGCCACCCCGTGGATCGAGTCCGAGGGCGATCACCTCGCCCTCACCAGGCTCGTGCTCGAGCGTACGCTGCTCGCGCGGGCGCTTCGCGAGGACGATGCGCCGTTCGTGGCGCGCGCCCGGGAGCTCGCGGCCGTCATGGGAGCCGCCGACGGGTGGCTCGCGAGGGCCGTGCGATCCTTGTGAGACCATCCTTGACCATGCCCGCACCCGAGGAAGCCCGGGATCTCGATCCCTACCGCACCATCGCTCCGAGCGCGCTGTCGGATCTCGTGATCACCTGCGAGCACGCGTCCAACGCGCTGCCGGAGGGCTTCGTGACGGGCGCCGCCGCGCCCATCCTCCGCACGCACTGGGCCTGGGATCCCGGGGCGTGGGTGCTCGCGCGGCAGGTCGCGCGACGCCTCGGCGCGAGCGCGGTCGGCGGGCGCTGGTCGCGCCTCGTCGTGGATCTCAACCGCCCGATCGGCCACCCGACGCTCGTGCGCCGCGAGGCGGAGGGCGTCGTCCTGTCCTGGAACGCCGGTCTATCGGCGGACGACGTGGAGGCGCGCGCCGAGCGCTACCACGTGCCATACCACGACGAGGTCGATCGCCTCATCTACCGGCGCATGCTGCGCGGCGTGCGCCCATTCCTCCTCGCGATGCACAGCTTCACGCCCGTCCTCGACGGGGCGCCGCGCCCGTTCGACGTCGGCATCCTCTATCACGAGTACGTGTCGCTCGCGCGGGCGCTGGGGGAGCGCCTGCGCCGCGCCGGCCTCGCCGTACGCTACAACGAGCCCTACTCGGGGCACGCCGGCCTCATGTACTCCGTGCAGCGCCACTCGAGCCATTACCAGCTTCCGTGCGTCGAGATCGAGGTGAACCAGCGGCTCGTGCGAAGCCGCGCGACCCTCGCGCGCATCGGCGACACGATCGCGCGCGAGCTCTTGCCCGTCATCGAGAAGGCGCAAGCGCCCGCCATTGGACGCGTGCGGTCTCGAGCTCCCGGTAGATCGCGTCCCGCTCGGCGGCGAGCACGGCGAGGATCTTCCCGCGCCGGCGCCCGGCGAACCGCGCCAGCACCGAGAGCTCGCTCCGCGCGATCTCGAGGCGATGGGCGTAGTGGAGCGCGAAGAGCCCGGAGATCGGCAGCGACAGCGCGTAGCCGAGCGCGAAGCGCGGGCCCAGGCGGGCCGCGAGCGCGATCTGGCCGGTGTAGCACGCGAGGAACGCGATCGTCCCGCTCGCGAGCTTGATCGTCGAGACGTCCGGCGCCTCGGGCGAGAAGATGCGGACCGCGAGCCGCGGCACGTTGTAGGGGACGAGGTGGTTGAGCCAGCCGTAGATCGCGACGGGCGCGCCCGTGACGAGCGAGACGACGATCCTCCCGCGCGAGACTCGCGCCTTGCCGGCCCGCGCGGCGACCACGCGATCCGAGAGGCGCAGGCGACCGAGCCTCCTCCGGTATCGGTCGAGACGCCGCGTGACCGCGGCGACGCGGGCGGGATCGTGCTCCGCGTAGTGGAGCACAGCATCCTTGATCTCGGCGCGCGCCTCGCGCCATCCGGCTGGGTCGTGGCCCGCGAGCTCGTCGGTGTCGTAGATGCCGGCGATCGCCGCGGCGCGCGAGGGGGGGGGTCCTGCGGGACGTAGGCCAGCTCACGGCGGATTCCGGCGTCGATCGCGGCGGTCAGCTCCTTCACGGCCTCGGCGGGATCGCGCTGGTAGGCGTCGCGATACGCCGCGACGGCGATCGGCGTTCCGACGGCGACGGCGACCTCGGATCGGAATAGGGTGGGGGCCCGGTAGGCGAGGCCCACCGGGACGATGCGCAGGTGGAGCGAGAAGAGGCCCGCGGCCTCCGATTCGAGCGCGATGCGCGCGGTGCCTGTCTTGAGCGGCGACAGCCGGTGCGACGCGAGGGACCGTCCCTCCGGGAAGATCGCGAGCCATCCGCGTCTCGCGAGGACCGCCTTCGCCGCGTCGAACGCCTCGACGTTCTTCTGGCCGGGGGCGTCGGCAGTGTTGCTGTCCTGCTTGCGGTGGACGGGGATCGCGCCCAGCGAGCGCAGGATGGCGCCGAAGAGCGGCACCTTGAAGAGCGTGGCCTTCGCGAGGTAGTGGACGCGCGCGCCGAAGACCGCGCCGAGGAGCAGCGCGTCCATCCCGGCGCTCGGGTGGTTCGCCGCGAGGATCACCGGTCCCGCCGCGGGGATGCGCTCCTTGCCGAGCACGGCGAGCTCGCCGAAGAAGATCTCGAGGGCGAGCCGGACGATCGCCGCGAGGATGCGCTTCACGCGCGGGGGCTCGCCGGCCGCCGGTCCGCGCCGGGCATCAGTACCAGATGCGGAACGAAAGCTGCGCGGTCAGCTCCTCGGCGTGGATGGGAAGCCCGATCGCCGCGCGCTCGTCGCGATCGCTCTCGACCCGCAGGAGCTCGAACGCCAGGCGGTGCTTCTCACCGGTCTCGAGGATGTAAGCCGCGGTCCAGGCTTTGCCCTCCTCGTCGTTGTCGTCCTCGAGCTGGAAGCGATCGAGGTCGGTGGTCGAGAACTCCTCGTAGCGCACGGTGACGCGGTGGCGGCCCCAGAACGCGGTCGCGAGCAGCGATTCGGTGTCGAAGTCCAGCACCGCCGCGCGCGGGCCCATCTCCGTGTGGCCGGCCATCCACTGCCCGATCAGCTCGACGTGCGGCCCGGCCGGAACGATCGCGGCGAGGTTCTTGAACCGCGTGTCCCACGCATACTGGTTTCCGTCGAAGCGCAGCGGGTCGCCGCGGTTGTCGTAGTAGAAGGCGCGCAGGTCGAAGCGGTTGCCGTATACCCAGGACGCGCGCGCGTACCAGCCGATGCGCCCGTCCAGCTCCTTGATGGGCATGTCCCACCTCGCCTGCCTCGCGAAGATCCCGCCCTCCTCGACGCTCGGGATCGGCGCGAGGGGGATCTCGTCGTGGATGCCGGTCAAGCGATCGTGCAGCGCCCAGCCGCGCCAGGCGAGCAGCGTGCCGGCGGGATCGTTGGCGACGAACGCGGCGCCGGTGAGCGAGATCTCGTGACCCTCGGGCGAGAGGATCACGCCGATCTCGGCGGCCGTCGGGCGCACCTCCTCGCCGATCCAGGAGTTTGCCGCCGACGCCGTGATCGTCCGTGTCGCGGTCCAGGCCTTGCCGTCGTTCTCGACGGTGAAGGGGAAGACCAGGCCGAACCTGGTCGCGAGTCGCACGTGCGGCGACAGCACGGGGCGGTAGCTGAAGTTCGCCTCCACCACGTCGAGGTAGTCGATGGCCTTGCCGTCGTAACGGCTCGACGGATCGGCGTCGACGTTGACGTGGAGCTTCGTCGAGATCTCGTCGGTGAAGAACACGCTGAGCGTCGCGGATGCCTGCGAGAGGCGCAGGAGGCGGCGCGCGTCGCCATCGTCGCTCGCGCCGTAGCGCGTCTTGCCCAGACCCTCGTCGAGCCACGAGACGGTGTCGTCGGTCGCGACGGCGCGCGCATCCCCGAGGAGGCCCCAGTTCACCTTCGGGAAGTCGTCGTCGCCGGCAAGCGTGGGGCGTGCGGCGAGGAGGAGGGCGAGCCAGCAGATCGCGCCTGCGCGGCGCGGGCATAGGGTCAGCATGCGAGCCTCCCGGGGAGTGAGGGGGTCACGGCGCGTTCTTCTCAGGGATATATCATCGTCGAACCGATGGCCGAAGAGCCCGCAGCGCGCACGCCGCCCGAGCCGGAGCAAGCCGCGGTCCACCGGTTCCCGTGCAAGCAGTGCGGCGCCGACGTCGAGTACGCGCCGGGCGAGGGGTTGAAGTGCCCGTTCTGCGGCTACCTCCAGGGAGAGCCCGAGAACGCAGCGGCGATCCAGGAGTACGACTTCGACTCCTACATGAAGCACCAGAAGACGGGCTACTGCGCGGAGAAGGCGCAGGAGATCCACTGCAAGAGCTGCGGCGCGACCAGCACCGTCTCGGGCGACACCGCCTCGGCCGCCTGCGCCTTCTGCGGCGCGCCCGTCGTGATGAAGGAGCCCTCCGAGGACGTCATCCGTCCCGAGGGCGTCGTGCCGTTCAAGGTGGACAAGCGGGAGGTTGCCAAACGGTTCCGCCTCTGGGTCTCGAAGCTCTGGTTTGCGCCGAACGCGCTCAGGTCGGCGGTCCAGGAAGACCGCATCCAGGGCGTCTACCGGCCCTACTGGACCTACGACTCCGCGACGCGCTCCTGGTACGAGGGCCAGCGCGGCGAGTACTACTACGAGACCGAGCACTACACCGACTCGCAGGGAAAGCGCCAGACCCGGCAGGTGCGAAAGACCCGCTGGTATCCCGCGAGCGGGCAGGTCCGGAAGTTCTTCGACGACGTCCTCGTCAGCGCCGGCCGCCCCCTCGAGTGGACCAGCGACTACGTCCTCACGGAGCTCAAGCCCTACGACCCGGGCTACCTCGCGGGCTGGCAAGCCGAGCGCTACACCACGACGGTCAAGGACGGCTGGACCCGGGCCAAGGAGATCATCGACGGCCACGTCCGCGAGCTCGTCCGCTCGGACATCGGTGGAGACGAGCAGCGCATCTCGCGCGTCGACACCTCCTACGACGCCATCCGGTTCAAGCACGTCCTGCTGCCCCTCTACCTCTCGAGCTACGCCTTCTTCGGCAAGACCTATCGCTTCCAGGCCAACGGCCAGACCGGCGAGATCCGCGGCCAGCGACCCTACTCCTTCTGGAAGATCTTCTTCTTCGTGATGGCGCTGCTCTTCGCCTTCCTGGGCTTCATCGCGTTCCTGCACTTTGCGGGCGGCAAGTAACGGCAAGGAGGTCCTGCTCCCATGAGCTCCCCCGGACGATCGATCGGCGAACACGCCTCGCGCCTCATCGACCAGAGGATCCGCGACCTGGAAGGATGGCGCGGCCAGACCCTGGCGCGCATGCGGGCGCTCATCCTGGACGCCGATCCCGAGATCGCCGAGGAGTGGAAGTGGATGGGCACGCCCGTCTGGTCGCACGACGGCAACGTCTGCACCGGGGAGGCCTACACAAAGGTCGTCAAGCTCACCTTCGCCCGCGGCGCCAGCCTCCCGGACCCAGAGCGCCTCTTCAACGCGAGCCTGGAAGGCAACACCCGGAGGGCGATCGACATCCACGAGGGCGAGAAGGTCGACGCCCGCGCCTTCCAGGCGCTCATCAAGGCCGCGGTCGCCCTGAACGCCTCCGCGCGCAAGAAGCCCGCCGCGGCGAAAGGCGCGCGGCGATCGGCCCGCCGCGGCCCAAAGTCAGGCGAGCGATCTCGAGCACGGACCGAGCAGCGCTCGCCTCGGCGCTCCTGAGAGCGGAGCGCGTGCCAAGAGGACGGCACCGGCAAGCGGCCTTGTCCGATCGACCGGGTGCCTCGGTGTCCCTGGTGATGTGCGGGAACCCGGCCGCGCGGGATCTGTCCAAGCTCTGAACGTGATCCAGGACGGCGACGACGCACCGGCGCGCATGGGGCGATCGGGCAATGCCCTGCGTCTTTTCGTGTGTGGCGCCGCGACGCTGGGCGTCGTGGCGTGGCTGTCGTGGCCGCGGCAGGAAGGGGACCCGTCGTTCGATGCGACGGTCGCGCGTCCCGCATACGCCGCCGCGCGCCCGTCCGTGCTGGTGGACGAGGGGCACCGGAACGTGCACACGACCACCGGGCGGTACGAGCCCTTCGCGCGGCTGCTGCGGGCGGATGGTTACGACGTTTCACCGAGCAGGGTGCGGCTGACGCGGGGGGCTCTCGACGGCCACGCGGTGCTCGTGATCGCCAACGCGCTCGGTTGGCGCGGCGCGGGACAGCTCATCCTGGACGGCCAGCATCTCGAGGGGAAGCTCGATCTGCGGGCGGATGCGTTCGACGGCGCCGAGTGCGATGCCGTGCGGGGATGGGTCGAGAGCGGCGGATCGCTCTTGCTCGTCGCGGATCACGCGCCGTGCGGGCAGGCGGCAGCGGGGCTTGCCGGCCGCTTCGGCGTCGGGATGACGGACTGGTACGCCGAGGATCCGGAGCACCACGACGAGGAGAGCGGCAACTGGGGGTGGCTCGTCTTTTCGCGCGACGACGACTTGCTGGGCTCGCACCCGATCCTCGAGGGACGCGACGCGTCGGAGAGGATCTGCCGCGTGCTGACCTTCACCGGTCAGTCGCTGGTTCCACCGCCGGCGGCCGTGTCGCTGCTACGGATGTCGCGCACGGCGATCGAGTATCCATGGCGCGATTCGCCGGACGACTGCAACCGGCCCGCGGCCGGTCTCTCGCAGGGTCTCGCCCTCGAGCTCGGCAAGGGCCGCGTCGTCGTCATCGGCGAGGCGGCCCTGCTGAGCTCTCAGATCGTTTCGTCACCGGGAAGGACGGCGCGGATCGGCATGTCGCACGAAGGGTGCGACGACCGGCAGCTCCTGCTGAACGTGATGCACTGGCTGTCGCACCTGATCTGAGCGCATCTCCGGGCGATCAGTAGCCGAAATAGCCTCCGTGGACGTTGGCGCCGTAGGCCGACGCGGCGTAGGCGGTGAACGAGAGGGCGAGGACGGGTGAGCCGGCCGCGCGCATGACGGCGCGGTAGGACTTGACGTCCGCGGTGGCGACCGGGTCGGGGCCGGGCGAGACGGCGATCTCGTTCCAGGGCATGCCGTCGCGCTCGGCCGGACCGACGTTGGCGCCGAAGAGGGTCGTGAACGGGTTGGGCGAGAGCGTCGCGACGCTCGTGACCGTGCTGTCGGCGTTGAACATCGAGACGACCGCCGGGTTCGCGGGTCCGGCCCCTTCGCCGGTCACGATCTCGTCGAAGGCGTCGCCGTCGACGTCGCTCGCCGCGACCGTGCCACCGTAGCGCGCGGTGGAGGCGTTGAAGTTGATCTTCGCGATCGCGGTGACGAAGGTGCCGTCGTAGTTGAAGCCGCGGATCTGGTGGCTGAAGACGACGCCGGGACCGGGCGCCGTGATCATCTCGGAGAAGCCGTCGGCCTCGACGTCGCCGCCGGTCGGCTCCACGCCGTACTTGAGCGTGCCGTAAGCGAAGAAGCTGATCTTGTTGAGGGCCAGCACGGACGACCCGTCGTAGTTCCATCCGCGCACGTGCGGGCCGAAGACCGCGCCCTGGCCGGCGCCGGTGATGATCTCGTCGTAGCCGTCGCCGTCGACGCTGCCCGAGTTGATGCGCACGCCGTACTTGAGCGTTCCGTAGGCGAAGAAGTTGACCTTGGCGATCGGCGTGCCGATGTTCTGGAAGGCGCGGACCTGGGGGCCGAACACGGGGCTCGGTCCAGGGCCCGTGAGCGCCTCGTCGCGGCCGGGGGCCTTGCCGTCGATGTCGTTGGCCGCGACATCGACGCCGTAGCCGGTCGACGCGTACGGGAAGAAGCTCGCGGCCTGCGCGCCGTCCGCGTCGAAGATGCGGACCTCGGCGTCCTGCCCCGCTCCCGCGCCGTGGCCGGTGATGACGTTGCCCGGCGGCGGCTCGTGGATGTCCATCGTGTTGTCGTTGACCAAGAGCTCGCCGGTGGCGGTCGCGATCTGGAACCGGAGCGGGTAGCTTCCCGCCGCGAGGTTCCCGGGAACGGTCCAGTTGAGGGTCAGCTGCACGGCGCCCGGAACGCCGCCCGCCCAGGCGGGAACCGCGGGGACGTTCGCCGTCCCGGCCAGAGTGAGGTTGGGGACGGTGTCCTGCGGCGAGGCTTCGTAATAGACGTCGAGGGTCGTCGGCGTGGAGGCCGTCATGCCGAGGTTCAGCACCTCCATCGTGAACGTGACGGCGGCGTTCGGGGTGAAGCGCCGCGGGTCAACGTCGATGCCGCAGTCGCTGCGGAACGCGAGGTTCGGTGCCAGCGTGCGGGCGCGGCCGAGGGCGTCGTTGTCCGGGCAGGTCGTGCGGTTCAGCGTCCCGAGCTTCGTCGAGAGCGCGCCCCACGGCTCGTAGATGGTGGTGATCGTGTTCGCCCCGAGCTCGTTGGGCTTCCCGACGAGGTCGAAGAGGAGCGAGTCGACGAGCGGGAACTGCTGGGCGAGGTTCTCCGAGAGCGCGGTCGTGTAGGTCGCCGCGGGGTTGTAGGGCTGGCCTCCGACCGCGATGCTCGAGACGCGCGAGAAGTCGGGCTGGGCGCCGTCGTAGACGAAGGTGACGCCGCCGAACTCGAAGGCGCCCGCCGTGGGCTGGAGCGCCTTCAAGAGGTCGCTGACCAGGAGCTCGAGGATCGCCTTGAAGAGCGGCTGGCCGCGTGCCTGGGTGACCTGTGCGGTGGCGGGCACGGTGCCGAAGATGCTCGTCACCTTGAGCGGCGCGGTCGTGCCGATCGCCGGGGTGTAGTCGAGCGAGAGGATGTTGAAGATCTCGGCCGGGTAGATGTTCCCCCGGAAGCCGTCGAAGCGGATGCTCCCCGTGTTCTCGATGGCGCACTGGGAGCCCGTCGTCGCCATGTAGGCGTCCGTGATGATGTTCCCGAGGCCGCTCTCGGCGTCGCGCGCGCCGTCGAAGAGCGTGCGGTTCTTCGCGATCGGGAAGCTGTAGGCGCCCGGGTACTTCGCCTCGACCAGCGCCTTGTATCCCGCGATAGCGGCGTCGATCGTGGGGTCGAGCGGGACGAGCGCGTTGAGCTCGTCGAGCCGGTAGCTCGTCATCGTCACCTGGTTGGTGGCGATGTCGACGTCGAGATCGAGCGTGCCGGCGTAGCGGCTGTAGGCGCCCGCGTAGACGAGGATCGTGCCGTTCACCACGTCCGGCGTCGGGTGGGGCGTGTGGGTGTGGCCGCCGATGATGACGTCGATTCCCGTCACGTTCTGCGCGACCTTCTGGTCGTCCTCGTTCGCGCCCTGCGAGTAGCCGAGGTGCGAGAGCATGATGACGATGTCGACGTTCTCGGTCGTGCGCAGCGTGTTCACGATGTTCTGGCAGATCGTGTAGATGGAAGGGGTCGTGGTGGCGCCGTAGAACTGGACGCCATCGTTCACCGACTCGGGCTGGAGCGACGCCGTCTCCGACGTCACGACGCCGAACATGCCGACCTTCACGCCGTTGGGCATCGTGCGCACTACGTAGGGCATCGGGTCCTGCGCCCCGGCCGTGTAGTTGCCGATCAGGATGGGATCGAGCACCTGGGACACGCCGGTCAGGTTCATGTTCGCGCCGAAGAACGGGTAGGTCGGGTTCGCTCCCGTGAAGGAGTTGAAGAGGATCTGCGTCCCGACCGCGAAGTCATGGTTGCCGATCGCCAGGCCGTCGCACTGCATCATCTGGAGCAGCGCGAAGTCGTACTCGCCGAGCCCCGCGTTGAAGAACATCGTCCCCTCGAACGTGTCGCCCGCGTTCAGGAACAGGGTGTTCTGCTCCGACGTCTTCGCTTGCCGCACCACGGTCGCGAGCCGCGCCATGCCGCCGATGTCATCGTCGTCTCC
This sequence comes from Acidobacteriota bacterium, assembly GCA_046331505.1. Classification (GTDB taxonomy): domain Bacteria; phylum Acidobacteriota; class Vicinamibacteria; order JAXLQT01; family JAXLQT01; genus JAXLQT01. The sequence continues at coordinate 425,697 of JAXLQT010000001.1, forward strand.
GTAGGGCAAGGCGTGCCCGTGCGTGTCGTTCGCATGAACGATGAGCAGGCGCGCCGCGCCGGCAGGCAGCGCGATCGCAAGCGAGAGGACGAGGGGAAGGATCCGGGACGTCCGGGACATGGCGTGACCTCCGAGGGGATGTTCGGTCGCCGCTAGTCTACGCTGCCCCGCGCGAGCGAGCGGTTTCCGCGCACGGCTTCGATCGCGGGCTCCTCGAGCCGGCGCCCACGCTCACCTCTTCGCTCCGCATTCCGGTCGCTTCGCCCGCTCCGTTCGGCCCGTGACTTGCTTCCAACTCGGCTGACCGTCGGCAAGAGATCGATCCCAGCAGCAGGTGGAGCATGAAGCAGACGCGTATCGTCGTCACCCGTTACGGTGGGCCTGAGGCTCTTCAGGTCCTGGAGGAAGCGTGCCCCGAGCCGGGAACCGGTGACGTGCGTGTGCGCGTTCTGGCTGCCGGTGTCTCGTTGCCAGACATCATGGCGCGCGAGGGCATCCATCCGGAGACGCCTCCCGTGCCGTTCACGCCCGGGTGGGATCTCGTCGGCGCAGTGGATCGTCTCGGACCGGGCGTGTCCGGAGTCGAACCCGGACAAATCGTGGCCGCGCTGCCGATCCATGGCGCCTACGCGGACCATCTGTGCCTACCGGCACACGAGCTCGTACCTGTCCCGTCTGGTCTGGACCCCGCAGAAGCGGTCAGCCTCATCCTGAACTACGTGACCGCGTTCCAGATGCTGCATCGCTCCGCGAGAGTCAAGACAGGGCAGCGCGCGTTGATCCACGGGGCGTCGGGCGGGGTCGGCACGGCGCTGCTCCAGCTGGGGCGCCTCGCCGAGCTCGAGCTCTACGGCACCTGCAGCGCGCGAGGGGCCGCGACTGTCACCGATCTGGGTGGCATCCCGATCGACTACGAGCATCAGGACTTCGTGGAAGAGGTCCGGCGGCGCACGGCCGGCGGCGTCGAGGTGGTGTTCGACGGCCTGGGCGGCGGGCACATCTGGCGATCCCGGGAAGCGCTGCGCCGAGGGGGCCGTGTCGTGGCGTACGGTCTGACCGGCTCGTTGCGCGGGGGCAGGTTGGCATCGGGACGGTCGGGGAGTCGTCACCGCTATCGTGCCGTCGCCGTCTTCGGGTTGTACATTGCCGGGAGCTGGCTGCTCCCGGGTCGGAGGCGCGTCGTCCCTTACAGCATCCAGACGCTCAAGCGGCTCCGGCCGGCGCTGTTTCGACAAGACCTCACCGAGCTATTCGCGTTGCGAGCGCAGGAGAAGATCAAGCCATTGGTCGCGGCGCGCTTTCCTCTCGCCGAGGCGAGACAGGCGCACGAGCTGCTCGGGAAGGGGGGCGTGACGGGCAAGATCGTTCTCGTGCCCGACGCGCCGGGAGTCGTTGCCGCGCAGAGCCCTAGGACTTCGCCGGCGACCAGGCGGAGCTGATCTGCTGGAGCGCCTGGCTCACCAGGTGCTCCGGCATCCGCGCGAACACGCCGTGGCTCTCGGTCGCGATGCGGCCGTCGGGGAGCGTCGCCTTGCCCCTGGTCTCGACCTTGCGCTCGCCCACGACGTCGAGCCAGGCCTCGAACGCGATGGGGACGCCGATGGGGACCGGGGCGCGGTAGTCGAAGTCGAGGTGGACCGCCATGACCTGGTGGCCGTTGGTCCAGGCGCAGGCGCCCATGAGCTCGTCGAGGACCGCGGCGAGGCACCCGCCGTGGACGTGGCCGGGCGGGCCCTGGGTGGCGGCGCCGAAGGTGGCCGTGGAGACGAGGTGGTTGTCGCCGCCGACCGAGAGGGTGAGGCCGAGGCTTCCAGCATCCTTGCCGCAGACGAAGCACGGGCCGTGGCCCGGCAGCGCCATCGGGGTCAACTGCCGGCTCCGCCCGGTGCCGGACCCGCGGACAGCGGCCGCGTGACGACCTCCCGCTGCTTGCGCTCACGCGTGATGCCGATGCCCTGGTGGTCGAGCTCCATGAGGCTCTCGAGGACGAGCTGGCTCGTCTCGAGCTCTATCGTCTTCTGGTCGGTCTTCACGCCGTGGCGGATGACGAAGTCGGAATCGCCCCAGCGGAGGATCGTCTTGAACGCCTTCATGCCCGACGTCGCGCCCGGTCCGCTGATCTCGACGTGGACGACGTTGCCGCCCTTCTGGAATACCTCGCCCTTGCTCTTGCCCTTGCGCACCTCGACGACCGCCGTCTTGCGACCCTGGTGCAGGAGCTGGATGATGTCGGTGAGCGGGAAGTCGCGGAGGTTGCCGACGATCCCCTGCGTGCGGCGCTCGGGCGCGTCGTCGCCGCCCGCGCGGCGCAGGAGCGCGCGCACGCGGGAGTTCAGCTCGTTGACGCGGATGGGCTTGACCAGGTAGTCGTCGGCGCCGAGGTCGAGGCCCTTGACCTTGTCGAACTCGTCGAGGCGCGAGCCCGAGATGAAGATGAAGGGCACGGTGCGGAGGCTCGCATGGGAGCGCAGCTTCTCGAGGAACTGGAAGCCCGTCATGTCCGGCATCACGACGTCCGACAGGACGAGCGACGGCGGGCTCTGGGGGAGCTTCTCGAGCGCCTCGGCGGCCTTGTGGAAGAGGCGGACGGTGTAGCCCTCGCGCTCGAAGTTGTAGCGCAGGAGCTCGAGCGCGCCCTGGTCGTCGTCGATCACGGCGATGTCCTTGCGGAACACCTCGCCCTGCTGGTGGTAGCGCTCCTCGATCGACTTCACGAAGTGCTCCACCACCTCGGGGTCGAACTGCGTCCCCGCGGCGCGCATCAGCTCCTGGAGGGCGTCCTTCTCGCTCCTCGGCTCGCGGTAGGCGCGCGGCGCGATCATCGCGAAGAACGAGTCGACCGCCGTGATGATGCGCGACCCGATCGGGATGCCCCGTCCCGAGAGCTTTTGGGGATAGCCGGTCCCGTCGTAGTTCTCGTGATGATGGAGCACGATCTGCTGGATGCGCTCCGGCAGCCCCAGCCGCTCGAGGATCTGGAGCGACCAGTGGCAGTGGTTGTGGAGGTTCAGCTCCTCGTCGTGAGAGAGCTCCTGCTCCTTGCTCAGGAGGAACTCGCTGATCTTCACCTTGCCCACGTCGTAGAGGAGCGCCGCGATGCCGACGTCGTGAACGGTGCGCTCGGGAAGCCCCATGCGCCGCGCCACGTCGACCGCGACCTCGCGCTTGTCCGCCTGGTTCGGCCCGAACGCGGGCACCACGCGCCCGACCATCTCGGTGAAGGTCAGGATGAGGTTCGTCAGGAAATTCTGGAGCTCGGGCTGCGCGTAGAGACGGTCGTCGATCCGCACGCGCCCACCCGCGAGACGCTGCGAGAGATCGATCAGCTCGGCCGCGTCCATGATGAAGTCCGACGTGCCGAACCGCATCATGTCCTCGCTGGTCCGGATGCTCTTGAAGTTCTCGAGCACGATGACCGGAAGGAGCGGATGGCGGTCGACCACCGCGCGCTTCAGCTCCGCGCCCGAGATGTCGGGCAGGCGCTGCTCCACGAGGACGACCTGGAAGTCGTGCTTCCCGAGGAGCTCGAGCGCCTCCTTGCCGCACGAGGCGGCCATCACCAGGCACGCTTCGGCCTGGAGCTTCTCGGCCAGGAGGTCCACCACGTCCCGCTGGGTGTGGGCAATGAGGGCCGTGATGGCCGGCCGGAGCATTGGGTTATCTTAGCGTCATCCCAAGGGGACAAGGATGTGAGCCATGGCACTCATCCGAAACCCGCCGCGGCAGACAAGCGTCACCAGGGCCGCCGCGGCGTGACCGATCTGGAGCAGCTGCTCGGCGCGCGCCTACCGTGCCCAGAGCCTGATCCTCGCGAAGCCCTCGGCTACCGTCTCTCGGGAGGGGGGCAAGAGTCGCGCGATGCGTTCCTCGCCCGCGCGCGGCGCTCGAAGACGTGGGGTATGAGGCATCGTTTGCCGAGGGTCTCGCGATGACGTTCGACGCCGCGGTGCCGCCCGCCCTCGGCGAAGGCGAGTGACGCCGGCGCGCGACCACGTCAGCCAGGGAGCGCCGCTGCATCCGGAGGAGCCCGCGAGCATGGTCGCGCTCCTTGCCGTCGCCGCGGGGCTCGCGCTCTTCTTCCCGGCACTCTCCGGCCGCGTCCTGGGAGGGCATCTGAGCGGCAGCGTTCCGGGCGCGCTCCAGGAGGCGCGTGCCACCAGAGCGCTCGGCGACATCGAGATGGCGCTCCTGCCGTTCCTCTGCCACGCGAGCCGCGAGCTTCGCGCCGGGAGGATCGGGCTCTGGAACCCCTACGCGGGTGCCGGCGTGCCGTTCCTCGCCAACGAGCAGTCGGCGATGCTCCACCCGTTCACGCTCCTCTCCGCCCTCGTCCCGTGGCGAGCATCGCTCCTGGTCGTCGCGATGCTCCGCTGGCTCCTGGCGTTCGGCGGGACGTTCGTCCTGGCTCGCAACGTGGGTTGCGGCCGGATCGGAGCGACCGTGGCCGCGGCATCCTTCTCGCTTTCGGGCGCGGTCGTCGTCTGGCTGTCCTATCCCGTCGGCGCCGTGTTCACTCACGTGCCGCTCCTCCTGGCCGTCGCCCTCCACCCGCGCCGGCGCGCGAGCCTCGCGATCGTCCTCGCCCTCTCGGCGTTCGCAGGGCACTTCGAGTACTTGCCGATCCTGTGGGCGCTCGCATCGTGTGCCGTCGTGGCGTCGCGCGCGTCACGGCGCGAACGGATCTGCCGCCTCCTCCTCGTGCTCGCGCTCGGCGTCGGCCTGTCGGCCCCGATGATCCTGCCCGGAGCGGAGTACCTGGCGCAGAGCCGCGGCTTCGGTCAGCTCGCGATGAGCGCGGGCGTCGGCGCCGTCTCGCTGCTGCGCGATCCACGCCATCTCCTCGCGCTGGTCGACGGCGCCTACGGAAGTCGCGCCGAGGGGATGATCGCTCGCGGGCTCGACCCGATGTCCCTGGTGATGGCCTACCTCGGCCCGCTGACGCTCGTCCTTGCGGCGTCGGCCGCCCGGTCGCCTGTCGTGCGGCGGCTCTGGTGCCTGGTCGCCATCGCGGTCGCCGCCATCGCGAGCCATCCCGTCTCGCGGCTCGTCTGGCGTCTTCCCGTCCTGAAGATGATGCACGCAGGGAGGCTCCTGGTCCTTCCCGTGCTCGCCGTCTCGCTCCTCGCCGGCCTTGGCGCCGATGGCCTCCTACGCGAACGCCGGATCGGACAGGCCCTCGTTGCTCTGGCCGCGCTCGCCGCGCCGATCCCGATCTCGAGGATGCTCGGGCCGCGCGCGCTCCCCGTAGCGATCGGGTGGTACCTCGCGTGCGCCGCCGCGCTGGTCGCGGTCGCCGCGCTACGGAGTCGTGCCGCGCCGATCGTCGTCCTCGCCCTCGTTGCCGAACGCGGCGCGAGCCTGGCCCGATTCAATCCCTGGACGCGGCCCGCCGACCTCTTCCCCGAGACGCCGGTCGTTGCCGCGCTACGCGGGAGCCTCGGACCACTGGATCGCTTCGTCGCCGCGGGCGAGCTCCTCGCGCCCGACGTGGCGACGGTGTACGCGCTGCCGGACGCGCGCGTCTACGACGCGATCAGCCCCGCCGCCATCGTCAGCGCGATGGTCGCCGAGGGAAACCGCAGTCAGTTCGGGCGGCTCGGCGCCCTGCCGAGCCCGCTCTCGAGGGCGCTCGGCGCGCGGATCGTCGCGGAGCCGCGGCGAGCGCCCCCGCGGGCGCCCTCGATCGAAGGCGGTACGGATGGCATCGTCGTCTCGGAGGGATCGTGCGTGCAGCAGGTGCTGCGGACCGAGACGGGTTACCTCGGAGCCGTCCGCGTCGGCGCCGTCGTGCCGCCCGGGTCGGGAGGGCTACGGGCGCAGATCCGGCTGGGACGTCCGTTCGGGCCCCTTCTCTGGGAAGGGGCGCTCGAATCGGGCGACGACGCCTCCTGGCTCACCGCGACGATCGAGCCGCCGGCGTGGATCGCCGCAACGCGCCCCGTCTACCTGCAGATCGATCGCCGCGATGACGCCGTGGTCGACGCTCCAGTGGCACTCGTGGCGACGTCCGGCGAGGGTCCGCTCTTCGTAGACGGCCGTCGCCGCCCGGAGCGCCCTGCTGGTCGACCCGTCTTACGAACGCGAGCGCTTGAAGATCGTGGCGGACGTCGACGGCATCGTTCTCCGTCGCGACGATGCGGCCGTGCCCCGGTTCGGCCTCGCCGATCCCCGCGGCTCCCTGACCATCGTCGCCGAGACGCCGACGCACGTCGAGCTCCAGGTCACGCCGGCGGCGGCGACCCGCCTCCTCGTCTCGACGAAGTGGTACGCCGGATGGACCGCGGTCGTGAACGCGCGCGGAGAGGAGCGAGCCACTCCTCTTGGCGAGGAGGGCGTCGCCCTCGAGGCGGGACGATCGCGCGTGCGGCTCGTCTACGCGCCGGCGAGCTTCCGCGTCGGTCTGTTCACCGGCCTCCTGGCCGCGCTCGCCGTCGCCGGTGTCGCTGTCTCGGCGGATGGCGGGCGAAACCCCCGCGCGCCTCGTTTCGTGGACTAGGTCCCACCGAGCCCCACGCAGGCCGCGGTCTCGGGATTGGCGGGCGACTCGAAGATCACTTCGCAGCGGTCGGCTTCGACCAGCTCGCCCACGTCGTCGTGGCGGCAGATGCAGGCCACCCAGTCGCAGAGGCGGCGCGCCTGCTCGAGATGGTGCGTCACGAGCACGATTGCCCTGGTGGCGCGCAGCCGCGCGATCGTCTCCTCCAGCGCGGCCGTCGACGCGGCGTCGAGGGAGGACGTGGGCTCGTCCATGAGGAGAACTTCCGGCTCGCCCGCCAGGGTGCGCGCGACGGCGAGGCGCTGCTGCTGGCCCGCCGAGAGCGTGAGCGCCGGTCGATCGAGGCGGTCCTTCACCTCGTTCCAGAGCCCGGCGTCCCGGAGGCAGCGTTCGACCGCCTCGTCCTCGTTGCGGCGCGTCACCAGGCCGAGCTTTCGCGCGGCGAACACCACGTTGCGCTGGATCGATCCGGGGAACGTGACGGGTTGCTGGAAGACGATGCCGATCCTCTGGCGCAGCGTGTCGGCCGGTATCGTCCGCACGTCCGTTCCTCGAAAGAGGATCTTCCCGGTCATCGCGAGCGTCGGGGAGAGCTCGAGAAGGCGGTTGATGCAGCGAAGGAGCGTCGACTTGCCGGCGCCCGAGGGACCGATGATGCCCGTCACTTGCCGGTCTGCGACGTCGAGGAAGACGGCGCGCAGGATCGCGTGACCATCCACGGTGCTCCTCACGCCGACGTCCTTGATCGACAGCAAGGCGTCAGGCATGGCGTGCCTCCTCGTGGATGCGCATGCGATAGGGAAGCGCCGCGATCGCTGCGAGCGAGACCAGCCCGAGGAGGACCACGGCCGTACCCCAGACCTTGCTCGCGACGCGCGGGTCGTAGGAGTCCTGGCTCATCACGAAGATGTGGTACGGAAGGGCGAGCACCGGGCTGTCGGCGATCCCATGGGGGATCGTGGCGCCCGCGAAGATGACGGCCGTGAACATGATGGGAGCCGTCTCACCCGCCGCGCGCGCCAGCCCCAAGAGCGTTCCGGTGACCAGACCCGATGCGGCCTGCGGGAGCAGCACGGTGGTGACGAGGGCTGGAAGCGGCAGGCCGAGGCCCCGCGCGGCCTCGATCGTGGCGCGCGGGATCGCGCGGAGCTTCTCCACGAGGGCGACGGTCACCGTGGGGACGATCATGATCCCGAGGACGATCCCGCCCGCGAGCCACGACTTCTTCCAGCCGAGCAGCACCACGAAGAACGCGAGGCCCGCGAGCCCGAAGACGATCGAGGGGATGGCGTTCAGGGCATGGAGCGTGCCCTCGAGGATCTGGCGGCGCCTGCCACCGCTCACGTAGACCTCCGACGTGAGCGCCAGGCCCGTGCTCAGCGGGACCGCGACGGCCGCAGCCGTCGCGACCAGTATGAGCGTGCCGGCGAGGTGATAGAAGACGCCGCCCTCCGCGCCGACGGAGCGGATCTGCTCGGTGAGGAAGGTGAAGGTGACGGCGCCGGCGCCGCGCGCAAGGACGCTGCCGGCGATCGTCGCGAGGATCCCCAGGACGAGGATCGCCGACGAGACGATCGCCAGCGTGAACGCCCGGTCCGCGAGACGGCGCCTCACCGGTGCGCTCCGATCCGCCCTCGCAGGAGCTGCGCGCCGGTGGCGAGCGCGAAGGTGGCGAGAAGGAGCGTGAGCCCGAGCGCCATCAGGGCCGAGGTGTGAAGGGCGTTGCCCATGGCGATGTTGGTTTCGGCGCCGCCCAGCTTCGACGTCAAGGTCTGCCCCGCGTCCAGGACCGGAGCGAGCGACGCGAGCGAAGCTGGCCAGCGGTTGTCGGCACGCCCGACCACGAGGAAGACCGCAATCGTTTCGCCGAGCGCTCGTCCGAGCCCGAGAAGGAGCGCGCTCACGATCCCGGCGAACGCCTGGGGCAGGACGGTCCCGAGGACCGTCTCCGCCCGCGTCAGGCCAAGCCCCCGCGCCGCGTCACGAACGCGCGCCGGCACCGACTGGAGCGCGTCATCCGAGAGCGACGCCATCGTGGGGAGGACCATGATGGCGAGCAGGACGCCCGCCGTGAGGAGGGAGTCTCCAGACGTTCCGAGGAGCCGCGCCATCACTCCCCGGAGGACGAGGATGCCGAAGAGGCCGTAGACCACGCTCGGGATGCCGGCGAGGAGCTCGATCGCCACCTTGGCGAGGAGGCGTAGCCGCTGGGGGCAGACCTCGCTCGTGAAGATCGCGCACGCGAGGCCGAGCGGTGCCGCGATCGCGATCGCGATCGCCGAGACGATGCCCGTGCCGTAGATCATCGCGGCGGCGCCGAACGTCTCGCGCCGGTAGGACCAGTGCGTCCCGGTGAAGAGCGCGAGCCCCTCGCGCCGGATCGCCGGGATGCTCGCCAAGCCGAGGTAGATAGCGATCCCCCCGACCACCGCGAGGACGATGGCCGTCGCCGCCAGCGACAACGCGCGGATCGGGTCGAGCCCGCGCGCGGCGCGCGTCAGCAACAGGTCCCTTCGCTGCCGGGCGCGCAGCATGCGTAGCCGGCCCGTTCCTCGCCCGGCTCGAGGATCGCGAAGAAGGCGCTGTAGGGCGCGTGGGAAAGCTTGGCGACGGTGTCGGTGCAGACCTCGTAGGGCTCGTTGCGCGGGAACTGATGGCCCTCCTCGTCGACGAAGGCCTTGCCCGGTCCGAGGTAGACGGCGCGGTGCCCCTTGAAGATGCAGCCCGCCGTCTTCTCGAACTTGTAGCCCCGCACCGTCACGGAGAAGAACGGGTAGCCCTCGACGTCCTGCCAGTAGGTCTTCGAGAGCACCTCGAGACCGTAGAAGCCCGCGCGCTCGAGCTCCGCGAGGAACTGCTCCTGCGTCAGCGCGCCCACGAGGCACTCACCCCAGAGCTGCGGGTTGACCTTCAGGTGCGGGGGCACGTCGGTCTCGGAGACGATGTCGGAGATGACGATGCGGCCGTGGTCCTTCAGGATCCGCCAGATCTCCTCGAAGACCCGCGGCTTGTCCGGCGACAGGTTCACGACGCAGTTGCTCGTGACCAGATCCACCGTCCTCGACGCGACCGGGATCTTCTCGAGGAAGCCCTCCCGGAACTCGACCGCGTCATAGCCCAGCGCCTCGGCCACCTTCGGCTTGTTCTCGTGCGCGACCGAGAGCATGCGATCGGTCATGTCGACGCCGATGGCCCTGCCCTCGCGTCCGACGAGCTTCGCGGCGATGAAGACGTCGATGCCTGCGCCCGAGCCGAGATCGACGACGGTCTCGCCCGGCTTGATGCCCGCCGTCGTCATCGGCGATCCGCAGCCGTAGAAGCGATCGATGACGTCCTTCGGGATGTGGGCGATGGCGCTGTCGTCGTACTTCGTCGGGCAGCAGAGGGCCGCCACGGGCTTCTCCGCGGCCGCGCCGTAGAACTCCCGCACCTTGGCGCGTGGCTTGTCGACGTCGAACGACAGCACGCAGTTGCTGTGGAGCGTCAGCACCGGCTTCTCGGCCGCCGCGCCGTCCGCGGTGCCGCACGCGACGGCGCCCTGGCCCATGGCGTGGAGCAGGAGAGGGGCGTCGTAACCCGAGCGCTGGTTGCGCCGCGCGCGCTTCTCCTCCCCGAGCTCGGTCATCACCATCCTCGTCAGCTCGACGGAGATCGGGTAGTAGGGGTCGGCGCCGTGGAAGTCGCCCGTGAAGCAGTAGGCGTGCTCGAGGTCGCCGCCACCGGTGAAGAAGCGGAACGGGTCGCCCGCGAGATGTGCCTTCTTCGCGAGCGTCGCGTCGCGGAGCGCGCGCACGACGGGCGAGGTGGCGAGGACGTCGCCGAGGTCCTGCCGGGTGACGTCGCCGCAGAGGACGCCGTCCTCTCCCGCGAGCGCGGCGGACGGGTACACCTTTCCGTCGGCGTAGACGCAGATCGAGTCCCATCCGGCGTTGCCGAGGTCGTACTTCACGCCGGGAACGCCGTTGACGCGGCGCTTCACCGCCTCGAGGTTGTCGAGGGTGGTTCCCTCGGACGCCGCGGCCGCCACGGTGCGCGCGACCGCTGCCGCGAGCGCGCCGTGCTCCGGGAAGAAGCCGTTGCCGCTCTCCACCGCGCGCCCGCGCTTGTGGCTCCACATCAGGTGCTGGCTCCGCGCGCCGACGCGCTTGACGATCGCCGGGATCTCGTGGAGCTCGCCGAGGTTCTGCTCGGTCGTCACGGTGGTGAGGGACACGTCGAAGCCGAGGTCCGCGAGGAGCTTCGCCCCGTCGAGCGCCTTCGCGAAGGTCCCGAGGCCGCGGATCGGATCGTTGGTCTCGGGCCTCGCCCCGTCGATGCTGACCTGCATCTTCACGCGCGCGCGGTCCATGGATTCGAGCCCGCGGCGGATCGCGCCGGTGAAGACGGTCGCATTGGTCAAGATGATGAGCTCCGCGCCGTGGTCCTTCGTCACGCGGTCCGCGATGCGGAAGATGTCCTTCCGTAGGAAGGGCTCGCCGCCGGTGACGTAGAGGCGCTCCATCCCGAGCTCGCGGGCCCGATCGAGGAGGCGGACGAGCGCGGCCTCGTCGACGCCGGGTGCTCCGCCCGGACCGGACGACACGAGGCAGTGCGTGCACTCGAGGTTGCAGGCGTTGTTGATCTGAAGCCACAGCTCGCGCAGCCCGTCCGGCTCGATGAGCGACGAGCGCCCTGGATAGGGAGGCCGGGCGAACGGCGCCTCGGCGAGCATCTGCGCGCGATCGAGCGCCTTGAGGAAGTCGTGGACGTGAAGCCACGCCTTCCCGGCCTCGAGCTGATGGTCCCCGGCGTAGCGAGCGACGAGCGCACCGAACGTCGCCGGCGATCCCGCCGTACCCGCCGCGGCGATCCGGTCGAGGATGTCGGCGCCGCGCGCGTCGACGGCAACCCAGTTGGGCGCGTCGCCGTCGACGGCGTAGGTCACGTCGTCCTGCTGGAAGAGATGGAGATCGGGGACGAAAAGAGGAGTGCGCTCGGCGAGCACGAGCATGAAAGCCTCCTGGCGCTGACGTTCTCGGCGGGCGAGATGCCCGCCGGATCACACGGTGGTCGTGTACCCCGGATCCGGAGGCGGCGGACCGCGGATCGGGCGGTCAATCGTCGCGCCCTGGAGCGGCCGCGCCTCGAGGCGGGGCGGTCGCGGCGGGGTCTCGGTGTGGACGAGCGATCGGACGATTGAGCGGGAGCGAAGGTCGAGCTCGGGGTCGCTCAAGAGCAGCGGCAGATCGAGGCGGCTGTCGATGTCGCGCAGCGGCGCGAGCACCACCGCCGGGCACCCGCGCAGCGCCGCCCGTCGTCTGAGATCGGAGAGGACGTGCGGGGTACGCCAGCGGACGCCTTCGACGAGGTCTTGCGCCTCGGCGCGAAGGCCGATGAGGTAGACCCCGCCGTCGGGGGATGGGCCGAGCGCGATGCGGCGATCCGAGAGCGCCGCGAACGCCGCGTGGAGGTGGAAGGCGCGCAGCCCGGGCACGTCGCCCGCGATCAGCACGATCTCCTGGAATCCCAGCTCTGCCGCGTCCCTCAAGGCGTTGTCGACCCGCTCGGCGAACGTGTCACCGTGCTGGACGAGGCGCAGGGCGCCCTCCGGGAGCTCGCCACCGCCCGCCAGGAGGAGCCTCGTCTCGGGGAGCCCCCGCGCGATCTCCCCGGCGAGGCGCCGGCGCGTCTCCGAGAACAACCCACGGGCACCGAAGCCGACCTGCGGGAGGTGCTTCGCGGCTTCCTCCTCGCGCGGCGAACGGGAGAACAGGATGACGGCGCGTCGGGGGAAGGGCAGCACGTCCAAGCCTCGCAAGGATATACGACCCTCGCGGCCTGCCGGATCGGCGCGCGTAAGATCGGCGCATGTCCGCGCCCGGCGCGTCCCGAACCTGCAGGCGAGCCGCCGCCGCGTTCCTCGCCGCCGCGTCGATGGCTTCGTGGGTGATGGCCGGCGGTCCCGCGGTCGACACAGAGCGGGAGGAGTACGTCATCGAAGGATCCAGCGCGAGGGAGCTGCGCGCCGAGCTCGATCGGAAAGGACCTCTGGACAAGGAGGGCGTGCGCCACGACGCCTACACGACGTGGAACGTCACCTGGGAGTATCCGTACGAGCGCCGGGGGGACGGCTGCGCCTCGGGGCGCGTGACCGTGAAGGTGCGGATCGTCGAGACGCTCCCGCGCTGGGATCCGCCTCCCGGGACGCCGGACGACCTGGTCCGGAAGTGGCGGACCTACCTGGCTGCGCTCGAGACGCACGAGGACGGTCACGCCCAGAACGGGATCGACGGCGCGCGCGAGGTGAAGGTGGCCCTGGAGCAGATCGGTGCTCAGGAGACGTGCGACGACTTCGAGACGCGGGCGGACCGGGTCGGCGACGAGGTCATGGAGCGCCACCGCCAGCGCGACCGCTCATATGATCGAGAGACGCGTTCCGGCGCGACGCAGGGTGCGACGTTCCCGTGACGCAGGATCGCATTCGATGAACGCGCTCTCGCGGCCACCGCGAGACCTGCCGGTCTCGACGCGCCTGGTGCTCCTATTCGGGACGGGCGTCACGCAGATCGGATTCGGCGTGGTCGCGTTCACCTCGCTCTTCTTCTGGATCTTCTTCCCGGTCAACGATCTCGTCTTCGTGGTTGCCGGGCTCGCCGGGACTTCTCGTGTCAGCGCCCGCATCGAGGGCGACGCGCGGGAGGTGGGCTCGGAGAACGGGGTCGACGTCTACCGCATGTCCTACCGCTACACGGACGCTCTGGATCGCCAGCACGAGGGCCGTGCCTATGCGACCGGCGCGAGCCTGCCGGACGGCGACGAGGTGACCGTCGATTACTCCCGCGTCCTTCCGTACCTGAGCAAGGCCCAGGGGCTCCGCAGCTCGCCGTTCGGCCCGGGCGGCGCCATCGTCCTCGTCTTCCCGTTCATCGGACTGGGTCTCGTTGCATTCGGCGCGTCCCGCGGCCGCAAGGCGAGCCGCCTTCTCGCCCAGGGCGAGCTCGCGCTCGCGAAGCTCGTGGACAGGCGACCGACGAACCTGCGCATCAACGGCCGGACCGTGTACGAGCTCACCTTCGGTTTCCCCGACGCTCGGGGGACCCGGCAACAGGGCTCGGTGAGCACGCACCTCTGCGAGAGGCTCGAGGACGACGCCGAAGAGGTGCTCCTCTACGACCCCGAGGATCCGTCGCGCATCTTCCTCGCCGACGACCTGCCGAGCGGCGCCAGGCTCGACGATCGGGGCAACCCAGTTCCGGTGTCCCTGGCGCGCGCGGCCTTCGCCGCGATCCTGCCGGCCCTCGTCATCGCGGCCCAGGTCGCGATCGCCATGCGCAAGCTCCTTCCCTGAGGAGCGAGCCCCCGTCGTTCGTCTATTCGTGATCTCGCCACTCACGCGTTCAAGGAGACACCATGAGACACATTGCCGCCATCGTCGGGCTCGTTGTCGGGTCCGGAAGTTACGCGCTTGCCGCGCCGCCTCCGGAGGATGCCGCCCACGAGGCGAAGGTCAAGGACATCCGGCGTCTGATGGAGATGACCGGCGCCGGTCAGATCGGCATCCAGGTGATGGACCGCATGATGGTCAACATGAAGCAGGCGATGCCCGACGTGCCCGAGACGTTCTGGACGGAGTTTCGCGCGGGCATTCACCCCGACGAGCTCGTCGCCCTTGCCGTGCCGGTTTACGACAAGTACCTCACCCACGACGAGATCAAGCAGCTCATCGCGTTCAACGAGAGCCCGCTCGGCAAGAAGGTCACCCAGGTGATGCCGCAGATCATGCAGGAGTGCATGGGCGCGGGAGAGCAGTGGGGCCGGCGCATCGCCGAGGACGCGATCAAGAAGCTCGACGCCGCGGGCTACAAGCCCAAGGAGCGAAAGGAGCCGTGACGGCGGTGCGACAGATCAGCGTTCCTGCGCCTTGACGGCTCCTGCGGGTCCGCGGTCGCACGGTATCCTCCTGCAATGGCGCCGTCCGAGTCCCAGGCCCGCCGCGGATCGTCCCGGCCCCCGGCGCCGAAGGAGGAGACGATGCACCGGACCCGGCTCCTCTCGCGGCTCCTCGGCAGCGAGGACCGCAGGCTCGTCCTCCTGCGTGCCGACGCCGGCTACGGAAAGACCACCCTTCTTCTCCAGTGGCTCGAGGCCCGAGCGAAGCCCGCGATCTACTACGGCCTGCACGCGGAGGACGCCGACCCCACGGTCTTCGTCGCACGCATCGCCCGGCAGCTCGGAGAGACGTTCCCGGATCTGAGGCCGCGCCTCGACCAGCTCATGGCGGCGGGGTCGCTTTGCGAGCCGGCGGAGCGTCTCGGAGCCCTCATCGATGCCGTGCCCGCCGGCCGGCGCCTGCTCCTGGCGTTCGACGACTTCCACGAGCTCGGCCCCGCGGGAAGCCCCGTGCTCCGCGCGATCGACGTCGTGCTTACTCGGGCAGCACGGGATGCTCCCATCGCCATCGCCTCCCGCGGCATCCCCGCGCTATCGAGCGTTCCGAGGCTACGGGCGCGCCGGGAGCTCTGCGAGATCACCAGGGACGATCTGCGCTTCACCCAGAGCGAGGTGGAGGAGCTGCTCCCGGACGTGGAAGCCCCCGACGAGGTAGCCGCGCGGTGCGAAGGGTGGATCGCCGGCATCCAGCTCGCGCGTCAGATGGCGGAGCTCGAGGGAATGTCCATCGGCGCGGCGCTGGACCGCTGCCCGGTCGAGGGAGCACCGGTCTTCGAGTACTTCCTGCACGAGGTGCTCGCGCGGGAGAGCGAGAGCGCGCGGCGGTTCCTCGAGCTTACGTCGGTCCTCTCGACGCTGACGCCGTCGTCCTGCGATGCGGTGACGCGCAGCCACGGCTCGGCGGCCGTGCTCGCCGATCTCGAGCGCCACAACGTCTTCGTGATGCGTACCGGCGTCGAGGCCTATCGATGCCACGCGCTCCTGCGTGCGGCGCTCGTGAAGCGTCTTCCGCGTCGCGAGGCGTCGCGCGCCAACGTCCGCGCAGCGCGTCACTTCGCCGCGATCGGGAGGGAGGATCTCGCCATCGACCATCGCATCGCGGCCGGGGAAGGTGCCCTCGCGGCGCGCCGGATCGTCCACGTGGCTCCGGCGCTGCTCCGCGGGGCGAGGTCCGCCACGGTGTGGCGATGGCTCGAGTCGCTGCCTGCCTCGCTGCGTGCTCGCAGCGCCGATCTCCGCATGATCGAGGCCGAAGTGCTTCGCGAGCTGGGGCGTCTGGTCGAGGCCGAAGCCGCGTGCCGCGCCGTGCTCCGCATCCGACCGCAGGATCCGAGGCGCACCGCTCGGGCGCTCCGGATCCTCGGGGTCATCGCATGGACGAAGGGAGCGCCGCGCGAGGCGCTCCGGCCGCTCCGGCGCGCCCTGCGTGCCCTTCCGCGCAACGGCCCGCGCGAGGACCGCGGAGCGGTGCGGAGCCTCATCGGACTGGCGGCGATGCAGGTGGGCGATCTCGCGACGGCCGAGGAGAACCTCCGGGCCGCGAGCATCGCGGTCGCCGCGAGCAGCGACCCGGTCGAGCACCTCACGGCGGCCAACAACGTGGCGTCGCTGCACATGCGTCGCGGCGAGGTGCGGCAAGCGCTCGGCGCCCTTCGTTCCGTGCTCGATCGTCCGGGCGCGACGTATCGCTTCAAGATCGGCGTCTCCTACGGAAACGTCGTCCGCGCGGCGTGCGATGCCGGCGACCTCGGGTCGGCGGAGCGGGCGCTCGAGGCGGGTGCGCGCCTCTGCGAGGGCCGCGACGACCCGTGGTCGGAGGCGGCGCTGTCTCTCGGGCGAGCATCGATCCTCGGCATGCGGCGGGCGTGGGGCGACGCCGCGCGCGAGCTCGAGGATGCCCGCCGCCTTTACAGGGCGCTCGGCTTCGCGCGCATGGAACGCACGGCAGCGCGCGAGCTCGCCACGGTCGGGCGAGCGGCGGATTTCGCGCCCAGAACGGATGCGAGAGGTCGACGCGTTGATGGCCGCGGCGCGGGACGGGGAGACGGCGTTCGAGCGGGCCACGGTCTCGACGGAGGCCGCGCTCCTCGCGGCCGCCGAGGGACGCCGGGGCGCGCGGGACACCGCCGCGACCGCCTCGGCGTCGAGCCGCAGGGCCGGCTGGGCTCGGGGAGATGCTCGGGCTGTTCGCGGCAGGCGCGGATACTCCGGCGCCGGGATCCCGCGGGCGCGCGCCTCGCCCGAGCGCGCGCGCGCCGCGGGCGACGAGCTCGGAGCCGCTGGGGTCTTCGCGCGTTGAGGATGGCGGCGGGCTCCGGACCTCGCGCCGATCCGCGGCACGAGGCTCCGCTGGCCGTCGAGCTCCTCGGGGGATTCCGGCTGCTCTGCCGCGGGAGGGACATCACGCGAAAGCTGTCTCGGCGGCAGACACAATCCGTGCTCGCCTACTTCCTCCTCCATCCGCGCGTGGATGCGGGATGGCAGGAGATCGCCGCGTGGGCCTGGCCCGAGAGCACCGCGGAGGCGGCGCACAAGCTGTTCCGGAACGCGCTCTGGGAGATCCGCAAGGCCGCGCCGGAGCTCCGCGCTCTGGTCCGCCACGAGGCCGGACGCTACGGGCTCGCACCGGAGCATGGGATCTGGGTGGACGCGATCGAGCTGGAACGTCCCGGGAGCGAAGGTGCGGTCGTCCGCGCCGGGCAGCTCTTGCCGGGGCGCGATGCGCCGTGGATCACCGCGCGGCGCGAGACGCTCGCCCTCTCGCGTCGCCACGCTCTCCGCCGGCTCGGTGCGAGCGCGCTCGAGGGCAAGGACTTCGAGGAGTGTCTCGCGCACGCCGCGGCGCTTCTCGCCGCCGACGAGCTGGACGAGGACGGAGCGCACCTGCGGATCGCGGCGCTCGTGGGGCTGGGTCGGCGGGCCGACGCGCGCGCGGAGCTCGGATCGCTCGCGCGCCGGCTGAAGGACGAGCTCGGCGCCGTTCCGCGCCGCGGGACACGCGCGCTGGTGACCCGCGGCGAGGTCGCGTCGCCGGACGCGCGCTGAGGGCTGCCGCGTCGCCTTCGTGAGGACACTCCTGAGGACACGTGCGTGGTCTCCTGGGCCCATCAATCGCCGTCCGGGAGGACCTCCATGCTGCGACTCGCCACGACCCTTCGAAACCACCTGCTGCTCGCCATCGCGATCTCGCCGACGGCCGCGTTCGGCGCCTGGGGCCCGGACGTCCGCCTGACCCAGGAGGGCTCGCCGTCGTACACGAACGGGCAGAGCCTGGCCGCGGGCGCCGCCGGGCTCCGCGCCGTCGTCTGGCAGGACGCCCGGGACGGTAACGGCGAGATCTACCTCAAGAGATCGACGGATGGGGGCGGGACATGGTCTCCCGATCGCAACCTCAGCGCCGATCCCGCCGGGCAGCTCTGGCCGTGCGTGGCGGTCTCGGGGACGACCGTCCACGTCGTGTGGAAGGACTGGCGCACCGGTCTGTCCCAGGTGCGCTACGCGCGCTCGACGGATGGCGGCGTCACGTTCGCCGCCGCAGTCCAGGTTTCCATGAACCCGACCCAGGAGATCAACGGCGTGTACCCGGCGCTCGCGGTCTTCGGGCCGGACGTCCACGTCGCGTGGACAGAGGAGCGTGGGGGCAACTACGACGTGCGTTACAGGCGATCCACCGACGCCGGGGTGACCTGGCTCCCTGACGTGCGCCTCACGACCGACGCGGCGATGCAGGGGTTCATCGGCAAGGCGATCGCCGCGTCGGGGAATCAGGTCCTCGTGGCGTGGGTGGACTACCGCGACGGCAACCCCGAGGTGTATGCGCGCGCGTCGTCCGACCGCGGCGCGTCCTGGGGTCACGACGTGAGGCTCTCGAACGATCCCGATGCGTCCTATGTGGACTCCGTGACGGTGGCCGGCGCCGACGTCAACGTGTTCTGGACCAACAGCGGCGCGGGCGGATTCGATCTCCGCTGCCGGCACTCGGGCGATGGGGCGAGCACGTTCGGTCCCGAGCTCATGCTCACCGGTTCTGGAACTGCGCTCCACACCAGCGCCAGCGCGGCAGGACGCCACGTGATGATGGTCTGGGAGGACGAGCGCGCGGGGAGCGACGACGTCTACTTCCGCGAGTCCATGGATGGCGGCGCCACGTTCGGGGCCGACGTGGCGCTCTCGAGCGACCCCGGACGATCCACCGGAGCCAGCGTCGCGAGCGACGACCGGGCGATCTCCGTCGTCTGGCACGATGACCGGGACGGTAACGAGGAGGTCTACGGCAAGCAGGACGGGAGGTGGCCGCTGGCCGACGTCGCGAGCGGCCGGGGCCATGCGGTCGCGAGCCCGAACGAGGTCGTGGTGCACGACGCGTCCGGAGCGCGGCGGGTGAGCTTCCTCGCGTACGCCGCGGGAACGTGGGGCGTCAACGTCGGGGCGGACGATCTCGACGGTCTACCCGTCGACGAGATCGTCACGGGACCCGGGCCGGGCTCGGTGTTCGGCCCGCAGGGGCGGGCATTCCGCCGTGACGGGACCCCGATCGCGAAGGTCAGCTTCTACGCCTACGGTCCGCTCAAGTTCGGGCTCGAGGTCGCCGCCGGGTCCATCGACGGCGATGCCGACGCGGAGATCGTCACCGGTCCAGGACCGGGCGCCGTGTTCGGGCCGCACGTTCGCGCCTTCACCTACGGCGGCACCCAGCTCTCGGTCGTGCCAAGGGTCAGCTTCTACGCGTACGGCACGCTGCGCTACGGCGCAAGACCGGCCTCGGGGGACCTCGACGCGGACGCGTTCGCCGAGATCCTGACGGGCCCTGGTCCGGGAGTCGTCTTCGGCCCGCAGGTCCGCGGATGGAACTACGACGGGGCGACCGTTTCGGCCATGGCGAAGGTCAACTTCAACGCCTTCTCCACCACGCAGTACGGTGTCGTCGTGTCCTCGGGTGACCTTCGCGGCGATGCGTCTCTCGACATCCTGTCCAGCCCAGGACCCGGAGCCACCGCGGGTTTCGAGGCTCGCGCGCGCGGTTACGAGCTCGATGCTTCGGGCGTGTCGGCGCTCCCCGGCTGCGACGTCGTCGCGTTCCCGACGTTCTACGGCGCGAGCATCTCCGCGGCAGACCTGGGCAAGGACCGCGCGGACGATCTCGCGATCGCTCCGGGGCCGGATCCCGCTGCGGCGACCGACGTCGCGGCCTATGCGTACGACGGCGCGGGGCTCGCGATCATCGGGTCGACCTATCAGGCGTTCCCGGGCGGAAGCTACGGGGCGATCGTGGCGGGCGCGCGGCTCGACTACTAGCTCCGGTGCAGCTCCGGCCCTTGGCGGCGAGCCGCCCGCTCGCTCGCCGCCGGGTCCGGGGCCTCACCGCTGGCTGGTCGGTCGGGGGGACGACCGATCAGTTCCCCCGACCGAGGTTCGCGAGGCTGAAGACGTCGTCGGGGATCGGGTCGTCGAACCTCGGGTTGTCGAGCTGGAGCTCGGTGATCGTGTCCTTCTGGAGCAGGTTCTTCATCTGGAAGCGCGACGGGTAGTAGCGCTTCTTGCCCCCGGCCGCCGGGTACTTCGATGTCGAAGATGCGTCAGCTTCCTTCATCACCTTCCGGTCAGGGCGCGTAGAGCTCGGCCTTCATCGGGACGTAGCGCTCCTTGTCGATCCAGACCTTGCGCTCGGGGTAGGTGATCTCCGGGACCTTCGCCTTGAGGTCGAGCACGATGCACGGGACGCCGTCGACGGGCTCCTCACCCGCGATGGTGGGCTCGTAGCGGCCGGAGAGGTCGGGCGACTCGAGCATGTCCTCGTAGGAGAAGTCGCTTCCCATGAGGCTCTGGCGCAGCATGTGGCCGGAGATCTTCACCTGCTTCTCGGCGCCGGGGAGGTACATCCAGAGGTTCTTGTCGAGCTTGAGGTACCGCGTACCCTTGTCCCGAGGCGGGGCGAGGAAGTCGACGAACGCGGTGTCGTAGCCCTTGGACTGGATGTGAAGCTGCTTCTCGGTCGTCTTGCCGTCCTTGGTGATGCTCATCCTGGCGTCGCTGACGCGCGTCTGGAAGACCATGTTCTTGTCGAGCAGGTCGAGAAGCTGCCGGGCGGTGAGGTCGGCGGCAGGCGCGCTTGCGGGGATGAGCAGCAGCAACAGTGACACGGCAGTGTGTTTCATCGGATCCTCGTTCAGTCGATGCGCAACGTCTTCGCGGGCTCGATGCGCACGGCGCGCACTGCGGGAATGAGCGCGCCCGCGGCGGAGACGAAAAGGCCCATGACGAATCCCGCCGTGACGATGTAGACGTTGACGTCGGCGTGGATCACGTCCTTGACGGGCACGGGCAGGGATCGCGTGGTGGCGTCGCCGAGCGTGACGCCCTTCAGCTCCAGGAGGTAGGCGGCCGCCGATCCGAGCACGGCGCCGCCCGTGGCTCCCACGACACCGAGCACCAGCGCTTCGAGCACGATCATGCCGACGACGAATCCGATCGGCGCGCCCTGGGCCAGGAGGACGCCGAGCTCCGTGCGGCGCTCCATCACCGCCATCATCATCGTGTTGAGCACGCCGAGCCCGGAGACGAACATCACGATGAGGGCGATCGTTCCGATGACGTAGCGGATGATGGTGAACGCCGATCCGAAACCGCCCGAGACGAGCCAGTGCTGGGCCACGAGCTCGGGGCGCGAGGCGAGAGCGGCCGTCACGGCGGGCGGGATCGCGCGGCGCATCAGAAGCGGCCGCCCGAAGAGCGCGAGCTCGGTGGCGGCATCGTCCATGTCGAGGATGTTCTGGGCGACGGCGAGGTCCAGGTAGAACGCGCGGTTGAGCATGCCGGACTTCGCGTCGAAGATGCCGGCGACCTCCAGGTTCGCCGCCGCGATCGAGTCGGTCGCTCCCTTCCCGAGGAGCGTCACCTCGTCGCCGGGCTCGAGGTGAAGCTCGTCGGCGACGAGCTTGCCGACGACCACCTCGTCGTGGCCGGAGGTCATCATGCGTCCCGCGACGAGGTGCTCCTCGATCTTCAGGTTCTTGACTCCGTCCTCGACGAGGATGCCGCGTCCGATGCCCGGAGCGTTCTGGTCTTCGCCCTTCAGGAGCATCGCGCCGAACGTGATGCGCGGGTAGACGCCTCCGGGCGCCGCGGGGGCGAGCGCCTTGCGGAGCTCCGACACGCCGGTGACGTTCTCGTGGATGGGGAGGAGCCGCTCGCGCTGGGCGAACTCCTTGTGGAGCACGCGGATCGGCCCCGTGAGCGCGATGAAGTCAGAGACGATCGTCCCGAGCACGCCGTTGAGCCAGGAGATCCCGAGGATGAGGAGCGAGACGCAGAGCAGGACCGATAGCCCCGTGAGGAAGCTCCGGCGGACGTTACGCGTGACGTTGCGCAGCGCCAGGCGGACGACGAGCGGGGCCTTCATGCGCGGAGCGCCTCGACCGGCTCGAGCTTCGCGGCGCGCCAGGCGGGCCAGATGGTCGCGAGCGACGCGATGAGGAGGCCGAAGCCACCTGACCAGAGGAGGCCGGTGCTCGTGAGCTCGGTGTAGATGATCGTCGCCATCGGGTAGACCGAGTCGGGCGACGACGTGAAGCGCGAGAAGTCGATGCCGTGGCGCTCGAAGTAGTAGACGAGCGATCCGCCGGCGATCACGCCGGCGGCGCTCCCCATGAGGCCGATCCCGACTCCTTCGAGGAAGAAGAGCAGCCGAACGGAGCCGGCGGGATAACCGAAGGCCATCAGGGTCCCGATCTCGCGGAAGCGCTCGAACACGCTCATGAGCACCGTGTTGGCGATGCCCGCGGCGGCGATCGCCATGATGACGGAGACCGTGATCATCATGCCGCGGCGCCGGATGCGCATCAGGTTCCGGATGTCCTCGGTGGCGTCCATCCAGGTCCGCACTTCGATCGCGGGAGGGACGGTGCGCAAGAGCGCCGCCGTGGCGGCGCCGGTGGAGCGCTGCGAGTGGAGCCTCACCGCGACCTCGGTCGCCTCGGCCGGGCCCAGGGCGAGCAGCGTCCGCGCCGTCGCGATCGGGATCACGACCTGCAAGTTGTCGACCGCCGGGTTGCCGGTGTTGATGATGCCCTTGACCAGGAAGTCGAGCGCGGAGATCGCCCCGGCAGGCGTTCGCGCGACGAGCGTGAAGGCATCGCCGACGTTCGCAGGACCCTTGCCGAAGAGCGTCATCAGCCCGGACCCGATGAGGATGCCCGGCGGATCTCCGGCCACGAGCCTCGGATCGACCCCCATCGTGAAGACCTTCCCGTCGCGATCGAGATCGGCGCCGATGGCCACGACGCGCACGGAGTCTCGCCCGTCCGTGAGCTCCGCCGAAAAACGGATGCGCGGCGTGGCGGCCTCCGCGCCAGTGGCGTGCTGCGCCGCCGCGAGGATCGGCCCGACGTCGTCGAGTCGCGGGGTCAGCGGGAGGTCGAAGCCCGTGTCGTCCGCGCCCTTGGGCATGACGCGCAGGTGGGCGCAGCTCGCGTCGATCTGCGCGCGCTCGCTGCCGTACTGGAGCCCGTCGATGAAGCCGCGCGCGAAGATCAGGACGAAGACGCCGAAGAAGACGACCGATCCCGTGAGGAGGCTCCGGCGCGCATTGCGGAAGACGTTCCGGAGCGCGAGGCGGCAGAGGAGCAGGGCGTTCACGCGGTGATGTCCTCGAGCGTCCTCTCGCCCTTGGCCTCGTCCTTCACGACGCTGCCGTCCTGGAGCCGCACGAGCCGTCGCGCGAATCCCATCACCATCTTGTCGTGGGTCGAGAAGAGGAACGTCGCGCCGCGCGTCTCGTTGAGCTGCCGCATGTTCTCCAGGAGGTGGCGTCCGGTCTCGCTGTCGAGGTTCGCCGTCGGCTCGTCGGCCAGCACCAGGAGCGGCTCCTTCACCAGCGCCCGCGCCACGGCGACGCGCTGCTGCTGGCCACCCGAGAGCTCGGACGGGCGCCGGTGCATGAGATCGCCCAGGCCGACGTCGAGCAGCGCGCGCTCCACGCGCGCCTTGCGATCCGCGGCGCCGACCGTCTTGTGCAGGAGCAGCGGCAGCTCGACGTTCTCGTAGGCGGTGAGCACCGGGATGAGGTTGTACGACTGGAAGATGAAGCCGAGCGAGTCGCGACGCACCGCGGAGAGCTCCGAGCGCCCGAGCGTCGAGACGTCGCGCCCACCGAGGAGGAAGCGGCCGCGCGTGGGCCGATCGAGGCAGCCGACGACGTTCAGCAGCGTGCTCTTGCCCGATCCCGACGGACCGTAGAGCGCGAGGAACTCTCCCCGCTGGATGGAGAGGGAGACGCCCTTGAGGGCGGCGACGGTGACCGTGCCCGTCGTGTATTCCTTGTCGATGTCCTCGAGGAGGACCAGGGGTTCTTGCATCAGAAGTAGTACCTCACCCAGGCGTAGGCGATCGCGGTGGGAAGGAGCCCCTGGGGGTCGATGATATCGGGGGGGTTGAACTCGCCTCCCGGCTTGCCCCCGAGCCAGGTGCCGCCGACGGTGATGGTGACGTGCGGGATGCGCGTCCACTCCCCGTAGACCGTCGAGAGCACGGAGCTGTCGTCGAGGTTGCCGATCGTCAGCGTCCCGAGCGTCAGGTCCTGGCTAAAGGTGAGCCGGCCGTTCAGCGTCGCGTAGTCCCGCGCGAGCGTCGCGCGCTCCCGCCGGATCAGCGCGGCGAGGTCGTAACCCGCGATCTCGCGCGAGCCGCTCTCGTCGTGGTAGTACTGGAGCGCGAGGTAGAGCCCGTCGCGCACCTTCCACGAGTAGTCCGTGCCGGCGACGGCCCGGAAGAACCCGTCGCGATCGTCCCACGGCTCCGTGCGCGCCGCCTCGAGCCAGAGACCGACCACCGCCTCGCCCTTGACGTCGAAGCCGTAGACGTCGGCGCGGCGATAGGGATCGCGGAACGCGGTGAGCGCGATCTCCGTCTGGCCGAACGTGGCTCGACCTCGTGCGGCGAGGAGCCCCTCCTCGAAGCGATCGTCGCTCGCGAGAAGGCCGACGACCTCGGCCGTCTGACCCAGCGGAACCGCCACCTTGAGCGCCGGGTGGCCCGAGTTCTCGGCCCAGGTGTCTCGCAGGAAGACGTCGTCGAAGACGTCGGTCGGGTTGAAGACGAGCGCCGATCCCCAGTTGAGCGCCTGCTTGCCGAACGTGACGGAGGCCTTCGGGTAGTCGACGTCCGCGTAGAGCCGCTCGATCGTCGCGACGTCGCCCCAGTCCTCGAAGAGATCGTTGTTGCGCCCCCACGCATAGGCGACCTGCGGCTCGAACACGAGGTCGCCGTTCTCCGGGAACGAGAGCTTGAACCGCGGCCTCACCGTGAGGTCAATCTCGGTCGGGTCTGTCCTGGCCCCGGCGTAGTCGTAGAACCGGAATTCGGTGTAGCCGCGCAGGCTCCACGCGTAGCTTTGCGCCCGGCCGAGGTCCGGCAGGATGGCCGCGACGAGCAGGGGGAGGGTGTGGTGGAGCCTCATCGCCTTCGCACGAGGTATACCGGATATCGATCCGGAAGTTGCCGGCTACGGCCGGAGCTTGCGGCGGGCCGCGGCGAGCCGCTCCGAGACGTCGTTCCCGCCGATGCTCTCGTCGAGCCGCCCCGCCCACTCCTCGACGTAGGGGGTCACCTGCCGCCGGCGGTCCAGGATCGCCTGCCCCGACCGCGTCGAAGATGTCGACGTCAGCGCTCGATCGACCCCTGGCGTCACCTGCGCACGAGCAGGCGTAGCGGCGCGACCCAGATCCTCGACTCCTCCTCGATGGGGCTGCTGAGCTCGAACGGAGTCATGCGCACCGAATCCGCCCATTCCTGGGCCTCGTCGAGACGGTTCCTCTCCGCCATCCGTGACCGGTCGAGCGGAAGCAGCATGCATGGATCTTAGCGGGCGGCGCTCGCTCCGGCGAGCCACCCCGTGCTGAAGGCGGCCTGGAAGTTGTAACCCCCGATCGGACCATCGACGTCGAGGATCTCGCCGGCGAGGTAGAGGCCGGGGACGCGCTTGCTCGCCATGCTGCGAGAGTCCACTTCGTCGAGTGCGACACCGCCCGCGGTGACCTCGGCGTTACGGAAGCCGCGCGTTCCGGCGAGTGGAAGCTCGATGGGCGTGCTCTGCGCTCCGATCGCGTCCAGTGCGCGGGCGAGGCGGCGCGGGATCGCGCCCCTCGGCTCGCACGCCAGGACGAGGTCGCGAGGCCGCGGGTGAGCGCTCACGACACGGCTCACGTCCAGGACCGCGGGCCCGGAGAGGCCGAAGTGGGTGAACAGGAGCGCGCCGCGCGCCTCCGCGAGAGGACGGGCGCGCCGGGGTGCGTCGCGCTCGCGGATCGCGATCTCGGCGTCGGAGAGGGCGACGCCGCGCAGCTCGCGGACCCAGGGCGCCTCGCAAAGGAGCGGGACGAGCGCTGGGCGCGGCGTGACCACGGTGTGGCCGAGGGCGCGCATCCACCCATAGCCATCGCCGGTGGTCCCGGAGCTCGGGTACGACCGGCCACCCGTCGTCACGATCAGGCGCCGCGCGCGCAGCTCGCGACGCGGCGTCCGCACCGCGAAGCCGTCCTCGTCGCGGTCGACGCGAAGGGCGGGCTCGCCCAGCGCGAGCGTGGCGCCGCTCCGCTCCAGGCGGCGCAGCAGCGCGCCGAGGACGTCGGCCGCGCGATCGCTTCGCGGGAACACCTTGCCCGTGGGCTCGACCTTGGTCTTCACGCCTTCCGCTTCGATGAGGGCCAAGAGCTCCTCCGGCGAGAGCGCGTGGAGCGGGGACATCAGGAACTTCCCCTGGGCCCCGAACGCATCGGCGATGCCGCGGGCATCGGTCGCCTGCGTGAGGTTGCAGCGCGTGCCTCCCGACATCAGGATCTTCACGCCCGCGCGCGGGTTCTTCTCGAGAAGCAGCGTGCGCGCCCCGGACTCCGCCGCGCGCGCCGCCGCGAGCAGCCCCGCGGCGCCGGCGCCGATCACGACGACGTCGGCGCGGGCGGCTATCTCAGGCCCAGCACGCGGTAGGCCTGGATGGGCGCGTGCCTGCCGCGCAGCGTGATGGGCTCCGTCAGCTCCGCCCGGATCGACTCGTGCGCCGCCTCGTAGGTCGTCGCGCAGATCAGGATCTCGCCCGGCTTCGCGTGCTCCTGAAGGAGCGAGGCGGTGGCCGGTGCGTCGCCGATGCAGGTGTAGTTCATGAGACGCTCGGTGCCGACGTTGCCGACCACGCCGAAACCGGTGGCGATCGCGGTCCCGGTCGCGACGTCGGAGGAGATCCTGCGACCCGTCGATCAGGTCCTCGATCGCCGAGCGCATGCGTACCGCGGTGCGCACGGCGCGGAAGGCGTCGTCGTCGTGGGCGACCGGCGCCCCGAAGAAGCAGAGGAGCGCGTCGCCGAGGTACTTGTCGAACGTCCCGTGACCGTCGAGCACCATGGGCACGACGTGCTGGAAGAGACGGTTCAGCGTCTTGAAGACGAGGCGCGCGTCGCGCGACTTCTGCGTCGACGGCGCGGAGATGCGCACGTGCAGGTAGCTCACCAGCATCATCTCGCCGCCGAGCTGGAGCTTCTTGTCCGGGTCCTTGAGGATCTCCGTCGCGACTTCCTCGGAGACGTAGCGCGTCACCACCTGGTTCAGCACCGAGTTCTGCTTCTGGAGCTTGCCCTGGAGCTCCTGCATCTCGTCGGAGCAGAGCGCAAGCGATCGCTCGAGCGTGTAGCGATCGCGATCGTTCTCGCGGTACGAGTCGTCGACGAGCTTGACGAGCTTCTCCCACGCGGCCTGTTCGGGCAGGACAGACGAATCCGCGATCCCCGCCTTCTTGAGCTGGCGCGTGAGGAGCGTGTGGTGATCGCCCTGGCGGCTCACCTGGGCGACCAGCCTCTTCAGCAGATCGAGATCGTCGGACATGCGCGGGAGCCTGGAGTGACGAAGGATTCTAGCCGATACAATCGCCGCCCCATGACAGTCCACCGCCGAGTCGCCGTGCCCGCGGTCGCCGTCCTCGGAGTCGTGTCGATCGCGCGCGCCGCCGGGGACCTCGACGATCTCGCGAAGAAGTTCCACGACGGCGTCGCCGTCCTCGCTTCCGACGCGATGGAGGGGCGCGGCGTCGGCACGAAGGGGCTCGCGAAGTCGGGAGAGTGGATCGAGAAGCGGCTCGAGCAGATGGGGCTCGATCCGGCGTTCGGCCGCAGCTATCGCCAGGCGTTCCCGATCAAGACGGGCGTCATGCTGGGCGACGGCAACACGCTGGCCGGCGTGGCGGACGCCGACTGGATGCCTCTCGGGTTCAGCAGCTCCGGATCGTTCTCCGGCGAGATCGCGTTCGTCGGATACGGAATCGATGCTCCCGCGATCGGCTACCGCGAGCTCGAGGGCGTCGACCTGCAGGGGAAGGTGGCGCTGATGCTGCGCTACGAGCCCCAGGAGCGGGACGAGGGCTCGCCCTTCGACGGCAAGAAGCCGAGCCGCTACTCGTCGATGCGCTACCGCGTCCACACGGCGAAGGACCGGGGCGCCGTCGCCGTCGTCTTCGCCACCGGTCCTCTCCAGGACGAGGGTCAGGACAAGCTTCCGGCGTTCAAGAATGACGGTCCCGAGAGCCCC
>JAXLQT010000002.1:0-326451 GCA_046331505.1 Acidobacteriota bacterium
GTCACGCAGCGCCCGACCCGCGACGTGCGCGACGCCCGGCTCGCCTACCAGGCCGAGATCGCCGCGACCGACCTCGCCTTCGGGACGCTCGTGCGGCGCGCCGCGATCGAGAAGCCCCGAGGGCTGACGACGATCGTGCTCGCCGATCACGGCGAGAGCCTCACGGAGCACGACGCCTACTTCCGCCACGGCGAGGATCTCTACGACCCGTCGCTGCGCATCCCCCTCATCGTCGCGGGGCCTGGCTTCACCGCTTCGACCATCAGCCCGGCGATCGCCGTCACGACCGATGTCGCCGCGATGATCGCGCGGTCCGCGAGCCCGGAAGGCCCTGCGGCCGACGACGCTGGATCCGTCCATTTCGCGGCCCTTTCGGAGAGCACCAGCGCGGCGGTGCACTACACGCCGCGAAAGGTCTACGCCGTTCGGACGTGGAGCCACAAGCTCATCGAAGGCGCGGACGATGACAGCCGGGAGCTCTACGACCTCCTCGACGATCCCGGCGAAGCGCACGACCTCTCCGCCGGCCGAGGCGACGTCGTTGCCGGGCTCGATCCGCTAGTCGCGGCGTACAAGGCGGGAAGCACCACACCGGAGCGCGCGGTCGACATGGATCCCGAGACGCGCGCCAAGCTCTGCGCGCTCGGGTACATTCCCTGCGAATGAGGAGCACAGGCATGCGCAAGTCCCATCTCGCCACGGTTGCGTTCGTGATCACCGCGATCACTCCCATCGCGCTCGCGAAGCGCGCCGCCCCGCCGGCCGTCAAGCCGCTCCTGCTCAACGGCACCTCCTACGTCGCCCATCACGAGACGGTCCCGGCGAGCGGGACGCCCACGGCGTTCGTCGCCAGGGTCGAGGCCCGCGATCCGAGCACGGGCGCGCTCAGGTGGGACGTGACGGTCTACACGATCACCTACAAGCAGGGCCTCGAGACGGACGTGCAGGACGTCTGGATCGCGTCGCTCGCGGCGCAGGGAAGCGACGTGCTGGTCACCGACGAGAAGGGCCTGCGCTACCTGGTCGAGGTGGCCACGCACACGGCGCGGAAGCTGCCGTGAGCGAGACGCCCGTGCAACCCAAGAGGGCCATTCGCCGCGCGCATGGACGGCTGCTCGTCGCCCCCGGCGCCCTTCTCCTTCGTGTCGGCCGCCCCGCGGCGTGCGGCTGCACGGGCGGCACGACGCTCCGCCTCCCCGCGGATCAGCGAGGCAGCGAGTCCCACCGCACCGAATCCGCAACGGCGACGGCGATGCGGTCGAGCCCTTCGCGATCGGGATGGACGTGATCCACGAAGAGCTGCTCGCCGAAGCACCCGCGGTCGTCCATCGCCAGAAAGAGGCGCTCGACGTCGACCACAGTCGCCCCCTCGCGGGCCCCGATCTCACGCACCGCGTCGTTGATGGGCTGTCCTCCCCGCGCTGGATTGCTCTCGAGCTCTCGCGCCTTCACGTACGCATCTCTCGCTCCGGAGAGCGCGCCGCGCTGCTCGAGCGCCGCTCCGAGTGCCTGCCAGAATGGTGCATACCCGGGAGCCGCGTCGAGCGCAGTCCTCGCGATGGCTTCTCGCTCGCCTTCCGAGCTGGACGCAGCCAGCGCCGAGCGGTACGGAGCGATGCGCGCCGATTCCTCGGGGCTCGCCGGGGCACTGTGGACGATCTCGGCCTGCAGGCGCGAGGCCACGGTGCAGATGACGACCGGGACACCCGCCTCGTGCGCAGCGCGCAGTGACTCGGCGATGTTCTTCCTGAACCGTTCCACGACCAGACGGGTCTCTTCCTCGGTGCGCGGGCGGCTGAAGCTCTCCTCCTTCGGAATCTCCTTGAGCACGTCGGTGGCGTCGATCGATCCCGCGACACCGATCGCGGGGCGGAGCGCGAACGTAAGGAGCTGGTAGATCCTCAGCCGCGCCAACCGCTGTCTCAGGCGAAAGCGCCATCCTAGCGAGGGGATCTTCTCGTGAGCGAAGCGCCAGAGGTACTCGTTGTGCCCCGTGTAGACGATGACGAGCTGCGGCTCGAAGGCGAGGATCTCCTTCCAGCACGCGCTTGACGCGCCCGGAGTCATGGGCGGGGACGCCGCTGTTGATCACCGGATCGGCCGATCGGGCAGGCGGCGTTCAGGACATCATCTGCAGACGCGCCGGGAACGCCACTTCCGCCCCAGGGGTAGCCGTAGACGCTCGAGGCCCCGACCGCAAAGACCCGCAGCTCACCGGTGGGCCGGTGCGCCGGGAAGCGCGCCCAGCGGGCACTTTCCTGGATGGTTCCCGGTCGCAAGGCACGGAAGCCACGGCGCGAGCGTGACCTGCGACGCGTCTTCGGGGTCGGGCCGTACAGGGGCTGATGAGGCGCGGTCCCGAAGTCGAGCGCCGCATGCTCTTCGGAGCCAATCCCGGGCGCGACCCGAAACGCTCCCTCCGTGGCCGCCAGGATGCCAACCGACAGCGCCACCAGGAGAAACGTCTCTCCGACCTTCCGGGCAAGCCCGGGCCTCGAGCTCACCCGCGTCGGGAACGTTCGTGGATCGAGGCGCTCTGCTGCCGCTTCCATGCCTGCCTCAGCGCGCACCACAGCCGGCACCGGGCTTCCGGGTCCCAGACTCCACCTCTCCGAGAGCCGAGAGATTCGCGCGGACCTGAAGCACGAACGGGTGAGTTGGGCCTAGCGCGGTCTCCGACATGCGAAGAGCGCGTTCGAGGAGGCATCGACCCTCGACGCGCCTTCCCTGCGCGCAGAGGAGCATGGCGAGGTTGTTGCGGCTCTGCGCGACGAGCGGATGATCGCCGCCGAGAATCCTCGTCCGAATGCGGAGGGACCGCTGGAACGCTTGCTCGGCGCCCGCACAGTCTCCCGCCTCGGCTTCGAGGAACCAGCACAGGAGAACGCTCACGAGCAAGGGTGGGCCAACCGCCGTCTTGCGCCGCGCGGGAACAACGGAGCCGCTCATCGCCTCGAGCCGGGTGCCAGGCTCTGCGGCTCCGCGAGGGCCTCCCAGCGCACGCCATCGAGCAGAGCTTGCAAGATGAGGGCGTGCCCCTCGGCAGAAGGGTGCAAGTCGAGGGATCGTCCCGAGCACGCGTGGCCGACGATCAGGGGGGACTCCTCGAGCTTCTCGATCCCGTGCGTCTCGAGGTAGCGTTCGATCAGAGGCTCCGTGTAGACGACACTGAACCGAGCGCGCAAGAGAACGTCGTGCTCAGGCAGGACGGGCGGATGCGCGAGCACGACGGCTCGGAATGCACGCGTCCTGCTCAGCTCCTCGAGGCGATCGAGAGCGCGCTCCAACGCCCCGAGGCCCACCATGTGTGCGTACTCGGGCGGAACGGTCTCGGGGTCGCAGTCGTTCCATAGCCTACGGTCCGCACGTGTCAAGCCCACGAGATCCTCTCCCGCGGAGTGGCGCCCTCGGAATCGGCGCTCCCGGATGAAGTCCACCAGATACGACCGTGTGAGCGTCAGGTGATCCTGTCGTCTCTGCAGGAAACGCGGCAGCTCGAGATCGTTGATGCAGTACCCATAGATGACGACGTCGGGCCGTAGGTCGAGCGCTGCCTCTTCCAGCGTGGCGACCTCCATGTGGGCGCTGTACCCAGGGACCGCCGTGTTGACGGTCTCCCATCGCCGCGACGGGTAGAGCGCATTGAGCGATACCTGCAGGCGCGACAGATAGGTGTCGCCATCGTTGACGCCCCATCCGAACATCACCGAGTCTCCGATCCCCACGATCCTGACGGTCTCCGGCGGTTTGGATTCCGTCACGTCGGGTCCCCGAAAACCACGGTTGTTGGTGGAGAAGCTGCCGCCGCAGAACACGGCTTGCCGCAGGCCCTTCTGAAGCTTGAAGACCCGATCGTGGTGCCGGGACGGCGCCAGCACCTGGTGAAGCTCGACCTTGGTCCCTGGCGGAATCGCAGGCGGATCTGCGTTCGCGAGCATCGCGACGGCGCGTTGCTCGGTGCGCCACGCCGACCAGCGGAGGGTCGCTTCGATGGCGAACAGCGTGAGGAGCGTGGATCCGAGGGCGAGTCCGATCGCGCCCATCCGGGACGACATCGTGGCCCGCGTTGCACGCGGTCTGACGGTCGCGTCCATCGCCACGCTCGAGATGGCACGCATCGAGCTCACGCCCTCGAACGCGGCCGGTCCGAGCGCCTCGGAAGGCGGGTCTCGATCGCCGCGTCCGCCGGCTTCGGTCGGCTCGTCGCCAAGTAGCCAGCAATGAAAACGCCCAGGGGCGTTGCCGCCGGGCCCGTATCCGGATCGAACGTGAAGCGGCGGTCAGTGCCGACGAAGAGGACGAACGCGCCAACACGAACGCACCTTGCCAGGAGCCGAAGCCGAAGCTCCCTACGCTGCGCAGACGGACGATCAGCCGTGGCTCGCCCGTCGGACCTCCGGGCCTGCCGCCGCAGGAACCGCCCGTCGAGCGCCATCAGAGTCGCCTGAGTCGAAGTGACGGCGCGCGCCACGTCACCTAGCCGCCGGAGCTTCGACGCCGGCGGACCGATCGATGTTGACGAAGCGTCCCTCGCAGGACGGACGATTCCCCAAGAGTCCAACGTGGCTTCTCTCATGTACAGACGACTCCCCTGAGACGCACGCGCTCACCGTTGTGGATTGCCGCGGCTCCCGCGGCTACGAGCTGGCCCCTACCCGGCGAGAGTTCAGGGAGGCGGCGGCGCGAAGCGGAGGAGCCACCACGACGCTCGGACGGCCAGCGTCGGGAGCACCGGGCCGCGGTCCCGGCCTCGACGGGCCCTGTGGGCAACCTGCACACGGCGCCGGAGAACCGATGCCAGCACACGTTCGAGTGCGAACGCGAGCTGCCCTTGGGGGTGGATCAACCGTCGGAAGAGAACGCGATGCCGGAGGCTCACTGTGACAACTCTAACACTAGCACCCACTCTTAGTGAGCTATTTTTCCATGATGCCGTGCGAAAATGCACTATTTCACGCACCACCCAGGTGGGAAGAACGGATCCAGAATCTGCCGTGCGCCGACCGAGCATCCTCATCGCTGACGACGATGAGATTGTGCGATCTCTGCTCGGCGAGCTCTTCCGCTCGCTCGGCTACCGCGTCGTCGAGGCCCCGGACGGGGCATCGACGCTTCGTTGCGTCAAGCAGCGCGTGGACCTCGTGCTTCTCGATTACAAGCTACCGGACGTCGATGGCCTCTCGGTCCTCCGGAAGATCAGGGCCGCGCACCCGGAGGTCATCGTCATCATCATCACGGCCCACTCCTCGGTCGAGAGCGCCGTCGATGCGATGAAGATCGGCGCCTATCACTATCTCAACAAGCCGCTCAACCTCGAGGCGGTGGAGCTTCTCGTGAAGCGCGCGATCGAGGCCAGGGCCCTGCGCGACGAGGTGGTGCGCCTGCGATCGGACGCTCACGCCCATGCTTGCATCGAGGATCTCGTTGGCAAGTCCCGGACGATGGTCGACGTCCGGAAGTCCCTCGCGAAGATCGCAGCGCACCGGCCGACGACGGTCCTGCTTCGAGGCGAGGCGGGGACCGGAAAGGACCTGTGCGCTCGAATCCTCCACGATGGCTCCCGGTCCGGGAGTCCGTTGGTCGTGCTGCGCTGCGCGACGATTGCTCCCGAGGCTGTCGACGGGGAGATCTTTGGTCGTGCCGGGTCGGAACGTGCCGGACTCCTCGAGCTTGCTACCGGCGGCTCGCTCTACATCGACGAGGTCGCTACGTTACCCCTGCCGGTGCAAGCGGCGCTCCTGCGAGCGCTCGAAGCCAAGTCGTTCCGACGGCTTGGCGGTTCCACGCGGCTTCCGCTCGACGCGTGCGTGATCGCCTCCACGCGGAGAGATCTCGCGCACGAAGCCGAACGCGGAGCGTTCCGCGGCGATCTCGGCAGGCGCCTGCAGCGTGTCGCCGTCACGCTGCCACCTCTCCGCGCAAGGCGCGGAGACGTCGCGCTCCTCGCCGAGCACTTCACCGACCTCGCGTGCACCGAGCTCGGGCGTAGACCGGCCGCCCCGACCCCCGAAGCGCTGCAGGCGCTCGAGGAGCATCCCTGGCCGGGCAACGTGCGAGAGCTCCGCAACTCGATCGAGCGCGCACTGATCCTCGAAGACAAGGACACGCTCGGCAGGGAGGCGTTCGTCCTCCAACGAGGCGGAAGAAGGGCGGACAGGGTCGAGCTACCGGACGGAGGGATCGACATCCTCCAGCACGAGCGCAGCCTCGTGCTGCTCGCCCTCGAAAAGTCACGGGGCAACCAAACGCGAGCTGCGGCACTTCTCGGGCTCAACCGATTTCAGGTGCGCTCCCGCATCCGGAAGTACGGACTCGGAGTCGCTGGCGCGCAGCGACGAGTGGGGCTCGACCGGCGCTAGTTTTCCGAATCAGAAACACGCACCATGATCCCGCGGTGTCGGACGCCGCTGGCTTCGTTGCGCCTCCTCCGAATCCAACACGGGATGCGTCGCCGGCGCGCCTCGCCACGGGCGCCCGATCCTCGCGGACTCATGAGCGAATCGCCTACCGGACCGGGTAGCCGCGCGCGGCGAGCTCCGCGAGCATGACATCGCGGGTGGCGAGGACCTCGGCGTCGGTGAGCGTGCGATCGTCGGACCGGAACGCCAGCCGAAGCGTGACGCTCTTCTTGCCTTCGGGCAGGCCCGCGCCTCGGTAGACGTAGCTCACGGTCGATTCGCGGAGGTGGGCTCCGCCGAGGGCGGCCGCCATCGCCCGTAGCTCCTCGGCGCCCGTACGCTCCGGAGCGAGGAGCGAGATGTCGATGGTGACGCCCGGGTAGCGCGGGAGCTCCTGGAAGACGATGTCGCGAGGACCGGCCGCGCGAAGACGGCCGAGATCGAAGTCGAGGAACGCGGCGCTGCCCTTGAGGCCGAGCGCCTTCATGGCCGCCGGGTGGACCTCGGCGGCGAGTCCGACGTCGGCTCCGGCAACGAGGAGCGACGCGGCGCGCCCGGGATGGACCCAAGGCTCCCGGGCGAGGCGATCGGCTGCCGCGGGCAGGAAGCCGCACGCGGGCCAGCCGAGCCGGGCAAGCAGGCCCTCGAAGGCGCCCTTCACCTGAGCGAAGGTGCCCTCGCGGCCTTGCCGGTCGTGGAAGACGACCGCAATGCGCACCTCCTCGCGCGGCAGGTCGCCCCTCCGGTTGGGATCGTCCTTGAGGTAGACGCGGCCGAGCTCGAAGAAGCGGACACGCTCGAGGAGCGCGTTGCGCTCGAGCGCGAGCAGGGCGTCCGGCAGCAGGCTCGTCTTGAGATAGGCCGATTCCTCCGACAGGGGATTGGCGAGCTTCATCATGCCCTCGGCCTGGAGGGAGAAGAGCTTGATGCCGCGGCTACTCTGGAAGGAGTAGAGCATCACCTCGTCGCAGCCCATGCCCGACGCGAGGTGGGTCTTCACGCGCCGCTCGAACGCGCGGAGCTCGTTGGTCTTGCGCGTCTCCATGGGGAAGAGCGGCGGCGTGGGCGGGATGTTGCCGTAGCCGTGGATCCGTCCGAGCTCCTCGACCAGGTCCTCCTGGATCGAGACGTCCTTGGTGGCGCGGAACGAGGGGACCTCGACGTCGGCGTGCTCGTCGCCGCGACGGTCCACGTTGAACTCCAGGCTTCTCAGGATGGCGTCGATGCGCTCGGGTCGCAGGGCAACCCCGAGGCGGCGCGCCGCGAACGAGGTCGAGAGCGCGATGCGCGGGAGCGGCGCGTCGGCGGGCGCCGAGTCGTGGAACCGCCCGACGGCGCGCGCCTCCGGGAGCACCTTCGCGAGGAGATCCAGGAAGCGGCGGGCGGCGACGGGCGGCAGGCGCGGGTCGAGGCTCTTCTCGAAGCGCATGACCGCCTCGGTGCGCAGCGACAGGCGCGCCGCCGTCCTGCGCGCCGCAACCGGGTGGAAGGTCGCGGACTCGAGCACCATCGTCGTCGTCCCGGGCTCGATCTCGCTGTCGGCGCTTCCCATGACTCCCGCGATCGCCACGCCGTGCCGGGCGTCGGCGATCAGCAGATCGTCCCTCGTGAGCTTGCGCGCCACGCCGTCGAGGGTGACGATGCTCTCGCCGTCGCGGGCGCGGCGTACGCGGATCTCGCTTCCGCCGAGCTTCCGGATGTCGAAGGCGTGCAGCGGCTGGCCGAGCTCGAGCATCACGTAGTTGGTCAGGTCGACGAGGTTCGAGATGGGCCGCATCCCGACCGAGGTCAGCCGTCGCTTGAGCCACTCGGGGCTCTCACCGACGACGACGTTCTCCACCGTGACCGCCGTGTACCTGGGGCAGAGGTCGGGATCCTCGACGGTCACCGAGAGCGGCGGTCCGTCGCCTCGCGGCGCGATCGCGGGGTCGGAGACCGGGTGCCGTAGCGGCCGCCCCAGGATCGCGGCGAGCTCGCGGGCGATGCCGACGTGGCCCCAGAGGTCGGGCCGGTGGGTGAGCGACTTGTTGTCGACGACCAGCACCGTTTCCCCGGTGGCCTCGTCCACGTTGACGCCCTCCACCTCGGCGATCCCCATGGTCAGCGTTCGGCCGAGCTCCTCGGGCGTGTGGCCCGAGAGATCGACGAAGTCGGAGATCCAGGAGAGGCAGATGCGCATCAGAACTGCCTCGCGAAGCGGAGGTCGCCCGAGAGCAGATGGCGGATGTCGTTGACCTGGTAGCGGAGCATCGCCAGGCGCGAGAGGCCGAGCCCGAATGCGAAGCCCGAGTAGGCGCCGGGATCGATCCCGCCGTAGGCCAGGACGCGCGGGTGGACCAGCCCGCAGGGGAGCACCTCGACCCACCCCACGCGCTTGCAGACCGAGCATCCCGGGCCGCCGCAGATGAGGCAGAGCATGTCGAGCTCGAACCCCGGCTCGACGAACGGGAAGTACCCCGGACGGAGGCGGATGGTGACGTCGCGCGCGAAGATCTCCCGGAGCAAGACTCGCATCGTGTAGGTGAGGTGCGCAACCGAGATGTCGCGATCCACCACCAACCCCTCCATCTGGTAGAAGGTGTTGTCGTGCGACGCGTCGGTCGCCTCGTATCGGAAGACGCGCCCAGGCACCACGGTGCGAATGGGAGGCCGGTGCTTCTCCATCATCCGCACCTGGACCGGGGACGTGTGGGTGCGCATGAGGTTACCGTCGGTGAGCCAGAAGGTGTCCTGCATGTCCCGCGCGGGATGGTGCGCCGGGACGTTCAGCGCCTCGAAGTTGTAGTACTCGGTCTCGACCTCGGGGCCGTCGGCCACCATGAACCCCATGGCCGTGAAGATGTCCTCGAGCTCGTACTGCACCTGCGTGACGGGATGGAGGCTCCCGCGCAAGAACGGCGTCCCGGGCTCGGTGACGTCGATCCACTGCGCCTCGGCGAGCCGATCGGCGGTACCAGCGGAGAGCTCGGCGCGGCGGGCCTCGATCGCCGCGGCGACCGCGGCGCGCGCGTCGTTGATGCGCTTGCCGAGCGTGGGCCGCTCCTTTGCAGTGGCGGTCCCGATGGCCTTCGTCGCGTCCTGGAGCGCGGACTTCTTTCCCAGGACCCGCGCCCGCACGCCCTCGAGCTCGCCGACGGATGCCGCGGCCCGCACCGCGGCGATCGCTTCCGCCTCGATCGCGGCGAGGTCCGGCGCGCTCATGGTTGCCGCGCAACGGCCACGGCATCGATCTCGACGAGGGCCGCCCGCGGCAGCTCCTTCACCGCGACGGTGGCGCGCGCGGGCTTGCCGGGCATGCGCCGCTCGTAGACCTGGTTCATCTCCGCGAAGTCCGCCATGCTCGCGAGGTAGACCGTCGTCTTCACCACGAGATCGAGGCCGCTGCCGGCCTCGTCCAGCACGGCGGCGAGGTTGTCGAGGACGCGCTCGGTCTGGGCGGACACGCCGCCGGGCACCAGCTGGCCGGTGGCGGGATCGAGGGCGACCTGCCCGGAGCAGAACACGAAGCCGCCGGCCCGCATCGCCTGCGAGTAGGGACCGATCGCGGCCGGGGCCCGGGACGACGTGATGGCAGTCGGGATCATGAGGTCGCCTCCTCGGAAAAGCCCGAGATTCTACCTCGCGGCCGGGGGTATGATTCCCGGCCTCGTGCCGCTCCCGCGCGTGAAGCTTCCGATCTCGTCGCACGCTCTGCCCAACGGGCTCCGCCTCCTGATCTCCGAGAGTCACGAGCTCCCCATCGCCGCCACCGCGGTCTGCTACGAGGTGGGATCGGTGGACGAGGACCCGGGCCGGACGGGCTTCGCCCACCTGTTCGAGCACCTCATGTTCCAGGGATCGGCCAACGTGCCCCGGAACGCCCACTTCCAGATGGTGCAGGCCGCGGGCGGCACGCTGAACGCGTTCACCTCCAAGGAGCGCACCGTCTACTTCGAGGCGGTGCCGAGCCATCACTGGAAGCTCCCCCTCTGGCTCGAGGCCGATCGCATGCGATCGCTTGCGATCACGGAGGAGAACTTCCAGACCGAGCGCTCGACCGTGAAGGAGGAGCGGCGGCTGCGGTACGACAACCAGGCCTACGGCACGGCGCACGAGGTGCTCGATCTCCTCGCGCAGGACGATCCGGCCTACGCCCACTCGGTGATCGGATCGATGGACGACCTCGACCGCGCGGCCCTCGCGGACGTCCAGTCGTTCTGGGAGCGCCACTACAGCCCGAACAACGCGACGCTCGTCGTCGCCGGCGACGTGCGCGAAGCCGACGTGATCGCGACCGCGAGGGAGTACTTCGGGAGCATCGGCAGCCGCCGGGAGCCGCGCGTACGTCCCGCGAGGGCGATGGACGCGGTGCGGCAAGAGAGGAGCCGGACCGCCACGCTCGACGACCCGCACGCCAAGGCCCCCGCGATCTACGAGTGCTTCCCCTGCCCCGAGCTCGGGACGCGCGCGTGGTACGCGACCCAGATCCTGATGTCCGTGCTGACCCACGGCGAGAGCTCGCGGCTCTACCGCAGGCTCGTGAAGGACGATGGATCGGCCATAGACGTCCATGGCAGCATCGATCGCACGCGGGGACCAGGGACCGCCCTCTTCCTGGCGCTCGTGCGGGGCGACGTCGCCGTCTGCCGATCGGCGATGGAGGAGGAGCTCGAGAAGATCCGCCACGCGGAGATCTCCGAGGTCGAGCTGGAGAAGGGGCGGAACCGCATCGCCACGAGCACCATCCACCACCTCGCAAGCACCGGCAACCGGGCCGTGCAGATCGCCGTGCTCCGCTCTTTGACCGGGCGGGACGACGCGGTGAACTCCGAGGTCGAGCGCTACTTCGAGGTCACGACCTCCGACGTGCTCGCCGCCGCCCGTGGGGTGCTCGCGCCCGCGGGTCGCGCCTCGCTCACCGTCATGCCCCGGCAGGCGTCGTGAAGCCTCCCGTGCCCGAGCCCCTCGTTCCGGGAGGCACCACTCCACCGGCGCCGACTCCGGTGACCACCGTCAGCTTCCCGCCGATCGCGCGGCGAACCCTCCCGAACGGGCTCGAGGTCGTCGTCGTGGAGCAGCGGTCGCTGCCATGGACGGTGGTCGTCGCATCGGTTGCGATCGGGGACCGGGACGATCCCGCCGGCAAGGAGGGGCTCGCGAGCCTCGCCGCGCGCCTGCTGCGCGAGGGAACGACCCTGCGGCGAGGCCACGAGATCGCGCTTCAGGTCGACGTCGCCGGCGGGTCGCTCGAGGCAGCCGCGCACATGGATCGCACCTCGGTCTCGTTCGACGCGCTGTCGTCGCACAACGACCTCGCGCTCGACATCGTGGCGGACGTGCTCTCGCGCCCGGTCTTCCCCGAGGAGGAGGTGGCGCAGGCCAAGGGACGGATGCAGGACGAGCTGGTCGCGATGCGCGGAAGCCCGGACGTCCTCGCGGAGGAGCTCTCGGCACGGGTCACCTACGGCGGCCATCCCTACGGCCGCTACGCCCCCTCCCCGGAGTCCCTCGCGCGGCTCGGTCGGCGCGACCTCGTCGGCTTCCATAACGCGGCGTACGTGCCGGGCGCGGTCAAGCTGATCGTGGCCGGCGACGTCGACACGGAGACGATCGTGCGCGACGCCGCGCGCCGCTTCGACACCTGGGAGACCGGATCGGGACCGCGCGCGACGTTGCGCCGTCCGCCTCCGGCGCAGCGCGGGATCCACCTCCTCGACCGGCCCGGCTCCGTCCAGGCGCACCTGCGCATCGCGCTGCCGGCGGTGAACCGGAGCCATCGCGACTTCATCGCGCTCGAGGTGTGCAACCGCATCCTGGGCGCGGGGACGACCTCGCGTCTCTTCCAGAACCTCCGGCAACGGCACGGCTACACCTACTCCGTCCACTCGACGATCGAGCAGCGCCAGCTCGCCTCGCAGATCGCGATCGAGGCGTCGGTGCGGACGGAGGTCGCCGCCGCCGCTCTCGCGGAGATCGACCGCGAGCTCGCGAACCTCGACGGGGGCATCACAAAGAAGGAGCTCGCGGCGATCCTGGAGGAGATGATCGGCCAGTTCCCGCTGAGCCTCGAGAGCCCTCACGCGCTCGCCTCGCGCGCCGTCTCCCTCGAGCACTTCTCGTTACCGGACGACTACTGGGCGCGCTATCGCGACGCGCTCGCCCGCGTCAGCCTGTCGGACCTCCGCCGCGTGGCGCGCCGTTACGCCCTGTCAGCGCATCGCACGACGGTCGTGGTCGGAGACGCGGCGGCGCTCGGAACCCAGCTCGAGAAGCTCGGTCCGGTGACGCCCTACGCGGCCGGCTCGATGTCGATGGTGTCGCCGCACTTGGGGCAGAGCCAGTAGCGCCGCTCCGCCGTCAGGATCTTGAACGCCGCATAGCCGAGGCCTCCGCCGAGGAGCAGGCAGAGCACCGTCGGGATCAGGCTGTGCCACGCCATCGCCATGATCAGGCAGAGGAATGCGCCGAAGGCAAGGACACCCGGGATGTAGGGCGGGTTCTTCTCGATCTGCTTCAGCATGACGGGGTTCCCGTCGCAAACCTCACACTTCGGAGCGCCCGCGTCCGCCGAGGCGATCCGCTTGGGCGCGGCCGATCCCGCCTCGGCGTCCGACGACGCCTCGGCTACTCCGTAGGCGACACCGCCGGCTTCCTGGATCTTCCCGCACGACCGGCAGATACGCCCTCCCTCGGGGAGCGCGGACTTGCAGTACTGACACCGGAACTGCGTCATCGGTTGCTCTCCGACTCCGGAGCCCCGACCGGGAGAGAACCCGTCACTTGTCCTTGTCGCTCTTCTGTGGCGTGGGCGCCGGAGCGGGCTCCTCCTTCTTGCCCGCGGCCTCGTAGTCCTTGCGATCCGGCATCTTGGCGCCCTCTGCCGTCACGGTGGTCTGATCGCCGAGCGAGATCCCCTTGTACTTCTTCAGGTCGTCATTGGTGAGGCTCACGGCGTCGCCCGGCGCCTTCTCTCCGGTCGTCTGCTGCTTGAGTGCGGCCTCCGCCTCCTCCTGCGCCTTCATCTTCTCCGCCCAGCCGGCGGTCGCGTCCGCGTCCACCTTGTCGGCACGCACGCTCTGGAGCTTGCCGTCGGGCATCGTGATGACGTAGACGTTGCCCTTCGCCTCGAACTTCTGGCACTTCACGACGGCGCCATCCTTCATGACCACCGCCTGCTGGGCGAAAGCTTGCCCGCCGAGGACGAGCGCGAAGACCACCATGGAACCTGAGATCGCTTTGGGCATGTGACGCACCTCCGTCCCGGCCGGTGGGCCGAAAGGTCATTCTACGATGGATGCCGGCCTGACGTGGGTCTGCGCCGCCAGCAGCGCGAGGCCGTCCTTCTCGACGCACCCCTCGAGGTGCGCGAGGTCGCCGCGGCGCAGGCGGAGGAAGACCTTGTTGGCGGCGCTCTGGTGCGACCGCGGCAGGCGCGCGAGGAACCGTCCCGGCGGACCGCAGACGAATGCCTCGCAGATCCCGTTGCCCCGCCGGACGTCGCCCACGACGCGATGGAGCGACGCGTCCTCGACGGGAC
The DNA here is from genome assembly GCA_046331505.1 of Acidobacteriota bacterium. GTDB lineage: Bacteria > Acidobacteriota > Vicinamibacteria > JAXLQT01 > JAXLQT01 > JAXLQT01. Next base: position 13,915 of record JAXLQT010000002.1, read on the forward strand.
GGCGGCGCGAGAGCACCAGGTAGCTCTCCTTGAGCGCATTCCGATCCAGGAGACCCTCGCGCAGGTCGAGCCGCTGGGCGCGCGTCAGCGAGATCGGAGACTCCATGGAGCACCAGTCGCGCGCGCTCCCGAGGGCGGGGCAAGGTCCCTGGCGCGTGCACGGCGCGAGCACCGAGAGCGCTCCTCCCGCGATGGCGCGGTCGCGGATCGAGAGAAGGAAGCGTGACCGCGCACGGTCCGCCGGCTCGAGGAGCGCGAGGATGCCGTCCGGAGCCAGGCACGACAGCTGGCCCTCGAGCGCCGCGGCGGCGGCGCCAGGATCGGCGAAGGCCTCGGAGAGCGCGTTCTGGAGCACGAGCAGGTCCCAGGTCTTGCCATCGCGCGGCGGGAACAGCCCGTGGTGCCCGTGGTGCCCGTGGTAGATGGTGACCGTCGCGCTCGCCGAGAGCCGTGCCGCGAGATCCAGCACAAGCCGGCGACCCACCTCGAGCGCGGACCGCTCTCGATCGCAGAGAGCCACCTCCACGCGGGCTCCGGAGCCGAGGAACGCCAGGGCGCCGAGGGTGGCGGACGCGGGTCCCGAGCCGCAGTCGGCGATCCGCAGGACCGTACGGTCGCGTCTCCAGGCGCCCCCCGCTTGCGACAGGACGTAGGGAAGCTTCATCGCCTCGTAGGGAAGGAACGCGCGCAGGTAGGCCGCGAGCGCTCGCGGATCCTGGAGGTAGCGCCCCTCGCGCCCTGGCGAGGCGAAGCCCTCGACCATGCGCGCGAGGACGGCGCGGAGCTTCCTCGGCGGCCCGGGCGCGAGCCGCGCGGCCTCGTCGCGAACCGTTTGCCAGAACCCTTCGGGGAGCTCCGGGCTCACGCCGTGCCGAAGTAGACGCGTAGCACGTCCGCGTAGCTCTCCGATGCGCGGTCGATCGCCACGCCGATGGTGGTCTCGCCTTCGGGCGAGGTGGAGACGCGGCTCACCGTGCCCGAGATCGCCACCAGGTCGTTGCGAAGCTGGAGGTCCAGGTCGACGCGGCTTCCGATCGCCATCGGACGCGGGGCCACGAAGGACGCGCCGGAGAGCGAGAGCTCGACGAGCGCCGCCATGCCCCGGTCGTCGATCGCGCCGTCGGAACCGTAGTGGCTGTAAGACACGAGGCTTCCGGAGGGCAGCCTCGGGTAACGGCGGCTATCGGGCTTCATCCAGGGGATCGTAGCGCGCCGCAGCTCTGGAGCTTGCCGGGATCAGAAGAAGAGGCTCGCGTTGTCGATGACGTCGAGGAGGTCCCAGCGCAGGATCTGGGTGACGCGGATGTCCAGGAGCGCGACGAGCGCTCCACCAAGAAGAGCCAGGGTGATGGCGGTCCCGCTACGCAAGCCGAACACGAGGAGGAGGACGAAGCAGAGCAGGACGCCGAGCGCGCCCTGGACGATCCGGTCCTGACGTCTCATCGAGGTCCACCGGCGATCCATGACATCGATCGTTACGGAGCCGGGGGAGCCGGGGTTCCGGAAAAACAAAACGGCCGCACGCCGGGGTGCGGCCGTCTCGAGAGAACGGAGAGGGTCTCCGGGACTACCGATCCTCGGGGTTGAGCCTCTTGGCGACCTCGGTGTACTCCTTGATCGAGAGCGGATCGTTGACCTTCTGGAGGAACACGACGCGGTCCTTCTCGATGGTCTTCACCTTGCCGTTGAAGAGCTCGTCGCCCTCGCGGAGGTTGTAGCCCTTGCTGTCGGTGCCGCTCACGATCGCGTACTTGTCGGCTCCGGAGATCACGATGCCCTGGAGGTCGAGCTCGGAGATCTCCATCCCGCGGACGCCCGTCGGACGACCCTTGTTGTCCTTCTTCTTGTCGAAGATCGACTCGAACGGATCGCGCCGGCCCTTGGGGTCATAGGTGAAACCCGCGGCGGTCAGGGTCTGCTCGTCACCCTGCGCGGCCTGCTGGAGGATCTCCTCGGTCTTGGGATCGGGCGGCTGCGCCAGGCCCGAGTCCGTGGCGGGAGCCGGAGCGGGCGCGGGAGGGGCCTGCGCCATGAGGGGCGCGGCGAAGAGCACGAGCACCCCGACCAGGAGGGCGGTTCTCAGTTGGTTCCGATCACGCATTGTCTTCGTTCTCCTATGACGCGCCGCCAAGCGACGGCCGCATCTGCCAGCATAGCACCTATTCCGGTGCCCGAACCCGCGGCCGTCAAGGCTTCTCGATCGGATCGAGCTTCTTCACCACGGGAATGATGGGATGGATGTCGAGCGGATCGGTGTTCTTCTGGTAGAACGTCACCCGGTCCTTCTCGATCGTCTTGACGACGCCATCGCACAGGGTGTCCCCCTCGCGCAGGTTGTAGCCCTTGTCGTTGGCCTCGACCAGCGCGTACCTCTCATCTCCGGAGAGGACGATACCCTGGAGGTCGAGCTCCGAGATGCGCATCCCGTGGACACCGGGGCCGCACGGAGCCTGTTCGTGCGTGGTGTTCCGCGGCTCGAACGGATCGCGCCGCCCGCGCGAGTCGTAGCTGAACACCGTGGTGATCGTCGTCTCGTCGTCGGCGAGCAAGCTCGAGATGATCTGGCCCGTGTCCTTGACGTCGGCCTGGCCGCCGCCCGTGCCGCCGCCCTGGGCCGCGAGCGCCGCGGTGCCGAGGAAGATCGCGAGAGAGCCCATCGCTGCCTGTTTTGTCGCCATGTGGTCTCCTTTCGCCGCTCCCCTCCCACCCAAGCAACGGCCGTGCCTGCGCGACCGGGTAGGATCGACCCGTGATCGATAACCCGGTCATGGGCCTCGGAGAGATGGGTCTCTACGCCGCGGATCTCGCGCGCGTGGCGCCAAAGCCGCCCCGGTGCGGCGACCGGTTCTGGGTCGCCTGGAGCCGCACGCTCTCGGCGTCGCTCATCCCGGTGATCGCGGTAACCGGCCCTTTTGGCATGGTGACGGCCCTCCAGGGCGTCAAGATCCTCCGGGTCTTCGGGACGGAGCGCCTCCTCTCCTCGGTGGTGGGGCTCGCGGTCCTGCGGGAGCTCGCCCCCGTGCTGTCGTCGATGATGATCGCCGCGCAGTCCGGAAGCGGCGCCGCCGCCGAGATCGCGACCTTGAAGGTGACGCAGCAGTGGGACGCGCTCGAGGTCATGTCGACGCCCGCCAGGAAGTGGGTCACGCTCCCGCGCGTCGCGGCCATCGCCCTCGCCGCGCCGATCCTGTCGATCCTCGGCGCCCTGGCCGGCATCCTGGGCGGCTACTTCGTCGAGGTCGTGCTGATGGGATTCCCGCGGGGCATCTTCTTCGCGCAGCTCACGGGGTTCCTGAGCGTCTGGGACGTCGCCGGCGGGCTCCTCAAGGCGACGGTCTTCGGGCTCATCGCCGGCGTCTTCGCCGGGTACCACGGCGAGCGCGCCACGGGAGGAGCGCGTGGCGTGGGCCTCGCCACGAACCGCGCGGTGGTGTCCGCGGTCGCCGCGATCCTGATCGCCAACTACCTCCTCTCGTCGCTTCTCTTCGGGCGGTCCTAGGTGCGACCCTTCTTCCGACCCCTGGCCGGCTGCATCCTGCACCGCCATGGCACGGTCGACGTGGTGCCGGCGATCCACGAGGTGGGCGTGCTGGCGCTGCCGGTCGTGGCGCTCGTGGCGATCTTCGTGGGGACCAACGTGACGCTCGCGGGCTGCGCGATCTTCGCCCAGTTCGGACGCCAGAGCGACGTCGGCATCTTCGTGGCGCTCGCCGGCGTGCGCGAGATGGCTCCGGTCGCCGCCGCCTTCATGCTCGCCGCGAAGTCCGGCGCCGCCGTGGCGGCCCTCATCGCGACGATGCGCCTCGGCGGCCAGATCACCGCGCTCGAGGCGATGTCGGTCGATCCCTTCCGGCACCTCGCCCTCCCGCGCCTGCTGGCGCTCGCGGTCGCGGCGCCGGCGCTGGTGATGGCCGCCGATCTCCTCTGCCTCGTCACGGGCTTCGTGGTGGCGGTGGTCCAGCTCCACGTCGAGCCCGCGCTTTACTGGGAGAACGTCCGTCTCTACGCCACGCCCTTCGACATCGCCGTCGGCGCGTTCAAGGGCCTCGTCTTCGGGATCATCATCGCGATCTCGTCGCTCCTGCACGGATTCGCCGCGCCCGCGTCGCCCGAGGGCGTCGGGCGGGCGAGCAACCACGCCGTCGTCACCTCGACGGTCTCCTGCATCGTCGTCAATTACCTCCTCACGCAGCTCTTCTACAGCGGATCATGATCGACCCCCTGATCGCGTTCGAGGGCGTGGAGATCGCGCTGGGCGGCAAGCCCGTGCTGCGGGGCATCGACTGCGAGGTCCACCCCGACGAGATCACCGTCATCCTCGGTCCGTCGGGAGCCGGGAAGTCGGTCATGCTGCGCCACGTGCTCGGGCTCCACCGTCCCGACGCGGGCCGCGTGCTCTTCGAGGGCCGCGACGTATCGCGCATGGACCAGGACGACCTCTACGGGATGCGCAAGCGCATCGGCATGCTGTTCCAGGACGGCGCGCTCTTCGACTCTCTCTCGGTCTTCGAGAACGTCGCCTTCCCGCTGCGCCAGCACCGGAGGGCGAGCGAGTCCGAGATCGGCAAGCAGGTGATGGAGAAGCTCGCGATGGTGGGCCTCGCCGACGCGCGCGAGAAGCTCCCGGCGGAGCTCTCGGGCGGCATGAAGAAGCGCGCGGGCCTGGCCCGCGCGCTCGCCCTCGAGCCCGACGTGCTGCTGTTCGACGAGCCCTCCTCCGGGCTCGACCCCGTCACGGCGGCGGCGATCGACGATCTGATCCTCGAGACGCGGGCGCAGAAGCGCATCGCCTGTCTCATCATCTCGCACGACGTGGCGAGCACCTTCAAGATCGCCGACCGCATCGGCATGCTCTTCGAGGGAAAGCTCGTCGCCTACGGTCCCACGGCGCAGGTCCGCGCGTCCGCGGAGCCCGTTCTCGCCCAGTTCTTCTCCCGGAGCGCCCGCGGGCCGATCCGGGCGGTGTGAGATGAGAGAAGCCCGGAAGGCGAAGCTCGTCGTCGGTCTCTTCCTCGCGGCGGCCCTCGGCGTGTTCGCCTACCTCTCGCTCGCGCTCGGCGGCTTCTCGCTCAAGCCGCGGATCCACGGGAGCGCGGTCTTCGACGACGTCACCGGCCTCGTGCCGGGCGCTCGCGTGACCGTCGCCGGCGTCCCGGTGGGGCTCGTCCGCACGCTCACTGTCGTCGACGGCAAGGCGCGGGTCGACTTCATCCTCTACGCGGGGCACGGGCTCACGGCGGGCGCCGTGGCCGACGTGCGGGCGCGATCGCTCCTGGGCGAGAAGTACCTCGCCATCGATCCGGCGCCGGCGCCGGGCTCGGCGCTTGCGGACGGGTTCACGCTCCCCGCGCGCCCCTCCGCACCCTCGATCGACACGCTGCTCGCGAAGCTCGGTCCGATGATCGACAAGCTTCCCATCGACGAGCTCGCAACCGACCTGAAGCGCGTGGACGAGGTACTCCGGAAGGTGCTGCCGGCGGTCGAGAGCGGGCAGGGCGTCGATCTCGCGGAGCTGACGCGCGCCGCGAAGACGCTCTCCGACACGCTCGAGGCCGAGCGGCCGGCGCTCCACGATGCGCTCACGGCGGTGGCGCTGGTCGCGAAGGACCTCCATCCCGGCGCGAAGGAGACGATGGGAGACCTCGCCGACACGCTCGAGAACCTGAGAGACATCTCGGAGCGTCTCGCGAAGGTCGACACGGGAAACGCCAACGAGGACCTCGCGCTCTTGAAGAAGAGCCTGGAGAGGCTCCCCCAGACGCTCGACAACGTCGACCGCACGCTCTCGACGCTCCAGAAGCTCGATCCGATCCTCGAGCGGCTGGGCAAGATCGACGACGAGGAGCTCCGCCGGCTCCTGCGCGAAGAGGGTGTCCGCATCCGCTTCACCAAGCCGTAGGGCGGGGCTCGTCCCCCGCCGGTTCTCCCGCGGGCATCGTTCGTGGGGCGGGGGCCGTCCCCCCCGCTGGCCCGCTACGTCAGACGCCCGAGGTTCGCGCGGATCAGCCCCTCGATCTCGTCCCGCGCGCGCCGGAACTCCGCGAGCTCCCGGTCGCTGCCGACGCTCGTGATCGGATCCTCCACCGCCCAGTGCAGGCGCTCGCGGGACGGCGGCGCGTCGGGGAAGATGCTCTGCGCGTAGCCGCAGAGCGTGACCACGACGTCGAAGCGACCCCGCACGTCGGGCACGGTGCGGGAACGGTGGCCCGCGATGTCGATGCCCTTCTCGGCGAGCACGCGCACGGCCGACGGCTGGACGCCCGCCGCGAGCACTCCCGCGCTCTCCGCGGCGATGCCGAGCGCCCGCGCGATGCCCTCGGCCATCGGGCTCCGGCAGGCGTTTCCGGTGCAGACGAACAGCACGCGCTTCCCCACGGGAGGAGTTTGCACAGACAGGCGCAGTGAGGCAAGCTCGGGACCGGCCGATGGACGATCGCCGATCCCTGTTCGCCACGTTCGTCGCCCTGCTGCTCTTCGGAACCGTCGCCGTCGGGTCCGGCTGCGTGCTGTCGCTCCTGATGAGCATCGGCCCCGGCGCCGAGCAGGTCTGGGCGCAGGCGGGGACGCAGCTCTCGCTCGCGTCGCGCCTGGCGCTTGCCGCGTCGCGCCTCCTCGTCCAGTCCTACGTCCCGGCCCTGGCCATCGCCGGAGCGCTCCACCTCTTCCTTCTCGTCTTCGATCTCTGGGCCGGGCGGACGCCCGCGCGCCTCCTGTGGGCTGCAACGCTCACCTGCTTCATCGTGACGGCCGAGCTCATGGTCCTGCTCTGGCTCGCCATCGCCTTCGTGCTGCCGCTCCTTGCGCCCTAGGTTCCGACCTGCGATCCTTGGCCGGAAAGGCTCCGCATGCACGACCACGACGAGGACGAAGAGGACGCCGGCTACACCGAAGAAGACGTCCGCAAGATCCAGGAGGACTACGAAGCCGCGAAGAGCTCGGAGGAACGTTACGACCTCGCGCTCGCGCTCGGAGACATCTGGCTCGGAGACGACGCGGAAGCTGCGCTCTCGTGGTACGAGAAGGCCCACGAGGAGATGCCCGACGATCCGGAGGCGCTCTCCGGTCAGGCGGAAGCCCTCTTCGAGATGTGGGAGATCGCGGACGCCGAGACGGCGTGCCGCGACGCCCTCGAGAAGCACGGCGCCGACTCCCGGGCCCACTACGTGCTGGCGATGATCCAGGAACGGCGGGGCAAGGAAGCCGACGCGATGCGCCACTACAAGGTGGCGAGCAAGGAGGATCCCGAGCGCTTCTTCGTACCCCCGCGCCTCACCCGGCACGCCTTCGAGAGCGCCGCCAAGGATGCGATGCGGGAGATCCCGGGCGAGGTGCTCCAGCTGCTCAAGGACACCACCATCGTGATCGAGGACCTGCCGTCGGACGCGCGCATCGAGGACTTCCAGCGCGAGGGCCTCTCTCCCACGCTCCTCGGCCTCTTCGAGGGCACGCCCCCGCTCGAGCGCTCGCACGACGCGCCCCCGGCACTGCCGCCGCGCATCACGCTCTTCCAGAGGAACGTCGAGCGCGTCTCCCCGGACCGCGAGACGCTCGTCGACGAGATCGCCCGCACCGTGCTCCACGAGATAGGCCACTGCGCCGGCCTCGACGAGGACGACCTCGAGGACGCCGGCTACGAGTAGCGCGCGAGCTGCCGGCCGGTGAGGTAGAGGCCTATCGGATAGGCCTGCGTGAGGATGCGGAAGCCGGTCGTCGCGATGTAGCTCGTGTAGGCGAAGAGGCGCTCCGGCGGGAGCATGCAGTAGACCCCGAGGGTCAGGACGAACGCCACCGCCGCCAGCGCGTGGAGCGGATCGGCGTCGCGCCGCGCGAGAGCCACGAGGAGGCCGAAGACGACGAGGACGAAGCCGCCGCCGAACCCCGGTCCTCCCGCGCCGCCCGTGACTCCGAAGGCGTAGGGAAGCATCCCGCGCACGACGATCGGAAGCTGATGGAGGGCGCGCGCCGCGGTCATGGCGCCGACGACGCGCTCGTTGACGATGTCCGTCTCGAGATGATGGAGGGTGCGGAACAGGAGCCACGGTCCGAGCGGGATGGCGATGCCGGCCGCCGTCGCGGCGAGGCTCCGGATGCGCGGTGTCAAGAGGAGCGACGCCGCAACCGCCCCGACCGAGTACGGGAGCCCGTCGTTCTTGGCGAACCCCGCGAGGCCGATCAGCGCTCCGGAAACCACCCGGAGCGCGATCGAGGGTCCGGCGAGATCGAAGAGGACGACGCCGGACAGGGCGAAGCCCGCGACGTGGACGTCCATCAGCGTCCCGGCAGCCTCCTCCCCGACGCGCGGCGCCAGGCAGAGCGCGGCCGCGACGAGCGACGCGAGGACGGCGCACGCCCCGCGCCGCCGAAGCGCGCCGTGAAGGGCGAGCCCGGTGAACGCCACCGTAGCGGGCCCCAGGAGCGCCACCGCCGGATCGGAGATGCCTCCGGAAAGCCGGTAGACGAGGGCCTCGAGGTGCGGCCCGGCGAGCGGATAGCTCTGGTGCGGGTAGCTTCGTGAAAGGAACCGCTCCGACAGCGTGCCGTGCCGGAGCACCTCCTTGGCCTTGCAGCCCCAGAAAGAGAAGGAGTCCCAGCGATCCCTCGGGTAGAGCGCCGCCACGGTCGCCGCCGCGCCGATCGCGACGGCCGCGGTGGCGGTGAGCGCGAGGCGGACCCACCGCCCCCAGTCCCCCGCGGGCGGCGGCGCGCCGGGCGCGACCGAGGCCACCGGTGCGGCGGCGAGCGCGCCGGCGACCACCACGCACGCCAAGGGCACAAGCGTCCAGGGGACGCCGGCCCAGCCAAACAGGAAGGCCACCACGGCGTAGCACCCGGAGCCGAAGAACCACGCGAGACCGACGCGCAGCGATGGAAGGCCCGCGCACGCACTCCGTAACGGCCTCGTCATCGCGAGACCCAGCGCGAGAAGGAGCGGGATCGCCGCCGCTCCCCGCGGGAACGAGCCGTCGCCGGTGGCCGGAAGCCGCGCCGGCGCGGCATCGCCCCACAACACGAACCGCCCGGACTGAAAGCGCCGGAAGGTCCGCGGCATCGCCGCGAGCTCGATCGTCTCGGTGGCGAGCGCGCCGCCGGCCGCCGCGACCTTCGGAGCTCCCGCGCGGCGCTCGACGGCGATGTCGATCGCGGCACCGGCGCCGCAGTCCACCGGCTCGCGGAAGACAGCGCGCGCGCCCACGAGAGGGGCCGCCGCAAGGAGCCGGCCGTCCCGTGTCGCCACGACCCAGGCGTCGCCAGCCCTTCCCTCGACGCGCACGAGCGCGCCCGCGAGGATCCGCCGCGTCGTCACGACGCGTGCGGGCGCGACGCGGTCGATCGGCTGGAGCTCCGCCGCCGGTGCCACGCGATCGGCGAACGCATCCGCGCGCCCTTCGAGGTGGAGCCCGCCACGATCCGCCGAAGGCGCCGGCGTCGCCTCGACCCATCGCGGGAACAGCACGTAGCGCGCGGCCCAGGGCACGCTCTCACGGATCCTGGGAAGGCGCACCTCGAGGTCGGTCTCCTCCGGCGCGTGGCGCGCGACGAGGAGCTCCGCATCCATGAGCGTGAAGATCCAGCGGTGGCGCTCCACGGGGGAGAGCGCGAGGCCGTCGCCGAGCGTCGCCGGCAGGACGCGCACGAGGTGCGCGAGGTTCGAGACGCCCGACGCAACGACGATGACGGCGAGGGTGCCTCCGAGCCACCGGACGATCCGGTTCAGGGCTCTCCCCCGGCTCCGTCGCCGCCTCCGTCGCCGAGCTTCTGGATACGGGCGAAGGACAGCCCGGTGCGCGAGAAGAGGATCAGCCCCACGACCGTGACCGGCAGGAACGAGTTCCCCCATACCGCCATCGACGCCGCGTCGATGACCGGCTTGGCCGCCTGCGGGAAGCTGACGAGCGTGATGCCCCACTGGCACGTGAGCTGAAGCCCTCCCATGCCGCCGGGAGTGGGGATGGACACTCCGATCACCATGAGCGCGAGGAGCAGGAACATCGCGACGAAAGGGAGCTCGATGTCGAACGCGCGGATGACGAGGTAGTGCGACACGGCGATCTCCACCCAGACCACGAGGGACCAGAAGACCGCCCAGATCAGGCTGCGCAGGTCGGAGAGCACCGAGAGGCCGGACGCGAAGTGCTCGAGCACGTGCAAGAGGCGCGCGCGGAAGCGCTCGGGCACGGGACGCATCAGGAGAGCGGCGATGCGGAGCGCGGCAGCGGTCTTGAATCGCAGCGCCGCGAGCACCGTGAGGCCGAGGACGAACGCGCCCAGCGACACGACTCCCGCGAGCTTCAGCTTGCCGATCCAGCCCGCGAGCTCGGGCGAGCTGTGCGCGGGATCGAGCCCGAACACGAGGTATACGGCGAGCAGCACGAGCACGGCGAACATGTCGCAGAGCCGGTCCACGACGACCGTGGCGATCAGCGCGCTCATCCTGATCTTGTCGCGCGTCGAGACGATGTACGGCCGCACCACCTCGCCGAGCCGCCCCGGGAGGATCGACGACACCATGAAGCCGATGACGATGCCCTCGAAGAGGTTCCAGAATCGCGCCTTCCCGACGGGTCGCACCAGGTAGTGCCAGCGGATCGTCCTGAGGGCGTAGGAGGCGAGCGTCAGCACCAGAGCGATGCCGAGATCGCCGGGCCGGGCGGCGCGCATGGCGCGGCCGAACGCCGGCAAGTCCGTGTTGTAGAGGAACAGGCCGAGGAGCGCGACGCCGAGCCCGATCCCGAGGACGTACTTCCAGTGGCGGCCCATGAGGGGGCCGTATAATGCCCTGCTTTCGAGGGGGACCTCAAAGAATGCCTCAAGCAAATCTCTACGGCATGGACTCGACGCGATTCGTGGCGCTCGTCGAGGCCTTCGAGCAAGCGCGCGCCGGGAATCCGGCTCGCCTGAAGGAGCTCGGCAAGGGCACGGACCTCCCTGGCTTCTCGATCGACGACGTGATCGCCGATCCCTCCGGCCCGCGTGCCGGCGTCGCCTTCCGCACCCTGGCGCACGAGACGTGCCGGGGCGAGGAGAGCCTCGAGGGGTGCGACGTGCAGGAAGTGCGCGACGCGCTCGCCCGGCTCCTCAAGGCGCCGAGCAACGGCTGCGATCCGGCGACCGTCGATGCCTTCCTCCCGCCGCGCTACGACGGGACGCAGAAGGGCAAGGGCAAGCTCGGGGCGATCTCGTGGCTCTCGAAGGTCGTCCATCGCGGCTCGCCGTGCCCGGGCAGCGGGATCGCCTTCTACATCCCGACGCCCGAGGTCCCCGAGCTCTTCGGCGAGCTGTCCCCGACCGAGATCAAGTACGACGGGAGCCCCGACGCGAAGCTGGTGCGGCGCTTCTACGACTTCGTCGAGGCCATGATGATCGTCGGCGAGGGCGGCTACCAGCTAGAGGACGCTTGATCGTCGCGAGATGAGCCGCGCGACGCGGGCGCTCGCGGCCCTGTGCGCGGCCACCGCGGTTTCGCTCCTTGCGATCTACGTCCGGGTGGGGCACTTCTACCTCGACTCGGGCTTCTACCTCCACTCCTCCCGAGCGGTCCTCGAGGGGAAGCTCCCCTACCGCGACTTCTTCTTCGTGCAGGGGCCGGTCTATCCCTACCTCTACGGCGGGATCCGCGCGCTCTTGCTGCCGCTCCTCGGCTCCTCGATCCTGACGGCCCGGATGACGTCGGCCTGCTTCGGCCTGGGCGCGTCCACGCTTGCGACGCTGACGGCGCGGCGCCTGGGCGGCAGCGCGCTCTTCACGGCGCTCCTCCTCTTCCCCAACAGCTTCCTCGCCTTCGCCTTCTGCGTCGAGAAGCTCTACGCCCCGACCGCGTTCTTCGTGGCGCTCGCCGCGTTCCTGGCGTGCGGCCGCACGCGCGCAGCCCTGCCGATGGCCGCCGTCGCGCTGGCGATCGCAACCGGCCTGCGCCTCACCGTGCTGCCGGCAGCCGGCGCGCTGGCGCTGCTCGCGCTCCTGCGCTCGCGCCGGTGGACGTCGCCGGCTGCCCCGTGGCGGCATTCGGCGCGTCGCTCGCCCTGCTCTTCGTGCCCTTCCTGGTGGCCGATCGCGCCGCGCTCGCCTACTCGCTGCTCGGCATCCACGAGAGCGCGGGCGCGGGAACCGCCTACCGCTTCGGCATCGTCAACAAGGCGATGGTCGTGCTCGCGCTCTGCCGCGACAACCAGCTCCTGGCGCTCGCGACCATCGTGGCGCTCGCGGTCCTTGGCCGCGCGCTCGTCCGGGAGCGCCTCGCGGCGCTTCGCGACGATGCCGAGGTCTGGTTCCTCTGGGCGCTCACCGCGGCGATCGGCGCGGCCAACTTCGCGGCGAACTGGGTCCACGCCGAGTACCACACGATCCAGGTGCCGGTCCTCGCGGCGGCGATCGGCGCGACCGTTCCGCGCATCCTCGCGCTCTCGCGCGATCCGCGCGGGCGGCGCGCGCTGGCGGCGCTCTCGGTGACCGGCGCGTTCCTGCAACCGCTCGCGTTCGGGCGGACCGAGATCTGGACGCGCGACGCTCGCATCGCGAGCCCCTACGCGCACGAGCTGGTCTCGTACCTCCGCGACCACGCCGGAGCCGGCGAGCCCGTGCTCGCGACCAACCCGGCGTTCGCGATCGAGGCGGGCCGGCCGCTCCTGCGCGGCTCCGAGGGATTTCCGTTCACCTACACACCGGCGTGGAGCCCGGAGGAGTGCAGGCGGCGCGTCTCGCTCGACGACCAGCTCCTCGTCGAGGCGTTCCGCGATCGCGTGCCGGCGGTCGTGGCGCTGGTGCGGGATCAGTTCCGCGTAGGATCGCCCGGCTTCGTCGTACGACCCGCGGGCGCCGACCAGGCCGTCTGGGACGCGCTCGACGCGACCTATCGTCTCGCGGCGCGCTTCCCCAATCCCGACGCCACGCCGAACGACATCCTGGTCTATGTCAGGCGCTGATGCGGGCTACCGGCCGCGCTTCTCCTTGGCCTTTCGGAGCCGATCCCGAGGGCGCCGCCGGAACGGCCACCTTCGCATGCGGTTCCGTGATGTCCAGGCTCCCGGAGAGAGCGCCTGGCGGAATCGCCGCCAGGCTCCGCACGGGTAACATCCCTCCGTGCGGCTCGGGACCCTCGCAGCGCTGACGGTGGCCGTCTTCGTCTTCGTGGCGCTCTTCGGGACGCTGCACGTCGACGAGGGCCACTACCATGCCGCGGGCCGGCTCGTGCTCGAGGGGAAGCTCCCCTACCGCGACTTCATCTACGTGCAGGCACCGGCCTATCCCTACCTGGGCGCGGCCCTCCAGCTCGTCACCGGGCCCACCTTCACGGGAGTCCGGCTCGGTCACGCCGCGCTCGGCGCCCTCTCGGTGATCCTCGGTGGGCTGCTGGCGCGGCGCGGCGGGAGGCTCGGCCTCGGTCTCTACGCGCTCCTCGTGCTCCCCAACCTGTTCACGATCTACCACCTCTCGTTCATCAAGCTCTACCCGGTTGCCGCCCTCGCGCTGTCGCTCGCGTTCGTCCTGTTCGAGCGCGACGGTCCAGGCTCCCAGGTCGGCGCGCACGTCGCCTGCGCGCTGGCCGTGGCGACCCGCGTCTCACTCCTGCCCGCGCTCGGCGTGATGGCCGTCGCCGGGCTCGCGAGGCGCCGCGCGAAGGCACTCGTGCCGATCGGAGCCGCATGCGCGACCCTCGCCATCGCGTTCCTGCCGCACCTCCTGCTCGCGCGCGAGCAGCTCCTCTACGACATGTTCCGCTACCACTTCGAGAAGGACGCCTTCACGACGCGCCAGCTCGTCGCCTACAAGCTCGACTCGCTCTCGGGGATCGCATCGCACTTCTGGCCGGCGCTCTTGCTCGCCTCGGCGACGGCGTTCGGAAGCGCGCCGCTCCACGGCCTCGGGGAAGAAACGGTACGGCGCCTGACGCCCTGGGCCGTCTCGCTCGGGCTGGTCACCTCGCACCTCGTCGCGAAGGGACCGAACCTCCACCTCTACCTCACGGCGGCCTACCCGTATGCCGCGGCCAGCCTCGCCGCCGGCGCCGCGGCGGTGTTGCCTCGCCTCGGCGGCCTCTCCCGTCCCGCGGTCCTCGGATCGACCCTGTGCTTCCTCGTCGTCCTCCCGGCGCAGGTCCGGGAGACGCTGCCCGTCGGCCGCCCCGATCCGACGCTCCTGGGCGCACCGGCGCACCGGACGCCGCTCTTTCCCCCGACCGCGCTCCGGGTCGACGCGGTGGCGCGTGACGTCGCATCCCTCACCCGCCCCGGCGACGAGATCGTCTCCTTCGCCGACTCGGTGCCGGTCGCAGCGCGCCGCAGGAACCTCGAGCGCTACGAGATGAACGCGGTGAGCTACGCCTGGGATCCCGAGCGCGCGCGGCGGTTCGCGGTGCTGCACTCCTCGGAGCTCGTCGCGGCGATCGCGTCCGGCCGCGTGGCGGCGTGCCTGGTGACCGACGACTCGTTCATCGGCAACTTCCCGAGGTTCTACAACCCCGGTGAGCGCGGCATCCGCCCCGACGTCATGGCCGCCATCGAGGCGCGCTTCCAGCTCGTGCGCACCTACGCGGGCTTCGGCTACTTCGGGCGGGACGCCTACCTCTACGTGCGGCGGACGTCCGGTTGAAGAGGACCGCCGCCCTCGGAGCCTTCGCCGGTGCCGCGAGCGTCGCCCTCGCCGCGACCCTCGCCTTCGCCGCGGCGCGCGCTCTCCCCGCGAGGATTCCCGCGAGCATCGACTTCATGGAGCGCGACCGGGAGCTCGACGACTGGGTGCGGCGGTCGGCGCTGCCGTTCCTCGCGGCGGGGATCCTGGCCGGCATCGGCGGGGCGCTCCTCCCGCCCGTCGCGCTCGCCGTCGACGCGAGGCGGGGACGCATCGCGACGCTCGCCCTTGCGGCCTGCGTCACCGCCGACTGTGCGTGGATCTCGACCGCGCGCATGGACCGCATCCCCCACGTGTTCGACGAGTTCAACTACCTGTTCCAGGCCAAGAACCTGGCAGAGGGCCGCATGGGCGCGCCCGTCCCGCCCTTCGTCGATCACTTCAACCAGATCTTCTTCGTGATCCACGGAGGCTACTGGTACGGATCGAGCCTTCCGGGCCACCCTCTCGTGCTCGCGCTGGGAGTGCTCGCGGGCAGCGCATGGCTCGTCGATCCGCTGCTCGCGGGCATCGCGCTCCTCCTGCTGCACCGCTTCCTCGAGCGGGCGCTCGGTCCACCGATGGCCCTCGCCGGCGCCACGCTGCTCGCGATCTCTCCGTTCTTCCGGATCCTGGGCTCGGTCTACCTCGCCCACGAGACGACCCTCTGCTGCGCTCTCGCATTGCTCCACGCGTTCACGCGGCTCGTCGACACCGGAAAGCTCTCCTACGCGCTGGGCGCGAGCCTCGCCTTCGCCCTCGGGTTCCTCGCCCGCCCACAGGCGATCCTGGTCTGGGGAATCGCGCTGGGCGCGTGGTCGATCCCGCGCCTCTTCGCGGGAAAGACGCCCGTCTCCCGCCGCGCCGGCGCAACGCTTCTCGTCCTCATCCTCCCGGCGCTTCCGTTCGCCGCGTTCGATCTCGCCTACGACAAGGTGCTGACTGGCGAGTGGACCAACACGCCGCGCGCGATCGTCTCGCCATCGCATCACATCGGGTTCGGCACGGACATCGGCCGGCGCATGACCGACGGCACCTACATCGGCCACTCACCGAAGAAGGGCGTCGAGAACGTGCGCCTCCTCATCCGCCTCCTCGGGCGCGACCTCTACGGCTTCTGGGGAGCGTCGCTCGTCTTCCTGCCGTTCTCCCTGCTCGCGCTGCGGCGAAGCGCGATGGTCGCCGTCTCCTGGGGAGCCCTTGCCCTCAACAGCGCGATCTACTTCGCCTACTTCACGCCGAGCCCCCTCTACGGACCGCGCTACTACTACGAGATGCTGCCCGCCCTGATCCTGCTCACCCTCGAGGGCGCCGCGGTGCTCGTATCGCTCCTGCCCTCTAAAGCCCGGGCGCGCCAGGGCCTCCTGACGGGGCTCGCAGCGCTCACGATCGCGTCCCTTGCCGTCTACGGGCCCGCGCACCTCGACCGCTATCAGCCCGACAAAGCGACCGCGCTCAGGAAGGTGCTGCCGAGCCTCCCGCCGGGCCGCGCGATCGTGCTCGCGCCGCCTCCCTACTTCACGGCGCGCGTGCAGTCCTGGAACGACCCGCTGCTCGGGGCCGAGGTTCTCTTCGGATCGGACCTCGGGGATCGCAAGAACCGCGCGCTCCTCGCATCCATGCCCGATCGCAAGGCCTATCGGTTCCGCTACGACCGCGCGACCGATACCGGGCGACTGACTCCGTACGATGCCGACACGCCGCGCGTGCTCGTCGTCGGGATCGACTCCGCGACCTGGACGGTGATGGATCCGCTCATCGCGAAGGGCGAGCTCCCTGCCTTCGCCGCGCTCCGAGCGCGAGGCGCCTGGGCGAGCCTCGCGACGCTCCGGCCGACGCTGTCGCCGGCGATCTGGACGTCGATCGCCACGGGCGTGCGTCCCGAGCGGCACGGGATCACGGGGTTCGTGGGCGGCGACGATCCCGAGAAGGAGCTCCAGATCACCTCCGACCAGCGCCGCGCGGCGGCGCTCTGGGACATGTGCGGTGCGCGGGACGTGCGATCGGACGTGATCGACTACTGGTGCACCTGGCCCGCGGAGCCGATCGCCGGCGTCATGGTCAGCGATCGCGCGCGGCTCGCGGGGCTTCCCGATCGCGTCCATCCGAAGAAGCTCCTCCCTCTCGTGCAGGGGAAGCTCGGCATCGACGAGGGGGCGCAGGCTGGAGACGGGCTCAAGGCGTCGCAGCACTTCGCGGTCGACGACGACAAGCTCCTCGACCTTTGCCTCGAGATCCTCGATCGCGATCCCGCGCCGCTCGCGATCGTCTACTTCCGGAACCTCGACATCGTGCAGCACAAGAGCTGGATGTACTACGAGCCCGAGGGCTTCGACGTCGCGGCGGCCGAGGTGGAGAAGAACCGCGACGCCATCCCCGCCGCCTACCGCCACTACGACGCGATGCTCGGGAAGCTCGTCGCCGCGATGCCGGATGGCGCGTCGATCGTGGTCGTCTCCGATCACGGGATGGAGAGCGCGGCCCACGAGCCCCCCGCGCTCGTGTTCCAGACGAACAAGCTCCTCGAGAGGCTCGGCCTCCTCGTCTACGCGCGCTTCCCGATCCCGGACAAGGACCGATCCAAGGCCTTCTCCTCCGCCACGAAGCTCGGCGACGCGGCGATCGTCTATGCGAGCAACGACGACGCGGTCGCCGCGGTGCGGGCGGCACTCGCTGCCGTCACCATCGACGGGATGCCCCTCGCCGTCCGGACCGACGTCAAGGGCAAGCGCCTAACGATCGAGCTCTCTCCCCTCGTCGCGACGGGCCGGGAGATCGGTCTTCCCTCCGGACCGGTCCCGCTCTCCGACTTCGTCCACGAGCGCATCCTCAAGGTCTCGGGCCAGCACGAGAACGCGCCGCCTGGCATCCTCGTGATCACCGGACCGGACGTGAAGGCCGGCGTCGAGATCCACGACGCGACGGTGCTCGACGTTGCGCCGACGATCCTCGACCTCCTGGGGCTCCCGCCCGCGGAGGACATCGACGGCAAGGCGCTGACCGAGGCCCTCACCCGCCCGCCTCACGCGGGCGCGCCGGTCGCCTACCGCCGCGCCCCGCCATCATCGTCCGCAAAGCTGCCCGAGGAGCGGAAACAGGAGATCCTCGAGCAGCTCGGCGGCCTGAACTACATCGAGCGATAGGGTCGCGAACGCTGCGGCCCAGCTATTTCTTGGCGACCGCTTCGATCTCGAGGCTGACGGTGACGTCCTCGCCGAGAGCGAGCCCGCCGGCATCCAGCGTCTTGTTCCAGGTGATGCCGTAGTCCTTGCGGTTCACGACCGTGCTCGCGGAGAAGCCGGCGCGGCCCCCCATCCCCGTCGTCGTGCCGAGGAAGGCGACCGGGAACGTGATCTCCTTCTCCACTCCGTGCATCTTGAGCTTGCCCGTCACCTCGAGGCTGTCGCCCTTCTTGGCGACCTTCGTGCTCGTGAACGTGATCTCCGGGTACTTCGCCACGTCGAAGAAGTCGGGGCTCTTCAGGTGGGCGTCGCGATCCGGCACGTCCGTGTTGATGCTGTCGGCCTTGATGGTCGCCGTCACGGTCGACTTCGCCGGATCGGCGGGATCGTGGACGATGGTGCCCGACACCATCGTGAACCGACCCTGGGCGTTGCTGACCAGGTGGCGGACCTTGAACGAGACGAACGAGTGAGCCGGATCGATCTCGTAGGTGTTGGCCGCGAACGCCTGCGTGCCGGTGAGGAACAGGATCGCGGCGAGGGACAGGTTGATTGCCGAAGGCTTCATGGAAGTCTCCTTGTCGATGGATCGTGAGTGCGGCTACCGCAGGAACGCGAGCGCCGTGCGGACGAAGACGTCGGTCCCCGCCGGGAGCGCGGCCTCGTCGAAGTCGAACAGCGGGCTGTGATGTGGAGCGTCGAGCCCGCGGTCGGGATTGCGGGATCCCAGGAAGAGGAACGTCCCCGGGACCTCGCGGAGGTAGTAGCTCATGTCCTCGGCGCCCATGCTCCGGCGCGGCTCCACGACGTTCTTCGCCCCGAACGTGGCGGCCGCGTGCTCCGCGGCGAAGGCGCTCATCGCCTTGTCGTTGACCGTTGCGGGATAGCCGGGATCGTGCGCGAACTGGATCCGGGCGCCGAACGCCCCCGCGACGCCCTCGGCGATCTCCTTCACGCGGCGCACGAGCGTCGCGCGCACGCCCTCGTCGTACGACCGGAGCGTCCCGGTGAGCACGGCGGTGCGCGGGATGATGTTGATCGCGTAGCCGGCCTTGATCGTGCCGACCGTCACCACCGCGGGCTCGAGCGCCCCGACGTTGCGGCTCACGATCGACTGGAGCGCGACGACGATGTGCGACGCGACGACCACCGGATCGACCGTGTCCTGCGGGTAGGCGCCATGGCCACCCACCCCTTCGACCGTGATGCCGAACTCGTCCTCGGCGGCAAGCATCGGCCCCACGCCGATACCGAGCTGCCCGATGTCGAGGTCGTTCCAGATGTGGAGGCCGATCGCGGCGTCGACCGGCGGATCGCGGAGGACCCCCTCGGCGATCATCGGCTCCGCGCCGCCCGGGCCTTCCTCCGCGGGCTGGAAGCAGAGCTTGACGTTGCCGGCGATCTCCGAGCGCCGCGCCGCGAGCACCTTCGCGGCGGCGAGAGCGATCGCCACGTGGCCGTCGTGACCGCAAGCGTGCATCACGCTCTCGACCTGCGATCGGTACGGGGTCTCGCGCTCCTCGGGTAGCGGCAGCGCGTCCATGTCGGCGCGCACGAGGAGCGTCTTGCCTGGGCGCGCGCCGCGCAGGAGCCCCACGACACCCGTCTTGGCGACGCCGGTGCGTACCTCGAGGCCCAGCCCGCGCAGCCGCTCCGCCACGATCCCCGCCGTCCGGTTCTCGCAAAAGCCCAGCTCCGGATGGCGATGGAGGTCCCGCCGCGTCTCGACGATCTCGGACACGAGATGGCGGGTCTCGAAAAGGAGCTGGAAGTCCGGCGAGCGGCGCGGCATGGCGATCTATTCTAGCGATCGCTTGCGAACCGACGGCGCGACCCGGAAAGACACGGACCCACGGCTCCACCGCGGATGAACCCCGCGCGACGCCGGGGCGTGCTCCTTCTCGCGGCGACGGCGCTGCTCTGGTCGACGGGGGGCGTCGGGATCAAG
The DNA here is from genome assembly GCA_046331505.1 of Acidobacteriota bacterium. Lineage (GTDB taxonomy): Bacteria > Acidobacteriota > Vicinamibacteria > JAXLQT01 > JAXLQT01 > JAXLQT01. Next base: position 33,649 of record JAXLQT010000002.1, read on the forward strand.
GCGGTGCAGAACGGCCCGATGGCGGTCGTCGTCTACCGGTCGGGGATCGCGGCGATCGCGCTCTTCGCGATCTTCCGGCCGCGCATCGGGCGGCTCACGCCCGCGTTCGTCGTATCGGTGGTCTGCTACGCGGCCTGCCTGACGACCTTCGTCGTCGCGACGAAGTGGACGAAGGCCGCGAACGCGATCTTCCTCCAGTACAGCGGCATCGTGTGGGTCATGCTGCTCGCGCCCGTCATCCTCAAGGAGCCATTGAAGGGCCGCGATCTCGTCGCAGCCGGCGTGGCGCTCTCCGGGATGGCGCTCTTCTTCGTGGGCAAGCTCGAGAAGGGCGGCCTCGCGGGCCTCCTGGTCGCCGTCCTCTCAGGGGTGTTCTTCGCCGGCATCTACCTCTCGCTCAAGAGGGCGCCCGGCCAGTCCGAGGCCGCCGTCGCGTGGGGCAACGTCGCCGCGGCCCTCTCGATGCTCCCCTTCGCCGCGAGCGACCTCGCGGTGACGCCGAAGTCTCTCCTGATCCTCGCGCTCCTCGGGATCTTCCAGATCGGGATCGCCTACGCGCTCCTCGTCAAGGGGCTCCCGCTGGTGAGCGCCGCCGAGGCCTCCCTCATCGGCATGCTCGAGCCGGTCTGCAATCCCATCTGGGAGTTCGCGCGCTCGGGAGAGACGCCCACCGGATATGCGATCCTTGGGGCCGTGATCGTGCTCGCCGCCATCTCCTGGAGAACGCTCCGCGCGTGAGGCCGCACGTCCGGATCGAGACCTACGGTCCGGTCACCGCACTCGATCAGGGTCGCGCGCTGCCGCTCCTGCGACGACCCCTGATGCGGGTGCGCTGCTACGCCGTCGACGGCCTTCTCGTCGACAGCGGGATCTCGCCGCTGCGGGATGCGGTGCTCGCGTTCGCCCGGGAGCGGCGCGTCGCGCGCTGCTACGTGACTCACCATCACGAGGACCACAGCGGCAACGCGCGCGCGCTCCGGGACGCCGGGATTCCCGTGCACGGCGCCGCACGTACTTCCGAGCGCCTGGAGCGTGGCTTCGCCATCCGGCTCTACGAGCGGCTCGCCTGGGGACCCGCACGGAAGACCGCCCTCGCGACGGGGGATCGGATCGTCGAGACGGAGCACCATCGCTTCGAGGTCGTCGACGCGCCGGGCCACTGCGACGACCAGACCGTGCTCTTCGAGCGCAAGGAGGGCTGGCTCTTCTCGGGCGACGTCTTCCTCGCGGAGCGCATCGTACTTCCGGGCCGACGAGGACTTCGGACGCACCATCGCCACGCTGCGACGTCTGGTCGCTCTGCCGTTCGACACGCTCTTCTGCGCGCACCGCCCGATCCCCAGGGGAGGGCGCGACGCGCTGAAGAAGAAGCTCCAGTACCTCCTCTCGATCGAAGGGCAGGTGCGTCACCTCGCCGAGCGTGGGTACGGCATCGGCGACATTGCCCGTCGCGTCCTCGGCCACGAGGAGCTGCCGATCTTCTGCCTGAGCTTCGGCGACGTCAGCAAGAGGAACGTCGTCCGGTCGATCCTGCACGGCCCCGTGCCGCGCCGTGACGCGGTCATGACGCAACCCCTGCCAGCCGCGCCGCGGCTGTCCGAGAGCGCCGAAGGAGCTCTTGCGCCACCCGACCACGCGACGTAAGCTCGGGCCTTCTTCCCCGCACGCCACTCGATGAGCCTCCTGGTCGATCAACGCAGGGCACAGCGCGCCAAGGTCAAGCTGCGCGCACGCTACTCGTCGGGCTCGAGCGAGTTCGAGTCGACGATCACGTCCCTGTCCGAGGGCGGCGTCTTCCTTTACGCGACGCACCTCGATCCGGAAGGCACTGCCGTCCGCATCGAGTTCTCCCTGGACGGGAGGAGCGGGCAGCTTCACGCCACCGGGGAAGTGGTCTACATCGGCTTCCAGGACGGGCTGCGGGGCATGGGCATCCGGTTCAACCGCATGGCGGAAGCCGATCGCGCGGCGATCCTGCGGTTCATCAAGGACGGCAAGCCGAACTAGCTCGCTAAGTTTGGGACGCATGCGTCGCGCAGCGTCCACCATCCTGCTCGCGATCGGGGTGGCCTGCCGTCCCGAACCGAAGCCGGGCACGCCCGCGGAGCCGCCGGCACTGACGGAGGCCGCCCCCGCGCGCATGAGCGTCGAGGTCCTGCGGGAACGGCAAGCGGTCGCGGCTCGCGAGAGCGGTCTCTACCCGAAGCGCGGCGCCAACCTCTACGTGTACGCGGCGCGAGATCTCGTGCAGGGGCGGCAGGTGTCTCTCGCGGATCTTCCCGTGGACTACTGGCGCTGGCCGCTACCCTGGTACCTCGCATCCACGGGAAAGGCCGATCGCGGGAGCGCCGAGGCCTGGTTCCAGCGGTGGCTCGAGCTCGAGCAGACCGAGTGGCGGACCGGCTGGCCGTACGGCAGCCTCAACCACCAGCTTGCACGCGGCGGCGGGCTCTACGCGGCGCTCTCGGTCCTTGGACCCGACGGGGCGGCGCGGAGCGGCAACGACCTGGTCCTGAGCTCGCCGCAGAGGATCCGCGACGTGCTGGGCGGGCAGTGGTGGGACGGCTACGGCGTCTGGGAGGGACAGAGGACGCCGCCCGCGGGCAGCCACCCGGAGACGACGCGGTCGCGCCACTACGCGGCTCGCAACTGGACCTACCTCTGGGCCATCGCCGATCTGGGAGCCGAATCCGAGAGCACGCTCGCCGCGCAGGAGCTCGACGTCGCGTGGGAGAAGCTCCGGGGGGGGCTACGACCCGACGGCCTCTGGGACGAGGAGAAGCTCCCGCGCTACCGCCCGGAGAAGGACCAGCTCTTCCTCGCGGAGACCTGGAGCGCGTTCGGGCTGTCGTGCCACCCCTCCCAGACCCCGGTGCTGAGCTACATCCTCTTCGAGCGCGCCCCGTTCCGCCCCGAGTTCCAGGGCCACGCCCGCAAGGGTGAGGACGAGCGCCACGAGCAGTGGTCGGACTACGTGTTCGTCGGCGGCCTCAGGTGGCGCCCTCCTGCCGACCGCTGAAGGTGCGGACGGGGCGTCAGCTCGGCCTCTTCTTCTTGTCCTTTTCCCAGCGATGGAAGCCCTGCCGCACGTCGATCCAGGTCAGCTCGAGGCCATCGCCCGAGTGGAGCTCGAGCCGGAATCGCTGGGCGAGCGCGGGATCGAAGTCCATGAGCGGCGCGCGATCGCGCGCGGCCTGCACGGCAGCCTCGCCCTCGCGGGCCTCGCCCTCGGAGATCGCGCCGTCGTTCGCCTTCTGGGCGAGGAAGGAGACCTTGAAGCCCGCCATATCGTTCGGCCACACGGGAGGCCCCGCGCTTCCGGACGACTCCCCGAGGACCGAACCCTGGTCGTCGAGAGCGTAAGCGGTGATGCGAAGAGGGACCTTGTTCTCGGTCTTGTTCTGGGCGAACCCGCGGAGCGTGATCGACTCCGGCGTCTCCGACACGCTGAAGTCCACCAGCTCGAAATCCGCCACGCCTTCCTGGGCATGCTCGTCGAGCTGGTCCTTCGGCCGCTTCGGCTTCGTGTCGATCCGCGTCGGCACGCTCGAAGGATCGAACGGAGCGTGGACGGTGGGCGTCTCCTCGGGAGCCGGCTTCTTGTTCAGCTTCTCGCGCGCCTCGGTGATCTCCTGGTCCATCCGCCGCGCGAGCCAGTAGTCCCGGTCGCCGCTCTGGACCAGCTTGAGCTCCTCGATGATGTCGAGGTAGCGCCGATCCTCGTAGCGAGGCAGCCCCGAGTTCCCCTCCTCGATCTGGAGCCTCAGCGCCAGCGCCTTCTGGTAGTGACTCTCGGGCTCTTCCTTCTTCCCGCAGCTCCCGAGAATCGCGAGGAAGCCGATTGCGAGGAACGTGACGAGGCGGCGAGGTTGCCGGCGCATGATCTCAGATGTTAACGCCAGCCGGTCCGGGACGCCCGTGACCCGCGCGCTGCCAGTGTTACGCTTGATGCGAGGATCTGGATCGGATGACGGACCGTGTTCGTCGATGGAATGCGTGGGCTCGGACGTCCTTGACGCTTGCTGTCGCTGTCGGCGTCGCCACTCGCTCCCCGGCCATCGCCGCGCCGTGTCTTGGCTTCTCGACGGGGACGACGTATCCGGCCGCGCCATCGCCCGCCGATACGGGCACCGCGGACCTCGATGGGGACGGTGATCTCGACGTCGTCGAGTCGAGCATGTTCGCCAGCACGATCACGGTGCTGCTCAACAACGGCGACGGCTCCTTCCAGCCCGGGGTCGCCTACCCGGCCGGAAGCCAGCTCAGCCAGCTCGGAATCGGCGACCTCGACGGCGATGGAGCACTGGACGTCGCGGTGGCCGACGCATCGAGCTTCATCGACATCTTCTTCGGCAACGGAGACGGGACGTTCCAGCCGGTCTTCGCCCTGTTCGTGCCGTCCGCTCCCGTGGGACTCATCGTCGCCGACGTGAGCAATGACGGAAGCCTGGACCTCGTGGCGAGCTCGGGAGGGCTCGAGATCCTTCTCGGCAACGGCGACGGTACGTTCCAGGCGCCCACCTACTACCCCAGTGGTGTCCAGCCCAAGCGGATGGTGCCTGTCGATCTCGACGGCGACGGTGATCTCGACCTCGCCTTCGAAGGCTACGGGACGCTCGACCGGCTCGCGACCATGCTGAATAACGGCGATGGCTCGTTCCAGCCGGGATACGTCTTCCTTGGAATGGGCCGTCAGGAGGGCATGCGTGCGGCCGACCTGAACGGCGATGGCCCTCCGGATCTCGTCGTTGCAAACAGCGCAGCGAACGGAGGTGCCTATGTCTACCTGGGCAACGGCGATGGGACGTTCCAGGCTCCCGCGTTCGTCGCGGCAGGCGTCTACTCCAACGATGTGTCGATCGCACGCCTCGACGGCGACCTGGCGTGGGATCTCGTCATTGCGGGAAACCCATCGTTCGTCCTCATCGGAAACGGTGATGGGACGTTTCAGACCGCAGTCAGCCTCTCGGCACAGGGCACGCTCCTACGCACCGAGGATATGGATGGCGACGGCGCCGGCGATCTCGCTCTCGTCAGCGATCAAATCCTGGAGATCGCGAAAGGCAACGGCGATGGGACGTTCCAGCTCGCGTCGTCCTACCCGGCGGGCGGCGCGCCGTCCGCGATTGCGGCAGGCGACCTCAACGGAGACGGAGCGCCGGACGTCGTGGTCGGTCTGGGCTCCTCCGTCGCCATCCTCATCAATGGTGGCGGAGTCCTGCAAGCACCGGTGACGATCCCGGTCAGCGGGGGCGGTGTCTCCGATGTCGACGTCGCCGACGTCGACCGTGATGGCGACCTGGACGTCCTGACAGACTGCACCGCAGGGATCGTCGTCATGCTCGGCAATGGGGATGGGACCGTCGATCCACCGGCCACCTACCCAACCGCCGCGGAGCCGATCGCGTTCGCGGTGGAAGACCTCGACGGGGATGGCGATCTCGACCTTGCGGTCGCCACCGTCGCGTTCCTCCAGCCGGCGCTCTCGGTCCTCCTCAACGACGGCGACGGGACCTTCGCCGCGGCCACCGCGCACCCTCCGGGACGCGTCGAGCTTCTCGAGATCGCCTCCGGTGACCTCGACGCCAATGGCATTCCCGACCTCGCTCTCGTCGACGGATTCGGGGGCGTCGACATCTGGTTCGGCGGCGGCGCTGGCGGCTTCACCTACGGACCGCACATTCCCAACCTCGCGCGTACGGCAGCGATTGCGGATCTCGATCGCGACGGCAACGGCGACGTCGTCTCCGGTACCAAGACGGGCGTGTCCGTCGCCCTGGGGGCGGGTGGCGGTACGTTCCTCCCGGAGCAGCTCTATCCAGGGGCCTCCACGGAGTTCCTCTCTGTGCTCGACCTCGACGGTGACGGAGCGGTCGACGTGGTGGCCGCCGGTGCGTTGGGCATCGCCACGTTGTTCGTCGGCAACGGCGATGGAACCCTCCAGGCCGGGATTCCATTCCTGGCAGGCAGCGACGCCCGTGCATGCCCGGTCCTTGACGACATGAACCTCGACGGCGCCGTCGATCTCGCCGTCTCCAGTTTCAGCTCATCGACCGTCGACGTGATGCTGTCGACGGCGCCCGGGATCTCTCCCCCGTTCCTCCCGGATGCCAACGTCGGCGCGCCTTACACCGCCCAGCTCGTCGCGTCGAGAGTCACTCCGCCATTCGCGTTCCAGGTCGTGTCCGGTCTTCTTCCGCCCGGGCTTTCCATGACTCCCTCGGGGCTCATCTCGGGCGTCCCGACGACTCCCGGGTCGTTCGCATTCCGGGTGCGCCTCACCGACGCGCTCAACTGCGTGACGGCGCGGAACTACACGATCGTGGTCACGATCGCTGGATGCGCGACCGTCAGCATCGGTCCATCTTCACTACCCATCGGCACCACGGGCATCCCCTACGTCGCGCAGCTCTTCGCGTCCGGTGGTACGCCACCCTACACCTACACCGTGACCTCCGGAACCATGCCACCCGCGATCGCGGTGACGCCCCAGGGCCTCGTGACCGGCGTCCCGAACCGCGCGGGCTTCTTCCCGATCGGCATCACCGCAACGGACGCGACGTCCTGCTTTGCCGAGCGTGACTTCATCCTCAGGTTCGCATCAGGACAGGGCGGTCTGGTCGACTTCCTCGCCGGACAGGGGCCTGGGCCCGCAAACCCGAACCGGGTCCGCGTGTTCGATGCCGCAGGCAACCCCACGTCCGTCGACTTCTTGGCGTATGCCGCGGGAAGCATGGGAACGAGGGTCACCGCCGGGGACCTGGATCGAGAGGGGTTCGACCAGATGCTGACCGGTCCAGGGCCTGGTGGACCCTACGGACCGCACGTCCGCGCCTTCCGCCGCACCGGGTCGGCGCTCGGCAAGGTCAGCTTCTACGCCTACAGCACGCTGCGGTACGGCGTGAACCCGGCGACCGGGGACGTGGACGACGACCGATACGCCGAGATCCTGACCGGCGCGGGCCCTGGCGGCCCGTTCGGCCCACACGTCCGCGGCTGGGACTTCGATGGCATTGTGATCGCGCCGATCCAGCGCATCAGCTTCTTCGCGTACGGCACGCTGCGCTATGGCGCCAACGTCGGGGCCGGACTACTCGACGGTACCGGTCGATGCCGGATGTTGACGGGTCCGGGCCCAGGACCAACGTTCGGAGACATCGTCCGCGGTTTTGCCTACGACGGAGTGACGGTCACGGCCATGCCCCGGAGTCTACTTCCAGCCATTCGGCACGAGCTTCGGCGTCGTCGTGACCCGGAGGGGACGTCGACGCTGACGGATTCTCGGAGATCATCGTTGCGCCCGGCCCAGGTCCAACGAACAGCTCGTCGATCGGCGGATTCGACTACGACGGCACGGTCGTCGCGCCGATCGCGGGGTTTCAGACCACGCTCTCCGCGAGCCTGCTCTACGGCGCCCGGGTCGGCGCGGGCGACCTCAACGCCGACGCGAGAGCCGACCTCGTCTGCGCGCCCGGTCCCGATCCCGCCGCCCCGGCATCCGTGTATGGGTTCGACTATGCGTTCGGGAACCTGCTGCCCATCCCTGGCACACCCTTCGTGTCGTTCCCGGGAACCTACGGCGTCAACGTTGCCGGTGCGGCGCTGAACTGCTGATCGCCTTCCTCCCAACGCCGCAGCGCGAGCGAATCGAGCGCAGGTCCGGCCAGGATGTTGTTGTTGGGGGGTTCGGGGGAGTGGGAGAAGCGCAGCCGAACGCGAGCGAAGCGAGCGCCACCGCAGGTTCCGCGCGAGCGAAGCGAGCGCACCACCGCCAGGTTCCCGCGCGAGCGAAGCGAGAGCAGTTCCGGCCAGGATGTTGTTGTTGGGGGGTTCGGGGGTGGGAAGCGCAGCCGAACGCGAGCGAAGCGAGCGCCTTCGCCAGGTTCCCGCGCGAGCGAAGCGAGCGCACCACCGCCAGGTTCCCGCGCGAGCGAAGCGAGCGCACCACCGCCAGGTTCCCGCGCGAGCGAAGCGGGAGCAGTTCCGGCCGGGATGTTGTTGTTGGGGGGGTTCGGGGGTGGGAGAAGCGCAGCCGAACGCGAGCGAAGCGAGCGCCTTACGCCAGGTTCCCGCGCGAGCGAAGCGAGCGCGCACCACCGCCAGGTTCCCGCGCGAGCGAAGCGAGCGACCACCGCCAGGTTCCCGCGCGAGCGAAGCGAGAGCAGTTCCGGCCAGGATGTTGTTGTTGGGGGTTCGGGGGGTGGGAGAAGCGCAGCCGAACGCGAGCGAAGCGAGCGTGAGCAGCATCGCATCCACCCCCCGAAGAGGCGAATGTCGAGGCCGAGCGAGTCGCATCATCTCCGCTTTTCACCGCACCAAGCTTCGGAGAGAGTGGGATTCGAACCCACGGAGCAGTTACCCGCTCACACGATTTCCAATCGTGTTCCTTCGGCCACTCGGACATCTCTCCAACGTACGGCGATCAAAGAACGGAGGTGGCGGAGAGGTGGGATTCGAACCCACGTGGGGCTTTAGGCCCCAACTCGATTTCGAGTCGAGCCCGTTACGACCACTTCGGTACCTCTCCGGCGCTTTCCCGGGTCGGAAAAGGGCGCGGGGATCCTAGCAGAGACGGCGCCGCGAACGACCGGTCCGGAGGTCCCTGAAGAATGACGAGAGAAGCGCGGCGCTGTCGGTCGCGAGCACTCCAGAGGTCACGGTGGGGTGGTGGTTGAAGCGCCCCGAGCGAACGAAATCGGTGACGGACCCGAAAGCGCCCGCTTTCGGATCGGCTGCCCCGAAGACCACGTCTCCGACGCGAGCGAGCAAGATCGCCCCGGCGCACATCGGGCATGGCTCGAGCGTCGTGTAGAGCGTCGCGTGGTAGAGCCACTTCTGCCCGAGCTTCCTGGTCGCGCGCCGGATCGCGATGGCTTCCGCGTGGGCGAGAGGATCTCGATCCCGCTCGACCCGGTTGCCGGAGCGCGCGACGATCTCGCGCTCGACGACGACGAGCGCGCCGATGGGTACCTCGCCGGCTCGCCCCGCACGCCGGGCGATCCCGAGCGCGAGCCGCATCATCGCTTCGTGCGGCGCGGTCGCGCCCGTCAGTGGTGCACCCAGGAGGAGTCGAACCCCCAGCCTTCTGATCCGTAGTCAGACGCTCTATCCAGTTGAGCTATGGGTGCGTGAGAACGCCTCCAGACGCGGGACGCACGCGCGACATGATATCGGACAACGGGTGCGATCCGGCATGCGCTTGGACACGAAAGGGATTCGACACCGATGTCGAACCGGCGGTCGAGGGCCGAGTTCTCGTAGCGTCCCGGGGGCAGAGTTCCCGGAGGAGACCAGCAGCCGGAGGTGCGCGGGAGTTGGAGCCTCGATCCGCGGCTCGATCTGACGGCGAGAGCCCGATGGTGCAAGCTTGAAGACATGGCCTTGCCCGCCCAGGCCCTAGCCGACGTTGAACCCGTTCCCACAGGTTTCGTCAGCTTCCGAAACACCACTGAGTACAAGGCGGTGCCTCTCGTGATGATCGACGGGATTCCGAGCCGGGACCTGCCTCAGCGACCCGCCCTGGCGCTAGGGGAAACCGGGACATATGGCCCCGGCAAGGTATTCACCGAGGCGTGTTTCGTGCTCGTCGCCCATCCACGGAATCCGATGCCTGGGCAGTGCGGCAAGCGTCTCATCGTCGGGGAGACTTACGACATCCTGCTCGTTGACGAGCGGCCGTTTCTCAGGGCGCCGAACGGGAAGCTCATCGATCTCGAATCTCCGCACCAATAGCCTCACGCTGGTCACCTCTGGAGAGGAGGTCCGCGACGAAGGCGACGAGCTCCGACGTAAGGCAAGTGATCGAGATCGTCCTGCCAACTCCGTGCGAAGCGAATCGGTCCGTGGGGCGGGACTTGACCCACCGTGCCGGTTCGCGGGTGAACCCGACGGTGCGAGACGTCTCGAAATGCGTACGCTCGTAGGTCGGTCGACACCGGACGCGGTTCCCCGAGCGACACGAACGGAAAGCGTCCACACACCCGTAGATCGCGGTACGCACCGACGGCCGTGTCATCGCGCGACGAGAGTCCCGAACCGGCGGGGGACAAGCCCGCGCCCTGCAAGCGACGTCGACAGACTGGCAAGGCAATTCTGGTCAACCGCCAGTCGAGCTCGTCGCGTGTTGATAGCGAACGGTCGTCGCCGTTGCGCTAGAATTGGCGCCGGCCTGACGACGACCACCACGGCCAGAAAGGGGTGCACGACAGATGAAGAGCCAGAGCGACGGAAGATCCGCCGCCACGCCGATCGGCTGCGCGCACCCCGACGCCCCGTCGCGGTAAGCGCGTAGGTTCCATCGGAGAGGCGGCCACACCGGGGGCGACCGTCGCACGGGCGCCTTCCTTGGAGCCCCTCATGAACCGATGGAACTGGGACGAAGACTCGTGCTCGGCGTTCGAGCACACGAAGAGGCGCGTGCGAAGGCCGCGCGGCATGCGATCGATCCGCGAGCTCTGCGTGAGCGCCGAGGTGCGCGCCATCGACGATGATGCCCCGACGTTCGCGGACCCGGGGCTCGAGGCGCTCCACGAGGAGGGGCTCCTCGAGGAGCTGTGCGGGCAGGTGGCGAGCGGAAAGGAGGCGACGGTGTACGTGGGACGCGGGCAGGACGGATTGCTCGCGGTGAAGGTCTACAAGGACCTGCACGCTCGCTCCTTCCACGGCGACGGTGTCTATCGCGACGGGCGATTCGTCGGCGGTGCGCGCATCGAGAAGGCGATCCGGCAGCGCTCCCGCACCGGAATCGACGCGCAGCAGGCGCTCTGGGTGACCGAGGAGTTCCGGCAGCTGCGCGCCCTGAGGGACGCCGGCGTCTCGGTGCCGCGCCCCATAGGAAGCGCAGGGCGCGTCGTGCTCATGGAGCTGATCGGCGACGAGGACGGTCCTGCGCCGCGCCTCTCCGAAGCCCGGCTGACCCCTACCGAGGCCACCGAGGCGTTCTCCCAGTGCGTCGCGAACCTCGCCCGGATCGTCGAATCCGGTCGGGTCCATGGCGACTACTCCGCGCACAACGTGCTCTGGTGGAAGGGACGCGCGGTCGTCATCGACTTCCCCCAGGTCGTCGAGATCCACCTCAACGCGCACGCGGAGATGCTCCTGCGCCGGGACGCCTCCTCTCTCTGCGCCTCGTTCCGCCGCCACGGAGTCGAAACCGAGCCCGCGGATGTCCTCGAGAGCGTCCGATCCGGGCGGGGGTGGTCGGGCCGCGGCGGTATCATCCCCACGACCGCATGACCGACTACCTCGACTTCAAAGTAGACCTGGAAGCGCCGGAGATCGCCGACGCCTTCGACGATTTCACGTTCTGGTCTTCGATCTTCGGAAACCTCCTGTTCCGGCATCTCCACCTCACCCCACGTATCGCGGCTCTCGACGTTGGCTGCGGGACGGGGTTTCCGCTGCTCGAGCTCGCGGACCGTCTCGGGCCGACCTCGACGGTCCACGGGATCGACTCCTGGGCCCAGGCCGTCGCCCGAGCACGGCGCAAGGCCAGCGTCCGCGGGAACACCAGCGTGCACGTCACGCACGGTGACGCCGCGAAGATGCCCTACGACGATGGCTCGTTCGATCTCATCGTCTCGAACCTGGGCGTGAACAACTTCGAGGCTCCCGCCGTCGTGATGGCCGAGTGTCGTCGAGTCTCCAAACCCGAGGGCCGCATCGCCCTCACCACGAACCTCGCGGGACACATGAGCGAGTTCTACCAGGTTTACGAGCAAGCCCTGATGGACACCGGGCAATCGCATCTGGTCGATGCGCTTCGCCATCATCAAGCTCACCGCGCCACGGTGAAGGGGCTCCACGCGCTTCTCTCGGACGGCGGATTCCAGGTCACCGGCTCTCACACCGACACTTTCACTCTTCGCTATGCGGACGGAAGCGCGTTCCTGCGCGCCTACCTGAGCAAGCTCGGTTTCCTCGATGGATGGAGAAGCGTGTTGCGCGGCACTGGCCGGGAGGTCGCAACCTTCGAGGAGATCGAGGCGCGGCTGAATCACCAGGCCCGGCGCGGCAACTCGGGACTCTCCCTGTCGATTCCCGCCGCATATGTCGAGGGGCGGAAGAGCCCGTGAGGCAACGTCCTCGGCCCGCGGCCGGCGTGGTGGGGTGCGGTGCGTGTTTCTGATTCGGGACACTAGCCCCGGGAGCTGATCTGACTCGTAGGGCCCACGCTCACGGCTAGCCGGCTGAGGTCGATCCCTTGGGTCGCACGGAGCCGATCGTCCACGCTCCACATGGCGGGACCATCTCGGCCGTCGCCTCGAGAAGCCGCTTGACCGGTCCGTATGGCGAATCAGCCACCGACGGCGTTGCCCGGCGTCAGGAAGCCCCCCTCGGCGTTCTCGAGCTTCTTGAGGGCGCGTCCTAGCTGGCTGTCCGGTCCTGCACCAAGCGAGAGTGCGATGGTCCTGCCTTCGGCGATCTCGGCCGCGGCCGATGTGCCCGCCGCATGACGGACGTGGCCTCGGGTGGCCAGAAGCCATCCTCGTTCTAGCGGGTTGCCGAGCGTCTCGAGGATCTCGCCTGCCTCGTCACAGAGAGACTCGGCCGTCCGTACGTCGCCGCCGGACTGAAGCGTCCACATGGCAAGGTCGACGAGCGCGCTCGCCTCGCCGCGGCGGCTCCGGATCTCGCGGTGGGTGGCGAGCGCTTCGCGGAGGAGGGCGCCCGCTTCGTCCATGAGCCCAAGCGAGAGCTTGAGGAGGGCGAGGTTGCCCTTCACGCCTGCTTCCACGCGCCGATCGCCGATGAGCTCGAGCGACCTGAGCGCCTGCCCGTAGAGGTCTTCCGCGGCGAGAGTGGCTCCCTCGTCCCGCGCGAGGTTCCCGAGGTTCGCGAGCGCGATGGCCTCCGCGGCGGCATCGCCAACCTGGCGATGGACGGCGAGTGCGCGACCGTAAAGCTCCTTGGCTTCGGAAAGGGCGCCCTGTTCGAAACGCATGTTCGCGAGGTTCGCCAGGGTGAGGCCTTCGGCCCGGCGGTTGCCGATCTCCCGGTTGATCGCGAGCGCCTCCTCGCAGAGCGCTCGCGCCTCGTCCATGCGCCCCTGGTCGTGGTGGATGTTGGCGAGGTTTCCGAGCAGGTGGCCGATGGATCGCCGGTTACCGGCCCGGCGGTGGTAGCGCAGCGCCTCGGCGATGCGCTCGCAAGCCGCGTCCAGACGGCCCTGGACGTACTCCAGGTTCGCGAGGCTCCCGAGGACGAAGGCCTCCCGGCCCGGATCGGGGAGCTGCTTCAGGATGTGAAGGGCGCGCTCGTAGCGGTCGCGCGCACGCTCCATGAGCCCGAGCGTCATGTCGATGAATCCGAGGCTACCGAGGATGCTCCCCTCCTGGCCGCGGTCCTCGAGCAAGCGAGAGAGAGCGAGGGCCTCTTCGTAACGCCCACGCGCGGCCTCCATCTGCCCGCGGTACTGGTGCACCGTCCCGAGATGGCGGAGCGCCGCCGCCTCGCAGCGGACGTCTTGAGCCTCCCGCGAGAGCTCCAGGGCTTCCTCGAGCGTCGCCTCCGCTTCCTGAGTCCATCCGGCGGGGATCAGCACGCGATCGGCCAGCTCGACCGTCGTCGCCATGCGATCCTGCGCGCGCTCCACGACACGCAGATACCCGCGATAGAAGCGGCTCGCATCTTCGTGCGCGTAGCGCTCCACGGCGTCACGTGCCGCCTCACGGTAGGACGTCGCCGCGAGCTCGGGCTCGCCGGCACGCTCGTGATGGAGAGCGAGGTCTCCCTGACGCGCGCGGAGCCTCTCCGCGGAAAGAGCGCGCAGGTGCGCCGCGGCGCTCTGATGGAGCTGGCGACGCTTTTCTTCCGGGATCTGTGCGTAGGCGATCTCGCGAAGCTGATCATGGGCGAACCGGACGCTCTGTTGTCCCACGTGCTCGAGGAGCTGCCGCGCCACGAGGCGGTCGAGCGCGTCCCGCACGGCCGTCTCCCCGGCAAGGGCCGCGAGGGAGTAGAGCTCCACGTCGCGTCCCAGGACCGCCGCGGCGGCGACGACGGGTCGCTCGACGTCATCGAGGCCCTGAAGACGCTTCTCCGCAAGCTCGCGCACCGTGCCGGGCAGAGGAAGCGCGCGGTACGTCCCGATCGTCGCTCGATCGTCGCGACCTTCGGCGACGTGCCACGCCCCGCCGATCCGCGTCAGGAGCGCACCCGCCACGGCCGCCCGGAGGTACTCCGCCACGTAGAAGGGGTTCCCACCGGAGGCCTCCGAGAGGAACCGGACGAAGGGATCCGGAACGGTCGGGCGGGCCATCATGTCGGAGACGATCTCGGCCAGCGCGTCGTCTCCGAGACGACCGACCTTGACGTCGAGAACGTCCGGTCGCGCGCTCAGCCGCTCGAGCGCCGCGGGCGCTTCCTCGCTGCGGTACGCACCGATGACCAGGAACGGCGCGGCGTCGAAGGCGCCCGACCTCGAGAGGAGCTCGAGCCACGCGATGAGGAGATCGCCGCCCCACTGGAGATCGTCGAGGACGAGGATCAACGGCCCCTCGGCCGCGAGAGCACCGAACGTCTCGGCCAGGCTGACGAGGACACGGAGGCGGGCGTCCTTGGCCGGAAGCTCCTCGGGCACGGGCTGGCGATCGTGCCCGGGAAGCGAGGCCAGCTCGGGCGCGCAGGCGGCGAGGATGGGGCCTCTGAGGCCCACGATCCGATCCGCCACCTCGGCACCCGCTTCGAGACAGTGATCGGCGATGGCGCGGAGGGGCTTCTCGAGCGCCTCGAGCGGGCCGCCCTCGAGGCGGCACTCGCCCGAGAGGACCGTGCAGCCCCTCGATCGCGCGCGAGAGGCGATCTCGACGGCGAGGCGCGTCTTCCCCGCTCCGCTCTCTCCCGCGAGGAGCGCCAGGCCGCCCCGGCGATGGCGCAGGCGGTCGAGCGCGCCGTCGAGGAGGCGGACCTCGGCCGAGCGTCCCGCGAGCGCTGCACGGTAGAGGTAGGTCTTTGCTGCCGGCACGGCAACGTCCCAGGGCGCGGCGCCGAGCTCCTCCAGCGTCGCAGCGACGTCGTCCGCGTGGCCGATCCGCGATCTCGGGTCCTTCGAGAGCAAGCGAAGGACGAGCTCGTCGAGCGCGGGAGGGATCCACGGCGCAATCCGCGACGGCGGCTCGGGATCCTCCTTGAGGTGCATGGCGAGCACCAGCGCGGGAGCGGTCGCGCAGAAGGGAGGCTGGCCGGTCAGGAGCTCGTGGAGCATGCAGCCCAGGCCATAGAGATCGGTGCGCGGATCGACCGCCTCGCCTCGCACCTGTTCCGGAGCCATGTAGTCCGGCGTGCCGATGACCTCGCCGTGAAGCTCGAAGAGGTCGCGGCTCACGTCGCCGCCGAAGACGCTCGTGAGCCCGAAGTCGACGAGCAGCGGCGTGCCGTCCGGCCTCACGATGACGTTGTCGGGCTTGAGATCGCGATGGACGAGCCCCTCGCCGTGCATGTAGGCAAGGGCATGGCAGAGGCGCCGGACGAGCGTGAGCACGACGCGGTGATCCGCACAGGTGGTGTCGACGGCTCGAGTCCCCTGGACGCCTCGAACGCCATCGTGGGAGTCTCGATTGCGCGAGCCCGGCGAACGCCCGGAGGCTCGCGCCCACGACGAGCGGCATCGCGTACCACGGCATGCCGTCGCACACTTCTCCGCAAGGACCGGCACGATGCCGGGATGGGAGAGACGCGAGAGCGCGTGGATCTCTCGCCGGATCGTGTCGAAGAGATCCGCCCTCGGGACGCGCACCGTCTTGAGCGCCACCTGGGTCGCGCCCGCCGGATCGTTCGCCAGATAGACGATCCCCATGCCCCCGATGCCGACGGTGCGCACGATCGTGTATCCCGAGACGACGGCACCGGGAGGAAGCGGTCCGGCGCCCCCCGCAGGCCGCCCGGGTTCTCTGCGAGGATCGATGCGCTCGGTGGCGTCGGCCTGCATCGGCGTCATTGTCCCTTCGTTTCGAAAGACGAGCGCGAAGGACCCGGCCCGGGCGCGCTCGATCCGGTCGCGTGTGACGCCGCGAGGCATCTCCTTTCAAAGGTCGATGCGTCGTGCCATACTTCGCGCGAGGCTCGGGCCCTGGGCGACGGGATGCTGTGAACCCCGCCAGGCCCGGAAGGGAGCAACGGTAAATAGACTTTCGCGTGTGTCTTGGATCCGGGCCTCGCTTCCCCTCCGCATGAACGGGGGGACGATGCCAGCACCTTCCCAAGCCCCATGAGCTACGTCGTCATCGCGCGCAAGTTCCGCCCGGTCCAGTTCCCGGACGTCGTGGGCCAGGAGGTCGTGACCCGGACGCTGACCAACGCGCTGTCCCTGGGACGCGTCGCGCACGCCTACCTCTTCAGCGGGACGCGCGGCGTCGGCAAGACCACGACGGCACGGCTCCTGGCGAAGTGCCTGAACTGCGCGAAGGGCGTCTCGTCCACGCCTTGCGACGAGTGCCCGTCCTGCCGCGAGATCGGCGCCGGGGGCGCGATCGACGTGCTGGAGATCGACGGCGCGTCGAACCGCGGCATCAACGAGGTGCGGGAGCTCCGGGAGTCCGCGCGCTACACGCCGGCCCGCGACCGGCACAAGATCTTCATCATCGACGAGGTGCACATGCTCACCTCGGAGGCATTCAACGCCCTGCTGAAGACGCTCGAGGAGCCTCCGCGCCACGTGGTCTTCATCCTGGCGACGACCGAGCGAGAGAAGGTGCCGGCGACGATCCTGAGCCGCTGCCAGAAGCTCGACTTCCGCCGGCTCGGGACCGAGGAGATCTCCGCCTCCCTCGAGAAGACGTGCGTGGCGATGAACACCACGATCGACGTGCCGGCGCTTCACGCCCTGGCGCGCGCCGCCGACGGCAGCATGCGCGACGCGCAGAGCCTGCTCGAGCAGGTGATGGCCTACGCGAAGGACGGGATCACGAAGGGCGACGTCGACGCGGTGCTCGGCAGCGTCCCGCGGGCGATCGTCGAGGACACGCTGCGCGCGATCCTCGACGGCGACGCGCCCGGCGTGCTTTCCGCCGTGGACAGGCTCTACGAGAGCGGCCAGGATCCGCGGGCCTACGTGACGTCGCTGCTCGAGGCGCACCGCGACCTCATCGTCATCGCGACCGGATCGCGCAAGAAGTCGGTGCTCACCGAGGAGGAGATCAGTCGCTCGCGCCGCTCGCCGCGAGGCCGGAGCAGCTTCGAGCTCCTGCGCTGCGCCAGCTCCTGGCGCGGCTGGACCGGGAGCTGCGTCAGGCGAGCTCGCCCAGGTACGTGCTCGAGATCTCGCTCCTCGAGGCCGCGGAGATGAAGCGGCTCGCGCCTATCCGAGATCATCGAGATCGCTCGGGATGGAGCGGGACGCGACGCGCTGGACGCTCTACGCCGCGCGTCAGGCGCCGCCTCCCTCCGGGCCGCCTCCCGGCCCGGCGCGCCGCGCCGTCGAACGCACCGCGCCGCCGGAGCCCGCAGCCGCGCCATCCGGCGCGCCCGCGAACCAGTTCCTCGACGACGCCCGCGCTTCCCTCGGGATCCGCGCCGGCTTCGTCGACGAGGTGGAGAGCGTGACGGCGAGCGGAACGCCGCCCACGGTCACCCTCAACTTCAAGGAGGGCGGAGGGCTCGCGCGCCAGATCCTCGGCGCCGCCGACGTGATGGCCATCCTCGAAGGGTGCGCCCGCCGCCATCACGGCGCCGACGCCCGGGTGGTGCTCGGCGGCAACGGCCAGACGAAGGCGGCCTCCACGCCCGCCGGATCGAGCGCCGCGACGGGAGCCGAGGTGCAGGATCACCCGCTCGTGAAGAAGCTGCTCGACGTGTTCCAGGGCAACATCGCGGCCGTCGAGACGCTCGCGAAGGGCGCATCATGATCCGCCTCATCGATGGCTGGAGGCGAGGGTCCAGGTGATGGACTGGTCGAAGCTCTTCAGCCGCGCCCAGGAGATGCAGGGCCGCTTCCAGAAGGAGCTCGGCGAGACGGTCGTCGAGGCGTCGGCCGGGGGCGGCATGGTGGCCGTGCGCATGAACGGCCTCAAGCAGCTCCTCTCGATCAAGATCGAGCGCGATGCCGTCGATCCCGAGGACGTCGCCACGCTCGAGAGCCTCGTGCTCTCGGCGTGCAACGAGGCGTCGCGCCAGGTGGACGAGGTGCTCAAGGGCAAGCTCGGGCAGCTCGCGGGGCTCCGCGACCTCCTCGATGTCTGAGACGACCCCGAGAGCTCGGACCTGACATGTTCGAAGAGCATCCGAGCTCGGCGCTCGAGGCTCTCCTCGTCGAGCTCAAGCGTCTCCCGGGCATCGGTGCGAAGTCCGCGCAGCGGCTCGCAAGCCACCTCATGCGCGTTCCGAAGGAGGACGCCCGGCGCCTGGCCCGGGCCATCGACGAGGCGCTCGCGCTCATCCATCCGTGCTCGGTCTGCCACAACCTCACCGACAGGGACCCCTGCGCGCTCTGCGCCGATCCCGCGCGCACCTCCCACGAGGTCTGCGTCGTCGAGGACTCCTGGAGCGTACGGCGCGTCGAGCAGTCGGGAGCGTTCCGCGGCCGCTACCACGTCCTCGGAGGGACGCTCTCGCCCCTCAAGGGCGTGGGGCCCGACGAGCTCGCCATCGCGTCCCTGTGCGCGCGCCTCCAGGCGGGCGAGATCGCCGAGGTCATCCTGGCGACCAGCCCGACCTCGGAGGGCGAGGCGACGGCCGCGCTCGTCGCGAGCGAGCTCCGCGCGACGGCCCAGGCCGCAGGCGTGACGGTCCACGTGTCCCGTATCGCCTACGGCATGCCGGTCGGATCGGACCTCGAGACGGTGGACGAGGTCACCCTCGGCAAGGCCCTCGACGGCAGGCGCGAGATGCGCTGACCGGCCGGGACAGCCGACGCGTCCGGGTATACTTCAGAACTGGCGGGGGACAGCCCCTGCCACGGGACGGCGGCCTCTCCGGAACGATGCACACTTCAGACCTCGTCCTCTACGAAGACGCGTTCAAGCTGATCAACGACGTCATCACGCGTCTGAAGACGGACGCGAACGCGAAGTTCGTGTTCCTGGTCGACAAGAACGGCCAGCAGATCGCAAGCCACGGCGATCAGAACCTCGCGCTCGACACCACCTCGCTGGCATCGCTCACCGCCGGCAACGTCGCCGCCACCGACGGCCTCGCGAAGCTCCTCGGGGAGAAGGAATTCTCCATCCTCTTCCACGAGGGCGAGCGCGACAACCTCCACATCTCCGTCGTCGCCAACCGCGTGATCCTCGTGGTGATCTTCGACGAGCGCTCGTCGCTCGGCCTCGTCCGCTTGCGGGTGAAGAAGGCATCCACCGCCCTGGAGGAGATCTTCGAGACCATCGTCAAGAAGCCGCCCGACAACGGCGGCTGGGGCGAGGCGGGGGGCTTCGAGTCCCCGTTCGCGGAGATCACCGACGAGGACATCGACAATCTCTTCAACATCTGAGCTGCTGGGGTCCGCGAAGGCATGACCTTCATCAACTACGCCTCGCGTGAGATCAACTGCAAGATCGTCTACTACGGCCCTGGCCTGGGCGGAAAGACGACCAACATCCAGTACGTCTACAACAAGACGAACCCCAACACGAAGGGCAAGCTCATCTCGCTCGCAACCGAGACGGACCGCACGCTCTTCTTCGACTTCTTGCCGCTCGAGCTCGGGACCGTGCGAGGGTTCAAGACACGCTTCCACCTCTACACCGTGCCCGGCCAGGTCTTCTACGACGCGAGCCGCAAGCTGATCCTGAAGGGCGTGGATGGCGTCGTCTTCGTGGCCGACAGCCAGGAAGCGCGCTACGACGCGAACGTCGAGTCGGTGCGGAACCTCGATCTGAACCTCCGCGAGCAGGGCTACGACATCAAGACGCTCCCCTACGTGCTCCAGCTCAACAAGCGGGACCTGCCGACCGCCATGGCCGTCGACGAGCTCAAGCGATCGCTCCTGGTGAAGAACGAGCCCGTGTTCCAGGCGGTGGCGACCAAGGGCATCGGCGTCTTCAACACGCTCAAGGCCGTCGCCAAGCTCGTCCTCATCGAGCTCAAGCGGGGATAGGGGCTGCCCCGACCGGCCGCCCGATGCCGGCCCTCTGCCCGCAGTGCGGCAAGGAGACGACGCAGGGCGGCCGCTTCTGCCCGTTCTGCGGCGCGGGGCTGACCGCCGCGGCCGCGGCCCACTCCGGCGACACGCTCCAGATGGGCGCGCTGTTCGCCGGGAAGTTCCGGATCGAGCGGGAGCTCGGGCGCGGCGCGTTCGGCATCGTGTATCAGGCGCACGACACGATGCTCGATCGACCCGTCGCCATCAAGACGATCCGGAGCGACGGGTTCTCGTCTCCCGGTGAGCGCGAGGAGTTCGAGAAGCGCTTCCTGCGCGAGGCGCGCTCCGTGGCGAAGCTCCACCACCCGAACGTCATCGCCGTCTTCGAGGCCGGCCAGGAGGATCGCGTCTCCTACATCGTGATGGAGCTCGTGCGAGGGAGCACGCTGCGCACGCTTCTCGACGAGCGCCGCAAGCTCTCGGTGGCGGAGACGCTCCCCATCGCCCGCGGCCTGCTCGGCGCGCTTGCCGCCGCCCACGCCCAGGGCGTCATCCACCGCGACGTCAAACCCGAGAACGTCATGATCGCCGAGACGGGTGCGATCAAGGTCACCGACTTCGGGATCGCCAAGGCGTCGCACGCGGGCGCGGTCACCCTGACGCGCGACGGGGCGATCCTCGGAACGCCGTCCTACATGTCCCCCGAGCAGGTCGTCGGCAAGGAGATCGACGGAAGGAGCGATCTCTTCTCCGCCGGAGTGCTGCTCTACGAGACGCTGGCGGGGCGCCGCCCCTTCGAGAACGAGCGGCTTCCGTCCCTGATCCACGCCATCATGCACAAGGACCCCGCGCCGCCGCGGTCGCTCGAGCCATCGATCCCCGAGGAGTGGAGCGCGGTGCTTCTCCGCGCGCTCGCGAAGGACCCGGCCGATCGGTACGCGACCGCAAGCGACATGGCCCGCACGCTCGTCAACGAGCTCGGCACCGAGGCGCTCGTGCTCCCCGTCCTGCCGCCGCCGGCCCCCGAGCGGGCCGTGGCAGCTCAGGCGCCCACGAAGGTGATCGGCGCGAGCGAGAGCACCCGCGCGCCCGCTCCCGCCGCCAGGACGAACCGCGTCCCATTCGTCGCCGTCGCTGCCGCGGGCGGTCTCTTCCTCCTGCTCCTCGTCGCGGCGATCGTCGTCGTCGCCATCGTCCGGCGGGGCCCGTCGCTCCTACCAGGTGGTCGCACGACGCTCCCGGGACGTGGGCCTGCCGGGGACCGCCAGGCGGTCGCCGGCGTCATCTACGCCTTCGACGCCGCCGTCTCCCGCGGCGATCTCGAGCGCGTGATGGCCATGCTCGCCCCGAGCGCCGAGGTCGCCACGCCCTCGGGCGTCGTCAAGGGACAGGCCGAGCTCCGCGCGTTCTACGGCGCAGCGTTCCGCGCGAGAGCGCCGGGCGCCGTCGTGAGGATCGAGAGCAAGATCAGGTCGATGGACGTCAACGGAGCCCGGGCGATCGTGCTCGGGAAGGACAAGATGTCGGTCAACGGCAAGAAGACCGGAGGCGGAGGCTTCTCCGTCGAGCTCCAGAAGATCGGAAGCGCGTGGCTGGTCGCGCGGATCGGATGAACCCATGAAGCCCGTCCTCGACGCGATCCTCCGGGACGATGCCCCTTTCGTCGCGCGCAAGCTCGATCTCGATCCCCGGCTCGCGAAGAAACCCCAGCTCCTCCAGACCGCGGCGCGCTTCGCGAGGCCGCGGTGCCTGGCGCTCCTTCTCGATCGCGGTGCCGATCCGAACGCCACGTTCCGCGGGTACCGCCCGCTGCACTCGCTCATCCAGGAGAAGCCGCACGGGTCGTCCACGATCCCCGCAAGGGACCGCGTGCGCTGCACCGACCTCCTGCTGGCGCGCGGCGCCGATCCGGCGCAGCTCTCCGCATTCCCTCCCGCCCGCGCGCTCCTCATCGCCGCGTTCTCCGGAGAGATGGACTTCGTGGCGCGGCTGCTGGCGATCGCGCCCGATGGCGACGTCTACGCCCGCGCGGCGCTCGGCGACTCCGCGCGGGTCCGCGCGCACCTGCTGAAGGACGCGGGCCTCGCCCGCGCGCGGGACGCGGGCGGCCTCACGGCGCTCCAGTGCGCCGCCGCGTCGCGAGCCGGCGTCGAGAGCCCCGCGACGGCCCGGAAGCTCCTCGAGGTCGCGCGGCTCCTCCTCGACGCGGGAGCCGATCCCAATGCCCGCACGCGATCCTGGAGCCACGAGGTCGACGTCGCGTACTTCGCGGCATCGACGAGGAACGCGCCGATGCTCCGCCTCCTCCTCGAGCGCGGTGCCGACGCCACGGCGGCGCTCCCCTCCGCGGCCTGGAACGACACGGCGCTTGCCGCCATCACCCTCGAGCACGGCGCCCGGATCGATCGCGCGACGGACGGCGGCAAGCCGCTCCTGAACCAGCTCGTGCGCTGGGGCCAGATCGCTCCCGCGCTCTGGCTCGTCGCCCAGGGCGCAAGCCCCGACCGGCCCGACGATCGCGGCTGGACCGCCGTGCACCAGGCGGCGTCGAGGGGGAACGCCCGGATGCTCGCCGCGCTGCTCGACGCGGGCGGAGACGCGGCGAAGAAGGACCGCGAGGGGAAGACGCCCGTGGACGTCGCGCGGGCCGGCGGCAAGCAGGCGATGCTCGCCGTCTTCGCGAGGAGCTCGGCGCGCGCCGGGCGATGAGCGCGAACGGCGAGCCCGGACCACGCGGCGCACGCATCTCGATCGCCCTCGTCGCGGCGCTCGCGATCGGTAGCGGCCTCCTCTCGCTCCGCCACGGGGTCTATCCCTTCGACGAGGGGATCATCCTCTACGGCGCCCACTCTCTCTGCCGCGGAGAGCGCGTCTACGAAGGGGTCCGCGTCAACTACACGCCCGGCATCCTCTGGACGACCGAGGCGCTCTTCCGCCTCTTCGGAGAGCACGTGCTCGTCCCCAGGCTAGCGATGGTGGCGGTCTTCACGGCGCTCGTGCTCACCTGCCGGAGCATCCTCGTGGCCCTCGCCGCGCCGGAAGCCGCCGCCGTCACGGCGCTCGGCCTCGCGGGGCTCCGCGCCTACCTCCACCCCCACTGGACGATGACGTCCTACACGCCGTTCGCGGTGCTCCTCTTCCTGCTCGCGCTGCGCGCGCTCCTCTCCCGGGAGCCGCGCTGGATCGCCGCTGGGCTGTGCGCCGGCGGGGCGTTCGCCTACAAGCAGAACGTCGGAGCGGTCGCCATGCTCTCGGTGGCCGTGGCCGTCGGGCTCCTCGCGCGGCCGCGGGACTGGCCGCGCGTGGCGCTCCGCTCCGCAGCTGCCGGGCTCGCCCCGGTGGCCGCGATGCTCCTCTGGATCGCCGCGACAGGCGACCTCGCGCGGTTCTGGAAGGACGGCGTGCGCGACAACACCACCGCGTTCAGCGCCTACTGGAACGTCCCCTACCCCGTGCTCCGCCCATCCGGCGAGATCCGGGAGGAGGCCTTCTTCTACGTACCCGGCCGCGTCTTCGGCTTCCTCTACGCGCGCCCCGCCGTCTTCGCGCGGGCGCTGCCGTTCGTACCGATCGCCGTGCGGCTGGTCTATGCCGTGCCGGTGCTCGCGGTCGCACTGCTCGCGATCCGGGGCCTGCGAGGGGGCGCTCCGGCCCGCCGCGAGCTCCTTCTGGCGATCGCGGCGGGCCTCCTGCTCCTGTTGGCCTGGCCGCTGGCGACGATCCTCCACTGGGCGACGGCCTCCCTGGGCGCGCTCCTCTGTGCCGCGGTGCTCTGCGCGAGGACCCGCGCCCGCGCGGCCGTCTACGCCGTCACCGTCGGTTTGGCAGCAGCCGGGGGCCTGGCCTTCGAGGTCGCCGGCATCGCGAACGAGCGAAGCCCGGTCTCCTTCCCGGCCGGGACGCTCTACACGAACGCCGGGACGGCGACGCACGTCGGATCCCTCCTTCGATACCTCCGGGAGCACGTCCCGCCCGACGCGCGGCTCCTCGTCGTCCCCTACGCGCCGTTCTACTACCTGGCGAGCGGCCACGAGAACCCCATCGCGGACGACTACCTCATCCCTCCGTGGACCGACGAGGCGCGCACGGCCGATATCGCCCGCGAGCTCTCCGAGAAGGACGTGCAGTTCGTCCTGTGGTCGCACGGAGAGCTCCCGCGGATCCAGCGCTTCGCGGAGTACGCGCGCCCGCTCGCGGAAGAGATCCGCAGGAGCTACCGCATCGTCTACAGGAGCGAGGGCGGCGCGCCGCGCGCGGAGATCTGGGAGCGACGGACCGCGACGGTCACGGGGAGCGACGCCGGTAGACGGTCACCCTAGGGAACGGGTAGAGCCAGTCGTGCGGCGGGAACAGCGGTCCGAGGCGGTGGCCGAACAAGGCCGGTGGGTTCTCGAAGACCGCGGCTCGCTCGTAGTCGCGATCGAGCGCCACGAGGAACGAGGCGGCATCCTCCATGCCGAGCCTGATCTCCTCGCGCGTCTCGAACTCGCTCGTGACGAAGAGCTGTGGCTTCTTCGCGACGAGCGCCGCCGCGCTCCACCCGACGACGACCGCGCGATGCGCGCCGAGGGGGGGCGTGTAGAAGCTCGGCGCCTTCACGACGCCGACCGTCGACTGCGGCCGTGCGGCGAGCCACGCCGCCGCAGCGTCCCGGGGATCGGTGCGCGAGAACACGGCGACGTGCGCCGCCGTGACGACGAAAGCCCACGCGGCGACGATCGCCGTCGCGACGCGCCGGAGCCCGCGCCGCGCCGCCGCGAGGGCCCCGATCCCGGCTGCCGCCCACAGGGCGAGGACGGGCGCGAGGGGCAGCGCGTAGCGCAGGAAACGGACGCGCGCGGACGCGAGCATCAGCACCTCCGCGGCGGCCCAGACCAGGACGACTACGTCCGCCGGGCGCGGCCGGCGCGCGACGCGCCCCACTCCCGCCATCGCCAGGAGGAGCACCGGGATCGTCGCGATGACCGGGAGGTTCCTCGCGGCGAGGTACAAGAAGCCGTTGCCTGTCTTCTCGAAGATGAGCCCGTGGCCACGATGCGTGTGCGCCCAGAGCGCCGGCAGATAGGGCCAGAAGGTGCGGACGTCGAGCACGGCGTAAGGGCACGCGGCGACGAAGGCGATCGCGGCACCTCCGAGCGCGAGGGCGGCTCCCAGGGCAACGGCCCGCCATCCCCGATCGCGGTGCATGACGGCCGCGGCGAGAGGAGCGAGCACGACCAGCCCCGCGTCGTACTTGCAGGCCGCGGCGCACCCGGCCGCGACCCCCGAGAGAGCGAGCCATCGCTCCGCCGGATCCGGCGCGGCGCGCGCCGCCAGAAGAAGGGCAGCGGACACGAAGAACGTCGCCGGGACGTCGACCGCGGCGTAGTGCGCGTGGACGGCGGGTCCCGGCATGACCGCGAGGATCAGCGCCGCCGCGATCGCCCCTCCCTCGTCGAGTAGCCGGCGGCCTGCGAGGTACGCCACGCCCACCGTGAGCGTGCCGAGAGCGACGGCGACGATGCGCCCCGCGACGTAGGGACGCGCGGCCTCGTCGCCGAGCGGCAGCAGCCATCCCAGGAGCAGGGTCGCGTACGCCGGAAGGGTGCCGTAGAAGTAGAAGCGAGGGTGCAGGTCGCCGCGCGCCGCCATTGCCGCCGCCTCGCCCGCGACGAGCTTCTCGTCTGGATGATACGAGTCGCGATGCCGGTCGTCCGGAAGCCCCCACCCGAGCCCCCACGAGCGAAGGAGCGCCCCCAGGAGGAGGATCGCGCCGAGCGCGGCGCGCCGGGAGCGCGGGCTCAAACGACCCGCTCGATCTCCGTCTCGAGCCGGCCCTCGCGCAGCCACCGCTCGAACGTCGCCTCGGAGACGCCGAGCTTCAGGATGTGCGCCCGCGCGCCGGCGATCGAGGATCCGGTGTCGCGGCAGATGAGGAGCCGGACGCGCCACGCATCGAGCGCCTTCTCCTTGTCACGCGCTTTCCGCGTCGCCTTCCACACCTTCTCGTGGAGGTAAGCGAGGTTGTTCGCCGCCCAGCGGTGGTGAGGCTCGAGGCGCAGCGCTTCCTGGTACTCGCGGATCGCATCGTCCGTGCGCTTGTTGCACTCGTAGGCGATCGCGAGATCGTTCCTGACGTTCGCGTCCGAGGAGCAGAGATCGAGGGCTTTCTGGCAGTGGGCGAGCTGCTCCTCGAAGCGCTCGCCGCGACGGGCGAGCTCCGCGAGCCCGAGGTAGGCGCCGTACTCGTCCGGGTTCTTCTCGAGGGCCGCCTGGAAGAAGCCGCCGGCGCGCTTGCCAGCCTTCTTCTCGAGATGGGCGAAGCCGAGCTGCACGTACGACCAGCTCCCTTCGGGATCCAGCGCCACGGCCCGGTTGAAGCACTCGATGGCGGAGTCGTAGTCCTTCTGGTGGACGTGGACGAGCCCCAGGTTGTGCCAGGGCGTGGCGAAGGTCGGGTCGAGCGTGAGCGCCCGGCGGTAGCGTTTGATCGCGTCCTCGTAGCGGCCCTCCTGGTAGTCGATGTGGCCGAGCTGGTTCTCGACCTTCGCCTTGGTGACGGCGTCGGGATCCAGGAGCAGGATGCGCAGCACCTCCGCCCTCGCGAGGTCGTGCAGCTTCTCGCGCGAGTAGTACTCGGTGAGGTCGAAGGAGATCTCCCAGTAGCGCGGGTTGATCGCCAGAGCGTGGGCGAAGCAGCGCAGCGCGGCGGTGTAGTCGCCCACCTGTGACAGGTAGAGCGACCCGAGCGCCCGCCAGGCCTCGACGGCGAGGGGATCGGCCTCGACGGCGCGCATGTAGTGGCCGCGCGCCTTCTCCGTATCGCCCCCCTCGAGCACGGCGTCGGCGAGGAGCTTCCAGAGCCGGCCGCTCGCGGGAGCGGCCTTGACCGCCACCTCGAGGTGGGCGCGCAGCTCGTCGGGGTCTCCGTCCGAGAGCGCGACGAGCGCCCTCACCTCGTGGCTCCGGCCGTCCCGCGGATCCAGCTCGAGAGCGCGCCGGAGGTGGCGCCGGCAACGGCCGTCGTCGTCGACGAAGAAGGCGAGGAGGGCGGCGTTGCGGTGCGCTGGCCCGATCTTGGACTTCCCCGCCATGCGGTAGACGGCCGCGCGAAAGTCCGCGAGCGCGTCCGGATCCGCGTGGCCGATGGCCCAGATGCGCTCGTACCAGAGCTCGGCGCCGGCGTCTCCGCGCCCGTCGTCGCCCGACACGGCCCGGAGGCGATCGAGAGCCTGGTGGGCGACGGCGCGCGCCGCGGCGTGATCGCGCGCGGCGTTCAGCGCGCGGCAGAGCTCGAGCGCGACGTCGAGACGGTCGGGGTCGCTCCGGAGCCTCTCCGACAGCGCGACGAGGCGCGGCACGATCTGGCGCTCGATCGGGTACTCTGGCGCGCTCGCGTGAACCGGCTTCATCTCGTCCTGCGGCTCATGTTATCCCTGGGTAGCGCGCTGCCGCCCTATGCGGCCCTGGTGGCGCGCCCGGCGCTCGCGAAGGAGCTTCCCGCGCGCCGCGAGCTCGTCGAGCGCGTCGTCTCCTGGAAGTCGCTCCCGCCCGAGGACGCCGCCGACCTGCTCCAGAACCTGCGGGACGCCGAGGCACGGGACGCCATCGCCCGCGGGGACGACGACGTGCTGCCGTTCCTCGCTCTCGCCTACGAGGATCGCCCGGCGGAGGCGGATGCGGTGCTCGTGCCGCTCCTCGCCTCCAGGAGCGCCGGCGCGGCGCGGCGCGCCGTCCTTCTCGCCACGACGCTGCGCGCGCCCGACGCGACCGCGGCGGCGCTCGAGCGCCTCGGGATCGACCCGCTCCTCGACGACGCCATCGCGAAGATGTGCGTCGAGCTGCGTCCGAAGGACGCCGAGGAGGCGCTCCGTCGCCGCCTCGACGACGCGCCGCGGTCGAGCGGAACGCTCCTGGCGGCGCTCGCCGACCTCGCGACCTCCGATTCGCTCTCGTTCTTCATGGATCAGGCCGAGAGCGACGATGCCAACGTGCGCCGCCTCAGCGCCAGGGGCCTCCGCCACGCCGGAGACCACGAGACGGTCGCCTACGTCACGAAGCTCCTCGCCGTCGAGAAGGACGGCCCGGCGCGGCGCGAGCTGACGCTGTGCCTCGGGGCGCTCGGCGGCACCAAGGAGCTCGCCGACCTGACGACCTGCCTCGGGAGCCCGCGTCCCAGGCTGGACCGGGCGCTCTGCCTCGAGGCCCTCACCCTCTCGCCCGATCCCACGGTCGTGCGCGCCCTCGCCGGGATCCTCGAGGAGAAGCGCAACGACCTTCGCCGCGAGGCGGTGACGGCGCTCGGCGGCCGCACCGAGGACTCCGCGCGCACGGCGCTGCTGTCCGTCTTCGAAGAGGAGGACGACCCCATCGTCTTCCGCTTCGAGGCCGACGCCCTCGCCCGCCTTCAGGAGAAGCGCGCCGCGCGGAAGCTCGTGAAGGCGCTCGACGATCCGAACCTCGCCATCTGGGCCGCCCTCGCGCTGGGACAGCTCGGCGACGCGGCCGCCATCCCGGTGCTACGGGAGCTCGCCAAGGACCCCGAGCTCCGCGAGGACGCGATCAAGCTGCTGCTCGACCTGCACGACCGGAACGCCGTCCCCATCGTCGAGGAGATCTACGACCGCGAGAAGCGCGCGCGCGTGAGGGCCCTCGCGCTCAAGGCCATCATGGTGCTCGGTGCGCGATCGTGAGCCGGAGCCCCGCGTGCGCCGCCACGCTTCTGGGATAATCGAGCGAAGGTGACGACATGGTGACCCACGAGATCCCCGCGGCGCGCCGCACGCTCAACTTCAACTACGCGATCCGGAACATCGTCGGCAACGCGAAGGCGCTCGAGGCGAGGGGCCGCACGGTCCGCTACCTGAACATCGGCGACCCCTTGCTCTACGCGTTCACCACGCCGCCCGAGCTCGTCGAGGCCGTGGCGCGGGCGCTGCGCGACAACCGGAACGGCTACGCGCCGTCGGTGGGGCTCCTCGAAGCACGCGAGGCGGTGGCGCGGCACATGACGCGCCGCGGCGTGGCAACCGACGCCGACGACGTGGTGATCGGGTCCGGAGCCAGCGAGGCGGCGGACCTGCTCCTGACGGCGATGATCGAGCCGGGCGACGAGGTGCTCACGCCCGTGCCGAGCTACCCGCTCTACAGCGCGATCCTCTCGAAGCTCGGCGCCGTCGAGAAGCGCTATCACCTCGACCCCGCCGCCGGCTGGGCTCCGGACGTCGCCGAGATCTCGCGCCTCTGCACCGAGAAGACTCGCGCGATCGTCGTCATCCATCCGAACAACCCGACGGGCTCGGTCTACGCGGACGCGCAGCTCCAGGAGCTCCTGGCGGTCATCGAGCGGCACGGCCTCGTCCTGCTCGCCGACGAGGTCTACGCCGAGCTCGGGTTCGAAGGACCGACGCCGGCGATGGCGCAGCTCTCCGGGGGCCGCGTGCCGATCGTGACGCTCGACTCCTTCTCGAAGTCGTTCCTGGTGCCGGGATGGCGCCTCGGGTGGCTCAGCTTCTCCCATCACCCGGCGTTCGGCGGCGCCGTGCGCGCGGCCGTCCGGAAGCTCGCCGAGGGGCGCCTCTGCAGCGCCGGTCCCGCGCAGTACGCGATCAAGATCGGGCTCGACGGTCCGAAGACCCACCTGAGGGGCGTCGTCGAGCGCATGCGCTCCCAGACCAACTTCGCATCCGAGCGCCTCGCGCGGATCCCGGGCGTCTCCTGCGTCCCCGCGGGCGGCGCGTTCTACCTCATGCCGCGTGTGCCGCTGCGACCGGGCGAAACCGACGAGCAGTTCGTCCTCTCGTTCCTCGAGGCGACGGGCAACCTGGTGGTCCATGGGTCGGGCTTCAACCTCGACCCGAAGCTCGGCCACTTCCGCCTCGTCACGCTGCCGACCGTCGAGGAGCTCGGAATCGTGCTCGACGACCTCGAGCGCTTCATCCAGAATCGCTGAGCGGACCCTGCGGCACGCCGCTAGACTTCTCCTGACCGGCGGGGCCCCGCCGAGTCAGGATCCATGGCCCATCTCACCGAGCGTCTTGCCGAGAACGTCGACGGGCTCTTCTACGTCGACGCGTCGTGCATCGACTGCCAGACCTGCCGCATCGTCGCGCCGCGCACGTTCGGCGCGCTGCCTCGCGGGCTCGCCTACGTCCACGCCCAGCCCGGTGCGCCGGAGGACGAAGAGCGCGCGCTGATGGCGCTCGCGTCGTGCCCGACGAGCTCGATCGGCACGGTCCAGAGGCGATCTCGCGGCGGCCGCCGCGCGGCGCTTTCCCGAGGAGATCCTCCCGGACGTCTTCTACTGCGGCTTCGCGTCGGAGTCGTCGTACGGCGCGTCGAGCTACCTGATCCGCCGAGACGAGGGGAACGTCCTCGTCGACAGCCCCCGCGCGGCCGGCCCGCTCCTGGACCGCATCGACGCCCTCGGCGGCGTGAGGCTCCTGTTCCTCACGCACCGGGACGACGTCGCCGACCACGAGAAGATCCGCGCGCGGTCCGGCTGCGATCGCCTGCTTCACGAGGCCGACGTCACGCGGGAGACCCGCGGCGTCGAGCGAAGGATCTCCGGCGACGCGCCGGTGCCGCTCGGTCCCGATCTCCTGGCCATCCCGACGCCGGGCCACACCGCGGGGAGCACGTGCCTCCTCTTCCGCGACGTCCTGTTCTCGGGCGATCACCTCTGGGCATCGGAATCCTCGGGCAGGCTGTCGGCGTCGCGCTCCGTGTGCTGGTACTCGTGGGAGGAGCAGGTCCGATCCATGGAGCGGTTGCTCTCGCACGATTTCACGACCGTCCTTCCAGGGCACGGCATGCGCTACCTCGCACCCTCCGTCGAGGCCGCGCGCGAGGGGCTCCGCACGCTCGTCGCGCGCATGCGCGAACGCTCCCCTTCCGCGGCCTGACGGCGAGCTTGCTCGCCGGGCGCCGCGCGGCTCGCGGTCAGGCCGGTCCGATCACCGCCGCGAGCACCAGGCCGAGCCTCCCCGCACTCTCGGTGACGTTCGCGAGCACGTCGCGGTGGGTGATGGGCTCGCCTGTGACCCCCGCGGCCGGGTTCGCGACGACCGCGACTCCGAGGACCCGCATCCCGAGGCTCCGTGCGGCGATCACCTCGCAGGCAACGGACATGCAGACGAGATCGGCGCCCATCGCTCGCAGCATCCGGATCTCGGCCGGAGTCTCGTACTGCGGGCCGCGTACGGCGGCGACGACCCCTTCGCGACGCGGGGCGTGAGCCCGGGCGAGCGCCCGGAGCGCGGGATCGTAGGCGTCCGTCATGTCGACGAAGCGATCCTCGATCGGTGCGCTCGCCTCCAGGAGCGGGCTCCCCCCGGTGAGGTTGATCTGATCCGAGATGAGCACGAGCTCGCCGCAGCGGAGCTCCGGATGGATGCCGCCCGCCGCCGTGGTGACGCACAGCGTCCCGGCACCGAGCTCCTTCATGAGGTGGACGGCGAACGCCACCTCGTGCGGCGCCCGTCCCTCGTAGAGGTGCGCGCGACCGACGCAGAGCGCGACCGGAGCGCCTCCGAGCGTCCCGAACGCCAGGACGCCGCGATGGCCGGGCACGCCGGCAGCCGGGAATCCGGGGATCTCCGCCTGGGAGATCTCCACGAGGTCGTGGACGTGCTGCGTCACGGGGCCGAGGCCCGATCCCAGGATGATCCCCGCGCGCGCGACATCTCCCCCGTCGCGCCGGCCGAGGAGATCCCGGACGCGACGCGCGGCCGCCGGGACGTCCAAGCGGTCTAGCCCTGGCCGACCGGCGCGGGACCCGCCGCCACGAGCCTCGGGCGCGCGCGCTTGCCGTTGCTGCCGTCGCCCTTGCCGTGGCCGTTCCCGTTGCCGTTCCCGTTGCCGTTCCCGTTGCCCTTGCCGTGCTCCCCGAGATGGACCGAGTACACCTTCGAGACGCCCGGCTCGTCCATGCTGATGCCGTAGAGCTGCTCGGCGATCTCCATCGTGCTCTTGTTGTGCGTGATGAGGATGAACTGGGTGCGCGACTGCATCTTCTCGAGCAGCGACGTGAAGCGCCCGACGTTGACCTCGTCGAGGGGCGCGTCCACCTCGTCGAGCACGCAGAACGGCGACGGGCGGTACTGGAAGATCGCGAAGAGGAGCGCGAGCGCGGACAGCGCCTTCTCGCCTCCCGAGAGGAGCATCAGGTTCTGCAGCCGCTTGCCGGGCGGCTGCGCCACCACGTCGACGCCGCCTTCGAGGATGTCCTCGTCGCCCGTGATGCGAAGCTCGGCTTGGCCGCCGCCGAAGAGCTCCACGAACGTGGCGCCGAAGTACTCGTTGATCGCGGCGAAGGCCTCGAGGAACCGCTCGCGGGACGTCTCGTTGATCTTCTTGATCGCGGCGCGGATGTCCTCCATCGACTTCCAGACGTCATCGCGCTGCCGCGCGAGGAAGTCGGCCCGCTCCTCGAGCTCCCGCGCCTCCTCGATCGCCATGAGGTTGACAGGCCCCAGCGCGTCGATGCGCTCGTGGAGCCGCTGCGCCTCCGCCGAGAGGGCCTCGAGCGGCTCCTCCTCGTCCTCGGCGGTCAGGGTGTCCTCGACTTCCTCGATGCGGACGTGCAGCGTCTCCTGGCACCTCTCCGCGAGATGGCGGATCTCGCTCTCGGCGTGCGCCCGCTCGACATCGAGCTGGGACTGGAGCTCGCGCGCCTGGTCGTAGGCGGCGCGGCGCGCCTTCAGGTCCGCGACCTGCGCGCTCTCCCGGGCGCCGAGCTCCTCGTACGCCTCCTCGCGCCCGCGCACGGCGAGGGCGGCTTCCTCCTGGATCTTCGCGAGCTCACCCAGGCGATCGGTCGTCGCCTGGAGCGTCTGGACGAGCACGGCGATCCGGCCCTCCATCCTCTCGATGTCCTCGCCGAGCGAGCGGGACCGAGTCGAGAGCTCGGAGAGGCGCGCCTCGAGCGACCGGAGCTCCGCCTCCGTCTTCGCCCGCTCCTCGCGCGCCGCGGACAGGTCTCGCGCCGCGCGGTCTTCGTCCGAGCGCGCGTCCGGGAGCTGGTCGCGCGTGGCCGCGAGCTCGCCGGCGAGCTGGCTCCTCTCCTCCTGGAGGGCCGTGAGCTCCGCCGCGCGCGTCTCCTCGACGCTCTCCAGGCCCACGCGCTCCTCGACGTAGGCGGAAAGCTCGCGCTCCACCTCGGCGAGCTCGACGGACAGGACCTCCTGCCGGCTGTCGAGCCGCGCGAGCGCCTGGGCGATCTGATCCCCCTCGTGAACGCGCGTGAGGTGCTCGCGCTCGGTCGTGCGCCTCGCCTCCTCCGCCTCGCGCCTGCGCCGGTCGAGATCGACCAGCGCGTGCTGCGCGCGCGCCAGGTCGTCCTCGCAGCGCGCGGCGTCCGCCTCGAGAGCTTCCGTCCGCGCCGTCAGCTCGCGGATCTCGCGCTTGAGCGCCAGGATCCCCGGTCCGCCCCGCCGGCCCGCGACCAGAGCGCCGCCCGCACGGAGCACGTCGCCGCCGAGAGTGACGAAGGACAGGTCCGGATGGCGCGAGCCGAGCTCCACCGCCTCGTCGAGCCCCTCGACCACGAATGCCGCGGGGAGGGCGCGCTTCAGGCAATCGGCCAGGCCGGCCGGCGCCTCGGGCCCGACGCGCACGAGGTCGGTGACCGTCGCAAGGATCCGCTCGGACGCGATGACGTCCGGGCTCGCTCCGTCCCCCGGAGCCGCGAGCGGCAGGAACCCGACCCGTCCGATCCCCGCGCCGGAGAGAGCCCGCGCGCACTCCTCGGCGGCATGGAGGTCGGGAACGACGACCCACTGGAGCGCCTCGCCGAGGAAGGCCTCCATCGCACCCTCGAAGCGCTCCGGCACCTGGAGGTGATCGGCCACGATGCCGAGCGACCGGCTCGCGAGCGGCGCGTGGCGCTCGAAGAACATGCGCACGCCCTCCTCGTACGAGAGCCGGCGATCCTCGATGTCCTGCAGCGACGCGAGGCGGTGCCCCGCCTGGTCGCGCGCGGAGCGCGACTCCTCGCGCGACCGCTCGGCAACGGCCCGGATGTTGCGCAGGCGCGCCTCGTCGTCCTTGAGCGACGCGATCTCGGCGTCGAGGGCACGCAGCGCGTCGGCCTGGCTCTGCGACTCCTGCATGAGAGCCATGGCGGCCTGCTGGAGACGCTCGCGCTCCATGCCGATGCCCTCGCGCTCGATCTCGTGCTTCGCGCGAGCGGCGCCCGCCTTCTCGGAGAGGGCGAGCAGCTTCTGCACGCTATTCCTGACCGCGGCCAGGGCGTTGGCCGCGCCGAACGTCCGGTCCTTGCACCCTTCGAGGGTGGCCTCCTGCTCCCGCGCCCGCTCGAGGACGCGGCGGGTCTGCTCCTGGGTGGCGGCGAAGGCGTCCTGGCGCTCGACGGCCTCGCGGGAACGCGCCTCGAGCTCTTCCGTGCGCGCGGCGCACAGAGCCTGCAGCTCCTCGAACTTCCGCTCGGCGTCGACGACCGACTCCCAGGCGGACTGGCAGCGCGCGGCCAGATCGCTCTTCTCGGCGTCCGCCTGCCGCGCCGCCGCCTCCTGCCGCTCCACCTGGAGCCGCGCCTCGTGAAGCTCGTCGCGCGCCGCGGCGAGCTCCCGCTCGCGCTGGAGGCGCTCTTCCCGTAGCACCTCGACGTTGGCCTCGGTCTCCGTGAGGAGCGCGAGGTCCCGCGCAAGAGCGTCGGTCGCGGCCGCCGCGCGCTCCAGCAGCCCCGCCTCGTCGGCCTTGCGCTTCCGGTAGCTCCTCAGGATCACGATCCGCTCGATCCGCCGCTGCGACTCGCGCAGCTCGCGGTAGCGCTCCGCCTTGCTGGCCTGCCGCTTCAGGGAGCCGAGCTGGCGCCGGACCTCTCCGATGATGTCGTCGAGCCGCT
Organism: Acidobacteriota bacterium; assembly: GCA_046331505.1. GTDB lineage: Bacteria > Acidobacteriota > Vicinamibacteria > JAXLQT01 > JAXLQT01 > JAXLQT01. The sequence continues at coordinate 68,508 of JAXLQT010000002.1, forward strand.
CGACGTTCGCGGTCGCGGCATCGAGGCGCAGCTCCGCCTGGTGCTTCTTCGCCTTGTAGTGATGGACGTTGGCGGCCTCCTCGATGAGCAGCCGCCTATCCGCGGCGCGCCCCGAGAGGATGAGCCCGATCTTTCCCTGCTCGATGATGGCGTAGGCCTTGCCCGAAACGCCGTACCCGAGGAGCCGCTCCTCGATGTCCATGAGGCGGCAGCGCTTCCCGTTCATGGCGTACTCGCTGTCGCCGTCGCGGAAAAGGCGACGCGACACGAGGATCTCTTCTGTCTCCCCTTCCGCGGCACCCTCGCGCGCGCTCGGCGCCAGGAACTTCAGCGTCACCTCGGCCATCCCCACGGGCTTGCGCTCGGCGCTGCCGTTGAAGATCACGTCTTCCATGCGGCTGCCGCGCAGCGTCTTGGCGCTCTGCTCGCCGAGCACCCACGACAGGGCGTCCGAGATGTTCGACTTCCCGCAGCCGTTCGGCCCCACCACCGCCGTGACCTTCCCCTCGAAGGTGAGCTGCGACTTGTCGCAGAACGACTTGAACCCGGCAAGCTCCATCGCAGAGATTCTGAGCATCGGTCTCCCTTCGCCTCGCGGCTCCCCGGCCCGGGGGCCTCGCGCGGCGCCACTATTCGTTGTGGCTCCAGCGCGCTGGACCACAAGATATGGTAGTCCCCTCCCGGGGTCAAGAAGAATCGCCCGGAGGCCCGTCCCGCGCGGCTTCGCGAGAGAATCGGATGGATGAACGACGGTGCTCCCGACTTCCCCGCGGCGCGCAGCATGGACACCGACTGTCGAAGGGGATCCTGAGAAGGCTCCTCGGTCGTTAGTTCGGTGTAGGCTCCGCCCATGAGCATCAAGAACGTCGTCGTCATCGGATCGGGCACCATGGGGAGCGGCATCGCACAGGTGGCAGCGACGACGGGGTGCGACGTCGCGCTCTTCGACGTCGACGGCGCGGCGCTCGCCAGGGCGAAGAAGACCATCGAGGGCAGCCTCGGGAAGCTGGCCGAGAAGGGGAAGATCTCCGTGGAGGACCGGGACGGGGCGCTGGGGCGCCTGAAGCTCGGCGACGACCTCGACGGACCGGCTCGCGTGGCCGACCTCGCGGTCGAGGCGATCGTCGAGGACGAGGGGATCAAGCGCACGCTCTTCACGCGGCTCGACGCGCTTGCGCCGGCGCACGCCATCCTCGCGACCAACACGTCGTCGATCTCGATCACGCGCATCGCGTCGGCGACCAGTCGCCCCGACAAGGTGATCGGCATGCACTTCATGAACCCGGTGCCGCTCATGAAGCTCGTCGAGGTGATCCGCGGCCACGCCACATCGGACGCGACGTGCGCCACGGTCATGGAGCTCGCCAAGGCGATGGGCAAGGTGCCCGTCGAGGTGGCCGACTATCCGGGCTTCGTCAGCAACCGCGTCCTCATGCCGATGATCAACGAGGCCGCGTTCGCCCTCATGGAGGGCGTGGGCACGAAGGAGTCGATCGACACCGTCATGAAGCTCGGCATGAACCACCCGATGGGCCCGCTCGAGCTCGCGGACTTCATCGGCATCGACGTGTGCGTCGCCATCCTGAAGGTGCTGCACGAGGGCTTCGGCGATCCCAGGTACCGCCCTTGCCCGTTGCTCAAGAAGATGGCCGCCGCAGGCCACCTCGGCCGCAAGTCAGGGCGCGGCTTCTACGCTTACTGACGCGGTATCGGAAACGAGCGCGACGCTCCCCGGAGGGGTGGGGACGTCGTACGCGACGAGCCCGTTACCCGTGGCCTCGACGAGGAGCTGCCCGTCCTTGTCAGCCCAGGCGATCTGGGGGCGGCCGTGGCGGGCGCCAGCGTCCGGGCTTCCACCACCCGCGAGCGCGCTGCCCGTCCTCGCGTCCAGGACCGCGAGGTTGCCCTGACGGTCGACCACGGCGACGCGGTCCCCAGCCCAGGCGATCTCGGCGGGCGCGGCGAAAAGCGGGAGATTGGCCTCCCAGACCTGGGTGCCGTCCGGCCGCACGGCGGCAACGCTCGGCGCCCTCGTCCTCAGGTTCTCGCCTGCCACGAGGATCTCCTGCCGCCCGGCCATCACCGCGAACGCGTACGCAAAGACGTCCACGGCAACGCGAGAACGCTCCACGCCGTCGCCCCCGAGGACGACGATCCCGCGCGTCGCACCCGAAGGCGCGACGATCGAGAACCCCGCCCCGTGAAGCGGCGCGGCAGCCACGTGCCACACGTTCCCGGTCCCGTCGTACCTCCAGAGAAGCGAGCCGTCCGCCTTCAGCGCGTGGATTCCTTCGAACCCGTTGTAGCCGACCAGGACTTCGTCCACACCATCGCCATCGATGTCGCACAGGATCGCGTCGTCGACCCCCTCCTCGTGCGAGGCGCGATGCCGCCAGAGCGAAACGCCGGTGGCATCGAACGCGCGGACGTCCGTGCCCCAGACGTCGATCGCCACGAGCTCCGGTTCTCCTCCGGGAACGAGATCCCCGATGCGGATGCGATCCGGACTGGCGTCGATCGAGAAACGCCGCAGCACGACGCCCTCTCTGCTCACGACGATGCCGTGGCTCTTCCGCTCGTGGTCACAGGCCCAGATCCGACCCTGCGGATCGGACGCCACCGCCTGCCAGTTCCCTGGGATCGACCACGCGGTGCTCATCACGGGCGCATCGGCGGCACGGCCGTGTCCAGAGACGCAGAGAGCACCGGCAACAGCGAGTGCGGATCGTCGCATTGAGCACCTCCGAAGCGTAGGAGCAAACATCGCGAAATCGGTCCGCCGATGCAAGCGCCACAAAAAAGTAGGGCCGGGTGCGTTCCCGGCCCAGGTGGTACTTCAAGTCGGCAGGTTGCCGAAGAATTAGAGGTGAGAATACCGCCGGCGACCTTCGAGGTCAAGCGTGATCGCTGTCACGACGGGTGGCGCGCTCACTTGTACTTGTGCGTCCATTCCATCATGTAGGCGATGGGCACCCAGCCCCAGACGCCGCCCGGCATCTTCACGTAAATGAAGGCGTTATCGGGCCCGCCGCGATCGACCTCGAGGAGCACGTCGTCCTTGCCGACCTCCTTGGCCTTCTTGCCCTTGCAGTCCTTGCCGAGGCACTCCTGGTAGACGATGTCCTTGCGGTTGCTCTTCCACTCGACCGGCTCCTTCTTGCGAAGGTCTTCCTTCTTCATGTAGCCGGAGGGGCCGTTCTCCGCGGTCACCTTCACCATGTCGCCCTTGTCCTCGTTGACGGTGACCTTGGTGCCGCCCTCGAGCGATCCGGCGTTGGTGCCCGCCGCCGCCGCGCTCATGAGATCGACCTTGGCGCGCTTGACGTAGCCAACCTCACCCATCGCAGGGGGCTCGTCCCCCTCGGGGTGCTTGAACGACTTCTTGGACGTGTCGTCCTTGTCCGCATCCCCTGCAGCCATTGCGACGCCGCCGGAGCCGGCAATCAGCACCGCCAGCGCCACCGGCAGCGCCCGCTTCCAAGCCAACATTCTCATCGTCACTCCTCCCTCAGTGGTGGTGTCCGTCATCATCATCCTTGTCGCCATCGCCGTCCTTGTCCTTCGACGACTTCTCGGTAGCCTTCTTCTCGTCCTTGGCCGCCTTCTCCGCGGCTTTCTTGTCGTCCTTCGCAGCCTTCTCGGCGGCCTTCTGCTCCTTCTTCTCCGCCTTCTCCTGATCCTCGATGCGCTTCTCGTCGGCCTTGAGGCGCTCCTTCTCAGCCTTGATGCGAGCCTTCTCGTCGGCGGTCGACGGCGCGGCCGGATCGCCGGCGGCCGGGGCCATCGCGGGATCCGTGGCTCCCGTCATCGGCGCGGCCGTTCCCGGCGCGGGAGCAGGCGCGGGCGTTCCGATCCGGGTGCGCCCGGGCGTCGCGCCCGGAGGGGGTGCGGCGGCCGGCGGAGCCATCGTGTCGGGGGCGCCCGCGGCGGGAGCCGCTGGAGGGGCGCCGGCCATCGTGTCGCTCGCCAGGAGCCAGCCGGTGGCGCCGTCCGCGAGTCGGATCTGGTGATAACCCTCCTGCGTGGCGATGATGGTGAAGGTCTCGTTCTGCGTCATCGCGCGCACGACCTTGCAGGTCGGCGCGGGGCAGGACAAGAGCGAAGACGCCGCCTTGCTCACGTAGCCCTTCTTCGCCTGGGGAAAGGCCACCGACGCCACGAGCAAACAGCAAAGGACACCGATCGTACGAAGCCGCATGGGTACGCTCCTTGGGAAGTGAGGGCCTGTGACGAAACAAGTGCTGCGAGCATGAGCGAGCCGTCCGGCGCCGATGGCGAGGCGCGCCGACGACGCATCCCGTGTTGGATCCGGAGGAGGCGCAACGAAGCCAGCGGTGCCGGGGGCCGTCCAGATTCGTAGCGCTTGTTTCGTCACAGGCCCTGGGGGGATCCTGGCACAGGCCATCGCCATGGCTCGGCAACGAGTGCGTGTTGCCGCCCGAAGAGGAGGGCGCCACGCCCGGGTGATATGGCCCCCCCTATGATGGAGACATGAGCGGGAAGCCCGAGGACTTCGTCGAAGAGTACGAGCGCGCACTTGCGACGCAGGACTACGCCGTCGCGCCGCTCGTTCACCGGGACGCGTGCGTCACCTTTTCGAGCGGTGCTGCACACGTGGCAAGGACGCCGTCGGCGCCGCGTTTGCGCAGAACTTCGCGCTCATCGAGAACGAGGTCTACGGCATCTCGAACGTCCGCTGGGTGCGACGACGACACCGTCGCGATCTACCTCTTCGACTTCTCCTGGAGCGGGCTCATCGACGCGAAGCCGGCGAGCGGCGAAGGCCGTGGGACGTCGGTCATCGTCCGCGAGGACGGCGCCTGAAGCTGCTCGTGGAGCACCTGGGTCCCGCGGTATAGCGGTTCTGCCCATCGACGATCAGAGCTTGGCCCAGAGGAACAGGCGCTTGAACGGGTAGAAGTAGGGCGATGCGTCGGAAAGCCCGCAGCAGGGCCTCGCGGTAGCGAGCAAGGAATGCGCCGTAGAGCTCGGGCGACAGGCGCTTCTGGTAGTCTGTGAGAAGCGTCCCCTTGACCCACTCGATCACGTCGTCGCGCCGCGCGAGCACGTGGCCGTAGACGCGCAGGACGACCTCCTGCTCGGCGAAGCCCAGGTCGTGGAGGAGCTCGGCGTATCTCTCCGGCAGAAGGAGCGGAGAGGTGCGCACGTGCCCGGAGAGCGCCGTGCGGAACGGCTCCTCGGACGCGACGCGCGCCGCGACCACGTGCGACGGGGCGTCGTGGTTGGCCGGCATCTGGATCGCGAGCTGCCCGGAGGAAGCGATCACCGCCGCGAGCCGCGCGAGCACCGCCGCATGGTCATCCACCCACTGGAGCGCCGCGTTCGAGAAGACCAGATCGAACGGCGCGGCATCGCGGAACGCCGCGAGGTCGCCGCGGCGGAACGAGAGTCCCGCGTCGACGAACGCCGCGGCCTTGGCGAGCATCGCCTCCGAGGTGTCGACGCCGAGGGTCTCCCGCGCGGCGAGAGTGCGGTGCATGGCGCGTCAGCTCGCCGGTGCCGCACCCGAGGTCGGCGACGCGCATCGCCTTCGCGGGCCGGACCATCGCCAGGAGATCGTGGAACGGACGCGCGCTCGTCCTTGAATCGCTCGTACTGCTCAGGGCACCAGGCATCGGCGCTCATCGCGCCATGATAGATTCTTCGGCCGACTTCGACGAGGAGAGAAGCCCCCGATGGCGAGCAAGAACTTTCGCAAGGAGGTTGCCAAGCTGAAGAAGGAGGACCTGGCGACCGCCGTCAAGCAGATGATGGACGACGAGTTCAAGGCGCTCTCGCAAGGAGACGCGGACGTCTACGCGCTCGAGCACAACAGGCGCTCGCGACTCCGACGACACGTTCGCGCGCGTCGCCTATAGCAAAGAACACCCAGCTCCTGGCGAAGGCGAAGAAGAAGGACCTCGAGGACCTCTACGTCGCCTACATGGAGATCAAGCGGACGCCGCGTTCTCGGGACCGGAGACAGACGCCGATCCCAGTCTTCCCCACGCGTGATCGCGCCCGGCTCGCGCGAGAGCCGGACCGCTACGGATTCAACGTCCCCGGCGGCGGGCTTGACCCCGTAGGTCAGTCCTCGTCCTGGGTAGGCATCGAAGCTCGCGAGGGGCATGAGCGCGCCCCGCCAGCGCAGTCCATGTCCGCAAGAGCGGCGGCATCGCGGATCGGGGCCAGGACCGGTGAGCGGCTCCTCGGCCGCGGCCGTGGCAACGTCGCCGGCGGAGACGCGCGCTCCGAAGCGGGCGGAGGCGTAAGCGACCGATCGGAAGCGCTCGGTCATGGGCGAACCATCGTGATCGAAGCCCGCCACCCGGAATCGAACGACGCGCCCGGACCCTTGGCCGCGAGCACCTCGTCCATCGCATCGCCGTCGACGTCGCCGGCCCCGACGTTCACGCCGTAGCTTGTGGTCCCGAAGACGAAGTGGTTGATCGACGCCATGCTCCGCAAGGGCCCGCCGTCGAAGTCGAATCCACGCACGTGCGGGCCGAAGACGGTGCCGGGACCCGCTCCGACCACGATCTCGGCGAAGGCGTCGCCCTCGACGTCGCCCGCGGAGACGTTGACCCCGTAGCGCAGCGTCGCGTAGGCGAAGGCATTGATGCCGCCGATGGGCGCGAGGCCGACGCCATCGACGCTGAAGCCGCGGAGGTGCGGTCCGAAGATCGACCCGGGACCGGGTCCGGTCAGGATCTCGGCCCACGCGTCCCCGTCGACCGACGCCGCCCCCACGTTGGCGCCGTAGCGCAGCGTCCCGTAAACGAAGCCATTCACCTTCGCGATCGGCGTACCGTCCGCGAGGAACCCGCGAAGCTGCGGGCCGAACTGCGGCCCTGGGCCGGGCCCGGTGATCACCTCGTCATCCGAGGCCGTCCAGATGTTCGCGGCGGCGACGTTGGCGCCCCACGCCGAGGTGCCGTAGGCCTGGAACGTCGTGCCGATGGCCGCGCCGTTGCCGTCGAAGAAGCCCACGAGCGGCGGATTGCCGCTCCCCGCGCCCGGACCGGACACGATGCGCACCGTGCTCCCGACGACGCGGATCGCGAGGTCGCGCTCGTGGGACTTCCCCGCCTGGTCGGTCACGCGGACGCGGAACGGGAACGTCCCGAGCGTCGTGGGCGTTCCGGCGAAGACACCGGTCGCCGTGTCGAAGGTGACGCCCGGCGGGAGGGTGCCGGAGAGCAGCGCATAGGTGTAAGGCGCCTGGCCGCCGGATGTGTCGAGCGCCGCCTGGTAGGGGATGCCCTTCACGGCGTCGGGGAGCGTCTCGGTGCGGATCGCGAGGACTTCGACGACGACCGTCTCGATGAGCGAGCCGTCGGGCCGCACGACGTCGAGCGTCACGCGGTTCACGTCCACGTCGGCAAGGAAGACCGTGTTCGCGTACTCGACCAGCAGCTCGGAGTAGGGGTTGGTCCCTTCCTGTCCCCGCGTCGTGCCGCCCGCCGATCCGCAGATCAGGTAGGGGATGGCCGCCTTGCGGCTCCGCTCGTAGAAGTGCTCGTGACCGTTCAGGACGAGGCTGACGCCGTACTGCTCGAAGAGCGGCACGAAGTTGTCCATCACGAACTCGTCGTCGAGCTCGACGTTCGGGAACTCGAGGGTGTGGATGCCGGAGCTGAACGCCGGCTGGTGGAAGCAAGCGATCTTCAGCAGGGGGTCGTCGACTCCGTCCGTCGCGTCCTGGAGCACCTGCGCGAGCCAACCGGGCTCGACCGTCTGGACCTGCGGGTAGCGATCCTGGTTGGCGTCCAGCACGATGAAGAGGACCGTCCCGCGCCGGACCGTGAACCAGCGCTCGTTGCCGGGCTGGGCGAAGAGCAGGATGGACGTCTCCGCGTGGTCGTGCCCGAGGCCGAGGGGATCGGTGCGGTAGTTGTGGTTGCCCATCACGCTGAACTGCGGCTTCACGCTCAGGTAGCCCTTCGAGGAGGCGAAGTAGGCGAGCCACTCACCGTCGATGTCGTCGCCGTCATCGACGTGGTCGCCGCCGTGGAACAGCATCTCCGGGCCGAAGTCGATGAGGTCGTCGGTGAAGGACTGGTTCACCGAAGGATCGGTCTGGGTGTCGGTGATGAAGGCGAACCGGAACTTCGAGCCGACCCCCGCCGTCGTCAGCGTCGCGAGCGCCGACTCGATGGTCGTGCCCGCCTGCGACTGCACCTTGTAGTAATAGGTCGCCCCGGGCGCGAGCCCCGAGAGCGTCACCTCGTGCTGCTGCGTCGTACCGGGGACCGTCACCGGCGTGAGCTGCGTTGCCGTCGCCCCGTAGAGCACGGTGCTCGTGGCGAGGACGTCGGTGCGCCAGCACACCACCATCGACGTGCCCGACTGGTTCTGCAGGTAGGGCTCGATCTTGAACGAGAGGGCGCGGGCCGCTGGGGCGGCGCCGCAGAGAACGAGGGCGGCGATGAGGCTCTTTCGCATCGGACCTCCGGCAGGGGCCGGCGATTTTCTCGCCGATGACGCGTCGCGTCAATCCCCTGCGGCGAGGCCCCTCACCACAGTGCGGGAGGCTTCGGCGGCGCGTCGTCCGGCGGCGGCGCCGGCATCTCGTCGGTGTCGAGCGGGCTCTGGCGGCGCTTGTGAGGCGGCGTCTGTCCCGACTCCGCCGCCGGCACCACCTCCTCCTGGACGTAGCGCAGGAAGAGGTCGACCAGCTCCGCGTCGAGGTGGGCGCCCTTCAGGTTCGAGAGCTCTCCCATCGCCTGATCGATCTTCCAGCCCTTCTTGTACTGGCGGGCGCTCGTCAGCGCGTCCCAGACGTCGGCGATCGCGATGATGCGCGATCCGAGGGGGATGTCGTCCCCCTTCAGGCCGTGCGGGTAGCCGCGCCCGTCCATGCGCTCGTGGTGGCTCATGGCGATCTTCGGGATGTCCTTCAGGTGCTCCGCGAAGTGGATCTGCCCCAGGATCTCCCCCGTGTAGCGCGGGTGCTCCTTGATCTCCTGGTACTCCTCGGGCGTGAGCCCCGCGGGCTTCAGGAGCACGGCGTCGCGGATGCCGATCTTCCCGTAGTCGTGGAGGTAGGCGGCCAGGCGCAGCACGCGCTTCTGCTCCCGCGGAAGCCCGAGGCGATCGGCGAGCGCCATCGAGTAGCGCGCGACGCGATCGCTGTGGCCGGCGGTGACGGGATCCTTGGCGTCGATACTGGCCGCGAGGATCCGGATGAGGCTCTCGAAGGTCTTGCGGTGCTCGTCCTGGAGGTAGAGGTTCTCGAGAGCGAGGCCCACCTGCCGCGACACGGCGAGGAGGAAGTCGAGCTGCTCCTCGCTGAAGGCCGAGGTGGTCTTCTTGTCGGCGTAGAGGACGCCCCAGGTCTTGACGCCGCTCGAGAGCGGCACGCACATCGCGGAGCGTACGCCGTGCATGACCACCGACTGCTGGTCCGAGAAGCGGGCGTCGCTCATCGCGTCCTGCGAGAGGATCGCCACGTTCTCCGTGAAGCAGCGCTGGGCGATGGTCTGGCTGACCTGCGGCTCCGGGGAGGTCTCCTTGAGGCGCGATTTCGTCGCGCGGGCTTCGAGCTGCCCCTCCGTGGAAAGCAGCACCGTCGCGCGCTCGACGGGGAGCGTCTCGAACACCAGGTCGAGGAGCTGGTTCAGGAGCTCGTTGATCGAGCGGATCGAGAGCACCGTGCTCGCCACGCGGTAGAGCGCCTTCAGGGTCTCGGAGGTGCGCTCTCCGGGAATGGCCTCGAGGAGGTCCGCGTTCAGGTAGCGCGAGTCGCGATGGCGCAGCACGGCGCGCACGACGGCGTGGTCGCTGCTCTCCGGGCCCTTCGCCATGCTGACGGTCAGCTCGCCAGACTCCTCGGCCCGCTCCTTCTCCGGAGGCGGCTCGGCCTCCCGCTCGACCTTGCGGAAGATGAGCATCGTGTTGCCGACGACGATCTGATCGCCGTCGCGGAGCTGGTGCTCGCCGACGGCGTGGCCGTTGACCTTGGTGCCGTTGTGGCTCCCGAGATCGGTGAGGAGGCACTCCTCGCCTCGCGGCGTCAGCACGCAGTGGCGCCGCGAGACCCGGTCGTCGTTCAGGCGGATGCTCGACTGGGCCGAGCGGCCGACCCGCGCCGGCTTGTCGCCGTCGAGCGGGAAGCTCTTGACGATGCGCAGGCCGTCGACGAGATCCAGGCGGATGGGCACGCCCCTAGGCTACCGCGACACGCGGCTCAGTACCTCGTTTCGGAATCACGCCCGCGCGATTTCCGAATCGAGGTCCTCAGTGTACGAAGCGCGGCGGCTCGTCGTCCCTGGGGGAGAGGAAGCGGTCGTCCACCACGACGCGGAACTTGCGCGCGATGCGCCGGTTCTTCCAGCGCGTGTAGGAGCCCCGCACGTTCGGGATGCGGAGACGGTCGAGCCGCAGCCTGTAACCGTAGCGAAGGTAGGCGTAGCCCACGCCCGCGGGGACGAGGTGGGCGAACGTCAAGGGAAGGCTGCGCGTGAAGTCCCAGACGAACAGCATGTCGATCGCGCAGAAGGCGATCGCCAGCACTTCGGTGGTCACCTCGACGGGTGGGAACAGGAGGTTCAGGCGCACCCGAGGAAGAACGCCGGCCCACGCGACCGCCAGCGCCAGGGCAAGGCTCATGGTCCCGTGCCATCGCGTCCCTCCCGCCATCGCGGCGGCGATCCAGAAGGCGATGCCGCCGGTGATCGTGGTCAGGAGCACGAACCTGACGAACCGCCAGCGCCCCCACGTCTCCTCCAGCATGGGTCCGAACATGTAGATCACGAGCATGTCCCAGAGGAGGTTCCGAGCATCCCAGGAGAGCAACGAGTAGGTGACGAGCTGCCACACCGCTCCTCTCCGCAGGAGGAACGGGTTGATCGGGAGGTTCGCGACGAAGAGCCTCAACGACTCGATCGTCGAGGCGACGTAGAGAACGATGCACGCCCCGATGATGCCGAGCACGGCGGGAGTCGGCATCGGGCGGAAGCCGCGGCGGATCGTGCTCGCCGAAGCAGTCATGAAGAAATAGTACCTTGGCGGTCCCGGTCGCGCCACAGCGCACGAGGCGTGTTCTTGCCTGCTAACATTCCCCGCCCTTTCGCCATGACGAAGCTCTACGTCACGACCCCCATCTACTACGTCAACGACAACCCGCACATCGGGCACGTCTACACGACCGTCATCGCCGACGTCGTGGCCCGTTACGGGCGGCTCCGCGGGCGCGACGTGCGGTTCCTGACGGGCACCGACGAGCACGGGCAGAAGGTCGAGCGATCGGCGGCGAAGGCGGGCCTTTCGCCCAAGGCGCTGGCCGATCGCGTCGTGCAGCGCTACCACGAGCTCTGGCCGCGGCTGCACGTGACCCACGACCAGTTCATCCGCACCACCGACGATCTCCACGTCCGCGGCGCGATCAAGCTCTTCCGCCGCATGCAGGACGCGGGCGACATCTACAAGAGCAAGTACGAGGGCTGGTACTGCACCTCCTGCGAGAGCTTCTGGCCCGAGGGTCAGCTCGTCGACGGCAAGCTCTGTCCCGACGATCGCACGGAGACGGAGTGGCTCTCGGAGGAGAGCTACTTCTTCAAGCTCTCGGCCTACCAGGACAAGCTCCTCGCCTGGTACGACGCCCATCCGGACTTCGTGCGCCCCGCGACGCGCCTCTCGGAGGTGCGGAGCTTCGTCTCGATGGGGCTCAAGGACCTCTCGGTGTCGCGCACGAGCTTCTCCTGGGGCATCCCGGTGCCGGGCGACGAGCGCCACGTCATCTACGTCTGGATCGACGCGCTCTCGAACTACGTCACGGCGCTCGGCTACGCGGACGACGGGCCCGGCGTCGGTCGCTACTGGCCGGCGGACCTCCAGCTCGTCGGCAAGGACATCGTGCGCCACCACGCGGTCTACTGGCCCGCCATGCTGATGTCCGCGGGGCTGCCGCTGCCCAAGACGATCTTCGCCCACGGATGGTGGCTTCGCGACGAGCAGAAGATGAGCAAGAGCAAGGGCAACGTCGTCGACCCGTTGCCGCTGCTCGAGGCGTTCGGCGCGGACGCCCTGCGCTACTTCCTGCTGCGCGAGATGGTGTTCGGCCTCGACGCGTCGTACTCCGACGAGGCGCTTCTCGGCCGCTACAACAGCGACCTGGCCAACGACCTCGGCAACCTCGCGAGCCGCGTGCTGACGCTCGTGGCGAAGTTCGCGCCCGGGGGCCTTCCCGCGCCCTCGGATGGCGAGCTCCGTCCGCACGCCGAGCGAGCCATCGCCGCGTGGACCGAGGCGTTCGACACCCACGCGTTCCGCTCCGGCCTCGAGGCGGTGCTCGCGCTCTCGGCGGAGGCCAACCGCTACATCGTCCGGCAGGAGCCCTGGAAGACGCGGGACGCCCAGGTGCTCTCCGACTGCGCGGAGGTGCTGCGGCTCGCGGCGCTCATGCTCTCTCCCGTGCTTCCCACCGCCTCGCCGCGTCTCCTCGAGAGCCTCGGCCAGGCCGCGCCTCGTTCCGGCGACGCCGCGCTCGTCGCCTGGGGCGCGGGCCGGAGCGGCGTCGCGCTGCCGACCGCTCCGCCTCCACTCTTCCCGCGCATCGACGCCAAGGAGTTCTTCAAGGACATGGAAACCCCCGAACCCCCGAAGCCCGCGCCTGCCGCGGCGCCCGCCGCCGCGCCGGAGGCGACATCCGACGAGATCTCGATCGACGACTTCCGCAGGATCAAGCTCAGGACCGGTGTCGTCAGGAACGCCGAGCGGATCCCCAAGGCCGACCGCATCCTCAAGCTCACGATCGACCTCGGCACCGAGACGCGCACCGTCGTCGCCGGCATCGCCGCCACCTACGCCCCCGACGCGCTCATCGGACGCACGGTCACGATCGTCGCGAACCTGAAGAAGGCCGTGATCCGCGGGATCGAGTCCCACGGGATGGTGCTCGCGGCCGACGTCGAAGGGAAAGCGATCCTCGTAGGCTTCGATCGCGAGATCCCGCCAGGGACGACCGTACGCTGAAGGCTGCCGTCGCGCGATGACGCAGGCGGCCACCACCCAGCACAAGCTGGCATCGCGATCGGAGACGCTGGCGTCGGTGTACCGCGGGCTCCTCGGCATCCTGATGCCGACCTTCGCGTGGGTCGCGCCGCGCTGGAGCCGGAGGACGCAGCGGGCCATCGGCCGCTTCCTCGCCTGGAGCTTCTGGAAGGCGCGCCCGAAGTACGAGCGCGCCGTGTGCCGCAACATCGCGAAGGTGCTGGGGCGGGATCCGGCCGGCGAGGACGTGCGGCGCCTCGCCTACGCGATGCACTACAACCACGCCTACTTCTGGATCGATCTCTTCCACTTCTCCGGAAAGACCGAGGAGGAGATCGAGCGTCACGTCGCCTACCGGAAAGGCGACGAGATCATGACCGAGGCCCTCGCCGGGGGCCGCGGCCTCATCATCGCCACGGCGCACCTCGGCAACTGGGAGCTCGGCGGGCTCCTGCTCGGAAAGAAGAAGCTCCCGGTGACCGTCGTCTACAGCAAGGATCGCTTCGAGGCCATCGAGCGGTTCCGCTCCCGGGCGCGCACGACCTCCGAGGTCAAGGAGCTCGCGGTCAGCGACTCGCCGTTTTCGGCGATCCCGCTCCTCGCGGCGCTACGCAGGAACGAGATCGTCGCGCTTCAGGCCGATCGCGACTGGAACGACCGGGGAGTCGCGGTCCCGTTCTTCGGCGACCCCGCGTTCTTCCCCGAGGGTCCCATCCACCTGGCGCTCGCGAGCGGCGCCCCGCTCATCTTCTGTTTCATCTTCCACGAGCCCGGCATGCGCTACGGCATCGAGTTCGGCGGCCCTCTGCCGATCGATCGCACCGGCGACCGGGCGCGCGACGTTCGCCGGAACCTCGAGCGCCTCGCAAGCTACCTCGAGGAGCGCATCCGCGCCCGCATCGATCAGTGGTACTGCTACTACCCGCTCTGGGACGACGCCCGCCGGCGGCTCTTGTAGGATTGCCCCATGGCGGTCGGGGGGAGAGGCAGAGAGCGGATCTTCCGCGTCACGATCGCGCTTCTCGTCGCGGCCAGCATCGAGACCGCATCGACTCTTGCCGGCTTGGTCCTCTATGGGCCGGCCTTCTTCGACACCGCGACGGTGCAGAGGCAGCGCGCCGCGGGCGCCGTCGAGATCGCGTGGCTTCCTGGCGGAGAGCATCATGTCGGCCGGCGGACCGAGGTGCTTCATCCCTACGCCGGTTTCGGTTTGCTGGACGACAGGGCGAGGTCGGCCTCGGGTGGGACCGGGTTCCGTGTCGATCCTCGAGACTTGAGTCCACCACGGACGCGGGGAGCGTTCGTCGTCATGGTGCTCGGCGGATCCGTCGCCGAATTGCTGGCGTCCCCGGGCAGCGGACGCGAGAGGCTGTCGAAGCGGCTCACGGCGCTCAGACCCGGCGGGCGTGTGTTGGTTTGCAACCTCGCGGTGGCGGGCTACAAGGAGCCACAGCAACTCATGACGCTTGCCTACTTCCTGATCAACGGCGCACGTCTCGACGCGGTCGTGAACCTCGACGGGTTCAACGAGGTCGTGCTGCCGATCGTGGAGAACTTCCCGAGCGGCGTTCCGCTCGACTTTCCGCGCGGGTGGCGGTCGCGCATCGGGAGCCTCGATCCGGAGAACCGGGAGCGCGGCGCCGAGGCGGTCGGGCTCGCGGCACGGAGGCGCCGTCTTGCGGCGACGCTCTCCCGGCCGCCGCTCTCATGGAGCTTCACGTTCGGCCTGATCTGGAGGCGATGGGACGGAGTGCTCGGCCGCCGCATCGACGCTCTGCAGCTGGAGACCCTCGCCCACCTCGATGCCGGACGGCGATCTCGACCGCCCACGCCCGGCGTCCTCGCGGAGGCCGTGAAGATATGGGCCAACAGCTCCATCCAGCTCCACCGCCTCTGCGAGGCGAACGGCATCCGCTACTACCACTTCCTCCAGCCCAACCTCAACGTTGGCGGAAAGCCCCTCGCTGCCGAGGAGATCGCGCTCATCGGCGACGGCAGCCACCCCTATCGCACGCACGCCATCCGTGGATACCCGCTGCTGCGGGCAGAGGGGCCGCGGCTCCTCGCCGCCGGCGTGCGATTCACGGACCTCACCAACGTCTTCGAGGCGGTGCGGGAGCCTCTCTACGTCGACGCCTGCTGCCACCTGGGACCTCGTGGCAACGAGCTGCTCGCGGACGCGATCGCCGACGCCATCGTGGCTGACGTCTCCGGAGCCGGCGTCACGGCCGGCGCCAGGCAGTGATGCGTCGAACGCCCGGTGCGCTGCGTCGGGATCTCCGGATCTAGACGCCGCGGTGGGCGTAGGCGTCGAGCGTGCGCAGACGCGGATCGTCGCGAGGGCCGCCGACGGTGAAGTGGTAGATGTCCTGGAAGCGCCGATCGGCGAGGCCGAGCATCTGGTGGACGACGTCGTCGAAGAAGCAGCCGATGCCGGTGGATCGGATGCCGGCCGCCTCGGCGTCGAGATAGAGGACCTGGCCGATGAGGCCGGCCTCCCAGTGAAGCCGCCGGTAGAACCACGGGCCAAGGGCGCGAAGCGAGGGTTCGTAGTGAGCGATCATCGCGGCGGCGAAGGCGCCGTCCGCCGCGATGTCCTGGCCGCACGAGGACCCCTGCGCCGAGGCGCGGACGTCGCCTGCCTCGAGGAGCCACAAAAGACCCGGCTCGAAGCTCTCGTCGCTCTGCCACGAGAGGCGTGGAGTGGACGCGCGCAGCTCGGCCTGCGTCCCGGGATCGCGCACGAGCATGTACGTGCCCGGAGCCAGGTCGTCCACGCGGTGGACGAAGAGCAGGAGGTGGATCCGCGGGCTCCACGGAAGCGCCTCGAAGGGAGCCCGTCCCGGCAGCACGCGCGCCAGCATCTGGTAGAAGGTCGCGCGCGGGACCGAGGTCTTGCCGTCCATGTCGACCGCGCTGCGCCGCTGCCGGATCATCCGGCGAGCGCTCGCCAGCGCGCCGTACGGAGCGATCCGCCACGGAGGGACGGGCGGCCCCGCGGCGAAGAGCTCGGCGGGCGGCGCACCGGCCTTGGCCGTCGCCCCGGTCATTGCCTCGATGATCGGCCAGTCGTGGTGATCCTTGCTGAGCGGCCGCGGCGTCCCGGAGAGCGGCAGCGCCTTCACGCGCGCGATGTTCTCGCCTGCAGGCGCGTGGCCCCAGCCCGGCGGCGCGTCGTGCGGCGCGAGCGCGATGAGGCAATCGGGATGCTCCGCCTCGAACCCCGTCTGGCCGTCGATCCCGAGCACCGCGGCGATCGCGTCGTCGGTCCATCGCTCGAGGAGCGCCGCGCGCCATCCGAGCAGGCTCGCGGCGAGCGTGACCGCGCCGATCGCGTGCCCGACGTCGTGCTGGCAGTAGCGGAAGGCGCGCTCGCCGTACTTCCAGGACTCGCGCCACGGGATCGACGAGAGCCCGACGAGGATCGCGCTTTCGGGAAGCCCCGCGCGAAGCTCGTCCCAGACCTCGACAGGGATCTCGCGCCGCCTCTCGAGCGCGTGCAGGTAGGGGTAGTAGTGGTGCAGCGCCGGCGCGTCGCAGATGCCGGGCACCGGCCCGGAGATCAGGTAGCCCTCCGTCGGATGGAGGTTGCCGCTCGACGGGTTGACCCGGAGCGACCAGCGCGCCTCCTTGTATTCCTTCCACGCCGAGATCGCGAGCGAGTCGTAGAAGAGCTGCGAGACGAAGCGGGCGTCGAGCGTCGCCGGGGTCCTCCTCGCGGGATCGAACATGTCGTCGAACGACGGCGTGTCTTCGGGTGGCGTCTCGTCGAGGATTGCGGTCGGCGCTCCCTCGTAGCGCCGGAAGGGATCCGGCTGCGTGTCCCAGTCCATGTACCCGAGGGCGCGCGCGTAGCGGAACGGATGATGCTTCGTGCGCTCGTGATAGAGCAGCACGAGGTCCAGACCCGAGGGCGGCTCCGCGCGTGGAGGATCCGGACGAGGCTCCTTCGGCGCGCGCTTCCAGAACATCCGCCGGATGTTCTCACGCGCCAGGCGCGGCGACCGCGGTCGCCGCCCACGGCGCCGGACCCGCTACTGCGCGTACCCCACCGCGGCGATGGCGAGTCGTCGCGGTCTTGGGTTCTCCGTTGCCTTGGGGTCCTAGGGGGACGGCGCCAGGCCCACGCCGTCCGGAGCGGTTGTCCCGTCGAGCTTTCCGATGGCGTCTCCGGCGGGGTAGGTGTCGCGCAGCCGCTGCCAGAGCCGCGCCTGCTCTTCCGGGTCGGGGGACAGGAACCCAGCCCAGTAGAGCGCATCGTCGGCGAGGGTGCTGTCGGGATAGCCATCGGCGAGCGCGACCAGCTTGCCGACCGTCTCCTTGCCGATCCCGCCCAGCCAGGCGTGGTCGAGCGACGAGTACCCGTTCAGGTACTCGTCGCAGCGGGCCTCCATGTAGAGCGCCTTGGGCGCCGCCGCGCTCTGCGGGAACCGCGCGACGACGTCCTGGAATCGTGCCCGCGCCAGGAGTTTCGCGTTGTGGCGCAGGAGGTAGGCGAGGAACTGCTTGGCTTCGCTCTCGGAACGCATGCTCAGGAACTTCAGCGACTCGACGCGATCGAAGACCCAGACCGCCTCGTCGTACATCGCCAGGTCGTGCTTGTAGAGGAACGCGCCCTGCTGGTAGATCGCCTCGGCCCGATCGTCGTCCGTCGCCGCCGCCGACGCCTGCACGTCGAGGTCCGCGAGGCGCTTCACGACGTCGAGCTTCGCGGCCGCGTCTCGCGCGATCTCCTCCTCGCGCGGCGCCGGCGCGGGCGGCAGCGTCACCGGCCCGAGAGAGGTGGTCTCGTCCCAGGTGTCCCACGGCGCTGCGGGAGTCGGAGGCGGGATCACGGTGCCCGGCTGCGGTGCCGCCGCCTCGAACGCCGCCTGGGCCCTGGCGGAGTCGCCCGCCCGGAGCGCCCGCACGGCGATCGCGTGGCGTACGACCCCAGTCCACGGATGATCCGGGTGATCGCGGACGAACGCGCCGAGCTCGTCGTCGGTGAGGAGCACGTCGACGAAGTAGCGCGCATCCACCTCGTAGCCCATGTCCACGTAGGCGAGGAATGCGTCGACCCGGCGCCCGGAATCTTCGAGCAAGATGGCCTCGCGCTCTCGCGCGAGCGAGGTGAAGTAGCTTCCGGGGAAGCGCGTGACGAATCCGCGCGCCGCCGCAAGCGCGTCGTCGGCGCGCCCGAGGTCGGCCAGCGCGAGCACCGAGACGATGGCCGCCTCGTCGGCGAAGGGGTCGCTTCCGTACTTCCGCCCCACATCCTCCGCGCGCGCCGCCGCATCCTGCACCTGGCCGGCGAGGTAGAACGCCATCGGGAGCTTCAGCTCGACCAGCTTCCGCGCTTCCGCACTGCCCGGCGCGGCGACGAACGCCTTCCCGAACTTGATCAGGGCGCGCGCGTCGGCGACGGCGTCCGCCTCCTGCTGGCGCCGGTACTGCGCGGCACCGTCGTCGCCTCCTTCGGCGGATCCGGTCTCCGCGGCATCGCCGGCGCCGCCGGCGTCGTCGGCGTGCAGCGCGCTCACGCGTCCCGCCCACGTCCACTGCGACGGCACGGCGTAAGACAGCAGCTCCTCGCGATGCCGGGCAGACAGGTAGCACTGGCGGAAGAAGCCGTCGAGCGCGAAGGGCGACTCGGGGTAGCGCGCCATCAGGCCCACGTAGGACTGCGCCGCGGAACGGGAGAACAGCAACCTGTCCTCGTGCCCGGCCGAGCGCAGCACCTCCGCCACCTGCTCGCTGACATCGCCGCTGCTCGCTCCGATGACGGCTTGCGCGGCCGAGACGATGCGATCGCGGTGCGGGTAGGCCTGGACGACGCGGCGCAGCATGTCGACGCCCTCCTGATCGTGCGCCCCGAGGAAGAAGAGAGCGTCGTCTGCCGTCGAGTGGATCGGGTAGGCGTCGAGGATCGTGCGGAACGCCGTCTCGCGCAACGACGGGTCCGCAGAGCACCCCCTGCATGAAGAGCGCGCGGCAGCGCAACGGATCGAGGCGCGCCTGCGAGCACTCGAACGCCTGCACCGCGCGATCGGGCTGTCCCGCGGCGGCGGCCGGCCTTGATGCGGTAGCGCGCCTCCGCCAGGAGGAACGTCGGCCTGCTCCAGCCCGGCGATGGCGGCGTCGAGCACGGCAGGCGCGGCGGTCAGGGCGTCCTTGGGCGCAGCGCCTGGTAGGCCCGGTAGAACGGTGCGCTCGGCTCGAGCGCCTTGCGCGTCGCACGAGGCACGTCGGGCGCGGCGAGCGCTGCGAGGGCCTCGGCCCCAGGGCGAGGAGCGACTCCCGCGCGCGCTCGGCCATGTCGCCGTCCGGATACTGGTTCCGGATCCGGTCATAGACGCCGATCGCCGACGCGACGTCGCCCGCCGGCGCGCGATCGCGGCTCGCCGAGCGCATCGTCCGCCAGGTCGTGGCGCGGGAACCGCTCGACGAGATCGGCGGTACGCGACGGCATCGCCATCGCGATGAGCCGCCTCCGACACGCGCGCCAGGCAATAGAGCGCCGGTGCCGCCTTGATCGAGGTCGGCATCTCGCGCGCGATCTTCTCGAACGCGGTACGGGCATCGGGCAGCCGACCCTCGCGCCGGGCGATGGCCCCTCGGAGTAGAGCACCTGATCCGGCAGCGCCGCGACCGCGCGTTGCCGCAGCGCCGGCAACGCCGCCTTCGCCTTCTCGGTCTCTCCCTGGTCGTAGAGATCGCGTGCCTCGGCGTAGGCGAGCAGCACCTCGGTGTCGACGCCGGCGTGACGGTAGAGATCGACGCGATCGGAGGCGATGCGCAGGGCATACGTGATCACGTCGCCCGACGGGCGGTGCTCGCGCTCGGCCAGGCGCGCCTTCTTCGCGATCTCGTCGAAGCGGCCGGCGGCGGTCGCGACATCGCCCGACTGCTCGACGCGCCGCGCCGCATCGAGATCGGCGACCAGGATGCGCCGCGGCGCCGTTCGCGAGGCGGCATCGCGGTAGCTCTCGGCGAGAACCTCGTCGAAGCGGTGAAGGTACCCGAGGTTCAGGTCCCAGCCCCAGGCGTCCTGGAGAGGAGTCAGCCGGTAGAACATACCGAACCGCACGCCCACGGGCGGGAACGGGCCGCACGCCAGGAGGCGCGCGTTCTCCACGCTCCCGGCGACGAGGGCGCAG
The DNA here is from genome assembly GCA_046331505.1 of Acidobacteriota bacterium. Taxonomy (GTDB): domain Bacteria; phylum Acidobacteriota; class Vicinamibacteria; order JAXLQT01; family JAXLQT01; genus JAXLQT01. The sequence continues at coordinate 88,640 of JAXLQT010000002.1, forward strand.
ACGAGCGCGACAGCGACCGGGCGCCTCAACGGAACGCCCGCTCCGAAGCGCCCGCGGGAACGGCGAGGGCGGCCAGATGGCGCTCACCGTCCGGGCAGCCCGAGCGTGCCCTGGAAACGAGCGCCGTCCCGGGCGCGACCTCGATGCGGGCGGTCACCGTTTCCCCCGCTCCCACGTAGGCCTCCGAGAGGCGCAGATCGGTGGCGCGTCGCGGCGTGGATGGACCCAAGCCTTCGGGCAGCGGGCCCAGGTACGTCGCGTGATCGAAGTTGCCGTCCACGAGGTGCAGCGTTCCAGGCCTGTCGGAGGTGACGCGGAGCGCGAGGGCGTCGAGAAGGACGCTGCGCTCCGGCGCGTCGATCTCGATCGTGAGAAGCCCCGCATCGTACCGCGCGTGCAGCGCAAACGGTAGGCGGGTTCCGCCTCGCAGGAGGCGCGCCTCGGAGAGCGTCAGCCCTCCCGCCTCTCCCCGCGATGCGCGGTGAAGGACGAAGCCCTGGAAGGACGCGCCCGCGGCCCGGGAGAGGGTCTCCATCGCGCCCGCGAGATGCTGCCGGTCTGGATAGGCGACCGTCACGCGATCTCCGGGATCGAGGAGGACGTTGCCCAGGAGCTTCTCCACCCGCGCGCGGAACGTGACCGAACGGGACACGGCGCTCTCGGCGGGAGCCGGCGCGGACTCGACGGCGAATCCGGGATCCTCCGTGAGGCCATCGAGGTCGAAGCCGGGGACGTAGCCGGCGCGCTGGCCGTGCCGGAAGACCCACGCCTCGCCGTAGGTCGGAAGCCCGATGAAGAAGGGGATGCCCGAGCGGCGCGCGAGTCCGAGGTGGCGCGCCAGCAGACCCACCGATCCCACGTCGAACGGGTCGCCGGGCTCCACCGGCGCCGCGCCCCCCGTAGGCGAGCAGCGCGGCGCTCGACACTCCGGAGAGTCGCTCCAGGCCCTCGCCGTCTAGCCACGAGAGCAGGGCCACCGTCGACACCGGAGATCCCCAGCGCGCCTTCAATCCACGCAGGAGCTCGCCGTAGCGCGCGAGGCCGCCTCGGGGCAGTCGAAGTCGATCTGAAGCTCGCGATTGGGCGCGTCCTCCGCGGCGCGCGCGCGATCGCCTCCTCGATCTCCAGGCCAGTTCGCGAGGGTGCCAGGCGCGATCGCTCACCTCGTGATCGATGCGCACGACCGGCACGACGGCGTAGGCGGGATCCTCGCGGAGCGGCAGACCGCCACGACCGCGAGCGTCCCGTCCTCGCGCCTGCCGATCTCGGCGTGAAGGACGAAGAGGAGTGCGTCACCCCCATGGCGCGCAGGAGCTCCCGCTCCGCCGGGGCCGGGGGATCGCGGTACCACCAGTAGACGCCGAAGCTCGTGGTTCCGCGCCGTGGCGGCAAGGGCGACGCCGCGAGGCCCCGAGCGCGAGCGCCCGCGGTAGGCAGGTCACGCGTAGCGGAGCGGATCGGCGAGCCCCGCGCCCGCGAAGCCCTCGAGGCGCAGCTGGCACGCATCGCAGGCGCCGCAGGCGCGGCCGCGCGGCGCGGGGTCGTAGCAGCTCCAGGTCATCGCGAAGTCGACGCCGAGCCGGGCCCTTCGGCGACGATCTGCCGCTTGCTCATGCGCAGGAGCGGCGCGTGGATCGCGAGGCGGGCGCCGCGCACGCCCGCGCGCGTGGCGAGGCGGGCGAGCTTCTCGAAGGCGCGCAGGTACTCGGGGCGGCAGTCGGGATAGCCCGAGTAGTCGAGGGCGTTGACGCCGATGAACGTCGCGCGCGCCGATCGTCTCCGCGTGGGCCAGGGCGATCGCGAGGAAGATCGTGTTGCGGGCGGGGACGTAGGTCGACGGGATGCCGCGCCCGATGCTCCGGCGCGACCGGCCCTTCGGGACCGGCGTGTCCGACGTGAGCGCCGAGCGGCCGAAGTCACGCAGGTCGAGGGTCACGACGCGGCGCGGCACCGCGAAAGGCCCGGGCAAGGCGAGCCGACGCCCAGGCTCGCGCGCGTGGCGCTGCCCGTAGCGAAAGGAGAGCGCGTGGCACGCGAAGCCGGCCGTCCTCGCGATCGCGAGCACGGTGGCGCTATCGAGCCCCCCGAGAGGAGCACGACGGCGGGTTGCCCGCGCCTCAGGGCGCACCCTCGTCCGGAGCGTTGCGGGCCTTCTTGCGGACGCTCGCCCAGTACTCGAGGCGCTTGCCGATCTCCCTCTCGAATCCCCGCGGCACCGGCTCGTAGAACGCCGCGTCCTTCAGCGCCTCCGGAAGGCAGTCGAGATCCGCGACGCCCTCCTCGTGGTCGTGCGCGTAGCGGTAGTCGCGACCGTACCCGAGCCCCTTCATCAGGCCCGTGGGCGCGTTCCTGATCGCGAGCGGGACCGGCGCCGCCGGATGCTCGCGAACGGCCTCGGCGGCCCGGCCGTAGCCCCGGTAGAGCGCGTTGCTCTTGGGCGCCGTCGCGCAGTAGACCGCCGCCTCGGCGAGCGCCAGCGCGCCTTCGGGCATACCCAGGAAGTCGACGGCATCCTTCGCCGCGATGGCGATGGCGAGTGCCTGGGGATCGGCGAGGCCCACGTCCTCCGAGGCGAACCTCACGATGCGGCGCGCCAGGTAGAGCGGATCCTCGCCCGCCTCCAGCATGCGCACGAGCCAGTAGAGCGCTGCCTGGGCGTCGGAGTTGCGCATCGACTTGTGCAGCGCCGAGATGAGATTGAAGTGCTCCTCGCCGGACTTGTCGTAGAGGAGGAGCTTCCTCTGGCTCACGGCCTCGAGGAGCGCGCGCGTGATCGCGCCGCCCTGCCCGACGTCGGCGGCGGCCACCTCGACGAGTCCGAGGGCGCGGCGCGCGTCGCCGGAGGCATGGGCCACCACGAACGCGGTGGCCTCGGCGTCGATCGAGAGCGCGCGGGCCCCGAGCCCGCGCTCGTGGTCCTCGAGCGCGCGCTTCACGATCCGTGCGATCCCCTCCTCGCCGACCGGGGGAAGGACGACCACCCGCATGCGCGACAGCAGCGCCCCGTTCACCTCGAAGGACGGGTTCTCCGTCGTCGCCCCCACCAGCACGATGTCGCCCCGCTCCACGTAGGGGAGGAACGCATCCTGCTGGGCGCGGTTGAAGCGGTGGATCTCGTCGACGAAGAGCAAGGTCCTCTTCCCCTGGAGCCGCCGCAGGCGCGTCGCATCCTCCATCACCTGCTTCACGTCCTTGATCCCGGAAACGACCGCGGAGAACGCGACGAACGCCGCGCGCGATGCCCCCGCGATCAGACGGGCCAGCGTGGTCTTGCCGCACCCGGGAGGCCCCCAGAGGATGAGCGACGGGACACGGTCCTGGGCGAGCGCCTTCCGGAGGAACCCCTCGGCCCCGACGACCTCCGCGGGCCCCTCCAGCTCCTCGAGGCTACGGGGGCGCATCCGCTCCGCGAGCGGCGCATCGGCGGGGATCGTCTCCCTGGGCCGTTCGAGCTCCGGGAACAGGCTCACGCTCCAAGCTTACCGGCGGAACCGCGCACGAGGACGCTTGCGCGCGACAGTGGGGAGCCGCGCCGATCGCGACGGGTGCCTACTTGACCTCGACCTGGAACTCGGTGTCGATCGTCTCGGTCGCCACGCCGTCGACCGTCACCTCGACCATGATCGTCCCGGTGATCGGGTCGCCGTTCGCCACCATGCAGTCCTTCGTGGGCGCGATGGCCAGATCGATCGACGTGGCCTTGCCGGCGGGATCGGTCACCGTGACCTTCCCCGTCGCCTTCGCGAGCGGCAAGGGCTTTCGGTAGGCGTCGGAGAGCCACACCTTGTACTCCCCCGCCTTGGCGACCGCGAGCTCGACGTGGTTCTCGCCGACCATGCCGAGCTGTCCCCCGTGCTTGGCCGAGTGCTCGTGCTTCTTGGGCATCGTCTCGGGCTCCTTGGAAGCAGCCGGAGTGGATGCGGGTTGCGTCGCCGTCATTGGCTGGGTTGCCGACGGCTGCGTGGCGGACTGGGTGGCCGTCATCGGCTGGGTCGCCGAAGGCTGCGTGGCGGGCTCGCTTCCCGACGCGGTCATCGCCGGCGGCGGCGTCGCGGGAGGGGCGCCCACTCCCTCGAAATGGAACTCCATGAAGATCTCCTCGGGGAGGCCCTTGATCCGCACCTCGGTCTCCACGACGCCGGTCTCGGCGTCACTCTTCGCCATGAGGTACTCGCCGGCCGGATCCGCGGTGAGCGTGAGCTCGGCCGCAGGCTTGCCCGCCGGCGTGACCGTGAGCGTGCCCGTGATGCCCTCGAGCTTGATCGGCTGTCGGTAGGCGTCCGAGAGCCACACCTTGTAGAGACCCGGCTCCGGGATCGCGACCTCGAGGTGCCAGTCCTTCCACATCCCGAGCTGGCCGCCGTGCGCCGCGGTGTGCTCGTGCTTCTTCTTCGCGGGCTTGGTCTTGGCCCCTGCCTCCTTGGTGGGTGCCGGAGACGGAGCCGGCGTCGGCTCCGCCGCGAAGGCGAGAGCGCCGGAGAACAACGTGGCAACGACGAAGGCGAGGAGGCGTGACGACGCGGGTTCCTGGTTCATGGCCGGAACAGTCTACGGGATCAGGTCGAGCCCTGGAAGCTGGTGCGCCTCGAAGATGGAGCCGCCCGCGCGGTCGTGCTCGGAGAGCTTGAGGATGCCCGCCAGCCGCGACATGTTGAGGATCCCGGCCGCGAGCATCCGCGAGGTCCCGTCCGGCCTCTCCGCAAGCGCCCGCACCAGGGCGAGCAGGGTGTAGAGCTCGAACAGGTTCCTCGCGTCCGTGCCGTCCGTCGGCACGTCGTCGACGTCCATGAGGAGGCGGCACACCCTCTCGAGGGTCGCATGGGCGGCAAGCGGAGCGGGCGCCGATTGCTTGATCGCCTCGCGCCCCAGGAACGCGAGGGTCCGGAGATCGATCCCCGCGAGCGCCTCTCCGGAGGTGAAGGCCCCGGGCAGGAGCCGCGCCGCGTCGCGGGCGACGGCCAGATCCTCCTGCGTGACGCCCAGGAGCTCCGTGTAGCCTGGACCGCGGCGGCCCTCCGCGCGGATGCGCTCGCGCTCCGCCGCGATCGCGGCGGAGTAGCTCTGCGCGATCGCGGCGAGCTCCTTCATCCAGCGGCGCACGTCGTCCGCCGAGAGGGAGAGCGGCGTCCCGCGCAGGATCCCCTCGTAGAGGGACGTCTTCACGTCGGCGGGCGACGCGGCGAGGGCGGACTCCATGCGCGCGTGGAACTCCCGAGCGAGCACGTCGGTCGCATCGCGCTCCCGCTCCTCGCCGTGGGCCGCGGCCTGCTCCCGCGACGATGCGGCGCGATCGGCGCCGCCGATCGCGGACTTCACGACCTCGACGCTCCTCAGGATCACGAAGGGCTGGCCCGGACCGGCCGGGGCCGCGTGGAGCCCGAGATCGCGGAGCTGGCTTGCGAGGGCCTCGGGGCTCCGGCTCTGGGTCAGGAGCTGCAGGCTCTCGATGTCGGAGACGAACACCGCATCGCGCCCGGGGCACTTGAAGGCGAGCGCGACCTTCTGGAGCAGCGGTCCCTCGAAGCGCACGCGGCCGTCCACCACGTCGCGCCGCGCCAGGCCCACGGCGAGCCCGACCAGGGGCTGGATGGGCTTCTCCGAGTACTGCGTCACGCTCGAGAGCCGCTGCCGCAGGGCCGAGGGTCCGACCAGGATTCGCGGGAGGAGCCGCCGCTGTTCGTCCTCGAGGAGCGTCCCGTCGTAAGCCCAGATGATGAGCCCGCGTCCGGTCGGCGGCGACAGCACGACGTCGGGCTTCCACTCGGCGCACTCCGTCTTGCCGAACAGCGACACGACGTCCAGCGCCCGCCGGATGTCGGAGGCGTAGGCCCCCGGTCCCAGCTCGATGAAGAGCGCGAGGTGCTTGCGCCGCTCGCCGTCGCGCTCGATGCAGAGCCGCAGCTCCGTCGTCCCCAGCCGGATGCGGTCGCCGTCCTTCAGCACCTCCTTCTCGACGCGGGCGCCGTTGAGGTAGGTGCCGTTCGTGCTCTTGAGGTCGCGGATGACCAGCTTCCCACCCGCATGCTCGATGCTCGCGTGGCGGCGCGAGACGTCCGGGTCGTTGATGTTGAGGTCCGCGCCCGACCGGCCGATCACCACCGTGCTCGTCTCGAGCGGGTGCGAGAGCCGGAGGACGTCGGAGATGAGCACCGCCTGCGGCCCGCTCCCCACGGGGCGCGTCACCTTCCCGCGCGGCGATCGGCGGATCGTGCCTTCCTCGATCTCGTCACCCATCTCCCCGGCGATCAGGAGCTGGAACAACGGGAGCGCCCGCGCCTCGTCCGGGGCGAGGAGGAGATCGGAGACGTCCTTGGGATCGAAGATGAAGACCTGGCCGCACGCCTGGCACTTCCCGAACTTCGACTCCCCCGCGGAGAGCCGCAAGAGCGCCTTGCACTTGTGGCAGCTCACCGCACGCACGCGCTCCGCTCCCGGCTGGAGCTTCTGCGTCACGCGTGGCGGAAGGGCGTTGCCGCGCGGAGCCGGGTTGGTCTCGGGAGGTTCCGCCACCTCACGCGCGGCGCGAGGCGGCTCGTCGGCCTTCCTCGCCGGCGGCGCGACGGGGACGGGCTCGGGGGCCGCCTTCAACGCGACCGGGGATCGCGACGGGGGCGGGACCGCGGCCGCCACGGGAACCGAGGAGAGCTGGATCGGCAGGAAGCTCCGCGCGCACGCCGGGCACGTCACCGTGCGGCCGCGCACGAAGCTCTCCGACTCGACGATCCCCTCGCAATGAGGACAGCGCGCTTGCACGGCGTCAGTCCCGGAGGATCGCGATCAGCTTCGTGTCCGTGATCCCGATCTCCGACGGCGTGGCGTGCGCGTCCTTGAGCGACTGCTTCAGCATCTCGAAGTTGGCGACGCGTTCGTAGTCCTGCTTCGCGTTGAGGTACTCGGAGAGCCAGTACTTCGCCTCGGAGACGTAACCGCGGCGAAGGACCTCCGCGAGCGTGTTCTCGTCGACCTTCCGCTCCTGCTTCTCGACGCGGATCGTCAACGACGAGAGAGGGACCTTCCACTCCGCCGAGAGCCTCCGGAGCTCCGCCACCTTGTGCGACACGTCTCGCTCGGTCTGGGCGATGTCGACGCACATCGCCCGGAGCCTTGCCTGGTGACCCTTCTCGCGCAGCTCCTCGATCTCCTTGGGCGTCGCCCCGAGCTCGTTGACGTTCCACTTCTCCTCGAGCTCCGCGATCTGCTTGTCGGCCGCATCGGTCGTGACCGTGCGCCGTATCTCCTCGAGCAGCGCCTTGCCCTCCGCCTCCGACGGGCCCTTCTTGCAGCTCCATGCCGGGATCACCAGCACGAGGATCACCATCGACAGCACGCGTCGTTCGGGGGCTTTAAACAGGAGCTTCTTCCGGGCGGAGATTCAGATCGGGGACGGGGGAAAGTCGAGGGCCCAGTTTACCGCCTCTCGCACGGCGAGCCGGAGCCTGGGAGAGCCGTCGGAAGCGATGGCCCCCCGGTCGACGGCGCCGCCGCGCGACGCGTCCACGATCCGCGCCCGTCCGGAGAGCGTCGGGATGCCGTCGTCGCGCACGCTGCCTCCGATCGCCACGCACCGCGCCCGCGGCGGGCGGCCTCGAGGATGTACCCCACGACCTTGCCCATGAAGCTCTGGCGGTCGATCCGGCCCTCGCCGGTGAGGACGATGTCCGCGTCCGCGAGCGCCGCCTCGAGCCCGACCATGCGCGCCACGAGGGGCGCGCCCGACGTGAGGGTCGCGCCGAAGAGCGTGCAGAGGGCGAAGGCGGCACCGCCGGCCGCGCCGGACCGGGGGATGTCCGCGAGCCTTCCCGAAGGGGCTGGAGCGCGCGCATGCGATCCGGCTTCTCGTCCTCGAGGCGCGCGACGAGACCCTCCATCGCGAGAGCGCCTCGTCGGCGGCGGCACCATCTCGGGCGTCGCGCCCTTCTGGGGACCGAAGATCGCGGACGCTCCGAGGGATCCCAGGAGGGGCGCGTCGACGTCGCAGGCCACCGTGACCGTCGCCTCGCCGAGGTCGAGCATCCTCGAGAAGCGGATCGACGCGGCTCCTCGCCGGGAAGGATCGCCGCGGCGCCCCATCCGCGCCGCCGCTCGTCCCAGGGAGCCCGCGGCCGTCGAGGAGCTCGACTCCGAGCGCGCGAGGCCGATGCCGCCGTCGTTGGTGCCGCTGCCCCCACGGCAACGACGATCTCACGCGAGCCGTGCCCGTAGGCGTGGAGGATCAGCTCGCCCGTCCCGAGAAGGTGGAGGCAAGGAAGGGATGGCGCCGATCGGGAGCCCGTGAGGGCTCGATCCCCGACGCCTCGGCGAGCTCGATGCAGGCGGCACCGCCTGGCAGGACCACGTAGGACGCCTGGCGCGCGCTCACCGAGCGGGTCCTTCGCGCGGCACGGACTGCGGCCGCCGAGGGCGTCGCGGAGCACCGTTGCGGGGCCCTTGCCTCCATCGGCCATCGGCACGACACGGATGGAAGCGCCGACGCCGCGAGCCTCGAACGCGGCGCGCGCCTCGGTGGCCATCTCCGCGGCGACCTCGGAGGACGACCGCCAGTGCGTGAAGGAGTCCGGCGCGATGACGGCGCGGATCAATGGTACGCTGCCCCGCCGTGGGAAAACCGGGAACGCACGTCGTCGATGCACCAACAACCGCCCCCCGGCCATCCGCGCGGCTCCTGCACGGCCCGCGGCGCCCACGACGTGTTCCAGAGGTTCTTCGACGAGGTGGAGCGGCTCTCGCTCTCCCGCGAGGTCCTCGTCACGGGCTCGACCTGCACCGGCCCGTGCGAGCACGGCCCCGTCGTCGTCGTACACCCTGGGACCGCCTTCTACGGCAACGTGAAGGAGCCGGACGTCGCGCGGATCCTGGAGTCCCACGCGCGCGGGGAGCAGGTCACCGAGCTGCTCCTTCCCGAGTCGGCCTGGGACGAGCCCTGACGGCGCCGCCGCCGGCGCGGCGGGTGCGTCGACGGCACGCCCGGCATGGCGGCGCGTCTCACCAGAACTTCCAACGCGACTTCCTGGGAGCCTCGACGACCGCGTCGCGGCCCGGATCGGACACGATGCCGTTCCCCTCGACCAGGAGCGGCGCCAGCTCGTCGAGCCCGTACTCCTCGCCGTAAGCGACCTCCTCGTCCTTGATGAGCGTGACGGGGATGATCTTGGCGGCCCCGCCCGCGATGGGAAGGGCGAGCGGCAACCCCACGCGCAGCCCCATGATGAAGGCGAAGGGGCGATCCATCCCCGGCACCTGGATGGGAGCGAGGCAGGCATGGTGGCGCGCGCGGATCTCCTGCAGGTGATCCTCGGTCTTCTCGATGACGTTCCTCACCAGTCCCTGCAGGAGGTTGAGGGCCCACCGCTCCGATCCCTTGGGGACCTGCATGTAGAGCTCGTAGTCACGGCGATGGCGCTCGTCGCCGAGAGGATCGGGATCGGCGATCCCGGACGTGAAGATGGTCACGGGACCTTCCGCCTGCGTGAGCACGACGAAGCACCCGAACCATCCGAGCTCGTCGAGCTGCGGGTTGACCAGCACGAACCGCGGGAGCTGCCCGAAGATCACGCCGATCGCGCGCTCGCGCGACGAGACGGGGGTGAGCCAGCCTTCCACGTCGGCGGCCTTCGGGAACAGCGGCCCGTCCTCGGGCATCGTCGTCGCCGCGACGTAGCTCTCGATCTCGCGATCCAGCTCCTCGGCGCCGCCGAGGTTGGGCACGTAGAGGTTCTCCCGCGCGCCGTCCTCGAGCGTGTGCTCGCGCTTCCAGCCGTTGGGAGCCGGCAGGCCCACGAACTGCTCGGCCTTGCGCGGGTCCTGGCCCGGCCACACCGGCTCGAGGCGCACCGTCACGCGCCCGATCGCCTTGCGCACGCTGCGCGCCCGCTCCTGGGAGAGGCGGTAGAGGATCCGCCGCGAATCCTGTCGCCAGAGGGGGTACATCGCCGCGAAGTCGTCGTTCACGGGAGGCGCGGGTTGGTCCGTCATGGCTCCTAGATTTCTACCATCATAGCCAGTTCGCGCAACCGCTCCTGGTGCTCCGCGCGCGTCACGCCCGCGAGCCGCTTGACGCCGAAGTCCTCGACGGTGAACGAGGCGACGGCCGTACCGTCGACGCAGGCGCGCCGCAGCGAGGCCGCCGAGACGTCGCCGCTCCGGGCCAGGCTCCCCACGAATCCGCCGGCGAACGAGTCGCCGGCGCCCGTCGGATCGACGACGACCTCGAGGGGGTAGCCCGGGAACGCGAACACGGCATCTTCCGAGAACATCGCCACGCCGTACTCCCCGCGCTTGACCACGAGCGTCCTGGGACCGAGACCGCGGATGATGCGCGCCGCCTTCTTGAGGTTGCTGGTCTCCGCAAGGAGCTTCGCTTCCCCCTCGTTGACGAGGAGCACGTCGATCTTGCGGAGCACGTCCCGGAGCGCCGCGCGCTTGCCGCCGATCCAGAAGTTCATCGTGTCGAGCGCGACCAGCCGCGGCGCCTCGACCTGCCCGAGCACGTGGAGCTGAAGATCGGGATCGATGTTGCCCAGGAAGACGAACGGGAGCTTGCGGTAGGCCTTCGGGAGCTCGGGCTGGAACGTGGCGAAGACGTTCAGCTCCGTCGCACGCGTGTCGGCGCGGTTGATGTCCTCGAGATAACTCCCCGACCAGTGGAAGGTCTTGCCGTGCGCGCGCGCGATGCCGGAGACGTCGACGCCTTTCTCCGTCAGGACCGCCATCTCCGCGTCGCCGAAGTCGCTTCCCACGACACCCACGACGTGGGGCTTCGAGAACAGGCTCGCCGCGAGCGAGAAGTAGACCGCCGACCCGCCCAGCGCGTGATCGACCTTCCCCTCCGGAGTCTCGATGCTGTCGAACGCCAGCGATCCCACCACCAGAACGTCACTCATGATTCGTCTCCTCTCTCACCTCGAGGACCCGGTCGGCCGGGACGTCCTCGAGCACGGTCTGGCCGCCGCGCGGCCAGATGATGGTGACACGCAGGGCGGCCCGGCTCGGACCGAGCCCGAAGTGTGCGACGGGGGGCTCGGATCCCAGGTAGCTACCGCCGGCCGAGATCGCCCGCCGCATCTCGAGCTCTCCCGCCTTCACGACGACCGTCGCGCCGATCGCGAACGGGTTCCTGTCACGGCCGCGGAGCTTGACCTCGAGCCAGTGGCGACCGGGGATCGCCGCCGCGTCGTTCAGGAAGAGCGCGGGCCCGCGATCCCGCGCGGACACGACGACGTCCAGGTCGCCGTCACCGTCCACGTCGGCGGTGGCCAGCCCCCGTCCCGCCATCTCGATCCTCGAGAGATCGCCCGCCTTGCCGTTCATCTCGGTGAACGCGCCGCGGTCGTTTGCGAAGAGCTGCACGGGGCAGACGTAGCAGCCCTGCATGAAGCGCTCGTCCTCCTTGTCCTTCGTGTGCCCGAACATCCGGATGATCTTCGGCACCAGGTGGCTGTTGACCACGGCGAGATCGAGATCGCCGTCGAGGTCGCCGTCGAACATCGAGGTCCCCCAGGACACGTAAGGAAGCGTCGGCTCGACGAGCCCCGCCGCCTTCGTGATCTCGTGGAAGACGCCGCCGCCGTCGTTGTGGTAGAGCGAGCTCGGTTCGCTCGAGAAGTTGGTCACGAAGAGGTCCACGAGCCCGTCGCCGTCGACGTCTCCGGAGGCCACGCCCATCCCGGCGCGTGCCTGGCCCGCCTCGGACACCGCCGTCCCCGAGAGCAGGCCCTCGTCCTCCCAGCGATCGGCCGTGCCGGGGTTCCTGTAGAGCCGGTTCGGAACGGTGTCGTTGGCGATGAAGACGTCGAGCCACCCGTCCTGATCGAAGTCGATCGCGCGCACGCCGAGCCCCTTGCCGTCCAGGTTGTCCGTGCCCGTGCGCGCGGTCGCGTCGGCGAACGTGCCGTCGCCGCGGTTCTCGTAGTAGACGGAAGGCTGGCCCTGGTACTGCGAGGGCGTCTTGATCTGGAACTGGGGGACGCTCATCTCCGCCTCGATCGTCGTGTCGAGGTAGTTCACGAGGAGGAGATCGAGGTCGCCGTCCCGGTCGAAGTCCGCAAACGCGGCTCCCGATCCGAACAGCGGGTTCGCGATGCCCGTCCGGGCTCCCATGTCCTCGAACGTGCCATCGCCCCGGTTCCTGTAGTGCTTGTTCGGACCGAGGCAGGTCACGTAGAGGTCGAGGAAACCGTCGCCGTCGGTGTCGGCGAACACCGCTCCCATCGACCACCCCTTCAGGTCGACGCCGGCGGCGGGGCCGGCGTCTTCGAACGTGCCGTCGCCGCGGTTCCGGTAGAGCGCGTTGCCATGGCGAGCGGTCCGCTCCTTCGCGTTCTTGAACCCGGTGAGGACGTAGAGATCCACGTCGCCGTCGTTGTCGTAGTCGGAGGCGGCGACCCCGCCTCCCATCGTCCCGATCATCTTGGAGCGGCGGAGGTCGGCGGCGTACTCCAGGGTGAGCCCGCGCCGCTTACCCTCGTCCTTGAACGTCGCCTGGGCCCCGGCCGCCGCGGCGCCGAGCGCGAAGGCGGCCGGGACGAGCGCGAGGAGGAGGGGGCCGCTCCTCCCTAGGTGAGCCCCCACTTGGCCTTGTTCGATTTCACCTGATCCGGCGTCGGAGACTCGCCCTCGATGTGCTTGGCGACGTCGAACGCGTCCCGGTTGCTGTCGCACAGCACGTTGAGCGGGATGTCCTCCTCGAAGGCGCTGGGCGTCGCCGACGCCTCGAAGATCGCCTCCCACGGGCACTCCGGCTCGCAGGCGCCGCAGTCGATGCACTCACCGGGAGAGATGTAAAGCTGGTTGTAGAGCTGCTGGCCGTCGTCGACCGCCTTGGGTACGTAGAAGCAGTCCACGGGGCACACGGCCACGCACGCCGTGTCCTTGCAGTCCCGGCAGAGTCTCGCAACGATGTAGGCCATGGAATTCGGAACCTCCTGGTTCTAGGAGCGAAGCTCGATGGGTGCGCCCGAAAAGGCGCCCATCCATTTTGAAGCAACGCGCCCGCGAAAGCCAGCGCGAGCCGCCCGCACGCGGGACGGCACGGCGAGTTGGAGCTCCCGCCTATTCGTCTTCCTGCTGGAGCTTCGACAGGACGGAGAGGTCCTCGAGCGTCGACGTGTCGCCGAGGGTCTCGTCGCCCGAGGCGATCTTCCGCAGGAGGCGCCGCATGATCTTGCCGCTGCGGGTCTTGGGGAGCGCGTCGGAGAAGCGGATGTCGTCGGGTCGCGCGAGGGCGCCGATCTCCTTCACGACGTGCTTCTTCAGCTCGTCCTTCAGGGTGTCGCTCTTCTCGTGGCCCATCCCGAGGGTCACGAAGGCGGCGATCGCGGTGCCCTTGAGATCGTCGGGCCGGCCCACGACGGCAGCCTCCGCCACCAGAGGATGGCTCACCAGCGCGCTCTCGATCTCCATCGTCCCGAGACGGTGGCCCGCGACGTTGATGACGTCGTCGACGCGCCCCATGATCCAGAAGTAGCCATCCTGGTCCCGGCGCGCCCCGTCTCCCGTGAAGTAGACGTTGCCCGGGATCTCCGCGAAGTAGCTCCGCCGGAACCTCTCGGGGTCCTTGTAGATCGTGCGGAGCATCGACGGCCACGGCTTCCTGATGACGAGCAAGCCGCCGACGTTGGGACCCACCTCCTGCCCCTCCTTGTTCACCACGGCGGCATCGATCCCGGGGAGAGGGAGCGTTGCCGACCCCGGCTTGGTCGCGACGCAGCCTGGGAGCGGCGTGATGAGGATCGCCCCCGTCTCGGTCTGCCACCAGGTGTCGACGATCGGGCAGCGCTCGCCGCCGATCACCTTGCGGTACCACATCCAGGCCTCCGGGTTGATCGGCTCGCCCACCGTCCCGAGCAGGCGCAAGCTCGAGAGATCGTGCCGGCCCGGCCACTGGTCGCCCCAGCGCATGAAGGCGCGGATCGCGGTCGGTGCCGTGTAGAGGATGCTGACGCCGTGCTTCTCGATGATGCTCCAGAACCGGCCCGGGTCCGGCCAGTTGGGAGCACCCTCGTAGAGCACGGTGGTCGCGCCGTTACAGAGAGGACCGAAGACGACGTAGCTATGGCCCGTCACCCAGCCGATGTCGGCGGTGCACCAGAAGGTGTCCTCGTCCTTCAGGTCGAAGACCCAGCGCGTGGTCGCCGCCGCCTGCGTGAGGTATCCGCCCGTGGTGTGCACGACGCCCTTGGGCTTTCCGGTCGTGCCGCTCGTGTAGAGGATGAAGAGGGGATGCTCGGCATCGACGGGCTCCGCGGGCAGGCCCGCCTCGTGGCCCGCGACCAGGTCGTGCCACGCGACGTCGCGCCCGGGCGCCATCGGCACGTCCTGCCCCGTGCGCCTCAGCACGACGACCGTCTTCACGCTGGGACAAGCAACGAGCGCGTCGTCGACGTTCTTCTTCAACGGCACGATCTGCCCGCGCCGGTATCCGCCGTCGGCCGTGATCACCAACGCCGCCTCGGCGTCGTTGATGCGGTCCTTGAGAGCCTCGGCCGAGAAGCCGCCGAAGATCACGGTGTGCGGGGCGCCGAGACGGGCGCACGCGAGCATCGCGACCGCCGCCTCGGGCACGAGCGGCATGTAGATGGCCACACGATCGCCCTTTCCGAGGCCTCGCGCGCGCAGCGCCGCCGCGAGCGTCGTGACCTCGCGATGGAGGTCGTGGTAGGTCAAGACGCGCGTGTCGCCCGGCTCGCCCTCCCACACGATCGCCGCCTTGTTCTTGCGCCACGTGGCGACGTGGCGGTCGAGGCAGCTCTCGGTGAGGTTCAGCTCGCCGCCTTCGAACCACCGCGCGAACGGCGGGTCCCACGAGAGCACCTTCGTCCAGGGCTTGCGCCACGTGAGCTCGCCCGCGAGCGACGCCCAGAAGCCCTCGGGGTCCCGCGACGCCTGCTCCCGCATGCGCGCCAGGTCCTCGGGCGTCACGTTGGCCTTCGCCTGGAAGCCCGGGTCCGGCGGGAACGAGCGCTCCTCGTTGAGTACGGATTTGATGTCCTGGCTCATGGCGGCAATCTTATTCGGAGGCCGTGCCGCGGGACCGTCCTACAATCGCGACATGCCCCTGCGCTTCTGGCGCTCCATCAAGATCGCCCCCGGCCTCCGGTTGAACCTGAGCAAGCGCGGCGCATCCGTTTCCGTGGGACCTCGTGGCGCGCACCTCACGATGGGAACGAGCGGCGCGCGCTACTCGGTCGGGCTCCCCGGGACCGGACTGTCGTACGGAGACAAGATCGGCGGCGCACGTCGCGCCGCCGCCGCCCCCGCGCGCAAGGGTGCGCGGCCTCCGAAGGACCTCGACATCTCCTTCCTGGAGAAGCTCACGGTCTCCGGAGCGGAGCAATCCTTCGTGCAGGGTCTGAAGGCCCTCAAGGAGGAACGTGCGGGCGACGCCCTTCGGCATCTCGAGAGCGCGACGTCGCTACCCGACGCCTGTTACATGGCAGGCGTCGCCGCCTTGAAGCTCGAGCGTTATCCGGAGGCACGCACGCATCTCGAGCGGGCCCTGGCGCGAGGAAACGAGCTTGGGAGCCTCTTCGCGCAGTACGACTTCGACGCGACGGTCGAGCTTCCCATCGCCGCGGGCTACACGGAGGTCGTCGGACCCGACGTCTACGGCGCCACGCTGATGCTGGTCGAGGTGTGTCAGAAGCTCGGTGCCCCGTCCGACGCGCTCCCGGCGCTCACCCGGCTGGCGGCGGAGGTCCCGGCCTCGGCCACAGCGGCGCTGAGCCGTGCCGAGATCCTGCTCGAGGCGGGCGATGCAGAGGGGGCGCTCCAGGCGCTCACCGACAAGAACGCTCCCGAGCCGCTCCTCACCGCGCTTCGCGCGTACCGCGGCCGGGCGCTGCGGGAGCTCGGGCTCCTCAAGCAATCCCTCGACGCGATGGTGGTCACGTCGCGCGAGGTGAAGAAGATCTCCGGGCCGTCGGGCCGCGCGATGCGCTACGAGCGCGCCCTCACCCTCGAGGCGCTCGGCCGTGCCGCGGACGCCCGCGACGAGCTCGAGGCCATCTACGCCGAGGATCCGGCTTACGAAGACGTCGCCCGGCGCATCGGCCGCGCCTAGCTCGAGGGCCGCGAAGCTTGCCCTGGAGGGCCGGGCGACGGGCTCGCACGAGGCACCGGCGGGTCGCGGCTTTGACGAACGCCCGCGTGTTGGTACCATATCCCGCCGAACGCGCTCGAAAGAGACCGGGAGTCGCCCCGTTTCCGAGGCGCTCGCACTCCGCGGATCGTGTCCGCCCAGAAAGAGGAGGCTCATAGCAGCCATGAAGAATGCGTCCAGAGTCCTTTTCGGTTCGTTCCTCGCGCTCGCCCTGTGCGTGGGACTGGGTGTGGGAACGACGGCCTGCGGAGGTGGCGAGACGCCGCAGCCCGCGCCGGCGCCGGCCCCCGGCGGCGGCGGTGGCGAGACGCCGGCCGCGACGACCCCAGCCCCCGCTCCCGCGACGGATGCGGCTCCGGCTCCGGCCCCGGCAACGGACGCGGCTCCAGCTCCCGCCCCGGCGACCGACGCCGCCCCCGCTCCAGCAACCGGCACTCCGGCTCCAGCTCCCACGACCGGTAGCTAGGACCGAAGCTCCCCGGAGATAGAAGGGCCGCCCCCTCGGGGCGGCCCTTTCCTTTTCAGGCGACCGCGAGGAGCCTGGCCTCGTCGTCGCACGCACGGAGGTAGTGCGACGTCCCGAGCCAGCTCCAGACCCGGCGCGAGCGTTCGAGCTCGTCCTTCGCCGCGCTCCGATCGCCGGTCCCGCGCAGGAACTGCGCGTGGCGGAGATGGCAGAGCCCGAGCGCGTGGGGCCAGACGACGCCCGACAGGCTCTTGAAGGCACGCGCGAAACGCTCCCGGGCGGCGTCGAGGTTCCCATCCCGGAAGGCGATCATCGCGCCGACGATGTAGGACGGGATGAACTGCCGCGGCGCGAGCAGCGCGCGCAGCGACTGCTCCAGCCCCTCGATCTGCGAGAGCGCGTCGCGCGCCTCGGCGAGCCGCTCGGCATCGAGGGCGCACTCGGCGGTCGCCGTCAGCGCCTGGACCCTCCAGAACGTGTTGCCCTTCTCGAGCGCGAGCTCGTGCGCCCGCCCGAGATACCCGCGCGCCTCGTTGAACGCGCCGAGGAGGCCGAGCACCTTTCCGAGGCTCAGGCTGACCTGGAAGAGCGCTGGCGCCTCTCCGACCGACTCGGCGAGATCGTAGGCCTCGAGGAGCTCGGCGCGCGACGACCGGAGCTTCCCCTTGTACATCGAGTACAGGCTCATCGCCTCGAGGGCGAGAGGGAGGCTCCCCGTGAGGGCGTAGCGCCGGCAACGCTTGAGGGCGTCCTTCAGGATCTCGCGCCCGCGGTCCATCTCGCCGAGGGTGACGTAGGCGCGTCCCTCGCGAGCGAGCGGCGTCACCGCGCCAAGGAGGTCCCACGACCGCTCGAGCTCGCGCAGCGCCTCCTCGTAGAAGCGGATCTCGAGCGCCGGATCCATGGCCTGGTGGGCGTTCTCGGCGAGGCTCGTCAGGAGCGTGGCCACGAGCGGCCGGCCGTCCGAAGGCTCGGCGGCGCGCACGATCTCGAGCGCCTTCTCGAGCGTGCGGGACGCCTCGAGGTGCTCTCCACGCGCGGTGAACATTCCGCCCAAGAGCCCCATCGCCTCGGCCAGCGGGAGCGCCGCCCCCGAGGCCTCGGCCTTTCCCAGGGTGTCGAAGAGCACCGCGAGCGCCTCCTGGTGCTCGCCCTTGCTCTCGAGGAGCCGCGCCCGTTCCGTCTCGAGCCGGATGCGCATCCCGGGATCGAGCGTGGCGCCGTGGTACAGGCACCCCTCGAGCTGCTCGAGCGCCTCGTCGAGCTTTCCCTGCTGCGCGAAGATCCGCGCGAGGCGGTGGGCGACCTCGGAGCGAGCGGCGAGGTTGCGCTCCTTGATGAGCCGGGTCAGCTCCGACTCGTACAGGTCGCGCGCCTCCTGCATCCGACCGGTCTTCTCCCACGCGGTACCGAGGTCGAGGAACATCTCCACCCGCAGCCCCTGCGGAGGCGAGATCTCGCCGGCCTGGTACAGCTCGTAGAGCGCGCCGTGGTGGCGCGCCGCGGCGTCGTAGGCGCGCCGCTCCATCGCCTTCTTGGCGGCGATCCAGCCGTACTCGAACGCCTTCTCCGCGTCGCCTCCAAGACGGAAGTGGCGCGCGATCTCCTCGATGTGCGCCCCGAGCTCCGACTCGAGGCGGTCGTGGTAGAGCTCCTCCATGGCGCGGGCGATCGCCACGTGGGTCTTGCGGCGGCGCCGATCGGACACCTGGCGCATCAGCACCTCGCGCATGATGGGGTGCGTGAAGCGGTAGGCGTCCGTGCGCGATGTCGCGATCTCCGTCAGGATCCCTTGCCGCAGGAGGTGATCGATGACGTCGAGGAGATCCGCCTCCCTGCGGCCGGTCACCTCCAGGAGCAGGTCGAACTCGAAGTCGGTCCCGATGTGGGCCGCGATGCGGAGCACCTCCGTCTCGCCGCCGGTGAAGGCGCGGAGCTGGCGCGCAACGATCTCCGCGACGGTCTCCGGGATGGGCAGCTCGCCGGCAGGACGCGATCGCCCGGGCTCGGCGATCGTCTTGACCACCTCCTCGACGAAGTAGGGGATCCCGTCGGTCAGGCGGTAGACGCCGTCGAGGAGATCGCTTCCGGGCTCCCAGCGCGCGAGCGAGATGAAGAGGTCGCGCACGTCCTCCTTGGGGAGCCTCCCGAGCTTCACTTCGGCGTCCATCAGCCCTTCGCGCCGCGTCTCGTCGAGGAACCGCCGGACGCTCGCCGCCTCGGGGCGCTTCACCTCCTCGGGCCGTAGCGCGACGACGATCAGCACCGGCGACCCCTTGAGGTTGCGCGCCACGTATCGCGTGAGGTCGAGGGTCAGCTCGTCGGCGAAGTGCATGTCGTCCAGGTGCCGCAGGATCGGGCGGCGCGCGGCGAAGTCGGCGATCAGGCGCGTCACGGCCTCGAAGAGCCTGACGCGCTCTTCCGATCCCGCGGGCCCGTGAGGGCCCGGGGCGGGTGCGATCCCATCGTCGCTCCGGGACAGCTCGCGCATGAGCGGGAACAGGTCCGCGTCGTAGAGGCGCTCCATGAGCTGGTCGCGCTTGCTCGTCCGGCCGATCCGCCGGACGTACTCTCCGATCATCTCCACGTAGGGCTGGTAGTAGACGCCCTCGCGCTCGAAGCACCCGCCGGAGAGCACGAGGAGCTGGCTGCGATCGGTGCCGGCCGCGAGCTCCTGCACCAGGCGGGTCTTGCCGATGCCGGCCTCGCCGACGACGAGCGCCATCTTCCCCTGTCCCCGGCTCGCCTTGTCGAGCATCCGGGTCAGCACGTCGAGCGACACCTGCTGCCCCACGAAGCGCGAGGGGAAGAGCTTGGGCATGCGCATCGAGGTCGTCGGGAGCTCGCCGCCGAAGGTGTGGGCGCCCGACTCGAGGCAGAGGTTCAGAGCGAACGCCGCCTCCTCAGCCGTCTGGAACCGTTGCTCCGGATCGCGCTCGAGGAGCTTCATGATCGCCTCCTCGAGCTGGGCCGAGATGACAGCGTTGAGCTTCCGGGGCGGCACGGCTGCCTCCTTGAGCATGCGCGAGAACGCGACGACCGGGTTCTCGTCGTCGAAGGGAAGCTCACCGGTGACGTACTCGTAGAGCATCGCGCCGACCGCGAAGAGATCGGCCCGCGCGTCGAGCTTCACCCCGCGCACCTCTTCAGGCGACACGTAACCCACGGTGCCGAGGATCATGTTGCTCGACGTGTCGGATCCCTCGGCGGCCATCTCGAGCGCCACGCCGAAGTCCATGATCCGCACCGATCCCTCGTGATCGATCATGATGTTCTGGGGCTTGAGGTCGCGGTGGACGATGCCCGACTGGTGGACGTCCGAGAGGGCGTCGAGCACGGTCACCATCGTCTGGAGGTAGAAGTCGAGGTCCTGGCGGATCTGGGTCTCGTTGCGACCGGCGTCCGGGATGAGAGCGCCCCACTCGCGAAGCGTGTGGCCGCGCACGTACTCCATCGCGAAGAACAGGTGGCCGCCAGGCGTCGCTCCGAAGAACGGGACCGGGGGATCGAAGATGCCCGTGTCGAACACGTCGACGACGGCCGGGTGATGGAGGCGCGCGAGAGCGCGGTACTCGCGGCGGAACCTGCGCTCCGAGGCGGAGCGGTTCTCGGCGGTCGCTTTCAGGATCTTGAGGGCGCGCTCCTGCCCGTCCTGACGGTCGGTGACCTTGAAGACCACGCCCATCCCACCCTCGCCGATGAGCTCGACGATCTCGTAGCGGTCAGCCACGAGCGTCCCTGGCGCAAGCGTGCTCAACGAGGTCTCGGGCATGGAAGACCCGTAGGGCCACCGCATTATCACTCCTCCTCGGTCCACCTTCGGCGCGCGGATCGCGCCGGGAGGCGGCGGTCAGCGACCGGCGCCCAGCTTTCTGAGGTTCTCGAGAGCATCCACGTACCCGGGATCGAGTGCCAGCGCCGACCCGTAGGCCTTCCTCGCGTCGGCCGCGCGTCCCAGGATGGCGTACACGTTCCCGAGGTTGTTGAACCCGCGCGCGTAGGTGGGATCGGCGGCGACGGCGCGCTCCAGGAGATCGCGCGCCTCCGGCAGGCGGCCCTCCTGCGCGCGGATGATCCCGAGGTTCGCGAGCGCCGGCGCGAGCCGCCCATTCCTCGCAACGGCGCCCTCGAAGAGCTTCTCCGCGCGCGCGACGAGGGCCGCGCGCTCGGCAGCCAGGGCCGAAGACGCCCGGTCGATCAGGACGCGGCCGTAGTTGTTCCGGAGCGTCGCATTCCCGGGCGACGCGGCGATCGCGGTCTCGTAGAAGCGCCCGGCGTCGCGCCAGTCCTGGTTCCTGATCACCGTGCGCGCGCCGAGCGCGGCGACGAGCGCGCCCGTCGCGACAAGGCCCGCGCGGCGCGGCAGCCGCGACGCGAGCGCCGCGACGGCCAGGCAGATCGAGATGCTCGGGATGTAGAGGAAGCGCTCCGCGTAGGTCGACCCGAAGGGAACGAGGTGGCTCACGGGCAGGATTGCCGCATCGAGCCAGAGGACGGGGATCAAGAGCGGTCGCCAGGCGAGCCCGACGGCAAGGAGCGCTCCCGCGAGGACGATGCCCGCGCCGGCCGCCGGCCATCCCCACGTCGGGACCGTGAGCCACGGGTGATCCACGGCGAGCGCGGCCGGGAACGCGAGGAGACGGAGGTCGCTCGCATAGGCCGAGAAGACGGCCGGGAGCCGCCCCGGAAGCCCGACGCCTTCGAGGGTCTGGAACGAGCCGCGCGGCACGAGCCCTCCGAGCACGGCAGCGCGCGCACCGAGGTAGACGATGGCGACCGCGGCGAACGCCGCCGCGCGCCCCGGCGCCCTCTCGCGCCGCGAAGGGACGACGGCGAGGCAGAGCTCGAGGAGCGGCGCCGTGATCGCCATCTCCTTGGACAGGAGCGCGAGCAGGACGCTGATCGCCGCGACCGGCAAGGCCCTGGCCGCGAGCCCGGCGAAGAGGAAGAGCGCGCAGAGCACCTCCGCCCGCCCGACGATCCAGCTGACGGCCTCGACGTGGACCGGATGAACGGCAAAGAGGATCGCCGCGGCGGTTGCTAGCTCCGGCGCGACGGTCCGGAGCATCGCGTAGGCGGCGATCGTCGCGAGGGCGTGCAGCATCACGTTGGTGAGGTGGAAGGCGAAGGGCTCGAGGCGGAAGATCGCGAAGTCGACCGCGTACGAGAACGTCACGAGCGGCCGGTAGAGTCCCTGCGCCTCGTGGCGCGGCGGGTAGCTCGATCGGAGCATCGCCCCGATCGCGCCCGCGTCGCGCACCTGCGGGTTGTCGACGACGTACACCGTGTCGTCGTAGAGGAACGGCGCGTCGAGCACGGTGGCGTACGGGATGACGGCCGCGGCGGCGAAGAGGAGGTAGGGGGCGGAGCGGCGCGATGGCGGCGCGACGGCCGATCCCGCGGAGCGCGGCCCTTGTTGCCGGGCGCTCACTCCGAGAGCGGGCGCAGCTTCGCGGCCTGCGGCTTGATGTCTCCCGTGTAGAGGACGCGCAGCAAGATGAGACCCTGGGGCGGGGCGGTGTACGTCCGGAGCTCCTTGGCGGCGGGACCGTCCGGCTCCCGCAGCGCGTCGGCCATCGCGGCGGGAGCGACCTGGTGGCGGCCGATGGCGATCAACCCTCCCGCGATCCGGCGTGCCATCTTCCATAGGAAGCGATCGGCCAGGAGGTCGACGAGGACGAGCGGCGGCTCGACGGCGACCTCGCACTCGTAGAGATCGAGCGTCGTGTCGTCGCCAGGCTCTACGTCCGCGAACGCCGCGAAGTCGCGCTTGCCGGGGAGCATCGCCGCGGCGGAGCGCATCGCGTCGATGTCGAGCCGCGCGCGGACCCAGTGCACCTGGTTTCGGAGGAGGGGCAGCTTCTCGGTCCCGATCTGGTAGCGGTAGCGGCGGGCGATCGCGCTGTGGCGCGCGTGGAACGATCGCGCCTCGAAGGACAGGTCGGAGATCGCGACGTCGTCGGGCAGCTCGTCGGCGATCGCCATGCGCAGCTTCTCCGCCGGAAGGCGGGACCGCGAGAAGAAGCTCACCACCTGACCCAGGGCGTGAACGCCGGCGTCGGTCCGCCCGGCAGCGTGGATCCCCACCTTCTCACCGGTCGCCTTTCCGATCGCCTCCTCGAGGACGCCGCGCACGGTCAAGAGGCCGGGCTGCACCTCGAACCCCTTGAAGCGCCGCCCGTCGTAGGCGACCGTCAACCGGACGTTCCGGAGCGGCCGCGTGGACGCCGGTGGCCGGCCGATGTCGCCGAGCTTCCTGGGACGCTGCATCGCCCGGCGAAGGTATCATCGACGCGAAGGGACGCATCGCCATCGCTGCGAGAGCTCGATCGGTGGAGCGCGGGCGGCGCGCGGTCGGCGCGCTCGCTCTGCTGATCCCGCTCGGCTGCGCGCCCGCTCCCTCCAGGACCGCACCGGCGTCGCCGGTCGCGCCGCCGGCTGCGCCCAGGCATGCGCCGTCGCCCGAAGCCCTCGGATACGTGGGTTCTCGGGTCTGCAAGGACTGCCACGAGGACAACTTCACGCGCTGGTCCCGCGACTGGCACCCCCGGGCGCTCTCGAGGGCAGCCCCGGAGACGGTCGCCGGCAACTTCGCCGACCAGCACTTCCATGGCGCTTCGAGCGAGGCGTGGATGCGCCGGTCCCGGGACGGCTATGTCGTTCGCACGAGGGACCGGGAGGGCGCGATCGCGGACTACCCCGTCTCGTGGGTCGTCGGGGGCAAGTGCATGCAGGACCCTCGACTGTCCTGCCGGACGGGCGCTTCCAGGTGCTGCCGATCTACTACCACGTGACCGGCAAGGGAGAGTGGGTGGACTACAACGAGACGAAGCAGGGTCCCGTTGGTCCCGACCATCCGTTCTTCTGGACCAACTTCCGCCGCACGGCCAACCACGAGTGCCTCGACTGCCACGCGACGGGCCTCTCGGTCTCCTACGACCCCACGTCGCGTACCTTCGCCACCGCCTTCGCCGACCCCGGCGTCGCGTGCGAGTGCTGCCACGGCCCGGGCGGCAAGCACGCCGCGTCGCTCGACCCGAAGGACGTCGTCCCTCCGGGCAAGGTCGCGCCGGAGCTCGGCCTCGCGATCTGCGCGCAATGCCACGGCGCGCGCCTCCCCCACTTCCCCGTCCTCGACGCGGCGCATCGGTACCGGCCCGGCCAGCCGTACGCGGACGCCTACGACCCCATCGCGGTGACCGACGGCTCGTCGTTCCTGTCCGACTTCTACGCCGACGGGAGGCCGCGCGTCGGCAGCGACGAGTACCTGGCGCTGCTCCAGTCCCGCTGCTACATGAAGGGCGGAGCGACGTGCCTGACCTGCCACACGCCCCCGCACGCCGAACACCAGGGGCCGGACGAGCTGCGCCTCTTCCCCGCCGCGGCTTCGATCGATCCCCGCGACGCGGCGTGCCGCGGCTGCCACGCCGATCTGTTCCTGCGCCTCGATGCCCACACGCACCATCGAGCCAGGGAGGCGCGGACCTGCGTGGCGTGCCACATGCCGCCGGTCGTCTCGGGAGTGCTCGACCAGCTGGCCGATCACGCGATCGACGTCCCGGCGCCCGGGACCACGATCCGCCACGGCGTCCCGAACGCCTGCAACGCGTGTCACGAGCAAGCGACGCCGCAGGAGATGGAGGCGGCGCTCTACAGGCTCTGGCCAGACGCGGCACGGAGGACGGAGCGCCGCAGGCGGCTCGCCGATGCGTTCGACGTCGCGACCGCGGCGACCTCCGAGTCGAGCCTGGAGGCCGTGCTCGCCGACGGATCGGAAGCCGAGACCCTCCGCGCAGCCGCCGCGTCGCTACTCGCGTCGCGCATCAAGGAGAGAGCGCGCGAGCCCCTTCTCGCGGCCCTGTCCGATCCGAGCCCACTCGTCCGGTCGGCAGCGGCGTCGGGACTCTCGTGGGCCGGGCCCGGCGTCGCGCCCAGCCTCCGTCCTCTGCTCGCCGATCCCAGCACCGCCGTCGAGCTGGCCGCCGCCGCCACGCTGATCGCGAGCGACGACCCCGAGGCCGAGGCCCTCTACCGGCGCCTCGCGGGCGCCCCGGCGACCTCCGGGCTCGTCGATCCCCATATCCAGCTCGGCCTGCTCGATGCGCGTCGCCAGCGCCTCGCCGAGGCCGAGACCGAGCTGCGCACGGCGATCGACCTCCAGTTCTACAACACCTACGCGCTGGTCAAGCTCGCCGACGTCTACATGGTGACCGGCCGCCGCCAGCTCGCGGAAGCCACCGCCAACGAGGCGCTGCGCTTCGATCCGCAAGACAGGGAGGCCCGCAAGCGCCTCGGCCGCTGATCCGGTGGGAGGCCACATAGAATGGACGCACGATGAAAGGGACATGGACGGCGCTCTTGCTCGTGGCGGTGCAGGTTCCCGCCGCCCTCGCCGAGGAGGGATCGCCCGCCGCCGAGGAGCCGAAGTACCACCCGGACCTCGGGCCGGCGACGATCGATCTGGGCCACGACCTGGCCATCGATTTGCCGGCGGAGTTCGTGCTGTTCCACCAGAAGGACGCCCACGCCCTCCTGCGCGAGGCGGGCAACACCCCACGGCCCGACACGCTCGCACTGATCACGCGCAAGGACGCCGACTGGTTCGTCGAGGTCTCCTACGAGGACGAGGGGTACGTCTCCGACGACGACGCCCAGAAGCTCGATGCGGACGCGATCCTCGAATCCATCCGGAAGGGCACCGAAGCCGCCAACGACGAACGGAAGAAGCGCGGCTTCAAGCCGCTGCACGTCGACGGCTGGACGCAGGCCCCCGCCTACGACCGGGCTGCGCACCACCTCGTGTGGGGCGTGAAGGGAAGCGACGAGGACGGCTCGACCGTCAACTACAACACCCGCGTCCTCGGCCGGCGCGGCTACGCCTCCCTGAACCTCGTCGTGGATCCCGAGCACCTCGACGCGAGCAAGCCCGAGGTGACGGCGCTCTTGGCCGCGACCGCCTTCAAGGAGGGAGCGCGCTACCAGGACTTCGACGGCTCGAAGGACAAGAAGGCGGAGTACGGACTTGCGGCGCTCATCGGAGGGGGCGGGGCCGCGGTCGCGGCGGTCAAGCTCGCCAAGGTCGCGGCCCTCGCCAAGTTCGGAGCGAAGATCCTGGCGCTGCTGATCGCCTTCAAGAAGGCGGCGGTCGCGGTGGCTTTGGGGCTCTTCGCGAGCCTCAAGAAGATCCTCGGCTTCCGGGGGCGGAAAACCTCCCCCGGAGGGGCGGAACCCAGCGCCGGCGCAGACCCGAGCTAAACTGTCGGGTCGAACCCGTTTCCCCCGGAAGGTCCCATGCGAACCCAGCTCCTCACGGCGTCTCTCATCTCAACTCTCTCAACCATCTGCCTCGCTTCCAGCGAGCCCAAGGAGATCGCAGTCGCGGCCACGCGCAACGGGTGGGATCTCGTCGCCATCGCCGATGACGGCACGCTGCGCGTCTCGGACGGCGCCGGCACCGTGCAGGCGCTGCCCTTCCTGGACGCGACCGCGGGCGCCCACCGCTCCTGGCCGGTCGCCGCATCCGACGGCGCGAGCGTCTTCGTCGCATGGGTGGAGGGCGGAGCCGGCGGAAGCCGGATCATGAGCGCCACGTTCGCCGCGTCGGGCGTGCCGCGCACGCTCCAGGTCTCCGGAAACACCGCGCGCTGGGCCCGCTTCCCTTCGATCGCCGTCTCACCTGACGGGGTGCCGTGGGTCGCATGGGTGGACGGTTCGATGGGAGACGACAACATCGTCGTGAGCCGCTTCGAAGGGGGCGTCTTCACGAGGCCCGAGCGGGTCAGCGCCCCGGATGCGACCGAGGACCTCGTCCCGCAGATCGCGTTCGACCTCACGGGCACGCCGGTCGTGGTCTGGTCCGGCCGCGTCGGCGAGGCGCTCGACGACGTCCTCTGGAGCCGCCGCGACGGTCAGATGTGGAGCCCCGAGGCCCGGCTGCACGCGGAGAACCAGGTGCCCGACGTGACTCCGGCGCTCGGTCGCGACGGCACGGGCAACCTCTGGGTGGCGTGGTCGAGCCTCGAAGACAAGACCGCCTACCAGGTCTTCGCGGCGAGGCTGGACGGGAAGGCCTGGCTCCCCACGGTCCGCGTGTCGCAGGGCACCGGGGCCGCGACGCTGCCCCGCATCGTCGGCGCCGAGGATGGCGTGGTCGTCCTCTGGAACCAGAACGACGGCGCGGCCTCCGCGGCCGAGGCGAGGCTCCTCGACGGGCACGGCGCGGTCAAGGAGATTGCCTTCCCGTCGCGCGCCGAGATCGGCCGATCGTCCCGCCCGGTGGCCTTCTACCGTGAGCACGCCCTCTCGCTGGTCAGCGCCGACGGTGCCGCGGTCAGCACGGTGGTCGCGAAGATCGGACGCTGATCCTGTGACCGTGCGCCGTCTCGCCGCGATCGGCTGCCTCTCGATGCTGCCCTGCGTGGCCCGGGCCGACGTCGTCGCCGGCGTCTACCTCGCGTTCGGCGACAGCATCACGGCGGGATTCGACGACTCCCAGGGCTACGAGACCGGCGGCTACACGAACTACCTGGGGCCGCGCCTGCAGGCGGACGATCCCACCGCGGTGCTCATCAATGGCGGCAAGTCGGGCGAGCAGGCCGCGCAGGCGGGCGGCCGCCTGGAGGAGCACCTCAACGCGGACCGGCCACAGGTGACCCTCCTCATGGAAGGCATCAACGACCTTCGCAACGGCTACTCGGCATCGTCGACGGCCGCCTCGGTCGAGACGCTGATCCAGCGCTGCATCAATCACGGCAGCATCCCGATCGTCGCCACCATCCTGCCGGACGATGCCGAGGTGCCGCGGGGCCAGATCGCCTCGGCCAACGGCTCCATCATCGCCTTCACGGGCGACGGGTCGGTCATCGGTCTCAACGATGCTTTCGCTGTCTTCGTGGAGCACCCGGAGTACATCGGCATCACCCACCCGAACCAGGCGGGGTACCAGGTCCTCGCCGACCTCTGGTACCAGGCGATCCAGACGCGCGGAAAGAACCCACCGCCGACGGGCGTCGGCAACGGCGATCTCGATCACGACGGGTTGGTCGACGGCGCGGACCTGATCCGGCTTGCGCTCGCGTTCGGCACGTCGTTCGGCGAGGCGGGCTACGACTACGGCGCCGACGTCAACGGCGACGGCATCGTCGACGGCACGGACCTGTCGATCCTGACCTCGAACTTCGGCCGGTCCGTCTCGTAGCTCGGGGCGGCATGCGCGTCCTCCTCGTCCTCCCGAAGAGCAGCCACCGCTTCAAGCACCTGGGCGACATCCCTCCGCTCGGGATCGCGTACGTCTCCTCGGCGCTGCGACGCGACGGCCACGAGACGGCGATCTGGGACGAGACCACCCGGGAGGGGCGGGTCGTCCCGGACTTCTCCCGCTTCGACCTCGTCGGGATCTCGTGCGACACCATCCGCTACGAGAGCGGCCTGCGCGTCGCGCGGATGGTGAAGGCGCGCGGGGTCCCGGTCGTGATGGGCGGCAGCCACGCCACCTTCCTCGACCGGGAGGCGCTCGAGACCGGGCTCGTCGACTACGTCGTCCGCAACGAAGGCGAGGATGTCGCGCGCGAGCTCTGCGCCGCCCTGGACGGCGGAGGCGATCTCGCGAAGGTCAAAGGCATAACGTACCGCCACGAGGGCGAGATCGTACGCACGCCCGACGCGCCGTTCCCGCAGGAGCTCGACCTCCTGGCATGGCCCGATCGCGAGACTCTCGGCATGGACAACTACCGTCGCAACATGATGGGGCAGCGCCCGTTCACGACGATGCTCGGGAGCCGGGGCTGTCCCTACAGCTGCGAGTTCTGCAGCTCGCCGCGCCTCTCGGGCAAGACGCGCTACCGCGATCCGGTCGACATCGTCGACGAGATGGAGGACCTCGTGAAGCGCTGGAAGTTCGGCACGGTCGTCTTCACCGACGACATCTTCACGGTGAACCCGAAGCGGGTGAGCGCGATCTGCGACGAGATCCTGGCGCGCCGCCTCGACGTGAAGTGGTGGTGCTGCTCGCGCGTCGACACGGTCATGCGCCAGCAGGAGCTGTTCCGCAAGATGGCCGAGGCCGGCTGCTACACGGTGTTCCTCGGGATCGACGGCGGCACCGATGCCGTGCTCGAGGAGTTCAACAAGGGCTACACGGCGGACGTCGCGTTCGATTCCATCCACTACCTCCAGAAGCTCGGCATCGAGGTGAACGCGGCCTTCATCCTCGGCGGCATCCAGGAGACGCGGGAGCAGATGCTCAAGACCATCGCCTACGCGAAGGCCCTCAGGCCGGAGACCGTGCAGTTCACGATCAACACGCCGCTCCCCGGCGCCGAGCTCTGGGAGAAGGTCCAGGATCGCATCGAGGATCGCGACTGGAGCCGCTACGACCTCTTCCACGCCGTGATGCGTCTGGACGCGGTGAAGGACCGGCGGGAAGTGCAGCGGCTCCTCCTGCGCGCGTACGTCTCCTTCTACCTCCTCTCCCCGCACGGGCTTCGCAACGTGGCGAAGTTCGTCAAGGAACGCATCGCGGGTCCCGAGCGCTCGCGCTCCTACGACGAGCCGATCTCGGCGTCCCTCGCGGCGCGCCAGCGGAAGCTGGCCGCGGCGACCGCGCCGTCCGTCGCGGTCGCCTGAGCGGAGCGTGCTCCGCTTCCACACCGCGGGCGAGTCCCACGGTCCGGCGCTCTCCGTGATCGTCGAGGGGCTTCCAAAGGGTCTGCCTGTCCGCCCGGACGATCTGAACCGCGATCTCGCGCGGCGCCAGCGGGGCTACGGCCGCGGCGGCCGCATGAAGCTCGAGCACGACGAGGCGGTGGTCCTCTCGGGGATACGCCACGGCGTCACCCTCGGCTCGCCCATCGCGATCCAGATCGTGAACCGGAACTTCGAGCAGCAATGGCGCGAGGTGATGAGCGTCTGGCCTCCCGCAAGGCCGGTGCCCGAGATCCGCATGAAGCGCCTCACGCGGCCGCGGCCCGGCCACGCGGACCTCGCCGGCGGCCTCAAGTACCAGGCACGCGATCTCCGCGAGGTGCTCGAGCGCGCCTCGGCGCGCGAGACGGCGGCCCGCGTCGCGGCGGGAGCCCTCTGCAAGCTCCTGCTGCGCGAGATCGACGTCGCCATCGGCAGCCACGTGCTCCAGCTCGCGGGCGTCGGCGTCGCGGCGAGCACCTACGTCCCCTGGAGGGACGTCGTCGCGATGGAGACGCGCGAGGCGCCGCTGCGCTGCGTGGATCGCGCGACCGAGGCGGCCATGGCGGCCGAGGTCGATCGGGCCAAGGAGGCGGGCGACACCCTCGGCGGGGTCTTCGAGGTGATCGCACACACGCCGCCGCCGGGTCTCGGCAGCGCGACCCAGTGGGATCGCAAGATCGACGGCCAGCTCGCCCAGGCCATCCTGAGCATCCCGGCCGTGAAGGCGATGGAGATCGGCATCGGTGTGACCGCCGCCGGCTGGCCCGGGTCCAGGGTCCACGATCCCATCGCGTACCGCGGCAAGCGCTTCCGCCGGGAGACCAACCATGCGGGCGGGACGGAAGGCGGCATCACCAACGGCGAGGAGCTGCGCGTGCGGGGCTACAAGAAACCGATCTCGACCCTCCGCAACGCGCTGCCGAGCGTCGACGTCGCCACCAAGGAGCCGGGCCCGGCGGCCTACGAGCGCTCCGACGTCACGGCGCTCCCCGCGGCTGGCGTCATCGGCGAGGCGATGGTGGCGTTCGTGCTGGCGCGCGCCGCCGTCGAGAAGTACGGCGGCGACACGCTCGCGGAGCTCGCCCGGGCCCACCTCGCGCACGTCAAGGCCGTGCGGAGCTACTAGATGGATCCGACGCTCGCCAAGGCCCGCGCGGAGTTCCCGGTCACGCGCGCGTGGGCCTACATGAACCACGCCTCCGTCGCGCCGATCGGCCGGCGCGCCGCCGATGCCATGCGGGCCCACATCGCCGACGTCGAGCAGAACGGGTGCGTGAGCTGGCGGGCCTGGATCCGGGCGGAGGAGCGTTGCCGCGACGCCTGTGCGCGGCTCCTCGGCGCGGGCGGCAGCGAGATCGCGTTCGTCAAGAACACCTCCGAGGGCGTCAACCTGATCGCGCGCGGCCTCGACCTCGGTCCGCGCGACGTCGTCCTCTCCGTCGAGGGGAGTTCGCCGCCAACGTCACCCCGTGGCTCGCCCTGCGCGACCAGGGTGTTCGCGTCACGTTCGTGCCGGAG
Source organism: Acidobacteriota bacterium (assembly GCA_046331505.1). Lineage (GTDB taxonomy): Bacteria > Acidobacteriota > Vicinamibacteria > JAXLQT01 > JAXLQT01 > JAXLQT01. Next base: position 119,404 of record JAXLQT010000002.1, read on the forward strand.
CGCGACGGGCGCGTGCTCGTCGACGACATCGCGCGGGGCTGGCTCCGGACGTGAAGGTGCTCGCGATCTCGTTCGTCGCGTTCCTGTCCGGGTTCCGCAACGACCTCGTGTCGCTCGGCAAGCTCTGCCGCGATCGCGGCGTCTTCTTCTTCGTCGACGCGATCCAGGGTCTCGGAGCGCTGCGCCTGGACGTGGCCGCCGCCGGGATCGACGCGCTGGCCGCCGACGGCCACAAGTGGCTGTGCGGGCCGGAGGGCGCGGGGATCCTGTACGTGGCGCGGCACGCGCAGGAACGCGTCCGCGTGACGTCCCACGGGTGGCTCGGCCTCGCCCGGCGCGGGAGCTTCGCCGACTACTACGCGCCGCCGCGCCCCGACGCCCGGCGCTACGAGCCCGGCACGCTGAACCACGGCGGCATCGCCGGCCTCTCCGGCGCCGTCGAGACGCTGCTCGACTTCGGCCTGCCCTACATCGAGGAGCGCGTCCTCTCCCTCGCGGCGCGCCTCGCGGACGGCGTCGCGGCGCGCGGCTATCGCGTCCTCGGATCGCGCGCCGTGGGCGAGACCTCGGGCATCGTGTCGTTCGCCCGCGACGGCATCGACGCCCTCGCGCTCGAGCGGAGGCTCCACGAGCGGCGCATCGTCATCGGCCAGCGCGAGGGCTTCCTGCGCGCGGCCCCGCACTTCTACAACACCGAGGACGAGATCGACGCGCTCCTCGCCGCGCTCCCTTGAGCCGTCCGCGCGCGCGACTTCCGGACCGCCGGGGGAGCCGCCCTACACGCCTCCGTGCTTCCGCGCCTCCGCGTCGGATCCCTCGGGCCCGTGGAGCGCAGCGGGGAGGCGCCCGTCGACGACGTGCACCTCACGCTGCGGGAACGGGATCCGGATCCCCTCGCGCTGGAACGCCTCGTCGACGGCGTAGTTGAGGTCCGACAGGATCCGCTCCGACTCCCACGGATCGCTGATCCAGGCCAGGAGCTGGAACGCCATCGCGCTCTCGCCGAACCCGGTGAGGCGCACCTCGGGCTCGGGCTTGTGCAGGACGCGGCGGTCGCCGCGCGCGACGCCGAGCAGTGTCTCCCGCACCTTCCCCGCCGGGGTGCCGTAGGCGACCCCCACGGCCACGTGGATCCGCATGCGCGGGTCGCGGTGGCTCCAGTTGACGACGCGCGACGAGATGAACTCGGTGTTCGGCACGATCACCGTGATGTTGTCGCGCGTCCGGACGTGGGTCGCGCGCGCCGAGACCGTCTCGATCCGGCCCAGCGTGCCCGACACCTCCACCACGTCGTCGATGTTGATGGGCCGCTCGAGGAGGATGATGAGCCCGGAGATGAAGTTCGCGGCGATGTTCTGGAGGCCGAAGCCGATCCCGAGCCCGACGGCTCCGACGATCACCTTGAGGGTCGTCAGGTCGAAGCCCAGCGACTGGAACCCCATGAACCCCGCCGCGAGCAGGATGACGTAGTTCAGGATCGTCGAGAGCGCGTGCTGGACGCCCTTGTCGACCTTGCTGCGCGGGAAGACCTGGCGCGCGAGGAACCGGCGCAGCGCCCGCGAGACGACGAAGGCGCCGCCGACGATGGCGGCAAACGTCAGGAGAGATCCGAGCGTCAGCGGCGTGCCGTTGATCGTGACGAGCTCCCGGCGGAGCGCGTCGCGCGTGGCGGTCCATGCCGCATCGGGCCGGATCCCCCAGCACAGGAGCACGACGGTCGTCGTGAGGAGGATGACTCCCAGCGTGAGGAGCATGTACGAGGCGCGCAGCACCTCCCGCGCGAGCGCGTGCGGCTGGCCCGTCAGCGCCTCGATGCGGTCGAGCTCCTTGAAGCGCGAGCGGAAGAGGAGGTGGAGCAGCCGCTCGAGCCCGAACCCGAGCACGAGGATCGCGAAGGTCTCGAGCGACGCGAAGAGGAGCGTCCCGGCGAGCTCGACGTGGCCCAGCGCATACACCGCCACGATCCCGAGCGCGTAGATCGCGACGAACGACCCGAGAGCGTGGACCATGCGGTTGTAGGTGACGGCGATCGCGCCGTCCTGGGTCTCGCCGGCGTCCGAGATCTGGTGAACCTCGAAGAGCGCCACGATCTCGTGACGGAGACGTCCGACGACGAGCCCTCCCATCACCAGGAGCACGATGCGCGCGAGCGACGTGACGAGGAACGGCACCGAGCTCGGCGCGCCGAACAGCAGCGCGAGCCGCGCCCAGAGAGAGAGGCCGAGCCAGCTCAGGAAGCCCCCCCGCGCCCAGAACAGGAGGAAGCTCCAGCGGACCAGGCTCGGACCGGGGAGGCCGACCGCCTCGATCGTCCGGCCGATCGCGGTGAGCGCGAGCATCGTCGCGACGGCGAGCGCCGCCGTGCGGACCGTCTCGTGGACCGTCGCGCCGAGCCGCGCGTAGCGGGCATCGATCGACGCGTCCGCGGGCGCCGGCGCCTCGGGACGTCCGGGGAGCAAGCCGACGAAGACCACGCCCGCGATCACCAGCGGCGTCACCGCGTGGCGTGCGAACGTGAGCGATCCGCGGAGCGCCCCTTCTCGGTGTGGCCGAGCAGGACCCGGCCGAGAGCGCGCGCGACGACCCACGCGAGGAGCCCGCCGAGGAGCGCGAGCGTCGCGATGCTCCCGATCGCGCGTCCCAGCGCCGCACCCCTGCCACCCTCGGCCAGGTAGGCGGCAAGCTCGCGCCGCTCCTGCCCGGCATGGAGGCCGATCGTGCCGAGAGCGCGCGCCGCGGCGACCAGGCTCGCTCCGAGGTCGGCGAACGACTGAATCGTGACCCTCCCCGCGTCGTCTCCCGCGAGTGGCTCCATCCGCGCCAGCACCTCCGAGGCGAACTCGGCCTGCTTCTCGAGCAGGCGGTCTCCGTCCTCGAGGGCCTCGAGCCGACGCGTCGCGAAGCCCGCGGCCTCCGAGAGCGACGCGACGACGAGATCGAGGTCCTTTGCGACCGCCGTCGCGCGGGCCCGATCCTCGGGCCGCTCGTCCGGCATCTCGTCCATCGACGCCTTGCGCGCCTTCGAGTAGCCGATGCCTTCCTCGATCTGTGCGACATCGTCCCGCGCGATGCGTGCCAGCTCGCCGGCCGCCCTTCGCTTTTCGTCGATCGCGGCCTGCATCTCCCGGGCAAGGTCCCTCTGGCGGCGCGCCAGCCGCGAGCGGGCCGGGCCTGGCGCCTCGGAGACCTTCAGGAGCTCGTCCCACACCGCGCTCCGCGCCGCGCCGAGCTCGATGTCGAGCCGGTCGCGCGCGATCTCCTCGGCGATCGCCTTCCTCTTCTCGAGCGCCGTGTCCCATCGGGTCCGCGCGAGCGACACGTCCTCGTCCGACGGACGCTTGGCGGCGCCCTGCGCCTGCTGCTCCATCGTCTTGAACTGCTTCTCCGCCTGGAGCTCCTCCTCCATCGCCCGGCGCATCTCCTCCTCGCGGCCGGCGAGCCCGGCCTCGATCGCGCTTCTCTGGGCATCGATCTCCTGCTTGCGCCGCGCGGCCTCGTCCCGGGAGACGCCGAGGATGCTGCGCGCGGCCGTGAGCTCGTCGAGCTTCTTCCGCAGGAGCGCGTCCTGGGTGCGCGCTTCCCTCTCCGCGATCGCGAGCCGGAGCGCGCGGCTCTTCTGGAGCGTGTCGACGTAGGCGCTCCGCCTGGCCGCGACCAGGACCGACATCTTCGCGACGACCAGGTCCTGACGGGCGCGCACGGCGTCCGGCCCCGAGAGCCCGGCTTCGGCCGCACGCTGCTTCGCCTCTGCCGCGGCGCCGTCCGCCGCGGCGTCGCGCACCCGTTCCTCGACGCTCTCGATCTCGGCGCGCAGCGTCTCGAGCCTCCGCCGGCGATTGCCCGCCTGGTAGCGCGCGAGATCGACGTCCTGCTCGATCGCCGCGACGTAGGCGGCGGAGATCTTCCGCCGCTCGCCGGCGGTCAGCGGCGCCTCGGGCATCTCGGCGCTCCTGAGCGCCTGGGTCGCCGCCGCCAGGCCCGCCTCGAGCGCGGGGGCCTCCGCGGCGACCGCGTGGGCCTTCTCGTCGAGCCGGCGCGCCTTCTCGAGCAGATCGGCGCGCACGTCGCGGTAGGCCTGGAGCGTCGCGGCGTCGAGCGTCTCGTCGTAGGGTTCCCGGGCAAGGGCGTCGAGGTCGCCGGGCGGGGACTGCGCCAGCGCCGCCGCGCAGGCGAGGGATGCGATCGCGACGCACGCGCGCAGTTTGGTAGCGCATAGGGGACTCGAACCCCTGCTACCGCCGTGAGAGGGCGGTGTCCTAACCTCTAGACCAATGCGCCAGGCGCGTCTTCTCGCCCTCCAGAGGCTTCCATTGAACCACGACGCCCCGCGACAAGACAAGGGTCGGTCCATGGCTGCTATCATCGCCGAACCTGCTTCTGGGTAGCGCATGGACCCCGTCACCCGGCCGTCGAGTCTCGCGGACGCATGGGACCTGCTCCCGGAGGTCTCGCGGAGCTTCGCCTTCGTGACGGCGTACCTCGCGAGGAACCCCCGCACGCGCCTCGGCGACGCGGTGATGGTGTTCTACCTGGTGTGCCGCGTCCTCGACACGATTGAGGACTCGGACCTCGGCTCGACCGAGAAGCGCCGCATGTACGACGCATTCCTCGCGGCGATCGATCGCGGGGACACGGGCCGGCTCTTCGAGGACCCGCGTGCACTGACACGGAACGCGGGCTACGTCGACCTTCTCCAGCGCACCGATGCGGTCGTCGCGAGCTTCCTCGGCCTTCCGGAGCAGGCGCGCATCACGATCCGCCGCTACGCAGGCGAGATGGCCGACGGCATGCACGCGTTCGGCGCGCGGACCATCGTCACGTTCTCCGACCTCGAGGACTACTGTCACCCGGTCGCGGTCGTCGTCGGCTACGGCCTCACCGAGCTCTTCCACGGCTTCGGACACACGCCCGCGCCCGACGAGGAGAGGTTCCGCCTCGCGCGATCCTTCGGCCTCGCGCTGCAGAAGGTCAACATCACCCGCGACTACGGCCAGGACCACGCGGCGGGCCGGCGCTTCTGGCCGTCGGCACTGTTCGAGCGCCACGGGCTCGACCCCGTGTCGGTCGTGCGCGAGCGCCGCTCGACCGCGGCGCTTCACGCACTCGCGGAGATGGTGGCCCGCATCGCGCCCGACGCGGACGGCGCTCTCCGTTATCTCCTGGGCGTGCCGGCGGCGGAGGTGGAGGTGCGCATGTTCTGCGCCGTCTCGCTCTGGCTCGCGCTCGCGACCCTCGCCCGCGTGCGCGCCAACCCCGACGTCTTCGACCCAGCCCTGCCCGCCAACGCGGGCAGCCTCAAGGTATCGCGCGCCGATCTCGCCGCACTGGTGGCGTTCCTCGAGGCGCGCGTGGGGACGACGCCGCTCTGCGCGCAAGCTACGCCGAGCTGAGAGCAGCCGCGATCCCTTAGCGATCGCCTGCCCGCGTGGCAAGGCCTGGCGAGGCCCGCGTGGGACCGGCCGCGCCCCGACCGGAGCCCCCGGGGCCCGCCCGTGGATTTGCGTCGTTTCCCTCGCAAAGACGAGGTATCCTCTCGCAGCGTAACCTCTCGCCCCCAAGGAGGGCCGAATGGCCACGAAGAAAGCATCGAAGAAGAAACCGAACGCGGCGTTCATGAAACCGGTTCAACCCGACGCAGCGCTCGGCGCGATCGTCGGAACGACGCCGCTTCCTCGCACCGAGCTCACCAAGAAGCTCTGGGCCTACATCAAGAAGAAGGGTCTGCAAGACGCCAAGGAGCGGCGGATGATCAACGCCGACGACAACCTCAAGGTCGTGTTCGGCGGCAAGAAGCAGGTCTCGATGTTCGAGATGACGAAGCTGGTGTCCAAGCACGTCAAGTAGGGCGGGGGCTTTTCCCCCGCCGGGGCTTGTGCCCCAGCGGTTCGTTCGTGAAGGGGCGGGGGCTTCGTCCCCCGCCGCCTCGGCTCCTCAACCTCTCCCGGTCGCGAGGGCGTGGAGCTCCAGCACCGTCCGCCAGCTCCGCCACGTGCTCGTCGTGCGGAGCTTCGCGTCGAAGTAGGCGTTCGAGAACTTCGTCTTCGCGACACCGTTCGGGAGGCGAAGGTAGATCTCGCGGCCATCGACGGAGAGCTCGTCCGGCGGAGAGCGATCCGGATCGAGCACCGCGATGTCGCGTGAGGCAGGCAGATCGGCGAGGAAGGCCACGTGAAGCAGCGAGGGATCGGCGCCCGCAGCGACGAACGGGTTATTCCGCGTCACCGCGCCTAGCTCCGCGGCGGTGCGCATCACCACCGGCACCCGGATCCCGAACCGCCGCTCGATCCTCCGCGAGATCGCCGCGGGCAAACCGCGCGCAACGACGGCGGGGGCATCGAAGATTGCGTTGCCGCTCTGGATGTAGGTCGTGACGCTCCTGCACCCCGCGTCGGCGAAGATCGCGGCAAGGTCCTTCATCGGCAGCCTGTTCTTGCCGCCGACGTTGACGCCGCGCAGCAACGCGACGTGGGTCTGGCTCCGGCTCTTCCTGGTCACGCTCACGGAGGATCCTGTTCCATTCTTCCGGAACGTGGCAACGAGGCGACCAACCCGTCAGGGAACTTCGCGCGGTCGAGATCCGTACGATATGGGTATCAGGTCGTCCATTACCTGCGACCGGGAGTGTGAAGTGATCGCCGCTCCATACGTGACGCCGGAATAAGCCTGTCGGTTGCCTTGCGGGGCCGTTCGAGCCCCGCGCACGACGGCGTTCCCGCAATCCGCGATCCGAAGGCCCACGAGGGCCTCACCATGCTCGAAGACCATCTCACCAAGCTCATCCTTCCGGAGCGGCTGTTCGCTTGCAGCCTGCTCGCGGGGCTCGGCCTCTCGCTCCTGCTCGGAGCGTCCGGCGGGCGTCTCTTCCGGCTGCTCGGCCTCCCTCGTCTTCCGCGTTTCCCGCGCCTGCCGAGGGTCGCGCGCATGCGCGTCCCTCGAGCGAAGCTGGCGCGCGCCGCAGCCCGTGAGATCGGACCGCCGTCAGCCGTGCCGCTGGTGTCGGGGGTGTTCCTGACGATCTTCGGCGCGGCGGGGCTCGCCGCGCGGGGGATGCTCGGCTTCGAGACGCTCGCGAGCGCCGCCGTGGCGCTCGGCTGCGGCGGCGTGGCCGCGCTCCTGGGCGCGCGCGCGCTCGCCGGGCTCCTCGAGGACGGCTCCGGAGCGGTCCGGGGCGCGACGCTCCTGGGCGCGGTCGGACGCGTCAGCCTCGCGATCCCGGACGGCGGCGTCGGCTCCGTCTCCTACGTCGTGGAGGGACGCCGGTCGACGCTCCCGGCCAGGACGCGCAGCGGCGCGGCACTCCCGGCGGGGTGCCGTGTCGTGGTCCTGGCCTTCGAGGACCGCGTGGCGCTGGTCGAAGGATTCTGAATGGCTCTGCCGCGGGGACGACCCCGTGGCGCCCTTCCAGGCGGGGACGACCCCGCGCGCTCCCGTACGCCCTTCCGGCGGACGCGGGAGCGAGCTCGAAAGCCGGAGGGAGGTCCCCGATGAACGTCCTAGACATCCTCGTCAACAGCCCGATCCTCTGGCTCGCCTTCACGAGCACGAGCCTTCTCATCTTCGTCGCGTTCCTCGCAAGCCGTTACGAGAAGGTGGGACCCAACGAGGTCCTCATCGTGAGCGGCCGCGAGGCCGTCTACACGACCGCTGACGGCGAACGGCTCACGAAGAGCTTCCGCATCTACCACGGCGGAGGCACGTTCGTATGGCCCATCCGCGAGCGCGTCGATCGCCTGAACCTCGAGCTCATGACGCTCGAGATCAAGACCCCCGAGTTCTACACGAAGTTCGGCGTTCCCATCATCGTGGACGGGATCGCGCAGATCAAGGTGCGCTCGGACGACCCGACGGCGCTCATCACCGCCGCCGAGATGTTCCTCTCGAAGAGCACGCAGGAGATGAACGACACGGCGCTCCAGATGATGTCGGGGCACCTGCGCGCGGTCATCAGCACGCTGCCCTTCGAGGAGATCCATGCGAACCCCGAGGCGTTCGCGCAGACCGTGCAGCGCCTCACCGCCGAGGACCTCGCCAACATGGGCATCCAGGTCATCAGCTTCACCATCCGGGAGATCCAGGATCCGCAGGGTTACCTGCAGGCGATCGGACGCCCCAAGATGGCCGAAGTCCAGAAGAACGCGGTGCTCGGCGAGGCGAGCGCGACCCGCGACTCGACGATGGGAAAGGCCCTCGCCGACCGCGAGGCCACCATCACGCAGTCCAAGGCCCAGGAGGAAGCCGAGCTGGCGCGGATCCGCGCCGCGGTCTCCGTGGCGAAGGAAGACAAGGAAAGGAACATCAAGATCCATGCATACAACGCAGAGGTCGCGACGGCGCGGGCCGAGAGCGACATGGCCTACGAGCTCCAGAAGGCCAAGACGCAGCAGCTCCTGACCGACGAGCAGCTCGGGATCAGCCTCATCGAGCGGAAGAAGCAGATCGACCTGACCCAGTTCGACATCCAGCGCTTGGAGCTGGAGCTGATCGGGAAGGTGCAGAAGCCCGCCGAGGCGGAGGCGTTCCGGATCCAGAAGCTCGCCGAAGCGGAGCGGTGCCGCCTGCGGGCGATGGCGGAGGCGGACGCCGAGGCCGCGCGGCTTCGCGGCATGGCGGACGCCGACGTCGCCCGCGCCCGCGGCGCGGCCGAGGCGGAGGCCATCCGCATGCGCACGCTCGCCGAGGCCGAGGGTCTCCGGGCACGCTACCTCGCAGAGGCCGAGGGCATGAAGGAGAAGGCGAAGGCGTGGCAGGAGTACAACGAGGCGGCGATCTCCCAGATGTTCGTCGAGAAGCTTCCCGAAGTGGCAGCGGCCATCGCGGCGCCTCTCGCGCGCATCGACAAGATCACGCTCGTCAACAGCGGCGGCGGGGGATCGACCGGAATCGAGAGCATCACGCGAGGCGTGACGGGCGTGATGGCGCAGCTCCCCGGCATGGTGCAGATGCTTTCCGGCATCGATCTGCCGCAGCTCCTGCGCAAGGTGCCCGCCCTCCAGACGACCGCGGAGGGCGCGACGGAGGTTCCGATCCCGCAGGACGACGCAGCGTAGCGAGATGATGACGAGGTCGGGGCGGGCGGGGGGCCCGCCCCGACGACTTCCCATTCTTCGCGCCCGCGAGCGCTCGCGGGCCCATCGAGGTGATCCATGACGCTCCAGACCAACGTTTCGGACCTGATGAAGCAGAGGCCGGTCCCGCAGATGGTGAACTACGTCGCGGGGATCGTGTTCGTCGTCCTCGTCGCCATCGGCTTCGCGATCCTCCAGCTCCTCCGAGACTCCGATCCCCGCATCGTCTCGGCGGCAGCCGTGGCATGGCTCGTGCTCTCCATCATCGTCTCCTCGGCCATCCGGCTCGCCGCCGAGTGGGAGCGCGCGGTGGTGTTCCGGCTCGGTAGGTTCCACGCGGTGAAGGGACCTGGGCTCTTCGGCATCATCCCGCTGTTCGACCAGCTCCGCAGCGTGGACACGCGCGTGCAGGCGCTGCAGATCTCCAAGCAGCAGGTCATCACCAAGGACAACGTGCCGGTCACCATCGATGGCGTGCTCTTCTTCAAGGTGTCGGATCCGTCACTGGCCATCATCAGGGTGCAGGACTTCCGCTTCGCCATCTCCCAGTACGCGCGCACGTCGCTACGCGACGTGATCGGGCAGATGACCCTCGACCAGCTCCTCGCGGAGCGCGAGGAGATCGAGCGGGCGATCGGGCTTCACGTGGAGAAGGACACGAGCGACTGGGGGCTGCACGTCGTCGGCATCCGCATGGAGGACATCGACATGCCCGAAGACCTGAAGAAGATGATGTCGCGGCAGGCGTCGGCGGAACGCGAGAAGCGCGCCACCATCACGAAGGCCGAGGGCGATCGCGATGCCGCCGTCAACCTCTCCGCGGCTGCCCAGACGATGCGCGAGAGCCCCGGGGCCATGCAGCTACGGACTCTCCAGACGCTGGACGGGCTCGGCCCCACCGCGTCGAACACCGTCATCATCGCCGTTCCCATCGAGATCCTGGACGCCCTCCGGTCGATGGGCGCAGCCGCGGCGCGCAAGGCTGCCGCATGAACGGACGCGGGCCCGGCGAGGCGGCGCGCCGGGCCCCGCCCTCCCAGGAGGGGGACCCGATCGGCGAACGGGAGTAGACTTTCCGTGTTCCCACGGTTTCGTACGGAGGTCGCTGCATGCCCTTCTCCCCACGGTTCGCACGGCTTCTTCTCCTCGCGCTGGCCATCCCGTTGCCGCTCCTGGCGGACGGGGCTGCTCCTTCGGCGGGCTTCGTGGCGGTCCCGCCCGTTCCCGGGGACGGACCGTGGGTCGTGCGCGCTCACTTCTCGACCGGCGAGCAGGTGGACGCCGTGGCCGCGTTCGTCGAGCCGTGGGAGGTGCGCCGCCGCGACGGCTTCCTCGTGGCCGACGTCGATCGCGACGACATCGAGCGGATGCTGAAGCTCGGTCTCTTCGTCGAGATCGACGTTGCACGCACCGAGCGCATGCTGCGGGCGCAGGCCCCGCTGCCCGGTCAGGTGATGGGCATCCCCGGATTCCCGTGCTACCGCACCGTGGAGGAGACGTTCGCGTCGGCGGTCGCGATCACCCAGGCGCACCCGACGCTCGCTCAGTGGATCGACGCCGGCGACTCCTGGGTGAAGACGCAGTTCCCGGGCACCGGCTACGACCTCTTCGTGCTGCGGCTGACCAACCAGGCGATCGTCGAGCCCAAGCCGGTGCTCTACGTGAACGCCGCCATCCACGCGCGCGAGTACGCGACGGCCGAGCTCGTGACGCGGTTCGCCGAGCTCCTCGTCGCGAGCTACGGCACCGACGCCGAGATCACGGAGCTGCTCGATCACAGCGAGATCCACGTGCTCCTGCAGTCGAACCCCGACGGACGGAAGCAGGCCGAGTCCGGGATCTACTGGCGCAAGAACGCGGACGACAACTTCTGCACGGGATCCGACTACCGTGGCATCGACCTCAACCGGAACTTCGAGTACAACTGGGGCTGCTGCGGCGGCTCGAGCAGCGCGGAGTGCGACGAGACGTTTCGCGGGCCGTCGGCCGCCTCCGAGCCCGAGACCCAGGCGGTCGAAGCCTACGTCCGCAGCGTGATCCCCGACCAGTGGGATCCGCCCGATCCGAAGGCGCCCGATGACGCCGTGGGGCTCTTCATGGACATCCACAGCTACGGCGAGTGGGTGCTCTGGCCGTGGGGCTACACGAGCACGGTCGCACCCAACGGCGTGCAGATGCAGACCCTCGGCCGGAAGTTCGCGTTCTCGAACAACTACTTCCCGATGCAGGCCATCGATCTCTACGTCACGGACGGCACCACCATGGACTTCGCCTACGGAGACCTCGGTGTGCCCGGCATCACCGTCGAGCTCGGGACCGACTTCTTCCAGGACTGCGCCACGTTCACGAACGCGATCCTGCCGGGCAACCTCGCCGTGCTGACGTACGCCGCCAAGGCGGCGCGCGCGCCATATCTCGAGCCCTCGGGGCCGGACCCGCTGTCGGTCACGGCGACGCCACCGGTCGTCACGCAGGGTACGCCCGTCACCGTCACCGCGACCCTGAGCGACACTCGATTCTCGGGCGCGAACGGCACGGAGCCCACCCAGAACGTCTCCGCCGCGTGGTACTGGGTCGACGTGCTGCCGTGGGTCAATCCGGGCGCGGGAGTCCCGATGCAGGCCGCGGACGGCGCGTTCGACGAGACGAGCGAGGACGTCACCGCACAGCTCGACACCACGGGGATCGCTTCCGGCCGCCACACGATCTTCGTGCGCGGCCAGGATGCGTCCGGCGCCACGGGAGTCGAGGGAGCGGCGTTCCTCGACATCCAGGGCGGACCGGGACCCGGGACGATCCAGGGCACGATCACCGAGGCCGGCTCCGGCACCCCGCTCGTTGCGACCGTGACGGCGGGCCTCTCGCAGACGACCAGCAACGGAATCACCGGCGCTTACTCCATGCCCGTTGCGCCGGGAACCTACGTCGTCGCCGCGACCAGCGCAAGGCACGGTCAGGCGAGCCTCGCGGGCGTCCAGGTGGCGGGAGGTCAGACCGTCACCGTCGACCTCGCGCTCCCCGTCCTCGTGGATCACCTCGCGGGACAGGGGCTCGGCGCGCCGAATCCGAACGAGGTGAAGGTCTACACCGCGACCGGCGCCGCGACCGCCACCGACTTCATGGCTTACGGCGCCACGGGCTGGGGCGTCAACGTCGCCGCCGGCGATCTCGACGCGTCCGCGATGCACGAGATCGTGACCGGACCTGGTCCGGGTCCGGTCTTCGGACCCCACGTGCGCGCGTTCGCTTCCGACGGCACGCCCGTGTCGAAGGTGAGCTTCTACGCCTATGGCACGCTGCGCTACGGCGTCAATCCCTCGACCGGCCTCCTCGATGCGGATGCGCTCCACGAGATCGCGACCGGCGCGGGTCCGGGTCCGGTGTTCGGCCCGCACGTCCGCGGCTTCGACTTCGACGGCGTCTCGATCACGCCGCTTCCCGGGCTGAGCTTCTACGCCTATGCGACGCTTCGCTACGGCGTCAACGTCTCCCCGGGCGGCGTCGATGCCGACGCGCGGCACGAGATCGTGACCGGAGCGGGCCCCGGCATCATGTTCGGACCGCACGTCCGCGGCTTCGACTACAGCGGCACCTCGACGACCGCGATCGCAGGCATCAGCTTCGACGCGTTCCCCGCACCCCAGTACGGGGTGAACGTGGGGAGCGGCGATGCCGACGACGATGGCTTCGCAGAGATCGCCACCACGCCCGGCCCCGGTCCCGCGCACGCCGCGCGATTCCTGGGCTGGAACTACGACGGGGCCGCGATCGCCGCGCTGCCCGGATTCGACGCCACGCCCTACACGAGCCTGTACGGCGGGCGCGCCGGTCTCGGCGACGTCGACCTCGACGCGCGTGCCGACCTCGTCGCCGCACCGGGTCGCGATCCCGCGGCTCAGGCGAACGCGATCACCTTCGGCTACGACGGAACGGCCCTCATCCAGATCGTGGCGTTCTCTCCGTTCACCACGACCTACGGCGCCAACGTGGCGACCGGAGCGCTCGGACTGTAAGGACCACCGGTCCTCTCGAGTCGAGAGGACCGGCCGGTCGGGTCTTGTCGCGAACACCCCGGTCAGTGCGCGGCCGACGCCTCCTCCGTGGTCGGAAGCACGCCCACGACGAGCCAGTCCGGGTCGGTGCTGTCGAAGCAGACCGCCGATCGCCCGAGCTTGGCCATGGCGCGCGGGACCTCGCCGCGGTAGGCGCGGTACGCCTCCGACGCCTCCAAGGGCAGGTCTGACGCCTCGATCGGGCTCGGGCGCAGGCCCTCCTGGAAGCGGTCCTGGATCTCGCCGGCCAGCGCCTCGGCGGCACTCCGATCGGCGATGGGAGTGTGGCGGATCAACGCGGCGCACATGGCGGCGGCGAACTGCCCGTCGGCTCGGTCCTCGACCATGCTCCGGCGCATGAAGAGCAGCACGCCGCGGACACGCCCGGCGGCATCCGTCCTCACATCGACCTCGAGGGCGTCTCGCAGGTCCTCGACTCTCGTCCGGAACGCCACGAGGTCGCCACCGTCGTCCTGACGTGTCGTCGCCACGGGGTCGAGCTGGAACCACGTGAAGAACATGGTGTCCCGCGCCCCGGCAACGGTGTTTCCCAGGATTCCGTCGCAAGCCCGGGCACCTGGAATCGACAGCCAGAGGACGAGCGCGGCGAAAAGCATCTTTGTCGTGGAGTGCATGGCAGTGCTCCTGTTCCCGCCAAACGTAATCCCCCGCGGCTCACGAGGGTCGCCCATGCCCCGCTCATTCCTTCACAGCCCGCCGGCACCGAAGTCCCGCGCTCCGTGGACCGGTACGAACCGGTCCACGGAGGCCGCAGGGGTCACTTCATCCGCAGGTACCAGCGCCCGTTGAGCTTCGTGAGGTGACCGGGCTTTCCGTCCATGGTCACGGTCGCCTCGTCGCCGTTGACCTTGATCTCGTCGATCTTCGTTGGACCGCCCGCCTCCTCCGGCTTCGACTTGTCGGCGTACTTGTCGGCGTAGGCCTCGAGCGCCTTGCAGTAGGCCACGACGTCGACGTCCTTGTACATCAGCCGCATCCGCATCGTCATCTCCGCGTCGTTCTGCGCGGGGGGCTGATCCTTGGGCCCCTCCTTGACGCCGTGCTTGGTCTGGATCGCCTCGAGCTCCTTCTGGGCCGCGTCCTGGTCCTTGGCCCCGACGGCGGAGAAGCCCGCCATCATGAAGGCACCGAAGGCCAGCATGGAGCGATCGTCCGGATGGACGAGCGGCACCAAAGCGGACATCTTGCGCCCCTTGGAAAGCTCCTGGAACTTCTTCGCGAGCTCCTCGGGGCTCGCGGCGCCGTCCTCGGCGCGGGCCGTCCAGGAGGCGCCGAGCGCCGCCGCCATCAAGACCGCCATAACCCGCTTGCCATGTTGGTACTTCATCTCGTTGACACTCCTTCTCGATTCACTTCGCCGTGCGCACCGTGACGCGGAACTCGACGTCGTACGCCGTACGGTCCTCCCCGGACGGCTCGGTGCCGATCCACGCCCTTCCCTCGATGATGGTGGGACCGAACGTCTTGGCATCGAAGCGGTGCATCCCGGCCATCGACATGGTGGTCGACGGGCCGTAGCCTTCGTGATGCATCATCCCGGTCGTGACGTTCTGCTTCGGACCCACCTCGAGCTCGAAGTAGTGGAGCTCGCCGCCCTTGACGCGATCCGATGCCGCGCTCTCGTCGCCGACCGGAACGTCGCTGAAGACGAGCCGGACGGCCGGCGCGCTCTCGTCGAAGGCGTAGGGGATCGGAGTCGCGGTGACGTGCTTCATCGCCGCCGGTTTCCCGTTGACGGTGAAGGTCCCCTTCGCGAAGTCCTTCTCCGCATCCTTGGACGTTCCGGGAACCCACTCGACGTACCAGAGCTCGTCGAACACCTTCCAGTCGCCCCCCTCGGCGACCATGTCGATGCTGCCCTTGGTCGGCGCGCCATCCTTCGTACGCTTGCCGGATGCCGAGAGATGGACCCCCTTGTCGGTCGTCTTCTCCGAGGTCACCACCACGTCCAACTGAGCGTGGGCTTCCTTGAAATCCTCGAACCAGACCCGCGCCTCGTCCGCCGTCGCGACGCCGAGCATGTCGCGGCGAATCTCGACGAGGAAGGGCGCGACGTCCGGTGGCGCGGAAGCCTTCGCGACCGCCGCGCGGAACTTCAGGTACGCGTCCGTCGCCGGCGCGGCCTGCAGGTTTGTCGCCGTGACGAGACCGAGCGAGAGCACGACGCCGCGGGCCACCAAAGGGAGCCGCGCGCGCTTCTCGGCTCCCCGGATCGTCGAGCGTCGGAGGCGTGTCATGAACGTGGCTGGGGAGGAAGGGCTCGAACCCTCAACTTCCTGATCCAGAGTCAGGCGTTCTACCAGTTGAACTACTCCCCAATGAGTTACTTAAGAATACATGACCCTCGAAATGTGGCTGTTTTGTGGCTGTTCTCCCGAGTTGTCCACATCCAGCCGGACCACTGACCGCTTCCCGGCGCCATCGACTCCGCCGTCGTACGGATGCGGACGTATCGTGACGACGCAGCGTCGAGAGAACGGGTTGGGGTGGAAACCGATCCGACAGACACGCGCACGATCCTAGCGCGCCTTCGCCGCGAACGATAGCTCAGATGGGTCAGACCATCTGCTCACCGACGTGTTCCCCCTCCGTTCAGGCAGCGGCGTCATGCTCTGAGGGCCGTGGGAGCGGTGGCATGCGTGTGCAGGGGCGACGTTGGAAGGACGCCCTCGCCGCGCTAGCATCTCCGGAGGTACCCCGGGAGACCATGGCCGATCGAACCCCTCGAACCCTCTCGGAAGAACAACGACGCGTGGTTGCTCACCGCGGGAGCGCCGTCCAGGTCATCGCGTGCGCCGGCTCTGGCAAGACGGAGACCGTGTCGACCCGGGTGGCGTCACTCATCGCTGAGGGCGTTGCCCCTGCGGGAATCATCGCGTTCACGTTCACCGACGCCGCAGCGGCGGGGCTGAAGACGCGCATCCTGCGCAAGGTGGAGGAGCTGGTGCCTGCGATGGACCTCGACCGGCTATCACCGATGTACGTGGGGACCATCCACGCCTTCTGCCTTCGGTTCCTCCAGGACCGGGCGCCTCGGTACGCGGCGTTCGACCTGTTCGAGGACCACCGGCTCATCGGTCTCCTGAACCGAGAGTTCTTCCGCGTGGGGTTGAACAAGCTCGGCGTCAAGAACATGACGGCCGCGATCGAGACGTTCCTTGTGTCAGCGTCGGTCGTCGAGAACGAGATGCTCGCGCTCGACGTTATCCCCGGCGGCACGTTCCGCGATCTCTACCTCGCCTACGTCGATCTCCTGGATCGCTATCGGGTCCTCACGCACAACCAGTGCATCGCTCGGGCGGTGACGGAGCTGGAGCGGCCGGAGGTCTTCGAGCGCTACCACGCGGGGCTGCGTCACCTCATCGTCGACGAGTTCCAGGACATCAACCCAGCGCAGGCACGGCTCATCGCGCTCCTTGGGCGACCCCCCGTGGAGGTTTGCGTCGTGGGCGACGACGACCAGGCGATCTACCAGTGGCGCGGCTCGTCCGTCGACTACATCAGGGGTTTCGCCCAGGAGTCTCACGCCCACGTCGAGACCCTCGGCGTCAACCGTCGTTCCGCGCCTGCGATCGTCGACCTTGCCGCGCGCTTCGCGCTGTCCATCCCCGACCGCCTGCCGAAGGAGATCCAGGCCCAGCGCGATCCCGTCGACGGCGCGGTCCATCTCTTCGTCACGCCTACCTCGCGCGACGAGGCGGCTGCCGTCGCTGACGCCATCCAGCGCATGCACGCAGGCGGCATCGAGTACCGGCACATCGCAATCCTGCTGCGTTCGGTACGGACGGCAGGACGGCCCTTTCTGGACGAGCTCGAGGATCGCAAGATCCCCTACACCTGCGTCGGCCGCACGGGGCTGTTCTTTCAGCCGGAGGCGGAGACGCTGGCGATGGTCTACGCCTACCTCGCCGGACGGGACCAGCTCTATAACGCGCGCACGCGGCAGATGGACGCCGTCGATCTCGATGGGCTCCTCGCCCGCCTCGCGCGACTTTTCTCCCTCGACCGCCGCAAGATCGAGGCTGCGCGCCATCACCTTCATGCGTGGAGGGAAGGGTTGCCGCGGGCCCGTGACGCCGACCTCGTGGGAAGCTACTACCGGCTGCTCCGTCTGTGCGACGTGCAGCTCTGGGACGCCGAGAAGGACGCGGGGCGGCTCGGGATCTTGGCGCGCTTCTCCGACGTACTCGCCGATTTCGAGAGCGTCACGAGGCGCAGCCGCCGGATGACCGAAGATGAGGGCGCGGTCATGCGCGGCGGGCTCACGGGCGGCCAGAAGTACGTTGACTGCCTGATCGACTACATCAGCTACTACGCGCAGACCCACTACGAGGACTTCCCAGGGGAGCCCGACTTCGACCTCGACGCCGTGACGATCACGACCGTCCACCAGGCGAAGGGACTCGAGTGGCCCATCGTGTTCGTCCCGAGCCTCACCGCCCGGCGCTTCCCGAGCGCACGCACGGGAGAGCCCAAGGATTGGCTCCTGCCGCGTGATCTCTTCCCCGCCAGCCGATACGAGGGCTCCGATGCCGACGAGCGGCGCCTCCTCTACGTGGCGCTCACCCGTGCTCGCGACCACCTCTACATCTCTGCGCACGAGCGCGTCACCTCGAACCGGACCGCGCCCTCGCCCTACTTCGAGGAGCTGGGCGGCGCCGACATGAAGCCGCGCGCGGAGCCGCTCTGGACGCCCACGACGCTTCCGTCGCGCCCGTCCGAAACCGAGGACAAGCCGACCTTCTCGTTCTCGGAGCTCGCGTCCTACCTTCTTTGCCCCCTCTCCTACCGGTTCCGCTCGCGGATCGGCTTCCAACCCCCGGCCGCAAAGGAGCTGGGCTACGGCAAGGCCGTTCACCACATCTTGCGGCGTCTTGCCGAGCTGGCCCGTGGGCGCGGGCGGTTGCCGGAGATCGGTGAGGTCGGCCAGCTCTTCGACGGCGAGTTCTACCTGCCGTTTGCCGACCGGGCCACGTTCGAGCAGATGCGCCACCGGGCCGAGCAGCTCGTCGGTCAGTACCTGACGGACTACGCGGACGACCTATCGCGCGTCTTCGAGGTAGAGCGGGCCTTCGAGCTGCACCTTCCAGAGGCCAACCTCGCAGGGCGCGCGGACGTGATCCTCGATCGCGAGGGTGGCGAACCGGGGCAGCTTGCGATCGTCGACTACAAGACCAGACCCGAGACGCATCACGACCCCATCCTCGCCCTCCAGCTCGCGATCTACACGGCGGCCGCGCGCGGCGAGGGCCTTGCCGTGCGGGCCGCCTATCTCCACGACCTGGGCGTGGCCAAGCCCGACGCCCGTCACGCGGTTGCCATCGACGCCGCGACGGTGGAAGATGCCAGGCACCAGGCATCGACCCTGGCGGGCGGGATACGGCAGCGAAGCTTCCCGCCGAGCGTTGGCTCCCACTGCCGGACGTGCGACGTCCGGCTCATCTGCCGGCATGCGCCGGTCACCCAGGCGCCACGGAGGAACGATGGCCAGGGCCAAGAGTAAGACCAGCACCGGAAAGACCAAGGAAGCGAAGCGCACGGAGGACTACCGGCACGAAGCCGCTCGGCCCAACAACCGGAGGCGGGGCTCCAGCACTTCGACCGCAAGGTGCCGCGCACGGTGCGCTACCAGTACGACCCCCACCTCGACCCCCAACTCGTCTGGGCGAGCAAGGCGGAGCGCACGTCGTTCGAGGTGGACACGGTGTCGCTCCACATCCACGAACGCATTTCGACGCAGGCGATCTTGAAGGCCGTCCAGCGCGAGCCGGCGCAGCGGAGCTTGTTCGCGGATCCGGAACTACCGTTGACCAAGGCGGTGAGGTTCTACGAGCACGAGGTTGGATGGGCGAACCGACTGGTGCTCGGCGACTCGTTGCTGGTCATGAACTCGCTGCTGCACCGGGAGGCGATGGCGGGGAAAGTGCAGATGATCTACATGGACCCGCCGTACGGGGTGGCGTACAACTCGAACTTCCAGCCCAGAGTCGACTCTCGGGAGGTTCGACACGCCAAGGACGACTCGCTGACGCGTGAACCCGAGCAGCTCAGGGCCTACCGTGACACATGGACGCTCGGGATCCACTCCTATTTGACCTACCTTCGCGATCGCCTGCTCCTGGCGAGAGAGCTCCTGTCCGTGACCGGTGCACTGGCTCTTCAGATCGGAGCGGAAGCTGCACATCACGCTCGCGCGCTTCTCGCGGAGATCTTTGGGTCCGAGAACGAAGTGGCACAGGTCGTCTTCGCAAAGACATCTGGATCCACGGGTGACTACCTAGCTACGACTTGCGACTACTTGCTGATCTTTGCGCGGGACAAACCTCGGCTGAAGTATCGGCAGCTGTACGTTGACAAGACGGGGGGCAGCGGTGACGGTCCATACTCTTGGGTGGAGCTTCCGAATGGAACTCGTCGGCGCATGTCGCCCGAGGAGCGGAGTGACCGGTCGGTCTTACCGCGCAACGCTAAGGTCTTCAGGTTCGACAATCTCCAGAGCCAGAGCATCGGAAGGGAAAAGGGCGAGGGCGCCTCGTGCTGGTTTCCTGTCAAACATGATGGGAAAGAGTGGCGCCCGAGCACCAGGAACCGCTGGAAGACCAACGAGGAGGGAATGCGAAGGCTCTCCGCCGCCAAGCGTCTCATCTCAACGGACACTGGCCTTTACTACGTTCGCTACTTGGTCGACTTCCCCGTGCAGCCAGTTACCGACCTATGGGACGACACGGTCATTGCCGGCTTCGCCTCGGACAAACGCTACGTGGTAGAGACGAGCACCAAGGTCGTCCAGCGATGCCTCCTCATGCTTACCGACCCCGGGGATATCGTTCTCGATCCGACCTGTGGCTCAGGCACCACGGCGTACGTCGCCGAGCAGTGGGGCCGCCGCTGGATCACGTGCGACACGAGCCGCGTGGCCATCGCTTTGGCGCGCCAACGGCTGATGACGGCCACCTTCCCCTACTACAAGCTGGACTTCGAGAAGCAGGGGTGGCCGGCGGCTTCAAGTACGAGGAGGTACCGCACGTCACGCTCAGGTCCATCGCACAGAACGTGCCGGCGGAGCCCAAGAAGCTTTACGACCGGCCCGAGGACGTGAAGGGCGTCGTCCGCGTCTCCGGTCCCTTCACGGTCGAAGCCATCAACACGCTCGATCCTGGCGAAGCGCTGACGTTCCAGCCCGTTGCGGAGCACGCCCGCAAGGACGACATCTCGCATCGCGGCAAGGGCCGCGCGTCGGTCAACGACCACCTCGCCGAGATGACCGACCTCCTCAAACGCGACGGCGGCATCAACGTGCCGGGCAAAGGCCGCGTCGAGATCGATGGGTTGGGCCGTGTCACTTCGCGCCCGGGCATCCACGCAGAAGGCTCGGCCAAGCTCGACGGCAAGCCTCGCCGGCTGGCGGTCGCGTTCGGCCCGCGGTTCGGGCCGATCACAGCGCGTCTCGTCGAGGAGGCCATTCAGGCCGCGCTCGGGAGTTACGAGGCCCTCGCCGTTGCTGGTTTCTCGTTCGACCCTGAGGTGACAGCATTTCTCGACAAGTCACCAGCGGCGGGGCTACGGCTGCTTCGCGTTCAGATCGCGCCTGACGTCCTGGTCGGCGACCTCCTCAAGACGAGCCACAAGCAGAACCTGTTCGCAGTCCTCGGCGAGCCCGACTTCGAGGTCAAGAAGGACAAGGAGGGCTGGCGGGTCACTCTCAAGGGCGTCGACGTCTATGACCCCAACAAGAATGAAGTGTTGCCGTCCAGCCTCGACGAAGTTGCCGCGTGGTTCCTCGACCAGGACTACGACGGTCGGTGCCTCTGCCTCGGGCAGGTCTTTCTCCCGGCCGAGAAGGGGAAGGCGTTTGACAAGCTGGAGCGCGCGCTGAAGGGCCTTGTCGAGGAGGACGCCTGGGAGGCCATGTCGGGCTTCGAGTCGCGTCCGTTCCAGGCCGGCGAACACAAGTGCATCGCCCTCAAGGTCATCGACGTACGCGGTAACGAGGTCGTTGGCGTGAGGAAGCTCGGCCGATAAGACCCACGAACGATGGATCCGCTCTTCTCACAGATCATCATCAACGACGCGTACCGCGAGCCGGAGCGACATCTCAACCTCCTTCGTGCCGCTGCCAGCGAACCGGAGTTGCTCCCAGGCCGCCGCCTTCCGGGCTACTACGTGGGAGGGCGATCCGAGGCGGGCCAGCTCGTCGCCGAGCGCGAGTGGCGCGAGCTCGAAGCGGTCAACCGGATCCGGGAACGCGTCGGGCGCTGGCGCTCCGCCGGCTACCCGAGCGTTACCCCGGTCACGCGGTCCCTCCTCGAGTGCTGGAGCGCCACGGACCGAGCGGGCATCAATCTCTTCTTCTGCCAACGCGAGGCCGCGGAGACGATCATCTGGCTCGTCGAGGCTCCCGAGAGCGACCGCGCAAATCTCGGCGTCGCCGCACCCGACCCCTTCGTCCGCCACTGCTGCAAGATGGCGACGGGATCTGGCAAGACCACGGTCATGGCGATGCTCGCCGCATGGTCGGTGATCAACAAGGTCACGAACCGCCAGGATCCCCGTTTCTGTGACGCTGTCCTCGTGGTCTGCCCCAACCTCACGGTGAAGGAACGGTTGCAGGTCTTGCTCCCGAGCCACGCCAAGAACGAATACGACCAGATGGGCCTTCTTCCGCCCGGGACCGACTTCAAGGAGCGGCTGTCCCAGGGGAAGTGGCAGATCTCGAACTGGCATCAGCTCGCCGGCGCGAGCGATGCGAAGCGACAGATCGTGCAGCGTGGCGAGGAGTCCGACGCGGCGTTCTGCAAGCGCGTGCTTCACGACATCGGCAAGAAGGACAACCTCCTCGTCTTCAACGACGAGGCGCACCACGCCTACCGGAAGAACCCCGAGGCCACCGACGCCGCCGAGGAAGGCGAAGAGCTGCTCGAGACCGAGGACATCGAGGAGTTCGAGCGCGAGGCCACCGTCTGGGTCGAGGGCCTCGACCGCATCCACCAGGATCGCGGGATCCGCCTCTGCGTGGACGTCACCGCCACGCCCTACTACATCGCCCGCTCCGGATACGAGGACGGCAAGCCCTTCCCATGGATCGTCACCGACTTCGGCTTGGTGGACGCAGTGGAGTGCGGCATCGTGAAGGTGCCACGCGTTCCGCGGGGCGACGACTCGGGCGCATCGGAGCCGCGTTACCTCCACCTCTGGGAGCACATCAAGGGCAAGCTCCCCAAGCGCGTCCTCGAGGGCGACCCTGGCGACACGGATATCGTCCGCGTGCTCATGGAGGCGGAAGGCGCGCTCCAGAGCCTCGCGTACCTCTGGCACCGGACGTTCAAGGATTGGCAGGCCCGAGGCAGCGAGGTCCCGCCCTGCATGATCGTCGTCTGCAACAACACCCGCACGGCCGATGTCCTCACTCGCTTCATCGAGAGCGGCCGCGTGCGACCGGAGCTGCAAGACACCGAGACCGAGGAGCACACGCTCCGGATCGACTCCGCGCTCCTCCGGCAGGCCGAGTCCGAGGGCGGCGACGCCAAGGCTGATCTCATGCGACGCAAGGTGTCGACCGTCGGAAAGCCTGGCCCGCCCGAGGAGTACCCCGGCGGCCAGATCCGCTGCGTCGTCTCCGTCGCGATGCTCTCGGAGGGATGGGACGCCCGAAACGTCACGCAGATCCTGGGACTTCGCGCCTTCTCGTCGCAGCTCCTCTGCGAGCAGGTGATCGGCCGAGGTCTTCGACGCTCGAGCTACGAGAGTCTCGCCGAGCCCGAGTTTGTCGACATCTACGGAATCCCCTTCCAGCTCCTTCCCGTCCAGCAGCACGCAGCCGGCGGCGTCCACAAGCCCGTCACCTCGGTGCGCGCCCTCCCCGACCGAGCTGAGCTAGAGATCACGATCCCCCGAGTCGTGGGCTTCTTCAACGACGTCGGCACCGAGATCGACGTCGACGAGTCCCTCCTCGAGCCCATCACGCTAACCGCGGCGACCGAGCCTGGTCACACCATCCACGGAGAAGGCGTCACCTACTACGGCGGGGCTCCCCTGGAGAGCGGGCTCGCAACGGCCGGGCAGACCCTCGACGCCGGCGAGATCTACGGGCAACGCCTCCAGACGACGATCTACGAGATCACGCGGCAGGTCGTCGATCAGATGGAGGAGCAGCACCGGCCCTACCTCTTCAAGCGCGTCCTCGCCGTGACTAGGAAGTACGTCGACACGAAGGTCATCGCCAACGGTCTGCCGAAGGAGATGGTCGCGCTCCAGAAGTACCAGTCGGAGATCGTCAATCGCATTCGCAACGCCATTCGCGCACAGACCGGAGAGGCGATCCAGCTTCCGATCTACGACCTCGTCCAGCCCCTCGGCACGACGCGCTACGTCAACTTCACGACGCGCAAGCCTGTCTACGAGACCAAACGAAGCCACGTCAACTACGTCGTCTGCGACCCAGCGAACGACAAGGATCCACCGCGCGAGAAGTGGCCGAACCTCTGGGAGTACCGCGTCGCCAAGGCCATCGACGAGCATCCCGCCGTCCGCTCGTTCGTGAAGAACGACCACCTGGAGCTTTTCGTCCCCTACACCTACGAGGGAGCGAGCTCCCGCTACGCCCCGGACTTCGTCGTCATCCTCCGGCGGACCGATGGTTCCGACCTCAACCTCCTCCTGGAGGTCAAGGGCGAGGAGGACAACCGCGATCGCGCAAAGTACTCCTTCGCCCGTGCATGGGTGGCTGCCGTCAACCGAGACGGCGAACATGGAACGTGGGCCTTCGACGTCGTCAAGGACCCTCGCGTCGAAAGCACGATCGACCGTTGGACAAAGCCATGAAGAGCGGCACGCGAGCGAAGAACCTGCCCGAAAACAGAGACCGGCCAAGGCGGGCAGTCGTGCCCACACCTTCGCAACGCGCCGAACGCAGCTGTGAGAGCGAATCGCCGACGCCATCGTCAGCACTCGCCCCCGGCGCCCAGGTGGCCTTGGCGGGCATGGCGTACGCGAAGGGGTTGCCCGACAGCTTGGATTCGATGCCCCGCTCCGCCACTCCCTCCGGTACGCCCGGTTGACCAGCGACCCTCGCCACCGGATCTCTGCAACGTTCGGCGCGTGGGAGCTTCGCCTCCCGCAGGGCCGGAGTCCACGCAACTTGCGCCCACGTCTCCGCCTGCACCGACGCTGGGCCTCGGGTTTTCCTATGCGCGCCTCTTGAATGGCCTCCGCCGGAATAAACAGGCGGCTGGCCTACCATCAAACGGTTCGCTCTATTACCGCGCTCCCTGGCGAGGTCCCTTGCGTCGAGTCCGTCCATCTCCCGCGCCGCACCCGTCGCGTGTGCCGGCTTTCGTGGCCACGTCGGCAGCGCCGCGCGCGGTGCCGTCCTCAGGAGGCGGCGCAACGCGTCCCTCACGTCTATTCCACGTGAACGCGGCGTCTCGAGTAATTGAGGGGTCAATCTCCACGCCGCGCACGGCTGGTACCGTCCCTAATACCATACCGAGATTCGAGGGCACCACTGGCTCTGGCGCCGACGTTCTCAAGTCCAGCACGTGGACCAGCGCGTGCTGAAGGTGCCACGTGATGTGGTGATGCCCGATCGGCGGGATGAGGCCCGGCTTCAGTGAGCCTCGAAACGTGATTCCGAAAATGCGTATGGCAAAGGCCATGGGATTCCCTCCGATCGTCACGTGGGCATCCACGGGACCGATCTCCATTACAAGAAACCCATCGAAGTCTCGCCTCTTGCCCGTGATGAACTCCCGTGCGATGTCGTACTCCGCGCCGAGGACCTCGTCCCGGCGCGCATCGGCGCGCTTAGCCAGTAGCCCCATCGCCATCATCAACACGGCGCGCCCCACTTTCTTCCAATCCGCATCGACCTTCGGAGTGAACGTTTCTCCGAGGCTGTATCCCGGCAGAAGGGCGAAATGGCGCGGCGGCTTACCGCCAACGGGCCGAAATTCTACCCGGTCGATATCCATCTGGTGGAAAGTGCCCTCGGTGACCTCGTAGTCGGGCGGCGCCGTTCCGTCCTCAGTTGCACACGTGCTGCATACCGCGCCTATCCCGATGTTCGGCAGCCGCAGCAACTCCTGCACAAGCTGCCCCAGTACTCCGCCGTTGCACGGGTCGCACACCCAACCCCGTGGCAAGAGTGCCCCTTCCGCCCGCGTGATCCCAATCGCCGCCTGCGCGATCGAGTGCTCCTGTCCGCGGAATTCTCTGGAATCCGTCCCGCGGCAGAACATGCAGTCACTTGTATCGACTTCGATCGGCGCTACCTCGCCAGCGCTCTCCAGTTCGCGGATCGTCTTGGCGAGGAGGACGGCGGCCTCAAACGCAAGGCAACTTTCCCCGCTCCGCGCCGAGGCGACAGCGGCGCGGACCTCATCGCGGCGCACTTGTTGGATCTTCGCCCCGAATGTGGCGACGAGATCCTGCGCGATCGCGTCAACGGTCACGCGGTCGTCGGCGCCGCCCACCACCAGGTAGCGCATGACGCGACGAAACGCCTCTTGGCGGCCGTTCGCCTGAGGGATGTCGGCAAGCGTCCGCAGCGGCCGTTGCGCCGCTTGGGGCGTCCCGCGCTTCACGCAGTTGTTGGCACGGTTGAAGAGCCGAAGGAACAGGCCGTAGTTCGTCTTCAGCACGGGTCCCGGTGAGATCGTCGCGGAAGCCACCTAACACGTATAGCGCAGCCGCATGCAGATCGCCACTGATCCACCCCGGCTCATCGCGGAGGGCACATCCCCTGACAAGCGCCGCCGCGAAATTCTGGTGGCGAGAGAGACCTATCGGGCACCGTCACGCGGCTCGGGTTGTCCAGCCGATCACGGGGTCGGACCCGGTCGCGACGGGCATGGTCACGAGGCCCGATGGCTGCTCGACGAGCTCGCCCGACAGGAGCCTTGCTCGCCCGGGGAGCGCAAACACGTGGCGGTACAATCCTCCTTCGGGCTTCTCGTACTGTGCGCAACGACGAAGGAGCGGTCGCGCTTTGATCGGCCCCCTCGTCCTCCACGTCGGTACGACGGGCGGTCGTCTCCGTGCCCTGATGCGAGAGATCCGGCAGGTGTCCTTCGACCAACCGTCCGGGACCGTGAGGGCGTGGAACAAGCACCGCTGGCAGGCGGACGTCGTGCCGTCGTCGATCGGGGACTCGGCGACGTAAGCACGCCGCCCTCCGAAGACCGAGGGCAAATCCCTTTAGCACGGCACCTGTCGGAGCCTGGGTGACTACTTCTTGCGCGTGCCCAACAGGCTTCGGACTCTCGTGCGGCGGTCCTTGATGAACTCCCGCGCCTTCAGGATCCTGAGCTTGACGTCACGGATCGCCTCCAGCTCCGTCAGCTCGAGCGCGGCGGCCTCGATGTCGAGGGACTTCGCCAGCACGGCCGCCAGCTCGGGATTGGCGGAGAAGGCGTTGCGGACGTCCAGGCCAGGATACGCGGAGAGGTACGTCGCCGGGGAGGAAAGGCCCTTGACGGTGTACGTCTGCGGTTCCTCGCCGAGGATCGCGTAGGCTCCGACGAAGGACTCTCGGCCGAGCCTCGCCACGAGCGCCTCGCCGACGTAGAGCCCGACCTCGCCATCGTCAACGCGGTACACATGGTCCTCTGTCGAGCCGGCCTGGAACAGGATCTCTCCGGCCTTGAGCGCCTTAGCCTTACCGGACGCCGTGAAGCCCGTTCTCTCTCCGCTCAGCTGGGAACCTGGGGTCCACATGCAGTCCGATCTCCTCTCGCGAAGACAGCACCCGCCCGAGGAACGAACACGACCCCTGGAGGGGAGGGTCAGGCCGTCCCGAGCGAGCACGTGGGCGAGTCTACATCGCTGCGCGCCGACAGGCCGGCTAGCCTGCCGCCGGCCGCCCCCGGTTCCCTACAGGTCGCTTCGCAGCCTCCCGGGATCCGCACGCCGCCCTCACGGCGTCCGGCGTGCAGTAGATCGATCGCGCCGTCCCGGATGGCAGATCGAAGTACGTCGCGAAGCGTTTCAGGTCGTGGGTGATGAAGAGCCGCATCAGGAAGTCGCACGCCTCCGCCGCGACTCGCTGGTTCACGCTCAGGGCCTGGGCGTTGAGCGCCATCAGCTCCGCGCACGACAGCCTCCCGCCGGCGATCTCATCAGGACGGTCTTCGAGCAGTGTCGGGCACTGCACGGTTGGCATCGGAAGGTCCGTGCAGATTCCAGCATGGGGGAACGCGCCCTTGAGGAAGCCCGCGTCCGGCGCCGATCCGAGGGCGACCTGCCCGCTCGCCCGATCGTTACCGCAGTCCAGCCACCAAACCAGCGGAGCACCAGACTTTCCACGCCACATCCAGTGGTCGCTCCCACGCGCGGCCTCGACGGCCTTGGCGATCTCTCGCCGCGCCGCCCCGTTGTCCACGCACCCGATCACGAGCCTCAGTCGATCGGCGCCGTCGAGGAGCTCCCTCCTGAACTTGCCCCGCGAGGCCCGGATGTCGATCCCCCACGCGGCTCCGTAGCGGTGGGCGAGCGCGAGAGCCTTCGGCCGTCCGATCTCCGCCTGGACGAACGCTTGCCTCGGGATGTTCTTCTCCTCCACGACGTCGGGATCCACGAGGGTCACCTCGACGTTCTGGTGCTGGTCGATCATCACGCGCGCGATCTGCGCCACCGATCGCGCCACGTGGGATCCCGTGCCGCCACAGCCAACAAGGATCAGGTGGACGCCCCGATGCTCCCTGAGCACCAGCGTCGCGGCCTTGAGGTAGGAGAGGTCCGGCCTCAAAGCGACACCTCGAAGATCGCCGCGATCGGCACCGGCCAGAAGTAGCCGTGGACCCCGACGCGCAGGGTCAACTCGGGCCTCTCGAAGATCGAGCCGAGGACCCCGAACACCCTGAAGCCCGACGCTTCGTCGAGGTCGTCCGTGGCCGAGAACCTCGCCGCCATGGAGTGATGGGAGTGGATCTCCACGAGCGCACGGTGATGGGAGTTCCCGACGCCGGTGTCCCGCGGCCGCACCGACGCTCTCGTCGCCTCCTGGTCAGGCTCCACCAGCCTCCAGGCGCCTTCCTCCACCCAGAGATGGAAGAGCACCTCCCTCGGCTCCGGTGTGCAGACCTCTCGGGCGCGCGCCAGCATGGCGGCGAGCGCGGCGCACGGCACGCGCGGGCAGGTCAGCTCGACCTTGGGCATCACTTCTGGCAGCCCGCGGACCTCGCACGATGAGATCCGCACGAGAGCGCGCAGCCCCTCACGGGCGGCGCGCACGTACACCCCGCCCGCCCCCAGCACGTACTCGAGCGCGGTGCCCGACGGGGGCTCGTCGCCGAGCTGGCTCGACAGCGTGTAGGCGATCATCGGTCGACCTGCCATCGCACGAGCTTCTCGATGGTGGTACCCATCTGCACGAGATCGAGCACGGGGTATCGGTTCTTGCCGGCGACTGCCCGGAGCTGGCGGCGAACGTCCTCATGGTGCGCCCTGGACTTGCCGGCGATCTGGTGATCGTTGAAGCTCGTGCCGAGGAACAGCTCGCACGCGGCCTGGATCGTTAAACCGGATGCCCTCGGCGGGACGTGGGATCCGAAGCAGATCGCGCCCTCGTGCCCGACGTTCGGAAACGGGGCATGGAGCGCCGGGGCGTCCGGCCGGAACTTGCTCCCGGCGATGGCCCACACGGAGTAGCTCGTCCCGCACCCGAAGATGACGAGACCGGGCAGCGGGACCGTGAGCGGCTCCACGGATCCATCGGGACGGTCGAGCCCGCACGTGTACCGCGTCGGAGGAAACCGCGCCACGACGAAAGGGCCGCTTCGGCATCGGCCGATGCGGACGACGCACGAAGGGATCCAGCCGGAATCGATCGGCTCGCGGCTGAACGCGCTTGCGACGTCGTCGATCGCGACAAACTTGCTCACCCCGATCCCGTCCTCTCTGGAGTGCCGGACCTCGTACTGGCCCTCGTAGATCACGAGCGTCGCAAGAACGTCACCCATGGCGCGCCGCTTCGTTCCAGAGCTTGAGCAGGGTTCGGACGCCTTCCGGCCCGCTCCTCGTGAGCCACGCGTTCAGGCGCTCGATCCTGCGGTCGATCGCCTCCGCCCTCCGCCTCTGCGCGGCGACAGCACGGATCGCCGAAACATCCCACGGGAGCCCGCAGCCGCATCCTCCACCGCAGGCGCACGGGCCATCCCACCAGATCGTGTCGGTCTCGCGATTCACGACCGCGACGGCGTCGATGAAGTACCGGATCGGCGCACGTTCCTTCCCGAACACCCTCCGCACGCCGTTCCACGACGCCGGCGCGATCGGATCGATCTCGCCCTCGATATGGAACCCATCGGCGATCCAGCATGCGTCCGCGCGCCACGACAGGAGCGCCGCCAGCCTGGGTCCGGGCGCGAAGTCCATCGCTCCGTCGGCGAGGACCTCCTCATCGTGGGGGAACCATGGCCGCACGGGGATCTGGCCGAGGGGTCCGATCTCCTCTTCCGGGACCATCACCATCTCGAGCGCGGCCTCGTCGATGGGGACCATCGGCTCCAGCATCTGGAGTAGCTCCACCTCGATGACCCTCGTGCCGCCACGCCTCGGCGCGAGCAAGCCGCGTCTCTCCCTGAACTGTCGCGGGAAGAGCCTCTGGTACACCTCCGCCTGGGCCGCGTGGATCGCGTACCCACGGAGATCGTCGACCGCGCTCGACGCCCCGCCCATGTCGACCCGGCGCAGGTACGCGATGGACTCCGGAATGCCCATCAGAACCCGGCCGGCACGTGAAGCGACGGCACCGCGCCGAGGCGGCGTAGCTCGTGGGCGACGGCGCGAACTGCCTGCACGTCGCGATCACCTGCCGCGATCGCATCGCGGATCCGCCCCCGCAGCCGCAGGAGGTCGCGGGCGTCGAGCGACCCGCGGGCGTCGGCGATCTTGATCTCGCCCGCGAGCGCGATCGCTGGGTTGAGGCACTCCTTCGCGTCCCGCAACGCGGCGGCGACGGCCGGCGGCGCCCCTTCGCGCCCGCCCTCTTGGCGGCGGT
This sequence comes from Acidobacteriota bacterium, assembly GCA_046331505.1. Taxonomy (GTDB): domain Bacteria; phylum Acidobacteriota; class Vicinamibacteria; order JAXLQT01; family JAXLQT01; genus JAXLQT01. Next base: position 149,538 of record JAXLQT010000002.1, read on the forward strand.
CACCACGAGCGTCCCGTCCTCCGTCGTCCTCTTGAGGTCCGCCGTGGAGAAACTCGGCCACGCCGTCACGAGAGCAGCGCGGAGCTTCGCGTCGTCCTTGGCGATCTCGTCGGAGATCGCCACTTCCGTCCCCTCAAACCTCACCTTCGCCATCGCCATCCTCTTTCTCCGCCATCGGCGGGTCGTTGTCCTCGTCGCTTCCGAAGAGCGATCGCTGCTCGGGACCACGCAGTTGCGGTCCCTCCGCTGACGTCGCCGGAGCCATACTCGGCGCCACGGTCGTCGCCGCGCTGATCGAGGCGGTCGGCGTCGCCGGCGTTCGCCTGCGAGCAGCCTCTTCCTTCCGCTTCGCCTCATCCGCCGCTGCCCTCTCGGCCTCGGCACGCGTCCGATCCCGTGCGAGACGCTCGCGCTCCCCAAGGGCATCCTTCAGCTTCGCGAACACGCCCTGAAGCGCTTCCGGCAGCGGGCCGAGGTCACCATGGCGCAGCGTCTCGATCACCGGGGGAGCCTTGTGGGTCCATGCCGTGACGCTCACCAGCCGTCCCCGCGGGTCGCCATCGTCAGGATGGAGCGTGAGCGACACATGGACGGTGCACCGCTCGAACTCGTAGGGCTCGAGCGCGCCTGTCGCCGTCTCCTCCAGAAGCCGTGCGGGTTCCGCGGTCGGCGTCTCGGCCATCGCCATAGTCCCCGTCATGCCGCTGCGCCGAAACGGGTCGCTTCCAGGGCGGCCACGAGCGCCTCCGATGTGATGGCGGCGACCACGCCGTCGCGAACGAAGTACCAGCAACCCTCGGGGTACGCGCCCGCCAGGTCCTCGATCACCGCGCGGGCGCCGGGCGCTGGCGGGACGAGGTGCGTCCCGGTCTCCGTGAGGAGCCAGCCGAAGCCGGAGCGGTACGTGTCCGGGTCCGTGCCGATCTGAAGCACGTCGAGCCCGAGGTCGGACTGGAACACGGTCGGCCAGCCGACGCGCCGCGCTTCGTCCATCATCGCCATGTCGTCTCTCATCGCTCCTGTCCTTTCATGAAACTTCCGAGCAAGTCGTCGAGCGCCCCCATCGACGCCTCGCCGAGGCCGGTCTTCGCGATCGCCGCCATGACGTCGAGCATTGGCTTCCGATCCACATGTGTCTGCACCGGATGAGCTTGAGGTCGCACCTGAGCGGCCGTCGCGAGCGACGCGCGGAGCGAGCGGATGTGCTTGCAGTCTCTGCGCAATCCACCACGCTTGCCACCGAATCTCCAGCTCGGGCAGCTACACGCAAACTCGCCGGTCTCCGCCTGGGAGACCTTGTAGGTGACGCCTACCGAGCTCTCGCTCGCGACGTCCCAGCTCCTCATCCAGCGCACAGGATCACGCCGCGAGCCCAAGCTCGTAGTCGCACCAGGCGGAGGTCACCGGCGATGGATCGTTGGACCCTGACCGCGCGCTGCCTGCCGGCGGCGGCGGCTCGCGCCTACAGACCGAGCAGATCCACCTGCCTTCGTTCGTCTTCCACAACCTGGGTCGCGGCCTACACGTACACATCGCCGCCTCCTCGCCTTTCCGGGCGGGCTCCGCCCGCCCGCGCTTCCTCCGCGTCGCCCTCGCGCGGGTCTTCCTACCGGAGCGAGCGGATCGCCGTCCGGATGGACGTGAGGTCCGAGAGAACGAACGCTTCGAGGATCCCCTCGCGCATCCCGTCTCTCACCCACCCGTGGAGGTCGTCCGCGGCAGGGCAGCACACGACGTTCGCGCCACCGAGGTCCTTGATCGCCCGGAGGCGCGCGAGGATCGACTCGTCGGCCTCCGACACGCAGGTGTCGGTCAGGATCAACGTCGTGGGCTTCCGCCGCTCCCGGCGAGCCACGTCGATGACTTGGTCGAGCGCGGGGCAGATGCACGTGCCCCCGCTCGCTTCCAGCGTCTCGAGGACGGCTTTCAGGTGGCAGTACTGGTAGCCAGGCGGCACGAGGTAGCCTGGCGTGCTCGCGAACTCCATCGCGGCGACGCGATCGCGGTTGCGCCGCGCGCCGAGCGCCGCGGCCCAGCCGACCACGAGGACGCCGGCAAGCGAGCCTTCCATCGACCCGGATGTGTCGATCACCAGGAACAGCGTTCCGCGGCCGGCTTCGCGGCGCTGCCGCTGAGGTCCGCGCACGCGCTTCAGCGTGGTCAGGCCCGGCACGAGCGATCCGTAGCGCCTGATGCTGTCGCCGATCCGGAGATCGGCCATCCTGTCGGTCAGCTTCCACGGCTCGGTGAGGAGCGGTCCGGCTTCCACTTGCGCATCAGGCACGCTCGCCTTCTCCTCGATCGCCAGGAACTCCCGGAACGCGACCAGCTCCAGCATGTCGAAGAGCGTCCGTCGCGAGATGCGGTCGCCCTTCTCGCCGCCGTCCCCGCCGGTGCCGGCACCGCCCCGATCCACCTGATGCCGGGCCTGCTCGAACACGACGCCCTCGCCCAGCTCGCCGATCGCCTGCTGCCATTCCTGGAACTCCCTGGCCTCTTCGTCGCCCGCAGCCGGGTCGAGCGGAGGTAGGTCGGCGCTCCCAATCGAAGGCATCGGGAGAACTGGCGGCTGCGGCGGGGCCGCGAAACGCTCCTTGAGAAGCTCCGCGAGGCTCTCGTAGCGTGCGCGACGCGTCCCTTCGTCGTGGAACAGGAGCCGGTAAGCCTCGCGGTCGACGGGGTCAGCGATCGCGGGCACCGTCCCGCCGAGCTCGTCCATTCGCGTTGTCATCATCGAGCAGAGCCAGCCCCAGAGAGGATCGGGCGATGGTCCCGGGCGGTAGAACGTCGGAGCCCAGAGTCGAAACGCCCGCGCCCAGGGCGTCCTCGTCATGCACCAGTCGTTGACGAAGAGGTCGGCGAGGACGTTCATCATCGCCTTCGGGTGCGCGTACCCGAGCTTCCCGAGGAGCAGCGTGTAGTACTGCATCCAGTGGGCGCTCCGCGGGAAGACCAGCGGATGGCCGACCTCGTGCCCGATCTTCGCGGCGATGGCCGACATGCCCTCCGTGGCGAGCGTCTTCGGAAGCAGCACCTCGTTCGTGCTCATGCGGATCGATGGCCCGTCGGTCTCGGTCTGCGTGAGCGAGACGGGGAGCCTCGCGAACCGCAGGATCCGGGTTGCGATGCGCTCGACGGTCTTCCAGGTCGCCATCAGATCGCCCCGTGCCGGACGAGGACGTCGGCAAGCTCTGACGACTCCGCCTCGCAGGCGACCTCGAACCACTTCCGGGGACCCTTACCCGCGCTCGCGGACGAGGGCGGACGGACCGTGATGTTGCCGAGCCCACGCGCGAGCTTGTGCATCACCTCGCCGCCAGGCTTGGCCAGGATCCTCACCGCGTTCGTGTCGAGCTTCCCGAGATCCCCTACGAGCGTCGAGTAGCTCGCCTGGTCGAGCTCGACCGCGCAGATGAGCCGGTCCCGGAGAGCATCGAGGTGCCGCTCCAGCTCCCGGCGCCTCGACTCCGGGAGCCACGCGAGCCCGGTTCGCATCGCCTGGATCTCGGTTGCCGAGTAGACGGTCTGCCCGGCGTACATCGACTCGATCGCTTTCATCGCTTCGCCCTGCGCGATCTCGGCAGCCTCGCCGAGGTGCTTCTCCGCCACCGCCCGCACGAGGCTCACGGCGGTGATGTCCCGGCTCGTCTCGGCGAAGGAGTTCGCGACCTTCCCCGCGGCGGCCGGGTCGTTGTTCCTGAGCGCATCGATCACGTCACGGTAGACGCCCGTCGCCCGGATCCACTCCTGCTGCCGCCCCTTGAGCCCCGGCGCCACCGCGCGGTCGAACCATTCGCCCACGTTCAGGTAGTCCCCCGCCACTTCATCGCGAAGGTCAACGCGATGGGCCGTGGCGAGCCTCAGCGCGGTCACGATGTCGGGATCAAGGCTCACCACCTCGCGTCCGTCGAGCCAGGCCGACGCCTTCGAAACGGAGAGGATCGCGTCGAGGAGCCGGTGGAGGATGGGCGCCTGGAGCATCCTCACCACGCAACCGCGGCGGTAGCGGCATCCGTCACAGTCAACCTTGTCGGCGAACGCCGAGGACGCCGATGCGAGCGGATACCGGCAGCTCGCGAAGAGGTTGGCGGCGAGCAGGAGCTCCATCTGGGCGCGCTGCGGGATCGCGACCGTCTTCACGTCCTCCCAGATGCCGAACATCTCGCCAGGCGCGAGAGCCGCATCAACGCTTGCCGCGAGATCCCTCCCGTGGCCGTTCGCCTTGAGCTTGCGGCTCACGAGCTCCGCTTGGCCTGCCATGTCGAGCTGGCCGACGGCGATGGCGATCGCGAAGCGGTCCTTGAGCGCGCGCTCGAGGTCGCCGGCATGCGGGTTCATGTCGGCGAGGAGCTTTCCGCGCGACTTCTCGAGCCTCGTGCCACGAATCTCGATGAAGCCCTCGGCGAGGAGCCCCATGAAAGCGTTGGCCGTCGGCAGGCAGAGCCGGTTGATCTCATTCACGAGCGCGATCGGGAGCGTCATCACGTTCCTGGGCCGCACGTTCGACACGTACCGGCTCTGGCGCTCACCATGCTCCTGGGCCATCTCGATCTCGAAGATCAGGTCCTCCGCCATCGCCTCCTGGTAGCAGGTGACGACGGCGGTGTCGGATCCGAACAGCGCCCGGCCCAGGGCCCGGGCGAGCGTGGTCTTCCCGATACCGGGCGGTCCCACGAGGAGGACCGGATCCTCGATGAGCATCGCGATGCTCATGTCGCGCACGAACCGCGGCGGTCCCACGACCACGGAGAACACCTTCGCCATCGCGGCGACGAACTTCGCTCGAAGGGTCTGCTGCATCGTCCTCTTCTCCTGCCTGAACGGCGGCGCCCCGCGCCGCCGTCTGTGGCTTATCTCGTCCGGGCGCGGCTTCCTCCGGCAGCGTCCACGATCCCCAACACGCACTGCTGCCGCGCGCGGAATCGTTCCATGCGATCGTTCGCCGACACGTGAATGTTGCTTCACCACCGGCATTCATCGTGCTATCGTTCAGCCCGCAACCACTTTCTAGACGCTTCCGCGGAATGGCTACCGACACCAATGAAAGGTCGGGCTCATGAGTCCTTCGTACTCCCGCCGCTCTACTCGCGTCGTCCCGTGCATCCTCATGATCGTCATCTCTGCCGGTGAGCTGTTGGCGCAGAACGCCACGAAGGTCCCCCGTGACAGAGAACCCTTGCAGACGGGCTCCGCCCCAGCGAGAGCCACGAAGGGCGCACCCTATCCCCCTGGCCCCGTCAAGGACCGCGCCCCGGATCACGACATGCCGCCGCAACCAGTCCCGGATGGCCCAAAGGCCGGGGACATGAAACCGACGCGGCCTCCGTTCGAGCTCGACGAGTTCTCCCCCAAGTTTCGGAAAGCTACGGAGCGGCGCACGCGGCCCCCTGCACCTTCCCTGGTGTTCGATTCGCACGCAGAGTTGCCCAACTCGGTGGCGTCCACTTCGGGTTGTTGCCCAGAAGTGTCGGTTGCCGAGAACGGCCGCACGGTCCTCATGACTGGCAACGGATGGCTTGCCGTCTCGCAGGACAGCGGCGCTACCTTCTCGAACCTAAACCCGACGACCATCTTCCCCCAGGACGATGGTGGATTCTGTTGCGACCAGGTCATTCAGTATGTCCCCAAGATCGACATGTTCGTGTGGCTGCTCCAATACTGGGAGAAGAACGGGGCAAACCGAATTCGACTCGCCGCTCAGACGACCAGGGCAGTCCGACGTTCAAACGGCCAGGATTGGACCTACTGGGACTTCCCGAGCACCGTGTTCACCAAGACCGGTGGCCTGGACTACAACGACATGACGTTCGGCAGCCAGAGCCTATGGTGGACCACGCAAAGTTCCGAGGGGCGAGTGGTCGTGAGGATCGCGTTGAGCGAGATCGACGCCCAGTCGACGATCAACTATGTGTATACCCCGGGCACCGATGCCCTATGGTCTCATGTCACACATGACGCGAGGAGCACCGTCTATTGGGCAGGCCATGTCGACAGCAGCACGATTAGAGTTTTCAGCATGAAGGACGGCGACGGGTATTACTCCTGGCGCTCCGTCGCCATCGACACTTGGCCGAACGGGACCAACAGCTCGACTTGCCCCGATGGGAGCGACTGGCTGGCGTACGAGAGCTGGAAGCATTACGTGTTCGGGAATTGCCTCCAAGGAGGAAGCGTGTGGTTCGGATGGCTGGCCTCGGCCGGTGGAGGGTTTCCCCAGCCACACATTCAGCTCGTCCGCATCGACGTGACCTCGTGGACGAAGCAAGAGCAGGTGCAGGTGTGGAACCCAAAGTTCGCGTTGATGGATCCATATCTTTCGACGAACTCCAAGGGAGAGATGGGCATGGACGTCGCTTTCGGAGGAGGCTCCTACTATCCGAGCAACGCTGTCGGCGTGTGGGGAGATTTCGTGGTTTACTATCCCCGTCTCAGTACAAGATGTACCGATCGATGGGGCGACTACAATACCTGCCGGCGCTCTGGCTCGAACACGTCGGTGTGGGTCGCCGGTGGCTATACGGCTGAAGTCGATGCGGGGGGCAACAACATCATGCTTCCCCACTACATCAAGTTTCGGCGGTGACTGCACGCGCGGTACGAGCGACCCATCAGCGCGCGAGCGCCTCCACCAGGTCGTCGAGCGCATCGCTGTGCGCCTCGACGGCGACGTCCTCGCTCTCCGTTCCCCAGGCATCGAGCATCGCGGTCAACGACTCGGTCGCGCTCTCCACCGCGCCGCTCTGCCCGGCCAGGCTCCGATCGCTGCGTCGCACGCGGTCGAACTGCTCGCGCTCGGCGTGGAGCGACTCGACGAGGTGCCCGAACGCATCGATCTCGGCCGAGAGCCGTTCGCCGTCGGGCGTCTGGAGCGCGTAGCTCCCGAGGTCCCGGTACGCATCCGAGATGCGTCCGAGCGTCCGGCGGTGGACCGCCCGTCCCTGGGCAAGCGCCTCCGATGCCGTCTGGAGGCAACCCGCGATCTCCCGGAGCAACCCCTCCGCCTTGCCAGCGTAGGCGCTCCTTGCGGCCTCCGCGAGCTCCGTCCGGATCCGCGCCTGGTCCTCGGGCGAGAAGAGCATCGACTCGATCTCGGCCGGGAGCAGGACCGGTACCCACGTGAAGCTCGGGGAGAAGCGCTTGCGGATCCACGCCTCGTCGAGCGCCGGGCTCCGCGGGTTCCTGATGAACGGCGCGTACTCGGTGTTGAACGCTCGGATCGCCTCCGCAATCGTCGGCCATGCCATGATCACGGACGCGATCAGCTCCTCGAACCTTGGCTTCGCTGCGTCCATCGCAGCAACCAGCTCGGCTTTCCGCTTCTCGAGCGGCGGCCCGACGATCGGGAGCCCTTTCGTACCGAACGTGCACAGGTGGACCGCCGCCGCCTTCTCGAAGGTGGCGTTCGCCTCCCTGTGGATCGCCTCGACTTCCGGCGGCTCGATCTCCTGGATGACGACCCTCTTCGGCGCGAGCCTTGCCGAGAGCGTCAGCGCGCCGGGCAGGCGATAGGCCAGCCCGAGCAGTCCGGTTGTGCTCATCTTCATCTCCTTCGGCGGCGCCGCAAGGCGCCGCGCAGCCCTACTTCTTGCCTGGGCGGGCAGCGCCGCGCTATCGAGCCTGACGGCTTGCCGGCTCCAGGAGCGGCTTCAGGTCGAGGACCATGCGGCAGGGATAGGCGGTCGACAGTCGTGCGAATCCGAACCGCTCGTAGAAGCGGGCCGCCTCGTTGTCGATCGCGTCGGCAACGAGCAGCCGCGCGGCGATCTTCGCCGCGACGTGTAGCGAGATCCCCAGAGCCTCCTCCAGCATGAAGCGCCCCACGCCTTGACCCTGTGCTCGTTCATCCACTGCAAGACGGGCGAGGAGCACGCCCGGGACCGGGAATCGAGGCAATCCTTCGAACGTCTCCAGCGCACCGAGGGCCAACCGCTCGACGCTTGCTGCCGCCAGGCTGAAGTAGCCCGCTATCCGGTCGTTCTCCGGTGGTAGCGCCAGGTAGGTTCGCGAGAGCTGGTCTTTCTCGGCGTGACGCAGCGCGTAGCGACGCAAGTACTCGACAAGCGGCGGGTGCTGATTCCGGAACTCCTTGAGGAGGGTCCTGTGCCGCCGCTCCAGGACCTCGACACGCAAGGGGCCCAAACCGCCCTATCCCTTGTCTCTCCAGCGGACCACGGGACCCTGCCGCGCAGGGTTTCCGAGCGCGGCGAGCGACCTCCGAAGCGCGGGAGTCGGCGAGAAGCCGCGCCTCAGTACCTTGGCAAGGCGCGCCACCTCCTCCTCGTCGAGGACGACGCGCACTCGCGGGACGTTCTCATCCCGTGCCCGCAGGAGCCGCCCCACGGACGGATGGTCGAGGACCCTCACCTCTCGGCCCCGTCTTGCCTCAACACGGCGACCGGCCCGTGTCTGCCGCACGACCCACGAGGCAAGGTCGGCAGCCTCTCGAAGCAGCTCAGCCTTCTCGCTGACCCGCAGGCCAAGGAGATCCCTGAGCTCCTCGAGCTGGGCGTCGAGAACGGCGTTTGTCTGGGCCTGAAAACGTGCCAAAGTCTGAACTCCCTGTGAGTAGTAGATTACTCATCGTGGCCCCTACGGGTCAACCGTGGTGTTCCTCTCCTCACGGCGTCGAACAGCTCACCGGGTCACGATTTCCGGACCAGCACGAACCTCTCGTCGGCGAGGGCGCCACGCAGGATCGGGAGCACATCGTCCTCTGCCAGCCGGCCGTAGCCGCATCCCACGAGTGGCAGGAACACGAGCGGCTGCCTGTCGGGGTTGGCGACGAGGCTGCGCGCGCACGACTCGATCAGCGGGAGCAAGGCGGGGCGCCGCCAGTCGCGCTTGACCGGGAACATCGCGAGAGAGACGTTGCCTTCCCGCCACACCGCGACGCCGCTATTGCCGGCGCGGATGGCAGAGCCGTACCAGGCGGCGAGGCGCGGGAACCGACGGGAGGCCCTGGCTGCGCCAAACATCGTTGCCTTCCTTGACCACTTGGAGAAGGAGCGCGGCGTCAGTCCCCGTACGAGGAACGTCCGCCTTGCGGCGATCCACTCCTTCTTCAAGTACGCTGCCTTCTGCGAGCCCGGTCAAAGCGGCCTGATTCAGCGCGTCCTGGCCATTCCCACCAAGCGCCACAGCAGGGCCCCGGTTGAGTTCCTTAGCCGAGGCGAGATCGATGCCTTGCTGGCTGCTCCTGACGGCCGGACATGGATCGGCCGCCGCGATCGAGCGCTCCTGCTCGTTGCGGTGCAGTGCGGCCTGCGAGTCTCGGAGCTAATTCGGCTTCGGTGCCAGGACGCCGTCTTGGGGAGCGGTGCCCATGTGCGCTGCCGAGGCAAGGGGAGAAAGGAGCGATGCACACCCCTGCGGACGGAGACGAGAACCGTCTTGCGCTCTTGGATGCACGAGCAGGGGGGAGAGTCCTCGGCGCCGCTGTTTCCGAGCATCCGCGGCGGGGGTCTGAGTCGGGATGCCGTCGAGCACCTTGTGGCCAAGCACGCCGCCACGGCCAGCCACCGTTGCACGGCCTTGAAGGGAAAGCGCGTTTCACCTCATGTGCTGCGTCACTCAGCCGCCATGGACCTGCACCTGCATGGCGTGGACCGGTCCGTCATCGCTCTTTGGCTCGGCCATGAGTCGGTGCAGTCGACCCAGGTGTACCTGCATGCGAACCTGGCCATCAAGGAGGCGGCGCTCGCCCGCACCGATTCGCTGAACGCCCGCGGCGGCGGCCGCTTTCGGCCAGGAGATCGACTCTTGGCATTCCTCGAGGGCCTCTGATCTGACCCCGAGGCGGCAGCGAGTTAAGCGAGGATCTCCGCGCAGCCGCCGTGTCGCGTCTCGGCTCCTCAGGCCGTCGACCAGAACCTCGCCTACAGCGCGTGGCGAAGCTGCGCGCGCGACGCGCGAGTTGCCGGCCGCCGACACGCCAGAGCAACGACGGGTCCGCTGCAGCCGTGCGCGGGGCTCGCCCAAAGGGGGCCGGAGGAGTCGCATCTCGCCGCCCCTCGGCGCCGCTTCAGCCCTCTTGTCCGCCGTCCGTCCGCCTTCAGCGCCGACCAGGGTGGTACGCTTGGCCACGTTCACGGAGGTCTCATGCTTGGTTCCCGCCTGCGTTTGGCTCTTGAGCTGTTGCGACCCTCGGACTGGGAGCGCTTTGAGAGGCTCGCCTCTTCCTTCCTTGCCGCGGAATTCGACGACCTTCGCACGGTGGCGGCGCCATCGGGCGATGAGGGGAGGGACAGCGAGTTATTTTCTCCAGGAACGGAACCCTCTGTCGTGCTTCAGTACTCCGTCGCCGGCGACTGGACCTCAAAGATTCGCCTTACAGCCGCGCGTCTCGCCAAGACCCTCCCGGACGCGAGAATACTCGTGTATCTGAGCAACCAAGCGATTGCAGCGGCTGCCGACGACCTGAAGAGAGAGCTTCGGAAGAACGGCGTCGCCCTCGATGTGCGCGACAAGTCATGGTTCTTGGACCGTGTCAATGGGTCTCGGGCCTCCGAGCGAGCAGGGGAAGAGCTCGCCGTTGCCATTGTGGACCCGTATCTCACCGATAAGGGCATCAGCCATCATCCACCGGCGCAGCTCACCTCCCCGGAGGCGGTAGCCGCTCTTACGTTCTTGGGCTTGCAATGGCAGGATGACATTCGGGACAAGGGCTTGACCAGGGTTGCCTTTGAGGCCTTGGTTCGTGCCGTGCTAGCAAACACGGACAACGACTCGCGCCTAGCACGTGCCCAAGTGCACCAGGGTGTTCGCCGACTTCTGCCAGGTCACTCGACAGATCAAGTGGACAAGCTGGTGGACTCCGCTCTGAAGCGGCTTCTCAAGCGCGCCGTGAGGCACTGGATGAAGGAGGATGAGTTCTGTCTTGCTCATAGCGAGCGCGTACGGGTTCGTGAGTTCAAGACCGAAGCTGCCATCGCCGAGGCAGAGCTCATGGCCGCGGTGTCGTCGATAACAGATGCCATGGTGGCCGGTGTCAAAGGTGTCGAAGCTCATCGGGACGAGTTGGCTGCCTGCGTGCGGGCCACGGCCGACGCGATTCTATTTGAGAAGAGTCAGGCGTTCGCCGCGGCGGTACAGACGGGGACCCAGGTCGTGTGGGCCGATGGCGACCATAGCACGCTGTTCACGCGAGAGGTTGCAAGGACGAAACTGCCGAAGGTTAGGAATGTCAACTGGTTCTCGCTCTTGGAGCCGTGCGTTCGTGAAGTATTGCAGTGCGACGACCCGGCTATCCAACGACACATGCGGTGTCTAGCCGATGCGTACACCTTGTTGGCGTTCTTGCGGCAGACTCCCGATGTACAGCGCGCGGTGGAAAAGATGTTCTCGCACGGCCAGGTTTGGCTCGACGCCTCTGTGACGCTCCCGCTTCTCGCCGAGACGCTGCTCGAACCAGACCCTGGGCGTTTCACTAGAATGATCCGCGCGGCAGATGATGCCGGGTTGGAACTGTTTGTGACATCTGGGATCGTGGAAGAGATAGAGCGACACATGAACCGTTCGCTAACGTGTGCTCGCATGCGGCGAGGGGGATGGGTCGGTCCGATGCCGTATCTGCTGAGTCGGTTCATCGCCAGTGGACGCTCCCCCTTGTCGTTTGGAAGTTGGCTAGAACGGTTTCGCGGGGATGCGCGGCCTGAACAGGACATCAAGGACTACTTGCGAGAGGAATGGCACATCGAGACGCGGGAACTGTTGTCGGAGCGCGAGGCCACCTCACCGGAGCTTCGCCATGCGCTTCAGATCGTGTGGCATGAGGCGCACAAGCGTCGTCGCGAGCAATACGGCGTCTCCCTCGACGAGATGACGATCACGAGGCTCGTCGAGCATGACGTAGAGTGCTATTGCGGAGTTACGCACCTGCGCAAGAACGAACACTCGTCGCCATTTGGTTACAGCGCGTGGTGGCTCACGGTGGACCGTCAGGCTTTTGAGCTGTACTCGCAGCTAGAGGCGGCGATGGGCGAGCGCCCGCCAGACTCGCCAGTTCTGAGCGCCGACTTCCTCGTTAACTACCTGGCCTTCGGCCCAGTGCGGCGCCGCGTCGGCAAGGCGAGCGAGTCGCACTTGCCTTTGATGATGGAGCTAGAGACCGCGCGCTACCTGACGCCTGAACTGCTTGAGGAGGCGGAAAAGCTTCGGAACGATCTCAAGGGCATGCCCGAAAGGGCAATACGGCGGCGCGTACGGGACCACCTAGATCGGGCTCGCCGAAGGCTCGGTCCCATCGCCAGGGCAGGCGTTCGAGAACTCGACGACGAACTCGCATAGCGGCGCTCGGTGGAATGGAGGGGCAGCAGCCGTCGAATCATGCCGAACAGCCTCCCGTGAGTGCCCCGCTGGTGGTGCGCGAGGTCGGAAGATTCGGCATGACTCGGGTCGCGGCATTATTCCCGAACCTCCCGTCGCCTCCGCAGCCGGCGCGTCCGATGTAGACGTCGTAAGCCTCCCGCGTCAAGTTCACGACCCGCGTCGCGGACCGGGACTCGGCCTTCGGCGTCGTCTCGTCTCCCTCTGACCACTGCGTCCCTCAGCGCGGATTGTCATCAGGATGCGTCCCAGGTGGTTCGCGCCCTCTCCCGTCCTCTCGTCCTTTCCCCACCACGAATCTGACCACGTGTTCCACTCAACAATCTCGCCCTCCGTCGCCATGAGCTTCCGGTGCCAGCTCGTACCGCGCGCGAACTTCTGCCGCAATGCGAACTCCATTACCGCGAGCCTCACGTCGTGCCAGTCCTCGCGGAGCCGGCCCTCGCGCTCCAGCCTCGCCGTGTTGCAGGCGCGCTTCGCCTCGAACGGCGAGCGAAGCGCGGCGATCACGGCGCGGCCGGCAACGTCGTCCTTCCGGAGCTTCATCGCTTGGTAGAAGTGCTCCACCGTGGGGAATGAGAGCCCCTGGTAGCCAAGCGCCGAGTCCATGGGTAGCATGTTCGAGAACCAGTTGCGCGTCGGTGCCATCTCGCTCGCCTCCTTGCGGTTCCTGCCGCGCGGCGCCGCCGCGCGGCCCTCCTCGTCTCTCACGTCGGGCGAGCGCTCCACGCGCGGAAGCCGCGGGACCGAGCGCTCACGACGGGAGGTATCGCACCGCTGCCGGGCGCCAGACGACGAGGGCTCTCTCTAGCTCCTCTTGGCCCTTCTCGAAGCCACGCGCTGCCTGACTTCCGCCGCCGTCAGCACTGCGCCCGCCTTCGCGCGCTTCCGAGCGTGCTCGATGAGCCTGATGAACTCCGGGTTGCTCCCGAGGCTGAGCGACTCCACGTCCACTCCATCGAGGGGCACGAGCGCCGCGATCGGCGTGCCCCCGTCCGTGACCACCAGCGGCTCGGAGTCGTCGTGCGTGGCCCGAGCGTACCGGGAGAGAGACCGCCGCGCCTTCTCGATCGCCAGGGTCTTCATAGCGGCAGCTCCTCTCTTCCGATCCGAACGCGGTTCCGATCCTTGACGCCTACCGCGAGGATCGTCACCGTGCGCGTGTCTTCGTCCACATCGAAGTATACGCGCAGGCTCCGGACGCGCAGCTCCCAGGGAGCGATCGGGTTGGGCCTCATCCGCTTCTGGTTGCGCGTCTCTCGCGTCGGCTCGTGCTCGAGGGCGCGATCGACCGCGTCCACGACCAGCACCTGGTCGCGCGCCGACAGGCGTGAGAGGTGCTCCTCCGCGGATACCTCGTAGACGATGCGATACGCCATCGGGCTCATCTTCGCGCAGACCGCGTCACGCGGGCCGCATCTCGTCCGCTGCCAGCCGGCCAACGCCGCGGCGCTCTCCCGGCGGTTGCGGCAGCAGACCCTCCCGCACCAGCCGGATCATCCTCGCGGCAAGGCGGCAGATCGCGGCGTGGAACCCGTCGCTCAGGTGGTTCCCCTCGTGCTCGTGGGCCAGCTCGTGAAGCAGAAGCTCGTCGACCGCCTCGGTGATCCCTCGCTCGAACCACGACGCGCCGAGCGCTCGGAGGTTAAACGTCAACACGCCATCGCCGTAGCTCGCATCGAAGCCGCCTCCCATGTCCCGAACGATCCGGATCGCGATGTCGCGGCCGATGAGGAGCCGCGCAACGCTCATCGCGTACGCGGCGATCTCGCGCATTCCCGGCGTCCATGCCTCCTCCGGGACGATCTCCACCAACGGGCCACCTGCCAGAGGCCGCGACGTTCCCGTCACCTTGCCGGCGGGCAGCACGGCTCCCGCGCGGCGGGCGTTGCACCACTCGCCGGCGGACATCGACCCTCCCGAGACGACCATGTACCCGGCGGCCACCGCGCGATGGTTGGCTTCGAGGTCGCTCGGGTCGAATGCGACGCGCCGATCCGTGAACCGATGGGTAACGACGGACCGGGTCGCTTCGTCGCTGCATCGCGGGTCTCCCGCCGCCGCTCGCACCCACGGCTCGGCCGCGTCGTCCGGAGCGATGGACGCGTGCACTTCGTTCAGCACCGCGGTCCGCACCTCCTGGAGGAACGCTGGCGGCACGTTGTCACGGTCCTTGCCGAGCGGCACCTTCTGCTGGATGTCGACGCCCCACCGGTCGCCCGTCTCCACGACCGGGATCCCGAGCTCGTAGATCCAGGCGCTCTCCCCGTGACGCGGGGTGTAGAGCCTGATGGACGTCTTCCGCCTCGTGCGCCGCAGCGCTCCGGATGTGTCGGCGATCTCGGTGGTGAGCGTCGCCTCGAAGACGCGGTCCGGGACGCGCGGCTCCAGCCGCTCGCCGTTGAAGGTCACGGTCACACCCTCCGGGATCAGGATCCGCCCGGCGGCGGCGATCACCTCCTCCATCTGCTCCCGCGTCCCCTTGACGACGGCGTCGAAGAGCGAGCCGCGCTCCCGCGCTCTCGCAGGGTGCGGCGTGTCGCCCCGTCGCTCTCGAAGGCGACGCTCCCCTTGGTCGTCACGATCGTCGCGCTCTCGCAGGCCGCGAGGACGAGCTTCTCGCCGAGGTTGAACCGCCCGCGCTTGGTGGGGTCGCGCTTCTTGTCGCTCTCGGCGAAGAGGATGTAGGCGTGCTCGATGTCCCTCCATCCCTCGGGCACGTCGTCCTCCACCTGGATCCGGAACGCCGTCCTCCCGGCAATCGGAATGACGTTGATGTCGATGCGCGTGACGTCCTCGTCACAAGCGTTCTGGAACAGCTCGTGGAGGATGAACGCCCGGTTCTTCCCGCCCAGGAGCTTCTCGAGCCCCGGCTTCGAGACGCCGAACCATCCGCTTCCGTGGTCCTGCTTCATCGCTACCTCCTTGCCGTAGCGAACGGCAGATCCGGGAGCTGACTGATCGCGCCGAGGCATCGTTTGCAGGAGATCCACCGGTGCCGATCCTGGGAGACCTCCACCGGCCGTCGCTCCCTTCCGCACCCGCACCTCCCGCTCCTCGCGACGGTTCTTGCCCGCGCGCGCACGCAGGGAAGGCAGACGTCCCACATCAGGGACTGGATGAACCCGAGCGGCTTCCCGCAGCCGCTGCACGGGATCGGGCTTCTGTCTGCAAAGTTGACCTCGGACGAGGTTGCTTCCTGGTTCATGACCGCTCCTTTCATCAGTTGACGAGCTGCCGGAGGTGATGGCCATAGCTGCATGGTGTCGTGCCACGGAACGGCAGCCTCAGCTCGTCAAGCCGCGCGACGAGACCCGCCTCGACCGGAAGCGGAGAGCGGAGCACGAGGGTCTCCCGGCGCGCTGCCAGCTGGCTCTCGCGCCCGGCGCGCGCGAACCACCGGTCCTGGTCGAGGAAGGCCCTCACCGGGCGCCAGATCCCCGTGGGGACGATGTAGCACTCCGGCAGCCACGCGAACCTCGCCGGCCAGACGCCTATCGGCACCGCCTGAGCGAAGTACGCCCAGCCGTCGGTGCGCCTCTGCGCGATCCTGAGCTGCCAGCACGCGATCACCAGGCCGTGGTCGCCGCGGAGCATGTCGTGCGCGACGCGCACGATCTCCCCCTCGAAGAACGTCGGGCGCCTCCGGTCGCTGCCGACGCGCAGCATCACGACGGGTTCTCCTTGCCGTCCGCCTCGCCCTCGAGCGCTGACGCCAGGGCGTCGAGAGCCGTGGCCTCGACCTTCGCCGGCGTGGGCGGCAGCGCCGCGGGCGGCGTGGCGCCATTCGCCTCGGCCGGCAGCCCCACGCGCTTCATGCTCGACATGGTGTCGAGCTCCATCTCGTCGGGGATCCCCATGCCGCAGAAGGAGAGTGTCGCCCGGCGCTTCGCCTTGCTCACGCACTTCATGAGCGCGTTCGCGAGCTCGGTGCCCTTCAGCCCCTCGATCGCCACGGCGCCGACGTCGTCCGTGAACCGCCCTTCCTTGCCCTTGGCTCGCACCCTCGCGATGCGGATCCCGTTGACCGTCTCCTCGCCGAGGATCTCATGCGAGATCGCGTGCTTGTCGTTCAGCTGGTCCGTCGCCGCCTTCTTCGCGTACAGGATCTCCTTGCCCTGGAACCTCACGAACTCGAACGGCGTCGTACGCGGGTCGAGCCCGGCGATCTCGCACCGCGCGCGGTAGTACGAGAGCTTCTGCCGCGCCGTGAGCCGCGAGCAGTCCCCGTTCGTGACGAGCTGGAAGATCGTCTGCGCGTCGATCCTGCTGTCCGGGGCCGCCAGCTCGCCGTCTCCGTTCACCTTCACCATCTGAGTCACATCGCACCTCCTTCTCCGTCAACGTCCCATGACCCGGAAGACCCGCCCGCCCTTCGCTGTGGGCCTCCACGAGAACCTCGTTCCATCCGCGGCCTTGCCGATGGTCGCCGCGCCCATGGCCGCGCAGATCGCGTTCTGCGCTTGCGTCTTCTTCGTCTCGCATCGCCGGATCTCGGCCTGCGCCTCCAGGTAGCTCTTCGCCCACGCCGCTGACTCGGCAGGGAGGTCGACGTCCTGCTCCCTCGACGCGGCATAGTAGGCCGCGAGCGCTCGCGAGCAGCTCTCGGAGCCGTCGACCGGCGGCGGCACCCGCTTCAGCACGTGCTCGGCCCAGAACTCTGCGAGCCTTCGCAGGAGCGCCTTGATGAAGCGGTCGTTCCTCTCCACGTCGAACCACTCCATCCGCTGGCCCCGAATCAGCACCGCGATGGAACCCCATTCGACCCCGGCAACCTCGATCTGATGCGCCACCTGCACCTGCCAGTGGGCGGGGATTGCCCGGGACACGTCCTTGCTCGTCACCTTCAGCTCGAGGACGCCAAGCCCGCGCTTCCCGTCCATGACGAGACGATCGAGAGATGCGCCCATCCACGGGATCGTCGGGTGCACCGTGAGGCGCTGGGGCGGCGGCGCCACGTCGCGGCCGGTCTCCTCCTGGTAGGCCTCGGCGATCACCGGCTCCTGCCGCTGGCCCCAGCGCATCGCCTCGTTCGGCTCCGTCAGCTCCACTCCTTCGGTCTTCTCCACGAACACCTGGAACGCGGACCTCGTGGGATGGACCCCGAGGATCGCGGGGCTGTCGGTGGCGGTGAGGAGCTTGCGGCGCGCCGCGAGCCAGGTCGCGTCGTCCATCCACTGGCCGTTTCCGTTCTGCGACATTGTCGTGTCCCTCACGCGACCGACCGGCTCAACGTCGATCGCTCCGGCTCCCACACCTCGCCCGTCTCCGTGTCGAGGATCAGGACCGCTCCCTCTCGGGACTGCCGCCTCGCGATCGCCTCGGCTTCCTCGCGCCTCTTGCAACGCATCAGATCGCCGTACTCGACGTAGGGCGCGCCATCGGAGAGCCGCATCCAGGCCACATCGAGCCAGACCTCGTATCGCAAGGACCCATCGCGTGCGTTCATCGACCTCTTGCTATCGCGGCGCCCTCCGGCGCCGCGATGCTGCCTTCCCATCTCAGGCCGCGCGTGCTCCTGTGAGCGCCCTGTAAACGGCGTGCGAGATGGACATCAGCGTCTCGACGTCCTTGTTCCCCGAGCTCGCGCCGGCTGCCTCGAGCGCCGCCTCGAAGTTGATGCCGTCCACCTGGACCGAGGCCGTGGTCTTCTTCGCCACGAGATCCTTCGCGACCTCCTGCGCCGTGTTGCCATAGAAGGGCAGGAGGATCGAGACTCGCTTTCGCTGCCCGTAGCGGTGGAGCCGACCGTTTGCCTGCCTCCAGCAGAGCGCGCTGTAGTCGAGCTCGTGCCAGATCGCCGTGCTGAACGCGGTCAGGCAGTTCAAGCCAGTCCGGATCGTGTTCGGGTTGGAAATCAACACCTCCACGCCCCGCTTGATCTGCTCCTCGATCCACGCCTCGCGCTTGGCCGTTCCTACTTTCGCCGCATCCAGGAGCACGACGCGTCCGGTGACGTGCTTGGCGATCAGCCTCACGATGCGCTGCGCGAGGCCCGTCCTCGTGTGCTGCACGAACACGAGGCACTTCTCGCCAGCCCGGAGGCGATCCCCAAGCTCCTTGAGGAGGAACCGCTCCTTCGGCGTCCGCCATGACGACGGAAACATCCGTGCGGTCGCGATCACCTCGTTGTCGCAGCTCTCTGGGTACTTGACGACGTACTCCGGCAGGTCGTCGGTGGAGCGATCGGGGAAGGACATCAGGTCGACCAGCGCGCCGAGGAGCCGTCCCGCGCGGTCGGGCTTGAACATGTCCGCACCGATGCGCTCCAGTAGCTCGCGCTCGAGCCTCCTGTACTCGGTAACGAGCGCTTCGTCCTCCGCCGTCTCGGCCACGATGCGCACCGGCGTCTCCGTCATCGGTGGCAGATCGAGGGCGAGGTCTTCCTTGTGGAGCACCACGCAGGTCGGCAGGAGATGGCCCACCACGAACGGCGGCGCGACGCCCGGCGCCTCGCCGATCACGCGGCAGCCGTCAAGCTCGCGATCGCTCTGCGTCCCGAACTTCCGGGACAGCGCGTCGTCGATCTCGACGAGCACTTTTTGGTATCCGTACCTGCGGATGAACGCCGCGCGGTCCGATCGCGAGAACTCCCGGCGGAACGTCTTCGAAAGAGCAAACCAGGAGTTGAAAAGCGAGCTGGAGTACCCGGAGCAGAGAGATCCGCTGAGCACGAGCGTGGAGATGCCGGGTAGCGCGATGAGGCGATGGAGCGCCTTCGTCTGCGCCGACGACGGGCTCGCGTACTCCTGAACCTCGTCGGCAATCAGGAAATCGAAGCGCCGGCGGTAGCGCTTCGCGATGTGCTTCGCAAGCGCTACCCGCCGCGGGGGCGCCGGTCCAAAGAGCGGCTCCCCGCACTCCTTCGAGACCTCCCATGCCCCGGCCGCTCTGAGACCCTCGAGCATCCGACCGAGGGCCTCGTTCGCCTCGAACGGCGCATCGCTCGGTGTCCGGAGCTTGGCCACCGTCTGCTCGACGAGGAAGGCGACTCGCGACGTGGCGAAGTTTGCCTCGAGATAGCCCGCGATGCGCTCCTCCTGCCCGAGGCACCTCGCGAGCGTCTCGATCCAGTCGAGCTGCCGCAGCTCCAGGTGCCGGTGTGCCTCGGCGATCAGGATTCCGAGCACGTCGACCAGGAGATCGTCGCGCACGTTACCCGCTACCGTTTCCCGCATCGCGAGCCTCGGTGGCAGGAGGTTCATCACGAGCGAGCTGTCGGGCAACGCGCGGCGCAGCGCGACCGCCATCAGGATCGCCGCCCTCGCGTAGGCGTCGCGCGCCCTCACGCGCTTGGCCTTGCAGCGCACGCGTCCGGTGGCAAGCTCCGCGGGCGGCGCATCGACTAGGACGCCACACCCGGGGCAGCGACCGTCGACGCCGCGGACTCCGTACCCGAGCTTCCCCCGCTCGCGGCTCAGGATGTAGAAGTCGGCGTCCTTGTCGAGGTCGCCTGCCGCATCGAGGATCTGGACCCTCGCCTCCGGGTTCGTGGCGAGGATCTGGTCCGTCCAGCTCTTGAGCAGGTGCGGCGGGCAGACCACGAGCGCGCGGCGAACGACTCGAAGCTCCGCGGAAAACCCCATGCGCGCGAGCGCCTCGACGATCGGACCTCGCCTCGCGGGGCTCAGGGCGGCAGCCACGTAGATGCTCATCAGGCTCTTGCCCACGCCAACCTCCCCATCGAGGAAAGGGCTCTGGCCCATCGCAAGAAGCTTCAGCACCCCCTGGATCGCGTGTCGCTGGGCGGGCAATGGAGGCCGCGCGAGGACGGGCAGCGGCAGCTCGTGGCTCGGTTCAGACGGATCGTGGACCGGCGGGAACTGGCGCCGGAGGAGATCGCTGAGGCCCCGGTCGTACTTCACGATCACGTCGGCCGCGTTCCAGCTCGCGGGGCTCTCGCTGCCTGTCGGCTCGGTGCCGGGGGCAAGGTGGTGGTACTCGTACGTCTCGAGGTCGAGGATCGCGATCTCGAGCTTCGGTCGCCCGATCTGCACGATGCCGGTCGCCCTCGTCTCCACGGTCACGAGCTCCCGCCGGAAGACTCCTTTTGCGAGGATCGGCGGATCCTTCCTGTCGTTCGGCGCAAGCTCGTGGCCATTGAAGGCTCCTGACGCGAGTACCATCGCGATGTGCGTCGGCTTCGGTGGCATCGCGACCCTGATCCGGGAGCCGAGCAGATCGTGCGCGTCCCCGAGGCCGATGCCCGAGCCCTGCCAGGGCTGGTAGCTCCTCGCCGCAGCCTCGATGTCGAGCTGCCGGATCTTCGCGACGACGCTGTAGTGCGGCGCGAGGTCGACGCGAACGGGATCCGAGCAGCGCTCCGGGAGGACCGGCAGCGACTCGGGGTGGGAGGCCCATCGCCTGACGAGGGCCTCCTCGGCGCCCGGCGTGATCGGCTGCTCGCGCCGGCGCGCGACGAGGAGCACCTGGCGGAAGGCGCTGTACTCGGGCTCCGGGAGCCTCCAGCACCTGATGCCGTCGAAGTGCGAGGCGAGGTGCGCCGCCGAAGCGGCCAGCGCGTGCGCCGGGACCAGGTGCATGAGGTAGCCATGGCCGGCGTGGATCGCCTGTGTCATCCGGACGAGGAACCGGTGCTCCAGCCTGCCGAAGGCTGGGTCCTGGTCATAGACCGGGTTGTGCCAGAGAACGGTCGCCCCGTCGCCGCACCACTCGATGCAGAAGGCGTCGGCACGCAGGCTCGCGCGCTGAGAGCCCAGGCCGAGGCGCTTCCCGAGCTTCGCGGCGCGCTCGCCCTCGAGCTCGAAGGCCTCCACCGCGAAGCGGAGGGGGGGCTGCTCCAAGCTCCACGCGTCGCGGAGCCCGACGATCGCGTCGCCCTCGCCCGCGCAAGCGTCCAGGAGGACGGCGTTGCGCCAGCGACACGACTCAGGCGACGGCCAGGCCAAAGTCGAGCTGAAGCTGGACAGGAGCCTTCTTGGCGCCGGGAAGTACCCGGCCACCTCTACGCTTGCGATCCTTGCCATCTTCTTCACGACCTCCTCGTAGAACTTCCGGAACCCCGGCCTTGAGGAGCGCCGCGATGTCGTCGTGCGACGCGTTGATCGCGACCGGCTCCTCGAGACCGCACCTCTCCATGCCCTCGAAGCAGATGCCCTCGCGGTCCCAGCGGTTCTCGATCTCCTCAGAGCGAGCGGCGAGCCGAGCAGCGAACGGTAGAGCCTGGTGCTGGAACCGCAGGTCCTTCAGGATGGGGAGCGCCGTCCGGCGATCGATGTACGCCGCAAGGAGCGCTCCCTTGACTGCGTCCCGCGCATCGTCACCGAACGCGGCGCGAACCTTCTCCGCCTCGCGGTCGACCCACTCGCTCGGCGGCATCGAGATGAACGCGACGCGCGCCGGCGGGCAGGTGGGCCGATCTGGAAGATGTCGCGCAGGTACGCGGTCGTGA
This sequence comes from Acidobacteriota bacterium, assembly GCA_046331505.1. Lineage (GTDB taxonomy): Bacteria > Acidobacteriota > Vicinamibacteria > JAXLQT01 > JAXLQT01 > JAXLQT01. The sequence continues at coordinate 171,274 of JAXLQT010000002.1, forward strand.
CGACGGCGTCAGGTCCGACCTCCTGCGAAACTCAGCGATGGGGACTCCCCTTCGGAAGGTCGAGGCAGTTCTCGGCCGCCGGGCCGTGGCCCCACTGCACGCGCTCGCCGGAGCGAAGGTTCGCGGTGAAGGGGCGAGCTGTCCCTCTGGTCGTCGCGTAGGCGATGAACACGCTTGGCGCCCTGCCCTGGAACGCCTGGTCCCAGAGCGGGTCCGCCATGACGTGGCCGATGAGATACGCGGAACTCGCGGCGACTTCCTGCATACCGGTGCCTGGGTCCCGGCTCCGCCGCGATCTTCAGCTCCTGGTACATCGGCCTATCCGGGCGCGGCTCATGCGCCCGCCCGGTACGACTCTCCTCGGGCGCGGGCCGTCGCGATTGATCAGCACAGCGCCGTGCAGGTCATCGACCGAAACCGTGGCACCGCAACGCCCCTGCTCTCGCCAGGTGCGCGCGACCAGCGCCGAATGTTCTGCACGCCAAGATCCAAGAGTCGCAAGGACTTGAAGTGGGAAGAAGGAAGAGCGACCTCGACCGTGGCAGCGCCCTAGGATTCGCCAAGGCGTCACTCGAGGCCGTCCGTCTCTTGTTCCGGACGAGAACCCGGGGTTCTCGGGTCCGGCCTGGGCCTCACCGTGGAGGATATCGACTCCGGTTCGTGGGACGATCTCGTCGAGTGGTCAACGCCTCGAGCACGGTCCTCTCCCGCTGAGGCGCTGGCAGATACGTAGCCACGACACGCAGATTCCCTGGACGACTGCGGTCTTCTGACGTCCCCGAGGGAGTGCCTCTACCTTGGTATTACGAATCTTGAGCCGCGGCCGGGGGCCGGGCGCACACGCGCGCGCGCGCGCGCGCGCGCGCGCGGCGCAGCGCGTGGCGCGCGCGCGTGCTTTCCCCCCCCCCCCTCTCCCTCCGGCATTACGAACCTTGGAGTCACGGTCCGTCGGCCGGGCAAAGGCCACAGACCTTTGCGCCTCTCGCGACTCCATCGGCTTTGCAAGAACTTCCGCGACGAGGGCAGTAGCTTCCAGTACTTGCGCGAGCACGCCGACGGAGACGACGCTGCGTGGCTAGATGTCCTGATGGAGCTCACCAACGAGAAGGCGGTCGAGTCGGTGCTGCGTCGCCTTCATGTTGAGGCGATCGGCGACCTTGAAGCCGTCATCGAAGCAGGCGCGGGCCTCCTCGCGTCCATGGATTGCCGCGATCCCAAGCTGGCGTTCTCCGCGATCCAGGCGCGGATCGGTTCCAACCCCTATGGACACATCGACATCACGCCCTCGCTCGTGGACAAGATACTCGACGGGCTGCTTCCGCCCCCGTCGGTTGTCGAGATCCCGGAGCGACAACCGTCTCCCGGGCCCTCCCCACCCACCGATGGAATGCCATTGCCCCTTCCGACCCCAGGATTCGTCGGACGTGAGTCAGAGCTGGCGTCACTTGACGAGTGGACCGGGGGTGAACAGACCCGCCTCGTAGTTGTGGAAGGAATGGCCGGGATCGGCAAGACGTCGCTCGTCGTGGAACTGCTGCGCCGAGATTCCGGAACACCGTGCAGGAAAGCCTTTTACTGGAACGCGCGACTTGAGCCCAGTCTTGACGACCTCTTTGCAAGGCTCGATCGAACGCTGGGCAAGACTCCCAGCACCATCCCCGGCACACCCCTGCGGCGCGCTCTAGGGATGGGGCACTGCATCTTCATCGATGATGTTGACGCACTCCCAGGGGACACGGCAGAGATCATCCTTGCCGGACTCGGTGACCGTGGCATTACCGGAAAGGTGATCGTGACCTGCCAGACGGCGCCGAAATGGGCGCTACGCCGGCTTGGCCTGGACGGTCGCCTGCTACCCCTGGGCGGCCTACGGACCGACGAGGCAGAACCCATGCTCCGCCGGGTTCTTGACGGGGTAGCCTCCTCGCAAGGAGAGGCAATCGTAAGGGGCCTGTTTGGACACCCGCTGGTGCTTCGACTCTACGCCAGCCTCCCACCTGGCACGTCCCTCGCGGCCATTCGAAACCCCAGCGACCTAGACTCGGGCGCGACTTCGGACGAGCTCGCCTCTGTCGTTGCCAGGCTCACAAGGACCTCCTACGAGGCGCTGAACGACGACGCCCGCGCGGTGATGACGGCTCTGTCGATGATCGCGATCGCCGATAACGAGGTGCTTCTGCAGACCATCCGGAGCATCGACTCTCGCATCCCCACACGTGTCGAGGCTTCGCTGCCGAAGCTGCTCGCGAACCTTGAGGGCGCGGGGCTTGTCATGCGCCTGAGCGGAGACGGTCAAGCACCAACGTGGCGGGCGCACCCCCTAGTTCGGGAGCAGATCCGCGCGGATGCCCTGAAGCGCGATCCAGACATCGCCGGGAGGCTCGCGGTAGCGCTGATCCCCGCGAGCTCAACGTTGCCCCCTGCTCTCGTGGTGGCCCGCGCTTGCGATGCGATTGAAGCCCTCATTACTGCCGGGAAGATTCGCGAGGCTCACGGCGTTTTCGAGGACCGCCTTCAGCATGGCAGACTGATCAAGACTGCGCCTGCCGTGCATGCCGGGATTCGATGTATCCAACAGTTCGTCGCAACCGAGGAGCGACGACGCTGTGTCGAGGAGCAGCTCCCCCGAGGAGTGCTGGCCTTCATGCTGGGAGAGGTGGCGCTCCTCGCGCACCTCGGTGGCGATGTGGAGACGTCCCTCCGGTACCACGAGGAGGCGATCGCGGCGCGCCGAGCCCTTGGTTTGGACGGTCGTCAGGAACTAGCCACTACGCTGGAGAACTACGCCGACCTTCTCGTCTCATGTGGTGAGCTCGATGAGGCTTTCGAGATGGCGCTGGAGTCCAACCGCCTAGTTGAGTTGTTGTACCAAGAGAAGGGAGGGAATGTCACGCTAGAACGGAATCGCGCTTGCAGCCTCGCCCAGCTGGGCCATGTCGCCCTCGTACTAGATCTGCTCGATGAGTCGCGGCGGTGCCTTGTAGCTGCGAGGAGGGGCGACCGGTTCGTTGAGATGTTCACTGGACAAACGGTCTTTAGGAGCGTCCCCGCGCTCCGTGAGGCGCAACTCGAGTACGAGTGCGGCAACGTTGACCGCGCTCGCGACATCGCGGTCGAGAGTCTGGCCCTCTGCGAAGGAGCAGGTCTAGGCGATGACACCCATCGCTGGTGCACCTTCCTCGGCAGCATCCTCACCCAGAGCGCTCCATCACTCGCCGATGGATATCTTTCGCGCGCAGAAAGCCTCGTGCGCGAGGGTGGACATCTGAGGAACCTACCCGAAGTCCTCCTCGCGCGTGCGCAGCTAGCCCTAGACCGCAACGAGTACGAGCACGCCTACTCCCTTGCCGATGAAGCGCTTACTGTCGCGGCTTCACGAGGCCTTCGCTTGTGGCAGATCGAGGCCTTGACCAGCCGAGGGAAGGCGGTACTCGAGGACTTCCGATCGCGCGGGCTTGATCGTTCCGAGCTTCTCCGCCAAGCGGCCCACGACGCGGACTCGGCGTTGCGGATGGCGAGAGTTGTTGGAGCGCCAAGGCTCACCCGGGTGGCGGCAAAACTTCGTTATGAGATTGCCGTTCTTCAAAGCGACACAACTGCCGCGGACCGAGCCGACGGATTACGTCTTGGCGCGGAGGTCAGGTCCGAACGGGTGTTGGCTGCGCGAGAGGAGCTTTGCCGAAGGCTGACACTGACGACATCCGAAGATGACGAGCCGCAGGATTGACTAGCCTCGGACGCAGCGCACGTCGGCGAAGTCATTGACGCGCAGGACTGCGCGATCGACGGGCCCCGAGCTCGACGAGGGGCGACACGGGCCGGGAGCGAGCCTCGGGCTGCATCGCGGGTTCCATCGTGCCCTGCGGTTGTAGAGCGCGCGGGGGAGGCATGGCCCTCATCCGAAGCTCACGATGCCCCGCGTGCGAAGGCTCTCGAAGCGGTCGTCCCCGAGGATGATGTGGTCGATGACCTCGATGCCGATGACCCGGCCAGCCTCCACGAGCCGGCGCGTCAGCTCGATGTCCTCCGAGCTCGGGGTCGGATCGCCGGAGTTGGGATGCGTGTGGGCCAGGAGGATCCTGATCGCTCGAAGCTCCAGACCTGCCCGGAGGATCGCGCGCGGATCGACGAGACTGGCGTTCCATGCCCCGATCGCGATCGTCCGCCGCGCGATCATCGCGCTGCGGGCGTCGAGATAGAGCGCAAGAAACCTCTCGCTCTCGCCGTGGGCGACGAGCGGCAAGAGCAGCTCCGCGGCCTTCTCGGGAGAGTCGATCCGGATGCGGTCCTCCGCTCGCTGCATCGCGCGCTTGCCAAGCTCGAACGCGCAGGCGAGCCGAGCAGCTCGCGCCGCAGTCAGGCCCCCCGCCTCCAGCTCCAACGCATCCGCCTGCGCCAGTCGCCGGATCCCGCCGGTTCGGGCGAGAAGCTCCTGCACCGCGCGGTCGAACGGCCTTGCCCCGCCGCCCAGCACCAGCGCCAGAAGCTCCGCACCTGAGAGCGCTTCCGCGCCCAGCCGCACCAGCCGGGCGGCGGGCTGCTCCTCGTCATGATCCTGCGCGTCCCGGGCAGGCATCGTTTCGACCGCAGCCATCTCTCGTTCCATTTCGTCCTCCTCTCTTCGCGCTATCGCTTCGCCGCAGGGGCGCGACCACCGTTGCCACCGCTCGATGAGGCCGCGTGCAGACGAAGCCTCCCCCTGCGCCGCAGCTCCGTCGCCATCGGCACGAGGCGCACCTTCAGACCGAGGCCCGTCGTCGCGACCTGACGCTCGTGCTGGTCGGCGAGTCGCATCGATGCGAGCACGTCCTTCACGAGGCCACGCTGATCGCGCCTGGCGCGATCGCGTCCATCCGGATGACCTCGACCACCTCGCCGTCCGACGTCGCGATGATCACCATCGGCATGTCTCTCACCTCCTCGTCTTCGCTCTGCGCCGGGATCTCGGGTTGCTTTCGATCGCGCGAGCTGCGCGCAAGATCGCGAGCGCTTCTTCCCGGTGTGCTCGCATCCGAGCAAGAACCTCCTCGGTCGGCAAGGCGCACTCCGCCTCCGCCAAGATCGATCTGACGGCGGACCAGAGGTCGCCAATCACGCGCCCTGGTGCCAGCGCTCGCACGTTCATGCCCCTGGCCCGTTACCGATCTCGGCGGGCGCCCCGGCGACCACGTTCCCGCGAAGACCGCCGCGGCTCAGCCGGCGACCACATCCCTCGCTCCTCCCGCTGCGCTACACGCTCGGCGGCGAGGTAGGTCCCGGCCCGCTCGTGCGGGAACGGAAGCGTCCGAGCCAGCCCGGCCATGAGCAGCTCCCTCGCGAGGTCCTTCCCCTCGACTTCGGCGTAGGCGCGCGCCCGTCCGTAGAGATCGGTCCCCCGAACCTGCATCGGGACCCATCGTCCCCGGACCTGCCGGTCGACCCACACCCGCGCCAGATCCCCGAAGTGCGTCCCGAGCTCCGGCGCATCGATGCCGATGAGCCGGACCTTCTCGGCCGGGCCGAACCCGCGTGCTACAAGGAGGGTATCGCCATCGATCGCGAGCACGACTCGTACACGCCCGCCTTGCTTCAACCACGCGACGACCCCAGCCAGGACCGCGAGGCCGAGCGGAATAACCGGCAGGCAGATCACGCCGGGCACCACTTGTCTCGGGTGAGCCCGATCTTGACCATCGACTCCTGCGCTTGCCTTCGTTCGGGCGGCGCCGCGCGCCGCCCGTCCCGTCACGCCTCCACTCCCGCGCGAACCGTTGAGCACTGAACGGCGCTCGGTCCTCCTCTGCCGGCTCAGCCGAACTGCCGCCGCGCGATGGCAGAGTTCGGGTCCGCTTGCCGCTATGCGCGCGTCAGCTCTTCGCGCATCCTCCGTAGCGCCCGCCCGATCGTCGGACCGATGCTCCCGACGGGCATGCCCGTGCGAAGGCTGATCTCGCGATAGGAGACTCCTTCGATCACCGTCGCGATCACGAGCTCGCGCAAACGACGGTCGAGGACGCGCAAAGCGGCTTCGACATCATGCGTTCTGGCGCGACGGTTCTCGACGTCGGAGACTGCGTCCGTCGGACGCGTCCGGAGGTAACGCTCCACGGCTTGGTGTCGGCTCGCCCTCCGCCGCGCGTGGTCGAGCGCGATTCCTCGGGTCGCAGCTCTGAGGTAGGCCCGGACGTTACCGAGCCGTGGCAGATAGCGGAGGAACGATTCGCACACTTGGTCCACGAGCTCGTCGACCATGAACTCGTCCACCCGGAAGACGTGCCGCAGGAGAGCAACCACGAGTGGACGGTGCCGGTGAAAGAGGCAGCGCGCAGCCGACTCGTCGGATCGCGCCAGCGTGAGGAGCTCCTCGTCGCTTCCATCGTAGGTATGGCCCCTCGAAGCAGCTCCATCGTGTTCCTCGCTCACCGTCGGCGTCTCGCTTCGCTCGTGCGCGGGTGCGGCGACGCCCGCGTTCGGCATCCGGGAGACCACGCCCGAGCGGCCCTCGCTCCCATGGCGACGGCTCCAGGCCGTCGTGTCCGTCGAGCGGCTCGCGAGAAGGGTCCGCATGCTGACGCGCGTCGCGATCCCCGCCGCGCGCGACCACTGGTTCACGATCCGTGAGACGTGGCGAACGGTGAGCGGCCCTCCCTCGCCAGCCCAGCGGCCGTGTCGGGCGAAGAGCGCCGCGCTCGGCTCCGCGGCGGGCCTCGCTCTCAGGTACTCGCGAAGACGCTCGCGTAGCACGGGCTTCACCGCCTGCACGACGGCGTTCGCGTCTCGGGAGGAACGCACCCGGATCCCCGCCAGGTCGGATCCGACGAGGTCGTCGATCCTCAAGCGCACCAGCTCCGAGACCCTGAGCCCGAGCATGAACCCGGTGAGCATCAAAGCGCGATCCCGAAGGCCGATGAGATGACTCTTGCCGTCGCAGGTCGCCGGCGGCGCCAGCAGGAGAGCGCTCCTCTCGTCGGCCGGCAATGGCTCCGGGCGCCGTCCGGGAACGCGTTCAGTCGCGATCCCGAGCGCCGCGTTCCGCTCCACGAGCCCGGCCGCGGTCAGCGCCTGGAACCATCCGCGCAGAGTCGATCGGCGCAGACGCCGCGTTGCCGCGCCGCGACCGGAATCTCGCATCCGCTCGAGGTGACGCGAGAGATCGTCCGCCGAGAGGTGCCAGAGCCGTCCCTCGGTCCAGGGCGCCAGATCGGCGAGGAACGCCTCGATCTCGCGCCGGTACAGGTCTCGAGTCCGGTTCGAGACGTGGCCCCGGCAGAGGAAAGCCGTCGTCGCCTCCGCCACGCGATCGAAGTAGCTTCCGGGCGGTAGAGGAAGCTCAGCCTCGCGGGGGTGCCTGGGTACGAGCGCAAGCAAGGTGGATTACCGGGGTTGGAGGCGCATCCTCTCACCTCTGGAGCGCCGAACGCTACCGGCGCCCATCACGTCCGACAACGCCGTTGTCGGACGTCATCGGGAGGCCCGCTGACGCATTCGCGCGAGGGGCCCGTATCAATTCGCGGCGGCGCTACGATCCCTGCTCTACTCCAAGCGATCACTCCAAGAGAACCCGGCGGCGAATCCAGGAGCGACCCGTTGCCGAACTCGACGTACAAGCCGGATCCGAATCGATCGGGGATCGGACTCTGCCTCTCGGGGGGAGGTTTCCGAGCGGCGCTCTTTCACCTTGGCGCGATGCGCCGGCTCAACGAGGTCGGTCTCCTTCGAGACGTCCGGACCATCAGCTCGGTCTCGGGTGGCTCCGTCGCGAGCGCACTCCTCGCGAAGAAGTGGAGGGCCCTGTCGGCGGGAGCGGCAGGCTCTCCGATCCCTTGGTTCGGCGCCTACGAGCAGGAGCTGCGCGCGTTCTGTAGCGCCGACCTTCGCACCGGGCCTCTGCTGACGGGTCGCCTCAACCCGCTCAACTGGCATCGGCTGTGGGGGCGACGACCACTCCGCGACGGACTCCTCGCCGACGCCTACGAAGATCGCCTCGTGGGCGACATGACGCTCGCCGACCTCAGCGCCATCCAGAAGGCGGGGCGGCCCTCGTTCGTCTTCGGCGCGGCGAACATGCAGACGGGCGTCGACTTCACGTTCAGCGGCGCGGGCGTGCATGACTGGAAGCTCGGGACCGCGTCGACACCGGAAGTGCTGAAGACGCGCGTCGCCGATGCCGTCGCAGCCTCGTCGGCCTTCACGATCGCCTTCCCACCGCTGGTCCTCAAGTTCGAAACCGCAGCGTTCCAGCAGGAGAGCCCTCCCAGGACGGGGTGCCTCATCGGAACTCCGGAGCACCGGGCGCTCACGCGGCGTACCGTTCTGACCGACGGGGGTGTCTACGACAACATTGGGACGGAGCCCGTCTGGAAGGACCACGAGACCGTGCTCGTTTCCGATGGCGGGAAGCCCTTCAGCCTCGACGTCGATCCTGGCGAAGCCGCCATCAGCCGGCTCTCCCGGGCCAACTCCGTCATCGCGAACCAAGCCGAGGCGGTACGGAAGAGGTGGCTCATCTCGTCGCTCCAGGACGGGGTGTACAAGGGCACCTACTGGGGCATCGGCACCGAGATCGAGGGGTACCCCCAGCGCAACCTGGCCTACCCTGCGACGCACGCAAGCAAGCTCCTCGAGCGCCTGAGGGCCGTTCGCACCGACTTCGACACCTTCTCGACCCAGGAACAGCTCGTGCTGATGAACCACGGCTGGGTGCTCGCCGACGCCGCGCTCCGTTCCTACCTCAGCATGGGAGCGCCCGCCGGCACGCCGCCCTCGCAGACGCTGCTCACGGACCACGAAGCCTCGGCCAAGGCGCTCGAGCACAGCGGGGAGAGGGATCTCCTCGGGAGGTAGTCATGCCAATCCGTTACATCCTCGATGACGTCGTCAAGATCTACGCGTTCGGCAAGAAGCGGACCAAGGACAACCTGATCGCTTCGCTCTTCTGGGGCGACAAGATCGAAGTGTCCGCCGACGAGACGAAGGCCATCCTTCCGTCCTTCCAATGGAACGAGGCCAAGAAGAAGTACGACGTCATCAAGCGGGAGGGCGCGATTCCGGAGAAGGCCCGACTCGGCGAGTCTCCTGGCGTGCTCAAGGTCCGGTTCCTGGACGTCGGCCAAGGCGATGCCGCCATGATCGAAACCCCGAAGGGTCGGTTCATCCTCCTCGATGGCGGTGAGGAGCGTCATCTCCGGCGCTACGTCGCCGCGGCGTTCGCGCACCTCTTCAAGACGGGCCCTCTCGATGTCGCGGCGATCGTCGTCAGCCATGGTGACGCCGACCACTTCGCGGGCCTGACGAAGCTCGTGCAAGGAAGACGGGAGGGTAACGAGCCGATGGTCTGCGCGAACCGCGTCTTCCACAACGGGCTCGTCAAGGGGACGAAGACGACCGCGAACGAGGCATTCGGAGCGACGAAGAAGGTCGATGGCGTCGCCTACGCGACCGAGCTCGAAGACGACCTCCGAACCGTCCCGGAAGCGCGCATGAACGCGCCGTTCAAGGCCTGGGCCGCGGCCCTCAAGGCGCTACGAACCATCGACGGCAAGAAGCCGAAGATGGAGCGGCTCGAGTACGGCGACGGAGGGAAGTTCGAGTTCCTCGACGACGAGCACATCAAGGTCGAGGTCCTGGGGCCATCGGTGGAGGAAATTGGCGGTAAGCCTGCGCTGCGCCTGCTCCACACGCCAGGGACGCGCTCCCTCTCGGCATCTCACACGATCAACGGCCACTCCGTCGTCCTCCGGCTCGTCTACGGAAACGTCCGCTTCCTCTTCGGCGCCGACCTCAACGAGGAGTCCGAGGAGCGGCTCCTCGAGCGCGCGCGGGCGGAAGGGGTTTCGCTCGCATCGGAGGTCCTCAAGGTGCCGCACCACGGATCCGCGGACTTCAGCCCCGCGACCCTGGAGGCGATCCGGGCCGTCGTCAGCGTCGTCTCCTCCGGCGACGAGAGCGAGACGAAGGAGTACATCCACCCCCGGGCAGGTCTCGTGGGTGCTCTCGGCAAGTACTCGCGGCCATCCGTCACGAAGCCCCTGATCTACGTCACCGAGATGGTCGCGTTCTTCAAGCGGATCGGTCCGGCCATGGTGACGCCTCTCGAAGGTCGAAGCAAGACGGCGAGCCGATTCTCGAACGTGTACAACAAGTCCGTCTTCGGGATCGTCCATGTCCGGACCGACGGTAGCCGCGTCCTCGTGGCAACGCCAAGCGGGAAGGCCGACCAGAAGGAGGCTTACGCGTTCACGGTCAGCGCGTCCGGCGAGATCGCGTTCGGGGACGTGAACCTCGCATGAGATCCGGCGACGCTCACCCCCAGATCCGCGATGTGCCCCGTCCGTACGCGACTCCTGTCACCGTCCCGAACGCTGTTCCGACTCAACCGAGGGGCTGTTGCAAATGGCCAAGACACGAACCCCGATAAGACTGCCTCGCTTTCCCAGGGTCTCGGACAATCTCCGAAAGGCTGTCGTCGAGCACTGGCATCCCGACCACAACCAGGACGTGCTCGACTCCCTCAAGGACCCGAATCAAGCGCGAGCCTTCCTGAAGGGCAAGGGCCGACGCCTCTTAAGACCAGCTGCTCCCCGAAACCAGGTCATCGACCTACCCGCCTTCCCAACGAAGGACGAGCTGCTCCATCCGGACAGGACCTACTGCCTCTGGTTCTGCAATCCCAAGTACCGTCTTCGGGTGAGGAAGGACCAGTCGACCCTCACCGTCACGGAATGGTCGCGTTTCATCGACGCGATCAACACTCTCCACGAGAGCGGGATACCGACGCCCACTTACTCGGACTACGTTGAGCTCCACGTGCAAGCGTTTTCCACGCAGGGCGCCGCCTGGGCCGCGCACGGCGCGAATCTGCTCTCCTGGCACCGAGAGTACCTGTGGAGCATCGAGAACCGGCTTCGTCTCGTGAATCCCCTCGTCACGATACCCTACTGGAACTGGGGCGCGTTCACGTCGCTGCCGTCGCAACTATCCGCGCCCTCGGACCTGGCAGCCTGGGGAGTCACGCGCGCTCCTGGCGCGATGATTCCGTCGCTGCCGTCGCCCACCCAGATCACCAACACGCTCGGCCAGCCCGACTTCTCGAGCTTCCAGCGGGCGTTGAACGCCATCCACGGCCAGGTGCACATCTGGGTCGGCGGGGACATGGCCACGGGCGGATCCCCCGCGGATCCGGTCTTCTGGCTCCATCACGCGATGGTGGACAAGCTCTGGGCGGACTGGCAGCGTGCCAATCCTGGCTCCTCCTTCGATCCTCCCAACATCGCCGAGACGCTCATGCCGGCTCCGCTCATCTCTCATACGGTGGGCCAGGTCGTCTCGACGAAGACACTCCGGTACGTGTACCTGTGACCAAGTCCAAGGAAAGCCCGGCGAGGCAAACGCCGGCATCCGCAAGATCCTGCAGCACCTCTCGCGCCGCTCTTCCCCCGAGCGCGATCCGCCTCAGCACAACGTCGGCACGAGTGCGGCCAAACGGAGCGCGCGTCTCTTCACGGAGCGTTCTCCTCTGGCTCGTTCCCCTTGCAGAGCTGTCTAGCTGCACGGATAAGACCTACGGCACAGACACCCTACCGCGTCCCATGAGTGCCGCCGTAGCACACGAGAGTACTCTGGCTCAGACAGGGCTTAGAGAGTCGTCCGAGCTTGCCTTACCGCCGGCCCCCTTGGGCTTGCTCTCGGTTACCGTCTCCGCTGAGGGCGAGAGTCATCTCGTCGCCAACCGTGTCTACCGCGGGCTCGTGGACCTAACCGTGTCCGACGACAACGAGATGGCAACGCAGCTCGGCCTCAACGTGCCGATTCAAACCCTCCAAGGCGACGCGGTTACTACGCGTCCCATCTCCGCCGGCGCCGACGTGTCGGTCCGTTCTCTGGGCGTCTACGCCACCCCACGCGGTCGCGCCGCGCTCCTTCGCATTCGCGTCGCCGAGAACGCGGTACTCGAAAGCCCCGGCCTACCGTTCCGGTGGACCGAGGGGCGTCTGCTTCGACGCTGCGGATTCGACGGTACGCTATTCCTCCTCAACGGGCAGGAAAGAACGGTCTACGACTTCAAGCGTGAGACGTCAGGCCAACATCTCCTACCGGATCTCGTCTCGTGGCAGGTCTCTCTGAAACTGCGGTGGAATGAAACCGCTATTTCACCCCAGGGCGACGTTGCGATGCCAGAACGCTGTAGAACCGCGATGCGCTACATCGTGAGCGACTCAACCAGCCGTTTCCCGGAGGTTGCTCGGCAGGTTATCGTTCTGGATCTCTTCGGCAACACGGCCCACACGGTCAGAGGCTTTGTTGGGATCGAGGCTGCGATTGTCACAACGACAAACAACACAAGGACCACAGACTATCTTCCGATGCAGTCGTCCATAGCCACCACTGGTGCGGCCGGAGATGGGACCGTAAGAGCGCGTTACGAGAATGTTCACTGCCGGAGCCCGCAGGACTTGTCGGCGGACACTCTTCCATGGTCCGAGGGCCTGACAGGAATAGGGCGTATCCCGGTTGGGAGCGGGACGCCGATGCTCATTTCCACGGCACACCAACCCGACGGTCGCTTGAGTGAGAGCGTTGTCCTAGATGAGGCCTGCGTCGAATGAGTGACGAGTACCAAGAGCTTACCTACGAGCGGGAACGAATCGAAACGGCATGGGTACAGCTTCGGCGCGTATCCGCCGCGCGAGCCGTGGCGGGCGCTCTGATCGCAATGTTCCTCTACGGCCACGTGCAACACGCAATGGAGATCAATGGAGCGCTTCGAGGTGTAGATCTAGCGTCGTTGAACGGGAGCGTACTCGGAATTGTAGCGAACGATGTCATCGAGCGAGACGGAAGGCTCGACCTCGCCGATCGGTCAATGAGGCTGCTAGCCCTTGCCAAGGTCGTGACGCGGGAGCACAGTGCGCGCGCGGCGCTCGAGAAGGCAGGCGCGTTGACACCGAAACAGCTGGTGGCATGGGCCCTTGAACAGCCTGCGGGCATGAATCTGCAGCTGCCTTACATTGGGAGCTTTGAGGTTCCTCTAGGATACGGCGTCATGGGGGGCATCGCGGTGATAGGGGGTCTCGCAATCAACTACTACCTGTTAGGGCGGGTGAGGCGAGTTCGGGAGTGGGAGGACAGGTGGAGGAAAGGGTGCAAGTCGGTTCGAAAGCGGGGAAACGAGACCCTGGCGGGAAATGAACACCTTGCACTTGCAGCCGGTCAAGAGGGGAAGATGGTACTGGCAAATGATGCCTCGGTGCTCGCGATGGTGTCGGGCCTTGAAACAGGTCCCGGGGCAGCGGAACCAGGTGAGCTCGGGCTACTTGGCGTGGGCGCCGGTCTCGCGACGGCATCGAGCCTCATGGCGTGCGTGTGGTGCTGGGAATACACCTCTTCGGGAGGTGCTTGAATCAAGGGGTCGTCGACTCGATAGGCTACTTGGGGATTCACGCCGCCGTAGCCCTGGGGGCGTTATCGGTTGGAGCCGCCACGTGCCCTTTGGTCTTGGGCGCTGTTGAGAGAAACCCTGATCCGTCGCTGGCGTGGCTGAGGCGCCTCGCGTCGTCGTCGGTGCCCATCAGTGAAAGGCGAAGGGACCGAAATGGTTAAGCTCCCCCAAACGCCCAACGCAGGCTCCCTGGGCGAGTGGTCTCGTCGTCGGGGCGTTGATAGTTCTCGGGCCGCTGCGGGAACCATGAACGCAGTTGCGGGCGAGTCGGGGTGGTAACGCGCCACATGGCCCGAATCCCAAACAAGGCAGTAGGCTGTAGCCGCCCGAGGCTGATAGCAGCGAACCTCGCTTAGCTGCCCGTCCGCAGCTTCAGTGCTTCAGTGCAGGCCACCGGCGAAAGGGGAGAAGTGGTGGAGTTTCTGGTCGGTGATGCTGGCGATGAAGCGGATGTCGCCGCCGCACCGTGGGCAGAGCAGGGGGTCGGCCTCATGGGATCTTTCGGATGAGATTAGCCCAGCGACGACGGCGAGTCGGGGCAGGGACGTCATCCTGGGGGGCTCGGATCGGGGGAGGTGGTGGGTCGGCGGCGTGCGCGCAGGACGTGGGAGTAGGCGTCGTCGTAGTGGATGAGTATCCGTACGGTCTGACCCATCTCGACGTGTCGACGGCTGAAGCGGGATCCTTGCTCCCGTCGTCGGTGCGGAAGAGCCGGCGAAAGGGGGCAGGCGATGAAGCGACTGGTCGAGATCACGCGAAAGCTGTACTGGCGCGAGGCGGATGGCCGCGAGGTAGTGACGGCGTGGCGGCGGAGCGGGCTGTCGAAGCGGAGGTTTGCATCGGAGATTGGGATTCAACGTGAGCGGCTGGCACGATGGGCAAAACGTCTCGACGTAGGTGGCGAACCGGAGGTGGCGTTCCATCCCGTCCGGCTCGTGGAGAAGGCGAGTCGAGCGCAAGACGCCAGGATCGAGCTGGTCGTCGGCGGAGGGATCGTGGTGCCCAGCGTCAACTACATCGTGCCATCGACGACAACTACACCACGCCATGAGGCGGTGGCGGGCGCGGGGGCGTCGCAACGCGACGCCCAGCCCTCCGAGCTGGGTGGGGTCCTACGCACCGGGGTAGGTGCCGGCCGCCCGCGATGTTGGGGGGCCGGAGCGAAGTGAGGGCAGGGAGCTGAGCGAAGCGAAGCTCCCTGTCCCGAACGAAGCGGAGGACCCCCAACATCGCGTCGCTGCCGTCCCCACTGTTGCGTTGCGCGCCCGCGGGCAGAGTTCGTTGCTCCTCGGATGGCACGGTCACCGCCGCGCCAAGCGGGCGAAAGAGGAGGCGCCGTATCGTATCGGTGCGTGCCTAGGATCGAGTCGATACGATACGCGAGCTGAGCTGACCAGCGTCAGAACGGGACGTCGTCCTCGGGATCGCTCTCGGTGTAGCACCAGCCGTCAGGCTCAGGCTCGAAAGGGGCCTCCCGCGCGAAGACTTCTGTCATGGCGTCTCCGTGGACCCGCCAGATCTCATCGATGACTTCCTGGAGCTCGTCGCAGAGACGGATGGCGTGCTGGGTGGAGAGCTCCGGCAGGGTGACCTTGAAGGAGATGAGGCTCATGACCGGGGGGTGTCGAGCGCCCAGCCGTCGTCTGTCCGTCGAACGTGACCAGCCTGCCGGAGGTTGTCGAGGACGACGCCGAGACGGTTGTTGTTGACGCGAAGGCGGTCGCGTAGCTCGGTCCGTGACAGCGACCGCATGGCCTTGCCGAGCTCGTCGAGTACGAGTCCGGCGAGATCACCGGCGCCGCCAGACGAAGCCGGGTTCGTGTCGATCTCGAAGTGGGGGCAGGAGCCGTCGGGGAAGGTGGCGAGCTTGAGCGCGACGGGCTCGACGGCCCTGTCGAAGCGATGCTCGACGGCGAGCTTGAGGACGCCGTTGGGGCGGCTGAGTGTGGCAAGGGAATCGGTCCAGCTATGGTGAGCGCGGCGTTATGTTGAGAGAAGGCCAGTTCTCCTCGTCGGGCCTCGGATGCGAGCCGTACGACTGCACATAGTTCAGAGGGCCTCGAGCCAGCGGAGCAGGGACTGCTCGACCACCGCGGGGCGTCGGCCTCGTGGGGACTGGATCTCACCGAGGGCGCGTCGCTTCATCTCGAGGTCAATCTCGACGTAGCGGTTGGTGGTCGCGAGGTCCACGTGGCCGAGCCAGCAGCGGATGGTGTTGAGGTCCACGCCGGATTGAAGCAAGTGCATCGCCGTCGTGTGACGTATGGTGTGGGGGTGCACGTTCTTCGTCCGGAGAGTCGGGCAGGTATCAGAGGCGAGGCGAACGTACTGATCCAGGATGTACCTAACGCCGTAGCGGGTGAGAGCCTCGCCGCGACGGTTCGTGAAGACGCGAGCGTCAGGTTCGTGCTCTACGTGACGGTCGCGAAGCGTGCGCTGCACGGCCGAAATCGTTTGCGGCCACAACGGGCAGAGCCTCTCCTTGCGGCCCTTGCCGAAGAGCCGGACGTGGGCGGGCTCTTCAAGACGTAGCCCGAGGACGCGCAGGTCCAACGCTTCCTGCACGCGAGCGCCGGTGTTGTACAAGAACCGCAGTAGCGCATCATCGCGCCGGCTGGCCACCGTCTGCATGGACGCCTGTTTCATGATGGCGTCCATCTCAGCGACGGTCAGGTACTCGATGACGCGACTGTCCGCACGCTTCTGAGGGATGGAAAGCAGTCGTTGGGTCTGCTCCAGATGCTCCGGCATGACCTGAGCCACGGCCCGGAAGAAGGAGCGGATGGCGGTCAGCCGTAGGTTCCGAGTTGTAGGCCCGTTTCCGCGGTCTTTCTCGACGCTCTCGAGAAAGGCCAGCACCGCGTTCCGGTCCAAGTCCTCGACCGACAGGTCGGCGACATCCTTTCCTCTGGCTCCGGCAACGTGGAGCAAGAGGAGCTTCAACGAGTCGCGGTACGCGTGGACCGTATGTCGGCTCGCGTCGCGCTGGCGCGGAAGGTAGTCGGAGAGGAAGTACCGAATGTGATGCCCGAGGCTCTCGCTCTTGCTATTCCTGCTCATGCCCATCCTGCCTTTCCACGAACGCCGACGCGGCGAAGTGCGCGAGCCTGGAGCTGGCCTCCTCCAGGACGCCGGGGATGACGGTGAGGTACACCTGGGTGGACTCGATCCCCCGGTGTCCCATGTAGGTCGCAAGGTGCGGGAGGCGCGATTGCACGTCGACGCCAGAGCGGTACCACGCAAGAACGCGGTGGGCAGCGAAGGTGTGCCGCATGTCATGGATGCGCGGCCCCCTTCCCTTGGGAGGCTTGATGCCGCACTGCCGCATCAGTTGCGTCAGCGCTTGCTGGACCGATCCCAGGCAGGCCCGCTTCGGGCGCGAGCCTGCGAGGGGCCAGATCAAGGGTGTCGCCGGCCCCATGTCGAACCCAAGAACGCCCCGCCTCTCGAAGTAGGCGTCGACAAGGCGTCGTGTCGAGCTCGCCAAGGGAACCAGCCGCGTCTTCTCGAACTTGGTCTCGCGGATCAGCAGGGTGCCTTCGAGGCGGTCGTAGTCGCCCACGTCGAGCCGGACCACCTCGCCGATCCGCAAGCCCGCCGAGTAGAGGAGCGCCACGATCAGCTCCAGCGTCCAGGGTCGAAGCCGCGAGGGGCTTGGAGGTTGCCGTCGTGCTTCGTCGAGCAGCCGCGCCACCTCCTGAACCGAGTAGATGTGCGGCCGAAAGGACCGGTCGCGTCGCAGGGGGACGAAGTCCTCGGGGCACGCCGTCAATGGATCGTCTCGGCGCAGGTACTTGCAGAACTGGAAGGTTGCCGACCGATACCGATCCTGAGCTGAGCGTTTGAGGCCCGAGAAGGAGGCGAACCACTCCCGGACAACGTCGCGCGAGAGGTGAGCGATCGTTGGGTGGTGGAGCGTGAGGAAGCGATCGAGCCGGGCGAGTGTGAGGAAGAGAGTCACATGATGACCCCCGGTCCTCTCCATGTGGACCGCGAACGCGGCCGTCTGGGATGCGAAGGGCCCCTGGAACCGGAACTCGGTGGGCTTCATCGGCTCGCCTCCGGTAGCTCCAGGGCTACACCGCGAAGATCCTCTACGGCCAGCTTGCAGTAGATAAGGGTGGCCTCGGGTACGCGGTGGCCCAGCAGGTCCCCAACCACCTTGAGGGGCTTGCCCTGTCGAACCAGCGATGTAGCTCGTGTGTGGCGGAGCAGGTGCGGCCCGTACTGGGCGGCCTTGATCCCGGCGCCTATCAGTGCCTTCCGAACGACGCCGTACGTGGCCGCCCGCGTCATGGGACCGAGAGGTGCGTGGATCTTCTGGAAGACGTGGCGGTCATCAGTGGCGCGCCGGTCGCGAAGATAGGCGACGAGCGCATCGATGATGGGCAGGACTAAGGGAAGTCGCAGCTCTCGTCGCGTCTTGAACTGGCGCACCCGCAGAACGCCGCCCCTCCAGTCGATGTCGTCGAGCCGTAGTCCGACGACCTCGCTGGTGCGGAGGCCGTAGGTGGCGCACGTGGCGAAGATGGCGTAGTCGCGTCGTCCCAGCGCAGAGGTACGGTCGATGGACGCCAGGGCCCTCTCGATCTGCTTCCACTCCAGCGCAGCGGGCAGGGCAGCAAGCTGGTATCGCCGTCGCCGTGGGAGGAATGGACGGCATGTGGCAGCCACGGCTCCGGTAGCACGGAGGTGCTGGATGAAGGCCTCGACGCTCAAGGAGATCATCTGGGCCCGCCGTGGTCCCGACCCAAGTGCCAGGACCTCTACCGTGGCGTCCTCCACGGCCTCGCTCGTGAGATCCTCCATCCGAAAACCCGGGCGGCGCTCGCCAAGCTTCCGGAGGAGAGCTTCGCACACCTGCGAGTGCATTCTCACCGTGCTGCCGGCGAACCCTCGGTGGATCTCGAGGAAGAGCAGGTAGTCCTTCAGCACCTCGGCGCAGGGCACCTCGCGTGCGCGCGTCTCCTCGACGGGGACCGCGCCAATGGATCGCAGGTGTCGGAGGAGTTTTCGGACGGTTCCGACGAGCGACTCCATGAGCGCATGGCTCCCTTCTGGTGTCACACGTCGTGGACCAGGCCGCCGCGGCATGGACCGATACCACAAGACGAAGGTCCCGATGTCCTCATCCCGCAAGTCGCTGAGGGCCCTGCCCTGGGCAATGAGATACTCGCCGAACGCTGTAGCCGTCTTCACATCCGATTGGACCGTCGCGAAGGCGAATCCCTGGCCCTCGAGCTCGGCAGCGAACCCGTCGAGGTAAGGACCGAGGGGCGTTTGATGGTGCCGGCGCTGGCCTGCCGGCGTCCGTACGTAGTGGCAAAGCATGACAGCCTCCTTCCGCGCCAGGTGGCGCTGGAGGCCTGTCGTAGCCGACTTCTTATGTTGAGAGAAGGGTCAGCGCCGGCCGCCGCTCACAACCGCGCACAACGTCTGCTCAACATAACTCCGCGCTCACCATAGCCGAGAGGATTCGAAGCTATGTGCGGCGAAGGGCTGCGCCCGGAAAAGCAAACGCCGTCGACGTGTTCGCGGCGGTGCGCATGTTCCTCCGCTACCTGGCCGTCGAAGGCAGATGCCGCGCCGGCCTCGAGCAAGCTCTGCCACGACTGGCCTCGTGGTCGCAGCGACGACTTCCCCATGTCCTCCCGGTTGAGAACGTGGAGCGGCTGATCGCCAGCTGCGATCCCACGAGCAAGGTCGGGCTGAGAGACCGCGCGATCCTCCTTCTTCTTGCCCGTCTGGGCCTTCGCGCCGGAGACGTCGCGGGGTTGCGGCTTGATGATCTCTGCTGGGAGAAAGCCTCCCTTCGGATCGTGGGGAAGGGCGGCCGCGAAGCTCTCCTGCCCGTCCCACAGGACGTTGGCGATGCGATCCTGGCGTACCTTGAGCGCGGCCGGCCGGCGACGGGATCGGACTACGTGTTCCTGCGAGGCCTTGCGCCGTTCAGGCCCCTTGCCTCGGGAGGAGCCATCTCGCTGGTCGTGCGGCGAGCTCTTGGCCGCGCTGGTGTGGAGTCGCCCTCGCGCGGATCCCATCTGCTGCGCCACTCCCTTGCGAGCCGGCTGCTCCGAGAGGGCGCCCCCCTGCGCGGAATCGCCGAGGTCCTCCGACACAAGTCCGTCAAGACGACCATCATCTACGCCAAGGTCGATGTCGACCTGCTGGCTCGCGTCGCCGAGCCGTGGCCGGAGGTGTCGAGATGATGCCGGGGCTGGCCTCCTATCTCGCCGTTCGGCGCGCATGCGGGTTCCAGTTGAAGAAGGTCGAGCGGCTCCTGCGCAGCTTCGTCCACTTTGCGTCAAGCCGAGGAGAGCATCACGTACGAACGGAAACCGTGCTCACCTGGGCCAGCAGGGGATCCTCGCCGCCGCAGCGAGCCCTTCGACTCAAGACCGTCGTTGCCTTCGCACGCCACATCCACGCCGAAGATGATCGCCACGACGTCCCTCCGGCGGACACCTTTGGTGGCTATCAGATCCGGCGAAGGTTGCCGTTCATCTTCTCGCGCGATGACGTCTCGCTGCTCATGGAAGAGGCGGCCAGGCTGAAGCCCGTCGGGTCCCTGCGGCCTCGCGTCTACTCCACGCTGTTCGGCCTGCTGGCCGTGACTGGGATGCGCGTCTCTGAGGCTCTCGCGTTGCGCTTCGAGGATCTCACCGCCGAGGGGATCGTCATCAGGAAGACCAAATTCGGCAAGAGCCGCCTCGTTCCCCTGCACGAAAGCACGACGGCGGCGATCGAACAGTACGTTGCCGTTCGTCAGCAGGTCAGCGCTGCAGACGATCACCTCTTCATCTCGTGGAGAAGGAGGAGGCTCTCCTACTCGGCCGCGGCCCTCGTGTTCTGGCGACTCGTGCAGGCTCTGCGCTTCGACCGCCGGCCAGGGCAGCGCCGCCCTCGGCTCCACGACCTGCGTCATTCCTTTGCGACCAGGGCGCTCGAGTCGTCCCCCGAACATCGTGACGCGGTGGGTCGTCACATGGTGGCGCTCTCGACGTACCTCGGCCACAGCGACGTGCGAAACACCTACTGGTACCTGGAGGCGACGCCGCGTCTGCTCACGGACATCGCGAGCACGTGCGAGGCGCACTTCCAAGGAGGCCTTCGATGATCCCGATCGCGCCCCACATCACCGCCTTCCTCCAGAAGAGGTTGCCGCTCGAGCGGCAAGCGAGCAGCCACACCTCCGACACGTACGCCTACGCCTTCCAGCTCTTCTTTGGTTTCGCGAGCCAGCGGCTGGGCACTCCGCCATCGAGGTTGAACCTCGAGGACCTGGACGCACCCATGGTGCTCGCCTTCCTCGATCACCTCGAGTCCGACCGTCACAACAGCCCGACCACCAGGAACGCCCGTCTTGCCGCCATCAAGTCGTTCATGAACTACGTCCAGTACCAGGTGCCTTCGTCCCTGGAGCAGGTCCGTCGAATCCTCGCGATCCCGACCAAGAAGTGCCACAGCCGCCTCGTCAACTACCTCTCCGCGGAGGAGATGCAAGCCATCCTCGATGCCCCGGACCCCCGTTCCCGAGACGGAATACGAGACCGCGCCATGGTCTACCTCGCGTTTGCGGCGGGCCTGCGCGTCTCCGAACTGGTTGGATTGACCATGGACGACGTGTCCCTCCAACCAAGCCCGACGATCCGGGTTCGAGGCAAGGGTCGAAGAGAGCGCCAGCTTCCGCTCTGGAAGGAAGCGACGACGACATTACGTGCCTGGATGGCCATCCGCGGCCCTGCGGCCGTGCCCGAGATCTTCCTCAACGCGCGCGGCCAGCCGCTCACTCGATCCGGCTTCGAGTACGTGCTCGACAAGCACGCCGTCATGGCGGCGAAGAAGCACCCGAGCCTCCTGAAGAAGCGTGTCTCGCCCCACGTGCTTCGTCACACCTGCGCCATGACGGCCCTCCAAGCGACGAACGACCTCCGCAAGGTGTCCCTGTGGCTCGGGCACGCAAGCATCCAAACCACGGAGATCTACTTGCGAGCCGATCCAACCGAGAAACTCGCGGCCATCGAATCCATGGTGCCACCGCCTCTCCGCCGCGGACGATTCCGTCCCCCCGATCGGCTGATCGCCGCGCTCAGGACCGGTCGCCCATTATGCGGAGTCGAAAGGGCTGGATCCCGCGCATGAGCGACATCGGAAGGCCTCGGCTCCGCGTAACGGGGCGCGCCGCATTCGGGGTGTGCTCGTGAAAAATAGACCACCCACGAGGAGAGCGGCCACAGCGATCAGCGGTGCGTAGGTTGGTAGGCTCGCGGGGCCCAGCAAGGGAAAGCGGAAGGCCCGGACCAACCTTGCAAGTGAAGCCGGGCCTCCCCAACAGCTGGCCGAGGCCGCTGCGAAGGAGTTGATACCAGAGCGGCGGCGGCGTGTCCAGCGAGCCCTGGGGCAGTCCCATGGGCGAGCTGCGCTGTCGACCGTGCCGTTGGTGCGAGGTGGACTTCGAGATCCACCGGCGATGCGATCGCGGCCACGCCTACTGCAGCGATGCGTGCCGCGCGGCGGGTCGAGCAAAGCAGAAGGCCGAGGCGCACGGGAGGTACCTTGCAACGGAGGCCGGGCGGGACGAGGTACGGGACGAGCGCCGTGAGTCCCGGGAGCGGTTGCGTCGAGGAGAGCGGCGGCGACCGCCCAACCGCCGGCGGCCGAAGGGTGCGATAGATCAAGCTTCCAAGCAGCGAGCTGGTCGGGTCTACTCGCGCCGCCTTCCGGGACGCTGCATCGTGTGCGGCAGGCCGGGGCGACCACCGAACGAACGCGATGGACATCGAGCTTCACCAGCTGGACCTGCGCTACGAAAAGCTGCGAACGGTCAAGCCTGCTGCGGAGCGGCGGCTGCTGGCGTCGCTCGTGGAGATCGGACAGCAAGTGCCGGTCGTAGTCGTGGCGGGCGAGGAGCCCGGGCGGTTCGTGCTGGTGGACGGGTACAAGCGCGTGCGGGCGCTGCAGCGGCTACCGAGCGACACCGTCAAGGCGACGTGCTGGGATCTGAGCGAGGCCGAGGCACTCCTTCTGGACCGCTTGATGCGGACGGGCGAGGCGGCGTCGGCGCTCGAGCAGGGGTGGCTCCTGCAGGAGCTTCTACTGCGGTTCGACGTAACTCTCGAGGAGCTGGGGCGCCGTTTCGGCCGATGTGCGAGCTGGGTGAGCCGACGACTCTCCCTGGTCAGGGAGCTACCCGAAGAGATCCAGGAACGGGTGCGACGGGGAGAGGTTCCGGCCCATGCAGCCATGAAACACCTCGTTCCGTTGGCGCGCGCCAACAAGGACGATTGCGTTCGGCTGGTGGAGGGGATCGCGGGCAAGGGGTTGTCCAGCCGGCAGGTTGGGACGCTCTACACGGCCTGGCGGGATGGACTGCCCGAGACAAGGGAGCGGGTGATCGAAGCGCCGCTCCTCTTGCTGCGAGCGCGCGAGGAGCTGACCCCGAGCCGCACGAACGACGAGGGACGACTCTTGGTGGCGGACTTCGACATCCTGGCATCGGTAGCCCGACGCAGCCTGCGGCGGCTGCGCGACGGAGCGATAGGAAGGCTGTTGCCGCCCGAGAGGAAGGAGATCGTGCGCTGGTTTCGCGCGGCGAAGAACGAGGTGGAACGGCTGAACAGCGTCATGGCGAAGGAGCAGCGGAATGCTGGACCAGGAGACACGGCAAGCGATCCTGGCGCTCAAGCAGCGGGGACATAGCATCCGTGCCATCGGCCGGGCTCTCGGGATCGCACGAGATACCGTGCGCGACGTGCTCAAGGCGGGCGTTGAGATCCCGCCCTTCGCCCGCTCGGAGAAGGTGGCGGGCTATCGCGATCGGATCGTCGAGCTCTACCAGGCGTGTGGCGGAAACCTCGTTCGTGTCCACGAGGAGCTCGTGCGTGAAGAGAAGGTGCACATCTCCTACCCGGCGTTCACGGCGTTCTGCCGTCGATACGGGATCGGGCAGGAGCCCAAACGCCCAGCCGGCCACTACCACTTCGAACCCGGGCAGGAGATGCAGCACGACACCTCGCCCCACGACGTCTCCATCGGAGGCAAAGTGCGCCGGGTCCAGACCGCAAGCCTCGTGCTGTGCTACTCGCGGATCCTCTTCTTCCAGTTCTATCCCCAGTTCCGCCGCTTCGAGTGCAAGCTGTTCCTCACCGACGCAGCGCGCTACATGGATGGCGCCTGCCAGGCCTGCATGATCGACAACACCCACGTAGTGGTCCTGTCGGGCACGGGGAAGGACATGGTGCCGGTTCCGGAGATGGAGGCCTTCGGCAAGCACCTGGGCTTCGCCTTCGCCGCCCACGAGCGAGGTCATGCCAATCGCAAGGGTCGCGTCGAGAGGCCGTTCAGATTCATCGAGAACAACTTCCTCGCGCGCCGCACCTTCACGAGTTGGGCCGACGCCAACGAGAAGGCGCGGGCTTGGTGCGATCAGGTGAACGCCACGTACAAGAAGCACCTGCGCGCCATCCCACGGGCACTCTATGCGGTCGAGCGCCCTGCGATGAGGCGCCTGCCGATCTGGGTTCCCGATCCCTACCTCCTGCACGAACGCATCGTCGATGTCGATGGCGACGTCTGTGTCCACACCAACCGCTACTCGGCACCTCCAGATCTCATCGGCCGGCGCGTCGAGGTGCGCGAGACGCGCGACCGCATCGTCATCTACCTCGGGACGCGCGAAGTGACCTGGCATCCGCGCCAGGTTGAACCCCTGGGGTGCCGCATCTCGCGCCCCGAACACCGTGCCCCTCGTGGCGAAGGGCGGCGGAGGCGCGAGTCCTTCCCGGAGATCGCGATGCTCAGTCAGGCGCTACCCGAAGTTCGCGAATACGTATCGCTCCTGAAGAAGCGAGGCAAGCTCCAGACCACCCTCGCTCTGCGCCGCCTGCTACGGATGGCGAACGACTACCCGCCGGATCCTCTGCGCCAGGCGGTGCGAACCGCTTGCCACTACGGCATGGTCGATCTCGACAGGCTCGAACGCATGGTGCTGCGAACTATCGCGCAGGAGTACTTCCTCCTACCCATCCCCGACGGAGGTGACGATGACCCGACCAACGGAGGAGCTCCAGCAGCTCCTCAAGTCGCTCCACCTGAGCCGGATCGCGGAGATCCTGCCTGACGAGCTACGCCTTGCCGAAAAAGACGGCGGCTCCTACGCCGAGTTCCTCCTCCGCCTCACCCGCGCTCAGTGGCATCACCGTCAAGAGACGGCTCTTGCATGGCGCATCAAGCAGGCACGCCTGCCGGAACCGTGGACCCTCGAGACCTTCCCCTTCAAGCAGCAGACCGGCGTCAACAAGAAACAGATCATGAGCCTCGCCGAGCTCGACTTCCTCGCCAAGTCCCAGAACATCGTCTTCATCGGCGGCACCGGCGTTGGCAAGTCCGGCCTCGCAACCGGCCTCCTACTCAAGGCCCTGCAGAACGGCCACCGCGCCCTCTTCATCAAGGCCCAGGACCTCTTCGACGAGATGTACGCCTCTCTCGCCGACCGCTCGTCGCGCCGGCTCGTCGATCGCCTCGCGCGCATCCCCCTGCTGTGCATCGACGAGATGGGCTACCTCAACGTCCGCCCCGAGCAGACGAACATCTTCTTCAAGCTCATGGAGGAGCGCTACCGCCGCCGCTCCACTATCATCACCACCAACCTCGACTACGACGAGTGGCTCAATTTCCTCGGAAACAAGGCCATGGTGACGGCGCTGCTCAACCGCCTTCGCCACCACTGCAACACCATTCGCATCGAAGGACAGTCCCTCAGGGAGCCTCAAGGCTGACGCCCGGAGCGGATGAGTCCCGAGTCGGCTGACCACCGACACGGGGGACCCCCGGGCCGCACCGTCGGTGCGACTCGGGACTCATCCGCTCCGCCGCCACGGACTTCTTCCATGCGGGCTTCGCCCGGACCAGGGGGCTTCGCCCCCTCGCCTTCGGCTCACCCCCGGACCCCCGGGCCGCAGCCGTCGATGCGAGCTCAGGACTGGGAGGAGGGTTCTGTTCCTGTTCCCGGGCTGCGTGCCGAATCGCCGACCGTGCGGTGGTCTACTCTTGACGAGCGCCGGTGGTCGGATTCTGACGAGCGCCAAAGGGTAGTCGGGTAGGCGGTTCACCTGCAAGGGTCGCATCCGGTGGAGCTCCTCCTGGAGGCGCTTCTGCCGTCCCTGGTTCGCCTTCTCCACGACCTGCTGCACGAAAGCCTCGTACGCGCTCATGCTCTCGAACTCGCGGCTCCCCCGAAGGATTAGGTGCTGCGCCATCCGTCGCTTCAGCGCGCCGTTGGCCGCCTCGACGTCCCCGTTCTGCTCCTTGGCTCCCACCTTTGTCGTCCGAGCCTTCATCCCGAGGTGCTCGACGATCGCCAGGTACTCGTCATTGAAGCCGCGCTTCCCCGTCCTCAGGTCGTGCGTCGCCGCCGACGAGTTGTCCGTCTGATGGAACTCGGGCACGCGACCCAGGTGGAACACCGCCGCCTGTAACCCCCGCTTCAGCGACGCCATCGATTCCGACCGACAGACCGTAGCCCACTCCCAGTTCGAGAACGGAAGCACGACGTGGCACAACAAGTGGTCGAGGAGCTTCCCCTCGACGGTGATCCCGAGCTTCGACCCGCTCGTCCAGTCCGTCTGCAAAGCCTCTCCCGGCCGATGCTGCTGAGGAAAGAACACCTCCTTCGGAGGCCCCTCCTGGGCGCGCCAGGCCCGCACGCGCCGCTGGAACGACCGGAGCTGCCCTTCGTGGTACCGCCCCTGCGATGTCGCCAGAAGCTCCTCGAAGAGGATCTTCGCATCCAGCTCCGGTGCGTCCTTGAGCCGCTCGACGACGGACGCCCAGTCCTCAGCTGTGAACGGATCCCTCCGCGTTCGCCAGGTCCTCTCCTGGACCAGCTCCGACGGCAGCTTGCCGAGCCTCACGTACCGGGCTCCGGTGTGGCGGTCCATGCCCGCCTTCATCGCTGCCTTCCCGATGTTCTCGCAACGACCAAACTCTTCCATGAGCTTCCTCACCTGCGCATCTGATGACCGCACCCGGCAACCTCTTCCCGCCGGGGCAACGCCGAGCCCCGACGCCGCCCCTACGATGGCGCGGTGTAGTTGTCGTCAGTGGCGAGGTGTAATTGTCGTCACGCAATCGTGGTGCGGATCCCGGAGGGTTTCGCGGAGACGGAGCTCGTGCGGCTCCTGGCGGTCCTCGGGAGTTGATGGGTTGCTCACGCTCCCCGCGTCGGTGCGGATCTACGTCGCGGCGACGCCTGTAGACCTAAGACGGGGGTTCGACGGGCTCGCTGCGATCTCGAGAAGCGTGTTACGCGTGGACCCGATGAGCGGCCACGTTCTGGTCTTTATCAATCGACGGCGTAACAGGATCAAACTCCTGCTGTGGGATCGAACCGGGTTTCTTCTGGTCTACAAGCGATTGGCGCGCGGCACGTTCGAGATCCCCATGTCGCCAGAACTCGGAGCGGACCACGTCGAGGTCGACGCGGGCGAGCTCGGGCTGATGCTCGAGGGCATTGACTTGCGAGAGGCGTACCGCCGGGTACGTTGGCGTCGCCTACCGCATCAGGACGCTTCGCAGAAGTCTCGCTATGAGAGGGCAGGAGGCGCCGGGATTCTCAAGATGCAACGAGAGGGCGTTGTGAGAGCCCCCTGAGGGAAGAGCTATCTGCGTGATGCGCTGGAAGCCTTGATGGCAAAGGCTTCCAGGGGCGTCTTGTGACCGCGACCATTGCGAGCAGCGGCACGAAATCTGAAAGAGTGGAGGGCGATGGCCAAGAAGAGGAAGAAGCGCACAAGAGCTGCCGCTCAACGGCCTGACGTTGCCAGCACTCCTTCTCCCCTGGAACAGATGCGTCAGTCGACCGCCGCCCTCCTGAAGGAAGGGCGGGGGGACGCGGCGGTGGCTCTCCTGCTCCAGGCGGTCGACGCGGTGCTTCGGCAGAACCGGAATCTCGAGCTCATGGTGTTGAAGCTCCAGCGTGAGCAAGTCGGGAAGAAGTCCGAGAAGGTTGACTCCAGGCAGCTCTCCTTGATGTTCGAGGACTTCGGCGAGTCACCGACGGCGGAAGCCATCGACACCGATCGAGAGATCGAGCAGCGCGAAGACGCAAAGCTCGACAAGGAGATCGACGGGGAGGCGGATCAGGGCGCCCCGCCAAAGCGGAAGCGTAGGCGGAACACGTGGAGCGGGAAGAACGTCGCGCAGCAAGAGCACATCCACGAGCTGCCGCCAGACAAACGGGGATGCGAGACGTGCGGCGAGACCAAGGAACGGATGGGCGAAGAGGTGACCCGGAGACTGGTCTATGTCCCCGGATACTTCATCGAGGAAGTCCATCGATGCGTCAAGTACGCCTGTCCTAAGTGCCGGGAGGGGTCGATCCCCACGGCACCGGCCCCCCCGCAGGTCATCGAGCGCAGCGTGGCGGATGCCACACTCCTGGCCCACGTCGTCGTGAGCAAGTACGCCGACCACAACCCCCTCACACGCATGAGCGGGATCTACGCCCGAACCGGCGTGGAGATCGCGGTCTCCACGCTCGCGGACTGGGTCGCGGACGTCGGAGAGCTCGTGGCGCCCGTGACCGATGCGAACGAGAAGAGACTACTCGAGTGCTACGTGGTCGGGACGGACGCCACGGGGATCAAGGTCTTGGATCCGTCGAGCCCCGAGCACATCGAGCGCGGCAGCATGTGGTGCTACGTCGGCGACCAGAGGTTCGTCGTGTTCCGTTACACGCCCACCGGGGAGGGTGCCACGGGGCCGTGGAGCTTTCTGCAAGGTCGGAAGGGGTACGTGCAGGCTGACGCTCACAACGTCTACGACCGCATTTTCAACGGCACCGCGGCCGAATGCACCGAGATAGGTTGCTGGTTTCATGCCCGGAGACGCGTATTCGCCCTCAAGGACACCGACAACCGCGTGGCCTATCCGCTCCTTCTGATTCGGCGGCTCTACCGCCTCGAGTACCTGGCGGACCTTCGGAAGCTCGAAGGAGAGGATCGAGTCCGATTCCGACGAGAACGCTCACAAACCGTCCTCGATCGCGTGAAGCGGTGGGCCGACTTCGTCCATTCCGAGGAGTCGCCAGAGACCGACATGGCGAAGGCCTCCGCCTACTTCCAGAACCACTGGGTGGCGTTGAGTCGCTTCATCGACGACGGGCGCCTCGGTCTCGACAACAGCATGGTCGAGCGACAGATCCGATACGTCGCTCTCGGCCGAAAGAACTACCTATTCTGCGGCTCTCACGAGGCCGCTGTCCGGGCGGCGCGCCTCTACGGTCTCATCCGCACGTGCGCGCTCAACAATGTGCTCCCCCTGCCGTACCTCACCGATATCCTCCGCAAGCTTGCCGCGGGCTGGCCCCAGAGTCGAGTCGCGGAACTTCTCCCGGACCGCTGGGCCATCGACAACCCGTAGATCGCCACGCGGCGTTAACCGCCAACGGACCGGTCCTTCGGACCTTGGGGTCCGCGGCTTCGCCACGACGGGTCAGACCGTACGGATACGTGGATGAGGTGGAGCTTGGGCTCGCCGATCTGGGTGATGACCCTGGCCACGAAGTCCATCGCATCGAGGGTCTCCTCGGCGGCGGTGTCCTCCTCGGCCGCATCGTGGGGGCCTGCTTGAGGGCGTAGGAGACCCGAAGGTCGAGTAGCCCGCGTCGTGCTCAGGCAGCCGACCGGATGCTCGGCATCGGCATGGTCAGAACGTCAGGCGACCGCCCCCGCCTCAGCGCCATGAGGTGCAGCTCGTTCACGTCGGTTGCCGTGGTGAGCTCCACCCAGCGGATGTACCCAACGTCGAAGCCCCCGCGCCTCAGCGACTCCCGAACCTCGTAGGCGTACCTGTCGCCAGCGCCGACTCCTTGCCTTCCCGGAGGATCGACGTGCGGCCAGATCGTGACGATCGCCTGCGCAGGGATCCTCTGCGCGATCGCGTCGCACCATGCGGTCTGGAAGATCCCGAGCACGGCCGGATGGCCATCACCGCGGACTCGCGGCACCCAACCCCTCGCCGGCGTGAGCGTCGCCAACGTCAGGAAGTCGGGCTCCCCCTCCGCTACGTATACGCCCACGCGCTCCACGATCGCGCGGGCGCGCTCGTCGCCCGAAAGCATCCACGCGCCCAGGCGATCAGCCATCACCGCCCGGCCCTGCGTGTGCCCGAGCACCGCGCGCGTCTTCGGATCCGCACGCCGGAAGACGGACCGCACCCTCACGGTCGTGAGCGTGCCCTCCCCGTCGAACACCGGCAGCACGAGGCGATAGCCGTTGCGCACCCACGCTCTCGGCAGCCACTCGGGAAGGCGGCGTCCTGGCGGCACCGTCCTCGCGAGGTCGTGCGCCTCGACGAGCTTCGCGTCGAGCCCGCGACTATGGAGCCACTCGACGATTCCCCGATCCCGCGTGACGCCGACGCAGCGTCTCCAGAGTTCGACCACGCCAGGCGGCCGCGTCACCGCCCTCGTCGCGATCTGGATCGGCGACCTCCCGAAGTCCGCTGTTGTCGCGGGCGCGTTCGCACGTCGCGCCAGGAGCTCGAGCGCGGCGACGAACGGTAGATCGAGCAGCTCCATGACGAGCGAGACGACGTCACCCTTCTTCCCGCACCCGAAGCAAACCCAGAGCTGCTTCGACTCGCTCACGTTGAGCGAAGGACGGTCGTCCTGATGGAACGGGCAGCGGCCCAGAAGCTCGCGGCCGGCGCGCGCGAGCGCGACGCCGTGCTCCGCGAAAACCTCCGCGATGCTCGTGCGCTTCTTGATCTCGACGACGTCGAACGGCATGTCCTCTCCTTCCCGCGCGGCGTCGCCGCGCGGGCTTGCCGGGAGAATCCGCTCTCGGCAGGCGTACCCGGCCGCGACATGCGGCCGAGGTGTAGGGCTGCGGGGGCACCGCAGCGAAGTAGTGATTTGATTCGGCCATCAGGAGAGGGCAGGAACCCTCTCCACGTCTCCCGCGCGACTTCCGATCTCCCAGAGGACGCGGGCGTCCTCCAGGAGCTTGTCGAGAAGCTCCGGCTTCGGCCTTCCGCCGAGCTGCCGCCGGATCGCCTCCCGCCACCGACCCGCCCCGAACTCTCCGGTCTCCGTGGTCCTCCCGTCCCAGACGACCCTCGACTTCAGGTCCTCGGTGAGCCTCCCCGCCCGGAGCGTCTTGAGCGCCGCGATGCGGCGATCGATGGCGCCCCGGAGCGACCGTAGCCTCGGGTCGAGTGCGAGCTTCTCTCGCGCCCGCTCGAGACGTCGGATGCTGCACGACGCCTCGATGTGCCGGGCGAAACGCGCCCGGCGCGTGGCACGGACGCGCTTCACGCGCTCCCTCGCGAAGCTGAGCGCCGTGTCGAGCACGTGCCGCGCATCGCGGGTGAAGCTCTCCACCTCCATCGAGAGCATCACGAGCTCGCTCCTCGTCGTCGCGGTACGGATCGACGCGAGGAGATCCCGCACCTTCCGCGGCTGCCAGTCCTCCCAATCGAGCACCGGCCGGTACAGGTGGCCGACGCCCGTCAGGAAGCTCTCCGAGGATCCGGCCGGGACGAGCCCCTCCATCGCCGCCTCCTCGCCCTCGTCGTCGCCGAGCGCGATGACGCTCTCGGGTGCCGACTGCCACTGCACCCACGTCTTCCGGGCGCTGTCCATCGCGAAATCGACCAGCGCCTGGTGCGCCATGGGGTAGCGGTCCCGGATCCGGAACTGGACGATGCTCCAGTCGATGCCCGATCCCGCCGGCACCGGCGGCAGCGGTTCGACCGGCTCGGTCGCGTCTTCGCCGTCGCCCGCCGACGGGCTCCGGCCCTCCTCCGTCCACGCGCCGATCCCGGCCGCGATCCCGTAGAGCCGGACGATCCACTCCCGGAGAACCACGCGCGCGACGCTCGCCCGGTGCGTCACCGGGTCGACGCCCGCGCGCGTCTTCGACCGTTGCGCCACCTCCTCGCGGATGTCCTGGATCAGCCGGTCCTTGCTACGGACGTCGAGCTCGAGCGCGCTCAGCACCTCGCGGAGCCTTGCGAGAAGCTCGTAGTCCGCGCCGTGGACCATGTCGACCCACGGCTGCCGGAGCGCGTCGTACCGCGACGCCGCCGTCTCGGGCTGGCCGAGACTTCGCCTGAAGAAGTCCCACGAAGCCTCCTTCAGGAGATGGAGCGACGGGTCCCGCCACCGCGACGGCGTGTCCGAGCGCTGGAGCACCATGCCGGATGGCATGGCGACCGAGCTCTCGAGCCACCGCCGCTCGCCGTGATGGAGCATCGCTCCCGCCGCCTCCCGGTCCCACACGGGGTTTCCCGTGTCGTGGACCTGGAAGATGCGCCGGAGCTCCGTCTCCGGCGCATCCGGATCCTCCTCGACCGTACGTCCCCGCGGGGGGACGTACGGCATCAGCACGCGGTCCCTGATCGGATCCTCCCTGAGCCCTCCGAAGACGGACTGCCAGTCGATGCAGTCCTCTTCGTCGTACCAAGGGAGGTGACGGAAGTCCCGGCCGTCCAGCATGCGCCACAGGAGCGATGCCGGAAGGCGTTCGATGGCCGATCCGAGGTCGTCCGATGACTTGCCTGAAAGCTCCGCCATCAGGACGGCCCCGATCGCAAGCATCCGGTCCTCGTAA
The DNA here is from genome assembly GCA_046331505.1 of Acidobacteriota bacterium. Classification (GTDB taxonomy): domain Bacteria; phylum Acidobacteriota; class Vicinamibacteria; order JAXLQT01; family JAXLQT01; genus JAXLQT01. The sequence continues at coordinate 203,305 of JAXLQT010000002.1, forward strand.
GGCCCCCGGTCGAGCCGCCCGCCGAGGCGCTGGAGCCAGACCAGCTCGAGGAGCATGTCCTGGCTCTCCGGCCATGGCAGGTCTTCCAGCGCGTGGAGCAGGTGATCGAGCCCGTCTGCACGGGCCAGGTCGACGACCGGCTTTCCAAGCGCCCTTCCGAGCAGGATCCCGAAGCCCGTCCCGCCGCCCCAGGACTTCTGGAGCGACGGGTAGGCGATCACGAGATCGACCCCCTCGACGATGGCCACGTTCCGGGCCATGAGCGGACGGACCCCGGCTCCAAGCTCCGACCAGCACGGATGGTTCTTCGACGCGATCACGGCGTACCGGCTCTCCCAGGCCACCATGACCTTGTTACCCTTCCTGATCGCGTCCTGCTCGTAGCCCGCCCATGGCAGGCAGAGCCTGAGCTTCGCGCGATCCACGAAGTTGACGCCTCCCGCGAACGCCTGGTCCGCGCCGCGAGCGTTGCCGCTCACGACATCGTGCCCCGCGAGCGCGAGGAGCCGTCCGACGTTCCACAGCGCCCGGCGAACGCCGGGCGAGATCTCACGACTACCGATGCATGCGATTCTCACGAATGCCTCCTTTGCTTTTCCGATGTGTGAAGCGCGGTGCCCCCGCCCGGGACTTCGCGTTTGCCGCGAAGGACCGAGCGGAGGCACCGGCGTCAGCACCGGCGCGCGGGAGGCAATGCACTCGCTAGCGAGTGCCCCCGCAGTATTCGTTTTTCAAAGAACCGGCCCCGTCTCTAGACGGGGCTTCACACCTTGCAGACGCAGGGTGCGGGGGTGCGATCCCTTCACGAACGGTCCCGCCGCCCCGACCGGCTCCCGCTACGGGGAGCCGGTCGAGCGGAGGTGGCGAGGTACCTAGAAGGGCACCTCGTCGTCCAGCGACTCGTCGCCGGCGGTGACGACCTCCTCCTCGGCCGCCCCGGAGGGCAGGTCCTTGAGAGCATCCGCGGCGGCGGCACGACGGGCTTCACCTGGTCGCCCTTGACCAGGATCATCTTCCCGAAGGGCTTGCTGCCCGACTCCGGGTGGATCTCCTCGTAGATGCCGAGGAGCCGCTCCTTCCCGAAGTTGCGCTTGCCGGTCGCGGGGTCCTTCGCCGGGATCGTGAAGATCCCGTAGACGGGACGCACCGCGGCCGAGACCGCGCCGTCGCCGAGGCCCACCTTCGCGGAGAAGTAGGAGCCGAAGTCCGACTCCCGGAAGAAGATGGCGGCCACCTGGTGCTGCCAGTGCCCCGCCTCGTCCTTCACGACGCAGGGCCGTCCCTGCTCGTCCTTCCCCTTCGCGAGGAACCCCGACGCCACGAGCTTCGCCTTGCCGTTACCGTTGTTACCGTTTCCGTTCATGTCCTCTTGACCTCCTTCGGTCGAGATGCCCGAGTTGTCGCTCGGGGCGAGCGGGGTCCTCCGGGGCCCCGGTCCGCGCCGCTCTTCATCGATGCGACGCCGACCGGAACCCCGGAGGTCCGCTCCTCGTCGCCTAGGATTCCGGGACGCACCCCCGCACCGAGCTCTCCTTTCGTTTCACTTCTTCCCGCGCGGATCCCACGCGGCCATTGCCCAACGTCGAAGCCTTCTTCCGAGAGCGGGGGCCCGCGACGTGCGATGTCCCGATCGCTCTTTGCCGCTCTACGCCGCCGTGTCTCCGTCGTCCTCATCGGCAACGGCCACGCATCCGGAAGGCCCCTTTTGCCGGGGCTTGCGGAAGGGGAGGACCTTGCCCATCGGCTCGTCCTCCTCGCGGCTTCCCTTGCGGCCTCGCCTGGACTCCTTCACCTCTGCCCGATCGAAGAGCTCCACCATCTTGTCGATGTCAATCGCCATGGTCTTCATCTCCTTTCCCGGGCCCCCTGCGAAGCGCTGGTCCTCGCCAGCGATTCGCGGGGGACCCGGGATCGAAGCCGCCCTTCTCCTTCGAGCGTTCGGTGAACCCTTGGGCCCAGGCCCGTCGCGGGCCCCCTACGAAACGTCGGCTACATCGGTCATCTCCTTCTTGCCGTCGTGCGCCGGTCGTGTCCTGGTTCTCCGGATGGCTGGCGCGGGGGGCTCGTGACTTACGCCGCCCGCAGGATCTTTGCGACCCTGCGAAGCAGCCCCTTTCCCGCGCTCCCGATGTGGCGCCCGTTGCGCCACGTCTCGATCCGTTGCTTCCGCTCGATGGCGGCGAGCTCGGCTCGCCGTCCCTCGATCCGGCGGGACCGCGCGTCGTCGCGCAGCCTCGCCTCCTCGGCAGCCCACTCCTGGTAGGCGTCCGAGACGTTCTCCGGGCTCCCCACGAACTTCACGAGCTCGCACGGACCCGCTGCGGCAATCTTGATCATGGTGGCCTCCCTTCCTTTTCGTGGAGCCACCCGCGCCAGCCGAGCTTCATCGGCAAACCACGGACGACTCCTTGGAAGCGAGTGCCTCCTCGGGAGCTTGGGCTCATCGGCCCCCCGCGCCGAAAGTGGTTATCCGCTCATGCTGCCCTCGCTTGCTTGCAGGGATGAACGTGCTTCATGACCTTCTTCCCCTTCTGCATCGTCTGGTAGCGCTTCTCGCCGCACTTCTCGCACGCGTCAGGCGGAAGCGGCGCGCCGTCGTCTCCGGCGTTCACCGAGAAACCGCATTTGCCGTCCTCGCAGAGGAAGTAGACGCCGTCCTTTTCTTTCCGAACGAGCTTCTTCCCGCGGCACCTGGGGCAGGGAAGGTCCGTCGGCTCCGTCGTCGCGATGACGCTCTCGGAATGTCCCATCCCGATCACCTCGGTGACCGGGTATCTCGTGCGGCGCCAGCTCGCCTCGACCTCGCGCCATCCCTCGCCAACGACGGCTTCGAGCGCCGGCAGATCGACCGCCAGCACACCGCCGAACGTGCGCTCGCCCGCGCGTATCCGGAACTGGAGTCCTGGCCCGGCGGGCTTTCCTTCCCAGGCTTCGAGGAAGAGTCCGAGGTCGGTGAGCTTGCCCAGTAGCGAGACGGGAAGCGTTCCGCGGAGGAGGAAGAGGTACTTGCCGGGCTCGAACCAACCGTAGATGAGGCGGCTCCCCGTGTGCTGGTTCACGTTGAGCGCGAGAAGCTCCGCCGCCGAGATGAGCCGCATCCCGCCGCCCGCGACCGGCGCCGCCGCCCGTGCCTCCGGGCTTGCACGCTCTGCTGCCCGCGACTGCTCGCCGGGTAGCGCACGCTCGCGCTCGCTCCCGAGCCACGATTCGACGAGCACCCGTGCCTCTCGGTAGCCGTCCTCGCCGCGAACAACGATCTGTCTCGCGAGGTGCACGCCGAGCACCGCGCCGGTGCCCTCGGCCGCGAGCGCGCCACGGACCATCGCGAGGTCGCCGTGTGCGTCCGCGTCGAGATCCTCGATGCGCCACACGCCCTCGCGCTCCCCGAGATCGAGCAGACGCACGAACGCCGGAAACCACTCCGTGCTGCCGTCGAGCGCCTCCGCCACCTTCGCGGCGAGTCCCCGCGCGCTCAGCACGCGCACCGCGACGTAGATCGGCTCGCGCAACTCGATCCTGCGGAGGGCCTCGCGCACCTCCGCCGGCAGCTCGTAGAGCTCCGGGAGGATCTCGGTGTGCTCCCGCCGCCAGAGCGCGCACCGCAACCGCCGGGTCAGATCATCGAGGCGAATCATCGCTCTCCTTGGCCGGATGCCCGGCAGCGTTCTTCTTCCGGCGCTTCTTCCAGAGGTCCTGCTGTCCGGCGACCCCCGAGTTGCCGCCTCCGCTCTTCAGGAGCTCGTGTAGTTCCTTCCATGCGGCGATGTCCGTCCCGCGCGACGCGGCGACGACCGGGAAGCTCTTGTTGAGCTCCCAGTGAAACGTGAGTTGCTCGAACGCGTCCTTCCCGATCCGGCTCCGGAGCCAGTCGAGGTCCACCGGAAACGCGCCCTGGAAGATCACCTTCCCGACTGCGACCGACATCAGGTGGTTCCCATCGACCTCGGTGCGGCGCTCGCCGATGACGACCGATCGCGGGAGCGCCCCGTCCTTGTCGAGCCCCTCGGCCACGGCAAGCCAACCGGGATGGGCGCGCCCCGACTTCCGGCGAAACGAGATCCCGAGCGCCTTCCTCCAGACAGGGTCGAGGCACGCGGTCAGCTCGTCACGGAAGCGCGGCTCCAGCAGGAACAGGACGCGCTTCTCCTGGTCGAAGAAGCCGTCCGGCTTGCTCGAGAGCTTCCCGCCGTTGATGTTCATGTCCCTCACGATGCTCGGGAACGCCGACACTACCGCGCTCACCGCCTCCGCGACGAGCGCCGCGCTCACCGCTCCCTCTGCGGCGGCGACGGATCCATCGGCCTCCATCACCGCGGCGAGGAGCGGCTCGCAAGCGGCCCTCATTGAGAGCGGGATCGCGTCTGGGTCGTGCTCGTTACCCACGACTAGGAGGATGCGGCGCGCGTCACTCATCGCCGCCGCCTTCGTGCTCGGCCCAGGCTCGGGCATAGCGCCGAGCACGAGCGCGCCGTTCTGCGCGTGGAGGCCGTCGACCGCCTCGAAACGGCCGTGGCGCTCCTGGTAGGAGACGATCTTCCCGATGTCGTGGAACAGGAGCGCGGTCACGGCGCCTTGCGTTCGGGTGCCTTCACGACGCCAGCACGGATCATCTCCAGGCCCCGGCGCACCACCGCGACCGTGTGCTCGATGAGACCGCCGGGGTCGCTACCGTGAAAACCGATGGAGGCCGGGTGCCGCGGATGCGCAGCGAGGATCCGCAGGCCCCGTTCCCGGAGCGGCGTCAGGTCGCCCATCTCGCGAAGCTCCTCGCGTAGCTCGAGCAGCGCAGGGGGCACGCCCTCGCCAACGAGCGCGCGGAGGGCGTGGCCGAGCCGGGTAGCGCTGCCAGGATCGGCCTCGCACCTCCTCCGGTGGGCATGGAGCCACATGAGATCCGCCTGGTGCTTCGTGATGGCGTCGCCGACGCTGATCGCGGATGTCCGGTCCGAGCGCGTTGACGTGCTCCGCGACGCGTTCGCTCGCCATCCCGTGCTCGATGGCCGCGAGACGGGCTTCCTCGAAGGGAACGCGAGCGATCTCTGGGAGCTCCTTCGCGCCGCCGTTCACCCTCGCCTCGACGATCGGGGCGAGCCGCGCATTGCACACCAAGCGGTAAGCGCGCAGCTGTTCGATGGTCTGCGCGCGGGCAAGGAGCGCCTCACGGAATGGTCCCGCCTTCGCCGCGGGCAGGCGTGATCTCCCGCTCCACGGCGACGCTCGCGGGTCCGTGCTCGATGGCGGTCCTGCGGATCAGCTCGAACACCTCCAGGTCCTCGCCCTCGACTTGGAGCGCCTTGCACGCCGGCCCAACATCGGCTCCCATGCTTGGGAGCTCGCGCTCGGGAAGCACGATGCCGACGCGTCCGACCCCGGAGAGGTCGAACTTCACGAGCATGCGGTCGAGGTCGATGGGCTCCCTGCGCCGGCCGCGAGCGATCGCGACGCCGGTCGCGACAAGCCCTGCCCATCCGAGGAAGAGCGGACCATGAAGCGCCATGTAGGCGAGGAAGGCGTCGCGCTTCGCCTCCCGGAAAGCCCGCGCCTGCCTGCCGAGGTTCGGCTCCTCCATCGCCCTCCGCCCCTTTTCGTACGCTCCTTCGGCAAAACCAATGGCGACGCTCCGCCACGGGAGTCGCGACCCGCGCGCGGTTTCCCGCACGGCCCCGAGATCCGGGAAGGTGTCGAAACGCCGCCAGATCCACATCGTCACCGGCGGCTGGAACGAGAGCAGCGTCGCCACGACGAGGAGCCCGCCGATGACGCTCACGATCCGCGCGATCACTCCACGCCCTCCAGGCGGAGCTTTCCGAGCGCCGCCATCACCTCGCCCTGGTGCTCCTCCCAGAGCCCAATGCCGCCGGGGTTTCGCGTCGGGTAGTCGTGCTTCTCGTAGGGCGTGAGCCACTCGGGCGGCACGCTCACGTAGGGCGACCGGAGCCGCTCGTGCCCCTTCGCGAAGCGGTGGTAGAGCACGCCGTCCGGGAGCCCGCGAAGCTCCTCCGGCCGTACGGCATAGTCCTCCTCCTCGCGCAGGCCCCGCTGCTCGCTCGTGTGGCTACCGCTGTAGCTGGCGCCGCTACCCTTTTGGGTCCGCGCTTGCGAGGTCCCGACCCCGTAGGAGGCGCGGAGCTGGATGCGCTTTCCGATCTGGGCCGCCGCGGCTTCTGCGTCCTCCCACTCCTCCTGCCGGAGGAACTCCTTGCAGCCGCTGTTCCCGAGGATCTGGCGCCCGACTTCCTCGAGAGGCCGGCTCAGGAGCTGGCTTATCTGCTGGGCGGCGGCGAACACGCACATGTGCGCGGAGCGCCACTGCGTGAAGGCGCTCCCCATCCCCCGCGAGAGGTACTCCGGGCACTCGTCGAGGATGACGAGCACCGGCACGGAAGGGTGGACCCCCTCCTTGATGCAGTCGCCGGCCACGGCGCAGAGCGCGTTCACGATGAGGTTCCCCCATTCGAAGGCCGACTTCTGCGCGGTCTGCGTCGGGAGCGCCACGTAGAGGAGCTGGCGCTTCCTCACCACGTCGCGGAGATCGATGTCGCCGCGCTCCGTGAGAACGATGCGCCGCGCCTCGGAGCGGACGTAGCGTCTCAGCAGCTGGAGGATGCCGCGCAGGATGTCGAGCCACTTCTCTTCGTCAAAGCCGCGGGAGCCATCGAAGCCGCGGTCGCCGCGCCGGTACTGGCCCATCACCTCGGCGAGGTCGGTGTAGCCCTTCCACTTCCCGATCCGCAGAAGCCGCTCGCGGCCTGTTGGGGAGACGAGGCCGGCGAGCACATCGCCCCACATGAACGGCCCGCCCGCCGTGCAGAGCGTGCCGACCACCGCCGAGAGCGCGTCGTCCTGGGCTCCGTGGTAGTAGTCGGTCGCGGACGTCGTGCCGATCGTGCGGAGGCTCGTGAGCAGGTTCGTGCGCTGCTCGGGCGTCCCCCACTGGAGCGGGTTCCACGAGTGGCTCGATCTCGGATCTCCGGGAAGGAGCACGCGGAGCTGGTGCTCCCGGCCCGTCGCGCGGACGAGCCACCAGAGCATCTTGAGGTCGTCGTCGGAAGGCTTTGCGTTCACGAAGATCGCCGCCCCGCCGCGCAGCACCTGCTGCACGAACACGTTCCAGAGCTGGTTGGTCTTGCCAGCGCCGGATTGCCCGACGATGAGGCCGTGGTAGGGCTGCTCGGCGTCGGGCCACACGAACGGGAGCCCCTGCTCCGTCATCCCCATCACGAGGCCGTCCGCATGTACCGGAGGTAGGTAGAGATCGCCGCGGCGCCGCCACCGCATGAAACTGCCGGCTCCTGCGCCGAGGAGCGTCGAGCTGAGCGCCGTCACGCCGAGGGTCGACGCGAGCGTCACCGGCATCAGCGGGGAGACCGCGCAGAGCGCCGGGATCGCGATGCCAGACGCAAGGCTCATCGGGCCTGCGAGGGTTCTCAGGGGGATGCCGGGGCCATGGAGCCGCTTGCGAGCTTCCGCGTTCGGGATCGTCATCGTGCCGCTCTCCGACCGTGGGCGGGGAGAGAGGACGTCCACCACCCACGGATTCGCGCTAGTTCTTCCGCCCCGAGAGGCAGAGGAACGAAAGCCACAGCTCCCTGCGGAGCTGCGACAGCGCGCGCCCCACGCGCACCCAGGCGCCCTGGATGTCCGCGGCGAACCGCCCGAGGTCCGCCATCCACGAGGGCATCCGGTAGCGACCGCTTAGCTCTGCCGAGAGCTGACGGTTCTTGTGATGCTCCTCGAGATAGAGATCCTCGTAGCGCTGACGAGCGGCGAGCTGGCGTTCGAGAGCCTTCGCGAGGCCCTCGGTCTTTCGATGGAGCCCGGAGATGGTGGCCTTGAGCGACCACACCCTCTTCTCGAGCTCGGCGGACTTCGTTTCCGCCTCCGCCAGGAGCTTGGCGAGTACGCGCTCGCCCGCCGTGGGCGGCATCAGGACGACTCCGTCGCCGTTCGTCTTGCTTTGGATGGTTGGGATGGTGGACATGGGCGTGACCTCCTTGGTCGCGGAGAACGGGTCCGCGGCCTGGTTTCTCGCCGCGACCGCCGACCCGTTCACCGCTGCCCGAAGGCACGAACCTGTCCGCCATCAGTTGCCTCTCTCCCCGCCTAAACCAATTCGCTCGCGGCGTCACGCCGCTTCCCCATGGCGACGCGCGAGCGCTCGCGCCGCACGCTCGGATCCGATCTCGACGTGCCTCATCAGGTCTGCAACGCGCTCCACCGTGAGACCGAGCTTGCTACCGATGACGCGCGCCACCGCGGCGGCGTCGATCCGCCCGTCGACCATCAGGAGCGCGAGATAGGCCGCCTCCTCGGCGAGGCGGAGCTCGGGTTCCACGGGCGATGACGGACGTCCCCACCAGGCGTCCTGCACGGACCGGAGCGCCATGGTCAGGATCTCGGGACGCACGAATCGGGGCACGTCGCCGCTTTCCGTACGGATCTCGCGACGGGCGGTCTGGTACTCCGACATCTCGCCGCCGGCGTCACGCATGTTCCGGAGGCGCTGCTGGCGATCACGCTCACCGCCTCTCCACCACCGGAGAATCTCTGCCTCCGCGTCGCGGGCGGCTCGCCAGATCAGGGAGTGCGCGACCCCGAAGTGCGCGGCCTCCTCGCGGTCGCTACCCCATGCCTGGCGGATCGACTCGCGGCGGACGTCTCCCGTCTCGACGACGCGGCGCTCCGCGCGCCCGAGGAGATCTCGGACGATCTCCGCACGCTTCCCGCGATCATCGACTCGGGCGGGGATCCGGATCCTCTTGCCTTGGAGGCCCGCGTGCCACGCTGCATCGAGCACCTCGCGAGAGATGGCGCTCACTCGGCCCATCGTGGCTTGCGACGGAGCCACATCAGGCCGGCGTCGCCCGAAACGCAGACGACGGGTCCGCTCACCAAGGCGTTACTGATTCCCGGCTGGTCTCCTCCGGAGCGATTCCGCTGTCGCGATCGCGGAGACCCTTGGTTCCGCGCGAGGTGTCTTCCGGTGGCTGCCGCGCCCGAGGTTTGCTTCATCGCCGCGGCGGTCACGGAGCAAGCACAGTGCCACGCGGCACGTGCCTCCACGTAAGCTTCGGCTCGTGCGAACCTTAGACCCTTGCTTTTGTTCTCCGGGACGGGAGCGACGAATGATGGTTCATCGTCGCAGATCCTGGTACCTCACGATTGGCGACACTCGGGCGATGGCCAATCATCTCCCGAATGGCGCGAGGCCGGACGGTCACAACCGCGCGGCCTCGGCGCGACGGCCCCGCGATCGACCACCGTTCAATAGCCGAGATTGGCGCTGCTCGCGTTGACCCCGTACTTCTGCCCCGGGAACGCGTCGAATGAAAGCAACGGAATAAGGGTCGCACCCGTGTAGTAGTACGGCCGAACCAAAGATGTCCCCGCCGGGTCTGGCCCTTCGCCAGCGATCAGCTCGGCCCGACCATCGCCGGTGACGTCCCCAGCGCCGACCCGCCCGCCATGCCCCGTCGCGTTGACCGTCACGTCAAACCCAGGAAGCGGCGACACGGATGCACCGTCGAAGTTGAAGCCCACGAACCTGGGCTCGAACGCCGGCCCCATGCCAGGGCCTACGGCGCACGCGATCTCCTCGACCCCGTCGGCATCCACGTCGCCCGAAGCGACGTTGGCGCCCCACTGAACCGTCCCGAACGCGTTGAAGTTGATCTTGCTGATCGCTGTCAAGGTTGCGTTGTCGTAGTTCCATCCGCGCACCTGCGGCCCAAACGAGGGCCCTGGTCCTGGAGCAGTCAGGAGTTCCGCGTACAGGTCGCCATCGACTGCGCCGGCCCCAGGATTCACACCGAACTTCAGAGTCCCGTACGCGAAGTAGTTGATCTTTGGCATCGGAGTGACCCCGACGTTATCGAAGTTCCAGCCGCGGACGTGAGGACCGAAGATGCCACCTGGTCCGGCACCCGTGACGATCTCATCGAAAGCGTCGCCGTCAACGTTGCCCGACGCAACGTTGACGCCAAACCGCAACGTGCCGTAGGCGTAATAGTTTACCTTGCCGATGCTCGCCCCAGTCTCGGAGAACGCACGAACTTGGGGACCGAACACGACGCCCGGTCCAGGGCCCGTCAGGATCTGCTCAATCGGTGCTCCTGTAACGTTCGTCCCAGTCGCGTTGACACCCCACTGGCCGGCCGCGTACGCCACGAAGTCGACGGTCGTTGCGGACCCATCCTCACGAAAGACTCGGACCCGATTCGGGTTGGGCTGCCCGAGCCCCTCTCCCGCAATGATGTTGGCTGGGGCTCCGCCGAGCCCGGAAATAACGACACTGTACGTTGCCCCGGCGTCACAACCGGTGCTATCTCTGGTGCTGGCACGAAAGCCGAACGCCGCCGGTATCGACGGAGTACCCGAGATGACGCCGGAAGAGGAGAGGCTCAACCCCGTCGGTAACGCGCCGGCGGTTGCCGCCCAGACGTAGGGCGGCACGCCACCCGAGACCGTCAGCGTTTCTGAGTATGGCAACCCGACAGTGCCGCTCGGGATCGTCGCAGGGCCTACTTGCATGTGCGGTGCTACCACCACCCCGAGTGCGCCGCCGCCGCCTTGGCCGTCCGGATTCATGACCCCTACCGGGCTGAAGAAACCGCCGGCTCCGACGGAGGCGTCAATGGTAAGATTGGCGACCACCTCTGACTGGGAGTTGTACGAAAAGCTATTGACTACGATAGTTGGCCAACCGGAGGCAACAACGGCTCCCTGCATGTAGCCGTAGCCTAGGACCCTAACGTCCATTGTTGACCCCGGAACAAGAGGCGGGATCACAGCCAAGGAATACGGATGGTTGTAAGGCCCTGTCCGGTCCATTCGGAGCACTCCCAGGTCGGTCCATTGCCCGGGATTGATCGACACAGCCATCTGCACGTCTCGATAGCCGATGGAATGTACCGTGATGTCATACGCCCCGGGGAACATTGGAGCCACCCCGAATACTCCATTCGCTAAGTCCAGAGCCGCACCCGTTCCCTCTCCAGGTTGAGCGATCGAAAGGCTAGCGGAAAGCGGGACCCCCGTAACAGAGTCCACTGGCGAATACCGAATTCCTCCCCTGTTTGGTGCAGCCATCGTGGGCAGTAGCTCCACCCTTGAAGCGGGCGATCCTACCGGACCGGTTCCCGCCGCAAGGGTAGACTCGTCAAACGACAGCGCCAATCCTCGATCCACCGCATCGTCTTGGAGCGTCTCCACGTGGAAGGGCAACAGGGTTACAGGGTCCGCATACACTATCGCTCCTTTGCTCATCAGCGCTTCACATGCGGCGTACACTCTGTTCCCGCTCGGCGCCACGACCACCGACTTGGGATAGTAGTTCGTAAGGATCGCTGTCGAGTACCGAAGGACTCCGTCCGTCGCGGCCAGCCCCTGTAGTATCCATGGGTCCCTACAGGAGACATAGAGGCGGGAACCATCCGGCGATGGGGCGCTCTGAGTGCTGAAATCTCCCAAGCCGTTCGCTTGGCTTTCATAGTAAGGACAATCCGTCTCAACGTCGACTTCCCACACTCGCGCCGGGCTCCACTCTAGATTCGTAGCGAAAAGATGGTTCCGATCGCGGGAGATGCTCAACTCGTGAGTTTCCCCGTAGAAGTTGGCAATTCCGGCGTCGCCGAAGTAGACAGGCACTTTGTTGACCGTGTCGATTATCGACAATCCATCACGGCAGCTCGCATAGAGGCGACCAGGTCTCCCGGCAACAAGGCCGGTCGGACCCTTCAAGTTGGAGGCCAAGTCGATCGTTCCCACGTACGTGAACGATAGCAGATCGATGACACCAATATCGTGGGTCCACTCGAGCGCAACGTAGAGCACGCCACCCGAGGAATCGACCGTCATTACGCCCGGAGCCTTGGGAGTCGCAAGCCGACGCACGATGGATGCTGACGCAATGTCGAGCATAGCAACCTCATCGGTGCTGAGGCTGACGTAGAATGTACTCCGAACCGGATCCGCGACGATGCCGCGAACAAGCGCCTGCGGGTCGACAACATAGCCACCGCGGCTTACGGTGCCCATGGACAACGGTATAACCGCCGAAACGACCCAACAAATCAGTGCTGGTCGGCTCCGGTTCATTGCGCCCGCGACGCCTGCTTTCGAGTCGCCGGGCTCCTGCCTTAGCACAGCCCATCCTTTGTACATGCTGTCTACTTCCTTGCGTTCCGCGGCGTTGGTTTCGTATTCGGAACGACGACGCGCCCGGCGCGCACCGCCTAATCTTCGGGACCGCCAGACAACTGGAGTCCCGTCGCTGATATTACCTTGCGTACGATTGCTTGCGACACCACTAGAGCGGCAAAGTACCATACAGTCGAAACAAACACATGCCTACCCGCGATTTCCCAAAACGGCGCAGTTAGGGCAAACGCGCGTTCACCCGCAACGTCAAAGCCGCACTGCCAACTGATGCCCAACGTCCGCAGCACAGCCGACGTTGCCATCACAGGGATGTTGAGAGCCCAACAGATTCGGAGGATGGTCGGATTGTGTGCGAGCTCTGCGCCAATGGGATACACATATAACCAACAGGACCCTATGCCCAGTGAAGTCGCGAGTCCTATAGTCCACCCAGCCCTGGCAACACTCCACACTCGCCGCACCGTCGGGTAGGACGCGGCGTCCATAGCTCCCGCTCGATCGATTTTGGGCGTTGACTCAGTCACTATCGAGGACTCCGGTTACTCCACGGAAGCGGAAAGCCGGGAGCCATTGGCATGCTGTCCATACGGTACCCCCAGAATGGATGACTGTAGTCGCCTTCCAACAAGCCGAAGTCCCGAACATTCATTCCATGTTCCACCCGGTACCCGTTCTCGACGAACATGCTCAGCTCCTCGTGCCAAGTTGCGGTCGCAAGGCTATTTCCCTGGCCGACTCCACGCTTCGTGAAACTCCGCCTTTCCAACAACCTACTCAACGCTTCACCGAGCTCGTTTGCCAAAGCGCTATCCACGGTCTGGGGTTGACCGCCATCGACCGCCGGAAACTTCTTTGGGTTCACAGTAATCGTTGCGCCACCCTCACCATTTGGCTGGGTCCAAGCGTCGCCTCGAGGATCCTCGCCAAACCGGATGTCGAACCGAGCGTCGGATTGAATTAGCCAAGCCAGTGCCCTGGCGGCCGTTCCAAGCTGATCCAGCCACGGCGCTCCCCGAAGAGTCCAGCCTCCACAATCATCCTGTTCGCCCCAGAGAGCATTTTCGTCTCCAACAAGCTGCTGTAGACGACCCACCTGCTCGCCCCGTTCTGTTGCGTCATTAGACAGGACTACGTAGTTGCCTGCGGGGTCAACATAGTGATACGGGTCCTGGGTTACATAGATGTAGCGGTTGTGGGTGCGCGGCATCGTCAACGCACCTCGGCTGGTGTCCGCGCTAACGAACCGACCGAGCCTGGGCTCATACCAGCGCGCGCCGTAGTAATACAAGCCGCCACCCGAGCCATCCCACATGCGGCTGTCGTAACGCATCTCGCTGCAGGCGACTTGCCCACTGTAACCGAACGGCTCGTAAAGGAAGTCGCAGCTCACACCGGGCGTTCCGGCATCTGAAGAGAGCGACACAACGCTTCCTTGATGGTCAACGTGGTAGTAATAGCGGCTGGACGCAGTGTGCCCCTGCCTTGCGATGAGCATCCCGTTTGCGAATACGTAGTCGTACACGGCGGATCCCGTGCTTGGGTTGCTCTCGGCCATCATAGCGCCCTGCGGATCGTAGTGGTATACCACTGGCGCCGCGAGGCCCGGGGGAGTCTTGGCGACCAACCGGCCGAGGGCGTCGTACCTGTATGTCGTGCCACTTCCCGAAGTGTCGGTTATCTTGCTGGCGCGATTCGCATCGTCCCAGTAGTACTTCTCACCATCGCCACGCGACGTTAGATCCCCGATCTCATCATATGTGAATCCTTCGGCGGATCCATTGGTCGTCTTCGTGATGAGATGGTGACTCCCGTCGATCGCATAGAGAGAGCTGCGTCGTAGTGGTCGCACTGTTGGTAACCACCATCTTCGTCCGGTCATCGTGTGGGTTGTACTCGTACGTTGTCGTCTCGTTGTTGCCGCCGGTCCACGTTCGATAGGACTTTGTGAGCCGGTGGAAAGCGTCGTACTCGAGCTGCTTGGTTTCATCGGTGGAAACACCGCCGTTGGCATATCGTCTGTACGACGTGATGTTGCTCTCGGCGTCGTACATGTAGTCGAGTTCTGCCAGCTGGCTGCCGCCGGTGCCGGCACAGCTCGAACTCGTGGGACAAGCTACCATCTGGGTCAACCGGTGCCTGTTGTCATAGAGCCACGACAGATAGGCCGCGTCGTGGTCCGAGCCGAATTGGTTCGTTGCCCGGAAGATAGCGCTGCGGGGGAAATTTCCCGGGTTGTACTTAAAGTCGTTGAGGTACCCCTCTCGCGCCGATGACGTGTCGTCGATGTAGGTGAGGCGATCGTTGGGGTCGAAGGAGTACCCGAGAAGGGAGCGGTCGGTGGTGACGGTTCCCGTCCACGGGTACTTGCTCAGCGTCAGCTTATCGTTAGCGCTGTACTCGTATTCCGATGTCCAGTTGTAGCTCCCGTAGGAGAAGACCTGCTGGTTCATTCGGTCTGCGTCGTCCACCGTGTACGTCTTGGTGCCGCCGTTCGCACTCGACATCTTCGTGACGTTATTGTTCTTGTCATAGACGAAAGTTGCGTCTTCGCCTGAGCCGAGCCCATAGTCGATCTTCGTCCTCCGGCCGACGCCGTCGTAGAGGAATGTTGTGTGCGTCGCCCCCATCCGATCGTCCTGGCGCTCCGTTAGCCGTCCGGCGCCGTCGTACCAATACCGGAAGTAGTTCCCCGTCTCGAAGTTCACTTCCTTGGTTAAGAGATTGCCGCGGTTGTCGTAGACGTAGCTACGGTAGTCTGATGTCCCGTTCTCCTGGTTACGCGTCAGGGAGCCCTGATCGTTGTAATCGTAGAAGTAGTATAGATCCGTGCCCCCAGGTTCCACGTCCTTAACCTGGGTCATGCGTCCATCTCCCGGAGCACCGAACTCCTTGAAGTAGGTACGTTGCTCGTGGTCCCTTTGGTCGTATGCGTGAACGTGTCCGGTGTCATACTCGACCCGCGAGCTGGCGAGTAGCGTTCCACCGCTTGGTGTTCCGGTTCGGGTTTCGGTCTTGGTTAGCCGCCCCAAGGGATCGTAGAGGTACTTGAACCAGCTGTCATCGGCGCTGTCGAAGCTGCTGTCTGTCCCAACTGTGAGCGAGTACGGGAGGCTGGTTCGCGTGACGCGCGCCATTTCGTCATAGAGCGTCTGCGTCTGGGCCGTCGTGGAGTCTTTGGTCCCGGTGGCGCGGCCGATGTCGTCGAACCAGGTCTCGGTCCATGCACTGCCTCGGGTCACCCGCTTCGTTCGGCTCGCGGCCGCCGAAGTGCCATAGGCGATCGTGGTGCTATTCTGGCTCGATAGTGGCGGGATCTGCGTAACAGCCCTTCCCGCGCCATCGTATTCGTACCGCCAGCCGAGATTGGAACCACCGTATGTATTTCCGGGCGTGTACTTTGTAAGCCATCCGTGGATGTTGTATTCGATGCCAACGTCGTACGTACCGTTCTTGATCTCGCTCGGTTGCCCCCCCGAGTAGCCGGAGAGATGGACGTATCGCCCGCTCCCGTCCGTGACTTTCGTGAGCACGAAAAACGTTGGGAAGTCGACGTGGCACCGCCGGCGGGCGAGTACTGATAGCTCGTCACAATGCCGGAATTTAACACGACATTGCTGACTTCTTTCGTGAGGTTAAATGCCCATCAAACCAGTACATGCCCATCGGTTGTAGAACTCCCCGCCGGTGCTCAGATCGAGCCTTGACCGTCGGCCTTCTGAACCGTTGGGAATCCGACCACAAGATTATTGACGACGTCAGGGTGGTCGTAGGTCCACTCGGTCGTTCGCTTTGCGTAGTTGATGTCAGTGTATTCGAGGACCTTTGTGGGCTGGTGATACGGGTCGTAGTCCGCAGAATTGACCTCGGTCTTGTAGGTCGTCCCGTCGCGAACAATTGTGTGAAGGTCGAGTTGTGCAGCGTAGACGTAGTTGTCGATTGGCTTACCTGTATCGCACGCCAAGTCGTTGGCCCCGTACCTCGATATGCCGAGGTCCCAGTCGGATATTGCCACGCTTGGGGACCATGTGAACTCCTCATGCTGGCAGTTTGAGTTAGCGGCCCCGGTGCAAGTGGCCGTGCAGGGCCAAGTCCCGCAATCGGTGGCTCCCCGTTCGATGACTGCCGGGCGTCCGATCAGATAGACGTTTCCGTTGCTGGCGTTTCGCATCCCGTAGAACTTGAAGAAGTCCACGAATCCATCGGGACGGACGATCATCGTCCTGTCATATCCTGAACCGGGCTCCCTGTCGTACTTGTACTGCCATGAGTACGAGGTCCCGCTCTTCGGGGTCTCCGTCCTCGTCGCGACGAGGGGAAACTTGACGCTGAAACCGCCGCCGGCGGTGTCCGAGGTCACCTCGTCGTACGTGTATTCGACGGTCCCCCCTCCGGGGTAGGTGATCTTGGAGAGGCCGCCCTTGTTCTTTCCGAGGTCGGTGCTCCCGCACGAGCCCAGGTTCGCGTAGTCGAATTGCCAGGATGGAGCCGCGGCGGATCCGCCCGTATACCTCGGTGCTTTGACCTCGGTGAGCATGTCGAAGTCGACGCACGAGACTCCAACCTTGAAGCCCGTTGGTTTTGAGGCGTACTGGTATTCGATCGTGAGCTGCTTGCTGTTGCCTGAGGGGCCGACCGTGATGGTGTCGAGCAGGTCGTACTTCGGCATACCCGGCGGGTTCGACGTCCCATGCGTGCAGTACTTGAAGTCGACGACGCGCCCCTCCACGTCCTTTATCTGGAGGAGTTGCTTGGGTCCGTAGTTGTACTGGGCACAGGATGGGGTTTGAGGACACCGCCCACTCGTACCGCAGCCCGTGTTCGGATCACCTCCGGCGCGATAGGTGATCTCGATGTGCGGATAGTCTGGCTGCGCGGGTGGGTAGGAGACCTCAGGCGGAAAGATCCTGCAGGGAACGTAGACGTCGTTGGCCGCGGGGGCGGCAGGGTAGCCGTACTCGTAAGTCCAGCTCCCGTTGCCCGCGAGGGCGGGGAACTCGTACTTGACACCTTGCGGAGAGTAGACGACGTAGCGCTCGCGGCCTACGCACCAATTGGTATTATCGTTCCGATCCCAGTAGAGAAGCTGCCAGTTATCCGTCGAGCGCCAGACCACCGGGTCGCCTGGGCCACAGTTGGAGATCAAATAACAATTGGCGCCTGGATCAGGATCGGACGTCGGATAGAAGACGACTGTTGTTCCGTTGGGCGCTTCAAAGGTCGGATGGTTCCACTCGCACGAGGAACCTGAATTTCCGCCAGAGGCCATCGCACCGTTTCGGAGAAGCCCCATGTGCATGCTCCAACCCCATCCGAGTGAGGTCTTCTGAGACCAGCTGAGCATGTTGGTGGGATACGGTCCGTCTTGGCCGGAGCCTATCTCTGGATCCGATCGCCCGTAGATCTTGCTGTTGTAGACGCGGTAGAGCGTGAGGTCGAACCCGTTGCGGCCGGGAAGCACGACATCCTTGAAAACCAAGCTGAGGGTTCCGGTGTAGGGATCGACGACCTCCTCGGGTGCCGACGAGAAGTAGGCCTTCTGGTCGTTCATGACCGAGTTCCTGTTGAACTTGTCCATGACGTCGTTGTAGTCCTGGGCGACTGCTGCGATGGATGCCCCCAGGAGAAACGCCGGGACTAGGAAACGAACCATGGTTCTCCCTCTCCTTCTCATCGTGGGGTTTCCCGCAACGGCAGCACTCAGCATCGACCTGTCACGGTCCGATCGAGCGGCGTGTCGAAGCCCCGCATGTACGATGACCCTCGTTTGGAAGCTACCGCGTTCGCTGATGGGAGTCAAGGACCCACCCTTGGGAGATCTCTGGCTGCTCGGGTTGGCGGACGGATGTGCGATCATCAAACTCGGATGGGAAGCCACCCGGGGCTCGTGGTGAGTTGAGAAACGGCGCCTCGCTCGCTCGTTTCCCGAGGATCGTCGCCCGGGAAGTGGTCTTGGGCGCCTGCCTACTCGTCTCGATCGTCGCCTTCTTATTCCTCAAGCCTCTTCGGGCCCGAGGAATCTTCGGGAGCGACATCCTGCTTGAGTTCATGCCCAACCGCGCATATGGCTTCGCCAGACTGCTCCGCGGCGAGATCCCGCTCTGGAATCCCTACCAGTTTTGTGGATACCCTTTCGTTGCAAGCCTTCAGAGCGGGATCTTCTACCCCCTCAACATGGTCTTCCTGGCGGGCGTCGACCGAGGGTTCCTCTGGAGCGCGATCGTTCACGTGTTTCTCGCAGGCCTGATTGCGGCCGCAGCCGTCTTCGTGGAGACGGGTGACGCAGCTGCATCCATGCTCGCAGGAACGACGTGCATGCTCAGTGGTACGTTCCTCGTCCGCATCTACGCCGGGCACATCACCATCACCACGGGATTCCCGTGGCTAGTCCTGACGATAGCGGCCTTCCATCGTGCGCTGCGAATCCGCTCACGCCGCGCGCTTGCCGTGGCAGGCGTTGCTTTCGGTTTGCAGGTGCTTTCCGGGCATCCCGCCATCGCGAACTGCTCCGTCGTGGGCTTGACCGTTCTCGCGACGCTTCACATCGTACGCGAGCCGACGGCGAGAGCCGCTGCCCGCGCAGGTGTCAGCGGCATCTCGTGCGTCGTACTTGGCGGGGTCCTGGCGGCCGTGCAAGTCGTCCCGACGGCCCTCTACCTTCGATCGTCAGGGAGGTCGACCGGCGTGGCCTACGACTTCGCGACGAGCGCGTCGTTCCCTCCCGAAGGGCTCGTCACGCTCGTGGCCCCAGGGTTCTTCGGTGACGTGGCCACCACGGAATACTGGGGCCGCTGGTACTTGTTCGAGGTCCTCGCCTACAACGGGATCGCCCCCCTCGTTCTCGTCGTGGCGTGCGCGCGAGTGGCCTCGAGCCGAACCCGGGACTTTGCCTTCGTGGCGATCGTGACTCTGGTGCTTGCTCTCGGCCGCTACACATCTCTCTACGGGTCCCTCTATCGGTGGATCCCCATCATCTCTTTCTTCCGGGGACCCGGCCGATTCCTTCTCCTGACCAACATCGCGATCTCGCTGGGCGCTGGGTTCGCGCTGAGCACGCTCGGCAATGACAAGACGGCGCGAGATCGGTCGCTCCGAGGAGCTTGCGCGCTGGCCACGTTTATCTCGGCCGTTCTCTCCGGGGCGTGGCTCATCCTCTCCATCGAGCGCGGGGGCTCCCAGTCGCTTCTCTGGAAGATGATCGTGAACCGGATCGCGCTCGACAGCGACCACTTCGATGATGTCGGCCCCCTGACGCCTTCCTTCTACCAGAACGCATACGTCGGGAGCTCTGGGAGCCTCCTTAGGGGCGCCTTCGTCGCGGCGGCGGTCGCCGGCCTCATGCTCTTCGGGATGCGCTTGTGGCGACGAGCCCTCTTCGGCGCCGGGATGGTCGCGATCACGGTCGCGGACCTCCTGATTGCTTCGAGCCACTACGTTCGGAGCTACGGCCCGCTCGCCACGGGGTTTCCACGCGACGTTGCGGCTGTCCTTGGCGCAGATCAGCCGCTCCATGGCCTGCCGCCAAGGATCGCGTCGTCCTCCAAAACGGAGGATCTCTCCGTTGGGTCCTTGCAGGGCATCGCTCACGTCGGGGGGTACGATCCGGCGCTTCCGAGACGCTATGTCGAGTACGTGAACGCGCTCGCGGGGCAGCCGCTCGACGACCAGGTTGTGATCCCGGAGCCTTGTCGCCCCGGTCGGCTCTTCCGCCTCATGGGAGCGACCGAAGTCGTCGTGTCGCCGAAGGACAAGCCGCCGTATCCCGACAGCCACCTCCTCTTGGAAGTCGGGGATCGCGCCATCTACCGCCTCGATGATCCGATGCCACGAGCTTTCATCGTGCACGAGGTCGAAGTGGAGTCGGACCCCGCGAAGCGGCTCGAGCGGCTCGCATCGCCGGAGTTCGACGCGCGGACGCGAGCGATTCTCGATGCGCCACTCTCACTGGACTTCGTGCCCGCCGGGAGCGCGGACGAGGATCGCGTGACTGTCACGAACTCTAACCCGGAGCGCATCGGCATCAAGGTCTCGGCAACGTCACCCGGCATCCTGGTGCTGACCGACACTTACGACCCCGGCTGGAAGGCTGCCGTCGATGGACGCCCGAGCCAGGTCGTCCCAGCCGACCACCTGTTCCGCGGGATCCCCTTGCCCGCGGGCGTCCACACGCTCGAACTGTGGTACGACCGTCGTCCGCTGCTCGCTGGCGCGGCCGTGACGCTCATCGGGACGCCGATCGTGCTCTTGGCGATCCTGAGGGGACGACGGTGAGTTCTCGCCGCACCACGGTATTGGTCGGTCTCGCATGCTTACTGACCAGCCTAATCGTCTACAGCCGCACGCTTGCGCCAACGGTCACGGTCGAAGACAGCGGCGAGCTGATCGCCGCGGCGGTGACGCTCGGCGTACCCCACCCTCCCGGTTACCCGCTTTGGACCATCCTCGCACACGTCTTCAGCCTTGGGACGCCCGGGAATCGAGCGCTCGGCCCCAACTTCATGTCGGCCGTCTTCGGTAGCCTCACGATCTTGGGATGCTTCCACCTCGGACGGGAGCTCGGTCACCTCGGCCTCCAAGCTGCGAGGCGCTGCCTCCTTGTTGTTTGGATTCTCGAGGACGTTCTGGTCACAGGGCGACGATCGCTGAGGTCTACACCCTGGGAACTTTCCTCCAGGTCTCCATGCTGCTCTTCCTGGTGAGGTTCCGGAGGGACAGGCGCCCGCACAGCACTGTGCTCACGGCGATCGCCTTCGGGCTCAGCCTTACGGATGCTACATGCTGGCGCTCTCCTTGCACCACCTGCGGTCGCCTATCTCCTTTGGGTGCTGCAGGCTGTTCCTCATCGTGGCTCGGGATGCTGGGCAGGCATCTTCAGGCGTGTGGCCGTGGCGGACGGTAGCGATGTCCGCGCTCGTGGCGGCGTGCCTGGTGATCTACGCGTACCTTCCGTGGGCAGCGACGCATCACCGACCCATGAACTGGGGCGATCCGTCGACGCTCGACCGGCTCGCCGCCCATGTGACCAGGCGCGCGTACAGGTCGCTCGAGCTCGAGACGACAACGACGCTCGGCACGAAGGTGCTTTTTCACGGAGCACGCTTCGCATCCTGCTACTCGAGCAGTTCACGCCCTACGTGTTGCTGGGAGGGCTGCTTGCCGCCTTCGTGAGCCCGCCAGCATGGTCGGCAGAGCGAGGGCTGCTCGCCGGACTCGTCCTCTTCAACGGGCCCGTCTTGATCGGGATCCTTCATTTCACGTTCGAGGCCGAAAACAGGTCCCGGGTGGAGGAATACTACCTGATGGCCTGGATGTGTACCGCGCTGCTCCTCATGGAGAGGCTCGCTCCTTTCGGCGAGCGCTTGCCACGGGACTTGCGGAGCGTCGGCATCTTCGCCGGCCCCACCCTTGCGCTGCTCGTCAACTTCCGGGAGAACGACCTCTCGAAGATGTACCTGGCGCGCGACTTCAACGAGACCATCCTTCGCTCCTTCCCACCGAACGCGGTCTTCTTCCCGGGCGCCGACTACAACTCCTTCCCGTGCATCTATCTCCAAGCTGTCGAACGCATCCGTCCAGACGTTCTCCTCATGGACGTAACCGGCGAGGTGAGCGAGGCGGGCGTTTCCTACCTCCGCGAGCTCGGAGAAGCCCAGGGGAGCTTCACGATGGCCGATGCACAGGCGGTCTTGTTGACCAAGAGCACGAGACCGATCTTCTTCGCAGGGCGAAACGACGTGAAGATCTCCCCACCGCCGTCGCTCAGGCCCTGGGGTTGGACCTACCGGCTGGTTCGGGACGATTCAGACCAAGCCGAGGCGCCCGCCGTCTCCACCCGGCGCAACCTGCGGAACATGGCAACGGCCGACCTCGACACCGATGACCTGATGGCAAGAGGGCTCATCGCCAACGCTCTCTTGATGGACGCCGAGGTCGCCGCGGAACGACGTGATCTCGACGCGGCCCGACTGCTCTATCGGGACGCCGCCAGGTACGCCAGAGGATCGAAGGAGACGTTGAACAACGTTGGATCGACGCTCGCCGGACGGGGGTTCGTGACGGAGGCCGAGGAGCTCTTCCGCGCCGCCGCCGACGACTATCCAGGCTACGTCACCCCACGCCGGAATCTCGCGAACCTGCTGAGGGATCAAGGGCGCCCGGCCGAGGCCGAACCGCTACTGGAGGAGATTCAGGAGCTGATCGTGCGCGGGGACCTCAGTGCGATGGAGGCGGCAGCACGCATCGCGCCGGTTTCGGAGGCGCGCCCATCGTTCGGCGAGTGCGCTGCAAAGGTGAAGGAGAGGCCCGAGGATCCAAGCGCATGGAACAACCTCGGTAGCGCTCATGCCGAACGCGGCGAGATGGACGAAGCGAAGGTCGCGTTCGAGAAAGCGCTCGCGCTCGATCCGTCCAACCCGACGCCATATCGAAACCTCTCGCTCCTATACGAGAAGATGAATGACCCGGTGCGGGCGAGGACGTACCAGGGCATGTACGAATCGCGCAAGACCGCGCGGTGAGCTACGGCGACTTTCGACACCGACGGGGGATCCAGTCATGAGAGGGACCGCGACACCTCCAGCGCCGCGAACTGAGGAGTCGAGCGAATCGAACCTCCGGTTGACGATCTGCGTCGCTGGCTCGGCGCTCGTGTGCCTATGCGCCGCGGCTATGACTTTGAGGGTCGCCTTTCGGGGGGCGTTGAACGGAGACGAGTCGGTCTATCTCGCTGCGGCGCATCTGGCGGTTTCGGGGAAGGTGCCCTGGCGGGACTTCGGGTTCGCTCAGATGCCGGTCCTCCCCTACTTCGAGGGCGCGATCTTGTCCGTACTCGGCTTCGGGCTCCTCGAGCAGCGCCTCATGAACGCCGCGCTCTCGATCGTGGTCCTTGCGCTCGTCTCGACGTTCCGGTGGCGCCGCGGGTGGAGCTTCGTCGCGGGTTGCGTAATCGCGCTCACGCCAGGGTGGAGCTACTCCTCGACGACGGGCAAGACCTTCGGCATTGCGCAACTTTTCATGACCTGCGCGCTGATCTGCGCTCTCGCCGGGCCCTCCCGGATCCGCGTCCCGGGGTGCGCCCTCGCTTGCTTCGGCGCTGCTGGCTCGCGACTTCTCCTGCTTCCCGTGACGATTCTGATCGGTGTCGTCCTCGCGGCGCCGTTCAAGACTTTCGGTCGCAGGGTGGTCGTCGCCAGTCTGTGCATCGTCCCGATCCTCGCGGTGCTCGCGGCGGCGCTCCTCGCGTGGCCGGAGCGAAGCCAGTTCTGGCTCTTCACCTACCATGGAGGCCGCGGCGCTTCCGATCGGGACGTTAGCGGGGCGCTGCTCTTCGCTCCCGCGCCCCTCCTGCTCGCGCTTGTCGCGATCGCCGCGGCATTCAGCGCCAGGCGGTGGACGGCCGCGCTAGTGGCTGGGGTCGGACTGGTCCTGCTCGCGATCGCTCAAGGCTTCGGACCGGGGTTCGAGCCCGAATACCTGACGCCCTTCATCGCGCCGGTCGCCATGGCCAGCGTCGCAATCCTGAGCGGGCTCCCATCAATCCGTCAGCACGCGTGGACATCGACGTGGTTGGGTCTCGTCTTGCTCCCGGCCGTCCTGTTCAGGTTGCACCCGAGCCTGACCGGGCCCGACGACGCGACGCTCCATCGCGATGCGGACGCGACCGTGGCGTACCTACGGGCAAACGTCCCGTCGGGTTCGGCGGTGCTGAGCCCGGTGCCTTCGATCCCGTTGGAGGCCGGGCTCTCCCTCTATCCCGGAAGCGAGATCGGCCCCTTCGCCGCGACGGATGAGCTGGCGCCGGAGGTGGCCGCGCGGGTCCGTCTCATCGCGAGACGCACCCTCATCGAGGAGGTTGGTGAGCAGAAGATCCCCTGCGTAGTGGTATTCCGCATCCTTCCAGAAGTTGGAACTGGATGCTCAGCTCTAAGCCTCCGGTTTCCGCCCGGCACCACTTTGCGGGACGTCGAGTCAGCTTTTTCGCGTCTTACGAGCCTGTCCTCGTGAACGACCACTTCGGAGTCTTGCTTCCACGCAAGTCGATCGGCCAGGCGGCTCCCTCACGGAGTGGAGGGTAATGGCTTCGCGACGAAGATGGCGAGGTTCTCGTCGAACTGTCCGTAGAACGGGACGATGCAGAGATCGTACCGGGACCGCAAGATGTCGACGAGCCGGTCTGGCCCCACCTCCAGCGATCATCCGGAGATGTCGATCGGTCAAGCACACAACTCTTGCTCGACCTGACGTCGCTCTGGCGAATCGTGGCCTGTCCACGAGGCACGTGAAGCTCTGCCGCGCGATTCTCTTCCATGCGGGAGAAGAACGAGAACTCCCTGCTCGTAACTCGGAAGCATGGGAATACCGTTTCCACCGACGGCTCCGGGCTCCACGTCAAAGTCCATCGCCGGGGTTCATGACTTCCTGAGATGAGCGGCGGCCTCGGCAGGCCGCGAGATCGACCCGTTGCCGCTCAGACGCACGTCGTACTGCTCGAGGGCATGGTGATGACGCAGAGCGCAAGGATGTGGAGAAGCGCGGAACGACCGGTCAGCGGCTCCGCGACCGACACCCATCTTCCGAGGACGACGGACGCGTAGACGGAGGCGAAGGCGATGCACGACGTCTGGTGCGTGGGGTAGCTCGCGGTGCGGCTCGCATGCAGAAGCGTCATCAGGAGCCACCCAGCTCCGGCCAGCGCGACGACTAGGCGCTCGCGCTCGGAGATGCTCTTCCAGAAACCGAGGAGCAGAAGGATGGACGCCCAGAGCACGGCTGCGACGATTGGCAGCTGGTTCGACAAGGAGCCTTTGACGAAGCCGTCGACGTCGTCGAGGCTCAATCGGAGATCGCCGAAGTAGGCCAGCAGCGAAATACCTGGGCGCGGGAATCGTGTTCCCGTTCTTGTTGAAGAACGAAGCGCTCATCGCGAGAAGCACGGCACTTCCAACGATCGCGGGAACGCTGCTCGCTCGCGTCCTCTGATCGAGCAGGAGGAGCGCCCACAAGAGCAAGAGCGCAGGAAGAACGGCGAGCCGCGTGAGCACCGCGACGGCCATGACGATGACGCCCACGGGCGCTGCGAAGGTGCTTCCCGACGAAAGGACAAGCATGGAAAGGGCCGTCCAGAAGACCGTCAAGGACTGCGTCTTCACGTTGCAAGTGTCGAAGACGTAGCTCAGGTTGAGCCCAGGAGCCCCGCGTTGATGATGGCCGCATACCTTGGCTTGAACGTCGACAGGCTACAGTCGTCATCATAGCGACGGATCCCGAAGACCGAAGGAGATGTATCTCGCGGCCATCTTAACCAAAATCCCACGAGCGACATCGCGGCGCCGTAGGTACGGCAGCGACGGCATCTGCGTGAAAAGGAAGTCTCGATAGGGCCGCTGGCCCTTCATCACGCAGATGGCAGCCCACGCGTATATCCCTTCGTCCTCCGTGAGCTGTACGATGAACCATCAGGATTCAAGCCGCAATAGGCGAGACGACTCCGGCGCAGACCAGCAGAACATCGCGTGCGAGGCCAGTTCTCAGGCTTGCCCGTCATCATCCGTCGGCGATCACATCGACGTGATGTGCATTCACGACGTCATTTCGCTACTGTTGAACTCCCAGGCCTGCCGCGCCGTAACAGGGTCTCATCGACGTTCCTCGCGGACTTTCTCGTCCTGCCAGGCGTCGTCCGGTTCAAAAGAGCGCCCCCGGCTTGCGAGAGTTTCCCGGGGATGCGCGCCCGGGTCGAGTGCACGTACAGAGTGCTCCGGTCGTCAGAGCTAGCGCTCCAACACGACGCAGTGGCGCCAGCGTCGCCGAGGTCTACGCGGCCTAGTCGCCGGCATGCCGGATCGTGCCTCTGCTTGAAGAGTCCAAACGCTACAGGTGATCGCCGGTCGACGAGCACGCGTCCCCTGATTGTAGCCGCCAGCTCCCGATTGCAGCAGGCCGCCGGATCTGCCTGTTCCTGGTTTGCAGCATGATTTCAGGCATGCGGTTTGCTCGCGGCGCCGCTCGCCACCCGTTCCCGTTCCCGCCCCCTACAGGTGGGAACGCGGAACGCACGCAGGTTTTCTTTAGCTGCCTCGTCCGAGCTGCCGCACGGCCACGCCGTATCGAATGAGGCGGACCCCTCACTGCAACGGACCGCGCGCATCATGCTGCAACTCGGCACCGGGGGCTACACCTGATCGCATCGTGGAGATCCTGGCATGTCATGTCGCTGCGCGGGTGGGAGGAAGCATCGCCACCGCGGGGACCGCGGGGCGGGCGGGCCAGGACCCATGCGCCCGGCTTCGTCTTCCAGCAGCATGAGAAGGTCCGGTCGGGCCTGGTCCCGCCGAAGCATCCTACGAGGATCGCGCCGACGCGCTGCTTGCTCGCCAGCCCGATGGGCCTCGTCGTCGATGATGATCCTCTCTTTCGGAGTGTGATCGCCCGGGAGCTTCCGTCAACATGCCGGATCATCGAGGCCCCGACCGGGAGATCGGCGATGGACCCACCTCTCGAGTGACGGGCGATTCGCCCCTCGCCTTCGGCTCACCCCCGGACCCCCGGGCCCCTGCCGTCGATGCGAACTCAGAGCTGGAGGAGGGTTCTGCTCGAGTTCCTGGGCTGCGTGCCAAATCGCCGACAGCGCGGTGGTCTACTTTTGGCGAGCACCGGTGGTCGGATTCTGATGACGAGCGCTGAAGGCCGGTCCTGATTAGCCGCGCGAACCTTCCCCACTCCCGCGGCGAGCGCACTTCCGAAGTTCCTTTCTTCGTAAGGCTTGCACATGGTCGATCATCTCGGAGACCGCGCGCAACCGCTTGACAATCTCCCGGAACTCCCTCGGCGCCTCGGTCTCGAGGCAAGCGCCGATCGTCCTCCGAACGCGCTCCATCAAAAGGCGGAAATCTTTCCGCCTTTTGCCATCTCTCTCATGCAGAAGGATTTGGCGCAATCGTCTCTGGCTCTTGCCAACAACTGCCTGGAGCGCGGGCATCAGCGCGAGGTCGCCCTTCCGCGGTCGACCGCGCAGCTGCTTGAACCCCGCCTTCTCGAGCCGCCTGGCCACTTCTTGGACCTCCCGGCCCGTGTAGTCGCGTCGATGCTCGTTCTCCGCGATCTCCGCGAGCAGGGCGGCCTTCGCGTCCTCTGATGAATCGACTGCCTGCAGCACGCGGACCGGTACGGAGGCTCCCCACTTCTGCCGGTCGGCCAGAAGCTTGATCGCCGCGAGCCGGTGGGCACCCGCGATGAGATGGCCGTGGCGATCCACGACCAGGGGCTCGAGGAGACCAAGGGCCTCGATGGAACGGGCGAGGTTCTCCACGTGCGTCGCATCGAGAGCCCGCGTGTCACCATGAACGCGTGGCTTGATGGCCGCGACTTCCAGGCGCGTCCCGCGCTGATCCTCGATCTCGGTTGGGTCGTCGCTGCCGCCGCGGGTCAAAGCTCGGAGCAACGACGTGTTCTCGTTCGTCATCTGACACCTCCCTGGCAGGTCCTGGTCAGCCCGCGTTCCCTCCTCACGGGTTCGGAGCCAAGTACCCCCTCTGTACAGACGCACGAAACGCCCGGATTAATACATCTTTTTTCTCACGGTCACGCTCGCAGGCCCCGGACGCTGCGATTGAGCAGGGCGTAGTTTCCACGTTAACTCAATTACATAGAATTACTTGAGCTTGAATTCGCCTTCGAGGGAGTTGCCTTCGAACGGGCGCCGCAGACCGGTTGGGACTCACGCGTTGGGTCGGCTTCATCCTCCGCGAGCATGAGAAGATCCGTTCGTGCCTGTCCCCGCCGAAGCATCCGATGAGGATCGCGCCGACGGGCTGCCTGCCCGCCCTCTCGTCCTCGTCGTCAATGACGAACCTCTCTTTCGGAGGGTCATCGCACGGGAGCTTCCCCCAACATGCCGGATCATCGAGGCCCCGAGCGGCAGAGCGGCGATGGACCACCTCGCGAGCGATGCGCGCTTCGCAGCCATCGTGACGGCGATCGAGATCGGCGGTCGCCCTTCGGGGCTCGACATCCTCGCGGAAGCCAGGCGTCGTCAGCCGCAGGCAGCTCGGGTCCTCATCTCGGGCCGCGCCCATCCCGACGAAATGGAGGAGAGCCTTACCTCGGGGCTCGTGGATCACTTCGTTCAGGCGCCGTGGGCGCCGGGGGCGGTCGCCGCGGCCCTCTTCGGCAAGACCAACCCGACCGCCCGCGGACAGGCATCCCAGAGCTCCGATCGCTGCCTCGCAGAGCGGATCCGTAGCGATGACGACGACGATGCCATCGGCATCCTGCTTGACCGGTACGCCGCCGTCCTTCTCTACCGGATACAGCGGCTCCACGGCGTGCCCGCGCAGGATGCGGAAGACGTCCTCCAGGACACCTACCGGCGCTTCGTGAAGGCGCGAAGGAAGGTGAAGCACGTCGGAGGCGTTCTCAAGCTGATGGCGGAACGCGCCTCGATCGACTACCACCGAAAGCGAAACCACGACAAGCGCCTCACCGAGGACTACCTGAAGGAGAGGTTTCCGAGACCCTACCCGTTCAAGTCCGGCGAGGCCCGCTTCCTCGACAAGCTCGACATCCAGCTTGCGCTTTCCGCAGCGAGGGGAGGATGCCGGGAGCTGTTCGACAGGATCTTCCTCCGCGGATCCACTCACGCCGAATTCGCCGAGGAGAAAGGCGTTGGGCGCGGGAACGTCGGGACGACCCTTGCCCGCTGCATCCAGCAGGTCCGCCGGACGTTTCGCAGGCGAAAGACCATCATGAGGTTCCGGAGGTTGGCATGAGGCACGAGGGGAGTCCCTGCCCATCTCCGGAGTGGATCATGTACTGGGTAGCCGGGCGCCTGTCCTCCGCCGAAGCCTCCGAGATCGCCGCCCACGTCACGTCCTGCAGGCGGTCGTGCCCCGAGCACGAGGCGATCTGCGCCGCCATCGCCGACGAGGTGAGAAGCCGTCCCCAGCACTATCGGCCGAACGTCCGCGCCGGCGTCGAGCAGACGGTGCGCGACATCAAGGCGATCGACGCGGAGGCGCGCAGGTTGGAGACGCTCCCGCCCGCGCGGTGGGCCGATGCCTTCCGCGGACATCCCTACGCGACTGACCTCGACTTCCTCTTCGGGCTCGCGGAGCACGCCGCCTACTTCGCTGACGAGCACCCCGAAGCGGTGAGGGCTTTCGCGGCCGAGATCTCATCAGCCGCCGAGAGCCTGACCGTTGTCGACGATCCGGAGTGCCGCGCCCAGGTTCGGGGGCTCGTCGCGCTGGCGGAAGGCGTCACGTGGCGGACCGAGGGAGATCACGTCGCCGCCCTGGCGGCCTACGCAAAGGGAGAGACGGCGCTCAAGGACTACGAGGTTTCGGAGAAGGATCGGCTGCGCCTGGCGCGCGGTCAATCCCTCCGTCGCCTCGGGCGATTCGACGAAGCCGCGGCTCTTGCCAACGAGATCCTCGACGGCCCCAACCTCGTGTACATGGGTTTCGAGGCGAAGGCTCTCTGGTTTCTCGCGACGATCGCCTGGGAAGCTGGAAAGAGCCGAGATGCGCTCCGGTATGCGAGCCAGGCGCGCCGGTGCTTTCTCGAGGAAGGCGACCGCGCCCAGGCATCGATCGTCCTCCTCGTTGCTGTTGCTGCCCTCGTCGACCTTGGGCGGCTGCGCGTGGCCGGCAAGATCCTCTCCTCGCTCGAGAGGGAGGTCGCCGTCCAGCAGAATCCATACATGCGCGGGCGGTTCCTGTGGAACAGGGCGCGAGTCGTTGCCGCACAGGGCGACGTGGAGAGATCGAGGGCGCTCATGGACGAGGCGATCAAGACGTTCTCCGACGCGGGTGCGGTTCTCGAGAGCGCCGGCGTCCTCCTCGATCGCGCCGAGGCCGCCGGGACGATGGGTGACGTGGCCGAGCAAGTTCACGCCGCGACCGCGGCCATCGCGATCCTCGAGAGGATCCCCGGTCATCGCCTCGACCCGGACTTCTCCACGGGGCTCGGCCACCTCCGAGACGCGATCGCGAAGGGCGTTGCCGTCACCGACGCCATCGTCGCGCTACGCCGTCGAACAACTGCCAGGTAGCGCGGCTCCGGACGAGAAACTCGTCAGCAAGTCGATAGCTCGCTCGACTTCTTAGAGGGAGGCGGAAAACGCCTCTCCGGAAGGCCGGCCTTCCAACTCTTCCGAACGAAGGAGGTGGAAGGCCATGCGAGTTCAGACCAACGTCCGCGCCGGTGACGGCGGCGGATCCGGCGGAATCGTGCCGGACGCCAAGCCATAGCAGCACGGAGAGCCGCCGGGCGGGAGGAGCCCGGCGGCTTCCCCCCGGGAGGTAGCGATGAAAGCTCGGAGAACGCTCATCCTCATCGAAGACGAACCGATCCTCGCTCGCGTCTTCGAGCGGCTCCTTGAGCCGAGCTTCGACGTCGTCTGCTTCCATCGCGCCGACCATGCGCTCGATGCTCTCCAACGCGGCCACTCCTGTGATGCGATCCTCTGCGACATGCACCTGCCCGACGCGACAGGAGTCGAGGTGCATGGACGACTATCGAAGACCCGGCCGGATCTCGCCGGGCGCATGATCTTCATGACGGGAGGAGCTGTCGGCACCATGGAAGCCTTCCTCGACGAGCATGCCGATCGCGTCCTGAGAAAGCCATTCGCCCGTGAGGATCTCCTGGCGATCCTTGCGCGCGTCACGCCCCTGTGCGAGGGCAGCTAGAAATCCGGATGAGGGACGTCGGCGTCCACCGGCATGCTCGGACCATCCAATGCGTCGTCTTATCGGCTACAAGATCGTTGCGATGCCCATGGGTCTTCGTGATCCCGTGGCGCTCCCGGTGGAAGCTTCGCTGCCGACTCTCCGACTCTCCGACGTCTCCTTGACGTGCCCTGAGCGCGCGCGTAAGAATCGATCCGGTCGTCCGATCCTCGCCGGATGGCAGGGTCCCGCGGCCTGAAGGGAACGGTGTGTGCATGAAGCCGGAGCGTTGCGAGCACAAGGACTCGCAGATCGACATCGCCCTCCGCGAGGGCAAGTACGAGCTACGCATCGACGGCAAGTTGATGCGATGGGGGTTACTGCCGGGAGGCTTGTACTACCTCCACGACTTCGCTTACGACTGGCATCCTGAGCTGATCAAGGTCGCCCAGCGCTACGTCGAGCACCGCGCACGCGCGGCGGGAGCGCGGGCCAAATGACGTGCCGCAAGAACTGGCGCGATCTCGACGCCGACGAGATCGCACGTTTCGTCTCGGCTCTGCGTACGCTCAAGGCCAACGGCACTATCGATGCCTTTGCGGGCCAGCACCAGTCGCTGTTCGACTCCGGTATCCATCACACATCGCACTTCCTACCGTGGCATCGCGACTTCCTGCGCCGCTTCGAGGACGCGTTGCAGGCGATCGACGCGCGCATCACGATCCCGTACTGGAACTCGACGGTCGATCAGAGCTCGTCCGACGGGCTGTGGGCCGACAGCTTCCTCGGTCAGTTCGATGGCGACTGGGGACTCGGCCGCACCTTCAGCGGACCGCTGCCCGCACCGCAGACGCTGACCGACAAGCTTGGCCTCAACGAGTACCAGCACTTCTGGCACGAGACCGAGATCGGCCTGCACAACGATCCGCACAACTGGGTCGGCGGCGTCATGGCGACTCGCGCGTCGCCGGGCGATCCGATCTTCTACTTGCATCACTGCTGGATCGACACCGTGTGGGCCGAGTGGCAGCTCGGGCATCTCCCGCTCGACTCCGCGACCGCCTTCCAGTCGAGCGGCAACGGGTTCGGTGTCGACGACACCATGGCCGGCGTCACCTCGACGCCGCGCGACGTCCTCGATCACCGCGAGATCGATCTGATCGACTTCCCGGCAACCACTGACTTCCCCGAGGTCGATCCGCCGCGGGTGATGCCGGAGGTGATCGATCTAGTGTTCCGCGACGTGCCCGAGGGTGAGACCCGCCTCGCCGCCGCCGTGTTTGGCATCGACACCTGCGAGACGCTCACCTTCAAGGTAACCGCGGGACCGACGCTGCAGACCGGGCCGATGGGCACCCACTTCGGCTACCTACAGTCGCCGGTTCCCGCCGATCCCAAGGTCGACTCGAAAGGCCGCCTGTTCTTCACGTACATCGGGACCACCAACCTTGACTCCGCCACTGCGACCGCGACCGTGCACTGCGACGAGACCGGCGAGGATTTCCCGGTCACGCTCACCGCGAACACGATCGCACGGCCGAGCGCGGCGATCGTCATGCTGCTCGATCAGTCGAACAGCATGAACTTCGAGTCGGGCATCGCGCCGGGCGTCATGCGCAAGGACCTGCTGCGCTTCTCGACACCCACGGCCGTGATGGTTCTAGACGACGATCACGCGGCCGCGGTGTGCTCGTTCGATCAGGACGCCCATCCCGGGATCGGGATCACCCCGGCCGCCTGGATGGGCAAAGGCACCATCAACGGTGCGATCTCGTCGTATCAGCCCAACCCCGACGGATGGACGTCGATCGGCGAGGGCGTCGCGTTCGCACAAGGGCTGCTCACGCCGGACAGCCACACCGTCAAGGCTATGGTGGTCTTGACCGATGGCCAGGAGAACCACGGACCGTTCACGCGCCGCTACATCACCGATGTCGCCGATCAGATCAACTCGCACGTGTTCGCGATCGGTCTCGGGCGCGCCGAGGTCCTCAACCCGACAGCCCTCCAGAACCTGTGCAACGGACACAACGGCTACATGCTCTTGACCGGCGACCTCAACCCCGACGCGACCTACCGGCTCGCGAAGCACTACCAGCAGATCCTCGCCGGGGTGACCAACGACGAGATCGTCCTCGATCCGGATGGCTTCATCGGGCGCGGTCAGCTCCAGCGGATCCCGTTCTGGTTGAACGAGACCGATATCTCCGCCAAGTGCATCCTGCTCGCGCCGCAGGTCCACGCGCTGCGGTTCGCCCTGGAGACGCCCGAGGGAGACGTCATCGATCCGGCGGTGGCCGGCGCGCATCCGATGGTGTCGTTCGAGCGCGGCCAACTGGTCTCGGTGTACCGGGTCGGGCTGCCGATCCCGCTCGGACCGCACACGGCGCAGGCCGGTCGCTGGCACGCGCTCCTATGGATCGACGACAAGGACCGTCACTTCTCGGCCGGGGCGGTGCTCGAACAGCCGGTCGCCGCGATGGCGTCGTCGAACGCCCGGATCCGCTTCAACTTCACGGTGCAGGCGTTCTCGAACCTGCGTCTTCGCGCGACTCTCGGCCAGAACAGCAACGATCCGGGCGCCACCATCACGGTGCGCGCGGTACTCACCGAGTACGGGCTGGCGGTCGCGGCGCGCGCGCGGTGCGGTGCGACGCTCACGAGACCGGACGGCACGTCGTCGGTGCGTGTGATGCCTGAGGTCGAACCGGGTGTGTTCGAGGCGTCGGTCACCGCGAACCTGGCTGGCATCTATGCCTTCCGGATCGTAGCCGAGGGGAGCACGCTGCGAGGCCGGCCGTTCACGCGCGAGCAGACTTTGACCGGCGCAGTGTGGAAGGGCGGTGATGCGGCGCCGCCGACCTCCAGGGACGATCCCAACGGCGAGCGCGAGCGCTGGTGCCGGCTGATCGCGTGCGTGCTGGACGACAAGGGCATCAGGCGCGCGCTCGCCAAGCACGACGTCGACCTCGCGCGGCTCCGCCGTTGCCTCGAGCTGTTCTGCCGCCCGAAGGCGCGGCCGCCCCGCCCGCAGGCCGCGGAACGGCTCCATTCGTTGATCGGGGACGAGCGGATCGTGAAAGTGATCCTCGACGCGGTCCAGCGCGCGCACGAGGACGACCACGAAGACTGATCATCTCAGTCCGAGTCGCCAACACGATGCGGAGGTCGACGGCCGACGACGTACTCGGTCAAGTCGAACGCGATCGTCCACCGCATCATCTGGCCCATGGTCACCTTGCTGAGGACGAGCAGGACGGGTTCAACCAGGGCTCGATCCGCTGACGACTACTGACGCGTCCGCATCAGGGGCGACCTACCCAACGCATCGGGCACCGTCTCGCGAACCCCAAGCGCGGGGCGCCCGAACCGTGATCGCGCGGCGCTCGCAGCGGAACCTTCGCTGCGCGGCTCCGCCGCGCAGCAGCACTACATTATTTAGGGATTCCGTTGACGATTCCGGCCCGAAACGAGAGCACGCATCGTGCTTGACCGGGAATCGGGCGGTTCAGCCTCCGCGGCATCTTCAACGCGCTCAATAACTTCCGAATCCGGCGGCTTCGGTGTCCTCGCCTGCGGGCGCCGCTGCGCTCCTGCCGAGTAGCGAGATCGCCGATCTCGCTACCTGTGCGACGCTCGCGAGTGCCTCGGCGGCGGCGTCCGCGCTCTGCGCTAGCTCCGCGATCACCCTATCCTGCACCGCTTCCCACTCGTCGAGGGGTAGTACGGCAGCGCGTTCGGCGATCCCTCCGATGCGATCCACCTGAGCGATCAGCTCCCGGATCGCGGTGCCTCGCGCCGGTCCCACGTCGCTCCGCGTCGCCACCTCATCGCCACGCGTGATCGCGCGAGGAGTGCCGCGGCCCTTCCGGTTCGGCTGCGCCGGAGGTTCATCGGCGAGCAGGCGGCGGATCTGGCGCCCGCTCTTTCCAACGATCGTCTCCAGCGCTGACCCGATGCTCTTCTCGCCCGACCGAGGCCGTCCTCCGCAAGCCCGGTACCCCGCGTCCGCGAGCCGTTTCGCGAGCTGGCGGATCTCCTCCCGCGTGTAGTCCCTCCTCTTGTCGTTCTCCGCAACCTCGATCTCGACGCCGAGGCTCCCATGGCCGGCGCTGTCCGTGTCGCGGACGGTCACCGGGACCGGTCCGCGCCAGTCGCCCCGCGAGGCGAGGACCTGGAGCGCCGCGAGGCGGTGGGCGCCCGCGACGAGGTGCCCCTCGCGGTCCACCGTGAGCGGGTTGATCAGTCCGACCGCCACGATCGACTCGGCAAGCTCGTGCACGTGTGGCTCGTTCAGTGGCCTCGAATCGCCGTGAGGCCGCGGCTTGATCTCGCCGAGGGGCATCGCCGCTTGACGGACCTTGACCTCGGCCGCGTTGCCTCCATCGCGTCCGCGATCGCAAACCCGGTCAAATGTCCGGGAATCCGGAGCCGACCCGTTACATTCCCTCATCGCCCCGTCTCCGGTGATCGTCCAGCCGAGGCTCCATCTCGCGCCGGTCCTCTCCTCCCGTTCTTTCCGCTCCCGCTTCTCGCGGCGGCGCTCCTCCTCGCGCCCCGTCCACTCCTGGTCCCCGTGCAGTGACCTGCGCTCTCACCAGGTCCTGAATCGCCAGGAGCTGCGGCGGCCACTTCTCGCCCTTTCCTCCGCTCGCGTTCAGAGCGCCGCCACCGGCCATGCCGAGCGACGCGCCCAGGACGAGGCCCATCAAGAGGCCGAGTGCCCATGCACCGCCGAGCGCGCCGAACCCATGCCGCTCCGGCGCTGGCAACGCCACGCCAAGCTCCGCAGCCAGAGCGCCGATGTACCGTCGAGCCCGCCTCGCGCCGAAGGTTTGGGTGTACCAGATGAGCAGCGCCTCGGCCGCGCGGCGCCGCCTCTCGGGGCCTGCGACCTCGCGGGCGCCATCACCGAGCGCGGCCCGGAGCTTCGAGACCCGCCCCATCATCGCTTCCCTCCGACGAGCACCACCATCGTCGAACGCGTCGGCACGAGGCTCACGACCGCGGAGTCCGGAACGCGGCTCGGCAACGCGAGCCGCGCTGCCTGCGGCATCGCGCTCTCGCGCATCGCTCGTAGCACGCTCTCCACGTACGCGCGCGTCTCGGCGTAGTTCGGAACTTCCTCCGCGCGGCTCACCGCCTCGGGACCGGCGTTGTACGCGGCGAGAGCGAGCCGGATGTCGCTGAACCTCTCGAGCATCAGCCGCAGGTAGCGGCAACCTCCCGCGAGGTTCTCTTCCGGATCGAAGGGGTTCTGGACCCCAAGGTCCTTCGCCGTCCGGGGCATGAGCTGCATCAACCCTCGCGCTCCCTTCGTGGACACGGCGTCCGGGTTCCATCCGCTCTCGACCCGGATGACCGCGGCGACGAGCGCCGGATCGAGGCCGTGGCGAAACGCCGCTTCCCTGGCCGCCGAGGTGAGATCCATCGCGGAAGCGCTCGCCGCGATCACCAGGACCAGGGCCTTCACCGGATGCCCTCAAGCCCACCGGCGGGAGGCGCAGCCTGGCCAGGGAGCCCACGGCTCATCGTGGCCTGCGCCTGCTCGGCCGACTCCACGAGCCGCTTCAGCCGGTCCATCGTCGAGGCAAGGTCCGCCGCCGGCGCATCAGTGCCGCCATCAGCCACGGGGGCCGATGGCTCCGCGAAGTGGGCCGGCAGCGATTCGAGGTCCGGGACGTCGAAGCTCTCCTCGACGAACACGAGCACGGGTTTGCCCGGCTCCACGGTGATCGTAGGCACGACCTGCATGAGGTTTTGTAGCGAGGGCGCGACGACACCCTGCGTGCTGTCCCCGAGGCCCGACCCGAAGCTGACCGCCACATCGTTCCCCTGGTAGCCGCCGACTGCGCCCGCCACGGCACGTAGCGTCTCCAGCCCGACGATCCCGGCGATGAGCTTCCCCGTGTGATGGTCGATGTCATCCGCGTCGAGGTGCGCGCTCTCGTCGGGGTTCAGCAGGATCCCCTTGATCGCGACCTCGCGCTCCCTGTCCGGGTACACGTAGTTCGTGACCTTCACCGCGATCCGCTTCTGGTAGCGGGACCCAAGCGCCGCCACGTCCCCGACGAAGAAGCCTCCCGCCGGGAGGATCACCGTCGCCGCCGAGCTCGTAGTCCTCGAGAAGCACCACGCGGACGCGCAAGTCGAGGTTGTCCGAAACCACCTTGCTCTCCAGGAAGGCGGGCATCGTCGTCCCGCGCGGCACGTGCCGCTTCCGGGTCGCCACCGCGCGCGGGCCCGGCTGGCTCGCGTCGCCTTCCCGCCGCGTCTCCGCCTGGACGACGACCATCGGCCCGCCGCTCCGTCCGCGGATGAAATCCCAATCCGTCCCCTTCTTCTCTGGCTGTGGCCGTGGGGTCGGAGCGGGCGGCGGGGTCTCCGTCCTCGGTGGTGCGGGCGCGGTCGGCTCCGGGTGGGTGGGCGGCCTCGGCGCCGCAGCGGCGAGCTTGTCGCCGGAATAGGTCTGGCGCGGCACGACCACGTCCTCCGTCTTCTCGACCCTGCGCGACATGAGGACCCAGGCGTAGACACCTGGTACGCCAAGCCCGAGGACCATCAGGAGCAGGAAGATGCCGATCCGGCTCTGCGCGCCGCCCGTGCTGGTGGCCAGGCGATCGAGGGCGGACCCCGCGCCGATGACCTTCACGTTGCTTGCCATCGTCTAGCCTCTGCCCGCGGAAGCCCGCAGCTCCTCGCCGCGGCCCTTGTCGAACACGGACACAGCCAGCCGCTCATCGTCTCCGAGGGTCACGGCGGCGACCTCCAGCGTCACGACCAGCACCTCCTTGCCCTCGACGACCTCCGGCACCCACATCGTGCTACGGCGCGGGAGCGCGCGCACCTTGCGGCTCTTGCCCTCGTGCTCGACGATCGCGATCGGATCGGCGTAAGTCCCGCGCGGGACCGTGAACTTCACAAGCGTGTGCTCGCCGATGGTGACGACTGACAGGATCCGAAGCGACCTTCCCCCGGCGCTCTTCTCCACCTCGAAGTCGCGAAGGGTCTCGAGGCGCTCCTTCGCGCCGTCGGGCACCGCGCGGTCCTTCGCATCCGCGAGCGCGGCCTCGTACTCTGTCTTCATCGTCTCGGACGCTTGCGCGACGCGCTTCTCGAAGCTCCAGTCGAGGACGGTGCTCCCGGGCGCTTCCGCCCCGCGAACCTCGTGCCGGTCCGTCCGCACGAGGGGACGCCCGTCCCGATCGCGAAGGCCGGTGATCTCGACCACGTTGAAGGTGAGCGAGCGGTTCTTGTCGGTGATGATCGTGAGGTTCGTCGCGAGAACGCCCCTGTCGGCGCTCGACATCTCGCGCGGCATGATGCCCACGCGATCGGACAGCGCCTCGACGTGGAAGGCGCCTTCGGGGCCGCAAAGCCCGCAGAAGGCGCCGCCGGATGGCTTCTCGCCGTTACGGAGCTCGACAACCGTTGCGAAGCCGTACTGGGTCAGGATCGGCGTCGGTTTGTCGGCGTCGTCGCGAGACCAGGTGAAACGCCCCTGGAGCCCTTCCAGGTCGAACGCACCGGGCTTCCCGGCGCTCACATCGACGAACTCTGCCCGCGCGAGATCCCGGTCGGGACCATCGACTGCTCGGCGATCGAGCTTGGTCGCGGCGGACGCCGGCATGTTCACGACCAGCTCGGCGCCCACCGTTACCCCTGGCAGTGGTGGGGCCGCCGGAGCGGCCGGCTTCTCCTCGGACTCGACACCCGACGGCGGGAGCGCCACGTCGGTGTAGACCACGGGCGCTTCACCACCGCCGGGCACCGGTTCGGCTGCCTCGCGCTGGGCGGGTTCGTGTCGCCCCTCGCAGGTCTTGCAGGGACCGACCCAGCCCGCGGGCTTCCGTTCCTTCTCCCTGGCACCGAACTCGTCGCGCTGCATCGCGTCAAAGTTCGTCGCCTCGCCATCGGATGCAACCGCCCTCGCCGGCTCGGCGCCCTCGGAGTGCGCCGGCGGGGCAAGGGCGATGCCGAGCAGCATCGCCGCCACCGAGATCCCCACGAACACCTGCCACCCTCTCATCGCTTTCTACCTCGTCGTCGCCATTGACAGCTCCCGGATCAGGAGCGCGTCGCGGTTGATGTGGGACTTCGCGGTCCGCACGAACGTCAGGACGAGCCTGTACTCCTCACGGCGGGGATCCTCGGGATCCGGGCGGCCGCGGCCCGGAGGCTTGTAGTCGCCAAGGAACTCCTCGATCACGACCACTTCGACCTTGAAGGGCAGGTGCGATTGCACGGGCGTCACGCTCCTCACGTGGACGCGCACCTCACCCTTCACCTCCCGCGCCATGCCGATGATCCGCGGGACCTCCTTTGCGTAGGCTTCCGCGAGCTCGGGCACCATCAGGTTCAGCACCCACGCCTGGTCGTCTGCGATCGTCACGGCCTGGAGGCGGAGCATCCGCTCCGCCACCTCGCGCGAGAGCCCGACCGCGTTCATGATGTCGGGCGTCACGTTCTTCAGCCTCTCGACGGGAAGCTCGGCCACTTCCGGCACGTCGACGTGGGGCACCTCGCGACTCGTCCTCTCGGCGAGCACGAACGCCTGGCCGAGCATCCCGAGGACGAGCGCGAGCGCGGAGACCTTCTCCCAGCCGATCCTGCGGTCGG
Source organism: Acidobacteriota bacterium (assembly GCA_046331505.1). Taxonomy (GTDB): domain Bacteria; phylum Acidobacteriota; class Vicinamibacteria; order JAXLQT01; family JAXLQT01; genus JAXLQT01. The sequence goes on from JAXLQT010000002.1 coordinate 242,748, forward strand.
AGCGCGCGACCTCCGCGAAGTAGGGCTCACTCATGCGCCACCCGGGGTCATCGCCACCGGGGCGATGGCCGTCACGATGAGGCCGCTCGGGTTCGACGGGCGCCGGCCCGCGCTCTCGAGCGTGAAGAGGAATCCAAACACCTCGCGCCGCGGGTTCCCTGGGTCCCTCCGCCCGGCGCCGGGAGGCACGTAGGAGCCCAGGAACTCGATGGCGACCTGGATCTCGACGCGGTATGGAAGCGTGTCCGCCACGACGCGCGTCGTCTGGATCTCCACGTCGACGCGCCCGCTGGTTCCGGCCGCGGCATCGCTGTATCCGGGAACAACCTCGTCTAGGCTCCGCATCACGGATGCGCTCGCCCGATCCCTCACGTAGTCGAGGTCCGAGGAGCGCGTGCTGTCGTCCCATGCGAAGAGGCGCATCGCGACGTCCTCCACGAACCTGATGGCCTCGTCCTTCCGCGCTACGTCGCGACCGGGGAGCAGGACGAGGTCCGTGTGCCCCTCGCTGTCGGTGCGGGCGGCGTAGCGCGGGCCGCGTTCCACGAGCGCGTTCAGCCCGCCGAGCGCCAGATTCCCTGCCGCGAGCAGAACGACGATCACGCCGGTGACGCGCTCGGAAGCGGCGCACCGGCCCCCCAGCGTGAAGCGATCGGGAAGTACCGTCACGACTTCTTCCCCATGCTCGACGGCGAGGGGAGCCCTCGCACGCCGGCAGACGAAAGGCCCCCAATAGCAGCGCCTGCGGCCGCGCCCGCGGGACCGCCCGTCGCGCCTCCGACGATGCCGCCGGCTGCCGCGCTCGCGGCGCCGGTGGCGGCGCTCTTGGCCATGGCAGCGGCCGCTGCGCCGACAGCCACGCCGAACCCGCCCCCGACGAGGATGCGCGCGAACAGCGGCGTCACGAGAGAGAGCGCCCCGTAGAGGAACATCACCGCGATGCCCTGGAACGCCTCCGCGAAGGAGAACGGGTTTGCCCAGTTCGGGAGCCCCGCCGAGACGGTGACCCCGATGGAGACGGCGGCCCTGAGAAGCACGGCCCAGATGAGCGTCCACGACGCGCACTCCACGCACATCACCGCCCACTTCCCGGCCCACCTGGCCGTTGGCCCGAAGCTCGCGCAGAGGCAGCCGAGCGGGCCGATGACGTAGAGGCACCCGATGGCGGCCACCTGGGCGAGCCGCAGGAACACGAAGATCAACACCGCGTTGAAGGTCGACATCACCATGAGGCCCTGGATGAGGAGCTGCCAAACGCTGCTCCACGGGTTCTGCGTGAACCCGCCGAGTGCTGTCCAGGTGAGGACCTTCATCGCGATGTCCGCGAGCGCGTCCGCGAGGGCGGCGGAGGCCATCCCGACGCCGAGGTTTTCCGGAACCTCGACGAGACTCTTCACGACCGGCTCGTAGCCTTCGAGGAGCGCGAGCCCCACGACGGGGTAGACGAAGGCGCTCCAGATGACCCTGTCCCAGAACTTGTAGGCGAGCGCGCCGTACATGATCTGGAGGGTGGCGACGGGGATCCACGCGGCCTTCGCGGTCGCGAGGACCGACTGCATGCTGCCTTGGAGGCTCTGCATGATGTCAGAGGGATCGATGAGGAGTGGGATGGACATGACGTCACCTCACGGGATCGCGATGGGTTGCAAGCTTGACGGCATGTTCTTGACGAAGAGCCCGAACCCCTCGGACGCCGTCTGCCGGAGCAGCTCCTCGCCGTGGAGCTGCTCGCGCTCTGTCTCGACCATGGTGGCGAGGAGCTCGTTGGTCGTCACGACTTTCATGGTCTGGTCGCTCATCGCTTCCATCAGGTTCGCTAGCGTGCTGTTCGCGAGCTGGAGCTGGCGGTCCGTCCCCGTGTAGCCGGTCGCCTTGTTCAGGATCTCCTCCGCCTTGAGCCTGCGGGCGTCCTTGCCTGCGCGGTACTTGCCGATCTCCTTCGCCGAACGGAGCGCGACCGCGTCGAGGAAGTCGACCATGCCCGCGCGCCCTGTCTTGATCTCCTCGTCGCCGCCGAAGATCTCGTTCATGACGGTCTTCGTCTGCCCGTAGGCGCTCGACGCTCCCATGTAGAGGTCGCGCGCGGCCGAGATGTCCGCCGTGAACTGCCCCACGTCCGCGTCGGGGAAGAAGTCGTCGATGAGGTAGAGGAGGTTGCTGAGAAGCCCGTACCAGTCGCCCTCCTTCAGCATCTGCATGAAGTGGTACGCCTGCATCGCCTTGTCGAGGAGCATCAGCCACTCGTGGATGACCTGCTCGACCTCCTGGATGATGTCGATCACCGGGACGCCCGTCGCCGACGCCGGCGCGACGACACCGAGCGCCAGGGCCGCCGCGAGGACGATCGCCACCCATCGATTTCGCACTCTCGCGCCTCGCATCACGCCACCTCCTCCTCCCGCACGTCGCGACCACTCCCGAGGCCTGCCGCCTCCATCCCCTTCGGGTACTCCCTGGCGAGCCACTTGATCGCCTCCCACCTCGTCTCGAAAGGAACGAAGCACTTCCTCTTCTCGTCCCAGCGGCCCTTCTCGAACGCCTCATCGCGCCTCTCGCGGTCGGGAGGGTCGGAGGTCACGAGCCAGTAGCACTCCGGCCATGCCTTGTTCCTGATGACTTGCCGGGACTTCGGCTGGATGAGAAAGCTCTCGGCATACTCTCCCTTCACGGTCCTGAGCGACTTGACGGACTCGATCTCGGCCTCGTTCAACTTGAAGACCTTCGCCATCTCCCCGAAGTCCTCGCGCGTACACTTGAGGAGGAACTGGATCTCCGCGTTGTTCACGACGGCATCGCGAAGGGCCGGCGACAGGAAGTCGCCGAGGCTCTGGCTCACGCTGATGAACGACATGCGGAGCTTCCGGCTGCAACGGCCGGCTGTCTGCACGAGGCGCGCTCCCTTGCCCGCCGTGAGCCGCCACGCCTCGTCCATGCAGAGCATCTTCGGCACCGACGGCCCGACGCGATGCGCCATGTTCAGCACGTCCGCTGTGTTCGCGTGGACGAGGATGTCGACGAGCCGCTCCGGGCAATCCTGGTAGTCGTAGTAGACGAGGTCCGCCTCGTCCAGGCGCCGCGGCGCGCGTCGGTTCAGGATCCGGCCGAAGGGTCCTTCCGTGTAGAGGGCGAGCCGCATCGCAAGCTCGTGTAGCCGCGGGTCCGAGTGCGCGCGCATCGCGTCCTCGATGCCGCCCAGGATGACGGCACCCGGCTGGTTCTTCTCCGAATAGACCTTCTTGAGCACCTGGACGAGCGTCCCCTCGACCGCCATGTCGAGCAGGCCGTCGCGGGTGAGGAGCACCGACAGGAAGCCGAGCAGGTAGTCGAGCGCGTCGTCGGTGAGCTCCGGCACGTCGCAGGGGTTGACGACGTCGGTCGACGTGCTCGTGAGCGAGTAGCGCTGGCAGATGCCGCCGAGCACCTCGAAGATGAGCGCCGTCGAGAGGCCGACGTCGATGCTTCTCACCTTGACGTTCGCGGCGGCGAGCGTCCCGAGGATGAGCGTCCCGAGGAGGAAGGACTTCCCGCCCCCCATCTGCGCGAAGATCATGATGTTCCGCGCGAGGAGCTCCATCTCGCGGTCCATCTCGAAGATCGAGAAGGGGATCAGCCCGCCGTCGCGATCGAAGAACGTGGTGCGCCCGCAGGCCCCGCGCGACGCGCGTCCTCCGAGGAGGCCCGCCATCATGTCGGCCACCTTCGGGCTCAGGTACTTGCGGCGTCTGCCCGACGCGGGCAGCCACCCGGGGAGCGTGGAGGTCCACACCGGGTAGGTGGAGAGCCCCTCGCGCAGCATGTCCGACCCGCGAAGGCTCTGCGTCCAGGTCGAGCGCGCCTGCCGCACGCGCTCCTCCAGAGCCTCGGGTGGTCCGGCCTCGCCGGGCTCGTCGTCCGCCCACAGCACGAGGTTGTGCGTGACCGGAAGAAGGCGCGCGCTCTGGGTCAGCATCGCGTCGATGACGGCGTTGTGCGCGGAGAACTTCGTCTGCGCGACCTTGTCGGGGGCCGCCTCGTGGCCGGAGACGGTGCTTCGGTTCGTCCACGCGAAGCTCCGCTTGAAGGCGTTCTGCTGGGCCTTCAGCTCCGCTGCCTGGCTCGTCACGTCTATCCCCATGACGTACCGAAACGGGAAGGGCAACCTCATCATGGGCGACACGCAGAAGGGGATCACCACGTCCGGATAGGTCCGGTGGCTCAGGACCGCGACGTGGCGCGTGCCGCACCGGAAGTGGTTGACCTGCACGTCCACCTCGTCGAGCGCGACGCGGTCGGCAAGGTACTCCCACGGTCCGACCTCGGTCGGTGGCGGGTCGGCGCCGGGGTTCAAAGCCCTCCGGATCCAGCCGACGAGCTCCTGGGTGCCGAGGGTCCGCGCGTCGTAGCCCGCTTCCCGGAGCGCGGCGCTGATCGCGGAGAGCTGACCGCAGAACTCTCGGAGAAGCGCCTCGTGCTCCTTCTCCCGGAAGTGGCGTGCCCGGATCGACGACCACAGGTTCGCCGCAAGGATGCTCAGGTATCCTGGCTGGGTCCGATCCGGAGACCACGCGACGTAGAGATGCACCGTGTTCTCGAGAACCTTGTCGATGCTCGTCGCGAGGTGCTTCTTGCGGGCCTCGTGGAGCTGCACCATGACGGGATCGGGGTTGCTGCACCGCGGGACGCGCAACCTCTTCACGACATCCCGCGAGACCTCGAGCTGGATCTCGTGGCCCTCCGGGAGGCTTCGGAGCACGTTGCCGAGCCGCGCCGACGTCTCCTCGAGCTCGTCGTCGGTGCAGGAGTCGAACGGGACGAGCCCGATCTCGAAGCCGGCGACGAACCCGCCGTCCTTGCGCATGACGATCCCGTCCGCGAGCTCTGCCGGCACTACCTGGAGGTAGGGGAGGTCGCGCTCGATCCGCTGCTCGACGGGTGCGAGGTCAGGCTTCATGGCGGCGCCTCGCCTCCGAAAGGACACTGAGCGGCTTCTCGGGCGGCGGCGCTGCCGCCGACACGACCGTCCAGCGCCGCACCAGGTAGATCCCGATGTAGGTGGCCCAGAACGGCGGCTTGCCGGCGACGAGCGCATACGCGGCTACGAAGACCAGGCCACCTCCAAGCGCGCCCTTCAGAAGCCCCCAGACGTAGCCGATCCCCATCACGGTGAACGCCACGAGCACGACCACCGGCACCGGCAGTCCGTGGAGCGTCAGCGTGTCCTCCTTGTTCCGGTAGACCGGCTTCGTCCTGAGCGCCATCGTCAGAGCTGCGTCGCGAGCGTCGCCGCGCCGAGGATGAGCCCGGCCCCGATCCCGATGCGCATGAACGCGTCGTGCGCGCTCCTGTCGCCTTGCAGGTACTCGATCCCCCACTTGATGCACGACAGGGCGATGAACCCCGCCGCCGCCGCAGCGACGTAGGTGACCAGGTTGTTCATCGCCCCCGCGAGGTCGGTCGCCACCGCGAAGGCGGGCGAGGACATCGCGACGAGGTGCAGCGTCACCGCAGCTCCCGCGAGCCTACCGGCCCATCGCCTGATCTTCTTGAGCACGTTGTTGGATGCGTTCACGACTCTCTCCTCTCCGGATCTCGCTCCCTGCACCGGCCGATCCCCCTGGCCCACCGCCGGCGCCGGCAACCGGCGGCGGGCCTCCCCCTCATGTTTCCGAGGTCTGCATCGACTCCTCGAGCCGCGCCATCCCCGCTTCGAGTCGCCGCAACGTTCCCGCGATGCCCGACAGGAGCGCGGCGACGCTTGCGAACGCCGTGGCGGCGAGCACGCCGAGCACTGCCGCGCCAGGCCTCGCTTCGGTCAACGCCAAGTGGGCCCCTGCGACGAGCGTGAGGAGCGCAACGAACGCGAACGCTCCCGCGATCACGGCCGTGCCGAACCGCAGCATGGCTACCTTCCCCCCTCGAGCGCTACGCCCCACTTGTGCATGGCGTCCGGTACGTACGCGACGCTTCCGCCCCGACCGACGACCCATCCGCCGGGCGAGGGCGAACGATAGGTCGAGTACGGCCAGCCGCCCGAAGCAGTCACGTCCTCCCATGTCACGGGAGGCGCGGCCACCGGCACAGGCACGGCCGCCTCCAGATCCTCGGCACGGATGACGCCCTCGCCGGTTCTGGAAGAGGGCAACCCCAGCGCCACGAGGGCCGCGGCGCCCGCCACGAGCGCGATGACGAGGACGATCCGATCGGAGGTTCGGAGCGCCACGGCTAGCTCCGGTCCGCGGTAAAGGACTGCGACATGGTCGCCACGCATGGCCCGCCCTGGTCGAGGGTCACGGTGATCGCTCCCTTGCTGGTCGTGGGCGATGTGAAAGTCACCGCGAACGAGTCGATCGTCACGGGTCCGGACACGAGCCCCTGCACCGTGACGCTGTCGTTCACGACGGGCCGGGGCGGGATCGCGTCGAACCTGCCGCTCCAGCGGAGGTCGCACAGAGGAAGGTCCCAGAACCCTTCGATGGTGACGTGCGCGAGCGCTCCGCCGGAGATGTCGAACGTGAGGCTCTGGATCGGATAGGACGTGTCGAGGTCGGCGGTCCAGAGCCCGTCGTACATCGACTGCCCCGGAGGCGTCGGACCCGTAGCGTTGTCTCCTCCGCACCCGAGCGTCGATGCCGCGAGGATCCCCAGCAGAAGCGTGATGCGTCGCATGGCTCCCTCCTACTTCCCGCCCAGCTCGGCGATCCGAGGCCGGGATCCGAACATGAGGCTGTTGGTGAACGGCTCGAAGGTCAGCGTCTTCATCGTGGCTGGGCTGACCGACGTCACGAGGCCCCGGTGAGCCGGGCTCGGGCCGGCGGCGGCGCTGATCTCGGCCCGCCCATCTCCGTCGAGATCGCCTACGGACAAGTTCGCGCCGTAGGTGAACGTCTCGAAGATGTAGTTCTCGGGGCGCGCCGCGATGCGTCCGGCGCTCCAGTCGAACGCCCGCACCTGCTCCGCGAAGGTCGGCCGCGGTCCAGGGGACGCGACGATCTCGTCGTCACCATCGCCATCGAAGTCGCCCGCGGAGACGTTGGCGCCGCCCTCGAGCGTCCCGAACGCGAAGAAGCTAGCTCCGGGGAGCTGAGCGAAGCGGCCTGGCCCGGTCCTCTTGAAGGCGCGGACGTGCGGGCCGAAGACCTGGCCCGGCCCCGCGCCGGTGATGATCTCGTCGAGGCCATCGCCGTCGATGTCGCCCGTCGCGACGTTGACCCCGAACCTGAGCGTGCCGTAGGCGTAGAAGCTCGCATACAGCCTGTCGAAGTTGTAGGTCGCGAGGTCGAAGCCGATGGCCTTGACGTGAGGGCCGTATTGCGGCCCTGGACCTGGCCCCGTCACGATCTCGTCGAAGTCGAAGTCGCCGACGAGCTCGGGGGAGACGTTACCGACGGCGAGCGTGACGCCGCCACGGGCGTTGTAGGCGATGAACTTCTCCACCTCGTCCAGCTCGCCCGATGTCGTGCGCGGCAGCACGAACGAGGCGACGTGGATCGACTGGTCGCCGGTGTAGTCGAAGCTCGGGTCGTAGACGCCCCAGGCAAGCTGCGGGCAGAAGTGGCAGTAGTCGTACTCCGCGCCGGTGACTCCGGTGTCCGCGCTCACGCCCGCGGAGGTGACGGTGCCGTCCAGGATGCGCATGCGTCCGAGGTTTGGGAGCGGCAGGCCGTCCTTGTCGGCGAAGACGATCTCGGCCGGCGTCACGTTGCCGGGACCGCGGTCGGGCGATCCCACGACGTGGATTGACTCGCTCAGCTGCGGCTGCCACATTCCGGCGATCCCCGAGGTGCCGACGAGCCGCGGATCTTCTAGCACCGTCCGCTGCGTGCCGTCCTCGAGATCCACCGTCACGAGGCGCCCGTCGTCGACCGTGACGTAGATGTTCGATCGCGCGCCCTCGACGGACACTTCTCCGCTCGTGAGGCGGTTCGTGCTTGTCACCACGATCCGGTCGTGGATCTCGCCATTCGCATCGATCCTGGCGACCTGCCCGTCCCTGGTGACGAGCGCCATCTCGCCGGTCGCAGTACGCCCGAAGGCCACCACGTCTCCCGCGATCGGCGGCCCGACCGATCTCCAGAAGCCTGAGATCCAGTGGTAGAGCCGAGTCGCCCCGGCGCCATCGGAGGCGACCGCAAACGCCCCGCCATCCCCGTGGACGAACCGGATGGCGTCCTGCGTGAAGCCGCCTTCCATCTCGGGCGTGAGGCTCAGGTCGGATGCACTCACGCGGTACGTAGCGCCGTCGCGGGACATCACGCGGATCGTGGGCGGCGACGTCGTTCCGTCGACGTCCAGGTCACGGAGCGGCGATGGAAGCTCGACGCTCGTGAATGCGCGATCACTCCTGAAGGCACCCGTCCACGGGCTGACCACGGAGAGGCGCCTGTCGAGGACGTAGAGGAAGCCGCCGAGGTCGGGCACGTTCTCCACGGCGCGCACGAGCGAGCCCCGCGCATCGCCGTTCGCCCAGCGCCAGAACTCGCCGACGTGCCCCTTGCCGGGGATGCTGTGGTCGACCAGCATGAAGTCGCGCTGAGCAAACCCCTCGTGGCACTGCCCGCCGCCGCCATCGCAGCCCTGGCCTCCACCGCAGGTGTTGTTGATCTCGCACGGATCCTGAACGCCGACCCAGACGTGCGAGTGCCCGGGGTGGGCGTGGGCAAGCTCCGTGCTGAGCCCCATCGCCATCGCGACCGTGAACGTGACTCCTGACTTGAACGACTTCATCTCGTCTCCCTTCGTTTCCCTTCCGATGACTTCGTGGCGCTACGCCGCAGAATCGGCCTCGGGGAGGCCGAACCATTTGTGGCCGAACATGAGCGCCTGCGCGACGATCTTCTGGAGCCGCAACGGGCTCTCGCGGGCCTCGCGTCCGAGCTCGGCCTCCGCAGCCGGGTCGTCGGAGAGGCCGTAAAGCACTTCGAGGACTTGCCGGTGCTTCACCCCATGCTCGCGCTCCAGGTCGACGAGGAACGCGTGCAGGTCCTCGCAACGCCTGCTACGCCGGAGCGGCTCCTCGCTCGTCTCCTCGTGGATGCGCGGGCTTCTGTGCCTGGGTCTGAAGATGTGGATCGTGGCTTCCATGGTTCTCCTCCCGTCACGCCGGCTTGTGCCGCTCCGGCCTGCGCGCCTCCTCGCTTCGCTCGAGCACGCGGCTCAAGCGGACCACCTCCGTCGCGGGCGTGAGCCTGGGCGCGATGCCCATCTTCGCGATTCGGTAGTCGAGGAGCGCGAACCGGAACCTTGCATCGAGTGCGGCGCTCTTTCTGTTCACGGCGCGTCGGTTGAGCAACGTATGTGCCACGAGCCGGTGAGAGGCGCATCGCTCACGGCACCATCCACTTGCGCGATCGCGCGCTCGGCAGCCGCCGGGTGCGACGATGGCGAAGCATCGGAAAGCCGCGCCGGGAGCCGATCGGCGACGGTGAAGCGTCATCCACGCATCGAACGCTGCTCCCGAAAAACGAGAGCACCGCGGCGCGCCCACGCCGCGGTGCTCTTCGCTTGCTAGACCTCCACGCGATCGCCGCCCTCCCGGCGCTCGCATCCCTCCTACGCTGCCGCGGGCAACTCCGCGGGCGCGGGCTCCGGCCACGCCTTCACGGTCCGCAGCATCCGATCGATCCCCTCCGCGACCCTCCCCGACACGCGCCTGTCCTTGATCGCACGCTTCTCAAGATCGAGCGCCTTCATCCCGCTGCCTGGCGCAGCGAGGATGGCGGCTTCGAGATCGGCTTGTTTCACCACGACCACGCGAGCCGGGAGCGGCAGATCCGAGGCGAGGATCGTCGCGAGCATCGCGTCAATGCCGCAAGCGGCGGCTGCGCGCTGGCCCGCTGGAACCGCCGCCACTCCCTCGATGGCGCCAGCCGCGAGTGCGGTGCCGAGGTCCTCGTTGCTCAGGAGGACATGGCGCGGTTCGAGGTGAAACCCGCGCCTCCTCGCGCTCGCGATCCTTGAAGCGGCCGTCTTCGCGAGCCGCCGCCTGTAGAACTTCTCGATCGCGTTTACCGAGATCGATCCCGTCTCGTCGTCGGTGATGCCTTCGTCCCCGAGCTCGGTCGTCGGATCTTCGACAAGGAGCTCCCGCCAGTCTGGGTCACCGTTCCTGAACGCTCGCAGCATCGGCTCGATCGCCCAGGAGCGATCGGGGTCGAGGGCATGGACCTCCCTGATGGGCGAGCTGACGACGTGGACCGATGATCCGTCACCGCCTCCGATGGCGACACGGCAGCCAGGCGAGAGTTGCGCGGCGTCGCCGATGCACTCGAAAGCGGTGCTCCCGCAACGGACCATCCTGTCCAGCTCGATGCCTACCGGCGCGGCCTTCACCGAGAGGAGCGAGCCGGCGTGCTCTTGCGTGGCCGCTGGGCCGCCTCCCTCCGGCAGGTGACAGCGGCGAACGCGGTGCTTGTGCTTCGGCAGCGGCGTCGCGGCCCAGATGCTCTCACCGCGCTCGCTCTGCGTCAGGACGACGATGACCCGACCGGGCTCCATGGCCGTCAAGCCGCCTTCGACATCTGGTCGAGTGACGCCAGGTAGTCGAGCTGCTCCTGGAACGTCGACACCTGGGGAGCCGAGGGCGCAGGCGCCACGACGGAGGGGTACGCAAGCTCCGGCTCCTCCTGCGGCAGGGTGAAGCACGGCTCGATCTCGGACGCGGCCGCCTCCACGTCGCCACTGACGAGGCCGCCGATCACGCACTCACCGCGCCGCCTGCTCCGGAACACACCGTCGTTCATCTGCTCCACGTAGACTCTCGCGCGATCGTCGCATCTCCCGCCGTTGCCGGTGCGGACCTTGGACTCGTTCATGGGACCTCCTTACGCGGCCTTCCGGAGCTCTTCGATCCGCTCGCGCGTCGTCGAGAACGTCTCTTCCTGCGCCACGGTGAGCGTCCCGTACCTCACCTTCGACGCGGCCACAGCCTGGACGCGGTCCGATCGCAGCGCCTCCTCGTCGCGGCGTCGACCGACCACCTCCAGGCTTCGGCACTCCGTCATCGCGGGCAGCTTCACCCTCCGGGACGAGGACACGACGTAGGCGACACCGAGGAGCACGCCGAGAATGATGAGGAATGGCAGCATCGGAAGGTCCTTTCCGCGCTCGCATCCCGCGGAGCGCGCGAGATGCCGAGAGCACCTCGCGTGCCACCTCGCCGGGGCGCGAGTGAACTGCCGTTCCGGAAACGAGTTGGCCGGATCGACGCACGCGCTGCGCCGACTGGTTGGATGCTCCCTCATCGCACTCCCACGCTTCGCGCCACCTTCGTCGATGGCGCGCCATCGCGGGGGCCAGACTGGACGTGCGCGGGCCCGTCAGATGGCGATCGGCCCGCCGAAGTCGTCCCCATCCAGGCCCTTGCTGACGAAGAGAGACTCGCGGAACTCCAGACCTCTCTTCCTGGCGGCAATCGCGGACCGTGGTTAGCGGCCTCTGGAAGACCGAGAACTGGAGGCGGCGTCACAAAGAAGCCATGGCGCGGCCACACGGGCGCTACGCCGTCCTATTAAGCTCGACGCGTGACATCGACCTCCATCATGCAGTGCGCAACCTTCGCGCTTCTGATGTCGTTGGCATCGTGCGAGAGCTACCTGTCTATCTATCCGTCCATAGACACCGTGTACGCACCCGGTTACACCGAGGCCGCCTTCGATGCGCTGAAATCGGGCATGACCGCCGAGGAGGTCCGTGCGGCCTTGGGCGAGCCGTTGTGGAAGGTGTCGGCGGAGACGTGCCATCACCTCGCCGAGGGCGGCGCGGTGGGATGGTGCTACACCAGCGATGGCAGCTGCTCGTTTGCAGACTTCGCCTGGCTCGGACGCTACGTGTACTTCGACCAGGAGGGCCGCGTCACGACCACGGTGAAGGTCGTCCATCCGGACTGATGTGGGGTAAGTCGGGCCACCGCACTCTCTCTACCTCGTGGTCCGGTCGCAGAATCCTCGCTGGCTCCTCACACCGGGATGGTTAGCGAGCTGACCCCTCAGCGAGTGCTGCTCGTCGTCGTCCTGCTAATGGCGAGCGGAGCAACGGCCCACGTCTTCCTGCGCAGCGTCGAGGACGAGCCGTACTTCGTCGTGCGAATCGAGGACGTCGTCCTTCAGGTCGTCGCCGGGTCGTTCCTTGCCAGCTTCTGGCTCGGCTTCCTCCTCGCCACGGCACGACTGCCTGCGGGCCCGCCTCGCGTCTTCGCGATGCTCTGGTGCTGCGGCGGGATCCTCACGGCCTTCTCGTGCGTCACCGGCTACCTCGGTGACATCGCCCGCTACACGCTCTGAGGGACCCCACGAGATACCTGACTCCGCTTCGTCAGGCGCCGCGGGGCGGCTGTGCTCCCGAGACTCGGGTAGTGTCCGAGTTGCCGGATCCGGCTATGGTGGGCGTCGGGTCAATTGACCGGCCACCGCAGCGCCGAACCATTTGACGCGTTGCGTCATGCCGTTCGGAGCGTCAAAGTGGCCCAATGATGTAGCCGATCCGATGCTCCAAGATCAAGGGCATGCTTGCATGCTGCCAGGTTTATTGTCGCGCGGCTTCTGCTGGCTCTTGCGCCGCTACCGCGCGGCTATATAATCCCTCTTGACCGTAAAGGACGGGGCCGCATGAAACTAATGCTACGACAGAAGGATGGGAGTGAAGCTGAACTGGAGGCGGAGCCAAGCGAGATGCTCGCGTTCATGAAGGAAGCGGGCCTGCTCGCAGACTCGGCAAATGGAAGCGGCAGGGCCGCCTCCGCTTTGATGGCGATGGCCTCGCCGCCCTCGTCAGCGGGCTGGAATCCCTCCGCGGCGAAGGACTACATCGGCAGATTGAAGGCGAAGTCGAAGAGAGTCCTGCAGGCGTTGGTTCACGTGACCGAACCAACCGACACCAAGACGCTTGCGGAGCGTGCCAAGGTCAAGGCCTCCGCGATGGCGCCAATCATGGGAAACATCAACAGCCTGGCGAAGCCGCTGCCGTCTCCGGCGACGAAGCTAGCTCCAGCGGAACGTGGAGAATCGAACCGCTACATGCCGACGGTGGAGTTCGTCAGGGCATGTCGCGAGGGGAGGCTGTTTGGGCTGTCGTAGAGATAGAAAAACGAAGGGGTCGGCTGCAACCGACCCCTGTTGGACGACCAGGGTTTGCTGGTGCCCGACTAGAACGGACCCAGCATATCGAAATCCGACCGTCCCTGGAAGCTGCGGGCGCCCTGGTGCTCGCGGTTCGGACGGGAGAGGTGAAGTGCGGATCAACCGCGCATCATGAGGCAGTGGCCCTGGAGGGGGCCGCGGTAGCAGCAATAGGAGGAACGCGCAGCCGAACGATCGTAGAGGGCCCCGTAGCTCAGATGGATAGAGCGCCTGGTTCGTACCCGGGGGTCGAGAGTTCGAGTCTCTCCGGGGCTATCTAGGTTGTTCGGCTACGCGTTCCTTTCGGTGTTCGCCGGAGGAGTGCCCGTGCGAGGGTTCGCTTAATGGGGCTTTACATCCCGAGGGCTCGTCGCTGATACCGACGTCGGGTTCAACTCCCCGCTCCTCCGTCTTCATCGTCCCTATCATAGCCGCTGGTACGCCCTGTCAAGTCCCCTCTAGCCCACGCGGAGACGCCCTTCCCTGTTTCCGAGCGGCGGTCACGAATCACCGGTAGTGCGTCGCGTTGCTCCGCCCACCCACCATCGTGGGGCATTCTAGTTGTCCGCGTTGGAAGAAAGTGTCGACAGCGCCCAAACGTCCGCTTGCGAACCGAGACGTGAGCCACGAGCTGGTCTGCTGCGACGGGAGGGCCGCCTAACCTAACGCCATCCTGAGAACGACCGCGATCCTCGAGTCATATCCTTCCATCGCTCGCGACTCTGTCGGGCCGGTGCGACGCTGGCCGACGTGTCACAGGGTGCCGTGCAAGTCGTAGACGATCATGCGCAGCCTTTCGAGCAGCGCCGCCTCCTCGATCTGGGAGTTGGAAGACCGGCCTCCTTGAGGACGGCGCCATCGCCATCACGAAGGAGGCGACGACCTGGAGCACGGGTGAGCTTCCGAGCCGCGCAACGGCGGCGCGCCACGAGATCGTACATGGAGGGACAGGCTTAACGAGCGAGCTTGCGGCCCGGACTCGCGGCGGGTCGATCGGTGTTCCTACGAAGTTGCCGCTGCCGCGAAACCCGCCGTGCGACACGCCCCTCCCGAAACCGCACCAGGAGCACCGTCACGTTGTCCGGAGCTCCGCTTTCGTAGGCGGCGGCAACAAGCTCGCTCGCAGCTCGCGCGATGTCGCCCCTCGCGCTCTCCAGGATCGCCTCGATGCGATCATCGGGAACTGGCCCCGTGAGGCCATCGGAGCAGAGCAGGAGGATGTCGTGATCCGAAAGGTCCAGAACGTCGTAGAACGGCGGCCAGCAGTTGCGGTCGACCGCGCGCGTGAGGATGTTCCGCCGCGAATCCTTGCGTGCTTCCTCGGGGGTCAGGAGGCCCCGCCGGATGAGATCCCCGACCACGGAATCGTCGTCCGTGAGCTGACCAAGATGGGAGCCTCGGAAGAGGTAAACGCGACTATCGCCGACGTGCGCGATCTCCGCCCTGCCGCGCCGGATTCGTACGACGTCGAGCGTGCTGCCGCCGGAGCCGGTCTTTCTCGCCACGCGAGAGCCTGCAAGCTCGAACGCTCGACCCGCCGTCTCGGATCCATCTACGCGCGCCGCTTCCGCTGCATACACCTCCGCGGCGGTTGCGACGGCGGTTTGGGACGCCTCCTCCCCGAACTCATGCCCGCCGAGCCCGTCGCCAACAACGAAGAACCCTGCCTCGGCGTCGGCTTGGTAGGCATCCTCGTTGCCGGTCCGCATGCCGACGCTGCTCTGCGCCGCCCACTCAAGGCGCTCCGCCGCGCCGATCCGGGGCCCGGGGAGCGGGCCGGGGACGGGGATCGTGACCATCGCGCCCACTCGCTTGCCGAGAGCGCCCGCCACGTCCTCGGTGCGGGCGCGCGAGAGCTGAGTCTTCAGCTCATCGGCGGGGATCGCGATGATCGACCTGCCCGCGATCCCGAACAGGTCACCTCCCTCGGCTGCAGCGGAGGTGAAGGCGTTGATGGTGACGTCTTGCCTCGAGCTCGTGGGTATGGCGTCGTCCGCACACTCCTCTCGTGGGGTTGGACAACGGGCAGGAGTAGCCATCCCGCGCCTGAGCAGAAGGACGCGGAGGAATCCGGCATCCCAGACGATGTCGAAGCCAACGGTTTTGCGAAAGGAGCGTGACCATGCCCACCACGCAGTCCCCGATCTCCTCGGCGGGGCCTCCGCGACTCTCCGTGATCACGCGGGGCGGCCGTAGGCGGACAGTGGCCTCGGTGAAGTCTGCCCTGGTCCGCCTCAGTTGGCAGCCGCTCGAACTCCGTGCGTATAGCTGCGAGCCCACCGCCGCCTCGAGGTCGGCGCCTGGATCAGATGGCGCCGTACAGACCCGCCTCCCGGATGATCATGTCCGGGATGTTGAATCCCCCTCATCGAGGGCGTCGCATCACGGCGCGCGCTCCCGAACGCCGTTCCTTCCGCTGGCGCTGCGCCGTCGAGCCGGCCAGGGCTTGCGGGTGCGGACGCGCTGATCACCAGCTCCTGCAGGGAACGTGCATCAGGAACCCGTTTCGTTCGGTTTTCATGACTCGCGTCTCGCATCGGGTGCTCCTCGTCGCGCGAAGGGCGCCCAGTTGGGCCGCCCCGTTGCCGACGCTAGTAGATGTAGCCCGTTCCGACGCAGGCGCCGTAGGAGGATGGGAACGCCACGTAGTCGCTCATGGTCGCGGTTCCGACCCCGGTCAGGATCGAGCGCGCCAGGGCGCTCGAGTCATCGTGGGAGCGACGACGATCTCGAGCGCGACACCATCGGTGTTCCCGCCGCTTCCACCGAGGCTCCCCGCGTGCCGTTGAAGGAACGAACACGGGGAGGATGAGGCTGTTGCCGTACGTTGCAACGGTGATCTCGGACGGCCCAGATGCGCCGACCCGACGATCGCGTCCTCGATCCCGTCGCCGTTCGTGTCGCCCGTGCCCGTTCGCGCCGCCTGCTGCACGCTGAACGGGACGATGATGTTGAAGCCGATCGCCGTTACCTGCGCTGCGTCGTAGTTGAAGCCACGGACCTGTGGTCCGAAGACGCTCAGAGGCCAGGCCTGCGACAGTCCTCGTAGGCGCCTTCCGGATCGAGATCGCCGCCGGCGATGTTCGCCCCGAACTTGAGCGTCCCGAACGCGAACAGCGAGACCTTCGCCATCGCCGTGATCGTCGCGCCGTCGAAGTTGAAACGCCGCGGATGTAGGGCCGAACTTCGCGCCTGGACCCGGCGCGGTGAGGATCTCCTCGTAACCGTCGCCATCGATGTCCCCGGAGGACGGCTTGACTCGCCAGCGCAGCGTCCAGCAGCCGAAGAAACTCACGCAGCAGGGAAATCAGCGCCTGGAAGAAGGCCGTCGAACGCCCGCACGTGGGCCCGAGCAGGCGAGGCCCCGGGCCCGGTGAGGATCGGCCACCCGCCGTCGGTCATCGGGTGCGAGCCCCGGATGTCACCGGAGTCCACGTTCGCGCCATCGCCGCCAGGTGGGCGATCTCCCCGTACACCTTGCGTTGGTCGAGAGCATCCTCACGCGTGAGGGGGCGGTCAGGTCGTTCGGCGCAACGGCGACGGCGTCGACCCTTGCTGGAACTGGCCTGCAGGCCGCGCCAGAGTAGAGCAGGTACTCGCCTGGGCTCCGCCGAACTCGTCGAGACCTCGAAGGAACGGCCTGCACGACAGGCGGGTAGGGCACCATGCCCCAGAACTCCATGTAGGTGGGCGCCGCGGCGCCAGTGCATGCTTGAAGGCCTGCGTTGGTCGCCCGAGGCCGCCGCACGCGCTCGAAACCGCGACGAAACTCGGCCAGGTGTCAGCATCGAGCACGCGCGCAGATCACGATCGAACGGGGACGCTCCCCTGGAGCGGCCACGCCACGACGATAGGCTTGTCTCCGAACGGCGCCCCCGCGATGCCCGTGCCTCGCAGTCCGGAGATACTGACGGCGTCGCCGTGGCCGATCAGGATGTCGTCGTCGCCATCGCCGTCGTAGTCGGCGACCGCGATCTTGCCGATCGTGCCGTCGTGATCTGGCGTCGACCTGCTGGAGGATCTGGAAAGGCGATCCGTCGTCAACGAGTACCAGATCTGGTCGTTCATTGCCGCCGGGTCTTCGACCGCCAGCACGAGCCCGTCCTTGATGCCGTCGTTGTTGCTGTCGAAGGCGGCAATGTCAACGATATTCGCGGCAATGGTCTCGCTCTGGACCGCGCCAAAGCCGCTGCCCACTGCTCCAGTGCGGCGAGCGCGTTGCCAGCGGTGACGCCCGCACTGCGCGAAGAGGAGGTCCTCGGCGTTGTCGGGTGCTCCCGAGTAGCGGAAGTTCTGGCCAGCAGAGAGGATCATCCGACCGCCTCTTCCGCCACTCACCACGATCACCAGTTCCAGAAGGACGCCGCCGTTCGCCGGCTCAAGGTCCCACCACTCGGGCCGGATCCCGCCGGTGATGTCCTTCGCGGCGACGACGTTCTTGGGCTGCGGGACGGTCCGGCTGCTGTCGGATCGATCGCGAGGACGTACCGGTAGCTGCCCGCGGCGACCAGCCGTCGGCGACGTGGCTGACGTCGTCACCTGTCGAGTCCATCAGTCGCGGACGCCGCGCCATTGCGGCTGCTTCAGAACGCAACGGCAGTGACGGTTGCGGGCGCCGCGGTGATCTTGACGGACGCCAGCGCACCTGGTTGACCTGTGCGATCGCGTCGCCAATAGAGCGACGGACGCTGCAGACTTCCTGAGAACACGTTCATGATTGCCTTCTCTCCTCGGTACTTCCTCTAAAACTCGACCCGTTACGCCGATCTTGGTATCGGCGCCGCGAGCTATAGCGAACAGGATGCCAACGGCCTCGCTAAAGTTCAAACCACACTGACTGGCTATCGTCTAGGCCAGCGCCAGCAGGTGCCGCCATCAAGCCGCACGATGAAACTCCATCGACGCGGCGCGAAGCCAAGCAGCAGCGCCATCATCCTGAGATGATGAGTCATCGTTGTTCGTGCGAAGACGGCCAGGCCCGTGCGCAGGCGGAATCCCACCGTCTCCCCAACATGTCGTGACGATTCAGCGCACCTCGCGCCGCCGCCCGCATCGTCAGATCGCCGCGCCACCAGTTCCCGCCTTTGTAGATGACGTCGTCCGGGCTCTGGGGATCGCGACTCGATGTGAGATCTCCGACGTTGCCGCACAGGCCGAAGATGCCGAAGGGGCTCACGTCAAGTGGGTGGTCCGTGACCCTCGCCGGCTGGCGCTGCTTCCGCAGCGCGCAGTTCGCGAACGAGGCCTGAACGACGTTGCCGAAGGGATAGACGCGTCCGTCCGCCCCACGCGCCGCAACCTCCCACTCATCCTCCGTAGGGAGCCGGTACTCGCGTCCGTCCCTAGTCGCGCGCCACGCGGCGTACGCTGCTGCGTCGTCGAAGCTCACGCCAAGCACAGGCCAGGTCGGTTCATGCCGATGGCCATGGCTGTCCTCGTCGGGGAGGATGAACGAACCCGAGGGGCCGACCTTCCAGTAATAGCCCTCGCGAGGTGCCATCCTGGGGCATCTCAACTGCGCCTCCGCACAGTTCGCCATCGTCAGCTCATTCAGGAACTCGAGGTACTCCCCCATGGTGACGGGGTGGCGCGCGATGCAGAAGCCGTCGATCGACACCCATCGTCCGTGGACCTGTAGCGTTGCCGGATCGGCAGGGAAGTACACGCTCATCGCTGGCACGTAGGCGAAGGCTTGCTCGTCGACTTCTTCCGAAGTGAGCAGCCGGACATGCGCAACTACCTTCTGGGTCCTCCGGATGATGAAGGGGTATCGCACCTCGGCGTAGCCCGCGCGCTTCACGAGCGCAAGGTAGCTTCCCATGGGTAGTGAAAGGGCGACCGGCGTCGTCCCGTTCACGGAAGCGTCCTCGAGCACGAGGTAGCCGTCCCTCCGCTCGACGTACCGCTCTATCGTGACTTCCGCGCCCGGCGGCTCGGTGCTGATCGTGAGGGTCCCGTCCCCCGTCAGGACCTCGGCACAAGTCCCGTCGTCGTAGAGCGCCGCCTGCGCTTTCGAGAGTGCCGCGTCCTGCCCGCGGCCATCGAGCTCCGCCTCGACGAGGCGGTCCACCCAGAATCGCGCGAGCAACCGCCGGGGCTCCGCGCTCTCGGGATCGACGGAGTGTGCCGCGCCGAGCGACGCGAGGACGCGCTGCATCGCCTGGTTGACCCGCTGCCCGAGAGCTGAAACCTCCCGGGTCTCCTCGTTGACCCGCGCCCAGGCTTCCGGATCCACGCCCGGAGGCGTGTTCCGGAGCCGCTCGTTGTTCGCCGAACGCTCTGCGTCATACCGCGTCCTCTGGGCCTCGTACTCCTTCAGGTGCTGGCGCGCCTCGGCAAGCCGGATCCTGACCTGCGCGCTCCGCTGCTCCGCCTCGGCAACGCCGTCGAGGTACACGCGGATCTCGCGCGCGAGATCGCCTGCGCTCGCGAACCGATGCTCCTTCACGGGCGCGAGCGCCTTCATGCACGCGCGTTCGATGCTCGGCGGGATCTTCGCGTCCGGTGCCACGTCGCTTGGCTGTCCGAGTTTCCCTTCCATCTTCTGGCGCAGCATCTCGAGCTGCGATCCCTGGAAAGGAAGCCGCAGCGCGAGCATCTCGTAGAGGATCACCCCCAAGCTGAACACGTCGGAGCGCTCGTCGATCTCGCTCACGTCGCCCGCCGCCTGCTCCGGTGCCGCGTACGCGATCGTCCCCAGGATGGAGCCCTCCTCGGTCATGAGGACGCGCAGGCTCGATGCGGCCCGCGAGTCGGTCAGCACCTTCGCGATCCCGAAGTCGAGGAGCGTGACCTCGTCATGCTCGCCGAGCATGATGTTCTCGGGCTTCAGATCCCGGTGAACGACGCCGAGGTTGTGACCGAAGTCGATCGCCTTGCAGGCGTCCTCCACGACCTGAAGCCGCCGCTTGAGGGGAAACGATCCGCCGGCCTGCGCCTGCTTGATCGCGTCGCGCAGCGTCCTCGGGCCGAGAAGGCGCATCGTGTAGTAGAGCCGGCCGTCCCCAAGCTCCCCCGCCTCGTAGCACGGCACGATGGCCGGGTGCTCGAGCTGCGCCATGATCTTCATCTCCTCCAGGAAACGCTCCGTGTTGAACGCATCTCCTCTCAGGATCTTCAATGCCACATCGCGCCGGAGGAACCGGTCGTAAGCCTTGTGGACCTCCCCGAATCCGCCCTCGCCGAGCTTCGACAGGAGCCTGTAGCGATCCTTCATGGCGACAGGCGTAGGCGTGTCGCTCGGCCTAACGTCGACGCGGCGGCGAGCGTCGCTCCTCCCGCCGGTGCTTCGCTCGACCGATTCGCCGAGCTTCTTCCCGCACTTCCAGCAGAAGGCCGCGCCCGCCTCGGGCATGGTGGCACCGCACGCGGGGCAGGTCCTGACGGCTTCGCTCACGCGTCCGCCTTGTCTCCGGACCGCTTGTGGCTCGACAGCTCCATCGGCTCGATGCCGGATGCCTTCACCATGGCCCGGAGGTTGGATGGCGTGTTTATCCCGAGGCGCTTCGCGGCGACCGTGTAGTTGCCCTCGCACATGAGAAGGGCCCTCGTGAAGAACTGCGCTCTCCATCGCCGCTCGGCTTCCTTGATCGTCAACAGCTCGGGATCGGCTCCCTCGATCATCGCCGGGTGCTTGATGCGGTCGGGGAGATCCTCGACGTGCAGGAGATCCTGGTCCGGGTCGGCGACGGCGATCATCTGGTCCAGCGCCTTGCTGAGCTCCCGGACGTTCCCGTCCGGCCAGTCGTAGGCCAGGAGCTTCGTTCGAGCCAGGCGCGAGATGCCGCGGAGCTTGGTCTTTCGTTGCTCGTCGCGGATCTTCACGAACATGTGATCGAGCAGCTCCAGGATGTCCGCCTTGCGCTCACGGAGCGGAGGCATGTGGATCTCGATGACCTTGATCCGCGATAGCAAGTCCGCACGGAAGCGCTTCTCAGCGACCAGTCGATCGAGATCCTGGTTCGTCGCCGCGATCACACGGATGTCGACCTTGTACTCGTGACCATCCGCCCCGACAGGCCGCGCCTTCCCCTCGTCCAGGGCTTTCAGGAGCTTTGCCTGGATCTCGAGCGGCATCTCGCCGACCTCGTCGAGAAACAGGGTCCCGCCATGCGCCGCTCGCAGGTCACCCATCGTGTCGGCCGCCCCGGTGTACGCGTGCCGGAGCGTCCCGAAGACCATCCCCTCGGCCTTCTCGCCGGTCAAGTTCGCGCAGTTCATGTCCACGAACGGACCCTTCCTTCTCAGGTTGTTCGGATCGTCCAGCTCGTGGATCTGCCTCGCGATGAAGGTCTTCCCCGTTCCCGTTTCACCGGTCAGGAGGACGGGAATGTTCGTCCTCGCCTGGCCTGCCCGGAGCATCTTGCGCAGCACGCCCCTCATCGCCCTGGAGTGGACCCCCCTCATCGGCTGGAAGTGCCCCTTCGACCGGATCTCCTCGATGGCGCGGCGGAGCTTCTCCGCCTCCGTCATGGCGCTCGCCACCTGCTCCCGTGCGTCGGTCAGCTCCCGGCTCAGCTCGGCCTGGCGCACCGACGCATCCCTCTGCTCGCGCTTCCAGGCGGCGATGGTCGTCATCGGGCCACTCGCGTGGTGGGCGAGCGCCTTCAAGAACCGCCCCGCGATCCGCGCCTCGAATGGCTCCACGCCCGCCTGCTTGTCCATGTAGATGGCGCCGAGCGCCCGCTCCCCGTCGAAGATGCCGGCTGCCATGGCCGACACCCCCGGGTGGGCCAGGCGGCTCGTCGAGGACGCCGGCAGCTCCGGGTCGGCCTCCAGGTCCCGCGTCAGCACGAGATCCCTTGTCGCGATCGCGCGGTTCATCAGTGAGTGGACAAGCTCGTGTTCGCGGGGCACGCGATCGTCGGCGCGGTGCGTGAAGATGGGATCCAGCTGCTGGCTCGCTTCGTCGAACCAGCAGATCGCCGTCGTCCGGGCGCCGACAGCCCTTCCAGCCTTTTCAGTGAGCCTGCGGCAGAACTCCTCGACATCTTCGGGCTTCTTGATCGCCGGCACCATTGCCTGCACCACCGCGAGGACGTACACGAACCGGTGATCGGCTCGCTCGAGCTCGATGATGTCCTTTACGCTGACGCCGCTCGATGCCGCGGCGTCGAGCGTCCACTCTGTCTCCGTCGGGTCGGCGGAGGCGGAGATCCCAGCCCCCCTGTCACCAGCCTCCGGGGACGACCCTTGGCCTGCCGCTTTGTCGAGGAGGCGGAGCCGCTCTTGCAACTCCCGGTCGACCTTCTCGTCCACGACGGTTCCTCGCTCACTCATGCTCGTGCTCCCATCGCCTTCTCAAGTCTCGTGTCCCTGCTTGCCGCCGCCCTATCGATGATCTGGTCCTTGTGCGGATCCCTCATGAAGGCGACCGCCTTGGTCTTGTGCCGGAGCATCCGGTTCACGCAGCCGCGGATCAGCGCAAGCGACTTCGAGTAGCTCTCCCTCGCCGAGGCGTGCTGCCCGGCGTCGGCGTAGAGGTCGCCGGCAATCCCGTAGAGCCGCCACCGTAACCCGACGTCGCGCGCGAGCCCCGGCGTGTGGAGCCCCTCACGCGCAAACCCGAGCGCACGGGCCGGATCGCTCTTCGCGAACGCCTGGGCAAGGTGGAAGTGCATCTCCGTGAAAGCGATCTCGGCACCCGTATCGCGCAAGCGCTCGATCGCCGCATCCGCTGCGCGCGGATCGGGCACGGTTCCTCTGATCGCGGCCGCCTCGAGGAGCATCGCCTGGAGGGTGGCGCCGTACACGTCCTGGCCGTGATTGGCGGCGCGATCGATCCCCTGCGCGATGACGGATACCAGATCCGGGATGGGCATCGCTTCGGCGGACTTCTCGGATACCCCTTCGAACCGGCGGGCATTCTGCAAGAGGCGAAGCTGGATCCGCGCGACCTCGAGGTCGTTGAGCAGGTTCTCCCAATCTGCTCCTCCCGGAAACTCCGCCGCCTGGCGCGAGACGTCACTCTTCGCAAGAGCAAACCGGCGAAGGGCCCTTCCATGGAGGCCAAGCTCCGCCCAGCAACGTCCCGCGAGACGCCGGGCGCGGTTCCTGAGCGGAAGGCTGTCGTGGCCCTTCCATCGCCTCGACTCCGTGAGCGCTTGCACGTAGTCGCCGAGGTGGTAGAAGGCCTCCGCCATGTCGAGGCTCGCCGTGGCGACGCGCTGGTGGCTCTCGGGCAGCTCGGCGACCAGTGCCCGCGCGTGGCTCTCCACGCGTTCGAGCGGCCCGCTCCAGACCTCCAGCGTGATGAGGTTGCTCTGGCAGTAGTGCTTCCCCTCGACGTCCTCGAGCTGGTCGAAGAGCAGTGCCCCCTCCGCCGCGTGCTTCTTCGCGTCGGGATACCTGTCGAAGCACAGGTAGAAGCGCATGAGCGCCTTGTGGGCATGCGCCTGCGCCTCGACGTCACGGCCTTGCCTCGCGAGGGCGAGCGCTTCGGTCATCTCCCGTAGCCCGCGTTCTTTCTGGTCGCGTTCGTCGAAAAGCTCGCTCCGGCATCGCGCGAGGTCGATCACGACTCGGGGCGGCACAGGCTTCCTCGCGCTCTCGCACATCGCGATGACCCTCTCGAACGCCTCCAACGCCGCCTCGCGAGTCTCGCGGCTCTGAGCGAGCCGCCGCGCACGCTCGACCAACACCTCGCGTACGACATCCTCGGCGCCAGGAGCAAGCTGGCACGCGAGATCCCAGGCGCGATCCAGGGACCGGTCTCGCATCCCTTTGTCGGCGGTGCCGCAGCATCTGGCCTGTTCCAGGAGCGCGAGCGCTTCGCTTCCGGCACCAAGCTCCCGGCGCGCCAGCTCCACGGCCTGCCCTGCGACGGTCATCGCCGCCTCGAAGCGCTCCTGCTTCTTGTG
This sequence comes from Acidobacteriota bacterium, assembly GCA_046331505.1. Lineage (GTDB taxonomy): Bacteria > Acidobacteriota > Vicinamibacteria > JAXLQT01 > JAXLQT01 > JAXLQT01. Next base: position 266,698 of record JAXLQT010000002.1, read on the forward strand.
GAGCGGCGCCACGCGCATGAGCGCGTGGAAGAGAGATTCGTTCTCCCGCGGCCCTCTCCTCACGGTCGGCCGCGTGAGCGCGTCGATGACCTTCCCGTAGATGTCGAGAGCCTGGCCGAAGTACCGCAACGACTGCCTCTCGGCGGCGGCGCGAAGAGCGAGGGGGACGCCCTCGGCGAGGTCCCCGGCGTCGAGGCGGTGCCGGGCCTCCCGGTGACGCAGCTCGTCCGCCCTCTCCGGCCGCTCTTCCGCCCACCGTGAGCAGAGGGCCGCCGCGACGCCGTGGAGCCGCGCTCGCTCCTTGCGCGGGACGACCTGCTCCCAGAGCGAACGCGCGAGATGGATGTCTTCGACCTGAAATGCCGCGTCCTCGGTCTGAGCGAGGAGTCCGAGACCGAGGAGCTTCTTCGTCTCCGCCGCCACCCCGTCCGCCCCAAGCCCGAGCACCATAGCTGCGTCCTTCACATCGATGGGGGTCCTTGGCATCAGCGAGAAGATGCTCAGGACGACTTTCGCCTGCCGATCGAGGGCCTTGGCGAGACCGACATAGCCGGACCTGGTTGCCGGCCGCTTCATGCCCACGCTTCCGTCTTCCCGTCTCTGGAGAAGATCTCCGGCGCGAAGAGACTGGAGCTCCTCCTCGATCCGGCCCGGCAACCCTCGGGAAGCCTGGTGGATGTGATCCAGCAGTTCCTGTGCGGGCCGTTTGCCGCCGAGCTGTCGTGACAAGAACAGCGAGGTGCCGCGCTCGTCGAGCGGTGAGATCTTGATGCGACGGACCTTCTCCAGATCCGTGCGTAGATCGTCGGTGCCGGACTCGAGCTCCCCGACGAACAGGAACACGATCGGGAGCCGAGACACCCGCTCTGCGATGTCCAGGAAGAGAGAGCGCACGTCGCGATCCAGCTCCTGGATCTCCTCGACCGCCACGACGACGCCCTCGCTTCTCTCGACGACGAAGCTGTCCAGGTACCGCAGGGCTTGCCGGGCAAGAAGCTTCGCCGAGAGAGGACCCGGGCCTGGCTCCGCTCCGCGCGCGAGGAACTCGTCCGATGCCGGTCCATCGAAGAGCTGGCTCAGGTTCGGTCCAAGCTGCTCCAGCGGCCGCTGCGCCCCGCTCACCTCGACGACGTGCAGCCGGGGCAGATCGCCCGCGGCTCCGATCGCATCGTGCGTCTCGCGGCCAAGCGCTCCGCGAAGCTCGTTCACCAAGCGCCGCTTCCCGATGCCTGCCGGACCGTCCAGGACGAAGAGCTTCGCGCCTGGCGTTGTGATCGATTCCCTGAGCTCCCTTGCGACCTCGTACGTCCGCTCTGGCTCGACGTAGGGGATGCGACGCACGGTCGAGCCGAGATCGCTGCGTCCGGTGTCCACGGTGACGGTGGGGCTGATGTCGCGCAGCGCGGCGAGGATCTCATCGGGGCGTGGACGGGCCTCGGGCTCGGGGCTCATCATCCAGCGCAGCAGGTCGTTGAGCTGCGGGGAAAGGTGCTTCACTGGTGGTGGCGAGTAGGACGGATCACGCTTCGCCTTCAGCACCTCGGCTTCCTTCTTCTGCGGGAACGCCGGCCATCCTGCCGCCAGCTCGTAGAACACCATGCCCATCGAGTAGACGTCGCAACGCCCGGTGATGATCGGCCTCTTCCCCGCGTCCTCGGCCTCGAGGATCTCGGGGGCCATCCATCGGAACGATCGCCCCACGCGGCCTTCGAGGCGCGTCCCCGGCTCCCGCGCCATCTCCTCCATCCGTCGCCACTCCTGCGCGAGCCCGAAGTCGAGCACCTTGATCGCGGGCTTGCTCGCCTTCCAGTCCATGTCCTCGCCGACCTTGCGAGGCGCGATGCTCCGGACGACCAGGATGTTGGCGGGCTTGACGTCCCCGTGGACGATGTTGGCCTCCTCGAGGTGGACCGTCACCAGCGCCATCTGGCGGCACAAGTAGATGTACTCGTCCGGCTCCGCCCAGGTGTAGAGACCGATGTGCGCCCCAGGAACGTACTCCATCGTGTAGAAGATGAAGCGCTCACCGTTCTCGCGGCGACCCCACGCGAAGTTGTAGGCCTCGACGAAAAGGTGCCTTGCGCGCTTCGACAGGTCTCGAAGCATCGCGTACTCGCGACGGAGATCCGAGAGGATCGAGTTGGAGGAGAGCGACCCGCTGCCCTTGCCCAGGATCTTGAGCGCGACGTGCTTGGCAGTCTTCCGATCGAGCGCGAGCCAGACCCGGCCCATGCCGCCCTCGCCGATCTGGTGGCAGAGGTCGTAGCGGCCGTTGATCGTGCGTAGCGGATCCCAGACCATGGCTACACCGTGATCCGGGAGATGGGGCGGCGCTGGGCGAGAGAGTGATCGGGATTTCGTGGCATGGAGAAAGGGGCGGAGATTCTATTTCAGACCTGGTGCCGTTGAGCGGCGACGATGACGTTTCATCGTCGTTTTCGGTGCAATGGATGATTCGTCATCGCTCGGACTGCTGTCAGGCGTGCACCGAGGGGCGATGTGCAACGAAAGCAAGGCTTGGGCCGCATCTCAGGTGCTGGCGCGCGCTTTGCCACGCGTGTCCTCCATCATGAAGGACTCACGTACCAACAAGACCGACACCCGCCCCAAGCTGACCGCCATCGACGGTGGGAGGCTCGCCATCGATGGCTCGACTGCCCTCGATCCGAGAAACCATAGCCCCGAGCATCTCCAACGCGCGCTCTCAGCCATCGACGTGGCCATCGAGGAAGCGACGACCGCCGCACGCCCCGCCGTTGCGCTCGCGCTCGCTTCGCGTCTGGTTGCCCTCGCCTCGCACATGCTCAGGGACTCGGCGAAGATTCCGCCGGCCACCATGGGCGTCGTCGCCGAGGGCTCAGCGAACCTCATCTCCGCGGACGAGGCCGCACGCATCGCGGGCGTAACCCGCCGCTGGATCTACGACCACACCAAGGGGCTCAAGTTCCGGCGCGAGCTCTCCAGGAAAAACATCCGACTTGAGGCGGGGGGCTTTCTGCGGTGGCTCGACTTCCATCGTCCCTAGTTGCTGGCACCGGTCACAGCAAGCGCATCTTGGTGTCCCACTCGCTCGTGGAGCCTGGCCAATTTGCTCACACCTTCGGAGAGGTCCGCCTCGGAGACGATGGCGTACCGCGACGGCCTCGGTCTTGTGGCCCGTGAGCTTCATCGCGACGGATCGCGGCACGCCTGCGCGCTCAAGGTTCCGCACGGCAGTTCGGCGGAAGTCATGGACGAGGCGGTTCTCGACCCCACCGGAGGCGCACGCCAGCTTCCACGCTTTCCGGAAGGCGTGGATGCGACGGCCGTTTCGGTGGAAGACCCAGGGGACGATCACGCCTCTCTCGCGCTCCACGGCGTCGGTCCGGCGACGCTGCTCGGCCAGCAGGCGCGCTAGCGGCGGTAGCGCGGCGGTGGGGAAGATGCGTCCCTCGTCGTTCTTCGTGGTGTGAGGCTCGAGCCGTACGATGCCCGCACCCAGATCCACCTGCCGCCAGGGAAGCGACGTCACCTCTCCCCGCCGCCAGCCCGTGAGATAGAGGAACTCCACGAGCGGCTTCAGGTAGTCGGGCAGGCAGTTCATGACGGCCTGGAACTCGGCCTCCTCGAAGAAGCCGGTCCTCGTGTTCTTCACCTCGATCGTCGGGAAGACCGGCCGGTGCTGGAGCCTCCCCGCGCGGACGGCGAGGTTCATGGCGCGCCGGAGCGCGGCGAACTCGCTCCGGATCGTCGAGGGCGACGCGCCCTCCTTGCGGCGGTGCTTGATGTAGGCGCTCAGCTTGTCGGTCGTGATGTCGACGGCCCGGTGCCGCCCGAAGACATTGCGAACGTGATCGAGGTACCTCACGACGTTGGAGGTGTTGCGCCGCTCGTTGGCCTCGTAGTCATCGATCAGGATCGTGGCCAGATCCTCGAAGCCCAGCCGGTCGCCCGCGACTCCAGGGCTCCCGCCCTTGCCGGCCTCCGCGAGCCGCTTCTTCAGGAGGCGCAACGCGTCGCCGCGCTCCGTCGAGTGGGACGACTCGCGATACCTCTTGTTGCGATGGTAGACCTGGACCCACCAGATTCGGCCGCGGCGGAAGATCGAGCCGAGCCCACGGCGGTCGTTCGTGCGCGTCATGTTCCGCTCCGCGAGGCCCCCCTGACTTTTGGTCCGACGCTCCCGCACCACCACGGATTGTGGCTGAACTGTGGCTGTTCTGTCCGTCGCAACCCGTTCCGTCCCGATTCCATGATCCGCCACAAATCATGGATTAGCCAACGTTTCGCGTCAAGTGGGGAGCCGTGGACCGAGCGGAAAACCTGTAGTTGCCTGATCCAGAGTCAGGCGTTCTACCAGTTGAACTACTCCCCAGTCGAGCAGCGGCCAGATTCTAGCGCGAGGCGCCCGAGGGCGCGCCACGGTCACACGCTCGCGCCCGACCTCCCCGGCGCCAGGGCGGCGATGAGACCCAGCACGAGGCCGGCAATCGGCAGCACGTCGCCGGTGCGTGCATAGGGGGTGCGGCCGGAGAGGAGCGCGACGTCCGCGACGAACGTCGCTTCCTCGAAGATCGGCGTGCGCTTCTCGACGCGGCCGCTGGGCGCGATGACGCCCGAGATGCCGGTGTTCGCGCAGCGGACGAAGAAGCGTCGGGTCTCGACCGCGCGCAGTGCCGCGTTGGCGAAGTGCTGCTCCGCGGCGGCGCTGTGGCCGAACCAGGCGTCGTTGGTGAGCGTGATCAGGAGGTCCGCGCCCGCGTTCTCGAACGCGCGGCAGATCTCGGGGAAGACGATCTCGTAGCAGATGGGGCTCCCGACGCGGGCGCCGGCGACGTCGAGGACCGCGGGCCCGCTACCGCGCCCGAAGTCGCCGACCTCGCGAACCAGCTTCTCGGCGAAGAAGAGCAGCCGCTGCATCGGAACGTACTCGCCGAACGGAACCAGGTGCTGCTTGTCGTAGCGGCCAGCGACCCGGCCGTCGCCATCGATCGCGAACGCCGAGTTGTAGATGATCTCGCGCCCTCCGGGATACTCGTGGCTCGTGCCGCCGAAGATCAGCGCGACGCCCTCGCGGTGGACGAGCGCGCCGAGACGACGCTCGTACGCCGGGTTCTTCCAGAATCCGCCGAGGATCGGGATCGACGACTCTGACCAGAGGACGAGCCGCGCGCCGTTGCCCGCCAGGGCGTGGGTCGCGTCGAAGTGGCGGCGCTCGATGTCGTCGACCGACTCGGGATCCCATCGTTCCTCCATGGGTGCCATCGCCTGGACGACGCCCACGGCGAGCGTGCGCGGCATCGCCGAGACGCGCGCATCCCAGGTCTCGAGGCGGTGCCATCCGGTCAGGACGAAGACCGCGAAGATCCCGAGCGCGACCGTCCCGAGCCGGCGTGTCTCCTTCATCGACAGAGCCACGAGCCCCGCGTTGGCGAGCACGACGATCCCGGATACCGCGTAGACAGCCCCCCACTCGGCGTGCTGGAGGAGCGGCAGGTCCTTCCACTGCGAGAGACCGAGCGGGATCCAGGGGAAGCCGGAGAAGAGCCAGTTCCGTACCCACTCGAGCCCCATCCATAGCGGCGGCGCGATCCCGAGCGCGAGCGCCTTCGATCGGCGCGCGGCGCGGGCCAGGAGCGCGGCAAAGAGGCCGTAGTAGCAGGCGAGGTAGGCGTGGAGCAGGAGCATCACCAGCACCGCGGTGACGCCGCCGATCCCTCCGTAGTGCGTCATGACGTTGACGATCCAGGGGACCGCGAGCACGTAGAGCAGGAGTCCCGCGCCGAACCCCGCTGCGAAGCTCCGCCGCGCGGAAGCGCGCATCGCGAACGACAGGAGCGGGACCAGGGCGACGAACGCGACGGGCCAGAGGCCGATCGCCGGGAACGCGATCGCGAGCAGCGCTCCGGTCGCGAGGGCGAACGCGGCTCTCAGCAGTCTAGTTCGGCGAGACGAACGCCTGACCGTACCCCTGCGACTTCAGGCCGTCCATCGCTTCGGTCGCCTTCCCCTTCTCGGAGAACGGGCCGACGCGCACCTTGTAGAACGTCTCCCCGGCCTTGTCGACCGTGTCGACGAAGGCCGGAAACCCCTTCGACTTCAGATCGGCCTTGACCTTGTTGGCCTGGTCGACGTCCTTTAGGGCGGCGATCTGCACGACGAAGCTCCCGCTTCCCGCGGCGGGCGGCTTCGTCTCCGCAGGTGACGGCGGAGCAACCGGGGTGGGCTCCTTGGTCGCAACGGGGGTTGGCTTGGGCGTCTTCTCGGCAGGCAGTGGAGTGGCCGTCTTCGGGAACCCGGGGTCTTCGTCGCGGGCACCGGATCGACCGCCTTGCTCTCGGCGATCACCTTGCCCTCGAAGTCCTGCTTGGGCGCCCCCTCCTTGCTTCCGCCGTTCTCGAAGAACCGCGAGACATCGCCCGTCTCGACCTTGTCAGGGCCGGGCGGCGCCTCGAGCGCGGTCTTGGTCGGGGCCGGGGTCGGCCTCCCGCTCGCGCTCACGGGCTCGCGGCCCTTGACGTAGTAGACGCCGAGGAAGAAGAACAGGACGCAGACTGCGACCATCAGCAGCAGGATCAGAACGAGCTGCTTCTGCTCGAGCTGGATCTCGTAGTAGCTCTTGTCGTCGTAATCACTCATCGCATGTCACGCATCCTACAAGGATGCCACCGTCACCACGTTCTTGGCGGAAGCCTTGCTCTGGAACATCGCCTTGTCGGCCTTGCGCACCAGCTCCTCCTTGTTGCGGGCGTGGCTCGGGCAGGACGCGATCCCGAGGCTGACGGTCATCCCGACGCTCGTCCCGTCTCCGGCGATGAACGGCTGGCGCGCCACCGCCTGGCGGATGCGTTCGGCCACGCGGTTCGCCCCCTCGATCTCCGTCTCCGGGAGGATGACGCAGAACTCGTCGCCGCCGTAGCGAACCACCTTGTCGATGCCGCGCACCGTAAGGATGATCCGGTGCGCGACCTCCTGGAGGATCCGGCTGCCGACGAAGTGGCCGTGCTGGTTGTTGACTTCCTTCAGGTTGTCGAGGTCCAGGAAGATCAGCGAGAGGTGCGTCCCGTAGCGTTTGGACCGGGCGATCTCGTCCTCGAGATAGCTCTCGAAGTAGCGCCTGTTGAAGGCGTCCGTCAGATCGTCCTTGATGACGAGCTCGCTCGTCCTCCGGGCGTGCAGCGCGTTGGCGACCGCGGGCGAGACGAGCGTCGCGAGCCGCGCGAGCGTCAGCACGGTCTCGGGGCTCACCGACCGCGAGCTCACGAGAAGGAGCACGCCGATCCCCCGATCGTTCTCGACGATCGGGAGCACCCGCGCGGTCTCGACGGGACGGTCCCCGAGACGCATCGCCGCGAGCTGCGGCGCCGGAGCGGTCAGGCACACGGGCTCGCGCCGCGCCAGGATGCCCTCGAGCTCCTCCTGCGGGAGCTCGAACAGGCCGCTTCCCGGGCGGGCGGCATCCACGCCGCGCGCCGCCGCCTCGACGAACAGACCCGTGGTCTCGTCGCGCATCAGGAGCGAGCCGGCGGGCGCGTCGCCGAGCTCGAGGGCCGCATCGAGCAGCAGGACCACGAGCTTCTCGAGATCCAGCGTCAGCGACGCGTTCTTCACGATCGAGAGGAGCGTGGCCTCGCGTCGCAGCTGCGCGATCTCCCGTTCCGCGCGCATCCGCTCCAGCACCTGGCGCACGATCAGGCGCAGGTCGCCCTCGCGTAGCGGGCGCGCCAGGTAGCCGAGCGCCCCCGCTCCCACGGCGCGATCGGCGCCTTCCTCATCGTCGCCGATCACCAGGCATCCGCCGATGGGGTGCTCCACTCCCGGCCCCATCACCGCGCCCCATCCCGGCGAGCTCCTGTCTCCGAGCGACACGACGTAGAGATCCACGCGGTGCGAGCCAATGACCCCGAGGGCCTCCTCCGCGCTCACGCCGACCGCGAAATCCCTCCCTGGCGAGCACCGACTCGAGGGGTGGCCGAGGCGCCGGCGACCTCGAGGAGCAGTGCTCTGGCCTCATGGATGGAATGCTCGGATCCCCGCAATCGGCCTCTTCGCCCTGGTTGATCCGAACACCGCGCGCGGCGTTCTTCCCCGTCAGCGGAGGGGGAAGTCTAGGACGGGCAGGCGGAAGAGTCAACGGCGGCGCGGCGGATCGAACCTCCGGTATCAGCGAGCTAGCGAATCAGGCCCCGGTCGAGGCGGTCACCGGATAGGAGTCGGAAGCCTGCTCGCTGATCGCGTCGAGGGCCTGGCGCGCCTCGGGGTTCTCCTCGATCTCGAGCACCTGCCGGTACTCCCGCGCCGCCTTGCGCGTCTTCTTCCGAGCTTCGTGCAGGTGCGCCTGCGCGAGGTGAGGCCGGGCGAAGCGGCCGTGGTAGCGGCGGCGCGCTGGAACGCCTCGACGGCATCGTCGAGCCGGCCGAGCGATTCCTCCGCGACGCCGATCTTCTCCGAGGATGAACGGGTCCTTGGGCGCCGACGAGAGCGCCTTTCCGCACAGGCGAGCGCGCGCCCGGCGTCCTCGTCCAGCAGGCATGCGGTGCCGATGCTGGCGAGGACGGTGGCGCGCCCCCGCCCCTCGGCATCGATCGGCCTGTAGATCCGGCGCAAGCCCCCGTAGTCGCGCTCGACGAGCGACACGCACGCGAGGTTGCAGGGCAGACGCATATCCGGGGGCGAGCGCCGCGGCCACCTTGAAGAAGCGGCGCGCCTCCTGCTGCTCGACCGGCAGGCGCCGCCGGGAAGAGCGCGTCTCGACGCCGCGGTTGTTCAGCGCGCGGCCGGCTTCGAGGTCGGAGATGCGGATGCCACTTCTTGTACTTCTTGGGCACGTCGCTCGCGAAGTCGTAGAGCTCGAGCTGGCCGTTCAGCTCGATGCCCGCGCAGATGTGGCCGCGGACGAGCACCGCCTGGCCTTCGGCGAGGAGCTTCACGTCCGTCAGGTCGAAGACCTCGACGAAGTACGACGAGCCCGGCCGCGCGCTCATCGCTCACGTAGAGGTTCTCGTGTGCCGAGGTAGCTCGCGTGATGGGGAGCGGAACGTCTCGTTGGCCGTCTTGGGTGTTGTACGCGGCGTAGGCGATGTTGAGCTCGTCGGGGCTGAAGAGGTCGAGCAGGAGCCGCCGCGCGCGCTCGCGATCGAAGCTGTTCCATCGACGAGCCGCCACGTGGGCGCGCACCTCGTCGTCGATGGGCGGGTACGCCGAGGTCGGCGGCGAGCTCCTGCGGAGGGACTTCAGATCCCCTCCGAGCCGCTCCTCGCTGTAGACGAGATCTCGGCGTGCGCCGCGCGCGAAGAGACCGCGATGCCCGCAACCCCGGCCAGCACGACGACATCGACTTTTCATGGGTCCTACCCTTGCCAGAAAGTTAGGCCCTCGCGGCAGGACAGGTCAAGTACCCATTGCCGTCGCAGCTGGATCGGGGCTCGCGCGAACCGGTAGATTGCGCGGCTGAAGGAGGAGTTTCCATGGTGAAGAAACCTGCGAAGAAGGCTGCCAAGGCCAAGGTGAAGGCGAAGGCAAAGGCTGCTCCGAAGAAGATGGCGGCGAAGAAGCCCGCGAAGGCGATGAAGGCCGCCGCCGAAGGCGAAGGCGACGCCTGCACGCAAGCCGCCGGCGCCTACTCCCAAGGGCCTCAATCCCACCATGCCCTGGATCACGCCGTACATCACGGTGAAGGATCTCGAAGGCGGCACCGAGTTCTACCAGAGGGCGTTCGTCTTCGACGCAACGCTGGCGCGATGCCCGACGGCTCCGTCATGCACGCCGAGGTGCTCCACAACAGCGGAGTGATCATGCTCGGCCCCGAGAACCCGATGCGCAACGCAAAGGCGCCTTCCACCCTCGGAGGCTCTCCTCAGTCCCTCTACGTGTACGTGTCGGACGTGGACGCGATGTTCGCCCGCGCCACGGCTGCCGGCGCGACAAGCACGGGCCCCCCGTCGAACATGCCGTGGGGAGACCGCATGTGCTCGGTGACCGATCCCGAGGGCCACATGTGGGCGTTCGCCACGTTCCAGCGGGAAGTGTCGGCCGAGGAGATCATGAAGGCGATGGCCTCCGGGCCGCCGCAGAGTTAGCCCCGGGGCTTCATCGCTCCTTCCACGTCCCGGGCGATGGCGAGAGCCGCGGCCCGGGGATCGGCGGCGTCCCGGATCGGACGCCCCACGACGATGGCGGAGGCGCCGCACCGGATCGCCTCCGCCGCCGTCGCCGTGCGCCGCTGATCGTCGCCTCCAGACGTCGCTCTGATTCCCGGCGTCACGATGAAGGCGTCGGGGCCCGCGACGCCGCGCAAGGCTCCGGCCTCGAGCGGCGAGCAGACGAAGCCCGAGATCCCGGCGCCGATGGCCGTGCGTGCGAGCAGCGGCACGAGCTCGGCGCTCGATGGAAGCCGCAACCGGGCGAGCTCCGCGTCGTCGTGGCTGGTCAGCACGGTGACCGCGAGGAGCCTGATGCCCGCGTCGGCCGCCGCGTTCTGAGCCGCGGCGAGCATCCGTTCGCCCCCCAGTGCATGGACCGTCAGGTACGACGCTCCGCTCCGCGCGGCCGATCGCACGGCGCGCGCCACTGTCTCGGGGATGTCGTGGAGCTTCAGGTCGAGGAAGATCGATGCGCCCTCGATCTCGCGCACGAGCGCGGGCCCCGCAGCGGCGAAGAGCTCGAGCCCAACCTTGTAGGAGAGCTCGCGGCCGGCGCGGGCGGCGAGGGCCCTGGCCTCGGCGGCGCCGGGCACGTCCAGTGCGACGAAGACGCGCGACGCGGGCGTCATTCGCGGTACCTGAGGAGCCGGTCGAAGTGGCGGTCCTTCCACCGCTCGGCGCGCTCGAAGTGGCGGTAGCGCCGCTCGGCCTTCCGGAACTCCGGTGTGTGCACGTAGCGCCGCCCACCGATCACTTTCTCCCCCATCTCGTGGTGAAGCATCTCGTGAAACAGCACGTTCTCGACGACGTAGCGCGGGACGAACCGCTGGTCGAGCGACGGGTGCACGAAGATGACGCGCCGGTCGTAGCAGTACTGCCCGAGAGAGATGGTCTTCTGCGGGCGGCGCGGGGCTTCGCGCGTCCAGGTCACTCCCACGTTCAGCCTCCCGCCGAAGTACCGGCGGTTCACGCTGTCGCGGATCTCGACGAGGTCGTGGTGCGACCCGTACGGGCAGAGGATGAGACGCCGCTGCTTCCCGGGGCGCCGCTCGCGGATCCGGCGCCGGTTACGACGCAGGAAGTCCTTGAGGCTCTCCTCCTGCGAGGGAGGGAGGAGCCTCCCGGCGACCATCATGGCGATCGCCGTCAGCACCGCGACGTCCGCGCCGGCGAACACCCGGTGGAGCCGGAGCTGGTAGCCCGTGGATCCCCTCGGGCGCGCCAGGATCAGGTCGTGCCGGTTGCTGGTCAGGGTGAGCCGCACGTTCTTCCGGAGCAGGAGCTCGAGCCTCTTGGCAAGGTGCTTCTTCATGACCGTCCCTCACACGCTCTTCACCGCTGTTGCGACTTGCTCGGCAGGCGCGGGGAGCGGCAGCATGGCTCCGCACAGCTCGCCGATCGACGTCATTCCGTAACGCTCGAGGTAGCCCGGGAGCGCCTCGAGGATCTCGATGGGGGCCAGGGGATCGCGGAAGTTCGCGGTGCCGACCTGGATCGCGCTCGCTCCCGCGAGGAAGAACTCGACCGCGTCGTCCGCGGTCTGGATGCCGCCCATCCCGACGATGGGGATCTTCACCGCCTTCTTCGCGGTGTGGACCTGGTGGACCGCGATCGGGCGGATGGCGGGGCCGGAGAGCCCGCCCGCGATCGTGCGGATCTTGGGCTGGCGCGTGCGCACGTCGATCGCCATGCCCTGGAGCGTGTTCACCAGGCAGAGCGCGTCGGCGCCGCCAGCCTCGGCCGCGCGCGCGACGGCGCCCACGTCGCTGACGTTGGGAGAGAGCTTCACCAGGACAGGTAGCGTGGTCGCGGCGCGGACCATGCCGACGACCTTCTCGATCGTGGCGGGGTCCTTCCCGAACTCCATGCCTCCGCACTTCACGTTGGGACAGGAGATGTTGAGCTCGAGACCCGCGATGTGGCGCGCGCCGGTCAGACGGGCCGCAAGCTCCGCGTACTCCTCCATCGTCTCGCCGAAGATGTTGACCACGATGGCGGTGTCGATCTCGTCGTAGAGCGGGAGCTTGTCGCGCAGGAACCCGTCGAGGCCGGGGTTCTCCAGGCCGATGGAGTTGAGCATGCCCGCGGGCGTCTCGGTGATGCGCGGGGGCGCGTTGCCGGCCCGCGGCCTGAGCGAGACCCCCTTGGTCACGATGGCGCCGAGGGTCGCGGGATCGTAGATGTCGGCGAACTCGTCGCCGTAGCCAAAGGTGCCGCTCGCCACCATCACGGGGTTCCTGAGCGCGAGCGGCCCGACCCTGACGGAGAGATCGGCGCTCACAGGATCACCTCGCTGCCGGCGAAGACCGGACCCTCCGTGCAGACCCGCTGATAGGCCGGCGAACCATCGGGAGTCGCGATGCGCACGACGCAGCCGCGGCACGCGCCCATCGCGCAGCCCATGCGCCGCTCGAGCGAGAGGTGGCTCGGCACCGCGTGGTGCGCGGCGATCTTCTGGACGACCCGCAGCATCGCCTCGGGTCCGCATGCGTAGATGGCGCCCTCGCGCAGCGGCCTTCCCCCCACGCCGCGAGCGGTGCCTTCCTCGAGGAACCGCCCGAGGACGTGCGTCACGAGCCCCTTCTCCCCGAAGCTCCCGTCCTCGGTGGCCGCGAAGACCTTCGTGCCGAGGGGCGGGAAGAGATCGATGTCGTAGAGGTACTCGCGGCTCCGTCCTCCGAAGAAGAGATAGGTCGGTACGCCCCGCGCGGCGAGCTCGATCGCCGAGAAGTAGAGCGGGACGATCCCCACGCCGCCCGAGACGAGCAGCACGAACGCCGGACTCCGGTCGTCCTTGAAGACCGGGGCGTAGAGCCCGTCTCCGCAGGGGCCCATGATGCCGACGGTGTCTCCCGGCTCCTTGCGCGCCAGCCGCTCCGTTCCGTCGCCGACGACCTTGTAGAGGACGTCGAAGCCGGAGACGCCGCGCCAGAAGATCCCGTCGCCGCCTCCGGCCGGCTCCGGAGGACGCCCCATCGCGCCGCCGTCTGAATCGAGCAAACGATAGATGCTGAAGGGCCTTGGAAGCACCGGATGGATGCCCTTCTCGACGGTGATCATCACGAAGTGACCAGGCTTGCTCCGGGATGCGACCTCGGGACACCGGATGCCCATCACCCACGCCTCGCCACCGATCTGCCGGTTGTGGAGGACGGTGCAGTCCGCCGCGTAGCTCTTTCTAGTTAAATGTTTATACATGAGTGATTTATGAGCATTGCGGGAGGGGATCGCGCTAATATAGCAGAGCGGGTCCGATGGGAGCAAACACCGCGACATCGCGCGAGAGCGCGCCCCATCCCTACCTCTGGATCCTCACCTGCGCGGGCCCAGCGGGAGTCTATTTCGCCATCGCGATCGTGGCGTTGCTCCTCTACGTCAACCCCTACCTCGCCGCGAGCGCGGAGGTCGTCGGGCACCTCTGCTTCTACCTCCTGCCGATCTACGGAGCGGCGGCGACCGCGATCGTCGTCGCGCTGCTGGCCACGCTCCACCGCCTCGGGTTCCCGCGCGCGCGCCCCTTCGCGCGCCGCGCCTTCGATCCCGTGCTCTCGGCGTGGCTCCTGCTCGCGAACCTCGCCGCGCTCGCCGCGATCTACTGGGCGAACTTCGACGGCTGTGAGGACGTCCTCTCCCCGCGCCAGCGCGCTCACCTGTTGCGAGCGAGCGTCGGCCTCTCGAGCGCGCTCGGGGCAGGGATCCTCGCCCTGGTCGTCCACTGGCTTTCCCCGCCGTCGCGCCGCCTCCTGAGATGGCTCTTCGTGTTCCTCGCTCTCGCGGTGCTGGTCTTCCTCTTCGGCCAGAGGCGCGAGAGCCTGGGATCGCCGTCGCGTCGCAACCGCATCGTGCTCGACGTGGTCGCCGCGGGAACGCCGATGACGGTCGTCGCGATCGACGGGCTGTCCCTCGACCTCCTGCGGCCGCTCGAGGCGAAGGGCGATCTCCCCACGTTCAGCAAGCTCCTCTCCGAGGGTGCGGCGGTGCGACTCTCCACGGTCCTCCCCTGCGAGCCCATCGTCACCTGGACCACGGTCGCGACCGGCAAGCTCCCGCACCGCCACGGCATCTGCGGCAACTTCAGCTTCACCCTGCCGGGCCTCACCGAGAGCTTCCACAACGCCCCGCGCGCCGTCCTCTTCCGGAAGCTCCGCGCGCTCGGGATCCTGAAGGCCACGCCGATCACGCGCGCCGACCGCGATGCCCTCGCGTTCTGGAACGTGATCGCGCGTGCCGGCGTGAAGGTCGGGGTCGCCAACTGGCCGGCGACGTTCCCGGCGGAGCCGATCCGCGGCGCCATCGTCTCCGACTACGTCGGCCGGCCCCAGTTCCAGCTCGGCCAGGGACTCTCGAACGTGACGTTCCCCGAGCGCCTCGCGCCGCTCGTCCTCGCGCACCGCGTGCGATCCCAGGACGTCCCTGGCGCGCTCCTCGCCGAGCTCCTTCCGAAGAGCGGCGCTCCCGTCCCGAACGAGGCGGAGCTGCGCGCGATCCTGCGTGACGCGCGGGCGCGCGACGCCACCAGCCGCGCCACCGCCCGGCTCCTCGCGGCGCGCGACCGCCCCACCGTCCTGGCGCTGCGCTTCGACGGGCTCGAGAGCATCCTGCGCTCGTTCCTGCGTTATCACGATCCGCAGGCCTTCGGCAACGTGAGCGCGAAGGAGCGCGAGCGCTACGGGCGCGTCGTCTCCGGCTACTTCGGTTTGCTCGACGATCTCGTCGGCGAGGAGCTCGATCGCCTTCCTCAGGGCGGCATCCTCGTCGTGCTCTCCGCCTCGGGAATGGTGCCGGCGCCGCTCTGGGAGAGGGCGCTTTACCGGGGCGACGCCGTCCTCTCCGGGACGCGCCGCGCCGGACCGGACGGCGCGATGCTCGTCTGGGGGAAGGGCATCGAGCCCGGGGCGTCGCTCACCGGCAAGCGCCTCGTGGACGTCGCGCCGACCTTGCTCTACGCGCAGGGGCTGCCCATCCCGCGCGACATGGACGGCGACCCCCTCTTCGAGCTCTTCACCGACGACTACAAGTCGCGGACGCCGGTCTCGTCGATCGCCTCCTACGAGGCGGCGCGCATCGGCTCCGCCGCGAGCCGCGCGCAGCAGCGGCCGCTCCAGGCCACGGGGAGGACGCCGCCTCCCGGAGGCGGAAAGCCCTCCGATCCGCGATAGCATCGCCGCCGCCCATGCCGGACCGTGACAACCGAATCATGGATGCGGTGAAGATCAAGCGGACGATCGCGCGCCTGGCCCACGAGATCGTGGAGAAGAACAAGGGGACCGACGACCTGGTCCTCGTCGGCATCCGGAGCCGCGGCGTTCCACTCGCTCGCCGCATCGCCCAGAAGATCCAGGAAGCGGAAGGCGTCGCCGTGCCCGTGGGCGCGCTCGACATCACGCTCTATCGCGACGACCTCACCCAGATCGGCCCCCATCCGATCGTGCGGCGCACGGAGATCCCTTTCACGATCGACGGGAGGATCGTCGTGCTGGTCGACGACGTCCTCTTCACGGGACGCACGACGCGCGCCGCCCTCGACTCGCTCATCGACATGGGACGCCCGCGTGCGATTCGCCTCGCGGTCCTCATCGACCGCGGCCATCGCGAGCTCCCCATCCACGCCGACTACGTCGGCAAGGTGGTGCCGACCAAGATGCGCGAGAACGTGCGCGTGAAGCTCTCCGAGCTCGACGGGGCGGAAGAGGTGGCGATCAAGAAGGCATGACCGACCGCGCCGACGCCGCACGCGATGCGAAGAAGGAGGTCCCCTTCCACCACAAGCACCTCCTGGGCATCGCCGATCTGGAACGAGCCGAGATCGAGTACCTCCTCTCGCTCGCGGAGTCCTTCAAGGAGATCTCCACGCGGCCGATCAAGAAGGTGCCGACGCTCCGGGGGCGCACCGTCGTCAACCTCTTCTTCGAGCCGTCGACGCGCACGCTCTCGTCGTTCGACATCGCCGAGAAGCGCCTCTCGGCGGACACCCTCAACTTCTCGTCCTCGTCGTCGTCGGTGGTGAAGGGCGAGACGCTCATCGACACCGCGAAGAACCTGCAGGCGATGGCGCCGGACATCATCGTCATCCGCCACAAGGCGGCCGGAGCGCCCCACCTCCTGTCGCGAAACATCGACGCGGCGATCATCAACGCGGGGGACGGCGCCCACGAGCACCCCACCCAGGCCCTCCTCGACGCCTTCACCATCAAGGAGCGCAAGCGCCGCATCGCGGGGCTCCGGGTCGTGATCGTCGGCGACATCCTCCACTCGCGCGTGGCGCGGTCGAACATCCACCTCCTCACCAAGCTCGGAGCGCGCGTCATCGTCGCCGGCCCCCTGTCCCTCATGCCGCTCGAGATCGAGCGGCTCGGGGTCACGGTCGCGCCGCGCATCGAGGACGCCCTGAAGGACGCGGACGTGGTGATGATGCTGCGGATCCAGCTCGAGCGCGCGGCGGGCAAGGGCGTGCCGTCGCTTCGCGAGTACTTCACGTTCTTCGGGCTGACGCGGGCGCGCATGGCGCTCTGCAAGCCCGATGCGATCATCATGCACCCGGGGCCGATGAACCGCGGCGTCGAGATCGACAGCGAGGTGGCCGACGGCCCCTACTCGGTGATCCTGGAGCAGGTCACCAACGGCGTGGCGGTCCGCATGGCGGTTCTCTACGTGCTCTCGGGAGGGAGGTCCGATGAGCCTCTTGATTAAGGGTGGGCGCGTGATCGATCCCGCGCGCGGGATCGACGGCAAGGCCGACCTCCTCGTCGTCGACGGCCGCATCGGGGCGCTCGGCAAGGAGATCTCGAAAGATCGCGCCCGGAACGCGACCGTCATCGACGCGCGCGGCCTCATCGTCGCTCCGGGCTTCATCGACATGCACGTCCACCTGCGCGAGCCCGGCCACGAGGAGGCCGAGACCATCGAGACCGGCACCGCGGCGGCGATCGCCGGCGGGTTCACGTCGGTCGCGTGCATGGCCAACACCGATCCCGTCAACGACGAACGCTCGGTGACGGAGATGATCATCGCGCAGGCCCGCCGTGCCAATCTCGCGAACGTCTTCCCGATCGCCGCGGTGAGCCGCGGCCTCAAGGGCGAGGCGCTGACCGACATCGGCGAGCTCAAGGCCGCCGGCGCGGTGGCTCTCTCCGACGACGGCAAGCCCGTCGTCGATTCCGAGCTCATGCGCCGCGCGCTCTCCTACGCGCGCACGTTCGGAATGACGGTGATCGAGCACTGCCAGGACCCGTACCTCACCAAGGGCGGCTGCATGAACGAGGGCTACGTCTCGACCGTGATGGGGCTCGGCGGGATGCCGAACGCCGCCGAGGCGGCGATGGCCTACCGCGACGTCGAGCTCGCCGAGCTGACGGGCGCGAGCGTGCACATCGCCCACATCTCCACGCCCGGCGCGGCGGAAGCGGTGCGCCGCGGGAAAGCGCGCGGCGTGCGCGTCTCCGCGGAGGTGACGCCGCACCACTTCACGCTGACCGACGAGGCGGTCAGGAGCTTCGACACCAACGCGAAGATGAACCCGCCGCTGCGGACGTCGGGCGACGTGCGCGCGATCCTCGACGCGATCAAGGACGGCACGATCGACTGCATCGCGTCCGACCACGCGCCCCACCACGCCGACACGAAGAAGCTCGAGTTCGACGAGGCACCCTTCGGCATCGTCGGCCTCGAGACAGCGGTCCCGCTCGCGCTCCACCGGCTCTATCACGGAGGCATCGTCGATCTCGTCCGCCTGATCGAGATGTTCACCGTCAACCCCGCGCGCATCCTCGGCATCCCCAAGGGGACGCTCGCGCCGGGCGTGGACGCCGACGTGACGATCCTGGATCCCGACTCCCCGTCGAAGATCGACCTCGCGTCGCAGAGGAGCCGGAGCAAGAACTCGCCCTTCGACGGCCTCTCACTTCGCGGCCGGGCGGTGATGACGATCGTCGGCGGCCGGCTGCTCCACGACGCGCGCAAGGCCCCGGCATCGGCCGCACCGCGAAAGCGTCGAAGGACATAGCCCGCACCGCCCAGCAGCCGTCCACGGGGGGACGGGCGCTCCGGGCCTTCGCCGGCGCCCTGGGCGCCGCGCTCCTGCTCGCACTGATGTGCGTCCTCAGACGCCCCGAGGCGCTGCTCAATCCCCAGCTCCACGCCGAGGACGGTTCCCGCTGGTTCGTCCAGGCCTACCACAACGGCGCCTACGCCTTCTGGCTCCCCGCCGGCGGTTACTACCAGACCTTCTCGCGCAGCGTCGCCGCCACCGCGCAGCGCGTCCCCCTCGAGCGCGTCCCGCTCTATTTCAACGCGCTCGCGCTCCTGGTCGAGATCCTCCCGCCGCTCTTCCTCCTCGGAGGCCGCTTCCAGGACGTTCTCCCCTCGAGGCGATGGCGCCTCGCGAACGCCCTCCTCTGGATCGCCGTACCCGCCTCGTTCGAGACCCGCCTCAACGTCACCAACTCCATGACGCACCTCGGCCTGCTCGCGCTGCTCGTGCTCGTGGCAGACCCTCCCCTCACGGTCGCCGCCGCGACGACGGACATCCTCGCCCTCGGCGTCGCCGGCATCAGCGGCCCCTTCGTCATGTTCCAGGCCCCGCTCGCCGCCGCCATCGCCTGGTCGCGCCGCACGCGGTCGGCGATCGCCTACGCGACGATCACGATCGCACTCGCCGCTCTGCAGGCGAGCACGTTCCTGCGGGCGTCCGAGGATCGGACCAAGGCAGCACTGGGAGCCAGCGTCCCCCTCTTCTTCCGGATCGTGGGCGGCAACGTCTTCACGGCCGGGTTGATCGGCGTGCGCGGCTACCGGACGCTGCGCCGCTATCACGTGCTCGACGCGCTCCTCGTACCCGTGCTCGGCCTCGCCGCCATCGCGTTCCTCGGCTACTGCATGGCGCGAGGCCCACGCGCGCTGCGTCACCTCGTCCTCTTCGGAAGCCTCGTCCTCGCCGCCGCCCTCTACCGCCCCCAGGTCAGCCCCACCCCGCCCCAGTGGGACGTGCTGGTCGGCCCGGGCTCCGGCAACCGCTACTTCACGCCGATCCTCATCGCGCTGGTCACGAGCGTCGCCTGGGCCGCGTTCCGCGCCCCCTCACGCCTCCCCCGAAACGCCGCACGCATCTTCCTCGCGCTGCTCCTCTCTATCGGGATCCCGGTCGACTTCCGCGATCGCCGCCAGCCCGACCTCCACTGGGCCGACCAGGTGGCCCGCTTCCGCGCCGCCCCGCCCGGCACGCGCGTCCACTTCGACATCCTGCCGGAGCCGTGGAGCTTCGGCCTGGTCAAGCCCTGGGACGCAGGTCGCTCGGACCGAGGTCCATCCCATGCTGCGCCGGAACCGCCGACGCAGCGCTGACCATTCGCGGACGCCGTGCCCGGGCCCTCAGCCCGGCCCCTTCCGCCGTTCGGTGGGCGTGATGCGGGCCTCGAGAAGCTCGATTGCATGGCGCAGCCGCCCTAGGCAGAGGCCTTCGCGAGCGAGGATCTCGCGATAGACGGGGAGACTGGAGGGCGCTTCGCTCGCGAGGCGCCTCAGCTTGGTCCTGGTCACCGGACCGCTAGGCCACTCGCACATGTAGTCGACGTCGCTGCGCGTCCAGAGGATGCGCGCCGAGTAGCCGCACAAGAGGAGACCCGTCACGATCCCCAGCAGTCCGACGGATCGCGCCGCTCCGAGCGCGGTCGGACCCCCGATGCTACGCTCCGGGCAAGAGGACCGCCACCGTCGTCACGAGAGGTCCGATCGCGAGCGGCAGCAACGGAAGGAACCCGTAGGTCAGCCCGCAAGCGAAGAACCCGGATCCGAGCAAGAGCCACTCGGACTGGCGGGGACACACCGAAGGGCAACGCCGGTCCGGCGACGGACCAATGACATCGCTGCGAGCCACGCCACCGCCCAGGCCGACCAGGCGTTCACGCCGGGAAGGGCGGAGTCAGCGATCGGCCTCGTGCAGTATCCGGGAAGCAAGCGCGGCACCGGGCGCGAGGACGACTGCGGCGGCCGCGAAGACGATGGAGCCTCTCCAGCTGACGGGATCCGCTCTGCTCATGCGTGGCCGAGATCAACCATAGCCTCAGGTGGCATCATTGCGCCGTGGCTCGGTCGACTCCTGCGCGATCGCAGCGGCGCCCGGCGGGGCGCCGTTCTTCTCCGAGCCCATTCAAAGAAAGTTCTTGACAGGGCGCTACGGTCTCGCTAAAATCCGCCCAATTGTGAAACACCGGAAACGCCGCGCGACCCAGCCTTCGCTCTTCGGGAACGGCGACCCCGAGAAGAAGCGTCCCGGCCGCAAGCCGAAGAACGGCGAGGCGGGCGTCTCCCACCACGGGCGTCCGAAGCTCGGCCATCGCTACCCGGCCCACGTGACGATGAAGGTGCTGGAGCGCATCGGTAGCCTCCGGCGCGACGACCTCTTCGCCGCCATCGAGCAGGCCTTCGTCAAGGGAAAGAAGCGCCTGGGCTTCCGGCTCGTGCAGTTCTCCGTGGAGCCCGACCACATCCATCTGATCGTGGAGGCGCACGTCACCCGAGACGCCCTCGCGCGCAACCTGCGGAATCCCAACAAGGTCCTCTCACGCGGGATGCAGGCGCTCGCCATACGGATCGGCAAGGGCATCAACCGCGTGCTCGGCACGAAGGGGCAAGTGTTCAAGGACCGCTACCACATGCGGCCGCTCCAGGACCCGACCCAGGTGAGAAACGCGCTCGCCTACGTCCTGAACAACGCGTGGAAGCACTACCGAGCCCTCGTGCGCGGGCGGCCGGGGCTCCACGCCGATCCGTACAGCTCGGGGCCCTACTTCACCGGATGGCGCCGGGAGTGCCGGGTTCCGCGAGTCGAGCGGACGGCGTACCCCATCGCGAAGCCGAAGCTCTGGCTGCTCGCTGAAGGGTGGAAGCGGGTGGGTCTGATCGGACTGGGTCAGATCGCACGCAAGACCTGACACCTCGATCCGGCGATCTGGGTGAGGCGGCCATGCTATAGATCCGGTGTGGAAAAGCATCGGGCGGCGACCTGGGGCTCGGGCCCTCTTCCAGCGGAGGCCGAGGCGCGGTTCATCGCGGGCGTCGACTACTGCGGGAGGTTCTTCATGGGGCAGGCGGAAGCGCAGCAGGCGCTTTACAAGCTCACCGCGATCCTCGAGGCGGAGGGCGTCCCGTACGCCGTGATTGGCGCCTTTGCGCTGAACGAGTACGGATACCGGCGGGTCACCGTGGATGTCGACGTGCTCATGCGGGAAGGGAGTTTGCGGGAGTTCAAGCGGCGCCACCTAGGCAAGGGCTACGCCGAGCGGGTGCCAGGCACCGGCAAGCTGCGCGACACGGAGCTGGGCGTTGACGTCGACGTGCTCAGCACGGGACGCTTTCCTGGAGACGACAAGCCCAAGCCGATCGCCTTTCCCGATCCCGCGGTCGAGGCTCTCCGCGGCGAGCGCTTCGCGCTCCTGCCCATGCCTCGCTACGTCGAGCTGAAGCTGGCGTCCGGGATGGTCGCGCCGCACCGAGGGAAGGACCTCGTCGACGTCCAGGAGCTGATCCGGAGCGCTGGGCTTTCGGCAGATTTCGCGAACGAGCTCCATCCGTGGGTTCGCAAGAAGTTCCGGGAGCTGTGGCACCTGGCCCAGATCCCCGATCCGTTCTGACCTGACGCTGACGCATCGCGGCTTCGCCGCACCCCGAAGGCACGGCATTGGGCGTGGTCCTCGGCGGGACGATCGCGACGACACAGGCGATACACTCGCGCGAGTGCTTGGTCCTGGCGCAGACCCGGCCGAGAGCATCTCCCTCCACACAGCGGAGCACGCCGTCCCCGGCATGCGGCGACTTCGGCGGATCTTGCTGGAGGTCGCCATCTCCCTTGCTCTCGGGCTGGTGTCGTCGCTCGTTCTGGGTTCCGTGCTCGTGCTCCTCGGCGTGGACCCCCACTGGACGATCTACTCCGCTCTGTGGGTCGGATCGCTGTTCGGAGGAGCGCACGACATGAGTGCATGGATCGTCGTGATGCTCGCCAACTGGCTCTTCCACAGCATCCCGGCCATGCTGGGTGTTCACCTCGCCTGGACGATCATGACGAGAGTCGGTGGTCCGCGGCCGGCCGCTCCCGACGCCTGAGCGCGGCGCGCAACTCCCCGCGCATCCCCGCCGCCCAGTCAAGGCGCCAGCCCGGTGACTCCCGTGCGCGCCCGCTGGTAGCCGACAGCCGGTCCCCGCAACAGGCGCAAGCGCAGGAGGACGACGCCCGCGATGAACCGTGCCTCGGCGTCGACCGGAAGGGCTACGCGGAAGCTGCTCGACACAGAGCTTGGTGTGAACGTCGACGTGCTCAGCACCGGACGCTTTCCTGGAGACGACAAGCCGAAGCCGATCGCGTTCCCCGACCCCGCGATGGAGGCCCTCCGCGGCGAGCGCTTCGCGCTCCTGCCCATGGCTCGCTACGTCGAGCTCAAGCTCGCCTCCGCATGGTCGCCCCGCACCGGGGGAAGGACCTCGTCGACGTCCAAGAGCTGATCCGTAGCGCCGGACTACCGCTCGACTTCGGCAACGACCTCCATCCGTGGGTTCACGAGAAGTTCGACGAGCTGTGGCACCTGGCCCAGATACCAGATCCGTTCTGACCTGACGCGGCGCTGCTCGCCCCATATCTCGAACGCGCGGTGCTCGGGCGGGGTCGGATCTCTGTTCGGCGGAGCGCATGACATGAATGCCTGGATCGCCATCATCCTCGCCAAACTGGCTGTTCCACAGCACCTCGCGATGCTCGGGGTTCATCTCGCCTGGATGATGATGACAAGCCTCGGTCGCCCTCGGCCAGCCGATCCCGGGAGTCCCGCTAGAACGGGCGCGCCAACGGGCTCGGGATCAACGATCGGGAGGCCACCTCGGCGACCCCATCGAGGCCCCGCTGCCGTGCCTCTCTCTCGAGCTCTCGCAGCTCCGCTCGCCCTCTCCCGGCGGCTCCGTACCGCAGGAAGATCTGGCCGCGCACCAGGCGTGCATCCATGCTCGCCTCGACGAATCCAAGGCCCGCCGCCTCTCGCTGGAGCGAGTCCAGCTTCCTTTCCGCCGAAGGCACGTTCCGCCGCGCCGCGGCGGCGGCGCTCACGACGGCGAACGAGAACCCCCCCACTTCCCAGAGCTCGGCGCGGTGCGGCGCGGCCTCCTGGAGCGCGGCCTCGGCGTCCCCATCCCGTCCGAGCTCGACCATGACCCGGCCCCACATCACTGCCTGCCGAGGAGTCATGCCGTGGGCCTGCGCGGCCGGCGCCAGGAGCCACTCCGCCTCGTCAGGGCGTCCCTGACAAAGGGCCAGGAGCGCGAATGTCTCCGGTGTCACCTTCGGCCACTCGGAGACCGCGACAGCATTGCACTGGCGGAAGAGACGGCCCGCCTCGTCGAAGCATCCCGCCTGGAGCGCCGCGCGCCCGAGATCACCGAGCGCCGCCGCCTCGTCGTCGACGAGGCACGCTTCTCGAGCCGCGTTCAAGGCAAGGCCCAGAGCGTCCCGCGCGGCGTCCGCCCGGCCCTCGACGACAGCGATCTGTGCGATACCCCGGAGGGCTCGCACGCGTCCATACGCATCTTGGTCCTCTTCGCTCAGTGCGCGCGCTGCCTCGAAGAGCCACTGCGCTTCGGGCAAACGTCCCCTCTTGACCATGATGAATCCGAGGCTCGTCACGGGAATCCCCATGCAGCCATCGATGCCCACGTCGAGGAAGAGCGCGATGGACTCACCGTAGATGCGCTCCGCCCCCTCGAGGTCGTTCTGGGTGGAGGCCACTTCTCCCTGGATCCGCACGAGGTCGGCCTCGTCCGCTTTGGCACCAACGTCTCGATAGATGGCCTGCGCTCGCTGGAGCAGGCCCTGCGCCTTGCCGGGATCGCGCCTCATGAGGTAATACCCGAGGTTGGTGAGGGAGGTCGCCTCCCCCGACAGGTTCCCCGTCGCTTGAGCGATCTGGATCGCTTCCGTGAGGGGGGCCTCGACTTCGGCGCCGGCTTGCCAGATTCGAAGCGTGGCGACGGTGTTGAGGATCTTGCTCTCCGCTCGACGGTAGTCGATCTGGTGGCAGATGACCCTCGCGCTTCCGAGCAGGTCGCTCGCTCCGGACACGTCTCCCTGCGCACCGAGAGCCGCGGCGGCCGCCAGCAAGCCATCGACCTCGCCCTTACGATGCCCGACCGCGACGTAAAGCCCCCGCGCTTCTTCGGCATCGTCCAGCGCCTCGAAGGACCGGCCCAGAGCGCGTCGCGCATCCGACCGAGCCAGGAGGGACTGCGCGAGGAGGATCCGACGGCCGTGGGATCGCGCCACAGAGACGGCTCGCGTGGCCGCGCTTTCCATGCGGACGAAGTCGCGGCGGGCCCCCCACGCACTGGCCTCGAGCAGGTCGACCCGCGCGTCGCCGCTGGCGAGAGCACGGAGTCGATCCAGCGTCCGCAGCGCGTCGGTCGCCCGGAAGCCTCTCACCTGCGCAGTGGCCAGGTCGAGCCCGTAGTCCAGCCGCTCCGGGTGGAACGTGAACAGAGCGCTCCCGACGTCGATCGCGGCCGCCCACTCGCGGTGGGTGACGCGGTATCTCTGCTCCAGGACGAGCCTGTCTCGCCGAGGGAGAGCGCTCGACAGCGCGAAGGCCTTGTCCGCGGCCTCCCGCGCCCGCCGCTCGTAGCCCAGATCCTCCCAGGTCATCGCCAGGACGGAGTGAGCAAGGGCGAAGCTGGGATCTGCCACGACCGCCTTTCCCAGCATCTCGCAAGCGCCTGGCGGATCGAGATCTCGGAGCCGGCGCAATCCCTCCGAGTACGCCTCGAGCGCCATGAGGTTGCGGGAGAATGGCGCGACGGCGAGTCGGGCTTCCTCGCTGGAGAGCGGGTGCGCGCCGAGCTTCGCCCGCAAATCCCGTCCGACTTGGAGTGCACGGGCCTGGAACGAGGACGGCCCACCTCCCACCCGCGTAGCAAGCTGGACGTCGCCATGCAGCGTATCCATGACGCGGACATCCGCGGTCGGGGCCGTGGACGATCCTCCGGAGCGGCTCACCGTGACGATCGTGTCGGCGCCGAGGATCGAACCCAGCCGCACCGCGGCCCGAGCACTCAGCTCGCGTCCGTCCGCGGCGTCGGCCGCAACCTCCGCCACCACATCGCCGGGGATAACGTTGAAGCCCTCCGCGGCCTCGAGCTCTGCCCCAACGAGCTCGGAGAGCGCTGTGGACATCCAGGCGCCATCGGATCGGCCGTCGCCAGCCAGGGGGAGGATCGCGACGCTGCGTGGAGTCATGACGGCCGCGTTGGTTCCGCCCGGCGTTCTTCCGAGGAGTGCAATGGACACCACCCCGACGAGCGACGCGGCCAGTACCCCGAACGCCGTCCGCCGCCGGTAACCAGGGCGAATACGGCGCCCTGTTCCCTCGAGCCAGCCAACCACGTCCGACGCACCCGCGGGTCTCCGGACCTCGTCACGTTCGAGGCATCGCGCGATCGCGGCTTGCCAGCCCCGTGGAAGGTCGGGGCGGGCCAGGAGTGGCGACACAGGGTGCTCGGAGAGCCGGCGTAACGCTCTGGCCACTCCGGTATCCCCTTCGAATGGCAGAGCACCCGTGACCATCTCGTGGAGAAGAAGTCCAAAGGAATAGACGTCGCTCGCGGCGGTGAGCGGATCGCCTCGGACCTGTTCGGGCGACATGGTGTCGAGGGTCCCCGCGAACCGCTCGTCCTCGGAGCTCCCGTCACGGTCGCCAGCAGCGCGCGCCAGCCCGAAGTCCGTGACGACGGCGCACGCTCCCCGTGCCCGCCGGAGCCCCGCCATCAGGAACACGTTGTCGCTCTTGAGATCGCGGTGAAGCACTCCTGCTTCGTGCAGGGCCGACAACCCCTGCCCCACGTCGTGAGCGACCATCTGGGCTTCGGGGATCGGGAGCGGTCCGTCGCGTCGAAGCCGGCGGCCCAGCGGTTCCCCCTCCAGGAGCTCCATGGTCAGGAAGGAGAGACGGAGGCCGTCCCTCACGTGATGGCCGACGTCGAAGATCCGACACACCGCGGGATGGGTGACGCGGCGCGCCACGGCAACCTCGCGGTGGAGACGTCTCATGGCTCGGGCGTTCCCGGCCATCTCGGGCCGGATGGTCTTCAAGGCCACCACGCCTCCAAGCAGCAGATCCTCCGCCTCATAGACCTCCCCCATCCCACCGCGCGCCAGGTAGCGGACGATACGGAACCTGGCGGCAAGAACCTCACCCGCGGCCAGCATCGAACGCTCTGTCGAAGTCTCGTCGCCGGAGCTGACGCCCAGGCACGACGGGAACGAGTCCAGGAAGGAGTCGCGTCCACCCACCTCTTCGAGCAGCCCGATCACCTCCTTCGCAACCTCGGGCGATTCGACGGAGGCATCGGCCAGCAGCCGCTCGCGCTCCGGCCCGGCAAGACCCACCGCCAGATCGAACAGCTCCCTCACCGCCGACGGGCCAGGATCCTTCGTCACGACGGGGCGGCGTGCCGCAGCTCGCGACGAAGCCAGGCACGGCTGAAGGTCCAGGCCCGCTCCACCGTCGCGTGGCTCACCTCGAGGTGCGACGCGGTCTCCGCGATCGACATCCCCGCAAAGAACCGGAGCTGGACGGTCTGACTCTCGAACGCATGCCCCTGGCTTTCGAGCTTCTTCAGCGCCAGGTCCAGATCGAGGACGTCGATCGGCACGGCGGCGCGCTCGCGCCCGTCGAGGGACAGGCGGATACCCTCGCGCTTGCGCGCCCGCCTCGCTCGCGCGTGGTCCACGAGCACCCGGCGCATCACGGCGCTCGCGACCGCCAGGAAGTGGTGCCGGTCCTTCCAGTCGATCCTGACGTCTCCAACGAGGCGGACGTAGGCCTCGTGCACGAGGCCGGAAGTCTCGAGCATGTGGTCGGTTCGCTCACGGCGCAGGAAGGAGCGGGCCGCGCGCCGGAGCTCGGGGTAGAGACGGTCCACGAGAAGCGCGAGCGCCTCGGGATCTCCCCGGCGCCAGGCATGAAGAAGCTCGGTGAGCGAGGTGCTCCGAACGGTCATGGCACCCGCCCGCGCCGTTCCATGACGTGACTCCGTGAGGGAGTTTCCGGCCAGCTCTCGCAGGAGACACGTGCCCGGCTGCGTGATTGGACAAAGGAGATCGAGATGGCTTTCCCCTCACGGCAACGTTACCACTTCCCCTTGATGATCCTCCTCGCCTCGGCACAGCTCCGTGGCCAGAGCTTCTGGCGTCCGCTTCCCCGGCCGGACTGGCCCGGCATGGTTCAGTCAGCCGATCACATGGCCTACGTCCCGGACAGCGGTCGACTGCTCTTGTTCGAATCGGCGGAAGGCCTTTCGTGGGAATGGGATGGTGTCTCCTGGCGGAGCTCCGTCGCCGCGCCGGCCGCGTACCAGGGCCGAGGGCTCGCCGGCCTCGCCTATGACAGTGCCCGCAAGCGGCTCGTCGTGTTCGGCGGCACGGACAACGTCTCGCTCTACAACGACACGTGGGAATTCGATGGTGCTGCCTGGAGCCAGGGGCCACCGGCTCCGGCGGGCCTGACCCCCAGGTTCTCCCACGCGCTGGCCTACGACGCGCTCCGGGCGACCGTCGTGCTCTTCGGAGGAGTCGATAACGCAGCGAACTTGAGGCAGACCTGGGAGTACGACGGCTCGTCATGGACTCAGGGACCAGATGGTCCGGCGGCACGGAACAGTCACGCGATGGCGTTCGACTCCGTTCGGAACGTGACCGTCGTGGTTGGCGGATTCGACGGCGGGGCCGCGCACGCCGACACATGGGAGTTCGACGGCACGACATGGAGCAGCGGCCCCGCGGCCCCGGCGCCCCGGGCAAACGCCGGCATGGCCTTCGACTCCACGCGCGACGCCCTCGTGCTCTTCGGTGGCATGGACGCAACGGGGCCAACGAACGACACCTTCATCTACGACGGAAGCTGGACCCTCGGGCCGGCGGCACCCCCCGCGCTGTCGGCGCGCTACCGGTGTCCCGTGGGATTCGACGAGGCGCGCTCGAAGGTGATCGTCTATGGGGGCCTCGATGTTGACGACCGTCCGGTGGCCGACACCTGGGAGCTCTCGGGCAGCGCCTGGGTGCGATCGAGCGCCGGGTATTCCTATCCGCTCGAGCGTACCGGCCACCAGATGGCATTCGATGTAGCCCGGGGACGGCTCGTCGTCTTCGGCGGCCTGACGACCGAGAACGACACCTGGGAATTCGACGGGACGAGCTGGACACCGGGGGCCGCGCCGCCGCCGGCACTGGAGGGACGCTACTTCGGGGCCATGGCCTACGACCCCGCCCGCGCCGTCATCGTGCTGTTTGGTGGTGTGTCGACCGAGACCTTCGGAGTCCTCGACGATGTGTGGGAGTACGATGGGTCGGCCTGGGTCCAGAAGCCCTCGGTACCGCCAACGCTCGGGCCGCGGAGCCGCCACGGCATGGCCGCGGACACGACCCGAGGCGTCATCGTCATGTTCGGCGGTTTCGACGGCACGGCCAACCGGAATGACACCTGGGAGTACGACGGCATCGGCTGGTCTCCCGGGCCGGCCGCTCCGGCGGCATTGACACCTCGGCGGCCTTACATGGCGATGTCGTTCGACCCGTCGCGAGGACGGACGGTCCTGTTCGGCGGCCTGGCGGCCGCGGGGCCGACGAACGACACCTGGGAGTACGACGGAGCTGCATGGTCGCCGGGACCGGTCGCCCCCGCCGGCTTGACGCCGCGCTACGGCGCCGCGCTCGCCTTCGACGCAACCCGCGGCGTGCTCGTCCTGACGGGGGGAACGGATGGGACCGCAACGAATCGAGAGACCTGGGAGCTCGGCGCGACCTGGGCGCGGGGCCCGGACATGCCCGCCGCGCGGGAGTTTCACACGCTCGCATTCGACCCGTCGAGGGGACGGCTGCTCGCCCTCGAAGGACGCCGAGGCCTTGGGCTGTACCTCGATTTCTACGAGTACTGCGCGACGTGCCAGCCCGGGGACGTCGACGTCATCGCCGGAGAGGGGCTGGGACCACCCAACCCGAACCGCGCGCGAGTGTTCCGTCCCGACGGCACTCCTACGGCGGTCGATTTCCAGGCCTACGGGGCGGGCAAGTGGGGTCTCAATGTGGCGTGCGGAGAGATCGACGGCGCCGGGGACGAGGAGATCCTGACAGGGCCAGGCCCCGGGACCGTCTTCGGCCCTCAGGTGCGCGCGTTCACGCGGACGGGGACGTCGATCGCGAAGGTCAACTTCTTCGCCTATGCGACCCTTCGATACGGCGTCGGGGTGGGTGCCGGTGACGTCGACGGAGACACCCACGATGAGATCCTCTCCGGCGCCGGGCCAGGCGCGGTCTTCGGCCCCCACGTTCGTGGGTTCGACTACGACGGAGCCACCTTGAGAGCCATCGCCAAGATCAGCTTCTTCGCCTACGGCACGCTCAAGTTCGGAGTCAACACGCGGGCCGGAGATCTCGACGGCGACGGGTTCGCCGAGCTCCTAACCGCACCGGGCCCCGGACCGAGCTTCGCGTCCCAGTTGAGGGGATTCGACTACGACGGCGCGTTGCTGACCCCCATCGCGAAGATCAACTTCAACGCCTTTACCACGCCCGGGTATGGCGCGACCATCGCTACTGGGGCCGTCGATGCCGATCCCTTCGCCGAGATCGTCGCCGCGCCAGGTCCGGGCCCGAGCTCGACGTATCCAGCTCGGTTCCGGGGTTACGACTACGGCGGGGTCGCAATCACTGCGCTGCCGGGGTACGACGTCGTCGCGTTCCCTTCCGACTATGGCGGCCGAAGCGGACTGGGGGACCTCACAGGAGATGACGTCGACGAGCTTCTCGCGGGCTCGGGGCCCGACTCCGGTGCCGACTCCCTGGTCAGGCCATTCGCGTACGACGGCCTCGCGATGGCGCCCAACCCGGGACAGTTCCTGCCCTTTGGAGTGGACACCTACGGAGTGAGCATTGCCTCCGGTCGTCTGGGATACTGACATGGAACCACGGGCTTCGCTGGCCGGTCTCTCGCTCGAAGGACGCCCCCTCGAACATCCTCCCGAGACCGTCGAAGAGCCCGCGCGACCTCGTCCGCCTCCGTCGATGCTCCGGCCCACTGGCACCCGGCCCGGATGCCCGATCCGTTCTGACCTGACGCGGCGCAGCGGCGCGCCTCATCGCTCGCGCCGGGTACGGTGCTCTTGCAGCTTGGCGTCGACCCCTACTGGACGATCCACCCTGCTCCCTGGATCGGACCTCTGTCTTTGGCGGGGCGCATGAATGCGTGGATCGCATCATCCTCGCCTCTGACTGTTCCACAGCATCCTCGCGATGCTGGCCGTTCATCTCGCCTGGACAATGATGACAAGGCTCGGTCGCCTGGCCCTACGTCACCGGATGGCGCCGGGAGTGCCGGGTCCCGCGAGTCGAGCGAGCAGTGTACCCGGTCGCCAGACCGAAGCTCTCCAGCTCCTCGCCGAAGGGTGGAAGCAGCTCTGGCTGATAGGGCTGGGTCAGATCGCACGCAAGACCTGCCCCTCGTGCCGACGACGCGCCGCTGCCGTGGAGTCGAGCGCAGATGGACGCGCCGACGACAGCAGGTGAGCCGGAACAAAGCAGGGCAGGAACGTGGAGTCGAAGCTCGGAGCCCTTCTCAAGCGTGCCGGCTTCGGCGTGTTGGCGAAGGTCGGCGGCCTTCGCAGGGAGCGGCCAGGCCGTTAGGCCGCTTCTTGCATGCGTCGTAAGGTAGCGCCCGTGGAGATTCTCGTTGTGTGGCGCGTCCGCACCGACAAGATCGACCCCCATGGGCTCGTCTCTCGTTTCGGGCTGGGACGGAAGTCCCGCGCCTGGCGACGCGGGGATCTCTTGGTGGGTGCTCGTCTGTGCCAGTCCTCTGGCGTGAGCATCGATCTTGGTGCTTCTCGCTCGAAGAGCGGCGCATGCTCCAAGGCGATGCGGTTCCTGGTACGTCGACGCGAATTCCTCGGCCACATTCGCGCTCTCGGACTCGAGTCAGAACTGGACTTCGGCCTGCTCGTCGGAGCGGATCACTCGTTTGCGCCATCGCTGTCGTTCCCGGTTGCCCTGCTTCAGGCTGCAGCCGGGGCCGGAGTGTCGATTCTCGTGTCCACCTACCCGGTTTCCGAGGGGCCCATGCACCCGGTCAGGAACGGGAGGCTTCCTCTCGCGGCAGACCCGGCTCGGTCACGGGGTAGAGCGAGGAGAACCGCTCGAGCATCGCGAGCGCAGGACCCTCCGGCGGGTGCATCACGACAGCGTGGGAGCGCGCGCCGTCGGCGACCGAGAGCCAGGCGACCCGGCCGTCGATGACCACCTGCGGGCCATCGGCGAGATCGAATGCGCGCGCGATCTCCGGCCCGAGAGCGTTCCAGGTTTCGGCGGCGAGCGGGATCTCGCGCTCGACGACCGTCCCGTCGCCGCGCCGGCGGGTGCGGCGGGCGGTGCCGCCGGCCGGCCCGATCGCGACCTCCAGGACGTCCGTGCCTCCGTGCGGGAGGTAGGCGCTGTCGACGAGCAGCGCGATGCCGTCGGGCGCGCGGTCGCGTCGCCGCTTTTCGACGCGCGCGCTCTGTATCCCTGCGAGAGACCGGCGGGACGGCGGGCCCGAGCAGCCAGCCGAGCAGGCCCACGCCTACGACCTCCGGAAGAGGAGGGGGTGCTCGCGCTCGATCTCCTCGCGGCCGGGGAGCTTGTGCGGCAGGTAGGGGATGCCGTCGGGTCCGGGAACGCGGCGCCACCTCCGGTGGGTCCACACCCAGTCCTCGGGACAGCGGCGGATGGCGGCCTCGATGCGCGCGGTGTAGCGCGCCGTGTTCGTGACGAGGTCGGCGTCGCGATCCCCCGTCGTCTCGGGGGAGAGCGGGGGCTCGAAGCGGATGACGTGGGTGGGGCCTTCGCGGTTGACGAAGCCCATGACGACCGGAGCGTGGGCGCGCACCGAGAAGGCGGCGGCGCCCGTGGGCGTCCAGGCGGGCTGGCCGAAGAACGGCACGAAGGCGCCGGGCGCCTTGATGTCGACGTCGATCAGAAGCCCGAGGATCTCTCCGCGCTTCAGCGTGCGGAGGATCTCGCGCGCGGCGTGGGACTGGTCGCGCTGGATCGTCTTGACGCCGAAGCGCGCGCGGGTGTCGACCACCAGCTCGTCGACGCGGGCGTCGTAGACCTCGCGGGCGATGACGTTGAGCGGGTATCCCCGGAGCGCGATCGCCGCGGCCATGATCTCCCAGCAGCCGACGTGGCCCGTGACGAGCAGCACCCCGTGCCGTCCGGCGAGGGCGGCGTCGAGGTGCTCGAGCCCCTCGAAACGGACGTTCTCCAGCACCTCCTCGGGACGCGAGGCGCCGAGCCGCAGGACCTCGGCGAGGTTCTCGCCGAGACGCGCGAAGATGCGGCGCGCGAGGCGGCGCTGCGCCACGGCGTCGCGCTCGGGGAACGCGAGGCGCAGGTGATCGAGCACCCGGCGACGGCGCGGCGCGACGACGTAGTAGGTGAGGACGCCGAGCGCGCCCGTGAGGCGCAGGCTCGGACCGCGGGGAACGATCCGCGTGAGGATGCGCAGTGACGCGAGCCCGCGGAACACGTAGTCCCGGAGCAGCCGCTGCGGGCGCGTGAGGGAGCCCTCGCTCGCGCGCGTCGTCTGCCCTTCCGCATCCGCGACGGCGGCGTGCGGCGGCCGCGTCAGAACAGCTCGGTCTTCCACAGGTCGTGAAGGTGAAGGACCCCGGCGAGCCGGCCGTCGTCGCCGGTCACCAGGAGCGACGTGATGTGGTGCTCCTCGAGAAGGTGGAGCGCCGTCGCGGCCAGCTCGTCGGCCGCGATCGTCTTCGGGCTCGCCGTCATGCACGATCCCGCCCGCCGCGAGAGCAGGCTCCGGCCGTTGCCCATCATCCTGCGCAGATCGCCGTCGGTGATGATGCCAAGCAGGCGATCGTCACCGTCGACCACCGCGGTCATGCCGAAGCGCTTCGCCGACATGACGCGGATCGCCTCGCGCATCAGCATCCGGGGCGTCACCTTCGGAACGCGGTCGCCGGTGTGCATCAGCTCCCGCACCGTCAGGAAGCCGCGCCCCAGCGCACCGCCGGGATGGTTCTTCGCGAAGTCCTCCTCGCGGAAGCCGCGCGCCACCAGCGTCGCCACGGCGAGCGCATCGCCCATGGCGATCGCGCCCGTCGTCGATGCCGTCGGGATGTAGCCGAAGGGGTCGGCCTCGGTGCGCACGGGCACGTGCAGCACCACGTCGGCGTACCGCGAGAGCTTGCCGTGCTCGCGCCCCGTGATCGCCACGAGGGGAAGACCGAGCCGCTTCATCGCGGGCACGAGGCGCAGGATCTCGGACGTCTCTCCCGAGTGGCTGACGGCGATCACGACGTCGTTCTCCCGCAGCATCCCGAGGTCGCCGTGGAGCGCATCGGCGGGGTGAAGGTAGAACGACGGCGTCCCCGTCGACGCGAGCGTCGCGGAGATCTTGCGGCACACGAGCCCCGACTTGCCGATGCCGGTCAAGACGACGCGGCCCCCGCAGTGCAGGCAGAGGTCGACGGCGCGGTCCAGCTCGGGACCGACCGATCGCGCCATCTCGACGAGGGTCCGCGCCTCGACCTCGAGGACCTGGCGCGCGACCGAGAGCGACGACGAGGCCGCCCGCGCCCGGCGCGAACGGGAGCGCGGGCGAGGCGTCACGTACGGGCCGCGGCCGCGACCCCCTCCTCCCCCCGGGCGCGGCGCCGCGCATGGCTCGCCTTGATGAAGTCGCGGAAGAGCGGGTGCGGCGCCAGCGGGCGGCTCTTGAACTCGGGATGGAACTGCACCGCCACGAACCACGGGTGCTCCGGGATCTCCACGATCTCCACGAACTCGCGGTCGGGCGTGGTGCCGGCGATGCGCAGGCCGAAGGACAGGAGCGTCGCCTCGTACTCGCGGTTGAACTCGTAGCGGTGGCGGTGGCGCTCGGAGATCTCCGTCGTGCCGTAGGCCTTCCCCGCGAAGCTGTCGGCGGCGAGCTGGCAGACGTAGCGGCCGAGCCGCATCGTGCCGCCCATGTCCTCCACGCCCCGGAGCTCGCGCAGCTTGTAGATCACCTTCTGCGGGGTGGCAGGATCGAACTCGCTCGAGTTGGCCGCGGGCATCCCGCAGACGTTGCGGGCGTACTCGATCACCGCGCACTGCATGCCGAGGCAGATCCCGAAGTAGGGCACGCGCTCCTTGCGCGCGTACTCGATCGCCTTCAGCATCCCGGCGATGCCGCGCACGCCGAATCCACCCGGCACGAGGATCCCGTCGACGCCCGAGAGGTGCTCGCGGGCGCCGTCGCGCTCGACGCTCTCCGCCTCGATCCAGCGGAAATCGACCCCCACGCAGTTCGCGACGCCCCCGTGCGTCAGCGCCTCGCAGAGCGACTTGTAGCTGTCCTCGTAGCCGACGTACTTCCCGACGATGCCGATCGTCGTGCGCCCGATGGGGTGCTTGATCTTCTCGACGAGCTCCTCCCACTTCTTCATCGAGCGCTTCCGCACCGGCAGGTCGAGGAGCTTGGTGAGGATGATGTCGAGGCCCTCCTCCGCGAGCAACAGCGGCACCTCGTAGATCGTCTGCACGTCGCGCGCGGCGATCACCTGCTCGACGCTCATGTTGCAGAAGAGCCCGATCTTCGCCTTCAGCTCCTTCGGCAGCGGCCGGTCGCAACGGCAGAGGAGGATGTCGGGCTGGATGCCGATCTCGCGCAGGTCCTTGACGGAGTGCTGGGTCGGCTTGCTCTTGAGCTCTCCCGCGGTGGCGATGAAGGGGACGAGGGTGAGGTGGATGAAGATTCCGTTGTGCGGCCCGACCTCCTGCTTGAGCTGCCGCACCGCCTCGAGGAACGGCAGCGACTCGATGTCGCCGACGGTGCCGCCCACCTCCACGATCACCACGTCCCGATCGCCCGACACCTTGCGGATGCAAGCCTTGATCTCGTCGGTGACGTGCGGGATCACCTGGACCGTGCCGCCGAGGTAGTCGCCGCGCCGCTCCTTCTTGATGACCGTCTCGTAGATCTGCCCCGTCGTCTTGTTGTGATCCCGCGAGGTCACGGTGGAAGTGAAGCGCTCGTAATGTCCGAGGTCGAGATCCGTCTCGGCGCCGTCTTCGGTGACGAAGACCTCGCCGTGCTGGAACGGGCTCATGGTCCCGGGATCCACGTTGATGTAGGGATCGAGCTTCATCAGCGTGACGCGGAATCCCTGCGCCTCGAGGATCGCCCCGATGGATGCCGCCGCAAGCCCCTTGCCGAGCGACGAAACGACACCACCCGTCACGAAGATGAACTTGGACATCGTCACGACCTTTCTTCCATCGCGGGAACGGCGCTCGATGAAGCCATGAGGAGCTCTCTTTCGACCTGGACGAGATCTTCGGGGGTGTCCACGCCGACGGTCCCCCGGGCGACGCGCGCGACGGCGAGCCTCGCGCCCAGGTGGAGCGCCCGGAGCTGCTCGAGCTTCTCCTCGCGCTCGAGCGGCGCCGGCGGCGTCGCCGCGAAGAGCTGGAGGAACGGCGCGCGGTAAGCGTAGATGCCGATGTGGCGCAGGAACCGCGCGGGATCGCGGTCCTCGCCCGCCGCGCCGCCGGGATCGTAGCGGTACGGGATCGGAGCGCGCGAGAAGTAGAGGGCGTCGCCGCGGGCGTTGACGACGACCTTCGCGGTGCGCGGGTTGAGCACCTCGTGAAACGACTGGAACGGGGCGGCGAGGGTGCTCATCTGGACGTCCCCGCCGGCCCCGTCGTCGACGAGGGGCGCGACGAGCGCCTCGATGGCGCCCTCGGGCAGGAGCGGCTCGTCGCCCTGGACGTTGACGATCACGTCCGCGTCGCGATCGCGCGCGACCCACGCCACGCGATCCGTTCCCGACGCGAGATCCGCAGGCGTCATCGCGACCGAGGCCCCGGCCTCGCGCGCCGCCGCGGCGATGCGCGCGTCATCGGTCGCCACGATCACCTCCGCGAGAGCGCCGCTCGCCCTGGTCCTCTCGACGACGTGGGCGATCATGGGCTTGCCGAGGATGGCGGCGAGGGGTTTGCCCGGAAAGCGCGTGGAGCCGTACCGGGCAGGGATGATGCCGATGATCCGCATCCGTTGGAGTTTCCGAAAAGAGCGTCGGGGCGTCCGCTCTTTGACCGAAGATCGTATTCCCTCGCATGCGGGGGATCAAGGTCATGCTCCCCCGCGCGCGGCGCCGCACGCTCGCTTCGATCGAGCCCTGGATCTCCTGGCCGCTCGGGCTCCTCTTCCTGTCGGGCGCCGCCGCGGCGAATGCCCTCTTCGGCCCGTTCCGCGTCATCGAGGGATCGGGCTACTCCGATCAGATGACCCCCGCGTCCTACCTTTGCTTCGTCTTCCTCCCATTCGGCCTGCTCGTCGGCGAAGAGCTCTCCGCGCTCGCGGCGTCGCGCACGCCTCGCGCGATGGTCGCGGCGGGCGCGCTGCCGCTGCTCGCGATCGTCGCCATCGCGCGGCTCGCGCTCAGGATCCCGATCTCGGGGCACGCGCTCTTCGGGAGCTACTACCTCGCGCACCACCTTGCCAGGAGGCGCCCGCGAAGCGCCGCGCGCCTCGCCGTGGGCGCCGCGCTCTCCGTTCAGGTCCTTCACTACAAGCTCCGCGTCTGGCACGACCCGTGGACCCTCGCCACCGGCACCGCCCTCGGGCTCGTCGCGTTCGCGGTCTCGGCGATCCTCGGGTCGAAGTACGATGAGACCTCCATGAACGTCCGTGGGGCGGGACCTCGATGAAGAAATGTCCGTTCTGCGCGGAGGAGGTCCAGGAGGAGGCGATCAAGTGCCGCTTCTGCGGCGAGATGATCGCGGCCCCGCCCGCGAGAGGGAGCGCCATCATCGCCGTGCTCGCGACGAGCCTCGTCCTTGCCATCGGGGGCGCGGTGTTCCTGCTGTTGCGACCGCCGCCACCGGCGACCGTCGCCGTGGCGCCACGAAGACCCTCGACGCTTTCGCCGGCCGCGACCACCGAGACGCCCCCGGAGACACCGTCCTCACCATCGCCCTCGCCGTCGCCGCCAGCAAGCCTGCCGCCCGAGCTGAAGGCGGCGTTGCCGCTGAGCGCCCCCACCGAGACGCCGGCGATCCCGGAGAGCTACAAGATCGCCCAGGCGGTCGTCGCGCTCAACAACCTGCTCGGCAAGACCACGGGCTCCGGGTTCCTCGTGACGCCCGACGGGCACATCCTCACGTCGGCGCACGTCGTCCGCAACAGCTCGTCGATCGAGGTGCTCCTCCCCGAAGGGGGACGCATGGACGCGACCGTGCTCGGCTCCGACGAGCAGACCGACCTCGCCCTCCTCAAGGTCGATGGCCACGATCTCCCCTTCATCACCCTGGCCACCGCGACGAGGCTCTCGCCGGGAACGATGGTGACCGCGGTGGGCTATCCGCTCGGGCTCAAGACCACCTCCTTCACGCGAGGGATCGTCTCCGCGGTACCCACCTTCCTCGAGAAGATCCCTCTCGCGCTGATCCAGATCGACGCAGCGATCAACGCCGGCAGCTCGGGCGGGCCGCTCGTGAACGCCCAGGGGCAAGCGGTCGGCGTCATCGCCACCAAGTTCGTCACGGCCGACCGGCTCAACTTCGCGATCCCGATCAACTACGCGGCCGGGCTCCCGCTGCCCGGGGCGTCGGTGCTCAAGACGACGGACTTCGACGCCTGGAAGGCCCAGGCCGAATCGGTCGCTCCGGTGCTCGGCTCGACGCTCGCCAAGGAGACGGGAGATGCCTTCGAGGGGGTCAAGATCGAGAAGCTGGAGCGCGAAGGCCACAGCTTCGACGTGATGATCTCGGTGCGGAACCGCTTCGGCGCGCAGATCAAGACCGCGGGCGAGATCACCCTGCGCGTCGAGTGGATCCCCGTCTACGACGGGCGCCCGCAGAAGCCGGAGCACTGCGACGTCTTCAAGCGCTTCGACGATCGCGACTTCCGGAGCCTCCAGTCGATCCCGGTGATCGTGATGCCGATCGACTGCCCGAAGTTCGACACCGACAACATGACGTCGGTGAAGGTGCGCGCCGAGGCCGACGGCGGGCGGATCTTCGACACGCTCCGCTGGCCGTAGCCGGGCGCGCCCTCCTTCAACCGGCTTGCGGCACCGCGTGCTGGGACGGCTCGAGCTGGCCCATGCGGCCGGACTGGAAGTCGTCGATCGCCCGCCGGATCTCGGCGTGCGTGTTCATGACGAACGGGCCGTAGGCGACGAGCGGCTCGTCGATCGGCTCGCCGGAGAGGACGATCGCCTCCGTGGCTCCGTTCGCGACGACCTCGACGTCCACGCCCTGCGGCGTCAGCTCGGCGAGGTGGTGGCGGGACACGACGTGGCCGCCGATCCGGGGGTCGCCGCGGCGGACGAAGACCGCCGCATTGTCGCCCGCCGCGATCGGGAGCACGACGCGCTCCCCCGCCGAGAGCGCGAGGTCCCAGACGTTCACGCGCGTGAACGTGCTCGCCGCGCCGCCGACTCCACCGAACGATCCTCCGATCACGCGCACCGTACCCGCCGATCCCGGAAGCGGGACGACGGGGATCCGCGGGCGCACGAGCGACTGGTACTTCGGCGCCGACATCTTGTGACGCGCCGGGAGGTTCACCCAGATCTGCGCGACCTCGAACGTCCCGCCCGTCCTCGTGAAGGCCGGGGAGTGAAGCTCCTCGTGCAGCACGCCCGACGCGGCGGTCATCCACTGGACGTCACCGGGGCCGACCGTGCCGCTGTTGCCCGCGGAGTCCCGATGGGACACCTCGCCCTGGTAGACGATCGTGACGGTCTCGAACCCGCGGTGCGGATGGGGGCCGACGCCGCGGGGCTCGTCCGACGGCGCGAAGAGCGTCGGTGCTCCGTAGTCGAGGAGGATGAACGGGCTCTGATGGCGATCGGGGGTCACGACGCTCGCGACGTGGAACCCGTCGCCAACCCAGTGCCGGGATGGAGGGGACAGGATGTTGCGCACGGTCTTCATGGAAGGCTCCTTCTTCTTGCCGGGAGAGGTCACGCCGCCGCGATGCTCGGGCGCAGGGACGCAGAGCGGGAAGGCTCGGACCTGAGAGCGAGGACGCCGCGGAGTGCCTCGCGATACGTGAAGGCGAGGAACAGGTGCAGCGCCAGCACCGCGAGCGGGATGGGAAGCCCCGAGGGGGCGAGGAACGCGTGGAACGCCACGATGTTGATCGTGATCGGCGCGAGCACGGTCAGCGCGAGCGGGACCAGGGTCCCCGAAAAGAGCGCGACGCCCACGAGCACCTCGGTGCCCTTCAGCAGCGGGAAGAAGTAACCCGTCGCCGCAAGCCCGCCCATGAAGGCCCCGGCGGCGCCGGAGAGAGGGGGCATCGGAAGGAACCCGAGGAAGCCGTTCAGGCCGAACACGAAGAACACGAGCCCCAGAAGGACCCGCGCGGCGGTGGGCAGGCTGTCGATGACGGAACGCATGATCGATCTCCTCTCTCGCGGCAATCCGCTTTCGAGCCCAAAGATAGATGTCGTTGCCGGCTTGCACCAGTCGTCCAAATAGCAAATGATTAGTGCGTCATGGCAACAATGCTCGGAGACCCGAACGACGTCATCGCGTTCACGCGCGTGGTCGAGGCCGGCAGCTTCACGAAGGCGGCGCGCGCGGAGGGCGTGCCCACGTCGACCGTGAGCCGGCGCGTGGCGCGCCTCGAGGAGAAGCTCGGCGTGCGCCTCCTGCACCGCACCACGCGCCGCCTCACTCTCACGGACGCCGGACGGATCCTCCACGATCGCGGAGCGCGCATCCTCTCGGAGCTCTCGGATGCCGAGCGCGCGGTCACGGAGATGCAGGCGACGCCTCGCGGGCTCTTGCGGCTCACGGCGCCCGCCGGGATGGGTGAGGAGGTGGCCGCGCTCGTCGTCGAATTCCTCCGCCGCTACGCCGAGATCGAGATGGAGGTGCTCCTCACCGATCGCCGCGTCGACCTCATCGAGGAGGGCGTCGACGTCGCGCTCCGCGCGGGGCCGCTCACCGACTCGACCCTCGTCGCGCACAAGCTCCGCGAGGCCCCGGTGAACCTCGTGGCGAGCCCCGCCTACCTGAAGCGGCGCGGAACGCCGCGTCACTACAAGGATCTCGAGCGCCATGACTGCGTCCTTTTCACCCAGTGGTCGCCCGGCTCGACATGGTCCCTCGACTGTCCGGACGGCAAGGTCAAGGTCCGCGTTCACGGGCGCGTCCGCGCCAACAGCGTCGACGTCGTCTCGCGCGCGACCCTCGCCGGGCTCGGCATCGCCTTCTTCCCGGCACGCACACCCCACGGCAAGCACGTCGCCGCGGGGCGCCTCCGCGTCGTGCTGCCCGAGGTCGGGCTCCCGCCGCAGACGCTCTGGATCGTCTATCCGAGCCGGCGCCACCTCGCACCGAAGGTCCGCGCCTTCGTCGACTTCGCGAAGCAGCGATTCGCCCGCACCGATCGGTGAGCGCGTCGCTCGGCATCCCCCGCCGGCCCACGGCGCCAGCGTCTCCGCAGGAAGGCCCGGCTTCGGATCGGACATCGCCACCGCACGCCGCCGCGCCGGAGGTGAGCACCTCCTCTCTCAGTTCGCGATGACGGCTGCCTCCGGGTACCCGTGCTCGTGCAGCGTGGCTGCGGCCTTGTCCGCGTCCTCGCGGGCGCGGTAGGGCCCCATGATGAGCATCGGGACCGGCTCGTCCTTGAACGGGACGCCCCGGAGCTGGACCTTCGCGGCGAAGCCGCGCTGGATCAGCTCGTCCTTCGTGTGCTCGGCCGAGAGCTCGTCGGGGGCGATGGCGATCTGCACGATGAACCCGGCCACGGGATTGAGGGTGACCTTGAGCGACTTCTTCGGCTCGTCGAGGACGTAGTGGGGATCGCTCCACTCCTCGTATCCGCGCAACCGGATGCGGACCTCGCGCGCTCCCTTGAGCGGCAAGGTCACCTCCGAGGGAGTCGTTCCCGCCTCCTTCCCACCGACGACGATCGTTGCGCCCGGCGGAGCCGTCTCGACCCATAGCGTCCCGGTCGGCCCGGAAGGCACGGGCGCCGCCACGATCGTCTTGGGCACCATGGCAACCTCGCCGGAGTCGAGGGTCCCGAGGGGATCGGCGCGCTTTCCGAAGACGACGCGGTCGTCCTCGATCGACTTGACGTATCCATCGAAGACGCGGTCGCCGACCGCCATGTCGTAGTTCTTGCCATCGGGACCGAGGACCTTCGCGACCGTGTCTGGCGACGTGCGCACCGACGCCACCTCGATCTCGCGGATCTCCATCCCGCGGACACCCTCCGGCCGCTGCAACGCACGCTGGCGCGCGCGGTACACCCACACCTTGGCATCCGCGTTCTTCGGATCCTGATCGAGGACCCTGGCGAACGCGGCCGAGGCGGCCTCGAAGTCTCCCTGCCAGAAGAGCCGCTCGCCTTCCTGCAGCAGCGTGGGAGCGGGGGTCTCGGGGATCTCGTTCGTGGGTACGGCGCCGGTCGTTGCCGGCGTCGAGTGGCCTGCGACGCTCGGCATGCCCTCGGTTCCCCGATCGCCGCGCGTCATCCAGACGCCTCCGCCGATCACCAGGACGAGGAGGCCGAGGCTGCCGAAGAGCAGGACCCCGCTCTTGCTTCCTCTCGCGGGGCGGATGGCGACGCTCGCCTGCGACGGAGTGTCCGTCCGTTCCACCGCGGGTCTCGGGGCGACGGGGCGGACGCGCGACGGCGGCTCGTCGGACACGAAGCGGATCTTGGCCGCCGTCTTCGGGGCGACCGCGGCCCCTGCCGGTCCGGCGGGGATGGGAGTGTCCGGCGGTGCGCCCGCGGGCGTCCGAGCCGCCGGTACCGCGGGCTGCGGCTCCATCATCGCCATGTGCTCCCGCAGCGCCGCGAGCATCTCGTCGGCGCTTCCGTACCGCGCCGCCGGATCCTTGGAGCACGCCTGGACGAGCCACGCCTGGAGTGCGTAGGGGAGGTTCTTCGCGACGGGCACTGGCTCGTTGAGGATCTTGTTGATGATGGAGGCCGGCTGCCCGGTGTAGGCGCGCCGCCCCGACAGCACCTCGAACGCCACGAGCCCGGCGCTGAAGAGATCGCTTCGCTTGTCGATCTTCCCGCCGCTCGCCTGCTCCGGCGACATGTAGCTCGGCGTGCCCATCACGCCCGTCTGCGTCATCAGCGCGCCGGAGATGGTCTCGACGACCTTCGCGACGCCGAAGTCCATGAGCCGCGCGCGCCCTGAAGGATCCATCAAGATGTTGGACGGCTTCACGTCACGGTGGATGATGCCGAACCCGTGGGCGTGGCCGAGAGCCGTGAGGAGGTCGGCGATCACCTCCACTCCTTCCTTCAGCGGGATCGCGCCCTTCTCGATCAGGAGCGTCGCCAGCGTCTCGCCGCGCACCAGCTCCATCACGATGAACGGGAGCCCGCGCTCCTCGCCGCTGCCGAGGGTCTGCACGATGAGCGGGTGGCGGAGCTTGTTCCCCGCCTCCGCCTCGCGCCTGAACCGCTCGCGCGCGCTCTCCCGGTCGGGACCTGCGTAGAGAAGGAAGATGTTGAGGAACTTGAGAGCGACCTCCTGGCCGGACGTGACGTCGACGGCCTCGAAGACGACGCCGAACGCGCCGTGCCCGAGCTCGCGCTTGAGCTCGAAGCGATCGGAGACGGTCATGCCGACGCGGAAGAGCTCCGGAGGCAGGACGGGAGCGGGAACGGGAACGGCATCGACCGTGGGCGACGATCCGGTAGGGCTGAGCGGCACCGTGTCGGGCGGCCTCGGGCGCGGGGTCGAACCTTCGCGCAGGCTAGAACCGCAGTCGCTGCAGAAGCGCGCGGAGTCCGCGTTGATCGCGCTGCAGGACGGGCAGGTCATGCAGGGCACGCTCCGCAGCGGTGGCAGGTCGGGTCGGGCGCCGGACAGGCTTCCGTCGTGATCTCCTGCAGCGCGCGCCGCCACTCCAGGGCGAGGTACGACCGGAGCACCGGATGGACGATCGCCTCCCACGGAAACGCCTCGCGCGGCTCGCGCTCCTCGTGGAGCTCGCGGTGGACGTCGACGGAGACCGGACCGAGCGCGTCCCAGTCGAAGCCCTCTCCCGTCATGGCGACGGCGGCCCGTCGATCCGCGCGGGCGAGGTAGGCCTGCACCGCCGCGAGCCGGGGCGACATGATCTGCAGCTTCACGTTGGGCTCGCGCGACAGCTCGCGCCGCAGGAGAGCGAGCTTCCCCTCGAGGACGCCCGGCCGCTCGAAGGGCGCCCACTGGAAGGGGGTCCAGGGTTTCGGGATGAAGGCGTTCACGGAGGCCGTGACAGTGCCGGCAAAGCCGCGCGGGCGGGCGTGCGAGAGAACGACGTCCCGGATCCGACGCACGAGGGGCGGCATCTGGTTGACGTCGTCCATCGATTCGCCGGGAAGCCCTACCATGAGATAGAGCTTCACGTTCGGGATCCCGGCGCGCGAGAGCTTCTCGACGGCCGCCAGCACGTCGTCGTTGGTGATGCGCTTGTTCATGACGCGCCGGACGCGTTCGCTGCCCGTTTCCGGCGCGATCGTCACGGACCGCCGCTTCGCGGCCACCAGCGCCTCGCACAGCTCGTCGGTGATGCGATCGATGCGGATCGACGACGTCGCCACTTTCACGCCGCGCGCCGCCAGCTCGCGGATCATCCCGGCGATCCCTGGCACGCTTGCGATCGCGGTCGAGATGAGGCCGACCTCGGTCGTGACCTTGGCCGCGCGCTCCACCGCCTCGCGCACGCCCTCGGCGGTGCCGACCCGCGTCGGGAGGTAGTGATATCCGGACGTGCAGAAGCGGCAGCCGAAATCGCATCCACGGCTGACCTCGATGAGGAACTTCTCCTTGAACTCGGCCCGCGGAGCGATCAGCGCGCTCTGGGGCGGCGCCCCGTCGTAGCCGATCGTCTGCCCGCGCGCAATCGGGATCGGGTACGGACCCTCGGCGCGATGGCCGGTGAAGCGCGCGCCCTCGTAGATGGGCGCGTAGAGGTGCGGGAAGTAGAAGCCCGGGTGTCCCAGGAGCCGCGTCACGAGCGCGTCGCGGTCGACGGTCTCGGTGAGCGCCGCCGCGAGGCGAGGAATGGTCAGCTCCCCGTCGCCGACCACGACGAGATCGGCGAACGGCGCGAGCGGCTCGGGATTCACGAGCGGCCCGGAACCTCCGACGATCACCAGAGGATGCCGCCCCGGGACACGGTCGGCGGAGAGTGGCGGGACGCGGCCGAGCGCGAGCACCTTCGGGAGGTTCGGGTAGTCCTCCTCGAAGTGGCAGGAGAACGCGACCACGTGGAAGTCCGCGAGCGGGGTCGACGACTCGAGCGTCGCGAGAGGTGTCCGTCCATCCCCGGAGCGCCGTTCCCGCTCGCCGCGCGCCGCGGGGAGGAACGCCCGCTCGCACGAGAGGCCGGGCACGCCGTTCAGCACGCGATAGACGCTCTGGAAGCCGAGGTTGGCCATCGCGGCGGCGTAGCCGTTCGGATAGGCGAGGGCGATCCGGCAGACCGCACCGGCGCGCGGCCCGACCGCCCCCTCCACGGGGATCTCCGAGGCCAGGAGGGCCTCGTTCGCCCGGCGCAGAGCATGCGGGACCATTGCCCTATTGTGGCATCAGGCGCTGCGTCGCGCGGTACCCTTACCGGTCCCATGGGTCCCGGCACGCGCCTCAAGATCTGGCTCTCGGACCACGTGGCGCCGCACGTCCTCAGGTGGGTGACGCGGTCGCTCAAGCTCGAGGTCGAGGGTCGCGACAGGTACCTCGCGATGCGCCAGGCCG
The DNA here is from genome assembly GCA_046331505.1 of Acidobacteriota bacterium. Taxonomy (GTDB): domain Bacteria; phylum Acidobacteriota; class Vicinamibacteria; order JAXLQT01; family JAXLQT01; genus JAXLQT01. The sequence continues at coordinate 311,613 of JAXLQT010000002.1, forward strand.
GCAAGGGCTGCATCCTCGCGTTCTGGCACGAGTCGTTCTTCATGCTCCCGCAGATCCACACCGGCGAGAACGTCCACGTCATGGTCAGCAAGAGCGCCGACGGCGAGATGATCCATCGCGTCCTGGTCCGCTTCGGCAACGCGACCGTCCGCGGATCCTCGAGCTCCGGAGGCAAGGAGGCGCTCCAGGGCCTCATCGAGAAGTCGAAGGACGGGTTCTGCCTCGCCATCACCCCCGACGGTCCCCGCGGCCCGCGCCGCCAGCTCCAGCCGGGCCTCATCGCCCTCGCCCAGCGCACCGGCCTTCCCATCGTGCTCATGGCGTGCGGTGCCCGCAGACGCTGGGTGACGAGAAGCTGGGATCGCTTCTGGATCCCGAAGCCGTGGAGCGAGGCGCGCGTGATCTACAGCGACCCGATCCCGGTACCCGCGGGCCTCACCGACGAGGCATTCGAGACGATGCGTCTCTCGGTGGAGCGCGAGCTCACGGAGCTCGCCGACCGGATGTCCTACGACGCCCGGGGAACGTGACCGGCAGCCTCGCTCTGCCTCGGTCGAACCCGCACTTGGGCTAACCTGATCGCGCACTCTCTTGTGGACACGATCCGAGAAGTCGACGCTCCACCCTGCACGCGGTGAGCGGTTCGCATGCCGCGGGGTCGGACCGTTGACCGCCATCGTCGTGGCGCTCGCCTCGTGCGGGATCGAGAGCAGCGCACCGCAGGAAGCGACGGTCGCGCAGGTCGCCGCACGACCCGCCGCCCCGGCCGGACCGACAGCGGACGTCGTCGCCCGCCGGGTGCGCGTGTGGAAGCTGGCGAAGACACCTGGGCCGAGCGCGCGGCCTGCCCTGCTCGCGGCGCTCCACGACGACGACCCCGAAGTGCGGCGCGGGGCCGCGTCGGGCCTGCGCCGGGTCGCCGCGGCCGGTGGAGGCGACGCGATCGACCTACGGATTGCCGTGTCCCGGATCCTGAGCCAGGGATCGGTAGGTCCGGGACTGGCGGCCCTCTCCGTGCTCGAGGCGTATCCCATCGAGGCGGTCCGCGACGATTACGAACGGGCGATGGTCGAAGGTCCAGACGCGGTGGCCGAAGCGGCGGCCGGGCTCCTGGTGAATGCTGGCGGGCTCGTGGACCCGGCCGAATGGATGGCCCGTGCAGGGCCGGCGCGCGCGCGGGTCGCCCGCGTGCTCGCGTCCACCGGCGCAAGCGTCCACCTGGCGCCTCTCGTGGACGATCCCGACCCGGCCGTGCGGCTCGCCGCGAACTATGGCCATGATGGCCGGGGCGACCCTGCGCCCCTCGTGCTCCTCGTCTCGATCGATACCCTGCGCGCCGATCGCCTCTCTGCCTATGGCAATCCCGCGCCCACGACCTCCCACCTGGACCGTCTCGCACGCCACGGCGTCCTGTTCGAGGTGGCGCGGTCGCAGGCGCCATGGACCCTTGCGTCCCATGCGTCCCTCTTCACGGGATGCTACCCCTCCGACGTCGGGGTACGAGACGTCACCGACGCACTGCCGGCGGGGAGGCTCACGCTGGCGGAGGTTCTCTCGCAGCGAGGATTCGTGACGGCGGCGGTGACGTCCAATCCCTACCTCACCACGGCCTACGGCCTCGACCAGGGATTCCAGTGGCTCGAGTCGGAGCACGATCAGAGCGCCACGCGCGTCACCGATCGCGCGATCCCGCTCCTCCAGGGGTTCCGCGCCATGAGCCAGCACGGACCAGGGCTCCGAGGTCTATTCCTCTTCGTCCACTACTTCGATCCCCACGAGCCGTATACGCCGCCCGCTCCGTGGTCCTCCCTGTTCGATCGCGACCCCACCGGCGGCCGACCGGTGACGGACCTGCGAGACCCGACTCCGAGCGAGCTGGATTCGATCCGGTCGGCCTACGACGGCGAGATCGCGTTCGCCGATCAGGAGATCGGCCGGCTCCTTGCCTGGACGGATCGCCTCGCCTACCGGGCGCGGGACGTGTACGTCGTGTCGGACCACGGCGAGGAGCTCCACGACCACGGCCACTTCGGTCACGCGTCCTCCCTCTACGAGGAGCAGGTTCGCATCCCGTTCATCGTTGGGCGGCGAGAGACCGAAGGACGTCTCCGCGGCGCCGCGCGCCTCGTGGACCTCATGCCCACGGTCCTCGCTCGCCTCGGCATCGCCGCGCCGCCCGGCACGCGCGGCCGTGATCTCGAGCAAGACGGTGATCGCGCCTCCTTCGCGGAGTGCCACTTCAAGGGCATGGATCTCACCGCCCTCGCCGACGTCACGAAGGTCCTCGATCTCGGCGATCGACGGGAGCTCTACGACCTCGAGTCCGACCCCGGAGAGCGCCACGATCTGGGGCAGAGCGAACCGCAGGCGATCGCCGCGGCTCGAGCGCGGCTGACGGCCGTGACCCCGCGGCGCGCTCCCGACTCCAGGGCCGCCGCCCCATCGTCCGGGCAGCTCGATCACCTTCGCAGCCTCGGCTACGTGGACTGACGCGCTTGCCCGCGGATCCCGAACGTATCAAGACGCTCTTTCACTTGGTCCTGGGAATGAACCCGGATCGCCGGCGCGCGTTTCTCGAGCACGCGTGCGCCGATGCCCCGGAGGTCCGGCGCGAGCTCGAGGGCCTTCTCGCGGCGGCGTCCGACGTCGAGGGCTTCATGGAGGGCGGACCCTCGCCAGGCCCGATCGAGGAGCCGACGCAGCCATTGCCGGGCGTCCCCGGACACGGGACGCGGCCGCTTTCCCCCGGTAGCCGAGTCGCGAGCTACGAGATCGACGGCCTTCTCTGCACCGGGGGCATGAGCACCGTTTACTGTGCACGCGATCTGCGGACAGGGAGGCCGGTCGCCCTCAAGCTCATGGCGCTCGAGATAGAGCACGACACCGGCGCCCGCTCCCGGTTCGTGCTCGAGGCGAAGCTTCTCGGCAGCATCGACCACGAGAGCGTTGCGAGCGTTAACGAGGCCGGTGACGACGGAGGCCGGCTCTACATCGCGCTGCCGCTCTACGACGGCGAGGACCTCGGGAAGCGCATCGCGCGTGGGCCGATCCCTCTCCCGGAGGCCCGGCGGATCCTCGAGCGGATCGCCAGAGGGCTCCGGGCTGCGCACCGGAAGCGCATCATCCACCGGGACCTGAAGCCTTCCAACGTGATCCTCACCGCGGACGGTCGGGTGAAGATCCTCGACTTCGGGCTCGCGAAGCTCGTCCGCGACACGGCCTCGACATCGCGGCTCACGTCCTCGGGCGTCGTCATGGGGACCGTGTCCTACATGTCACCGGAGCAGGCGCGTGGCGAGAAGGTCGATGCGCGGACGGACCTCTGGTCCCTGGGCGTGATCGCCTACCAGCTCCTCACCGGCGTCTCGCCCTTCGACGCCGGCAGCGCCGCCGGAACTCTCGTGCGGATCCTGACAACCGAGCCGCGCCCCATCGCCGAGCTGCGGGCCGAAGCACCTACCGATCTCGCGTCGCTCGTGACGCGGCTCCTGTCGAAGGACCGCGAGGAGCGCCCACGCGACTGCGACGAGGTGCTCGCGTCCCTCGCCGGCAAGCCAGCGCCGAGGCGGTACGGAGCGGCGACGCGATGGGGCATCGCGGCGGTGCTCGGTGCGGTGACGCTCGCCGGACCGTGCTCGCCTGGAGCCACCGCCGCGCGCAGTGGGAGTCCCGCGTCGCGATCCTCCCGTGCCGCGTCCTCGGCGCCACCACGACCGTCGCAGCGATCGACGGCCTCCCCGCACTCGCGGCAGACGCGCTCCGGGCCTCGGGAATCGATGCGGTCGCAGCGTCCCCCGGGGATTCGGACGCGGCTGCGCTCGCCGCTCGCTGCGCCGCCTGCACGGCGACCGTCCGCGGCCATCGGATCGTGCTCGGCGTGGAGCTCGTGGAGACGCGCTCGCGCCGGATGCTGTGGAGCCACGAGTACGAGGCGACGCTCGCCGACGCCGACGCGCTCGGGGCACAGGCCGTGCGAGGGTTGGCGGAGGCCGCCGCCGGTGCCATGATCGCGACGCATTGACCGCGGAGCGATCGTCGTCCGGAAGCGTGACCCGGCTCCTGCGCAGATGGCGCGAGGGGCGCGAGGAGGCGCGAGACGAGCTGGTGGCACGGGTCTACCCCCAGCTCCAGAAGATCGCCCGCCTGCACATGCGCCGCGAGCGGCTCGATCACAGCATGCAGCCCACGGCCCTGGTCCACGAGGTCTACGTGCGGCTCATCGGCGAGATGAACGTCGACTGGCGCGACCGCCAGCACTTCTTCTCCATCGCGAGCGCGGTCATGCGGCGCGTGCTCGTTGACCACGCCCGGGCGCGCCAGGCAAAGCGCCGTCAGGGCATCCACGTCGTGCTCAAGGAGAGCGACGCCATGACCCCCTGCATGGACGTGGACGTGCTGGATCTCGAGGACGCGCTGCGCCACCTCGAGACGTCCTACCCGTTCGAGGGGCAGGTCATCCAGCTTCGCTACTTCGGCGGGCTCTCCATCGAGGAGGCCGCCGAGCAGCTCGGCGTCGGCCACGCCACGGTCCAGCGAGCATGGACCTTCGCGCGCGCGTGGCTCCTGAGGGAGCTGAAGGGCGCCGCAGCTACCTGAGCGCTAGGACCGATCGCGCGGGAGGACGGTATCGAGCGCCGGGGCCATGAAGGCCGGCGGCTCCCCGCGCGATCGGGCCGAGACCAGGATGTCGAGGAGCTCGTCGTGGCGCCTCTTGCACTGCGCAACGACGTCCGCAATCCGCGGGTCGTCGCGCACGGGCGCGAGATCGGGGTTCCGGGTCAGGAGGTCGTAGGTGGGCAGCACTCCCCGCGCCGCGCACTTGCTCGGGATCTCGACGATGTCGTCATGGCGACCCCGGTGCCCGAGCTCGCAAACGATCTCGATCGTGCGACGCGTGTGACCGCCGATGGGCCGTTTCGGAGAGACGGCGCTCCCGATCGACCTCTCAGGAGTCGCAGCCGGTCGCGAGCGCGAGAGCCTCGCAGACTCGCTTCATGGCGGCCGGCCCGAGCCTCCCGAGCCGGCGCCGCAACCGTTCCTTCGAGACGGTCTGGACGTTGTCGAGGTTGACGGCAGACGCGTGCTTCAATCCTTCCTCCTCGGCCACGACGACCTCGCTCGGGATCCCGCGGATCGTGCTCGTCACCGGGGCCACCATGACGCTGTGCAGGAAAGGGATCACGCTGTCGCGCGTCAGGACCACGACCGGACGTCGCTTGTCCGGCGGCAAGAACTCGTACGTCCACACCTCCCCTCGTCTCAGCGATCCAGCCACGTCCCCTGCTCCTCCCAGCCGGACCACTCGGCCCCCAGGCCGCCATCCTTGCCGTAGGCCTTCCGGTACCGGTCGACGATGGACTCCTCTCGCCGCCTGCGGAGCCACTCCTCCACGGCCTCGCGGATCGCCCGCGACCGCCCGTGATTCTTGACTTCCTCCCGCTCGTCGAGCCGCGACAGCAGCTCCTCATCCATCGTGATCTGTATAGCCTTCATGTGGATAACATATGTGTACCGGCGCTCCAGGTCAATGGTGCCGCGGCGGCGCGAGCGCCCTGCGGCGGGCCCGATGTTCCGCATCAGCGGGTGCGTGCTGGGCTCGTCCAAGCACCCGATCGTACGACGCGCTTGACCGCCGATGGGACGTCTCGCAGTGCCGGGCTCAGCCAGCGCGGTCGATCCCGGGTCCCGCGCCGTTCCTTGCGGGACGGAAGCCGCCGTGCCACGATCTCTCGATGGAGTCGGACGCCCCCGTCGTCGAGCTGAACCGGGCTAGCCGCGCGCGGTCGATTCGCCCGCGGTCACGCGAAGCGGAGCGCGGGAAGGTCCTCTGATCCTGGAAACCACCGCCAGCGACGCTCGCCGACTTCGAAGGATCCGCGCGCGCGTCTTCGCGCTGTGGATTCTCGCCTTTCCGTGCTGCACGCTGGCGCAGACGGCCGATCTTCTGGGCACCGTCTCCGGGCCTGGCGCCGCTCCCGTCGCGGGCGCGAGCCTGGAGGCACGTGCGGTTGCGAACGGTCAGGTCCGGCGCGGCACGACGGATCGAGATGGAAAGTACCGGCTCTCGTCGCTCGTGCCGGGCGACTACGCCGTGACGGCGACGCTCGCGGGCTTCGCGCCGACAGAGCGCACCGTCGCGCTGCGCGTCGGCACGGTGGTCGTGCTCGACCTCGCCCTCGAGCCCGTCGCGGAGAAGATCACCGTCAGCGTCACCGCGAACGTCCCGCTTGTCGAGCCGACGGAGTCCGACCTCTCGACGGTCATCGAGGAGAAGGAGATCCAGAGCCTCCCGCTCGACGGGCGCACCTTCTCGGACCTCGCCATCCTCGTTCCCGGCGCGACGATCGGCGCGTCCTTCGATCCGAGCAAGTACCAGAAGAACGCCATCTCCATCGGCGCGCAGTTCGGGCGAGGCATCGACGTGGTGATCGACGGGGGCGACAACAACGACGACGTGGTCGGCGGCCTCCTGCAGCACTACTCACAGTCGTCGATCCAGGAGTTCGAGGTCATCACCCAGCGGTTCAAGGCGGAGTACGGCCGCTCCCCGGGTGGCGTGATCTCGGTCGTGACGAAGAGCGGCACCAACCAGCTTCGCGGCGATGCCTTCGCCTACTATCGCGGCGGCGCCCTCGACACGAAGGACTACTTCGAGAAGAAGCTCGGGCTTGCGAAGCGCGACTACTACCGGCTCCAGTGGGGCGCGACGCTCGGCGGCCCCATCGTCAAGGACCGCGCACACTTCTTCATCGCCTACGAGCGGCAGGACGAGCGCGCCTACCACGTCGTCAACACCAGTGGCTTCTGGCCGGAGCTCGACGGGAGCTACGCGCAACCGTTCGACCAGGACCTCGTGACCCTGAAGCTGACGGGCTCCCTCACCGACCGGCAGTTCCTGACGCTCCGGTTCGGGGGCGAGGACAACCATCGCGAGAACGATTTCGTCGACGGTTGCGCCACATGCCTCGACGGCGCCATCCAGGACAATCACCTGGCGTCGCTTCTGATCGACCACACGTGGATTCCGGGGGGCGACGTCCTGAACGAGCTGACGGCACAGTACAGCTCCTACGGCAACACCGTCGTCTCTCCAGCTGGCGCGGGACCGACTCTGAAGTATCCGCATGCCGTCCTGGGCGGAAACAGCAGCACTCCGCAGGAGACGATCCAGAAGAAGTACGAGTGGAAGGACGACTTCTCGCTCCACTCCGGGAGCCACGACTTCAAGGCTGGCGTCGACTGGATCCACAGCCCTTCGCTCGGCGGCGACGTCCAGTTCATCCGGGGGTCCTTCTACTATTCCGTCGACGACCCCGCCGCGAACCCGACCTACTTCTTCGGCTTCTCCGGCGACGCCACGTTCCAGCGCAAGAACGACCAGATCGGCGTCTACATCCAGGACGACTGGAGCGTCGGGGGCCGGCTCGTCCTCGACCTGGGTCTCCGGTACGATGTCGAGTTCGGGACGTTCGACGTTCCCGAGACGTTCGTCACGAAGGCGATGCGCGAGAACCCGTCGGGGCGGAAGATCGCCGGGATCGAGCGCGCGTGGCTCGAGAACGACGTCGACAACGTCGGACCGAGGCTTGGCTTCGCGTGGGACCTTCGCGGAGACGGGCGATCGATCGTCCGCGGAGGCTGGGGGATCTTCTACGACCAGATCTTCCTCAACGTGTCGATCTTCGACGACCTTCTGGCAAACGACCCTCCATACACCGGCGTGTACGTCCCGATCTGCGGCGACGGGCAGCCCTGCTTTGGCCCGGGAAACATCCCGGCGGACGTCTTCGGCGACAGCAACTTCGCGCTCGTGTTCACGACCTCGCCCGATCTGGTCACCCCGTACACGGTCCAGTCGTCGCTCGGGATCTCCCAGCAGATCGGCAGCCACATGGCGCTCGACGTGGATCTCGTGAACACCGACGGCCACCACGAGATCCGGAATCGTCACGTCAACCACGCGGACCCCGTCACCGGCGAGCGCGCGTTTGGCGACGCTTTCGGGGACGTGAGGCTCGAGGAATCCACGGGCGAGTCGCACTACCAGGCCGTGCAGCTCAGCCTACGTGGCCGCTGGCCGAAGGTCGGGTTCCTGCTCTCCGCATCCGTGGCGCGTGCAGAGGCGCACGAGTCGGAGTTCGTGTACTCGTATCCCCAGGACAACACGCGCGACAACGCGCCGGACCATCAGCCGGGTGACATCGGAAGACCGTCGAACCTGGAACCATGGAGGATCGTCGCCTCGGGCGTCTGGCAGCTCCCGGCCCGCTTCCAGCTCTCGGCGATCGTCCAGGCCGCCGGGCCGCGTCCCTACGACGACCGGTGGGGTTACGACCGGAACGGCGATGGAGTACCCAACGACCGGGTCGGTGAATTCAACCGGCTGAACGGCGATCCCACGTTCCTCGCGGACGCCCGCGTCGCCAAGGTCTTCGCTATTGGCAAGGACCGAACCCTCGAGGCATCGGTCGACGTCTTCAACATCTTCGACACGGTCAACTTCGGCAACAACTACGACGGTACGCGATACCCCGGGAAGGACAAGCCTCCGAGCCCGAGCTACCGGACGCCCACGAGCACGCTGACGCCGCCGCGACGGGCGCAGCTCGGACTCCGGTTCAGCTTCTGAGCTTCGACCTCAGCTCCGCGGCGCGCACGCGTGCGTCGTCGAGCTCCGGGGCGCAGATGTCGGCGTCCTTCCAGAGGTCGAGGAGCTTGTCGTAGCGCTCGATGGCCGCGGCGTCGTGGCCCTCGGCCTCCTCGACGCGTCCCTCCAAGTAGTAGGCGATGGGGCGCAGTGTCACGTAGGGGAGATCGTCCAGCGCGAGGTCCTTCTCGACCTCGGTGACGGCGGTTCGCGCCTCGCTCGCGCGGCCGAGATCGAGCAGGCAACTCGCCTGACGAGCACGGGCGAACGGGCGTTCCCAGTAGGGGAGCTTCGTTGCGGCCGTCTCGTACGCGGCCACCGCATCGGCGAGGCTTCCTCGAATGCGCAGGCGCTCTGCGTCCACGAGCATCCGGGCGCGCTCCTCCGGGACGTCGCCTCCGGTGGGAACACGCTCGGCGTCGTCCAGCCGCCCCGCGAGCAGGTAGGCATGGAAGAGGTAGTAGTAGTACCACCACGACTGGCCGCCTCGCACGTCCGAGACCCGTCGCAGGAGGATTTCGATGTCGGCGGGGGACGCCCCTCCCATCTGCGCAGCAAGGGCCGCCCAGAGCCGGGCGGTTGCGACCTGCATGTTGTCGTCCGTCCGCTCGGCGATCTGCCCGGCCGTCTCGTACTCGACCCCCGCGCGATGGGTCTGCCCGAGGAGCATCGACACATGTCCGAGTGCGAAATGCAGGCTCCGGCGTTCCGGCTCCGCGGCGATGAGGTCCACGAGCTCGTCTCTCGCGCCGGCAACGTCGCCGCAGGAGGCCCGCATGAGGGACGGGATGCCGTGGTCCTCTCCGAACCGAGGTTTCACCTTTCGCGCCTCGGCAAGGGCCTCGTCGCACCGACCGACGAAGAAGAGGGCATTCGCGAGCAGCTCCTGCGCATCCCCCGAAGGCTTGCGTGCAAACCGGATCCGGGCCATCTCGAGGGCTTCCTCGTATCGATGAGAGCGTGTGCAGTTGTGGATGATGGTGTACATGAAGCCCTCGTTGTTCGGATCGACGTCGAGCGCGCGCTTCAGCCACATCACCGAGGTCTCGTCATCGGGCGCGATGCCGGCCAGTCCCGTAAGCACCGCCTTCTCCTGCGGGTATCGCCGGTACGCCTCCTCCAGGAGCGCCCTCTCCTCCGCCACGTCGCCACGGAACTCCGCGTCCAGCGCGCGGATGAGGAGCCGCTCCTTCTCCGGAGCATGGTCCAGTAGCTCCATGGCCCTGGCCATCGCCTTCCTCCCACTCGTGGGAACCTCGCTCTCTTTAGCGCCGGCGAGCGATACCACGCCGGCGAAGTCTAGGTCGAGCGCGACTGCCTTCTCGTACTCTGCGATGGCCTCGCCTGTGCGGAGAGCATCGTCGTGCTGCTGTCCCAGGAAGTAGTGCTGGTAGGCCTCGAGGTTCTGGGTCGTGACGCTCGCGACCGACGCCTGCGAGCCCTCCACTTCGGACTTCCGCTCGCGCAGCGCCGTCCGTGGCTTCTCCGAGAGCCGATCGATCTGCGCCGGGATGCTCGCCTTCCCGTTGCCCTCCTCCTTCGCCGTGAAGAGGTAGTCGTGCCGATCCGGCGCCACCACCTTGATGTCCACCGAGTACATCTCGTCGAACCGCCGCACCGTCGCCACGACGAGCGCGCCCGTGTGCGTGCTCTTGCAGATCTCGAGCCCCAGTCCCTCGTCGATGCGGCTGTCGGGCGCCCGGCCCACGCTCCCGAGCTGCGCCACCATGCGCGACCGTGTGAGCACCGAGAGCTTGTGCGACTGCTCGAGCGCCGTGGTGAAGGCCCGAGAGCCCGTCGAGCTCAGGCGAACCGGTCTCGTTCACCACGTCCGCCACGGCGATCGACAGCGGCGGCTCTGCGGACGGCGTCTGCACGCGCGCGCTCGGCGATCGCTTCCACAGGAACGCCGCGCCGGTGGCCCCGCGATCGCGATCAGCGCCACGACGCCCAGTGCGCGACGGCGACGCCCCGCGCCCCCCGCCGCCCTGACGGGCGAACGCATCGTGACCAGCGACTCCGCGAGCGCGTCGACGATGGCCAGCGCGTGCGCCGGACGGCCGTTGCGGTCCTTGCAGAGGGAGCCTCGCCGTCAGGTTCGCGAGGCGGAACGTCCTCCGGATCTCGCTCACCGGCCGCGGCTCGGTCGTCATGATCCGCGCCAGCGTGGCCGCCGATGCTCTCGTTCTGGAACGGCGGTGCCCGTCAGCATCTCGTAGGCGATCACGCCGCCGCCCAGAGGTCCGTGCGGTGATCGACCTCGTCCCCCGCGCCTGCTCCGGCGACATGTAGGCGAGCGTCCCCAGGACGACACCGTCGCTCGACAGCTTCTGAGACGTCCGCTCCTCGAGCGAGACCAGCTTCGCGAGCCCGAAGTCGAGGATCTTCGCTTGCCCCGAGTGCGTGAGGATGACGTTCGACGGCTTGAGGTCCCGGTGCACCACGCCGGCCGCATGCGCCGCCTCCAGGCCCGCGGCGATCTGCGACAGCGTCGCCTCCACCTCCGCGACCGGCATCGGGCCGCGGCGGATCCGCTCCGCCAGCGTGACGCCCTCGTAGTGGCCCATCACGATGTAGGGCTGCCCTTCCCAGTCGCCGATCTCGAGGATCGAGCCGATGCTCGGATGATCGAGGGCCGCGGCGGCCCGCGCCTCGCGCATGAACCTCTCGTGGGCGGTGGCGCTCCCGGCGGCGCTCGCGTACAGGAACTTGAGCGCGACCGTCCGCCCGAGCCGCGTGTCGACGGCGCGGTACACGACCCCCATCCCTCCGCGGCCGATCTGCTTCTCGATCTGGAAGTGGCCGATGCTCTTGCCGGCGAGCCCTTCGACCGACGGGCGCGAGTGCAGCGACTGGGTCTGCGGCGGCTCGGGCGCGCCGGGCCCCCCGCGTCCGCCTTGCGCCTGCTCCGCCGCACGGAGCAGCTCGTCCACCTCGCGGCGCAACGCATCATCCCCACGGCAGGCGTCCGCGAGGAACGCGGATCTGCCAGCTCCCTCGAGCGAGAGGGCGCGCGCGAAGAGCTCGCGGATGCGTCTCGGGTCCGGTTGCTGCGGCTCCAGGGGCGCTCCCAACGAGCGCCGAGTGTACCGGAGGATCTCGTGCGGAGCTCAACCGGCACGGCGCTTCGATCGCATGGCGACGCTCCGGTCCCGCTCGCGACGTTGATGGAAAAGCTTCGCCGGCGCCCCGGGAAGCGTTCGCGCCCGGCTGCAAGAGCCCCCAGGTACCCACGGTCGCACACTCTGACCCGCGGAGCGTGTGGTCGCATCCGTCAGCGCGCGATCACGCTCAGGCCATGCGGCGAACGGCAGGGTCGGTGGGCCAGCCCTAATCCGCGCTGGCCATTCGTCCTGGACCCCACTCGGCGACCCACTCGCGCTTCCGGCGGCGGTTCCGGCGCGAAAGGGCGACGCCGACGATGGCCGGGAACAGCGCGGCACCCAGCCACCCACCGACTCCTTCCGCGTCGCCGAGCATCGCGGACCCGACGATGCCTATGAGATCCATCGCCGCGAACAGGCCCAGGCCGATGAGCGCGCCGTCCAAGATGGGACGGTCGAACCACCAGTTGCAGAGACGGCCCATCCCGTGGCAGGCGGCGATGATGACGATCCAGCCAAAGATGTAGAACACGCTGGGGCCGGACGCGCCGATCCCGAAGTCATCGACCTTCGTTCGGATCGAGGCGGCCGATGCGACGAAGCCCGAAATGAATGTGTCGCCGTCAGGCTCCGTGGGCATCGGCTGGATCAAGACGAGCCAGCCGGGCTGCCACACGTACCAGCTCGCCTTGATGGTCCGTGCCGTGGTCGTGATCTCGACCGGGCAGCGAAACGAGCCGGGCAGCTCCGCGTCCGAGCTTACGCACGCGGTCTCCGCCATGTTTCCTCCAGCGCCGACGACGGCCTTGCGCGCGCCGGCCATGATCTCGTCTGCGGTCGCGGCCGTCAGCCTGGGCGCCGCCGTCCGGGACAGCGTCAATCCAACCATGTCTCCGGTCGTGGGATCCCAGCAGTAGTAGCGCTGGACCTTCGTCGAGGCTGGCGTCTGGAGCCACATCCATGAAGGCGATGGCAATCCGAACGAGCAGTTGGCCTCCCGGCACACGAGACGGCCGTTCTCGACCATCGAGGCGGGAACTTGCCTGAATCCCTTGGGAAGCTCCATCTCCTCCGCGCTGCAGCGCCAGGTGGTGATCGCGATGATCGTTGCCGTAGCAATCCAGCGCGCGGCTTGTGGCTTCTCCAAGATCTTGACCCGGCCGCAGCTTACATCGGTGGTTTGGCCCAGAGGAGCACGAGCGCCCGCCTGTCCGTTCGCTGCACCCCCGCACGCAGTCGACGCCGGAGTCGCACTCGCGCCCGCGCTCACCACACCATGGCGACGGCCATGCTCCGAACGGCGCTCCACGACGCCACGACCATCGAGCACCGTTGACCGAGGATCTGAGCCCGCCCTGTCATGCCAGGAGCGAGGAGCGCGCCGTCGTTGGCGATCTCGACCTTCACGGAGACGAGGTTCACGCGGCACACGACGTCGAGACGGTCCGGCTCGGCTTCTGTCGCGACGGGAGCGACCCGGAGAACGCAGGCGCGCATCGGTCGCTCGGGGCAAGCTGCCGCGAGGATGCGGACGGGCGCACCGAACGTCACGCGGGCTGCCGCACTCTCCGGAACCGCAATCGAGAGCACCACGGTGTCGAGGCGATCGAGGCGGAGGATCTCGGTGCCCCTCGGGACGAAGCGCTGCTCCAGGTCGCCGGGGTCGGCGGTCGCAACCGTTCCCGCGGCGGGCGCGCGGAGCAGCATCGCGGCAACGGCCACCTGCCGCCATCGCAACCGCGCCTCCGTGACGCGCGCGGCCTCGACCGCATCGATCACGCGCGTTGGGTCTCCGAGCTCAGACCGCACGCGAAGGCGCGCCGCCGCGCGCGCGGCCGCGTCACGATCCCGGGCTCCGCGCGTCTCCACGCTCTCGAGGCGCGCGAGCGGAGTGCCGGCCACAACGCGCTCGCCCTCGGCGACCTCGACCGATCGGACCCATCCCGAAGCGGGCGCGTGAAGGACGATGCTGGATCCCGGCTCGACGACGAACGGCGCGTCGATCCTGGGACGGTACCAGGGGACGACCAGCAACGCGGCGATCGTCATCGCAGCGAGTCCCACGGCGACGCGATATGACGCGAGAAGCTCCCGCTTGTCGAGCCAGAAGTGGCGCGAGAACCGGATCGCCGTCGCGAGCTTGGCCCGCATGACGTACGCGATCGCGACGACGACCACGGCGTCGCCGGCCGGACCGAGCCATCCCTGGAGCCATCCGCGCGCGGTGCGTCCCAGGACGACGAGCACGAGGGTCGTGTAGGCAAGAGCGCAGGTTCCGTACACGGTGTAGATGCGCCGCCGGCGCGCCGGGATCGGCTCGTCATCGCCCGCGCCGAGGCGGAGCCACCGCCGGAGCACGACGCCGAGATGGCGGAAGCTCCGCTCCCGGAGGTCGGGGACGTCGAGCCAGTCCATCAGCGCGTAGTAGCCGTCGAGCTTGATGAGCGGGTTGACATTGAAGAGCACCGAGAGCCCGGTTACGAAGACGATGCTCATCGCGAGCGCGTGCAGCGTGGACTCGGCGGGAGTCAAGAGCCACGTCCCGACCGCGCCAGCGCACAGCGTCGTCTCGAAGTAGGCGCCGCCGCAGGCGACCCACACGCGGTGCGCGCGGCGCTCGAACAGGTACGAGTCGTCGACGTTGCAGTAGAAGGCGGGCTCCCCGTAGAAGAGCATCAAGCCGATGTCGTGCACCTCGCCGCCGAACCGCTTGCACGTGAGGCCGTGGCCGAGCTCGTGCCAGATGCTCACGGCGAAGACGAGCAGAAGGACGCCCGCGAAGGCCGCCGGGCTCTGCCCGCGCGGATCGACCATCCGGAAGAACCCGCTCCAGTAGAGGTCCCAGTGCCAGAAGAGGAAGCCGAGCGCGGCAGCCATCGCCGCTACCGCTGCCGCGACGCACCAGGGCGCCCACCACCAGCCGATGTAGGGCATCACGCGGTCCAGGAGGGCGTCGGGATCGAGGAGGCGGAGCTGGATCTGGAAGATGGACGGACCGGAGATCGACCGGCGGCGCCGGAGCGTCCCGATGCGGTCCATCATCACCAGGTGCCCTTCCCGCACCGAGCGCTCGAGCTTGCCCGCGGCG
>JAXLQT010000003.1:0-319835 GCA_046331505.1 Acidobacteriota bacterium
GCGTTCAACGCGGCCTCGGCACGCCTCGGATCGCGGTTCTGGGCCGATCTCGATCGGCATCAGAGTCGGATCGCGACCGCGGAGTCCGACGTCGCGGCGCTCCAGAAGGAAGTGCCGGTCATCTGGAAGGCGATGCAGAACCTCCGCGCCGAGACGGCGGTCGCCGTCGAGAACGCGCACCAGCAAGCCGCGGCGCTCCGTTCCGAGGTGGCGGCGCTCCAGAAGCAGCACCAGGCCGCGCTCGAAGCGATCGTCGACACGATCCGCGCGGAGATGCGCCACCTCGACGCGCACCACCAGCATGGGATGACCTCCCTGTCCTCGGAGGTGGAGAGCCTCGTCGCGCGGCTCGAGAGGGACGTCGACATGCTGCGCCGCGAGCAGATCCAGACGCTCCACGACATCGAGCGCCGCCATGCGGGGCGCGTCGCTGCCGGGGCCGCGACACCCGCGGTCTCGGTCGCGCCGCTCGATCCCGGGACCGGGCGCGACGAGAGCTGGATGGACCCGCTCCTGGCGACGTTCGAGGATGCGTTCCGCGGGACGCGCGCGCAGATCAAGGAGCGCCTTTCGGTTTACCGTCCCTACGCGAGCGCCGCGCGCAAGGACCTGGGCGCGATCGATCTCGGCTGCGGGCGCGGCGAGTGGCTCGAGATCTTGAAGGAGGAGGGGGTCCGCGGCACCGGCGTCGAGTCCAATTGCGTGCTCGTCGAGGAGTGCCGCGCGCTCGGGCTCGAGGTCGTCGAGGGCGACGCGCTCCGGTACCTCGCGACCGTGCCCGACGGAACCCTCACCGTCGTCACGGGATTCCACATCGTGGAGCACGTCCCGCTCGCGACGCTGGTACGGATGCTCGACGAGACGGTCCGCGCCCTCGCCTCCGGCGGCGTCGCGATCTTCGAGACGCCCAACCCCGGCAACGTCCTGGTAGGGAGCCACACGTTCTACCTCGACCCGACGCACCGGAACCCGATCCCGATCCAGACGCTCACGTTCCTCGCCCAGGCGCGCGGCCTGCGGCGGATCGAGGTGAAGGAGCTCCACCCGATCACGGAGACGCCGCCCCTCGCCGGGTCGGACGCCGACACGGCGCGCCGCCTCAACGAGTACCTCTACGGGCCGCGCGACTACTCCATCGTCGGCTTCAAGGACTGACGCTTGCGCGTTCTCCTGTGCACCACCCAGGTGCCCTTCACGCGGGGCGGCGCCGAGCTCCTCGCCGAGGAGCTCGTGAAGGCGCTGCGTCAGGCCGGCCATGACGCGGAGATCGTCGCGATCCCCTTCAAGTGGTACCCGCCGGAGCGCGTGCCGGAGCACATCCTCGCCTGCCGGCTCCTCGACGTCACCGAATCGAGCGGCATCCCGGTCGATCTGGTCATCGGCCTCAAGTTCCCGGCCTACTTCGTGCGCCATCCCTCGAAGGTGCTCTGGATCCTGCACCAGCACCGGACCGCCTACGACCTCTGGGACAACTATCCGCTCGGCGATCTCATCCACTACCCCGAGGGCCGCGAGGTGCGGGACGCGATCCAGCACTGCGACGAGCGGTTCCTCCCGGAGGCGCGCGCCATCTACACGATCTCGGGCAACGTCTCGAAGAGGCTCAAGTCCTTCTGCGGGATCGATTCCCGGCCCCTCTACCACCCGCCGCGCAATGCGGGCGCGTTCCGCGCGGGCGACGCGGGCGACTACCTCTCCTTCCCGAGCCGCATGAACATCCCCAAGCGGCAAGAGCTCGTGCTCCAGGCGCTCGCGAAGACACGCACGCCCGTGAAGGTGACGTTCTCGGGACGATCCGACATCCCCTCCTACGCGGAGGAGCTGAAGCTCAAGACCGTGAACCTCGGTCTCGCCGACCGCGTCACGTGGAAGGGGGAAACCTCCGACGAGATGCTCGTCGACCTCTACGCCCACTGCCTGGGCGTGGTCTATCCGCCGATCGACGAGGACTACGGCTACGTCACGCTCGAGGCGATGCTGGCGAGCAAGCCCGTGATCACCTGCCGGGACTCCGGCGGAGCGCTCGAGTTCGTCGCGCACGGCGAGACCGGGCTCTGCGCCGAACCGGCGCCGGAGGCGCTGGCCTCCGCCATGGACGAGCTCTGGGACGACCGCGCGCGCGCCGCGCGCATGGGGCAGGCGGGACGCGCACGCTACGAGGCCTTGGTGCCCGGCTGGCCCGAGGTCGTCGCGAGGCTCCTCGGATGAGGATCACCTGGATCGCTCCCCTGCCGCCGTCCGAGAGCCCGCTCGCCGGATACGCGATCGGCATGCTTCCGGCGGTGCGGGAATGGACCGAGATCGCCGTGTGGACGACTCAGACCGCCTGGGATCCGGTCGCCGAGGATCTCGCATCCGTCCAGACGCTCGATCCGAAGCTCCTCTCGTGGATGGGCCTCAACCGCGCCGAGATGAGCGTGCTTCATCTCGCCGACGAGCCCGCGTCACTCCCGGCGTGGCGCCTCTCGTACCGGCATCGCTGCGTCGTCGTCCTCCACGCGGACAGCTACGTCGGCCTCTTCGGGGCGGCGGAGGAGGCCGACCGTCCCGTCCTGCGATCGTGGATGGAAGGTTGCCGCGGGCTCGCGGGAGCCGACGACTGCTCCGCACTCCTCGACGGACGCCACGAAGGCCTCGCGGAGCGCTACCCCTGGGCGGATCTCGCGGCGCGCGGAGCGCTCGCCGTCGTGACGCCCGCCGAGGCATCGTCGCCGGCGGCGCTCTGCAACGCCGTCACGTCGGCGCTCGGGCGGCGCGCAGGCGCGGGCATCGAGGCGCTCGCGGAGCGCGCGGACCGCGAGCTCGCGTCCTGGATGCCGCCGTCGCGCGACAACCCACCACCCCACGTCGCCGCCCAGGTCCGCGCGATCGGAGCGGAGAGCGCCGCGATGGGAGAGCGCTTCGTCGATCGCGCCGCGCGCGCCGGCGCGAGGATCCGCGGCACGGGCGCGCGCCTCCGGCGCGAGTGAGCGCGGTGGCTTGTCCGTCGCCGGTCGGGCGCCCGGATCAAGCCACGCCGAGAGAAGCCTGCGCTTGTCCGGCGACGAACGTGCCGATCAGCCGGCGCACCTCGGCCTGGAGCTCCTCGCGGGAGTAGGCGCCCTTCTGGAGGATGCGCGCGACGTGGCCTTCGAGGCGCCGCCGGTCCTCCGACGTCAGCTCCTTGGCGGTGACGACGACGACCGGGATCGACGCCCAGGCATCGACCTTCCGTAGCTCGCTCGTGAAGGTGAAGCCGTCCATCTCGGGCATCATCAGGTCGAGGAGCACGAGGCTCGGACGCTCGCGCGCCACGAGCTCCAGCGCCTCCTGTCCGTTCGCCGCCTCGCGCACGCGCCAAGACTCCTTCTCGAGCGTGCGCCGCAGCACCTCGCGCGCGCCCGGGTCGTCGTCGACCACGAGCACCGACGGCTCGCCCGCGTGGGGGCGATACTTCGCGAGGATGGTCGAGAGCCGACGCCAGTCGACGGGCTTGCCCAGGTAATCCGACACGCCGAGCGCGTAGCCCATGCGCCGATCGTCCACGATCGTGATCATGATGACGGGCACGTCGGCCACCACGGGGTCGTGCTTGAGCTTCCCGAGGACCGACCACCCATCCATCCCCGGCATCATCACGTCGAGCGTGATGACGTCGGGACGGCACTCGTGCGCCAGCCGGAGCCCTTCCTCGCCGCCGGACGCGGTGACGACGTCGAATCCCTCCTTGGTGAGGAAGTGCTCGAGCAGCTCTCGCACCGCGGCGTCGTCGTCGATCACGAGCACGCGCGTGGCGCCCTCCGGGACGGCGTGGTGCTTGAAGGGTGACGCGACGCGCGCCTCGGGCTCGCCCTTGCGCTCGAGCACCTCGGCGGGGACCGTCACCTCGAAGGTCGACCCCTTGCCGAGCGCGCTCTGCACCGTCACGTCGCCCCCCATGAGCTCCGCGACCTTGCGGCAGATGACGAGCCCGAGACCGGTGCCGCCATACTTGCGCGTCGTCGAGGCATCCGCCTGCGTGAACGCCTGGAACAGCCGGGACATCTGATCCGCGCTCATGCCGATGCCCGTGTCGGTGACGACGAAGCGCAGCCACGGGACCCCCGCGCGCTCCTCGCGGGAGACGGCGAGGCCCACCTTGCCGCCCGACGTGAACTTGGCGGCGTTCGAAAGGAGGTTGAAGAGGATCTGTCGCAGGCGCGTGACGTCGGCCTTCATGGTGCCAGCGTCCGGTGGGCAGGAGATCTCGAGCGCGTTGCCGTTGCGCTCCACGAGCGGCCGGATCGTCGCCCGCACGTCCTCGACGAGCGCGGCGACGTCGAACGTCTCGAGCAGGAGCTCCATCTTCCCCGCCTCGATCTTGGAGAGGTCGAGGATGTCGTTGATGAGCGCGAGCAGGTGCTTGCCGGCCGCGTTGATCTTGTCGAGATCAGGTACGAAGTCGCCCTGCCCGAGCTCGCGCGCCTCCTCCGTCAGCATCTCGCTGTAGCCGATGATCGCGTTCAGCGGCGTGCGCAGCTCGTGGCTCATGGTCGCGAGGAACTTGCTCTTCGCGCGGTTCGCCTCCTCCGCGGCGTTCTTCGCCTCGAGGAGCTCGTGCTGGATGCGCCGCCGCTCGGTCGTGTCCTCGACCGTGCCCTCGTAGTGGAGCACCTTCCCCTGCTCGTCGCGGACGGCGTGGGCGCGCTCGGAGATCCAGATGACGCTCCCGTCCTTCTTGTAGACCTGCGACTCGAAGTCGCTCACGATGCCCCTCTCCGCCATGAGCGCCATGAACTCGTCGCGCCGGCCCGGCTCCACGTAGATCTTGCGGTCGGCGCCCCCGAGATCGGCGAGGAGCTCCTCGCGGGTTCCGTAACCGAAGATGCGGAGCATCGCCGGGTTCACCGACACGAGCTTGCCGTCCGGCGTCGTCTGGAAGATCCCTTCGACGGCGTTCTCGAAGATGCTGCGGTACTTCTCCTCCGCCGCCTCGAGCGCCTCCTCCGCGAGCTTCCGCTCGGTGATGTCGCGCAGGAACGCGCTGAAGACCCAGCTCTCGCCGACGCGCAGAGGCGAGATCGAGAGCTCGATCGGGAACTGCGTGCCGTTCCGGCGCAGCGCGACGATCTCGATGCGCTTGTTGAGCACGGGCCCCTCGCCCGTCTCGAGGAACCGCAGGAGCCCCTTCTCGTGGGCGTCCCGGAACTGCGGCGGGATCATGAGGCCCGAGAGCTGACGCCCCACGGCCTCCTCTTTCTTCCAGCCGAAGATCGCCTCCATCTGCGGGTTCCACTCGGCGATGCGGCCAGCCGTGTCCATCACGATCACGCCGTCGAGGGCGTTGTCGAGCACGAGCCGCGTGCGCTCCTCGCTTTCCCGGAGCCGTCCCTCGGCGGTGGTGGCGCGGGCGCTCTCGTCGCGTGCCTGCGCTGTCTCGGACTTGAGCCGCGTGAAGACGGCGTTGAAGGAGCGGACCACGTTGGCCAGCTCGTCCCGCGACTCGATGGCGACGTCGCGCGACATGTCGCCCGCCACCATGCGCTCGGAGGCGTCCTCGAGCGCCCGCACCGTGCGCATCACGGCGCGGTAGAAAGCGACGAAGAGGTAGGCGACGAGGCACAGGACGCCGATCGCGATGGCCTCCACCTCGTATTGCTTCCATGCGAAGCCGGAGATCCGCTTTTCCAGGAGCCTCTCGAGAGAAGGAAGGGTCGCGTCGTAGAGGCCGAAGCTCGCATCGAGCGCGGCCTTGCTCGCCAGGAAGTAGCTTCCCGGCATGACCTCGATGGTGTCCGCGTTGAGGATCGTGACGTCGAGCTCCTGGAGGAACTCGTTGACGCCGGTCACGGTCTTCTCGACCTCGGGCTCGAGGGCGGGCTTGAGCTCGCGGTTCGCGCCGAACGCCACCTGGATCCCGCGGTGCAAGGCGTGCTGACCGTCGTCGATCTGGCCCCGGCCCATGAGGAGCTTGCCTCGTTCCTGCAGGGTGGCCTGCTGCCTCTGGGCGATGTCCATCCCCGTCTCGCGCGTCTGGGCGAGCTTCTGGATGATGGCCGGCAGCCTCACGACGACGGTGTCCATCAGGTAGTAGCTGTCGAGGTCCGGGTCGAGGATGAGCTTGCTCGTGTCGCCGACGTGGTTGATGAGCAGCAGGATCTCGTCGATCAGCGCCTCGTGGGCCGACCGGCTCTCCTCCTTGCTCATGCCCACGGCACGCCCCTTGAGCTCCCACCAGTGCCCCTTGAGCGCGCTCCACGACTTCGACGTCTCCAGGTCTCCGCCCACCCTGTCCTCGAGAGCGTCGGTGTCGGCCACCAGGTTGTCGATGAAGCGCTCCTCCGTGGCGATCTTGTCGCGGTAGGTCAGGTCGCCGTCGTGGAAACAGTGGACCATGCGCTGGTGCTCCACGAACCCCTCGAGGAGGTGGCGCAAGAGCGTGATGTACCGGACGCCCGCGCGCTCCCCCTGGGCCACGTCCACGCCGATCTCGATCTCCGAGACCAGCGCGTGCATCGTCAGGACGAGCGGGACGAGGAAGACGATGCTGATGAGCGCGAACTTGTAGGGATAGCGCAGCCGGTTCATCAGCCGCACCGCGGGCGCGAGCGCCCGGCCGAACACGGTCCTCGGCCGCGCCCGGCCCTCCCCGCTCTCCGGCATCACCATCGAGCGGGTAGCCTATCAGCTGCGAGTTCAGCGACCCAGAAGTAGCCTCCCAGGATCGCCGAGACTGGGCGACGCTGGCGAGGCGCGCCGACGACGCATCCCGCGTTGGATTCGGAGGAGGCGAGAGCGACGCCAGCGGCGTCCAGGACCGCCGAGGCCGGGGAGCTACTTCTGGGACGCTGAACTAGAAGGCGAAGAGAGCGTTCAGGGACAGCGAAGCCTGGTGATCGGTGAATTCGCCCTCGCGGTCCTTCTCGAAGGCGTCGATGTCGGACGAGTCGAGGCGAAGGTCCCCGCGCAGCACGAAGCCCTTTCCGAGCTTGACCGAAGGGCAGATCGTGAACTCGGTCAACGTCTGGGCGTTGCCGGTGCGCACGCCGTCGTCGTCCTTGAACCGCTCGGCGCGGAACGAGAGCGCGAACTTGTCCGTCGCGTCCCATCGCGCCGACAGCGCGGCGCCACTCCAGTTGGCCGTCCCGCCGTCCGCGGCCACGCCCTCCTCGCTCGCGATGTCGACGTTGCCCGTCAGGGTGAAGGAGCCCCCGAGCTTGAACACGCCGACGAGATCGCAGAGCTGCCTCTTGTTCGAGGTGTTGTCGTCCTGCTCCGGGCCATAGATGTCCTGGACGTAGAAGGACACCTTGTCCGTCGTCACCGCGAACTGGATCCCGACCGTCTTCCCGTCGTTGTTGTCCTTCACGTTGTCCCAGCCGTTCAGGATCA
Organism: Acidobacteriota bacterium; assembly: GCA_046331505.1. Taxonomy (GTDB): domain Bacteria; phylum Acidobacteriota; class Vicinamibacteria; order JAXLQT01; family JAXLQT01; genus JAXLQT01. Next base: position 7,351 of record JAXLQT010000003.1, read on the forward strand.
GGAGCTTCGAGGAGAAGTGGTCGCTCCACGGATAGGTGATGTGGATGCCCGTGTGGGTAAACGGGATCGCATATCCGAAGAGGAACGAGTGCGTGTGAAGGTCGTTGTAGCCGTCGTATCCCTCGATGAGCTCGGCCCCGGCGGGCGTCACGCACTTTCCGAAGTCGAACCGGAGCCCGTTGCCGATCGGCGCGATGTAGCTGACGAAGGCCTGCTGGAGGTCCACGTCCTCCGCCTTCCCCGTCTCGGGATCGCGGAAGAGGCCCCGCGCCGCCTCGAGCCTGGGGATCGTCGAGCCCGCCTCGAGGTCCATGCGGAAACCCGCGTCCCCGCCGTCCTTCACGGGCATGAGCACGACGAATTCCCCGTCGATGTCGAAGTTGTCGTGCTCGGAATCGAAGACGCGGAGCTGGCTCGTCCCGGAGACCGGATCGTTGAAGTTGTACGAGTAGACCGACGACACGAAGGCGTGCAGCTCCACCTTCTTGTACCAGGGCTCCTCGTCGTCGTCGGCCAGCACGGGGCTCGCGATGAGCAAGGTGAGGCCGACCGTCAACGCAACGGAGGATGGGCGAACGCGGGACGGCACGGTCATCGAAGGACCTCCTCGACTGGCAATCCGACGGGAAAGACCCAGGAGGCTAGAAGACCGGACCCCGGATGTCAACGTCCGGGTCAGACGGTCCACGCGGGAGACGGAAGCAGGTAGAGGAAGTGGTTGAACCACTCCCAGTGGCCCCCGGGATCGCCATGCCAGAGGATGAACTGGAAGACCAGCAGCTTGAAGAAGTAGAGGAAGCAGGGGACCACGAGGAGGATCGCGGCGAGGACGCGGCGCCAGAGAGCCGCCGGTACGGCGGCCTCCGTCGCCTTGCGATAGGTGCTCGCCCAGAGCATCTTCAGCGGCAGGAGCGCGGCGAAGAAGAGGGCGCTCGCGAGATAGGCACCGCCGAAGTTGTCGAGGGAGATCGCACGGAAGAGGTGCAACGGAAGGGAGAGAAGGAGGCTCAGGCCCACGAGGGCCGCGTAGGCGAGGGGGCGCCGTCCGATGAGCGAGAGGACCTTGCGGAAGTGGAGGAACGCTCCGGCGTCCTCTGCCACGCTCGCGTGGGCGAAGGCCATCGGAAGGTATGCGGCGGCGAGCATCACGAGGGCGCCTCCGGCGAGCACGAGGAGCGGGCCGCGCGCGAGGTAGGAGTCGACGCGATCGAAGCTGTTGATGAACCCGGCTTCCCAGTTGATCGCGATGAGCGCGCTTCCGGGAAGGAGGACGAGGCCGCCACCGACGAGCGCGCGCAGCCCTGCTTTGAAGTGGCTCCAGAGGAGCAACAGGCCGCCCCAGAGGGCGAGCATGGCTCCTGTGCCGGCGGCCCCGGGGTTTGCGGGCGCCGAGAGCCGGCCCTGCGATCCGGCGAGGAGCAGGAAGAGGCCCGCCCCGAGGAGCAGCGCGCCGAAGAGGCGGCGGAAGAGTCCCGACGGTCCAATCCAGGGCGGCAGCGATCCGCGGAGGCGGCCGCGTTGCGCGGTGCGGCGCGTCGCCGCGCTCATGTAGCCGAGGGCGGCGATCTGGAGGACCGGGAGCGTCACGACGAGCGCGCCGAAGATCCCGCGCAGCATCGCGCGCATCGCGCCGCGCACGATCGACGGTCGGGGCCCGGGCTCCGGTTCGCGCGGTCCCGGCGGCTCGACGTTCGCGGTGGATGGAAGCGGCGGAGCGGCGACGTCGAGCGTCGCTACGAAGGCGCTCACGACACCACCTCGTCGAGGAGGCGGCCGTCGACTCCGGGCATCGCGTGCCCGAGGAGCGCGGCGACGGTCGGCGCGACGTCGACCGGGTCGCGTGCCTCGTCGATGCGCTTGCCCGGCGCGATACCGGAGCCCCACGCGAGCGCGAACGTCTCGTGGGATCCCTTGTCCTCGGGGTTGTGGTGCTGGAAGTGGAGGCGCAGGTGGTTCGGACCGCCGTTCTTCGCGACGTTGATCCCGCGGCCCACGTCGGGCACGACCAGGAGGACCGTGTTCTCGCGGTAGGACGGGTTCTCCTGGATTTCCTCGACGATGCGCCGGAGGCCCTGGTCCATCCGCCGCACGCCCTCGTAGTAGAAGTGACTCGCGCCCCAGTGGGCGTAATCGCAGTCCTGGTAGTGGACCATCAGCAGTCGCGGGCGCAGCGTGCGCAGCGCCTGGATGGTCGCCTCGGTCTGGAACGCGTCGCCCTTCGGGGGACGGTAGCCGAACCGCTGGAGGAACGGGATGAAGAACCGCTCCTCGATCTCGGCGTCGTCGTAGCCGTCCCTGTCCGGACGCTGGTCGATCGTCAGGAGCTCCGCGAGCTTCGCCTCACGCTCGCGGCGCTCGCGCTCTGGAATGTCGCCTCCGAGCGCCCGCCGCTGCTCGCGGATCGCGAGCGCGTGGAGGCTCAGCACCGTGCCTCCCCATCGCCTGCCGTAGCCCGGCGCCGAGCTGTACGCCACGAACTCGGTGTTCCGCTGCTCGTTGTTGACCACGACCGCATCGTGCGGCCCGGCCCCGCTCGCCTTGCGGTACGTCTCGAACACGGTCGGATGAAAGGGAAACTCGTCGCCTCGCCCCGGGAACTTCTGCACCGGAGTCTCGTGGCGGCCCGTGGTGAGAAGCAGCGTCCCTTCCATGTGGCCGGTGCTGATGCCCCAGGGGATGAAGAGGTTGTCGTACAACGTCCCGTTGGGGAGGAGCGACTCGTGGAGGAACGGAGAGAGGGACTGCCCCCACGCGCCGGTCGTCTCCTCGCGGCGCACCCCGCCGCCATACCGCACCAGGACGACGTTGCGCGCTGCGCCGTTCCACCGGAGCGGCCGCGCATCTCCGGCGATCCGCGACGGATCGGCAGGCGCCGGTGGCTGCGCGGAGGGTTGGCTCGTATGGAGCGCCCTCTGGGCGAACGCCCCCCCCACGATCGCCGCCCCGGTACCCTTCAAGAACTCGCGTCGTCGTGCCATGGCTTCTACTCCTCCCTGGAAGTAACGACGATCGCTCGCGAGAAGTTACACGCGGGGCGCTCTTCGGCGCGGGTCAGGCCACCCACGGTCACGATCGCCATCGCGTCGCCCACGCCGTCGCACGGTTACCATCTGCCGCATGAGCGCCGAGGGGGCCGTCATCCACGTGCGCGATCTGAAGAAGACGTTCTTCCAGACGCGGCGCGAGCCCGGGTTCGGGCCGGCGCTTCGCGCCCTGTTCCGGCCGGAGCGCCACGCGGTGGAGGGCGTGCGCGGAGTGACCTTCGACGTGGCGCGCGGGGAGAGAGTGGCCTTCATCGGGCCGAACGGCGCCGGGAAGAGCACGACCATCAAGATGCTGACGGGGATCCTCCATCCCACGTCGGGCGAGGCGCGCGTGCTCGGACGCGTTCCCTGGAAGGAGCGCAAGGCGCTCGTCGCGCGTCTCGGGTGCGTCTTCGGGCAGCGGTCCCAGCTCTGGTATCACCTTCCCGTCGGCGAGACGTTCCGCTTGCTCTCGCGCGTCTACGACGTGCCCGAGGGCAAGGCGCGCGAGCGGCTCTCGCGCCTCTCCGAGCTCTTCGAGCTCGATCCCCTGCTGACGCGCCCCGTGCGCCAGCTCTCCCTCGGCCAGCGCATGAGGTGCGAGCTGGCGGCGAGCCTCCTGCACGAGCCCGACATCGTCTTCCTCGACGAGCCGACCATCGGCCTCGACGTCGTCGCGCGCATGAAGATCCGCGACCTCCTGTGCCACATGAACGAGACCGAGGGCGTCACGGTGTTCCTGACCAGTCACGACGCGGGCGACATCGAGCAGGTCTGCGATCGGGTCCTGCTCATCAACGACGGGTCCGTGCTCCTCGACACGTCGGTGGAGAGGCTCAAGAGCGAGCACCTCGCGGAGAAGCGCGTCGAGGCGATCATCGACGAGCCCACCGTCGACATCGCGCTCCCCGGCGTGCGATCGTTGCCCACCGAGCCCCACCGCCTGGCGCTACGCGTCGACACGTCCTTGACGCCCGTCGACCGCGTCATCGCGAAGATCGCGGAGGCGGCGCGCGTCAAGGACATCACCGTCAGCAACCCGCCGCTCGAGGCGGTCATCGCGTCGCTCTACGTCCGGTGAGAAAGCTCCTCGCCGCCTTCGCAACCTCGGCCCGCGAGCGCTCGGCCTACCGCGCCGAGCTCCTCGGCACCGCCGTCTTCCTCGGGATCCTGCTCTTCATCTTCTCGCGCCTCTGGATCGCCGTCGGGCAGGAGCAGGGCACGGGCCGCTACTCCGTCGCGAAGCTCCTCTTCTACCTGGTGGTGACGGAGCTCGTCACGATGTCGCCGGGCAACGTCCACGTGCGCATCGGAGACGACGTCAAGTCGGGAGAGATCGCGCTCGCGCTGCTCCGACCCGTGGGCTACGTCCCCTGGGAGCTCGCGAAGGCCGCCGGCTCCGCGTTCGTGCGCCTCGCGATGCTGACCATCTTCGGCATCCCCGCGGCGTTCCTGCTCGTGGGCATGCCGGACCTGGAGCCGATGGGCGTCCTCATCGGCATCGGGATCCTCGTCCCAGCCGCCGTCCTGGTCGAGACCTGCGTGCGGCTCCTGATGGGGCTCCTGGCCTTCTGGTTCGAGGATGCAGCACCGTTCTTCTGGATCTGGCAGAAGTCGAGCTTCGTGCTCGGCGGCCTCATGATGCCGCTCGATCTCTACCCGCAGTGGCTCCGGCGCGTCACGGAGGTACTTCCCTTCCAGGCGCTCCTCTACGGGCCCGCCCGCACGGTGGTCGACTTCGATCCGCGCTTCGCGCTGCGCGCCTTCGCCACGCTCGCGTGCTGGGGGCTCGTGCTCATGTTGCTCCTCACCGTCGTCTACGACCGCGGCCGGCGGCGCGTGCAGGTGAACGGCGGATGAGCGGGCGCTACGTCGCCGCGAGCTGGGGCGCGAGCCTGCGCGCCGCGATGGAGTACCGCGGCGCCTTCCTGATGCAGGCGCTCTTCATGGTGGCGAACAACTTCATCTTCCTCGCGTTCTGGGGCGTCTTCTTCCGGCGCTTCCAGACCGTGCGGGGCTGGCGGATCGAGGACATGGCGCTGCTTTACGGCGTCTCCGCGTCGGGCTTCGGTCTCGCGGTCGTGCTGATGGGCGGGTGCCTCGACATCGCGCGACGCATCAGCTCGGGCGGCCTCGACACGTGGCTCCTGCGCTCGCGATCCGTGTTCGTCCAGGCGGGCACGTCGCAGATGCGGCTCTCGGGCTTCGGCGACCTCGCGAGCGGCGTCATCCTCTTCGCGGCCAGCGGCCCGCTGCGGCCGTCCCGCATCGCGCTGTACGCGGCGATGACGATCGTCTCCGCGACGGTGATGGTGGCGTTCGTGACCATCTGCCACTCGGCGTCGTTCTACATCGGCCGGGCGGAGGACCTCGCGAACCAGGGCATGTACGCGCTCATCACGTTCGCTCTCTACCCATCGGGCCTCTTCGTCGGGCCCTCGCGCTTCGTCCTCTACGTCCTGATCCCCGCCGGCCTCATGTCCTACACGCCCGCGAACCTCCTGCGCCATTTCTCGTGGTCGGAAGCGGCGCTCCTCGGCGCGGGCGTCGCCGCCCTCGCGACCGCGGCCGCGCTCGCCTGGACCATCGGCCTGCGCCGGTACGAGAGCGGCAACCTGACCCAGAACGTCACCGGGTAACGCCGTGCCGCAAGCGACTCACGCGTCGTAGGTCGCGGTGGACGACCGGCTGCCGTCGCCTGCGTTCACGCTCTGCGACGGATCCTCCCGCCGTACCGATCCGCACGCCGCGGGTCCCGTCTTGACTATGGTGTCATATAAACACTATATTGGTGTCCGTGTGACGCTACCAAGGAGGTCGCCATGCTCGGCATCCGCTACGTCAAGACCACCCCGACCACCTACGTGCTGCACTACGCAGGCGGAAAGCTCAAGAAGGAGGGGGCGGGGCTCGCCTTCTTCGCGTGGGCGCCGACCTCCACGATCGTCCAGGTGCCGCTCGCCAGCGCGGACGTCCCGTTCGCCTTCCAGGAGTCGACCGCCGACTTCCAGACCGTGACGATCCAGGGACAGCTCACCTACCGCGTGGTCGAGCCTCGCCGCCTCGCCGAGCTGCTCGACTTCACGGTCCTCGCGGACAGCCGCCACGCATCCGACGATCCAGAGAAGGTGCCGGAGCGCATCGTGAGCCTCGTGGAGGTGCTCGCGAGAGCCTCGGTGAGCCGGCTCGGCCTCCGCGACGCGCTGCGATCCGCCGACCTCGTGGGGGCCGAGGTGCTCTCGGGCATGCAGGAGGACGGGACCCTCACGGCCCTCGGCGTCAGGGTCCTCGGCGTGTCGGTACTGGCCATCCGAGCGACGCCGGAGATGGCGCGCGCGCTGGAGGCGGAGGCGCGCGAGGGCCTGCACCGCCAGGCGGACGAGGCGATCTACGCCCGGCGCAACGCCGCTGTGGTGGAGGAGCGGCGCATCAAGGAGAGCGAGATCGCGACCGAGATCGCCGTCGAGCAGCAGCGGGCGGTGCTCATCGAGCAGAAGGTCGAGAACGATCGGAAGGACGCCGACAGCAAGGCCTACGCGCTCGAGACGTCGCTTGCGCCCATCCGCAGCGTGGACTGGCGCACCGTCGCGACGCTGGCGGCCCATGGGGGAAACCCCCGGGCGCTCATCGCGCTTGCGTTCCAGGAGCTCGCCGGCAACGCGCAGAAGATCGGAGAGCTGAACGTGTCGCCCGACCTTCTGCGCGCCCTCGTGAAGTGAGGGAGGCCGTGGAGAAGATCGTCGTCGTCACGCGCAAGACGCGCCTCGTGGAGCTCGTGGAACGGTGGAACACGCGCGCCCAGGCGAAGTTCTGGATCGAGCGCGCCGGAGGAGACTTCGTGGACTACGAGCGCGAGGACGACGCCTACCGTCGCGCGCTCGAGGTCCTCGGACGATCCCTCGAGCTCGGCCTCAAGACCCAGACGATCGATCGCGCGCTCCTGCCGACCTTCCTCTTCTCGCCCCACGACCTCGTCGTCACGATGGGTCAGGACGGCCTCGTCGCGAACGCCGCGAAGTACGTGGGGTCCCAGCCCATCCTCGCCGTCAACCCCGACCCCGCGCGCTTCGACGGCGTGCTGCTACCGTTCACCCCCGTGACCGCGCGCGAGGGGGCGCGGCGGGTCCTCGACGGGACGTGCCTGGTCGACGAGGTGACGCTCGCCGAGGCGACCCTCGCCGACGGCCAGAAGCTCCTCGCGTTCAACGACCTGTTCGTCGGCGCCGCCTCGCACGTCTCGGCGCGCTACCGCATCCGCTGGGGCGAGCGCGCCGAAGCCCAGTCCTCGAGCGGCGTGCTCATCTCGACCGGCGCCGGCTCCACCGGCTGGCTCTCGTCGGTATTCAACATGACCGCCGGCATCGCATCCTTCACCGGGGGCCAGCCCGGCACGCCGCTGCGACTGTCCTGGAGCGACCCGAGGCTCGTGTTCGTCGTCCGCGAGCCCTTCCTCTCCCGTCACTCCCAGGCCACCATCGTCGCCGGCACGCTCGCGCCGGGTGCACATCTCGAGATGGAGTCGCTCATGCCGTCGGGCGGCATCATCTTCAGCGATGGCATGGAGTCCGACTTCCTGTCTTTCGAGAGCGGCGCCACGCTCGAGGTCCGAGCCGCCAGGAGTCGCGCCCGCCTCGTCGCCGGATAGCACTCGATGGAGGCCCGCGCAGGAGGTACAGTGTTCGCGTGCGGGCGAAGCTCGCGATGCCTCGGCGCGCGCGGTCCGCCCACCGAGGCCCCACGAGAGGAGACTTCCATGGCTCGATCGACGCGTCTGATCTGGCACCTCGCGCTCGGCGCCGTCCGCCGCCGCGATGGTCCGCGACGCGACGGTCCGGATCGACAACTACACCGCGAAGAAGGTCGGCTCCGGTGTCCTCGTCTCCGCGGAAGGCGACATCCTCACGATCGCCGCGATCGTGCAGAACGCGGTCGAGGTGGAGCTCCTGCTGCCCGACGGGACCGAAGGGCACGCACGCGTCGTGGCGCGCGACGAGGATGGGGGACTCGCGCTGCTCAAGTGCGACGGCGCGAGCGCGCGGGCCTTCGTGAAGATCGGGGACGCGACGGCGTGCAAGCGCGGCATGGACGTCTGGGTCGCGGGGTTCGCGGGCGTCCTCGAATCGGAGAGAGCCGCGGTGACGCACGGCTCCGTGACGGCGGTGCCGGCGTACGGGATGACCCCCAGGAGGGCGCTCCTCGAGGTGGACGCGAGCATGAACTTCGGTTTCGGCGGAAGCCCCGTCGTCGACGGCCGCGGCGCGCTCCTCGGTCTCATGGCGGGGTTCGCCACGGACGCGGAGCGCCGGAACTTCGCCGTCCCGGTCAACGCAGCGGCGGCGCTTCCCCTTCCCGTGCTCGCGACGCTGAAGACGCCGGCCTTCGACGCGTGGGTCGCGCAGGCGAAAGAGCCGGCGCCGCCGAAGAGCCGGAGCGCCGAGGGTATCGAGGGAGCGATCGTCCGGCTCGACAACTTCGACAGGAAGGCCCGGGGGACGGGCTTCGTCGTCTCCGCCGACGGACACATCCTCTCGAGCACCGATCTCGTCGGCAACGCGTCGGCGATCGACGTCCGGTTCGCCGACGGGAGCGTGGAGAGCGCCTACGTCGTCGCGAGCGACGCCCGATCGCATCTCGCGCTGCTGAAGGTCGACGGGCGGAACGATCGTTCCTTCCTGAAGCTCGCGGACGCCACGACCCTCGTCCCCGCGCGCCCGGTCGCCGCCTGGAGCTACCCGGAAACGAGCGACACGGTCGTGACGCGCAAGGGCGTGATCTCCGCGGTACCGGTCCGCTCGGGCGGACGCCCCTACATCCAGTACGACGCCGCCGCGGCGATCGGCGATTCCGGCGGGCCTCTCGTGACCGAGTCGGGCGAGGTGGCCGGGGTCCTGCTGGCGACCGTCGCCGGAGCGGAGGGGATCCACCTGGCGGTGCCGATCAACGCTGCATCGGCGCTCCCGCTCGACGCGGCCGCCTCCCTCGCAACGCCCGCCTACCAGAAGTGGATCGACCTCGCGCAGCGCAAGTACCGCGATCCGGGCGAGCCGCTCGGCGCGACGAGCGACGTGGCAAAGTCCGTCGTGAGGCTCGCGACGCCGGCGGGCGCCGGAAGCGGCTTCTTCGTCTCGAGCGACGGAGACGTGCTGACGGCGCTGCACGTCGTCGACGGAGCGGGCGCCGTCGACGTCACCCTCTGGGACGGCAGCTTGGGAACGGCGTCCGTCACGGCGTCGGATCGCGATGCCGACCTCGCGCTCCTGCGGGTGAGCGGCGTGACCGTCCCGCCCGCTCTCCCCCTGGGCGACGCCACCGCGATCGAGGTCGGGAGCACGACGACGGCGCTCGGGCACGCGCTCGGCACGTCCCATGTCTCCGTGACCGGGGGCGTGATCAGCGCGGTCCCGATCCTCCTCGAGGGGTCGCGCTGCGCCCTGATCCAGTTCGACGCCGCGGTGAACCCCGGCAACTCCGGCGGGCCGATCGTCGACGGCGCGGGACGCGCCATCGGTATCGTGGACGCGAAGATCCTCGGTGGGGAGCGCATGAGCTACGCGGTGCCGATCAACTACGCGTCGCTGCTTCCCCTTCCCGCCGCGAAAGCGCTCGCGAGCCCGGCGTTCACGGCCTGGAAGGAGAACGCCGCCGCGCGGTCATCGGAGACGCGGAAGGTGACGCACTACGACACGCCCCCTCCACCCGCCGGCCCGGACGCGATCGAGATCCACGAGCTGGTCCGGATCGAGTCCTCCGCCTATGCGGTGGTCTCTGTGCTCGACCGCGATGGGAAGGAGATGATGGGCGAGGGCCACGTCTCCGCCGACGCCGAGTGGAACGAGATGGACAACCTCGGAAGGCCCGGCACGCACTTCTACTCCTGCCATAGCCTGATGAAGTACGGGCCGAAGAGCTTCAAGGACAGGAACGGAAGCCCGGTGCTGCTCGTGCTCCTGGATTGCCCCGAGCTGCACCTGGAGCGCGTGGCGACGATCAAGGTCCACGCCGAGGTCCTGGGGGGCAGGAAGTCCGACGACTACCGGGCGCCCCGCGACTGAACCGCGCGTTAAGGGTGGAGGCGCGCGGATGGGCACGGAGGCGTGGCATGGTCGTTGCTCTCCAGCCGGGCAAAGGAGATTCGCCATGAGGCCCGTCTCGTTGACCGTCGCCACCATCCTCCTTCTCGTCGCCTCCGCCGTCGCGCTCGGCGTCGCGATGCTCTCGTCGCACGTCCCCCAGGAGATGCGCGCCGCTGGCCCGCTGGCACTCGTCATCGCCGCGGGCTTCAGCACCGTGTGCGCCATCGGCTTCTGGCGGATGAAGCGGTGGGCGGTCATCCTCTACGCCATCGCCGCGCTCGCGCAGATGGCCATCGCCGGATTCACGGTCATGACGCAGCTCCCGCTCCTGATCGCGGTCATGGGTGCCATGAGCTGGTCGGAGCTGTCGTAGCGATCGAACCGGCGGGGGTTCCGCGCGAGGCTGAGCTAAGCTTGCGTCGTGGCCCGCACCTACGATCTCGTCTATCTCGCCGTCCTCGCGATCGCGCTCGCCGAGGTGGCGATCGAGCTCTGGGTGTCGCGGAAAAACGAGCGCCGCCTGCGCGCCGAGGGATACCGCGAGGTGGCGCCTTGGGTCTTCCGGGCGATGGTGCCCGTCTACATGCTCGCCTTCGCCGCGGGGCCGCTCGAGCGCTTCGGATCGCCCGATCGGGGCGCGCCCTGGCGGCTCGGCATTCCGCTCCTCGGAGGCCTCGTCATGGCGAAGGTCCTGAAGATCTGGGTGATCCGGACGCTGCGCGGCAACTGGACGAAGAAGGTGTTCGTGAAGGAAGGGATGCCGATCCGCACCGACGGGCCGTTCGCCTGGGTGCGCCATCCGAACTACGTGGCGATGGTCTTCGAGATCGCCGCTCTCGGCTTCCTCGGAGGCACGCCGATCACCGGGTCGGTGGTCTCTCTCTCGTTCGGCGCGCTGCTCCTGGCGCGCATCGCGACGGAGGAGTCGGCGCTGCGCCGCGCGACTCCGTATCGCGAGATGATGGCAGCCCGATGAAGCGGTTCAAGGTGCTCCTCGCGGCCATGCCGGACACGGCGCTCTGCTTCAAGCGCGTGGGCGACATCCCGAACCTCGGGATCGCGTCCCTCGCGGGGAACCTCCCCGACGGCGTCGACGTCAAGCTGATCGACCTCGTCGTTCCCTACAAGCGCACCGGCGCGATCCTGCGGGAGCTCGTGCGCGACTACCGGCCGGACCTCGTGGGCCTCTCCGCGATGAGCTACCAGTACGACAGCGCCGTCAGGGCGGCGGCGATCGTTCGCGAGGAGCTACCGGGAACGCCCATCGCGCTCGGCGGCTACCACGCGACGCTCCTCTCGGAGGAGGTTGCGACCGGCCCGAACGCCGGCAAGTTCGACTTCTACGTCCGCAACGAGGGAGAGGTGGCGTTCGGCAAGCTCGTCGCGGCGATCGCCGGCGGCGAAGGGCCGGACGCCTATGCGAGCATCCCGAACCTCACTTACCGCGAGGGCGGCCGCGTACGCGTCACGCAAAGCGAGCAGCTCCTCGAGCTCTCCGGCGTGAAGCTGCCGAATCGCGACGCGCGCGTCATCAAGGAGTTCCGCTACTTCGGCAAGCGCTTCGACTGCGTCGAGACGAGCCGCGGCTGCACGCTCCCGTGCAACTTCTGCTCGATCACCCAGATGTACGGCACGTCGTTCCGCTCCTACGACGAGGATCGCGTGGTCGAGGATCTCCGGCGCCTTGCGGATCGGGGCGTGCAGGGAGTGCTCCTGGTCGACGACAACGTGACCCTCGACGTCCCTCGGCTGAAGCGGCTCTGCGAGGCGATCATCGCGTCGGGCTTGCCGGAGCGGCTCGAGCTCATCACCCAGGCGTCGGTCATCGGCGTCAAGAAGGGCGGCCCGGAGCTGGCGCGCCTGATGGGCGCGGCGGGGTTCCATTCCGTGTTCCTCGGCATCGAGAACACCGACCCGGTGACGCTGCGCAAGATGAAGAAGGGCGACATCACCGAGCTGACCCGCCAGGTGATCGGCTACCTCCACGACAACGACATCTGCGTCATCGGCGGATTCATCACGGGCACGCCCCAGGACGATCGCGACTCGGTGCGCCGCCTCTACACCGCGGCGCGGAAGCTGCGCGTCGACCACATCATCGTCCAGTGCGTGACGCCGTACCCGAAGACGGCGATGCGCCAGGAGCTCCTGGACCGCGAGCTCGTGGTGAACAAGGACGACTTCTCGCGCTACAACGGGTTCATCTGCAACGTCCGCACCGAGAAGATGTCGGAGCGTGCGCTGGCGCGCGCCATGAACGTCGAGTACCTGAAGCTCTACCTCAACCCGTTCTACCTGGCGCGTAGCCGGTTCCTCAGGAAGCGCCGGGTGGGGTCGCTGCGGAGCCTCGCGCGCGTCACCCTCAACACGTTCAACCACGTCCCGAACCTCTACAGGAACGAGCTCTTTCTCTCGCGCGGAAGCGTGTAAGGCCCGTCGCGCATGAAGGTGCTGGTCGTGTCGCAGAACCGGGAGCGCGCGCCGTTCCCGGTGATGCCGGTGGGGCCGGCGCTCGCCTGCGAGGCCGCCCTCGAGGCGGGCCACGACGCGCGGCTCCTCGATCTCTGCTTCGAGCGCGACCCGTGCCGTGCGCTATCCAAGTCGATCGCGCGTTTCCGCCCGACCTGGTGGCGATCGGCGTGCGCAACCTCGACAACGCCGATGCCGCGAAGCCGCGCCCTATGCGCCCGAGGCGCGCGATCTCGTTGCTGCCGCGAGGCGCGCGAGCGCGGCGCCGGTCGTCGCCGCGGGGGCCGCCGTCTCCTGCATGCCTGTCGAGACGACGCGCGCGCTCGGCGCGGACTACGGGCTCACCGGCGACGGGAGGCGGCTCTCCCCGCGCTCCTCCGAGCGATCGAGACTGAGCGCGATCGCCGGCGTGCCCGGCATCGTCGGGGACGCGGGCGACCGCGATCGCTTCGTCGAGGGCGCCCCGCGGCCCGCGCGGCGTTCGGCCCGTCGCACCGCGCGCTCCTTCGCCACGTCCGCATGCGCCGCTACGTGCGCCACGGCGCCCTGGTCCGGTGCAGACCAAGCGCGGTTGCCCCCACCGGTGCACCTACCTACCGCACCTACGGCAGCCTCGAGGGGAGGCGCTACCGCGAGCGCGATCCGGGAGAGGTCGCGGAGGAGAGATCCGGGAGCTCCAGGCCGCGGGCTTCGCGGCGTGCGCGAGATGCAGGACAAGCGGATCTTCACGCAGCCCGCCGGACTTTCCTCCGCGCCGTCTGCGCGGCGTTGCGGAGCGCGCGGGTCGCGCCGGGGCTCTCGGCGTCGAGCGTGAACCCGGGCGGCCTCGACCGCGCCGATCTCCTCCTCATGCACGAGGCGGGCTTCCGCTCGATCACGCTTTCGGTCGAGAGCGGGTCGGGACCGGTGCTCGATCGTATGAAGAAGGGGTTCGGCGCGGACGCGGTGCGCAAGGTCGCCCAGGCGCTGTGCGGCGTCCCGCTGCGGGCGCTCTGGGTCTTCCTCGAGCTCTGGAGAGACGCGAGAGACGATGCGCGAGTCGCTCGACTTCCTCGCGGGCGCCCTGCGTCCCGGCGATGGGGCCTACCTCGGATTTTTCCCGCTGCTGGGGTGCGCGTCTACGCAGACATCGAGCTGCACGCCGAGCTCGGCTGGCCGCGCGAGTCGCTGCTCGATCAGCGCTGCTACTTCTCCCCCGACCTCGATCGCCGCGAGGCGTTCGAGATGCTGACCTCGTTCCAGCGCGACCACCCGGAGGTCGTGATCCTGTTCGAGACATCGTCGCGCTTCGAGCCCTGGGCGGTGCGGCTGCCGCGACGGTCGGAGTCCGTCCTCCCTACTGGCGCTTCGCTCGCGACGTCCACCGCGTGGGGATCGCCATGCTCGGCCGCCGGGCCCCGAGCCCGCGCCTGGTCGCAGCCCGTTGAAGAACCCTGACCGAGCCCGAACGCGGATCCGGCGTCGCCGGCGCGACGCGCCGATGACGCATCCCGTGCCGGATTCGGAGGAGGCGCGACGACGCCAGCGACGCCGATCCGCGTGTCCGCGCGCATCAGGGTTCCTTCAAAGGATCAAGGGTGCCTGTGGCGCCGGCGCCCAAGCGCTGGCTCTTCCGGATCGCGGCGCCTTTCGCTGGCACCGTCGTCGCGCTCGAGCTCTCGGCGTACGTTGCCCATCTCGTCCTCTACAAGGCCCTCTTCCTACGCACGCATCCACGACGAGCAACGCGCGATCGCGGGCGTCAAGGACACCCTACGCCGGAGCGTCGCCCCACCGCCGCTGCCGTTCACCGCCCGCAAGGAGGCCGTCCACCCCTACCTCGGCTACGACTTCCTGGCCGCCGCCCGATCTTCGATCCCGACGTGTTCCACACTCGGGTTCGCCCCGCAGGAGACGCGGTTCTCGAGGAGCGCGATCCGCGGCATCCGCAGATCGCCATCCTGGGAGGATCCCTGGCCGAGAACTTCGCCGGCGGCGAGGGCGGCAAGGCCTGGCCGCCGCGCTCGGACGATCGGGGCGTTTCCTCCGGCACGGACGCCGAGATCGCGAACCTCGCGCTCGCGGGGTACAAGCAGCCTCATGCTCAAGGGCCCTCGCCTACGTCATCGCCAGGGGCGCCCTCTTCGATGCGGTCGTGGAGATCGACGGCTTCAACGAGATCGTGCTCCCGCAGGCGGAGAACGTCCCGAAGGGCGTCGCGCCGGACTTCCCGCGCTCCTGGTACTTCCGCGCGGGCGCCCTCGACCACGACGTCCGCATCGCGATCGGCGAGCTCTCGTACCTGCGCGAGCGACGGCGATGGTGGGCGCAGACGTTCCTCGATCCGCCGCTCTCACGGGAGCATCCCTCGGAAACCCTCGCCCGGCGCCGCTACGACGGGAGGATCCAGGTCGAGCTCACGGCGGTCGAGCGCAGGCTGATGGCCGCGCGGAACCGGCCCATCTCCTTCGTCAAGAGCGGCTCCTTCCATCCTCCCAAGCGACGCGGCGCTCATGGACGAGATGGTGCGCCTCTGGGCGCAGTGCTCGCGCGAGATGCACGCCCTCTGCGTTGCGCAGGGGAACCCCCTACCACCACTTCCTCCAGCCCAACCAGTACGTGCCCGGGAGCAAGCCAATGGGTCCGAGCGAGATCGACCTCGCCGTGCGCCGCGGCTCCCCGTGGAGCGCCAGGTCCTCGCCGGGGTATCCGCTGCTCCAGCGCTCCGCGCCGAGCTCGCGCGCGACGGATCGCGTTTCACGACGCGACGGCCGTCTTCGCGAGCACGCCGGAGCCGGTCTATTCCGACGACTGCTGCCACATCGACGAGCACGGTTCGACCCTCTGGCCAAGGCGATCACCGCGGCGATCGCGGGATCGTAGCAGCGGCTCCGGCCGCGTCGCTCGCGCGTTGGGGCTACCTCGCCTTCGGACGCCTTCGCTAAGGAGCCGCCGCCACCGCCATCCTCTTCTCCTCGCTCCTCCTCCAGGCCACGGAAGCCGCGCCGACACCGCGGCAGCCCCGCCCGCGCAGGTCCTCAAGATCGACGGTCAGGAAGTCGAAGGTCAGCTTCTCGGTCGACTCGACGCTGCACCTGGTCGAGGGAAACGCGCCCACGCTCTCGGGAGACGTGAGCCTCGACGGAGCCGCCAAGCAGGTCACGGCGACCAATGGGATCGGCACGTCGTCGATCGAGACGGGCAACGAGTCGCGCGACAAGAAGATGAAGGCGGAGGTCCTGGACGTCACGACCCACAAGACCATCGCCTACAAGGTGGAGAGCATCGCCGGCGACGCCGACAAGCTCTTCGCGAAGTCGCCCGCCACCCTGAGCCTGAAGGGGAAGCTGACGCTCCTCAGCAAGGAACATCCGCTCGATGCCACCGCCACCGCGAAGTACGAGGGCGACGCGCTCGTGGTCGACGGCAAGGCGCAGATCGACATGGACGTGTGGCAGGTGCCCGACATGTCGGGCATGCTGCTCAAGGTCAAGCGGAAGATCGACGTGGAATTCCACATCGTCGCCGCGCCGTAAGGGCGGACGCCTGATGGCCCGAGACGGCACCGCGCCGGCTCGACGTCGTCATTCCCGGCGACCGAGGCTGTCCCTTGGCGGGATGCTCGCGGACGTTGGCGTTGGGAGCATGCCGACGCTCCATGTCAGGGACAAGCCTGTCGACGTCAGGCGAGAGGCGGAGGTCGGGCCTCGCGCGAAGGCACCACGCTCCAGGACGTCGTGGAGCGGGCACTGAGGCTCCCGTTCCGGCGTCAGAAGCCGATGACGATCTCCGTCTGGCGACCGGCCTCCAGGCTGACAGGGGCCTCGCGCGTCTCCATCCCGGAGGTGACGCGGATCGTGAACGTCCCGGCGGGCAGGCCCGGGAGCATGGCGACGCCGTCGCGATCGGTCTCGTCGCTCAGAGACGTGAACGGTCCGAGCGCATCGAGCCCAGGGCCCGCGAGAGCGACCGTCACGCCAGGCAGCGGAGCACCCCCGCGGCGCACCGTCACCTTGAGGATTGCCTCGCGGGAGGGTCAGCTCGAGGGACGGCGTGGCGCCTGACACGACGCCGCGCCGGATGGCCGGGCCGTAGCCACCTCCGAACTGCACCGCCATCACGTCGTAGGTGCCCGCGGCAACGTCGGGGATGCTGAAGTGGCCGGTGCCATCGGTCATCACCTCGTTCTCGGTCTCGCCGGAGCTCGAGATCCCGACCATCGCCGGGAACGCCGGGCGCCCGTCGGCACCCACCACCTTGCCCGCGAGCGTCGAGGCGTTCTCCGACTTGCCCGGCAGCTCGATGCGGATGCCCTCCACGACCTCGCCCTCGGCGACGGTCACGGTGACACTCGCGTTCTGGTGCTCCTCCGCGGCGGCGCGGAGCGTATAGGTCCCCGCCGGCACGCCCTCGAGATCGAACGCGCCCTCGGCGTCGGTGGGCGAGCCCCAGCCCCCGCCTTCCCCTTCCCTCGTGTAGACGGACGCGCCGGCGACCGGCCTCCCCGACCCCGCCTCCACGACGACGCCTTTCATCCCGCTCGCGGGAAACTCCACGGTGATCTCGAGGTCGTCGTCCGTCATCACGATGTCCTTCTGGGTCCGGAGAGCGCCGGAGGACGCAATGAGCCGGCACGACCCAGGGTGGACACCCTTCAGCAAGAAGGTGCCGTCGGCGTCGACGGTGGCGTTCGGTCCCCATCCGGCGGGATCCTGGATGCCGACGTTCCCGCCCGATACGGACGACCGCGGTGGAGCAGCCTTCCCGTGATGCGGGCGCCCGCTTCGAGATCGATCACGATGCTCGCGGGTCTCGCCGTCGGCGATCTCGACATCCTGGCTCCTGCCGATCGGCGGCGATCCTCCTCCTCGCCGCCGCGGTACGGCGCGCTGACGTACAGGCGCACGAGCCCGGCGGGGAGATGGTCGAGGTCGAACGACCCCGAGGCGTCCGTCACGGTGTTCCCGGACTCGGCGCTCACCGATGCGCCCGAGAGAGGCACGCCGCCCGCCATCACGATGCCCTTGAGCCGCGCGCCCGCGGACAGCTTGACGACCGCTCCCGCCGTCTCGCCGTGCTCGGCGAGCGCGATCTCGACGTCGCGCGAGGCGTACTCGGGATGGGAGACCGACAGGGTCGCTCGCTTCCCCGACAGTCCTTCCATCCGGAATCGCCCGCGGGCATCCGTGAACGCCGGGGCCACGGTGCCGAGCCCGCCCTCGTCCTCGCTGATGACGACCTGCGCGCCCGCGATCGGAGCTCCGTCCTTGTCCCTGACGACGGTGCCGGAGACGGAGCCGCCGCGCTCGAGCTTGATCACCACGCCCTCGCGGTCCTGCCCGTCCAGGATCTCGACCTCCGGAAGGACGGCGTAGACGTAGCCGGTCGCGACCGCGAGCAGGGTGAAGCGTCCGGCCTTCAACCCCGTCAGCTCGAACGCCCCGCTCGCGTCGCTCTTCGCTCCGAACCCGTCCTCCCCTTCGCCCTCGTACTGGCCCATGGCTTCCATGTCGGCGCCGCCGCCCTCCGCGATCGGCATCACGCCGACCTGCCCGCCGCCGATGCCCTCGCCCGATGCCGCGTCGAGGATGCGGCCGCGCAGAAGGGAGCCGTGCGCGAGCACCAGGTCGAGATCGGCGCCATCGTTCGCCTTCGTCATGAGGAGCTGGTATCCCGCCGCGCGAACGGTGATGGTGAGCTCGCCATCTCCCAGGCCCGTGATCGTGAACGCTCCCGCCTCGTCCGAGATGCCCGTCGATTGCGTCTCCATCGAGTCGATCGTGATCTCCGCTCCGGCCACCGGGTGTCGCGCGCCGTCGTGCACATGCCCCGAGGCAGATCTCCCGGACCGGAGCACCAGCGTCTTGCCAGAGACGCCGCGCGCACCCAACTCGAGCTCCTGCTCCTGCTCCGGGATATAGCCGTCCAGCGTCGCCCAGATGCTGGTCTTCCCTGGCTCGAGGCCGTCGATCCGGAACGCGCCGGCTGCGTCCGACAGCGCGAAGCCGCTCGCCGCCTGGCCCGAGGCCCACACGGATACGGACGCGAGCGGAGATCCGGCCTCGTCCACGGTGCGTCCGGAGATCCCCACTCCCTTCTCGAGCTTGATGACGACCTTCCGCGCGCCGTCCTTGCCTGCCTGCGACGCCATCACCTGCACGCGCTCGATGGACTTCCACCCGGCAGCCCTGACCGTCGCGAGGTACCGATCGCACGCGGGGGCCGACTCGATCACGATCTTGCCGTCCTTTCCCGTGGTCCCCTCGCCGTCGGCGCGCACGCCCGATCCCGTGGTGGCGCACGAGAGGGTGACGCGCGCGCGGTCGACGGCACGGGAGGCGGCGCCGTCCCCACCCTGGACGAGCACATCGAGGACGGCGCCCTTCTGGAGCGAGACGTTGAAGGGAGCGGCCTCGCCGCCGCCGATGGTGACGCTCCGGGGCTCGGGGGCATACCCGCGGGCCTTCACGACGATGTTGTAGCTACCGGGAGCCAGCGCGGGGATCTCGAGCTCGCCGCGCTTGCCGGTGCGCACGCTCGCAAGTGCTGGCAAGCCGTTCTCCGACGCGATCTCGACGCGCGCCTCGGCGATGAGCGCACGGGTCACGGCATCGTAGACCGCACCGCGAAGCGGCGCGCCCTTCACGAGCTCCACGTCGCGCGCGCGGCCCGGGACGCGGACGGACCCGATCTCGAGCGGTGCCAGGCCCGGCGCGGAGACCTGAAGCACGTAGGTCCCACGCGCGAGGCCGGCGAACGAGAAGGCGCCGTCCTCCGCGGTCGCGCCGGTCTGCGCTGGCTCGCCGGTCGACTCGCCACCGGCGTCCTGCGGACCGAACACCTTGATCTGGGCGCCCGCGACCGGCGCTCCCGCTGGTCCCACCACGCGCCCCTCGAGCGTGACCGCGGCGATCGCCGCGATGAGCAGCGGGACCGTCATGCCCTCTTCGGCGGGACGATCCGCTCCACCTGTCCATCCTCGGTGCCGACGAGGAGCACGTCCACCATCCCCACGAAGAGCCCCGATTCCACCACGCCGGTCACGCTCTTGAGCGTCGACTCCCACCTCGGGATGCTCGCTCCCGGGGGAAGCACGGCGTCGAGGATGACGTTCCCCGAGTCGGTCACGAACGGCTGGCCGCCGCGCATCCGCAGCACCGGCGAGAGCGCGAGCGCGCGTAGCCTCTCGGCGATCAGGCGTGCGCCCGCGGCGACCACCTCGATGGGAACGGGGAAGTCGCGCCCGAGCTCCGGGACGCGCTTCTGCCAGTCGACCACGTAGATCCTCCGGCGCGCGACCGTCGCGCAGAGCTTCTCCCAGAGGAGGGCGCCGCCGCCGCCCTTCACCATGTCGAGCCCGGGGTCGACCCGGTCCGCCCCGTCCACGAGGAGGTCGACGTGCGTCACCTCCGGGAGCGGCAGGAGCGGGATGCCCAGAGACACCGCGAGCTCCTGCGTTGCGCGCGACGTGGCGACGCCGGTGACGGAGAAACCCTCCCTTCCGCAGCGCGCGGCGAGCGCTTTCACGAACAGCGCCGACGTCGAGCCCGTGCCAAGCCCGACGATCGTCCCGGGCACCACTTCGCCAGCGGCGTCCTCCGCGACCCGCGCCTTTGCCTCGTCGACGGTAGCCATCACGAGGATCGTAGCAGCGCGAACGCCGAAGTACCTCAGCGTCCCGGAAGGAGCTCCCCAGCCTCGCCGGTCCCGGGAAGCGACTTCCGGGACGCTGAACTAGGATCCCCAGGTGCGACGCTTCGTCCTGCTCGGATGCGCCGTCTTCCTCTTCGATGCGTGGTTCCTGCACGAGGACGAGAGCAGCAACGCCCGGGTCAGGCTCGCCCTCGCGAAGGCGATCGTCCTCGAGGGTCGCCTCACGATCGACTCCTACGAGAGCGAGACCAACGACAAGGCGCTCTTCGAGGGCCACTACTACTGCGACAAGGCGCCGCTCACGTCGTTGCTCGCCATCCCGCCGCTCGCGGCGCTCGAGGCCCTGGGGATCCGGAGCGAGCCGGTCCGCGCCTACGTCACGCGCGTGGTCACGGTCTCCCTCGCAACCGCGATGGCGCTGCCCGTGCTCGGGCTCGTGCTGCGGAGGCTCGGGATCTCCGAGCGCGCGGCGCTCGTCACGGTGGCGATGGGGTGGTCCGGCACGGCGCTGCTTCCGTACGGCACCGTGTTCTTCGGCCACAACCTCACCTTCGCCCTGATCGTGGGAGCGCTCGCCGCGACCCCGGATCGCCCCTGGCTCACCGGGACGTTGCTCGGTCTTGCCATCACCAGCGACTATCAGGCCGCCCCTCTCGCCGCGTTCCTCGCCCTCCCGACGATCCTCCACCGCGATCGCGCCGCCATCGCTCGCCTGGCGCTGGGCCTGGCTCCCCCTCTCCTGCTTCTCGGGCTCTACCACTTCGCGCTCTTCGGCAACCCCCTCACCGTGCCCGTCAAGTTCGAGACCCACGGCAAGAACATGGACGCGGAGTACGACACCGGCTTCTACGGCATGTCGCTGCCCGGGCCGAAGGCGCTCGGCGTGCTCTTGCTCTCGCCGGGCAAGGGCCTCGTGTCTCTTTCGCCGTTCCTCTTGATCCTCCCCTACGCCTTCTCGCGCAGACCCGTCGATCCGATGACGCGCATCGCCGCCGTCGCCTTCCCGCTGTTCGTCGCCTTCATCGCGATGGTCCCCTCGTACCACGGCGGCTTTGCCTTCGGCCCGAGGCTCCTGATCCCCGGCTTCCCCCTCCTGTTCCTGCTCCTCGGTCGCGCCGTCGACGCCGCCCCGCGGCCCGTCGCGATCGCGGCGGCCGGTGCCGCGGCCATCTCGGCGGCCGCCTACGTCGCGGCGACGGTCACGCTGATCGCCGTGCCCTACAGCTACACGCACCCCCTGACGGAGATCGCCATCCCGTGGCTCCTCGCGGGGAAGGTGGCGCCCAACGCCGGCAACCTCCTCGGGCTCCGCGGGACCGCGAGCCTCGCGCCGATCCTCGCGATCGCCGGCGGGCTCGCGTGGCTTGCCTTCGCGGGAATGGATCGACGGGTCGAATCCATCGCCCCGACGGGAACGAATCGCCGGGACGCTACGTCTTCGGCGGCGGGTTCTTGAGCTGCTCCTTCCAGGAGAGGAGCCTCGCCTGGGCGCCCTCGTGCTCGGCCTCGGCGATCATGTTCTTCTTCTGGTAGTACATCGAGAGGCTCGTGTGGGCGAGGATGTCGTCGGGCAAGAGCTCGCAGAGCTTCTTGCCCGCTTCCACCGCCTTGTCGTACTCCCCCATCCGGAAGTACGTCATGCCCAGCGCGCGCACCGCCTCGCCGTGGCTAGGGTCCTGCGCGAGGACCTCCTGGAACGTGGCGATCGCCTTGTCGTTCTCGCCTTCGCCGGCCTGCGTCAGACCCTGGTCGTAAAGCTCGTCTACCGTCATGTTGCCTCGTGTTTGTGCTCGTTCAGGTAGGCCTGGTAACTCTCGTCGGTGATCTCGACCGTGACGTCCTGGTCCTTGAGGTGACACTGGCAACCGAGCCGTGACTCCGGCCTGACGTCGAATGCCATGTCGAGGATGTCCTCCTCGCCCTCCTCGGCATCCGGCAGGCTCGCGAGCCCGGCGCGCACGTACACGTGGCACGTGGAGCAGGCGCAGTTGCCCCCGCAGGCGTATCCCACCGGCACGTGGTTGCGCTGGGCGACCTCGAGCAAGCTCTCGCCCTCGCCGGCGTCGACCGTGACATCGCCCGTCATGTGGCCCTTCTTGAGATAGGTGACCTTCGGCATCGCTCCGATCAGACATTAGCATCACCCCCTCCGGCCTCGTAGCGGCGCGGCAGGCAGGGGCCGCCTGTATGCTGGGTCCGATGCGGCTCCAGATCGGACTGCTCCCGAAGTTCCTGGTGCCGCTGTCGCTCCTCGTCGTCGCGACGTCGGTCGCGTTCTCGACGACGTTCCTCTCCTTCATGTCGGGCCGTCTCGTGCGGGACCTCGAAGGACGGGGCGACTACCTCGTGCGGAGCCTCGCGCGCACCGGTAAGTACGGGGTGTTCACGAGCTTCCCGGAGATCCTCGATCCGATCGCGGGCGGCGCGTTCGCGGCCGGCGACGTGCTCTTCGTCGAGATCGTCGATCTCGACGGGACGCCCCTCGTGACCAAGGTCGCGCCGGGCGTGAAGATGCCGCCTCTGAAGCCCATGGACGGGTCGATGGTGCGCAAGCTCTCGACCCAGGCGCCCACCGTCGAGCTCCTCGACTTGACGCGACCCCCGCGCTACGAGTTCTCCTTCCCCGTCATCCTGGAGAAGCCGGCCCTCACCGGGGAGGACATCGTCCTGGGCGGCGATCCGTCGCGCCCGCGCCCGCCGACGTTCCAGCGCATCGGTGCCGTCCGCGTCGGACTCTCCCTCGCGACCCTCCGGCAGGAGCTCGCCGGCCTCAAGCGACGCGTGATCGCGCTGACCGCCCTCATCGTGGTCGCCGCGCTGTCGGTGACGGCGGTGCTCGCGCGCGGGATCATCAGCCCCGTGAGCCGGCTCGCCGAGGGCGCCCGCCGCATCTCGGAGGGAGACTTCTCCTTTCGCACGCCCATCAGGAGCAGCGACGAGATCGGCCTCCTGTCGCGCGCCTTCAACGACATGGCCGAACGCGTCGAGGGCTTCCAGCAGGGGCTCGAGCGCAAGGTCGCGGAGCGCACCGACGCGCTCCTGCGCAAGACCCGCGACATGGAGGAGTTCGTCTACACCGTCTCCCACGACCTCAAGGCGCCCGTCGTCAGCACCCATGGCCTCGTGAGCCTGCTCGCCGAGGAGTTTGGACCGTCGCTGCCGCCGGACGCGAAGGTCTACGTCGATCGGATCCAGGCCAATGCGACGCACATGGAACGGCTCATCCTCGATCTGTTCGAGATGTCCCGCATCGATCGGCCGGGGAAGACCCTCGAGACCGTCGCCACCTCTGCGCTCGTCTCGGACGTGCTGCTCGAGCACGAGGGAGAGCTCCGGAAGGCGGGCATCCAGGTCACCGTCCAGCCACCCATGCCCGAGGTGTGGGCGATCAAGGACCAGCTCACGCAGGTCTTCGACAACCTCGTCGGCAACGCGATCAAGTTCCGCAAGCCGGGCGTGACCGGCCACATCGAGATCGGGGGGAGCGTCGAGGCGGACCGCGCCGTGCTCTTCGTCGGGGACGACGGCATCGGCATCGATCCGCGCCATCACGAGAAGATCTTCGGCCTCTTCCAGCGGCTCCACACGGAGCGCGAGTACCCGGGGACCGGGCTCGGGCTCGCGATCGTCAAGAAGGTCATCGAACGTCACGGCGGCGGCATCGAGGTCACCTCCGCCGTCGGCACCGGGGCCCGTTTCACGTTCTGGCTCCCCCGCCCGCGTGAGGAGGCAGCGGCGAGGTAGACTACCGCCACCTCGAGACGGCCATGAAGTCGCTCCACATCCTTCTCATCGAGGACAACCAGGACCACGCGTTCCTGACGCAGAAGATCCTGAGGCAGAGCGAGAACGTGGCGTCCGTCCGCGTCCTGAACGACGGTGAGGAGGCGCTCGCGTACCTGGAGCGTACCGAGCGTTCCGACGATCCTTCCGCAGAGCTCCCGGACCTCGTCCTCCTCGATCTGAAGCTCCTCAAGGCCGACGGGTTCGAGGTGCTGACGCGCATCAAGGCGAGCCCCGAGCTGTCGTGGGTGCCGGTCGTCCTCTTGACGACGTCCGCGCGCGACGAGGAGATCGCCAAGGGCTACCGCCTCGGCGCGAACAGCTACGTGACCAAGCCCATCCAGTTCGACGAGTTCGCGCGCAAGATCCGCCGCATCGAGGAGTACTGGAGCCGCGTCAGCGAGCTCCCGAGCCGCGCCCACGTGGAGAAGAACGATGTCTCGAGCGCATGAGGCGGGCGCCCCGATCCGCGTGCTCCTGGTGGAGGACGACTCCGGCTTCCAGCTCCTGATCCAGCGGATCCTCGAGCGGATGGATCCCCCCGGCAAGGTCGTGACCGCCGAGGATGCGAACGGCGCGATGCTCCAGCTCTCGAACGGACCCTTCGATCTGGTGCTTCTCGACTACAGCCTTCCGGGCCGGAGCGGGCTCGAGGTGCTGAAGGACCTCCGGACGGAGAACGTCCGCACGCCCGTCGTGATGGTGACCGGCATGGGCAACGAGACGGTGGCCGTCGACGCGCTCAAGCTCGGCGCCTACGACTACCTGGTCAAGAGCGGCGACCTCAAGACCGCGCTGCCGATCGTGGTCAAGCGCGTGATCGAGAAGGTGCAGCTCGAGGACGGGCTGCGCCGCTTCACCGAGGAGAACGAGCGTCTGCGCAAGCTCGATCGCCTGAAGTCGCAGTTCATCGCCAACGTGAGCCACGAGCTGCGCACGCCGCTCGTGAGCGTCGCGGGCTACGCGGAGATGCTCGCCTCCGAGTCGCTCGGCCCGTTGACTCCGGATCAGAAGAAGGCGCTCGCCGTGCTCTGCCGCAACAGCGAGCGGCTGAAGGTGCTCATCGACAACATCCTCAGCCTGTCCTCCCTCGAAGCGCACAAGGCGAAGCCCGTGAAGCGGCCGTTCGACCTCGCGGCGCTCGCCCGCGACCGGCTGCTCGCGCTCTCACCCGCGTGCGCGTCCCGGGGCATCGCGCTGGCGCCCCTCGACGGCGACGGGCCGGTCTGGGCCTTCGGCGATCCCGACCTCATCGAACAGGTGCTCTGGAACCTCCTCAGCAACGCCGAGAAGTTCACGCCCGAGGGGGGCACGATCGCCGTCAGGCTGACCCAGCCGGCGCCGTCGATGATCACGGTCCACGTCACGGACACGGGATGCGGGATCGCGCCGGAGCACCAGCCGCGGATCTTCGATCGGTTCTGGCAGGGCCAGCTCGGTCCCACCCGCCCCTACCCCGGCCTCGGCATCGGGCTCTCGATCGTCAAGGAGATCCTGGAAGCTCACGACACCTCGGCCCAGGTCGAGAGCGCCGTGGGGCGAGGGACGACCTTCTCCTTCACCCTGCCATCGGGAAGCGGCGCGGAGCCAGGAGCAGCGGTGGAAGTGCCGGCGCGCGCGCGCGCGCCGAGAGCGAGCGGCAGGACGGTGCTCGTGGTGGACGACGAGGCGGACACGCGCGAGTTCATCCGCACGGCCCTCGAGATGGCCTCCCACAAGGTGCTCCTGTGCGATGGAGGCAAGGACGCGCTGCGGACGCTTCGCGAGACGACCGTCGACGTCATCCTGCTCGACATCGCGATGAAGGGGCAGTCCGGGATGGACGTGCTGCGCGAGATCCGCGGGACGCCCGCCACGGCGCGCATCCCCGTGCTCCTTCTCACGGCCATCGCCGACGAGGGCGTGCGCGACGAGGGGCTCGACCGTGGAGCGGACGAGGTGCTCGAGAAGCCCGTCCGCACGTCGGCGCTCCTGCAGGCGATCGAACGCCACCGATCCCCCAGACCTGCTGCAGGGCAGCGGTGAGGAGCAAGCCCCTTCCACTCGCCGAGATCCTGGAGCCGGCGATCCGGTCGCTCCCTCGCCTGAAGGAGGGCGATCTCGTCCTCGCGAAGAGCCTCTGGCCGCGGATCGCCGGCACGGAGGTCGCACGCCATTCGTCCGTTGAGGGGCTTGCCGACGGGCGTCTCGAGGTGGCGGCCGACAGCGCCGCCTGGGCGCGGACGCTCCAGAGCTTCGAGGGGCGCATCGTCGCGGAGGCGCGACGGCTCTCGGGGATCGACCTCCGCTCCCTCGCGGTACGGCACGGCAGGGTCGATGCGCCCGCAGCGAGCCGGACGCTGGCGCGACCGCTGCGGCTTCCGGCGGAGCCCGGCGCCACGCATCACCGCGCGACGCTCGTCCCCGACGCGGCGACGCCCGCCGTCAAGGACGCGCTGCGCCACATGATCGACGCCTACGAGAAGTGCCGGGGGCGCGTGTGAAGGACCTCCCGCTCGACCGCCTGACCATCGCCACGGCGGCGCTGGCCCTCGCAAGCCTCTACTTCTTCGGCAAGTACTGCCGGCGCGCCTACCGCGACCGGCGCGCGCGCCTCAATCCCGGCATGTACCGGCGCGAGCTCGGCCGCTACGGCGGGCGTTTCTTCGCATCGGGCTTTTTCACGGGCGTCTTCCTTCTGCTCTTCGCGCTCTCCTTCCACCTCGCGACGTGGCGCAAGTTCGACCAGTCGCTCCAGCTCGGGAAGGTCGTCGCGCACGACGAAGGCAAGGAGATCAAGCTCGACCTCGACATACCTCCCGACGCGCCCCGCACCGTGACGGTGACCGGGAAGTTCTGGATCCTCCGCGCGGACATGCTCCTGTTCGACGCGCGCTGGCGGTTCCTCGGCTTGCAGAACTACGTGCGCCCGCGCTCCATCGATGGCCTCGAGAAGCGCGAGGACCGGATCGGCGGCGCCTACGCCTCCCGGGCCGATATCGGCGGATCGTCCCCCGTCTTCGAGGTTCTCGCGCGCTTGCCGGGGATGACGTGGCTCTACACCGCCAAGCGCGACTCCTCGCCGCTGAAGCCGCCCAGGGGCGAGGTCGAGATCCATCTCATCGCGGGCGGATTCGCGGGTTAGGAGAAATCATGGGCAAGATGATCACGTTCGCATCGAACGGGGCAGAGGCCTCCGGGTGGCTCGCCGAGCCAGCGACGCCAAAGGGCAAGGGCGTGGTCGTCATCCAGGAGTGGTGGGGCCTCACGGACCACGTCAAGGGCACCGCGGAGAGGTTCGCCCGGGAGGGCTACCTCGCGCTCGCTCCCGACCTCTATCACGGCAAGGTGACCAAGGCACCCGACGAGGCCGGAAAGCTCATGATGGCCCTCGGGATCGCGCAGGCGGAGAAGGACCTCTCCGGCTCCGTCGCCTACCTGAAAGCCGCGACCGGAAAGCCCGCCGGCACGGTCGGGTGGTGCATGGGCGGTGCTCTCAGCCTGTTCGCGGCGTGCGCCGGCGGCGATTCCGTCGGCGCATGCGTCATCTACTATGGCGGCCACCCCAAGGTGACCTACGACTTCGACCGTCTTCGCGCGCCGGTGCTGGGCCACTGGGCGGAGGACGATGCGTGGGCGAACTCCAACATCCCGACGCTCGAGGTGGAACTCGGGAAGCGCGGCCGGCGCTGGGAGTTCCACACATACCCGAAGACGCAGCACGCCTTCTTCAACGACAGCCGTCCCGAGGTCTACGTGAAGGACGCGGCGGAGAAGAGCTGGCAGCGGACCGTCGCGTTCTTCGACGCGAACCTCTGAGGCTCAGTATCCGATGTCGCCCGCGGCGACACGAAGGCCGTACGCAAGTCCGTAGACGTCGATGCTCATGAAGGGGACATCGGTCAGCGAGCCCGATCGGAAGAAGAAGCTCCTCATGGGCGATCCGTTCTGCGGCCCGGGCCCGGCGCCGCAGGCGATCTCGTCGACACCGTCGTCGTCGAGGTCGGGCGCGGCCACGTCTTGCGAACAAGACTCTCCGGAACCGATCCGAACCGGTGGGATTCAGGCGCGCGGGGCACTGAGATCCAGGAGAGCGAGAGGCGTGCCTCGGGGCGTTGCGGCCGGCATCTCCGCGGGTGAATGGACGGATGACGCGCCGCGGTCAGGGCGTGCCGGTCTCGCCGACCGCGACTTTCGCGCCATAGCTCTGCGCCGCGTACGCGGTGAACAGAAGGCCAGGATCGGAGAGCCGCCCCTTCCCGCCAGATAGAAGCCTGCGACCTGTGATGGCGTCGCCACCCAGCCCGGGGCCGCCACGAGCTCGTCGATCCCGCTCCCGTCTAGGTTCCCGGCCGCGGCCTCGCACCGCCGAGGTCGCGAACGCGGTGATGGTCCAGGCGACCGAGACGGACGCGCCGGCGACGTCGAATCCGGCGACGTCCGCGCCCGCAGCGGGGTCCGGCCGCGGGCCGCGACGACCTCGAGCGCGCCGTCCGCGTCGCTCTGGGCGCCACCACGCTCGCGCCGAACCGGCCCGTGCCGAAGGCGAAGAAGCTCGCCCTCGCCAGGACCGTCGCGTTGTCGTAGTCCCACGTCCTGACGTGCGGGCCGAAGACGGCGCCCGCTCCACGCCGGTGACGATCTCCGCGTATGGATCCATGTCGATACTGCCGCCAGCGACGCGCGCGCCGTACCGCAGCGTGGAGTAGGCGAAGAAGGAGATCTTCGCGATCGACGAGATCGCGGCGTTGTCGTAGTTCCATCCGCGCACGTGCGGGCCGAACACGGCTCCTGGGCCCGGCGTCGTGAGGATCTCGTGGTGGCCGTCGCCGTCGAGATCTCCTCCGCCCGGATGTACGCCATAGCGCAGCGTGCCGTAGGCGTAAAAGTTGACCTTGGAGAGAGCGCCTCCCGTCGCGGAGAACCCGCGCACCTGAGGGCCATAGCTCGGCCCCGGCCCCGGTCCGGTCGCGACCTCGGTCGTCCCGCCCGCCACCATGTCGACGGCGGCGACGTTGGCACCCCAGTCCGGGGCGCCGTAGGCCCCCCACGAGCTCACGGTCCCCGGCGGCGTGGCGTGGTTCCACGTCTTCACGACCGGCGCGTTCCCGGCGGCGGCGCCAGCACCCGTGACGATTTCCTGTGTGACCTCCGTGACCTTCACGTAGCCGGGCTTGTGCGCGGTGCTAGCGCCCGCTCCGTTCGTGGCGACGAGGGTGACCGTGTAGGTGCCGGCGTCCCGGTAGGCGTGCACGGGGTTCTGAGCGGCGGAGGTCGCGCCGTCTCCGAAGTCCCATGACCACGACGTGGGCCCGCCACGGGAGAGGTCGGTGAAGGCGACGTTGAGCGGAGCGACGCCCGAGAGTGGGCTCCCCGTCATCTCCGCCTGAGGAGACCCCGCCGGCGCGCCCTTGATGACCGTGTATGAGTCGCGCACGACGCCCCCGCCATCGAGGAACTTCCCGTCGAGACGATCTCCGTCGACATCGAGGACCACCGATCCGAGCAGGTTGAGCGACGTGTACATCGCCGGATGGTTGAGCGGCCCTCCGTTCGTGTCGCCCGAGCTCCCGGCCACGGTGTAGACGGTCCCCTCGTGGGGCGCCGGCATCGCGCTTGGCTTCTCGTAGGCGCCGGTACCCGTGATGCGCCCATCGCCGCCGTCCTTGAGGTTGCCCGGTCCGAAGGTCGTCGAGTCTCCGTAGTGCCCGTCGATCAGGAACGATCGCTCGTACGAGTGGCTGTGTCCGGAGAGTACGAGGTCCACTCCCGCCTGCTCGAGCGCCGGAAGGAAGTTGGTCCTCATCTCGATCATCTCGATGTCGACGTCGGAGTCGTGCGAGCCCTTGGAGTAGGGCGCGTGATGCCACAGCGCGACGATCCACTGCGCGGTGGTGGCAGCGAGGTCCTGCTGGAGCCACGTCATCATCGCCCCCGACGGCTGGCGGCTCACGTCGACGGAGTTGAGACACACGAAGTGGACGTTCCCGATCTCGAACGCGAAGTAGGCCTCGGTTCCCGAAGCCACTCCGCCGGCCTCCGCCGCCCTCGGTAGCGTGAAGACGTCGTAGTAGGGCCCCGTCTCCGTGCTGGAGTTGGCGCTGTTGCCGTCGGCGTTGCCGAACGCCGGCCAGAGCACCGACTTGCCGAGCATCGACGGATAGGTGTCGAACACCGCCGCCTGGTACTCGAGATCGAGCCCGCTGGCATAGGCGTTGTCGCCGAGCATGATCCAGAAGCTCGTCGGCGCGAGGCCGGTGAATCCGTAGTAGGCGTCGCGCACCGCACGCGCATTGACGTCCGCGGTCCCCGAGTCGCCGAGCACCCAGATCCGCAGAGGCGTGGCGACGCCCGCCGGAGGAGAGGTGACGAATGCATGAGCGCGGTCGCCTCCGGCGAGCGTCTGCGACGTCGAGCCGATCGCATAGAAGTACGTCGTGCTCGGCGTGAGGCCCGGGATCGAGACCACGTGCTCGGTGGTCGACGTGGGATCGGTGACGGCGTTCGACAGGTTTCCTGGGGACGGCCCGTAGGACACGACGCTGTCGGTGGGAACGTCGGTGCGCCACCGGATCACGATGTTCGATGGCGTGCCCATCTGGAGGTACGGTCCCCGCGTCAGGGTCGCGGCTCGGAGATCGGCGAGCGCGAGGAGCCACGGCAAGACGGCGACGGCGCGCGGCCATCGACGTTCGATCCCGCGAGTGGACCCGTGGCGACGCGGCATTCCCGCAGGAAATGCTAGCAGGGCGGCTCCGGGCGCGCTCGCCAAGGAGAGGTGCGCGCCTTCAGCAGGCACTAAGGTGGTGTTTGCTAAGCTTCCCGGACGCGGCAGAGGTGACAACATGAATCAGCGGTTGCGATCACTCGCGACGGCGTGGATCGCCCTCGCATCGGCCAGCCTGGCCCACTCCTCACCCTACTGGAAGAAAGGCCCCTCGGCCCCCGTGGGTCTCGACTCGCGCAAGAACCACGCGATGGCCTACGACTCGACGCGCAACCTCGCCATCCTCTTCGGGGGTACGAGCGGAACGACGCTCAAGAACGACACCTGGGAGTACGACGGCACGGTCTGGACGCTGGGGCCCGCGGCACCGGGAGCCCTTGTCCCGCGATCGGGCCATGCGATGGTGTACGACTCCACGCGCAACGTCGCGGTGCTGTTCGGGGGACAGGGCGCGTCCGGATACTTGAAGGACGTGTGGGAGTACAACGGCCTCGGCTGGGTGGCGGGAGTGCCAGCGCCCGCGGGGATCGTGGCCCGGAGCGCTCATGCGATGGCGTTCGACACGGCGCGCAACACCACGGTTCTCTTTGGCGGCATCAACGGCGCGACCCGCTTCAACGACACGTGGGAGTACGACGGTCTCGCCTGGACCGCCGGACCGGTCGCGCCTCCCGCCCTCACGGCCCGCGCCTACCACACGATGGCCTTCTACCCACCGGCCGACGTCACGGTCCTCTTCGGCGGGCTCGACACGAGTAACCGTAACGACACCTGGATCTACGACGGCACGGCCTGGGTCGCGGGCCCGCCGCCAGGAGGGGGGATGACGGCTCGTCGCTCCATGGCGATGGCCTACGATGCCAAGCAGGGCCGCATCGTCCTGTTCGGAGGCTTCGACGGCGCGAACACCTTCAGCGATACGTGGATCTTCAGTGGGGCCGCGTGGACCCTGGGCGCCACGGCCCCGGCGAGC
The DNA here is from genome assembly GCA_046331505.1 of Acidobacteriota bacterium. Classification (GTDB taxonomy): domain Bacteria; phylum Acidobacteriota; class Vicinamibacteria; order JAXLQT01; family JAXLQT01; genus JAXLQT01. The sequence continues at coordinate 39,010 of JAXLQT010000003.1, forward strand.
CTGGACCCGCGCGCGGACTTCGCCATGTGCAAGACGCAGAATGGCAAGGTCGTCCTCTTCGGAGGCAACGGATCGTCCCAGTTCAAGGACACGTGGGAATACAAGGGCGCGATCATCGACTACGTGCTCGGGGAAGGGCTCGGATTCCCGAACCCGAACCGCGTGCGGGTCTACACCGCCAACGCGGTCGCCACCTCGGTCGACTTCTATGCGTACGCGGCCGGACAGTACGGCACGAACGTGGATGCGGGGAGCATCGACGACGCGGTGGATTCCGACATCCTCACCGGCCCTGGCCCCGGAGGCGTCTACGGACCGCAGGTGCGCGCCTGGTTCGCCACCGGATCCCCCGTCTCGAAGGTCAACTTCTACGCGTACGGCACGCTCAAGTTCGGCGTCAACGTCACCACGGGCAAGGTCGACCCGGACGCCTACGGCGAGATCATCACGGGGCCAGGGCCCGGCGTCGTGTTCGGCCCGACCGTGCGCGGCTTCAACTTCGACGCCACGACGGTGACGGCCATCGCCAAGATCAACTACAACGCCTACTCGGTCCTCCAGTACGGCGTCAACGTCACGACGGGCGAGGTGGACAACGACGGCTTCGACGAGATCCTCACCGGACAGGGACCGGGAGCGGCCTTCCCCCCCGAGATCCGCGGCTGGAACTTCGACAACACCTCCATCGCGGCCATCTCCGGCATCGACTTCAACGCCTACGCAACCGTCCGCGCCGGCGTCCGGGTCGACTCGGGCGGCGACGTCGACAACGACAACTTCGACGAGATCCTGTCCGCCCCGGGTCCAGACGCGACGTTGCCCGCGCGTTTCCTCGGCTTCGATTACGACAACACGGCGATCACCGCCGCGGTAGGCTTCGACGTCACGGCATTCACCTCGATGTACGGCGGGCGCGTGAGCCACGGTGAGGTGACCGGCGACGCGAAGGCCGACCTCCTCGCCGCCGCCGGACCCGATCCGGGGGCCAACTCGCTCGTCCAGGCCTACAAGTACAACGGCACGACGCTGAACGCCGCGTTCCCCAACGTGATCCCGTTCGGCGCCAACGCCTACGGCACGAACCCGGCGTCGGGGGCGCTGGGCTACTTCTGATCGCTCGGGCTGCCGCGAGGGGGCTTCTGCTCCCTCGCGCCCAGCTCCTCCGGTAGCTCCACGAGCACGAGCACCGAAGGGTTGGCACGCGCGCCCTTCGGGCCCAGTCCCTCCGCGATGCCGAAGTCGTTGTCGTTGGCGATCGCGATGGTGCGGGAGTCCACCACGGTCAAGCCCTCGATCTTCCCGGGGACGCCGGGCAGATTGCCGAGATCGACGACGAGCTCCTTGGCGATCGGCGAGACGTCCTTCGTCGCGAGCTCGTCGATGGACTCGAAGCTCGGGCGGGTCGACGGAAGGTCCCACCTGCTCCCGAGCATGTCCGTCGCGCGAGAGACGTCGAGCCGGTAGACGCGCGCGTCATCGTCGGGCCGCTCCAGCGCGAGGAGTCCGCCGCCGGGAAGCGCCGTCAGGGCCGAGAGCATGAGCGGCTCGCGCTTCGGACCAGGGGCAGTGTCGAGCGCGTAGGCGTACTCGCCCAAGGGACGGCCGGTCGCGGCTTCGAGCGCGAGGATGCGTGTGGTCCTCGAGGATTCCGAGGCGCGCTCGCCAGGATGCAGAAGCGGGCTCTGCAGGCCGGCGTAGAGCGTCTTGCCGTCGGATGCGAGGGCCAGCGCCTCGAAGCCACGGTTGGGCCTCCGGTCGAGGAGGATCGCGGGGAGGACCTCGTCGACCTCGTAGTCCGCTCCCCGGAGACCGAGACCGACCGGGACGATCCTCGCTGCGACCTTCCCCGACGCATCGACGCGGGCGACCGAAGGTGCGTACTCCTCGGAGATCCAGAAGGATCCGTCCGCCATCCTCGCGAGTCCCTCCGGGTCGAGCCCGCTTCCGTTCACCGGGATCCGCGTCTTCCCCTTCTCGTCGTAGGGCGCCTCGTCGCGCCCCTCCAGGTTGGGGAGTCCCGTCACCGGTCTTCCGGACGCGCCGACCAGTGGCCTCGCATCCAGGATCTCGAGCCTCCCGTCCACCGCCCGCACCTTCAGGATGTGCGGCGTGAATGCGGGAACGGGAAACGTCCGACGCTCCTCCTTCTTCTTCTTGACGAGTGGATTGGGCCCGCGATCCGTCGTCATCCAGAAGATCCCCGGAGGATCCGTGGGCGATCGACAGAGGTCGCTACCGACGCTGCCGAGCAGTAGCCCGCGGTCGTCGGTGATCGAGCCGGGCAGCTCCGCGTTCTGGAAGGCGCCGAGACCGATCTCCGGCAGCACGAACGTCCCCGCCACGCGCGCGCCACCGGACGGCGCGGCGCCCCAGAAGAGCGGGGCGGCCGCCGCGAGCCCCACGACGGCTCCCGCCGCGATGTTGCGTCTCAGGATCCCGATCGCCGGCTCGCCCGTCCGCGCAGGAGCTTCACCGTGATCCGCTCGCCCGGCATCAGCTCGAGCCCCGAGACGCCTTTCACCAGGAGCGGCACGCCGTACTCCGGGACAGTGGGATTGCGGCAGAGCTGCGCCGGGATCTGCTGGACGGAAGGACCGACCCTGTCGACGATGCCCTCCGAGATCGCGCTCGCGGTCGCAACACGCACGGGGTTCCCCGGAGTCGTCGACTTCGCGATCGCCTCGGGCACGTAGACGATCGCCTCGGTGGCCATGCGCTGGGACACCACGATGACGGGACGCCCCGGCAGCGCGGTCTGGCCCGCCTGCATGAGCACCTGGCTCACGCGGCCGCTCACCGGCGACCGAAGCGCCAGGTTGCGGCGCTCCACGTCGATCTCCTCGATCAAGGCCTCCTGCGCGCGCACGGACTCGCGCAGTGGAGCCACCTTTGGGTCCTCGGCGTCGGTGCTCACGAGGGACGTCGCCATCTTGTCCCGGGTCTCGTCGGTCTTCTGGTGCTCCGCGGCCGTCCGCGAGAGCAGCCCCTCGTTCTCCTCGATGCGTCGCGCGACGGCCTCGCGCGAGAGGCGCGCGTTGTCGAGCTCGCCCTGGGCGAGCACGCCCGCCTTGGCGAGCTTCTGCTGGCGCTGCACCTCGAGGTCGAGCCGCGCCATCTCCACCTTGTCGGCCTCGACCTGCACGCGCACTTGCATGCTCTGGAGCCGCAGGCGCTCCTCGTCGACCTGGACGTTCCTGAGGTTCGTCGAGACGTTGGCCGCGAGGCGGGAGAGCTCGGCCTTGGCCGTCTCGAGCCGCGCCTTGATCTCCGCATCGTCGAGGACGGCGAGGACCTGCCCGGCCTCCACGTCCTGGAAGAGATCGACGGACAGCGATTCGATGCGACCGGTGACGTCGGACGAGACGTCGTACTCGACGGCGCGAGCGAGCCCGACGTTCCCGTACTGCCGCCCCCGATCGCGGAGCAGGATCACCACGCTGACGGCGGCCAACATCCACGCCGCAAGAGGTACGAGCCCGCGCCTTGCATCGGCGATGCGCTGTGACCAGGGGGTCTTGATGACGTCGCCGGCGCTCATAGCTCGGCCATCTCGTCGCGCATCACGAGCGCCAGATCGCAGGCGCCATCGAGCCGCTCCAGCTCGGACAGGAGCTCTCGCCCGCGGCCGCGATCGCGCAGCCTCACCTGGAACAGGAGCTCCGCCGGCTCGCCCGCGCCGCCGTGGCGGACGCTCACCGGCTTGGCCACGGCGCAGTAGCGGTAGAGCAGCCGATCCGCCGCGCCCTGACCTGCCTCGGGCAACCTCAGGCTGACGTGCGCGTCGAAGCGCCCAAGCGTTCCGAAGTCCGTGAAGCGCAGGTACGACACGACGGCGATGAAGGCGGTCGTGCCGATGATCGCGGTCAAGAAGCGCCCCGAGCCCACGGCCATCCCCATCACGAGGACGAAGAACACGTAGACCGTGTCACGCGTGTCCTTGAGGACGTTCCTGAAGCGCACGATGGCCAGCGCCCCGAGGAGGCCGAAGGCGGCGACGATGCTGTCGCCGATCACGAACATCACCAGCGTGACGACCATCGACATCAGGACCAGGGACTGCGTGAAGCCGCTCGAGTAGGAGAGCGCACCGTGCGTGCGGGCATAGAGCCACGCCACGGCCTGCGAGAGGACGAACACGAGGAGGAGCGCAAGCGCGAGGGCTTCCAGGGAATCCTGCCGCTGCCAGGAAGGATGATCGAGTGAACGCAGGAGCTCTAGGTCCATGAGGTTCTTCCTTGAGGGCGAGTCCGCGCGGGCCACTTCACCGGAGAGAGCCACTCCATGCCGAGGACTTGCAGCATGCTGAGGTTGTACTTCGCCACCGGAAGCCGCTGTAGCTCCAGGCTCCGCACCATGTCACCCACCCATCGAGGGAAGTGCTGTGTGAACTTGATCTCGAGCACCTGACCGCCCACGTAGGTCGGCTCCCACCCATCGCCGCCGTGCCATAGCTCGTACCGCCGCGTCGGCTTGTGGACGATCCGCGAGTCGATGGTGATCCGTACGGGCTCCCCGGTTGCCGATGCCCATGCCTTCCGCAGGTACCTGACGCGTGCGATGGGCACCGCGCCGATGTTCTTCGCGATGGTGAGGAAGCGATCGAGGTCCGGATTCCCGTGCGGACGCGCCCCCCACAGCTGCCGTTCGAAGAGGCGCAGCGCATCGGCGCGCGCCACCCTGGCGCGGCTCTTCAGCACGACGCCGTCCATCCGGCGCTTCACCTCGAAGTAGACCGGATCCTCGGGGCGATCGGTGTAGGTGCGTACCCGGAGCTTGAAGCGGTTCTTCAGCCCGTCGAGCCCCTGGCGCAGGAGGCGGTAATCGCCCGTATCGCAGTAGAGGCTGCACACCGAGTACCCCTCGCCGTCCGGCCCGAGACCGAAATCGTCGTCCCTCACGAACGGGCGGATCACCCGGCGGACGCGATCCGCCATCGCCTCGCTGATCACGTACTTGAACTCGAAGCGGCTTCGCAGCGTGCGGTCGGGCACGGCCGCGCGAGATGGCGATGGGCCATGCGGCGCCTTGTCCGGCGAGGGGTCGCCCACGACCGTCGGGAGCGCGCCAAGCACAGCGCTCGGCCCGGCCTCGCTCGGGAGGTGGACGACGATTGGTTTCAAAGCCCGGGTGTCATCGTGCATGCAAGGACGTCCTGCTTTTCCGCCGCGCACGAGGCAAGACCCAGGGAATCATGATAGCAATTCCTTACGATCGCCTTAAGGTCGGGCCGATGTTGCGGTCCTCGGGCGGAGCCAGATGCTGCGTTCCATGCCGACGAGCGACGAGGAGCTTGCGTGGTACCGGATCTCGCCGGCCCGGCGCTTCGCGGAGTCGATGAAGCCATGGAGACGTTCCTCGCGCTCGCAGGCACGCTTGACCCGGAGCCCGATACCTGAGTCCCTTCTACTTTCCGGAAGCGCCACGTCGACGCGATCGAAGGAGACGTCGCGCGGGTCGAGCGCGAGCTCCAGGTCGAGCAGGGCCACAAGCGGCGCAAGATCGAGCATACTGGTGGCCGCTACGCACGGACTTGGAACGATGGCGCCACGAGACGTTGCGATGAGATCCGCGTGCTGGGCCGCTGGTTCTCTCTCCCGCCCGCAGTCCCGGGGGCGCACGCCGGGCTGGACGAGGCGATCGCCCTCGTGACCGAGCGCATCGGACACGAGCCGGGAAACGCGGAGCTGTATCGCATGCGCGGCGATCTCTACCGCGAGGGCGAGGACTTCCGGCGCTCGCGCGACGACTACGAGCACGCGCGGACGCTCGAGCCCTCGCTCCCCGGCATCGACCTTCGCATCGGCCGCGCCGCGCTCGAGGCGGGACGCTCGGGCGAGGCCCTCGCCGCGCTCGATGTCGCGATCCTCTGCGAGCCGGGGTCGGTCGAGGCCTTCCTGCTACGCGCTCGAACGAACGTCGCCCTCGGCCGGGCCGCCGATGCCGTGGCCGACTTCGATCGCGCCCTGGACCTCTCCGTCCCTCCGGCCTCGCCGCAGCCCGAGCTCTACATCGAGAGGGCACGCGCGGCTGTCGCCGACGGCGATCGCCAGGGCGCCCTCCGGGGGCTCGACCGGGGGCTCGGACGCCTCGGTCCTCTCATCACCCTCGACCTCGAAGCCCTCGACATCGAGCTCTCCATCCCCGATCCGCAGGCCGCTCTCGCGCGGCTCGATCGCATCGCAGCCCGGTCGGCGCGCAAGGAGCAATGGCTCTCCCGGCGCGGCGACATCCTCGCGTCGCTCGGAGAGAGGCGCGAGGCACGCGCCGCGTTCGAGGCCGCGCTGAAGGCACTCTCGCTCGTTCCGTCGTCGCGCCGCGAGACGCCGGCCACGCGCGCGCTCGAAGCCCACGTCCAGTCGTCCCTTGCCCTGCTCGCCAAGGAGGCGCGCCCGTGAAACCAACCTCCGCATCGCTCCTCGCGCTTCTCGTCCCCGCAAGCACCCTCGCGCTGTCCGTGACGCGCGGCCCCTACCTCCAGCGCGGCACGCCCGCCGCCCTGGTCGTCCGCTGGCGGACCGACACCGCCTCGGACAGCCGCGTCAGCTACGGGAGCTCGCCGACGAACCTGACGGTGAACGTCGACGACGCCACCGTCACCACGGAGCACGAGATCCTCGTGTCCGGGCTCGCCGCGGAGACCACCTACTACTACACGGTCGGGAGCACGACGCAGGCGCTGACCCCCGCCGACGTGAACCACTTCTTCGTCACCCAGCCACCCGTGGGATCCACGCGGCCCTTCCGCATCTGGGTGCTCGGCGACTCCGGCACGGCCAACGCGAATGCGCGCGCGGTGCGCGACGCCTACTACACGTTTGCCGGCCAGAGCCGCACGGACTTCTGGCTGATGCTAGGCGACAACGCCTACCAGTCGGGCACCGACGCCGAGTACCAGGCGGCCGTCTTCAACATGTACCCGACCATGCTCGAGAACTCGGTCATCTGGCCGACGTTCGGCAACCACGACGGCATCAGCTCGAACTCGAACACCGAGACCGGTCCCTACTACGACATCTTCACTCTGCCGCGCAACGCGGAGGCGGGCGGGCTTGCCTCGGGCACGGAGGCCTACTACTCGTTCGACTACGCGAACATCCACTTCATCTGCATGAACGCGAACGACATCCCGCGATCCCCGAGCGGCGCGATGATGACCTGGCTGACCCAGGACCTCGCCGCCACGACCCAGCCGTGGGTGATCGCGTTCTGGCACCAGCCCCCCTACACGAAGGGCTCGCACGACTCCGACACGGAGACCCAGCTCGTCGAGATGCGCCAGAACGCGCTGCCGATCCTCGAGCAGGGCGGCGTCGATCTCGTGCTGTGCGGCCACAGCCACGACTACGAGCGCACGTTCCTCATCGACGGGCACTACGGCACGTCGAGCACCTTCGGCCCGGCCAACCTCAAGGACGGGGGCGACGGCAACGTGCTCGGCGACGGACCCTACGTGAAGCCCACGTTCGGGCTCTCGCCGCACGAAGGCGCGGTGTACGTCGTCGCCGGGAGCTCCGGTCAGATCGGCGGCGGGCCGCTGAATCACCCGGCGATGTACGTCTCGCTGAACGTCCTGGGCTCGGTCGTCCTCGACATCCACGGCAACGGCCTCGAGGCGAAATTCCTCGACTCGACAGGAGCGGTCCGCGACACCTACACGATCTACAAGGGAACGGCGCGAAGCGAGGAGGTGATGACGGGCGCGGGACCGTCGCCTTCCAACGCGCCCGTGGTCAAGGTCTGGAGCCACGTCGCCCCGCCGGTGCCGATCGCCACGTGGAGCGCCTACGGCGCTCCCGACTGGGGTGCCAACGTGGCGAGCGTCGACATGGTGGGCGGCGGGATCGTCGAGATGGTGACGGGCCCAGGACCCGGGACCACCTACGGCCCGCAGGTGCGGGGCTTCGGCTATCAGGGGCAGGCCATCAACAAGGTGAACTTCTACGCCTACGGGACGCTCCGCTACGGCGTTCATCCCGGCGGCGGCGACGTCGACGGCGACGGCCACGGCGAGATCCTCACGGCTCCGGGCCCCGGTCCCGTGTTCGGCCCGCACATCCGCGGATGGAACTACGACGGCACCGCCCTCACCGCCATCGGGAAGATCTCCTTCTTCGCATATTCCACGCTGCGCTACGGCGCGCGCGTCACCGGTGGCGGCGTCGACGCCGACGTCTTCTCGGAGATCGTCACCGGAGCGGGCGCGGGCGCCGTGTTCAGCCCCCACGTCCGCGGCTTCAACTACGACAACTCCTCCGTGGGAACGCTCTTCAGCTTCTTCGCGTTCACGGCCGGCCAGTACGGCGCGGACGTCGCCGCGGGCACGACCGATGCAGATCCGCAGGACGAAGTCTTCGCCTCCCACGGCCCCGACCCGCTCTCGGACACCTCCGCGAAGGGCTTCGATACAGCTCCCGTGACCAATGCGTGGACCATCGACGCCTTCCCCGGCACGTTCGGCGGAGCCGAGGTCGCCGCGGGAGACGTCGAGGCGGACGGGAGGGACGAGCTCATCGCATCCCCGGGCTGGGGCGCGGCGAACCCCTCGATCGTCCAGGGTTACGACATCGTGGGAAACGGCGGCGCCGCGATCCCCACGCTGTCCTTCACGGCCTATGCCGCCCAGGCGTACGGCGCGAAGGTGGCCGCGGTCGAAGCGGGGATCCCTTGACCGCGCGATCGCAGCGTCACTTCAGTGTGTCGAGCGCTTTCCTCGCGTCGGCGGCGTGCTCGCCGGAAGGCTCGGCGTCGAGATAAGCCTTGAGCTCCGTCTTCGCCTCGTCGTCCTTGTCCTGGCGCGCGAGCGTCAATCCGAGCAGGTAGTGCGCGGACGCCATGTCCGGCTTGGCCGCGAGCGCCGTCCGTAGCGCGCTCGCGGCCTTCGCATCCTGGTTCTTGCCATAGAAGATCAGCGCGACGTTGTAGGCGAAGGACGGGAGGTCGGCGTCGTCCTTCGGGAGCTTCTCGAGCAGGAGCGTCGCGTCGTTCGGGCGCTTGAGCTCCACGTAGGTCGCGAGCAGGAGCTTCAACGCCGCCTGGTTCCTGGGATCGAGCTCGACGCAACGCGCGAGGCTCTGCGCCGCCGGTGACGGCTTGCCCAGGTCGTGACGGAGGATCCCGAGCTGGCAATGGGTCTGCGCGGAGTTCGGAGTGACGGCGACCTCGAGCGCGAGCTCCTTCTCGGCGTCCGCCTTCCTTCCTTGCTTCGCGAAGATCGTGCCGCGGAAGAAGTGCGCGCCCTGCGCCTTGGGCTCGAGCTCGAGTGCCGACTGGAACGCCTTGAGCGACGCGTCGAGCTTGTCGGTCCGCATCAGCGCCTTGCCGAGGATGATGTAGCCCGCGGCGGTCTCCTGGGCCTTGAGCGCGCTCTGGGCGAGACCGACCGCCTCCGCGTACCTCCCGGCCTTGTAGGCCGCATCGGCGTCTGCCAGCGTGTCGGCGCGCGCGACCCTCGCGAGAGCGAAGATCGCGGCGAGCGCGAGACGGCGCGCGATCCCTGCGCTACTTCGAGATGGTGAAGCCGCCACGCCCGATCTCGGGGATCGCCAGCACGCCCTCGAACCGCAGGGCGTCGAACGGCTCGCCGGTCTCCTTGAGGAGTCCCTCGGCGAGCTTGGCCGCCTCGCGGAACGCGGAGGCCGGCGCCTCGGGCTCGCCGATCGCGAGGCTTCCGGTGGTGGACGCCAGGAAACGGACCGACGGGACGTCGAGCTCTATCTTCGCCGCGTCGAGGAGACCCTTGACGAGAGAACCCGAGAGCGCGATCGAGGCGACGTTGAACCCCGCGAGCGTGAAGAAGAGGTGCGACTCGACGCGGACGACGCGGAGCGTGAGGTTGTAGGCGTTCTCCGCGAGATCGCGCTCGAAGCAGCGCTCGAGATCGTCGAGCGTGAGCTGGAAGCGCTTGAGCTCCGCCTGCGAAAGGTAGTGCGCGTGCTCCCGGCAGTCGCGGGTGTAGATGAAGCTCACCGGTCCCTGGATGCGCCGTGCCAGATCGACTTCCTCCTGCCAGTCACGAGGCTTCACCTTCTTGGAGACGAACGCACGGGCGCCGCACCCGCACACGTCCAACCCGACGCCTAGGTCGGACTGGGCGATCGCCATCTTGAGGTAGCGCTCGAAGCTCCCGTCCATCAGGCTCGTCTTGGACATCAAGCTCGCGAGCTGGATCTCCTTCGGCGCCTTCAGGCCCTCGAGCCCCACCTCGAGCACCCCGCGCTCCGCGACGTAGGAGAAGCGCGGCCCCGCGCCCAGCACCTCGCGTGCCCGGTCGACGTACGCCTTCACCTGCGACGCCTCCGCGAGGGCCTCTCGGGCGAGCACCCGGGCGGCGCTCAGGTAATCGGCGCCGCGGAGGCAGGCCTTCTTGATCGCCTGCTCGAGATCGCGCCAGGACTCGCCGCCGTCCTTGCTCCTCACGAGGTATTCGAGGCCGCGCCGCTCGTAGGTGCCGCCGAGCCGCTGGAGCTCTCGCTCCCACATCTTCCGGAAGGGACGAGCCCGCGCCACGACCCAGGCGACGGGCGTCGGCCCAGCGCCGCTCAGGCCGCGGAGCTCCCGCTCGTCCATCAGGAACGACTCCTCCGAGCCCGAACCCGCAATCTCCCGCGTGAGGGGGATGACGAATGCAGGCGAGAGGACCCCGACGGTCCGCGGGCGCGGTGGCACGCCGGGCCGCAGGCCCTCGGGAGCGGCGTGGAGCGTCAGGCCAGGCTCGGCGTGGAGCTTCTCCTCCCGCAACGTCGCCGCCATGCGCTGGAACACGATCGTCCATGCCTCCTTGACCGAGAAGAACCTCCCGAACGCGCGGCTGAAGACCGATGGAGAGAGGACGCCCGCGTAGTGGGTGATGTCGCCGCCCCGCCGCAGCCGCGTGAGGTGCCACCAGAACTTCCCCGACGGCAGGCGATCGAGCGTCACCCAGAGGTCCACGCCGCGATCGGTCATCGGATGCGCCACGGTCAAGAGCGCGAGCTGCCGCGCCGTCAGGAGGCCCTGGCATCGCGAGCAGCGAACGGTATCGCTCGCCGCCATCGCCTGGAGCGCATCCCAGAGACGCGCCTCGAGCTCCGGGAGGCTCCGGCAAGGAGCGTCGGGGAATGGCTCGTAGACGAGATGCGGGTTGCCGCACTGGCAGACGTAGAGCTGCGCGATCTCCTCCACGTCGGCGTCCGAGCGGAGCATCTCCACGCGGTGCGCCTTGAACGCGGCGAGGGCGCTCTCGATGGCGACCGGACGGCGGTACCGTGCGAGCTCGGCGTGGGTGGGCCACCGCTGGAGGTTCGCGGGGCTCACTTCCCTCGGGATGTGGAAGGGATCGCGATCCAGCTCCCGCAGCTCCCGCAGGAGCGCGGCGAGGCTCAGCCGGCCGCCGCTGTAGAGCGCCTCGAGGCTCAGGTTCGTGAGGTCGAGCTCGAGGTCGCCCCCCTCGAGACGCAGGCTGACCTTGCCCTGCTCCCGTACGAGCCGGTCGGCGAACTCGCCGGCCATCACCCATACCTGATGGGTGCCGAGGAGTGTGCCAAGGCAGAAGCCCCGGCGTGATCGGGCTCGACACCGGCTTCCGCGCTGGAGGAACGCACGAGATTTCGCCCGAGGTCGGAGGCGGAATAGAGAGCGGCTCGCCCGTGCACCTGGAACACCTCGCGGAAGACGGTCGCGTCGTCGCGGCCCTCGCAGCTCCGTCTGTGCGCAGCACCGAGGCGCTCACGGTGCCTCCTCGAGCGCGTTGGTGGTCGGCGCTCGCGCAGAGCGCCAGATCGAGAGGAAGCGCACGGGCTCCGAGAGGAAGGTGCGATGCGCGCCTCGGGGGAAGCGGTGGCGATCGCGATCAGCGCGACGTGGCGAAGCGTCTCGTCGATCTTCGCCCGCGGACAGCGGCGACTCCACCGGGTAGAGCACGCGCACCTCGCCGCGCACCGCGATCGCCATCGGATCGCGACCGCGCCACGCGGCGTGCTGTCCTCCTCGTCGGTGGCGATGGCCTGGCCGCCGAGGCCATCAGGTACTCGCGGATCTGCCCGCCATGACGCCGGCCGGCGCCCGGCCGGAACCCAGGTGGAGAGAAGCGACGAAGCGACGACGGCGATCGCTCGGCCCGAGCGATGGAGCGTCGGCGCGTCGCCGCGCGAGGTTCAGATCGAGAAGACCACGCCCGCCGCGAGGCAGAGCGTGACGAAGAAGAGGGCGAGGTCGAGCTCGCTCATCGGCGCGTCCGCCGCAGGCGGACGCCGACCGTCTTCCGGGGCAGCTCTCGCGGCTCACCGGCGGGGTCGCCGGGGGACCCGAGGGAGTAGAAGCGCAAGACCGTACGTCCAAATCAGCGAATCGAGTCCTTCAGAGAGGTGCGCGGACGGTTGCCCGCCGCTCAGGAACGTGCCGTTGGTGAAGTGAAGGTCCTTCAGCAGGTGCTTGTTGCCACTTCTCCACGACGGCGCGCTGCCGCGAGACATCCGGGCCGTTGAGGTTGACGTCGCACGACGTGCGGCCGATGCGGGGTCCCGGGAACTTCCAGAGGAGGTACCGCTGCTCGTCGTTCTGGGCATCGACGAGGACCGACAGCGGTCCGGGGTGCAGATCCACCTCGAGGAAAGTCTCGTGCCCGTCAGGTGAGGTCGGTCCGCCGATCCTGGTGGAGACCCCGTCCCCGACGGCGACGTTCACCTCGAGGACCTTCGTCGTCGGTCTCGGCGGCCCTGGCCCTCGCCGCGGTAGGGAAACACGTGGCCAGGTGCTGCGCACCGGATCGTCCCCCGGTCCGAAACCTCGCCAATCTCGACCCGATTGAGCTTGCTGTACTGGCAGAAGACAATCATCCGCGAGATAGACCGGAGGCAGGAAGGACGAGTATATCCGCGATGAGCCGGGCCCTCGGAGCGGTCGTCCTCGCCGCCTACACTTCGGCAGGCGGGGAAGCCGCCCGGCTCCCCCGAAGCTGCCAGGAGTCTGTTGAGCGGCGGGCGCTTCGACCCTGGCGCGCTCCTCGCCCCTGCGCGAGGCCGGCGCGACGTCCCCGCAGGCGCCTCTACGGCTACCAGCGGCGGAAGACCTCGCCGCGCGTGATCCTCCTGGGCCATTCGGATCAGTACTGGGGAGAGTCCGACGAGGGTCTACTGGAACGGCCCGCCTGGCGCGTGACGCGGGCATCGCGACGATCCTCTCGCCGCGGATCTGGCCTCCACGACGCCTGGGTGGGCGAGGTCGCCATGCAGAGCGAGGACGACTGGGGCCGCGTGGTTCCAGAGTTGCCGAGGAGTTCGCGCTCCACTCGCCGGCATCGCCGAGGAAGTCGAGCCTGCGTCTACGTGATCGGCACCGAGTTCGGCGTGGAACACGCACCGCGGCGCTGCGCGCGAGGTGATCCGGACAGCAGGTCTACCACGGTCCCATCTGCTGCCGCCGACCTGGATCACAGGTCGAGAGCTGTCCTCTGGACGCTCGATTGCATCGGCGTCCAGGCCTGGCCACCGCTGTCCAGATGGTGCGTCCCCTGTGCTGGTTTCGTCTCCGGATGGACGGAGCCGGCGCTCGCGCTCCACGAGCCTGCGGCGCACCGGCAAGCCGGTGCTGTTCACGGAGGTCGGTTACAAGAGCGTGGAGGGATGACTGGTGAGCTCCCGAATGGGAGAGCAGCGCCGCGGTGAGCAACATGGCGCAGGCCCACGCCTACGAAGCGTTCTTCGAGGTGTTCTGGAAGGCCTCGTGGGTCTCCGCAAGTACCGGAAGTGGCACCCCGACGGCGCCGGCGAGCGCGAGGTCCGCGACTTCACCCCCCAGGGCAAGCCCGCCATGGACGTGATGCGAGCTGTACTGCTTCGGCCGGCCATGACGGTTCCCAGGCGCGATGCCCGGGTCGCGGCGCCACGAGCAGAGGTGGGTATACCAGCTGGGGCCAACCCGAAAGAAACCAGCTTCGCAAGCTCTCGCTTCACCAGGGCGTCCGTCACTCTTAGTCAGTCACCGATCGTTCTTCCGAGCTCGGGAAGCGCATGCACCAGGTAGGACACATTCTCGTCGTGGGGCCTCGGCCGTGAACGACGCCGCCGAGAAGGTCGTCCCGTTGCGCCCGACGAGGACATGCGGAGCGTCGCGCCGGGGTGCTCATCAAGAGCGACGCCACCGGGTGATCGAGGCGTCGGACCCGGATCGCGGCATCGAGGCGGCCAAGGCGGAGGCGCCGGATCTCGTGGTGCTCGCGCAGACGTTCCCCAAGCACGACGGCTCCCGGGTACGTCAGCTCGCTCAAGGAGGCGATGGGTGGCGCCGAGCCCCGGGGACGGCGGCGCTGCTCATCCCAGGCGGCGGCCGACAGCGAGAAGAACCGCGAGGAGGCGATGGCCGGCGCCGACGACTACATCCACGCCGACTTCCATCCCGAGGAGCTCCCGCATGCACGGCGCATGATGCCGGCCCTCGGGGAGTCGAGCGGAGGCGCACAAGTCGAGCGTGAAGGCGCCTTCCAGGACATCGCCGTCGACACGGTCAAGGTGCTCTCGGGCGATCTCAAGCCCAGGGCGCGCGCCAGCCTCGACCGCGAGAAGGCCATCATCGACGCGAACACCGGGTTGCCGCAGACGACGGCGTTCTTCCGCGAGGTGGAAGTCGATCATCGACTACACCGGGCAGATGACGATCCTCTACATCCGCTGCCCGAACAACCCTCATCGAGGAGACCTTCGGCTGGGAGACCGCATCGGGCGTGCTGCGCGACATCGGCGAGGCCGTCGACGAGATGCTGCTCCGACCTCGCGGCCGATCAGAGCCGGCGCTGTCGCCTGCGGCGGGGGGGACGACTTCATGATCTTCCTCGGGGCGAGGCAGCTTCCTCGAGCTTCGACTTCGTCACGCCGTGCTCCTCGCCCGGCGCGTCTCGGCGCGCATCCAGGAGAAGTGAGCTGGAGGTGGCCGAGATCTTCGACATCACGATCGGCGCCGCCTCGGTGCGCAAGAACCCGCGCGTCCACCTGGAGCGGTTGATTCACCGCGGGATCCACGCCGCCCGGGCCGAGACCGACGAGCGGAGTCCGGCATCGACACCAGCGGAAATGAGCTCCTGCGCCGCTGCATCCGCGAACGCGCGCTCCAGGTATCTCCTGTTCCAGCCCATCATCGAGGCCGGCACCAACGGCATCATGGGATACGAGGCGCTGACCCGGGGGACGCACCAGCGGGCTGGAGAACCTGCAGATCCCTTCGACGTCGCCCAGGAGCAAGCCTGCGGCAGGGGACATCTCGCGCGAGGTGAGGCGCCTGCGTTCCGCGAGATCGGCGGCCTGCCCGACAGCAAGGCCCTGTTCCGTGAACCTCCACCCGATCGACTTCGGCGACCGCCACCCTCGCGCGGCTCGAGGCGCCCGCGGCGGTGGAGGGCGGGGCATCGAGCTGCGGCCGCGTGGTCTTCGAGATCACCGAGCGTGCCGCCATCGAGGACTTCGACCGCTTCCGCGCGTCGATCGCGCCGCTCAGGAACCTCGGCTACCGCATCGCCGTCGACGACCTGGGCAGCGGCTACGCCGGCCTCAACTCCATCGCCAACATCGAGCCCGACTTCATCAAGTTCGACATGACGCTCATCCGAGAGATCGACCAGAACCCGCTACGGCAGAACCTCATCCGGACGTTCGTGAAGTTCGCCGAGTCGATCCCGAGCCAGGTCATTGCCGAGGGCGTCGAGACCGAGAGCGAGAAGGCGTGCCTCGAGGACCTGGGCTGCCACTTCCTCCAGGGGTATTACTTCGCGCGCCCCGGGCCACCGTTCCCGAAGCTCGGGGTCCACGTGAACGGCCCGACTCCGTAGCAAGGCCGACCGCGGCGCCCGCCTTCTCCAGGATCGCCACGGCTTCCTCGAGAGATCGGAGGGCCGGAGCGGCGTTCCTGCTCGCGAACACCGACTCCCACGATCGCAGGACGGTCGAGTGACGGCCAGCTTCCGTGTGGACCTCGTCGGCGGCCACGAGTGACCGGCGCACGAGCTCGTTCTTCGCGCGCGACCACTCGCGGCGGTGCACGGGATCGCGCGCCAGGACGAGGTCGATCCGGACGTCGCCGCGGCCGGCCTCCTCGAGGAGCTTCCGCGCCCGCGCCGGCAGATGCGCCGACAGGCGCTCGCGCCGTCCCGCGTCGGTGACGTAGCGCCGCAGCGCCGGCCACAGGCGGCGGTGCACGAACGTCACCTTCCCGGCGACGAGCTTGCAGACGATCACGTCGGGATGGTCTCCGAGCTCCGAGGCGACGTTGAAGATGGCGGCGCCGCTCGCGTGGCCCCACCAGCTCCCGCGGATGTCCTCTCCCGCAACGAGGCTCGCGAGCCCCGGTACGGGGCCCGTCGCGGGCCCCGTCAAGGTCAAGAGCCCCGCCCGCCGGAGCTCGCCGAGCGCGTCGCGCGCGGTGGCGACGCGCGTCATGGCGCGGGAGGCGCGCCGAACCTGCGGAAGAGCGACACGGTCCAGGCGATCACGAACGCGAGGAAGACGCCGAGCGATCCCCACATCCAGGCGTTGTCCAGTGTCGGGACGGCGCCCGCCAGGTTCGCGTCGATCACGAGCTGCATCACGAGCAGGAGGAAGGCCAGCAAGAGCACCGAGAACCAGAGCATCCATGCCGTGAGGTAGCTCTTGGTCTCCGCCTCCCGTTCCGGGGCGAGCCAGTACTCGCGGTGCGGCACGTTCATGAGCGAGGCCGGCATCGCCCGGATCAGGAACGCGACGAGGAGCATCACGAGGCTCGCGCCGAGGGTGATCGAGAGGTGCATGGTCGCGAACGCCTCGCGCGGCTGCCAGCCGTTCGCGCGCCCCGCCCCGTCGAAGTGGGAGGCGATGCGGGGCGGGAGCTTCGGCACGTAGACCGCGGCCTGCAGGAGCGAGAGCCCGGCGAGGAACGCGATCAGCGCGAGCGGGACGCGCACGCCGGGATCCTCGCACAGCTCACGGCACGGCCATGGGCTCGATGACGACGTCGCGCACCAGGAGGCCGGGGACCCCCTCGTCTCCGCGGTAACGGGCGTCGGGCAGCTCCAGCTCGACGCGGTTCTGCGCTCCGAGGATCGCGGCGGGGATCGGGACCTCGATCACCTGCCAGTCGTCTCGAACGAGGGCGAGCTCCAGGATCCGCGCGCCGTTGACACGGATCTCGACGCGCGGTTCGGGACGCCGTGGCGGATCGAGGATCGGCCGCGCGTCGATACGGAGCCGCGCGTCGCGCGGCTCTCGCAGCGCGAACGCGATCTCGGCGTGCGGGCCGTCGGTGAGGCGGCCCTCGCCGGCTGGCCCCAGCCGAACCAGAGGTAGAAGCCGCCGCGGCGGCTCGCGGGGTCGAGGTGCTGCCCGAGCTCGTAGAGCGGGAGGTCCGGCGGAAGGGGCGGATCGACGATCCCCGCGAGGAACTGCGGGTACCGGACGCTCCAGACCGTCCGATCGTCCACGCGGAACGGACGCGTGTTCCAGACCGAGGTCGCATGGCTGAGGGCGCCCCGTCCGTTCAGCACGCCGCTGAAGAGCACCAGCACCCCGATCAGAGCGCGCACCGGCCAGGAGGCGCGCGCCGCCCCGCGGGCGTGGCGCCACATCACCGCGAGCACGAAGAGCCACGGCACGAGCCCGGCGAGGTAGCGCGGTCCGTAGCAGAAGCCACCCCACCAGATCTTGTGGTTGGCGATCATCGCGACGTGGACCGCGATGGCCGCGAGCGCCGCCACGGCGAGAGGGCGCGACACGAGCCTTCGCCAGTGCGCGACCGTGCCCGCCAGCACCGCCAGGATGATCGGGCAGTACACCAGGATCCCGCGCGACGGGCAGAAGAGCACCCCGAGGAGCTTCGCTCCGATCTGGCTCGCGCCGGGATACTCCTCGTAGTAGGGCGGACGGATCGCCGAGTAGACGTGAAGCGACCAGGCCACGAACAGGCCGAGCCAGACGGCGCCGGTGAGAACGAGCCCCAGGAGCCGGCGCGGCCTCGTCCAGCCGGCGCACGCGACGACGGCGATGATCGCGATGGCGAAGGTAGGCTTCACGAAGTAGAGCCAGGACAGGAGCGTGCCCTGGATCCACGTCCTCGGCGGGCGCCCGCCGGCGGCCTCGCGTACCACGCCGTGGAGCACGACGGCGAGGACCGGGATCCCCCAGGTGTCGGCCCACAGGGCGCGGCTGGCCGAGCTCCAGATCGGCGACGTGAAGGTCGCGAGGATCGCGAGCGCGACGGAGGGCGTAACCGGGAGCAGGAGCCGCGACGTCCGGTACATCACGACGGCGAGCGCGCCCATGAGGAGCGCCGCGAACACCGCCTGGAGCCTCCTCTCCACCATGCCCTGATAGACCCCGTCCGCGCCGATGACGTGCTTGCCCATGAGGTTGGCGCCGGCGACGAGCGGGACCGACAGTATGGGGCTCGCCGGCGGGTAGGCGGGAAGGACGTGGCCGCCGCGGCGGATCACCTGATAAGGAAGTCCGGTGCGTCTCTT
Source organism: Acidobacteriota bacterium (assembly GCA_046331505.1). Classification (GTDB taxonomy): domain Bacteria; phylum Acidobacteriota; class Vicinamibacteria; order JAXLQT01; family JAXLQT01; genus JAXLQT01. The sequence goes on from JAXLQT010000003.1 coordinate 57,461, forward strand.
GATGCCGGGGTATCGAAGGACGTCGAGCGGCTCCTTGAAGGAGCGATCGAGCTGGAACGAGCCGGTGTGGAGCACCGTCTCCGCTATGAGGAGCGTGTAGTGGCTATCGTTGACGATATGGACGGGGCACAACCAGAGGACACCGCCGACGGCGAGGAAGATCGCCGCCGCGACCGCTCCCTCGCGCCGCGGCGGACGCAGATCAGATTCCAGGTCCCTGACTCTCGAGCCGGGCGGCGCGCTCGCGCGCGCTGGCCGCGGCCCCTTCCTGGCCGATCCGCGCGAGCCGCTCCGCCTCGCTGTTGAGGATCCGCACGGCTTCCGCGCGGGCCTCGGGCTTCTTGTCCTGGATCGCCTCGAGCTCGCGCACCGCCGACTCCACGTCGCCGAGGGCGCGCGCCGCCTGCGCGCGGAGGTAGCGCGGTTCGACGGCTCCCGGGTCCTTCGCGAGGATCGGATCGAGCAGCGCGAGCGCCTCGCGCGGCTTCCCCTCGCCCACGAGCGCACGCGCGAGCAGGAAGGAGCCGCGCGGGTCGCCGGGCCGCTGCGCCACGATCTCCGCGGCATCCTCGCGCGCGTCGGCGAACCGCCCCACCTCGCAGAGCGCCAGAGCACGGTTCCCGCGCACCGCGAGATCGGCGGGGTAGGCCCTCTTCAGCCTGTCCAGGAACGGAAGCGCGTCGGCGGGGCGCTTGAGGTGGATGAAGGTCGTCGACGCATCGTAAGGAAGCTGGGGATCGTTCGGGAGCACGCGCGAGAGATCCGTGAGGAGCGGGGCGGCCTCCTCGAAGCGCGACGCGTCCACGAGGGTCCGCGTGCGGGAGATGAGCACGTCCCCGAGGGCGAGGGCGGCGGGAAGGTCGTGCGGGTTCTTGGCGAGCGCGCGGCGCGCCGCCTCCTCGGCGGTGCCCAGGTCGCCGGCGTCGAGCGCGTCCTGCGCGAGAAGCGAGCTCCGCTCCGCTTCGAGGATCCCGCCGAGCTTCTCCTTCAAGACGGAGCGTTCCCCGTCCGCGCCGGTGACGGCGAAGGGAAGCTCCGACGGCAGCGGCCGCCTCTCGGCGAAGCAGTCGGCGGCGCGGAGCACGTCCTCCCGGAGGTGCAACGTCCTCGGCGCGGCGAGCTCGAGCCAGCCGTTGTCGTCGGTGTTGACACGCGAGCCGCCCGCCGTGAAGCGGCGCACGTCCTCGCTCCCCATCAGGAGGTGCGGCACGAGATCGGCCGGCTCCTCGATGCGCAGCGCCGACATGTCGGACGCGATCGCCGGGTCGGCGATCAGGGCCCGCACCCGATCGAGATCGAGCGTCGCGTCGCCGTTGACGCCGACGAGCAGGAGATCGCCCGGAGAGCACGTCCAAACCGTCACGTTGGGAAACACTCGCTCGAAGCTCCGCAGCACGACGGCGACCGCCTCGCGGCTGACGCGGTAGGACTGGAGCCATGCCGCCATGACCCCGCCCGGAGAGAGCCGCGCGCGGCACTCGCGGAACATCTCGACCGTGAAGAGCTTGCCGATGCCGGCGATCCAGGGGTTGCTCGGCTCGGAGACGATGACGTCGTAGGTCTCCGGCGTGAAGCGCAGATGGGTCCTTCCGTCCGCGAGGAGGAAGCGGGCCCTCGGGCTCGCGAGGATCTGGTGGTTGACCTCGTCGAAGTGGTGCGCCGCCTCGATCACGGATCGGGCGATCTCGACGACGTCGACGCGCTCGAGGCCGGGGTAGACGCTGACCGCCCCGGCGCTGGCCCCGCTGCCCATCCCGATGACGCACGCCGTGCGCGCGTGACCGTGGAGCAGCATCGGGAGATGGCCCAGCAGCCTCTGCGTCGGCATGTCGACGAACGTCGAGGCATCCGCCTTGCCGTTCAGGCGCAGCACGCAGCCGTCACCGATCTGCTCCACCGCCACGGTGACGTCGGGATCGTCCCTGAAGAAGACGATGCGCGTCGACCACGCCTTGCCCTCGCGCTCCGGCGCGAGCCGCTCCTTGAACGACGCCTTCAGGAGATAGGGCTCGCTCGCGAGCACGGTCTGGTTCCACGCGGGAAGACGCGCGCCGAGGGGCCACGCCGCGGCGAGGAGCAGCGCCGCGGCGCCGACGCGCGCCGCGCGCACGGGAGTCGCGAGGGCGAGCGCGAGGCACCCGAAGGCCACGTTGATGCCCGAGGCGAAGAGCAAGGTCCCCCGCACGCCGAAGGCCGGCAGGAGGGCGAAGCCCGCGAGGAAGGCGCCGGCGATGCTCCCGGCGGTGTTGGCGCCGTACGCCGCCCCCACCGCGCGGCCGGCCCCTCCGGACGCGAGCATCCGCGCCGAGAGCGGGAAGAGCGCTCCCATCATCATGGTCGGAACGGCCACGATGGCGAAGAGCATGAGGAGCTCGACCGCCATGAGCCGCGCGAACGAATCCTTGTTGCGGCCGATGAGGTCGTAGGCGTGGATGGGGAGCTCTCCCAGCACGGGCAGGAGCAGCGCCGCGGCCGCTCCGATCGCGATCTGCAGCGCCCCGAAGAGCCATGGAGCGCGATCGATGAGGGCACCGGCACGCGACAGGAGGAAGGCCCCGAGCGCGAGCCCGAAGATGAAGGCCGCGACGATGAGCGAGAAGGTGTAGGTGGAGGAGCCGGTGACAGCGCCGCCGCGCGCGTCCAGCCGATCTGGTAGGCCATCGCGGCGAATCCGCTGGCCGCGTAGCACACCGCGATGAGGATCCGCGTCGTGCCGGGCGGCCCTGGCTCCGGCGACGGGAGCGTCGTCACGGCGCTCGAGGGATCGACAGGAAACCGGCGGAGGACGAGGAGACAGAGCAGCACGTTCAGCACCGCGCCAGCCACGAGCGTCCCCGTCTGTCCGAGCCGCGGCAGGAGCAGGAACCCCGTGCCGAGCGCGCCGGCGAACGCCCCCATCGTGTTGACCGCATGAGCGTCCCCGCCGAGCGCGCGAGGCCGTGGCCGCGGCGGGCGAGCCCCTCGACGAGAAGAGGCAGCGTCGCGCCCATCAACGTCGTGGGAACGAGGAGAAGGAGCGCGCAGACCGGGAACGCGAGCAGCGCGTAGCGGAGCGGCACCGGGGCGCTCGTCACGTAGAGCTTCCGGAAGAGAGGCGACATCAGGGTCAGCGCCACCGGCACGAGCAGCGACGAGGCGATGCCGAGCTCGCAGTAGCCGTAGGCCCTCACCGGATCGCGCAGGCTCGCCGCGCGACGCCCGCCGAGGTAGGCGCCGAGCCCGAGCCCACCCATGAACACCGTGAGGACCGTGGTCAGGGCGTAGACGGTGCTGCCCATGACGAGCGCGAGCAGCCGGCGCGAACAGCACCTCGTAGAGGAGGCCGGTGGTCCCCGAGACGAAGAAGAGGACGAGGAGGATCGCGGGCGTGCGGGCGCGGCGCCCGCGCCGCGGCGGCGGGCCCCGGCGCGGCTGAGACGGGACACGGGGCGCTGGCGCGGGAGGTCGCGACCGGTGCTTGGCCATGTTCAGAAGCTGATCGCGAGCACGTCGGCCCCGCGGTCCGCCGCCGCGCTCATCGCCGGAACGAGGGCGCGCAGGAGCTCGTAAGGTTGATCGTGTGCGTAGCCCCGGCGGCGCCACGGAAACGGCGTCATGCGCGCGCGCTCGTCTTCCATCGCGGCGAGCACCGCCGGGAGGACGGACGCGACGACGGCCGCCTCCGGCGTCCGGAGGTAGCCGTAATACGGGAGGTCCTCGGGAATCGGCGCGACCCTTCCGAATCGCCGTCCGGAGACCAGGTTCTCGAAGACGCGCCGGGCCGTCGCATCGATGCCGTTGCGCTCCATGAACGCGCCCACCCACTCGTAGCGATGGGAGCCCGTGTCAGGCAAGAGCGGATCCAGCGAGAGCTCGTGCCGGAAGAGATCGACGAGCCAGCGATCGAGCTTGCGCATCGAGCGAGGCGCGAGCGCCTCGTAGAAGTGACCCCGCTGGATCGCCTCGCGGAAGAACGCCTCGGCGTCGGGCCGCTCCTCGGGCATGAGGTCCTGCCGCGCGAGCAGCCGGTCCCTCGCCGCCTCGAGCGCGGACGCGTCGGAGAGCAGCGCCTCCCATGCGTCGAGACGGAACGCGAAGAGGGACGTGAGGAGCTTCGCCAAGGCCGGGGAACGCTGGCGAGCCCTACGCCATGTCCCAGCGCGCGTCGGGATCCCTGTTCACCGTGAAGAGGTCCCTGCCCGACTCCGCCACCGCCCCGACCTGCGCTCCGAGGCTCTCCAGGAGCCCGAGCGACGCCGCGGAGAGCTTGGGTGCGCCGCCGAGGAGCTTGCCGAGGAAGCCCTTCGGGCGTCCCGCCGCAACGAGGGACGAGGCGCCCTGCGAGAGCACCCTGCACTCCGCGGCCGTCAGGTAGCCGTAGTGCGGGACGTCGATGGGCTTCTCGGAGGCGCCGAAGCGCCGGCCGTTCGCGACGTGGTCCAGAAGCGACGTCAGGGCCGCCTCGCTTCCGGCGGCGCGCAGCTCCGAGAGCAGCCGCTGCACGTCGTCGCGCATCAAGGACACGGGCAACGGCTGCGCGCCGAGCTCGCGCTCGAAGACCATCATCACCATCTTGTCCATGCGCAGCGCCGTCTCGTCGTCGAGCTCCTCGTAGAGCTCCCCAAGATCGACCAGGCTCGCGATGAGCGTCTGATCCGGCTTCTTCTCCTCGGGCGCGATGGCCTTCGCGCCGAACCACGCCTCCTCCAGGCGCCGCTTGACGTCGGCGCTCTTGCCGCCGGCGATCGACTCCCACGCCTGGAGCGAGCACGGCGACAGGATCGTCCTGACCCCCACGATCAGGCCGCCTCGGCGCGCAAGGGCACGATCGACCGCTCGAGCCCGTCCCGGACCGTCACGCGAGGCTCGAACCCGAGGACGCCCTGGCCTTCGCGGTCGTGTACGAGAGGTCGTAGCCGAGGGCGCCCGCGACGAACCGCGTCGGTGAGGCCAAGAATGGACGCCGCGCGATCTCATCAGGCCGCTTGACGGCGTAGGCGATCGGCGTGGGAACTGCGCGGTGGGGAGGTGCGGTCGACGCGGACGGCGATCGCGGTGAGGAGCTCGCGCCACGTGGAGAGGGATCGGATCGACGTTGAACGCCTCGAACGGCGCGCGTGGATGCACCAGCATGAGCACGGCGCAGCGATCCGCCACCGTCCCCGTAAAGCACCGCTGGCGCGGTGCTGCCCGGTCCCCACGAGGGTCAGGCGCCCGCGCTTCAGGTTCCGTATGAGGCAGGAAGGAAGTTCCGGTCGCGCGGACCGTAGACGAGGCACGTACGGACGATCGCTGATGCCATTATGGCGCGCGCCGCCGTCTCGAGCGCGACCCTCTCCCCCGCCGCCTTCGTGTCCATGTAGGATACCACCGGGACGTGCGGCCTCGGCGATTCCCTGCCGCGCCGTCCGGCCGTAGACCGCGACGCTCGAGACGTGCACGATGCGCTGCGCTCCCGCGCTCGCCGCTGCCAGATGCGCACGAGCGCCCCCGTCGCGGTCACGTTGAGATCGGTGAACTCCTGCCAGGGCCCTGCCGAGCCGGGCTGCCGCGTGGATCACGACGTCGACGCCCCGGCACGCGCGCTCGAGGGCCGCCTCGTCACGAGATCGCCCTCACGGATCCCACGCCGAGGCCGCGCAAGGGAAAACGAGACCCTGCAGAGCGCCACGACGCGCGCGCCGTCGGACACGAGCCTCCGCCGCGTGGCTTCCATGAGGCCCGTCGCTCCGGTGATCAAGACCGTCTCGGCAAGCGCGGCGACTATACAACACGGATCGATCCGTGCTATCTCATGCAGGCGGATATCGATCGTGCTCAAGCTCTACCATCAATCACCTTATGGCTGGATCGCGCGCATGGCGCTTCACGAGAAAGGGCTCGCCTACGAGTCCATCCTCCCGTTCGATAGGCAGGACACGCTCCGGAGCTCGCCGGGCGAACCCGCTCAACCATGTCGCCGACCCTCGTCGTCGACGGCATCTGGCGCTCGGAGTCGCTCGTGATCATGAGCCCCTCGAGGAAGTCGTCCCGCCCTGCTGCCGGAAGACCTGTTGATCGCGCCCGCACGCGGGCTCTGTGTGCTGCATGGCCTACATGGACCTCCTGCCCGAGGCCGCGAAGATCGGGCGCGGTCCTCGACTCCCCGCGCGGGACGTGAAGGCCGGAGGCCCGCCGCCCTCAAGCGTCGAGGCGGACGTCGACGCGGAAGCAGCGTACGGTGGGAACGGCGGGCGATGCGCGCTCGGGAACGTCGAGAAGCTGATGGGCGACAACCCATGGATGGCCGGCCCCGCCTTCACGATGGCCTTCACGCACATCGCGTTCACCCCGTGGATCACGAACCTCGCGCTGCGCGGCTATGCGATGCCGCTGGCGCCGACGCGCATTCCTGCGTGGCACCGGCGGGTTGAAGGAGCGCCCTCCTTCGCCGCCAGCAAGCCGTCCTACATCTCGTGATTTCCCGCGGCGCGCGCTCGCATCGATCCTCCCCGCCGCCCCCTGGCGGCGGGGCGAGCGATGCCATGGTGCGCGCCGGCGAGAGCGTGCTCCGTGACGTGCAGAGCGACCACCCCTACGTCGCGCGTGTGGCCGAATGGTGCTGACCTGCACCCTGAGCTACGACGGGCGCTCGGTGGTTGCGCGTCCACCGCTGTTTCCTCGATCTTGCGCCTGGGACAAGGTCGAGATCGCCGACGGCTGGGGACGCACGGTCGCGTCCTACCAGGCCGCGGCCGGCACGACCTCGGGGCCTTCTGTCCACGGTCAGCCGACGGCGATCGTCTCGAGGTGCGGCCTGGTCGCCGCCCCTGGCTCCCGCGCGCCGGGCTTTCGCCATCGACCGCCCTGCCCACGGCGACCCGGCACGCGACGACGATGCGTCCCGGTCGCCGTGCGGCGTCGACGACTCGCAGCAAGCGAAGTGCTTCCTCGGCCAGGCGCTCCTACGACCGCGCCATGCGCGTCGGCCGCATGATCTTCGAGAGCCCGCCGGGAAGCGGGATCTTCTTCGGCCTGCACGGGGTGGCCTGCGTCCTGCCAGGACCACTTCATCAGCAACTTCCACCGCGTCGACACGCAGGCCGAGCTCGACACGCCTGTCGTGCGCTTCGACTGAGACCCAGGATTGCGCGGGCAACGGCCCTCGATCCCGTCGACACCTACGACGGCGGCACGTTCCTCGCGACCAGCGGAGACATCACCTCGACTGGAGCGTCATGACGCTCGACGGCCTGCCCAGCGCGCGCTATGGCTGGCTCGACGCCGATCCGCGCCCCATCGTCCAGGGCGAGCCGCTCTACATCGCGGGTCATCCCCCTGAACCGGCCGAAGAGGATCGTCGAATTACGCGGCGCTCAAACGCCATGACAGCTTCGACGCGAACAACGTCCTCTACCAGTGTGACACCGGAACGCCGCCGCGCGCTCTGTTTCTGGCCGCAGATCGCGCTATCTCTCCCCGCAAGCTGCGGCCCCGCGATAGATCAGATCGCCGTGTCCCCCGGGGCTGGGCCCGCGAACGCGTCCTCGTGCTGGCGCTGCGCTCCAACGGATCCTCGACGGGCCTCGACGTGATCCCGTACGCCGGATGGCCTTCGGCGACAACGTCGCACCGATCCCGACGGCGCGGGTTCCACGACGTCCTGACCGAGGCGGCCCCGATCCGGCGCTTGCATCCACGGTCCTCGCGATCGCTTCGGCACGCCGCTGGCCGGTCTCGCGTTCGACGCTCACGCCGCCGTTATGGCGCGAACGTCTCCGGGGGCGAGCTTGACGGCGACGCGTCCGGCGGGAGGTCCTGATCACCGCTCCTGACCGGGCGGCACCTTCGACCTCAGGTGCGCGCGTTCAACTACGGCGGCGGCACCGTCACGCCCATCGGCAAGATCAACTTCTACGCCTACCGGCACGCTCCGCCGGATGCCTGGTCGGCGCGGGCGACGTCGATGGCGATGCTCGACATCCTCACGGGTGCCGGACCCGGGAGCGTCTTCTTCGGCCCGCACGTACGCGGATTCAACTTCGACAATGCGTCACGCCCATGGCCAAGGTGTCGTTCTTCGCCTACCAGACGCTCAAGTACGGAGTGAACGTCGCCGCGGGGATCACGACGGCGATGCGCTCGCGGAGATCGCGACCTCCAGGACCGGGCGCCGCGTGTTCGGCGCCCAGCCCGTGGCCTTCGACTACGACGCTGCCGGCGTCTCGGCGCTCCCGCTTCAACGCGTTCATGTTCGCCGCGACGAGGTACGGTCTCGACCTCGCGACCGGGAGCTCACGGGCGACGCCTGACGCGACATCGCCACGGCCCCGGGTCCGGACCCGGCGCGAGCGCGGTCATCCGCGCCGCCAGCTACTCCGATCGAGCATCGTCGTGATCCCGGCGCTCGACGGCGTCATCGCCGTGCCTCGGCGCTTTACGGCACCGAGGTCGCGCGATCTCGGCCTGTAGATCCCCCCTCTCGCGGTGCTCCTTTGACTCGCAGCCCGCAGGTTCGATACTTGATCTCACCGGAGGTGGTACTGAAGCCAGCAGCGCGAGTCTCGTGTGCGCGTGCGCTTCCTCGCTGCTCCCCGCCCGGGACCTGGGTGGCGGGATCGTCCGGTCCGCCAGGTCCTTCGCCACGACCACGCGGTCGCGTTCGACGCCGCCCGGGGCCGCATCGTTCGGCGGCTATACGTGAGCGCGAGCGACGAGACGTGGAGTACGACGGGTGGCCTGGAGGACGGGACCTCCGGCGCCTCCCGCGCTGGGACCCAGGCCTTCACGCGATGGCGTTCGACGCCCGGCAGCGGATCGTCCTGTTCGGCGGGTACGCCGCCTCGTTCAACGTCGCGAGCGACACGTGGAGTACGACGGTGCCGCGGACGCCCGCCTCGCGCCGCCGCTCCGGGCTCGTCGCGCGCGCCCAGCACGCGATGGCGTGGGATGCATCGCAGGGGAAGACCATCCTCTTCGGCGGCTGGGACGGAAGCGCCGCTCTGGGCGACACCTGCTCTACGACGGAGCGAGCTTCACAGCGGGCCCGCCTGCTGCGCGGATGGGCGATGCTCTCGCTACGACTCCGCGCGAGCCCGCACCATCCTCTTCGAGTGCGCTTACGACACCACCTACCGGAACGACACCCGGGAGCTGTCGGGTGGGGCGTGGATCGCGGGACCGGCGCCGCTCGGGGCTCACCCGGCGCATGACGGCTGGCGGCGTTCGACGCGGCGCGGGCCTGTCACCGCCCACGGCGGCGCCACGGCGGGCGGAGCACCCTGGCGACGAGCCTACGACGGCGTCTCGTGGACGCCCGGAGCAACGGGTACCGCCAGAGCTCGACCACGCGGGAGCCACGCGGCCGCCTTCGACACGCTTCGAGGCGTCTTCGTCGTGATCGGAGGACAGTCAGGAAACGACGAGCGAAGTACTGGAGCTGGATGCGGCCGGTTGGCGCGAAGGGGCTCGCGTGCTCACGGCGCGCGTCGGCGCGTCCCTCACTCTCGACCGGAAGCGCGGGCGGCTCGTGCTCTTCGGCGGGCATGACGGTGGGTGGCGCAACGACGCATGGCTCTTCGATGGCGGCCGCTGGACGCCGGGCCCGAGCGCACCGCCGGCGCTCGAGGGCCGCCTCCTGCACGCGAGCGCCTACCTGGCTTCCAGGGATCGGGTCGTCGTCTTCGGCGGCGCGAGCCAGCGCGAGGAGTACCTGTCCGACACCTGGGAATACGACGGGACGGGCTGGACCGCGGGGCCCGCGGCTCCGCCCGCGATGGTGGGCCGCAACGGTCACGGCATGGCCTACGACGCCGCCCGGCAGCGGATCGTTCTCTTCGGCGGTTTTCACTCGCTCCTGATGCCGTCGGCGTACCTGTCCGACACGTGGGAATACGACGGCTTCGCCTGGTCCGGTGGACCCGCGCCTCCGCCAGGGATGAGCGGCCGCTCCCAGTTCGGCATGGCGTTCGACGAGCGACGCGGAAGAACCGTCGTCGCGGCTGGGGGCGCGGGACCGGGCGTCTTCCTCGACGACGTCTGGGAGTACGACGGTGCCGCCTGGACGCCGGGCGTGCCTCCCCCGGCGGGTCTCACGCCGCGCTACGGTCTTCGTATGGCGTGGGACGACGCATCCGGAAGCATCGTGCTCTTCGGCGGCAACGACGGCGTCTACAAGAACGACACCTGGGCGTACGACGGAGCCACGTGGTCGGCGGGGCCCACCGCCCCCGCGGGACTCCTTCCGCGCGACGGTCACGCGATGGCCCGGCTGGGCGGCGCCCTCGTCCTCTTCGGTGGTTACACACCCTCGACGCAGTCGTCCCTCGCCGACGAATGGGAGTACGTCGCGCCGTCGAGCATCGTCGCCGGCCGAGGGCCGGGTCCAACCGAGGCCAACGAGGTGAGGGTCTTCGCCGCGACGGGCGCCTACTCCGGTGTGGGATTCCTCGCCTATGCGGCGGGCGGGCGTGGCGTGAACGTCGCGTCCGGAGACGTGGGGGAGAGCGGGCGCGGCGAGATCCTCACGGCGCCAGGTCCCGGCCCGACGCTGGGACCGCACGTGCGCGCGTTCCGCGGAGACGGTAGCGCGATCGCCAAGGTGAGCTTCTTCGCCTACGGAACGCTGCGCTACGGCGCGAACGTGACGGGCGCGCGCGCCGACGGCGATGGCTATGCCGAGATCGTCACGGGAGCCGGATACGGACCTCCGTTCGGTCCCCACGTGCGCGGCTTCGACTACGACGGCACGACCCTGCGGCCGATCTCCGCCGTCAGCTTCTTTGCCTACGGCACGCTCCGCTATGGCGCGAACGTCGCGGGAGGAGACGTCGACGTGGATGCGTTCGACGAGCTCCTCACCGGGCCGGGTCCGGGTCCGACCTTCGGCCCGCAGGTCCGCGGCTTCGACTACGACGGGTTCCAGATCGCGCCGATCGCGGGCCTGAGCTTCATGGCGTTCGCGACGAGCGCGTTCGGGGCGCGCGTCGCATCGGGCGACGTCGAGGGCGATGGCCCGAGCGAGATCGTCGCCGCGACCGGACCGGGGATCCCGCCCAGCGTCGCGGGATTCTCCTTCGACGGAACCGGGGTCGCGCCGCTTCCAGGCTTCACGACGACCGGAGGCGGCATGGACCTCGCCGACATCGACGCCGACGGCGACGAGGACCTGATCGCGGGAGACGGCGTGGATCCCGCGGCGACCAGCGCGCTCCGGCTGTTCACCTACGACGGGACCCAGCTCGCACCCGCGCTCTCCTTCACGCCGTTCCCGGGATCGACCGGGTACGGAGCCAACGCAGCGGGAGCGGTTCTCGGATTCTGACCAGGCCTACGCGGGGCCGCCGGGAGCTTCGCCGTCGCGGAGCGCTCCGCCCGAGCGCCGGAGCTCGACCGCGAGCTCCACGGACTCGAAGGCGCGCCGCAATGCTGCGGTCCCCCGCGCCCCGAGCGCCACGAGCGCGGCGCGCGCCGCTCCGAGCTCCCGAAGGCCGTCCTCGCCTCGCGCGAGCGCTTGCGAGACGTGCTCGACGCGCCCGGCCGTGGCGGACGAAGCATCGCCCATGCCATCGAGCGCGGCGATCGCGCCATCGAGCTCGCCAGGGTCGGCGATCCCGCCTCCCAGCCTCCGACAGCGCGCGAGCTCGATGCGCACCTGCGCGGCGTACCGCGCGTCGCCGAGCGCGGTCATCGTCTCGAGGGCGCGCCCGTAGGCAGCCTCCGCTCCCGCGGGATCGCCCGCATCCAGCAGGAACCGGCGGAGTGGCCCAGGCTGACCATGGCTCCGCCGATCCCCGACGAGCTCGTGGAGCGCGAGGCCCGATCGCGCGCTTCCTGCGCCGGCCCTGACCGTGGAGGAACGGGAGAAGTTCGAGAGCATGATCGCCTCGATCGGTTGCCCGTGCTCGGTTCCAGCGCGATCCCCTCCTCGGAGATGGCGGCGCCGCGGATCGTCCTCGCCGGCGTCGATAGAACGCGGCGAGTTCTGGAGGAGGCGATCGAGCGCCTCGCCGCGCATCCGGAGAAGCAGCACCGCCTCCTCCTGCGCGGCCATCACCGCCGCGACATTCGCCCCTGGGCACCCAGCGCGGCCGCGATGTTGGAGGAGCTCGTCGCCTCGGCGGATCGATGCCGCCCGGTCCCGGGCGCGCGCCAGCGCGCGCTCCGGTGGATCGCCAGCGCGCCCTCGATGTCGCCCCGCTCCAGCGTCGATACCGATGTCCGTGGTGAGGGCGGAGACGAGATCGTCCGCGCCACGCTGGCGCGCAAGATCGAGCGCTTGCCGCGCGGTCGCGAGGCACGCGTCGACGTCGCCCCGCAGGCGGAGCGAGTTGCCGATGCCGCGCAGCGCCTGGACCGCCTCGACGCGCGATCCGCGGCGCGGGCCTCGTCGAGCGCCGCGCGGTGCGAAATCGAGAGCGTCCGCGGAAACTCGTGAGCCGCAGCGTCCCAGCCGAGGGCGTTCTGGGCGCGCGCTCTCCTCGGAAGGAGACGGCGCGATCGCGAGGTAGCGGCGGTAGACCTCGGCGGCCTCGAACGCCCCAGCGGATGCCGCGAGCGGAGCTTCCCGGCAGAGGGTGGCGGCCCGCGCCGCTTCTCCCGCGGCGTCCAGTGGCAGCGCGAGCTCCGACATCGCCTCGAAGGATCGCAGCGCCGTCGCGCCGATCGCCCGCGCGCACGCCGCACGTGCCCGGCAGCGCGTGCTCCGGCGAGAAGGCGGCATACGCGGCGTCGCGGACCTTGTCGTGCGTGAAGCGAAGCGTCCCGGCTGTTGCCCTCGACACCTGCGACGCCAGGAGGACCGCGATACCGTCCTCCGCGGCCGCGACGCCGAGAACGCCGACTCCGCCAGCATGGCCTTCAAGATGTCTCCGCGATCTCCCGCGCCGATCGAGGCCGCCTCCACCGTGCGCGGCCGGGTCCAGGCGATCGAGCCGCCGGGACAGGAGCTCGCGAAGCGAGCGCGGCAGCGGCAACCCCTCCAGCGCCTGGGCAAGCCTCCAGGCTCCCATCTCCTCGCGCACCAGCAGGCGCTCGTCGACGGCCCCGTGGAGGTACTCCGCGACGAAGAAGGGATTGCCCTCGCTCACGTCGGCAAGGAACCGGACGAGATCCGCGGGCGGAGGATGGACCGCGAGCGCATCCGCGCAGAGCGACTCCACGGCGCTCTCGTCGAGCCGGTCCAGCGTGATGGCGCTCGCGCCCGCCATCGACGCGATGCTCCGGAGCCGGTCGCTCTGCTCCTCGATCCGGTAGGCCGCGAGCACGAGGACCGGGCACTCCGGCAGCGCGCCGACGAGGAAGCGGAAGGAGATCAGCGTGAGCTCGTCCATGGAGGTCGTCCATGGCGAGCACAGGCCTTCCGTCTCGGCGACCGCCCGGAGCGTCTCGACGACGTCCGCGAGGAACTGCCGCGACGCGCGCGGCGGAAGCGGCGGCGCGGCATCGAGCACGACCCCGGGCAGATCCGAGAGCGACGGCTCGTACGCGGCGAGCCTGGGCGCGATCGCCGAGGAGCCCGCCGCCGTCGTCGCGTCCGCGGTGCGACGGCGATCCCGATCTCCTGGAGCACGCGGCGCAAGTGGCCGAGCGGCGCGTCTCGACCATCTCGCCCCGGACTCTCGGCGACCAGGACGTCAGGCGACAGGGCGCGCGCCGCCGCGCCACCTCCTTCAGGAGCCGGGTCTTGCCCGCTCCGCTCTCCGCGCCGATGAAGACGACGCCGCCCGCACCGCGCCGCACGTCCTGGAGACGATGCTGGAGCACGCGGAGCGTCTCCGCGCACCCGACGAAGCCGGTGCGGAAGAGATCCGGCCGAGGCCGAGGCAAGAGCGGCCTCGGCGCGTCGCCGCGCGACCGCTGGAGCGCGAGCGCGACGTCCTCCGCGTACCCGACGCGGTCGCGAGCGTCCCTTGGCGAGCATCCGGGCGATCACGAGCCCGAGCTCCACCGAGATCCCGGCGCCGCGCGGCGGCGAGGAGGATCGACCTCGAGGTGCTGGCGGATCACGTCGATCGACCTCCGGTCCGGCGAACGGAGGCCGCCCGGCGCAGAACTCGTAGGAGAAGGCACCCGAGCGTAGAGGTCGGCCACCCGGGCGTCGACGTGCTCGCCCCGGATCTGCTCCGGAGAGATGTAGGAGAGCGTGCCCGCGGTCTCCCCGGCGATCTCGAGCGAATCGCGCTCACCTCTCCGGAGAAGCGCGAGGCCAGAGCCCAGGGAAGTCGACGATGACCGCCTCTCCCGACGCACGCATGATGATGTTCTCGGGCTTGACATCGCAGTGCACGAGCCCCTCGCCGTGAAGGAGTGCGAGGGGAAGGCAGGCTTGCGCTCGACGACGCCCAGGAGATCGCGCAGCCGCGCCGTGCCGCGGGCTCGTGCGCCTCCCTCTCGTACCCGAGGGAAGCGTCGGCTCGTAGCCGGTCGCGACTCCGGACGTGCCGACGATGGCTGGCGGAGCGTCGGGCCCGACACGAGCTCCATCGCCACCGCTGGCAACCCCGTTCCACGCCGCGTTCCACGAAGCGCGGCAGCCCTGGGATGCCGCGCGCGGCGATCGCCGCCAGGCACGCGATCTCTCGCCTCATGCCGGCGAGGTGATGCTGGAAGGCACCGTCACGGTCTTGAGCGCCACGACAGTGCCCGTCGTCGCGTGCCTCGCCACGTGGACCGCCCCGTACCCGCCCCCGCCCCAGCAACCGTTCCAGGACGTAGGGACCGACCGTCTCCGGAAGTTGCGCCGCTTGGCCGACGATCTCGCTTCCACGCAGGAGATCTATGCAGCCCGCGCTCCTGCTACCATCGGCCGCAATGACCCGGTACGAAGCGATCTGCGTGAAGAAGACCGCGCAGGGCGATCCATGGAGGCGTCGTGGCGTTCTACAAGAGCCGCGGCTACGAGCTACCGACGAGCCGCGGCGTGCTCCCGGCGGACGAGCTCCTCGGGTTCGAGGTGTCGCCGCTCCGGGCCCACTGGTGCCTCGTGTTCGCCGATGCACAGGCCGACCACACCGAGGTGGCGCGGTTCCTCTCCGAGACGCTCGCGACGGAGGTCCTCCACAGCGTCGCGACCGTGGGCGAGCCCGTGCGGCTGGCGCTCTTCCAGGGCAGGAAGCTCATCGCCGAGACGCGGGCCGCAGGCGATCCGCCGGCCCCGATCCTGGAGCTTGCCCCGTCCGCGACGCCGCCGCGAAGGCGCAGGCGATCCTCTCCCAGCCAACCGGTGGCAGCGGCTCTTCGAGATCGGACGGCTCTGGGGATCTCGGGGCTCCGCGACCGAGCGCATCAAGGACGCCGACATCGACGCCGAGGAGGAGGGCTACCGGAGGCTCGTCCTGCGCAAGGCCGCGTCCTCTCGCTCATCCATCGCCTGAAGATGTGGTTCGCGCGCCCGGACCTGGGTGCGCGCCCGACGCGGTAGCTCTCGAGAGCGAAGAGCTGCCTGGGCGGCGGCCCCTGGCCTACCGGCGAGCCTCAAGCCCAGTCCGCGACGTGGGCCGCGCGTTCGCGCGGTACCGGGCTCAAGAGGTCGCTCTTCGCCGCCGTGCGCAGCGCCGCGATCCTCGCCCCGCCGAAGTCCCTCCAGGGCGACCACACAGGCCATGCGCACCTGCTCTTCGGGATCGGAGGCAAGCTCTTTCGCAAGCAACGCCCCGACACCTTCCGCACGGAGCTTGGTGAGAGCGTCCAGCGCGAGGGCCCGGACGATCGGATCGGGATCGTCGACGACCTTCTAGGCGGCCCGACGGCCTCGTCGCCGATCTGCGCCAGCGACGCGACCGCGGCCTTGCGCACGTACCCAGTCGGCGTCGGGATCTCCATGGACCGGCCTGAGCGCCGCCACGAGGGCACCCAGGATCACGCCTTGACGACCTTGAGCTCGCCGAGCTTCTGCACGGCCTTGAACCGCGCTTGCGGATCGAGGTCGGTCGTCTCGACCGTCTTGATCGCGACGTCCACTTCCATCGAGGTGGCCGCGCGGGTCGATCGGCAGAGCAGGAGCCCGAGGAGGATCGGGACGAAGAGCCTTCGCATGACCGTCGATGTTACCCCGTGGACCATCGAGGACGTAGCTCTTCACAGCCGCTGCCGGTATCATCGCGGCGTGCGGTGGCACGCGGCTCTCCCGATCGTCGCGCTCGCCTCGATGGCATCGGCCTACACGCTCGTCACCAAGGACGGCCGGAAGATGGAGATCGCGAGCGCGCCGAGCTACGAAGGCGGGAAAGCGCGCTTCACGCTCCCCGGCGGCGGCCAGGCGTCGCTGCCGGAAGCTGACGTCGATCGTGCCGCGACCGAGAAGGCCAACGCGGCGCCTGCGGCCGGGAAGAACGCGTTCACGAACGCGGACCTTCCGGCGCACGACGGAAGCGCCGCGCCGGAGCCGCCGCCATCGATGCCCGAGCCGGTGGCACCGCCGCCGAGCGAAGCCGGAAGCGATCCGTCCCCGCCGCCCCCGGCCGAGAGACCCGACCGGACCGAGCAGCGCATCGAGGAGCTACGCAAGCGCGTGGAGGGGCTGCGAAACGAGCACGAGGAGATGCTGCGCGGGTTCCTCGCCGACGGCGTGATGGATTCGTCCGAGATGTCCCAGGAGAGCCGGGCGCGCGAGGCGATCGCCGGCGCGGAGCGAGAGCTCGCCGACGCGCGGCGCTGAGCTCTACTGGCGGGGGCACGAGCCCGCGCCACGAACGACCCGCTGCCGATCAGCCAGCCCTACGATCCGGGCTCGAGATCGCCTGACTTCACCCAGCCGAAGCTGTCCTTCTGCCCAGGGAGGAGAACGAGCATCTGCGCGCCGCCCGTCGCCTCGTCGATCACGACGAGCTGGTCTCCGGCCTTCAGGCCCTTCGCGACCTTCTCGGGGCACTTGGCGGCGTCCTGGCACGTGTGGAACGCGAGCTTCTCCGCCTTCAGCTTGTAGATCATCGGCGGCACGTTCCGCACGTCGGCGGCGGCGATCCATCCGAGCGGCGGCGCAGCGGAGGCGTCGGAGGATCCGACCTGGATGAAGTCGCCTTCCTTCTTCTTCACGTAGAGCTTGGCGCCGCCCGGCATCTTGTTGTCGGCCTTGGAGGCCGCGCGCGCCTCGGCGTGGATGTCCGACGAAGGGATCCGCACGTAGACGATGTTGGGATCGGGGGGCTTGCTCTTCGCCATCGACGCGGGTTGTGCCGGCGGGATGTAGACCGCCGGAGAGTCGGCGGGGATGTACCTCGGCTTCTCGGCGGGCGGGATGTACTTCGGCTTCTCGTCGGGCGGGATGTACTTCGGCGGGACCGCGGGGGGAATGTACTTCGGAGTCGAGGCGACGGCGACCTCGAGCATCGCCTTGTCGCGCAGGTATCCGGAGACGTTGTTCGCCCGCACCAGGAGCGCGTCGCCCGCATCGCTGACCAGGAGCACCGAGTCGCCCTTCTTCACCGCACCCGCCACCTTGCAATCGCCCTTGGGGCAAGCGTAGATGCTGCCGTCGCCCTTCGACGTGCGGCTCTCGGGAACGCCGGCGGCGAGATCGTTGAGCGGCGCCCAGGCCGACAGCGTCCCGCTCTCGGAAGAGACCTTCCCCCAGTCGCCCTGGATCTCGACGAGCTTGAGCTTCTCGCCCGCCCGGAGCTCTCCTGCGGAGTCGCAGGTCGGCCTCGGACAGCTATGGGCCGTCGTGACCTCGATCCTCACGAACACGGGCCCGGGGGCGGTGGGCGCGGCGAGCGCCATCAGGAGTTGGAGAAGCATCACGTCGAACCTCCTCAGCGGCCGGGGACGCGGTCCCCGGCGGGTTGCTTTCGCGCGTCCGGCGGGCGGCCGGAGGCGTCAATGCGTCGGAGCATAATACCCGGCGCGCGTTTTCACGAGGAGCTTCCGCTCCTTGCCCTCCACCCCGACCTCGCGCCACTTGCCGTCCTTCTTGGTGTTGGACGGGCGGTAGGTGATCCAGTACTGGCGGCGGAGGTCGTCGGCGACCTTCGCGTAGCTGTCCTTCAGCTCGATGAGAGCGGCCACGTAGTAGGCGTCGCCGCCGGTCTGGTCCGAGAGGCCGCGCAGCGTCGTGCTCGAGACCTGCGCGAACGGACTCCCGCCGAGCGCCTTGATGTTGGTCGCCGTAGAGGTGCGCGTGATGTCGATGCTGTAGACCCGGACGTCGGCGGTGATCGCCGCCTTCTCGACGGCCTCGTAGGTGTTCTTCCCGCTGCCCGAGTCCTCGCCGTCGGACAGGATCACGATGGCCTTGCGTCCGTCGGGTCCCGCCGCCGCCTTCAGCTCGTCGATGGACAACGCGAGCGCGTCGTAGAGCGCCGTCGACGTCTGCACCTGGATCGACTGGATCGCGGACTTCAGCTTCGCCTTGTCGGCGGTCGCCTTGCAGAGCACCTGGACCTCGGCCGAGAAGGCGATGACGATGGCCCGGTCGTCCGGCGTGAGCTGGTCGACGAAGCTCGCGGCCGCGATCTTGGTGTCGGCGAGCTTCTGCTCCATGCTCCCCGACGCGTCGATCACCAGCGCGAGCGTGATGGGGCGCGACCAGGCTTGAACCCCGTGATCTCCTGCTCCTTGCCGTCCTCCTTGACGGCGATCTCCTCTTGCTTGAGATCGGCGATCGGCCGGCCCTGGCGGTCGGTGAACGATGCGTTGAGAACGACCTCGCGCACCTCCTCGACGATAGCGACGTCGAGCGGCTTGGTGCTCACCGTCGCAGCGGCGCGCCCGCCGTTCCTATCGTAGGCATAGGCCTTCACCTGGTGTGCGAGCACCTTCGTGCCGGCTTCCCACTTCACTTCCCACGGCTCCTTGTCCGCGGAGCCGACGAGCGATCCGTCGACGAAGAAGTCGACGCGCGCGGGCGCTGCCCCAGCCACGTCCACCTGGAGCGTCACGGGGCCCGCGAGGTAATCGCCCTCCTTGGGTGTCACGAACTTCACCGAGAGCTCGCGAGCCGCGGAGGCGGGAGCCGCACCCTCGCTCTTCCAGAGAGCACTGACCGCATCCCCGGCCTCGCCGTAGGCGATGGCCTTGACCTCGCGCGGGCGCGGATCGGAGCCGAAGTCGAACGTGGTCTCGTACGGAGCCGCCTTCAGCGTGGTGACGAGCGCACCGTCGACGTAGATCTCGACGCGCGCGACGCTGTGGGGCTGCGCGCCCGCGCGTCGACGACGATCGAGGACTTTGCCCGTCACCACGTCTCCGAAGGGCTCGAGGAGCGCCACGGAGATGACCGACGTGCCGGCCGATCTCCCGTCTCCGCGGCGGAGCGCGGCGCGCCCGCGCGATCGGAGAGGCCGGCCGCGCGTCGGACGCGGCGCGCTTGCGTCGCCAGCGTCCGGAGCGGGCGGGGCCGCGGTCGTGATCGCGGGGTCGAGCATCCCGTTCGCATCCGTCGAGAAGATGCGCTTGTTCTTCGCGCCCGCGGCCGTCAGCGCGACGATGACGATCTCGCGATGCCTGGGCGTCGGGCCGAAGTCGAAGCGCGTCTCGTAGGGCTCCGACTCGTCGGAACCCGCAAGCTCGCCGTCCACGTAGAACTTCACCGAGGTCGCCTTCGCCCCGGTGATCTCGGCGACGATGGTCTTCTGACCGATCAGCGCCACGGCCGGATCCATCCCCAGCCGGATCTGGAGCGCGGCGTCGTAGCGCCCGCTCGACTTGAAGCCAGACTCCTCCGCCGCGGCAGTCAACGCGCTGGCAAGGACGAAGGCCAGAACGCTACCTCGTCGCATCGATCACCCCCGCTTCCTCGCTCGTCTCGTTCACCTTCGAACGGGTCCCCGCCGGTTTTCGTTGGGGCGGGGCTCGTCCCCCGCCGAGTTCGTAGGGCGGGGGCTCGTCCCCCGCCGGTTTTCGTAGGGCGGGGGCTCGTCCCCCGCCGGTTTTCGTAGGGCGGGGGCTCGTCCTCCGCCGAGTTTCGTAGGGCGGGGGCTCGTCCCCCGCCGGTTTTCGTAGGGCGGGGGCTCGTCCCCCGCCGGAGCCAGGGCGGGGGGCTGGTCCCCTGAGTCTGTAGGGCGGGGGCTGGTCCCCCGCCGGTTTGTAGGGCGGGGGCTTGTCCCCGCCGGTTTTCGTAGGGCGGGGGCTCGTCCCCCGCCGAGCGCCGGTGGGCGGGGGCTTGTCCCCCGCCGGCCTGTAGGGCGGGGCTTGTCCCCGCCGGTTTTCGTAGGGCGGGGCCTGCCCCGCCGGCTGTAGGGCGGGGGATTGTCCCCCGCCGGTTTCGTAGGGCGGGGCTTGTCCCCCGCCGGTTCGGCAAGTTTCGTAGGGCGGGGGCTTGTCCCCCGCCGGTTCGGCAAGCTTAGCGACGTGGCGGCAACGGCGTCAGGTCGTAGCGCACGACCCGCGACGCCGCGCGCAGGCGGTTCTCGAGCTGGGCGAGCCGGTACGACTGCGCCCTGATCCGCAATCGCAGGGCGATGCTCTCCCGTACCTCCGCGAGCGGCGTGTAGCCGAAGTGACGGCGTCCCGCCACCATGACGATGTGGTAGCCGTCGCGTGTCTCGATGATCTCGGACACCTGTCCTTCGGGGAGGTCGCGCACGACCACCTCCATCGGCCGCGGCAGGAAGCCTGGCTTCACGAACCCGAGGTCGCCGCCACGCCACTTCCCGCTCCCCTCGGACAGGCGGCTCGCAAGGTCGCTGAAGTTCCCGCCCGCGAGCGCCTCCGCGCGCGCCGCTTCCGCGCGTCGGAGCGCATCCTCCTGGCCAGGGACATCGTTTCCCTTGCGGATGTAGATCTCGAAGACGCGGGTCCCCTCGGGCTCGGCGAAGAGCTGGACGTTCTCGTTGTAGAACTTCTCCACCTCCTCCTCGGTCGGCTCGGGCACCGTGCGGTAGATCTCGCGGCCGACGTCCTTCAGCAGGACGTCCTTCTCGAGCTCCGCCATGAGCTCGGGTTCCGTCACCCTCACCGCGCGCATGACTCGATCGATGGGGCTCCACGCCGCGACGCGGTCCATCAGGTCCCGCCGCGCCCGCCAGACCCGCTCGCGATCCGCCTTCATCCCTCGCCGCCGCGCCTCCCGGCTCACGAGCTCCCGCTCGATCGCGTCGTACACCGATCGGGACAGCGCGGAGCGCACCTCGGCGTCGTCAGGGCGGGTCTTCCCGTCGCTCTTCAGGTAGAGCTCCTTGTAGAAGTCGACGATCGGCTTCCTGATGGGAGTCTCGTCGACGTAGGCGTAGACGCCGGCCTTCAGGAACGCGGCCCGGAGCGCCATCGCCATCATCAGGAAGATGAAGATGCCGAGCGCGGGGAGGAGGCCGTAGCTGTGGCGGGCCGCGCGCGCCTGGGGCGCGGGATCAGTTGACGTAACGCCCAATGAGAAGGGAGAGCTCCTTCATCCGCGCCGCCGGGATCTGGGTCCGGTCCGTGATGATCGCGGTGGCGAGCGCCTTCCCGCAGGGGCAAGACCTGTCCTGCGGCATCGCGGCGACGACCCGGCGGATGACGTCCTGCGCCGCCCGCGCGTTCTTGGTCAGGTAGGAGATCACCGTCTCGACCGAGACCTCCTCCCCGTGCTCGCGCCAGCAGTCGTAGTCGGTCACCAGTGCGAGCGTGGCATAGCAGATCTCCGCCTCGCGCGCGAGCTTCGCCTCGGTGAGGTTGGTCATGCCGATGACGTGGACGCCCCAACTCCGGTACATGTGCGACTCCGCGCGCGTCGAGAACTGCGGACCCTCCATGCATAGGTAGGTGCCCGACGGGTGGATGCGCTCGAAGGAGCCGCGCGCCGACTCCCCGACGACGCGGCGGAGCTCGCCGCAGACCGGATCGGCGAACGACACATGTGCCGCGATCCCGTGGCCGAAGAACGTGTCCGCCCGGTGGCGCGTGCGATCGATGAACTGATCGGGGATCACGAGATCCATCGGGTGTATCTCCTCGCGCATGGACCCCACCGCCGACGCCGACAGGATCCGCTCCACGCCCAGGCTCTTCAGGGCATAGATGTTGGCGCGGTAGTTGATCTCGGTCGGGAGGATCTTGTGCCCGGCGCCGTGGCGCGCAAGGAACGCGACCTGCCGCCCCTCCAGCGAGCCGACGCGGATCGCGTCCGACGGCTTTCCGAACGGAGTCTCGAGCTGGACGGACTCAACCGCGCTGAGACCCTCCATCTGGTAGAGGCCGCTGCCCCCGATGATGCCGATGGTCGCCCTTGCCATTCAGGTCTCCTCGTCGTCCGCGAAATCGGACCGGAGATCGTATCCGATCCGCCACCGGAGCGGTTCGCCGGGTTGGAGCTCGGGTGAGACCGCGCCCGAGCTCCCCGGGGGCTACTCGAAGGTGCCGATGGCGATGGTGGCGCCGTGGTCCATGCCGGCAAAGGCCGTGAAGTCGTCGGTCGGGATCGTCACGAAGTAGGGAGCGTTCGGGTCCTGGGACACTTCCGGCGAGTACTCCCACGCCAGGATGCGCGCCGTCGCGGTGGGGTCCGGGCCCGGCGCGGTGGCGATCTCCTCCACGTCGCCCGCGTCGGCATCCCCACCCGCCACCTTCGCCCCGTAGAGCGTGCCGTAGGGCGCGAGCGTGCCGATCTTCGAGACCACGGAGCTTGCGTCGTAGTCGAAGATCGTCACGTCCGGCCCGCCCGCGGGATCCGGCCCCCTCGCGGCGGCGATCTCCTCGAACCCGTCGCCGTAGTTGCCGAGCCCGTCGCTCTCCACGTCGGCCGCGGCGATCGACGTGCCGTAGGCCGCCGGCGACGGGTACGCGAAGTAGTTCAGCTTCCCCATGGCGGTGACTGCCTGACCGTCGTAGTTGAAGCCGCGCACCTGGGCGCCGAACGCGTTCCCCGGACCTGGCGCCGCCAGGATCTCGGCGAACCCATCCCCGTCCACGTCGCCGCCCACCGTGCCCGCTCCGTACTTCAGCGTGCCGAAAGCGTAGAAGCTCACCTTCGAGAGAGCCGTGAGCGTCTGGCCGTCGTAGTTCCAGCCGCGCACGTGCGGGCCGAAGACGGCGCCGGGACCGGGTCCGGTCAGGATCTCGAGCGACGGATCCGCGTCGAGCCCGCCCGATGCGGGTCGCACCCCGTAGCGCAGCGTCCCGTAGGCGAAGTAGCTCACCTTGGCGATCGGGACGCCGTCGCGCTCGAAACCGCGGACGTGGGGCCCGTAGACGGCGGAGGGTCCAGGGCCCGTGAGGATCTCATCGAGCCCATCGTTCTCGACGTCGCCGGACGCCACGTTGCAGCCGAAACCGCCAGCGCCGTAGGGCGTGAACGTGCCGAAGCCGGCACGCCCGTCCGGCCGGACCGTGACGGCCTGCGGGGCATTGGCGGCGCCAGGTCCTGGGCCGAGAGCGAGGGAGACCGGAAAGAAGAAGCGGCGCATGTCGATGCAGACGTTGTTTCCGGTCGTGCAAGGCGAGTTCTCCCAGGCGGCAACGAAGTCGCCGTTCGACATCATGCCGATGGTCGGACGGGCTTTGGCGCTGTAGTTGTTGATTGCAAAGAGCGCGGGTGGACCGAGAAGGACGCCCATTGGATCGAACCGGCGACCCTTGAGGGTCGTATCGCCGTTGACATTCCAGACGACCGCGCCGCTACCATCCGTGCCCACTCCAAGACCGACTATACCCTCGATTTCCGAGGTCGGACCGGAGACGTCGATCGGCTGTGTGACGGCCCCGGCCTCATCAAGGACCCTCAGGAAGACCTCGACCGGTGACGTTCCGGCCTGCCAGGCGATTGCATAGGTGGACATGCCCGCGTCGACCGCGTAGTAGCCGGACTGCTTCGACGGATCAGCGACGACGACGACTGGGCCCAGTGCGTTGAGCTGGGAATCGTAGATGGCCGCCCGCAACTCCATAGTCGAGGAGTTGTACCACGGCACGACGACATGGCCGTTTCCCAGGACCGCGACCTGGGGAAACGGATTGGGCGGAGTGCTCTGGAGCAGCTTCTGCGGCTGCGGCTGTGTCCCGTCCGCCAGCACGACCGTGCCATAGACGGAGACCTCGTTCATGTTCTGCCACACCACGACGAACCGATCCGGTCCCAACACTGCAATTGTCGGGTACCTGGCCGCCACTGGCGGGTCAGCGCTGATCTGGAACCAACCTGTCAAGGGTGCTCCGGCAGTGTCGAACAGCCTCCCGGTGACCTGATCGTTCTCCTCGAGAACCATCAGCGATACTCCGGACGGCAGCAGCGCCGTCTTGGCTCCCTGCGTGATGACCGTACATCCCGAGGCGTCGACTTGCGGGGTCAGGAAGTCACCAACCGCCGCCAGGTATCGCAACTGCGGGAGATCGTTGTTGACGCCGCACACAGGATTAGTCCCCGTCCAGCCCACGACAAATCTGTCCGCGGCATCAATGTCAGGATAGTTCTGAGCGTAGAAGAGCGCCTCGTTGACGCGGACCTCCTGGGCGAAGGACGCCCAGGAGGTCGCGATCGAGGCGATCGCCATGGTGGCAACCACCCGGAGAGCCCGGCTCATGGCAGCGCCTTGAGGGTCTGGATCTGCTCCTGCACGCCGAGAAGCGCCTCGGCGTTCTGCACGCCGAGCGCCTTGTCCGACACGAGGTTCCCGATGTCGTCGAGCATCAGGTCGCGCTCGGCCTTTGTCATGGTCCCCAGCCCACGCTCCAGCTTGGCAACCTGGTCCATGACGACGGCCTTCCGCGCATCCGATCCCCACTCGCTCCACTTGCCCTGCTCGGGCTCCTTGCAGTAGTCGCACGCGTAGCTCGCGTCGGGAATCGCCTGAAGAAACCGGAGGAGGACGTCAACGAGGCCGGCAACATCGTCCGATCCGGCTCCGGACGCGGCACCAGATGTTGGAAGCTGGAACGGGACCTTCGCCGCGGCCACGTTGGCACCCATCCAAACGTTGTAGGGAGAGAAGTAGAAGGAGTTGATACGCTGCAGGTCGCCGGACGAGTTGAGAAAAACGCCGCCGACCACGCCGTTGAACGCGTTCTGCTGCCCGCCGACCTCGCCGCCGACGGCGAGGTCCTTCGACATCCCGAAGTAGCCGCCCGCAGCATACGCACCTCGGGGCTGCGCAGTCGGCCAGGGCTGGACGCTGGTCTTGAACGTGAACGTCGGGCCCGCCGTGACGAGGTAGGCCGCGAGCTGGCTATCGTTGACGATCGGATCCGGTCCCACACCGACGATCACGTCGTCATAGGCGTTGCTGTCGAGATTCCCGGTCGCCACATGAACACCGTGCGCAACACAAGGCGGCGGCAGGTTTGGCGTGAGCGTCTGAACCAGGATCACGGAGCTGTCATCGTAGTTGAACACTTTGGCCGTCGGCGTGTAGTACGTCGTGCCCGGCCCCGGACCGTTGCCCGTGACGATCTCGTCCCACGAGTCGTCGTCGATGTTGCCGCCCGCGACGTTCACGCCGTAGAACACGTCCGTGCCGTTGCCGTACGCATAGAAGTTCACGTTGTAGTTCGGGTCCATGCCGTTGGCGGTGTTGTACGCCCACGATCGGACCTGCGGAGCGAAGACGCTCCCCGGACCTGGGCCTGTGAGGATCTGCTCCTTGCCGTTCGAGCAGTAGAGCTGGTGCAGGATGCCGCACCCGATGTTCCCCGTACCGACCTTCACTCCGTAATGGAGCGTCCCGTACGCGAAGAAGCTGATCTTCGAGATCGGCGCGTCGTTGTCCCACCGCCACGCCTTGACGTGCGGGCCGAGCGCGTAGCTCCCCCCGGCGCCGGTGACGATCGTCGGGCCCGCGGGGTTGTCATGACCGATGTCCCCGACCGCGACGTTCACACCGTACTCTGATGGCGAGTAGGCCGAGAGGTTCGTGTGCATGAGCGGGCCTCGCGGAGTGGGATCGCCCGAACCCGGCGGTGGCCCCGTGATCGTGCAGTCCGGCACACCTCCAAACCCGGGCGCGCACGTCACCCGGAACGTCCGCGCGATCGACTGGTCCGGAGCGTTGTCAGCATCCCGGAGGCTCCCGAGGCCCGTCGCGAGCGTCGGGACGCTCGACGGTGTGGCGCTCGTGTACTCCCAGACGTCGCCGAGGTAGCCCGCGCCTTGATCCTCGCCTTGTCCTCCATAGAGCACCGTCACGTGGCGGCTGCCGTCGTATGCCATCGCGTGCCGGCTCCTGTAGCGCAGGGCCGCCGAGTCGGAGTCGGCCGCGGAGCCAACCGGGCCGCCCACGGTCCAGTACGGCGAGCCCGGGGCCCCCTGCCAGGTGGTCGTGTCTGTCGGTGGATCTCCGAATGCCATCACCATGAAGCCACGGAATGCGTCGTATCCCATCGACGAGTGGAACCTGGCAGCGGGCTTGACCGTCGTGGTCACCTGGGACCACGATCCGGTGTTCGTACCAGCGTCATAACTGAGAAGCCACGTGTCATCTAGCGCGGAACCGGCGAAGCCGCCGAGCAGGACGACCTTGTTCGTCGCGCTGTCGAACGCCATCTGGTGCGAGTGACGCCCTGCTGGGGGTGTGCCACATGCACCGTTCTTGCAGATTTCTGTCCACGCGCCGTTGAACAACCAGGTGTCGTTCTGCCCTCCGCCTCCGAACGCAATCACGATGCCGCCCGGCCCGGTGCCATTACGGGTAGTTGCATGAACCCGGGTACTCCACGGGGCAATTGACGCCAGGCGTGCATAGCAGCACCATTGATCCGCGCCGCCGTTGCAGGTCGTGACCGTCGTACAGGTAGGTGTAATTCGAGTTGTTGTTACCCCCGAACACGACCATCTTGTGGATGAGCGGGCAGTAGGCCATCCCCATGTCCGAGACGACGTTCGGGAAGTCACCCTTCTTGTTCCAGGTCGTGCCGTTGTACTCCCAAGTATCCTTCAACCTGTCCGCTCCGCCGGCTCCCTTCCAACCGCCGAGGATCACCACCACGCCGCGATCGGAGTCGTAAGCCATGCCGTGCTGCGTCCGGATACCGGCAGTCGACGCCGGCCTCTTCTGCCACGCCATCTTCGGCGTGACGGCCGCGTCCGCCACGGAGATGCTAATCGCGCAAGCTAGCGCGAGGGCTACGCGCCCAAGCGCCCCCCCCCCAGATTGTCTGCAATAAGGTCCTGGTGTTACTCATCACGACCTCCTTCGACCCTCTCAGGTCGCCCAAATGGTCGTTCCAAACACCGGGGATGTCAACTCGGAGAGCAGCGCCATCACCGGCCGCCATTGTCGGGTTTGCCGACGGTACGATCCCGCGATCCCGCAGGAAACGCCGCGAGCAGGTTCTCCACGAAGCCGCGCGCGCTGTCCTTGCTAGCGCCATTGGCGAGCCGCGTCCACAGGCTCCCTCCGAGCTCGCAGTAGTCCTCGTAGACGAACGACGTCCCGCCGTTCGCAGCCGGGGTCAGCGTCCAATGGCCTTCGTTGACCGCGACGCGCACCACCCCATCGACGGGGCCCGGACCCTTGTCGTTCTTGACCGACCAGGACCGCGTGTAGCCGTGGCCCGCGTCCGTATCCGTCATGGACCAGCGCACCTCGAGGGTGTAATCGCGATCCGACGACGGGGATCCGTCGAGCCGCTGGTAGACGTAAAGGAACCCCGACCGCCCGTCGGGCTCGGGATGCTCCTCGATGTGGCGGCTCTCCTTCGTGTTGGGCATGAGCTTGACGTAGGACTCCGAGGTCGTGATCGCCTTCCAGAGCTCGTCGGGCTTGCACCCGAGCATCACCGACGCGCGGGTCTCGACGACTCCGGTGGCCTTCGCCTTGCGCGCCTCGACCTTGATCCCGTTCCCGTCGGCCACCGTCTCCCACGGGCCGAAGTCGCGCTCGGCCGCCATCGCTCCGAGGCAGGCGACGCTCCCCAGAAGCGCCGCGGCCGCGGCCTTCATCCGGGGAACTTGGCTCGGAGCGTCCGGAACGCCTCGCGCGCGGATTCCTTGACCGCGGTGTTGGCGAGCACCGCCCACATGCTGCCCCCGAGCTCGACGTAGCTCACCTGCGTGAACATCGTCTTCTTCGCCTCGACAGGCTCGAGCGTCCAGGAGCCGTCGTTGACCTCCACGCGCACGACGTCCTTCACAGGCGGCGGACCGAGGTCGTTTCTGACGGACCACGTGCGCGTGTAGCGCTTCCCGCGCGAGGTGTCCTCGGCCGTCCACTTGATGAAGAGCGTGTAATCGCGATCGCCGGCGGGAGATCCGTCGAGACGCTGGTAGCAGACGACCTCGCGGCTCCTCGGCTTCTCCGAGAGATGGCGCGACTCCTTCGTCTTCTTCATGATCGCGAGGTAGCTCTCCGGCGTCGTCATCGCCTTCCAGAGGACGTCGCTTGCCGCCGCGATCACTCCCGACGCACGCGTCTCGACGAGCCCCGTCTTCTTGTGCTTGCGCACCTCGACCTTGACGCCGCCGTCGTCGGAGACGGTGTCCCATGGTCCGAAGCTCTCGACAGCCTTCGCCACGCGGCAATCTTACGCCCCTATAATTCTCCGCATGCCCGCCGTTGCGACTCACGAGAGCACGACGACGCGCGCCATCGAGAAGGCTCGCTCGTCCGAACGCCTCACCGCCGAGGACGGCCGCGCGCTGTTCGGCCTCTCGCTCCAGGAGCTGGGACGGCTGGCGGCGATGCGCCGCGATCAGTTCGTGCCGGCGCGCGACGTCACCTACCTGGTCGACCGCAACATCAACTACACGAACGTCTGCATCACCGATTGCCAGTTCTGCGCGTTCTACCGCCCCCCCGGCCACGCCGAGGGCTACACGCTGTCGAACGAGCAGATCGCGTCGAAGATCGACGAGACGATCGCGCTGGGAGGGACCCGGATCCTGCTCCAGGGCGGCCACAACCCCGGCCTTCGACTCGCCTACTACGTCGATCTCATGCGCTTCATCCGGGGTCGCTACCCGGATCTCGCGATCGACGGCTTCTCGCCGTCGGAGATCGACCACCTCGCGACGCTCGAAGGTCTCTCGACGGCGGAGACCCTGCGCACGCTCCGCGATGCCGGCCTCACCGGCCTTCCCGGCGGGGGCGCCGAGATCCTCGACGACGACATCCGGTCGAAGATCTCTCCCAAGAAGCAGCGCACCGCGGGCTGGCTCGAGACGATGAGCATCGCCCAGTCGCTCGGGCTGGTCACCACCGCCTCGATGGTCATCGGGTTCGGCGAGACGATCGATCACCGGCTCTCGCACCTCGGTCGCATCCGCGATCTGGAGGATGCATCACGCAAGGCCCACGGTCAGGGCTTCACGGCGTTCATCTCCTGGACCGCCCAGCTCAAGCACAACTCGCTCGGGCGAAGCTCCCGCGTGCTCGACATGGGCGCGACCGCGTTCGAGTACCTGAAGGTGCTCGCCCTCAGCCGCCTCTACCTCGACAACTTCGCGCACATCGCCACGTCCTGGCCGACGCTCGGCGAGAAGATCGCCGAGGTGTCGCTCCTCATGGGCGCCGACGACTTCGGCAGCACCATGCTCGAGGAGAACGTGGTGTCGGCGTCGGGGACGACCCGAACGTCGATGAGCGTCGCCGACATCCAGCGCCACGTGCGGAACGCCGGCTTCACCCCCGTGCAGCGCAACTCGCGGTACGAGACGGTGAAGCGCTTCGAGTGATCCGCGCCGTTTGAGCTTTCCCGAGCGCGACGTCTACTTCTTCCGCCAGCGCGCGCTCGCGCTCTCCCCCACCTATGACGTCATGGACGAGGCGGGCGACCCGGTCCTGCACGTCGTGCGGCCGGTGCAGTACGGGCGCACGTTCCTCGCGCTCGGAGCCTGGCTCCTGACGCTCGGGTACTTCGCATGGCTCGCGTGGATCGCCTACGACGAGCTGCGGCTCGCGCCGTTCGTGCTCCTGCCCGCGGGGTTCGTCGCGGCGGGCGTCGCGCGCCTGCTGGTCGAACCCTACCGGCACGTCTACCTCTACGCGGACGCGAGCCGCGAGGTGCTCCACGAGGCCATCGTCCAGGAGCGAAAGCTCGTCATCATCACCGCGCCCTACACGCTGGTCGACGGGGAGGGTGCCGTCGTGGCCACGTTCTCGAAGAACTACCTCTGGAACCTGATCCGGAGGCGCTGGGTCGTGCTCGGGCCCGACGGCGCGCCGCTCTGCCTCGCCTGGGAAGACCACATCCTGAAGGCGATCGCGCGCCGGATCGTCGGCCCGCTCTACGGGCTCCTGCGCACGAACTTCGTCATCACGCGCGACGGCGCGCGGCTCGGCGAGTTCAACCGCCAGCTCACCATTTTCGATCGCTACGTGCTCGATCTCAGGCGCGATCTGGACCGCACCCTCGACCGGCGCATCGCGGTCGCGCTCGGCATCCTGCTCGACACGGGCGAAGGGCGGTAGCTTCCGGTGTTCGTCCCCTGGTAGCATTTCGTCCCGGCCGGGGCGACCCGCCGTGACCCTCGTGTCGAAAATCGTTCTGGTCCAGACCCGAACCATGCTCGACGAGCCCGTGATCTACCCGATCGGGCTCGCCTGCCTCGCGCCCTACCTCGCCGGGCACGAGGTCCACGCCATCGACCTCAACGGCCCCTACGAGGATCCCTACGGCGAGCTCGCCCGTCTGCTCGGCGACGTGAAGCCCGACGTGGTGGGCGTGTCGCTGCGCAACATCAAGATCGCCCGGCCCGGCGTCCACGTGTCGGCGCTCGGGGAGTTCGACGCCGCGTTCGAGACGATCGGTCACGCCGCGCCTGGCGCGACCGTGGTGGCGGGCGGCGCCGCATGGAGCCTCTACCCGGAAGTGCTCCTCAAGCGCTACGAGCAGATCGATCTCGGCATCTTCTCCGAGGGCGAGGAGATCTTCGCGAGGGTGGTCAACGGCGAGCCCATCGCCTCGATCCCCGGAATCAACTACCGGAAGGATGGGCGACCCGCCGCAACGGACCGGCCGGCGCGGCTCGACTTCAGCCGATCGCTCGGACCGGATTACGGGCTCTTCGACGTCGACTTCTATCGACGCACGCCGTACTCCATCGGCGTCCAGAGCAAGCGCGGCTGCG
This sequence comes from Acidobacteriota bacterium, assembly GCA_046331505.1. Lineage (GTDB taxonomy): Bacteria > Acidobacteriota > Vicinamibacteria > JAXLQT01 > JAXLQT01 > JAXLQT01. Next base: position 88,329 of record JAXLQT010000003.1, read on the forward strand.
CCCTCTCCTGCGTCCACTGCTCGGACAAGTTCCTTCTCGGAAACGCCATCGACCGTCGCGACCCCAGGCGCGTGGTGGACGACATCGAGCTGCTCGCGCGGCGCGGCGTCAAGGACATCTTCGTCGCGGACCAGATCTTCAACATCCCCATGACCCACGCGGAGGCGATCTGCGACGAGATCCTCGCGCGCGGAGTGAAGGTGAAGTGGCTCGCCTGGTTCAACGAGCGGCAGATCTCGAAGACCTTCCTCGAGAAGGCGTGGGCAGCGGGCGTCGACATCCTCAACTTCTCGCCCGACTCCGTCTCCGCCGAGGTGCTGAAGTCGCTCCGGAAGAACGCCAGGCCCGAGGACATCCAGAACGCGATCCTGATCTCGAAGGAGATCGGCGCGCGCGTGACCTACAACTTCATGGTCAACGGCCCCGAGGAGTCGATGGCCTCGCTCTACCGCCTCGTGAAGTTCCTGGCCTGGGCGAAGTGGCAGCTCGGCAGCAGGCTCAAGCTCCACGGCTCCTTCGTGCTCGCGATGCGCATCTACCCGCACACCGAGCTGCGCGAGATCGCCGTCCGGAAGGGCCTCATCAGCGAGGATGACGACCTGCTGGAGGCCCGGTACTACAACCCCGCGCCGCTGCGCCACGTGGTGAAGGCCGGCACGTTCTTCTTGACGGCGGCCTGGAAGGCGAAGCAGAAGCTGCGGCGCGCGATCCGCGGCAACCCGATCCCCGAGCTGAAGGACAAGCCCGCCGCCGCGGCATGAGCCGCGCCCCGCTCCTCGCGGCGTCGGCCCTCTGCTTCCTCGCGTTCCTCGCGCTCGACCAGGCGGGCCGGCCGGGCCTGTTCTTCCGCGCCCCGCCAACCGACGGTAGGGAGCCGCGGAGCCGCGTCGTCGTCGACGCTCCGGCCGGCGCCTACCAGGCGTTCGTGAGGATGCGGCGGCCAGGATCGATCGCGACGCTGCGCGTCACCGGCCCGGGGCTCGATCGCACCGTCAGCCCCCCACGGTCGGCATCGCGCTTCGCCGAGGTGGACCTGCCCCTGGGTCGGATCGACCTCCCGCAGGCCGCGCCGTTCGCGATCGAGTCGTCGCCTCCAGCACCCAGGGGCTCCTCGGAGGGGATCGCGATCGAGCCCGATGCGATCGTAGGGAGCCGGCGCGACGCGGCCCAGCGTCTGGCCGCGGCCCTCTGTCTCGGGACGTTGCTGCTGGCGTTGCGCGCCTCGATCCGCAGGCGCCCGGCCCTCGGCATCCTGCTCGTCGTCGCGGGGCTGGAGGCGCGGTCGCTCGTCTACGGGCTCGTGCCGTGCCCGCAAGGCGACCGGCGCCTGGCGTTCTGGCCGTGGCACGTGCTCTCGCTCGAGGAGATCGGAGCCGGGCGCGTGCCGCTCTGGAACCCTCACGCCTTCCTGGGCATGCCCCACCTCGCCAACATGCAGTCGCAGATCCTCTACCCGCCGAAGCTCCTCGGGCTCCTCCTCGGGACGAGCTACATGGCGCTCCAGGCGGCGATGGAGCCGCTGCACCTGCTCGCCGCCGGCCTCGGCACGCTCTGCCTCGCGCGGAGGATCGGGATCTCGCGCTCCGGATCTCTTCTCGGCGGCGTGCTCTACATGCTGGGCCCCGCGATGCTGAACCCGGAGCAGGACTCGATGGTCGCCGCGGCGGCACTCCTGCCCGCGATCCTGCTGGCAGCGCTTTCGAGCTGGCGATGGCTCGCGGTCGCCCTCGCCGCGGGCATCACCGCGGGACACCTCCAGCTCTGGAGCTACGCCCTTCTCGGCATCGGGATCATCGTCGCGATCCCACCGGTCCCGCTACGCGGCCGCGGCGCGAGGCTTCTCGCCGCCACGGCATCGGGGATGCTGCTTGCGGCCGCGCTCCTCGTCCCTGTCGCCGAGTCCGCGGTCGCATCGATACGCAGCCTGGGTCTGTCGCCCGAGCACGCCGCGATCGGTGCCCTCGACGCGGCGCAGGTCGAGGCGATGCTCGACCATGGCCTGGGATCGCGATGGATAGCGCGCATGCCCGCGTCCCGCAACACGCGCGTGCAGCTCGCCGGTCTGGTCGCCTTTCCCTTCGGCGCCGCGGCGCTCGCGGACGTCGCGCGGCGGCGCCAGCGGCGGCGCATCGTCTCGATCCTCGCCCTCGCATCCGCCGGCCTCCTCGTCGCGATCGGCGACCTCGGCCGCTTCTCCCCCTACGCACTCCTCGGGAAGCTGCCTCTCTTCCAGGGAGCCCGCGGGCCCGCGCGGGCGCTCGTCATCACGATGCTCGCCGTCAGCCTCCTCTGCGGGCGAGGCCACGATGTCTGGCGCGCATCGACGCGTCGCGCTCGCATCGGTCACCTCCTGCGCGCGACGCTGCTCCTCGTGGCAGGCCTCGGCGTTGCGATGATCTATGGAGTCGAGAGGGATCGCGTTCTCCCGGACCTCGCATGGCACGCGGCGATCGCGGCCTCTGTCCTCCTCGCGGGCGCGCTCGGGCGGCGCGCCGTCGCCATCCCGATCCTCGTCCTCGCCATCGCCGATCGCGCCGACGACGCGTGGACCGCGATGCCGGGCGCGTGGCCTTCGGAGTACCGCATCCACCCCGCGGGCAGGCGCGTCCCTCCCGGCGAGCGCGAGATGCGCCCCGCGGACGACAACGACGCGATCCTCGCGCGCCGGCGCTCCGCATGGGGCTACGACCCCGTGGTCCCGCGGCGCACGGCGATGCTCTGGGATGTCCTCGCCCCGGAGATCTTCCGGTTCGACTCTCGGGGACGCCTCGCGTCGCTGCACCCCAAGCTCCGCAAGGAGATCCTCGACTCGCCGCGCGGCCGGTCGCTCCTTCACGACCTCGGCGTCGGCGCGGTTTCCGCGCGTGCGTATCCGGCGCCCATCCACGAGCGCATCTCCCCGGACGCGGCTGCCGCGGTCCGCCTGCTGCGCGCGCCCCCGGATCGCATCGATCTCCTCGACCGGCAGGAAGCGATGGATCCCGGAACGCCCGTGGAGCGCCTGGTCGCGCGCGACACGTTCCTCTCCCTCGACGTCAAGAGCTTCCTGAAGGGCGGCCGCGCGATCGCCCAGGGCACGCCCGTCGCCCGCATCCGGGCCCTCGACGGCGAGCGCGTCGTGCTCGATGCGACGCTCCGCGCGGGGATCGAGACCGCCGATGCGGATCTCGACGATCCGGCCCTGCCCGCGGCCGCGCACCGCGCGGCCGCAACGGCACGCGCGTTCCCCTTCGAGCGCGCAGGCCGGCGGTTCGATCTGCGGGCCTACGGAGCGACGTTCGAGCTGCCCGCCGGCGCCGCCGTGTCGCGCGTCGACGCGCAGACCCTGGCCGCGCCCGGCGGCGTGCGACTCGCGCAGCTCCGGCTGCGCCGCGCGTCCGCCGGCGCGAGCCCTTCGTTGGCGTTCGTCGTCGAGGATCCCACCGATGTCCCCGTGGGGACCGCGAGCGCGGCCTCGCCGCGCGTTCGTGACGTGTCGCCTTGCCGGGTCGACGTCGATCTGGCTCCGGACTGGCCGGGCGGTTACCTCGTCCTCGCCGACACGTTCTTCCCGGGCTGGACCGCGAGCGTCGACGGTTCTTCGCAACCGATCGTCCCGGCGCAGATCGCCGCGCGCCGTGCGCGTCACGGAAGGCGCGCGTTGCGTCACGTTCCGTTACGTGCCCTTCTCCTATCGCCTCGGTCTCTTCGTGACCTGCCTCACGCTCGCGCTCCTCCTTGATCACCACGCCGCGCGAGGCATTCACGGATGCGTGCATCGCCCTGCACGATCCCATCGAAGTGATCGCCTGCCCTCGAGTCGTTGGCCGTGGCACGACCGTTGCTCCAGTGGCGGCCGACCACGCGGCCCGGACGAAAGATACGGAGGCCCTCGATGCGCAAGACTCACCTGATCGGCACCCTCTCCTTCGCCGCCATCCTCGCCGCCGGGACGCTCGTCTACACCGCCACGGCCCGCGCCGACGGTTACGAGGACGACTACCAGAGCTACGACCCGCAGGCTCCCACCGACGTCCAGCCCGACCCCTACGGCGGCCAGGACTCGTACCAGCCTGCCGATCCGGCCGGCGAGGCGCCACGTACGACCTGGCAGGATTCCTCCGGTGACGATCGGGGCGCGTCGAAGAAGCACAAGAAGCATCACTCCGAGCACCGCCACGATCGCCATCACGACGCCGAGCGCCGCCACCGCTGCGACAAGGACTGACCGCTCGACGACGCGGGCGGCGTCTGGTCAGCGCCGCCCGCGCTTCGTCCTCGAGCTCGCCGGCTGCCGCGAGCACAGGCGGATCCCGTGAGACGAGTACCCCGCCGCCGGCTCGCCCCACCGACGCGTGAACGTGCGGCACGACGCCTCGTCCTGCCCCCACGACCCGCCGCGGACGACCTTCCACTGCTGGGAGTCGTCGAACCAGTCGAGCGTCCAGTTGAACACACCGCCGGCCGCCTCGCCCATCCCGTAGGGCGAGACGTTGTGCGGGAAGAGGCCGGCGGGCGCGGGCTGCGCGACTCCCGGCCGTGTCCGCGCCATCTTGCAGAGCGTCGGATCGAACCGGTTTCCCCACGGGTAGGCGCGGCCGTCGGTCCCGCGGGCCGCCTTCTCCCACTCGGCTTCCGCCGGCAGGTCGTACCGGCGATCGTCCATCATGGACCGCCATCCCGCGTAAGCAACGGCGCTGTACCAGCTCACCGACATCACCGGGATCTCGGGGTCCATCACCCCGCTCGTGCCAGGCGGAGGCAGCGGGTCGAGCGCGGAATCGGCCGCCGGAGTCCCTCTGACGAAGCGGCCGTTCACCGCGTCGCGCGGGGCGTGGCGGGCCACGTCGTCCGGGGCGTTCTCCTGGAGCCAGTCGAGGTACTCGCAGTACGCGGCGAACGTGACGGGCAACCGCGCCACGAAGAAGCCCGGGAGATCGACCCTCCGGCGCGCCGTCCCCTCCCCCATCAGGAAGGGGCCCGGCGGGACGTACACCATCGAATCGCCGATCTGCTCGTCCGTGTAGAGCGGCACCTCGAGCACCACCTCCTCGAGGCGGCCCACGAGGATCGGAACCCGCGTCTCCCGGAAACCCGTGCGGTTGACGAGAAGCAGGTAGCTTCCCATCGGGATCGGGACCCGGGAGAGCGGGGTCTTGCCGAGCGCCCGCACGAAGGCAGGCTCGAGGATCCAGCCCCGCTCTTCGTAACGATAGAGCGCCACCTCGGCGCGGGACGGCCGCGTCGCGAGCGTGAGGGTGCCGTCGCCCTCGAGGCGCGCGTCGAACACCCCGTCGTTGTAGAAGGCGACCTGCCCTGGTGGAAGTCGCGGTCCTTCCATCTCTGCTCGCGCTCCGCCCGCGTCATGTGGACGTAGTGGAACTCGCCCATCTCGCGGCGCGCCTCGGGATCGCGGGGGTCGAACACGAGCGCCTCCGCGAGCGCCACGAGCGCCGCGTTGAACGACGCGTCCGCGTCCGGCCCGTGGCGACCTCCATCGCCCTGGTCGCCTCGAGGAGCGTCGACTTGCTCGCGCCCTCGAGGGGATCGTACGGGACGACGCCCTCGCGATCGCCGCTGAGCGGCGCGCGCCCGCGCCGCATCCTCGATCGCCTCGTGGTAGCTCGCCACGAGGACGCGCGCACGGCCGAGGGCGTCCCGGCAGCGCTCCCGCATGCGGCGGCGCTCGCGGGCGCCGTCCATGGCGAGCGTGATCTCGCGGACCATGGCATCGACGCCCGGGAAGCGCTCGCTCTTCCGGGGCGCGAGCGCCCTCTCGCAGATCTGCGCGAGATCCTCCGGCACGGGGGCACCCGCGAGGGCGCGGACGTCGGGGACGTCGCACTTTCGGGCGGCGATCAGCGTCTCGAGGAGGCTCAGGCCAACGAAGGGCGGCCGTCCGGCGAGGAGCTCGAACAGCACCGCACCCAGCGAGAAGACGTCGGACAGCTCGTCGATCTCGGCGATCCTCCCGTGGGCCTGCTCCGGGGACATGTAGGAGGGCGTCCCTATCACCGTTCCCTCGACCGTCCACTCGCCGTCGTCGAACGCGACCGTCTCGAACGTCGCGGGGCCATCGCCGATCTCGCGCCGCGGGCGCCGCGGCGCCCGTTTCCTGGGCACGCGCGCGCCGCGGGGGCCGATCACCTTGGCGAGCCCCCAGTCGAGCACGATCGTCTCGCCGAAGTCGCCGAGCATGACGTTGGCGGGCTTGATGTCGCGGTGCACGATTCCGCGGCTGTGGGCGTAGGCGATCGCGTGGCACGTCCCCTGGAGGGCCTGCACGAGCCGCGTGCGCTCGACGCTCCAGTCGTCTCGCGGCAGCGTGCCGTCCGCGAGGCGCCGGTGGACGGCGTGGATCTCCGCGGAGAGAGTCCGCCCGCGCACGACGCCCATCGTGTAGAACGCCTCGCCCGACGGGCGCGTGCCGAGGTCGTGGACCGGGACGATGTTCGGATGCGAGAGCTGCGCGGTGATCCGCGCCTCCTCGAAGAAGCGCACGCGCTCCGGCGGCGTCTTGCCCGACGCGAGGCGCAGCGTGCGGCCGGTCCGGCGCGCCGGCGCGAGGAGCTTCATCGCCACCTCGCGCCCCAGGAGCTTCCGGTCGACGGCGAGGACGACGCGGCCGATCCCGCCGCGCCCGAGCTCCTTACCGAGCAGGTACCGTTCCTCGTCGCGTTCGGCGGAGCGGCGCGGATCCTTCGAGGGATCCATCAGGACGCGGCGGCGGCGAGGATCGGGATGGGTGGCGCGACGGCGACCTCGACGGTCGCGGGCTTCTCCGCGACGAGGTACAGGGTCACGCCCGCGGGGAACCCGACGCGCGTCGAGATCTCGACCTCGGTCATCAGGATCCCCTTCAGCACGTCGTTGGCGATCTTCGGAAGCACCAGGAAGGACGTCTTCGGACCGCCCTTGTGGGGGAAGAGCTTCTGCACCATGCGGAAGAAGACGATCAGCGGGAGGAAGCTCGTGACGAGCCCGGACATGCGGCGGATGACGAATCCGGCGCTCGTGACCCTCTCGGCTAGCTCGCGCACGCGGTAACGCCGCTTGTGGTGCAGCGCCTCGTCGTGCTCGCTCCAGAGGAAGGGGTAGGCCGGCACGGTGACGATGAGCCGGCCCCCCGGCTTGAGCGCTCGCAGGAGCGACGCGAGCACCTTCGCGTCGTCGTCGATGTGCTCGAGGACGTCGAGGATCGTGATGACGTCGAACGAAGCGTCGCGGACGCCGAGGGCCTCGAGGCGGGTGCGCAGGAGATAGGGCTTGCCGCGGCGGCGGCAGAACGCGAGCGCGTCCGGAGAGAAGTCGACGCCGAACGCCTTGCCGAACCGCTCGAGGTTGTCGAGGCCGGCGCCCGTCCCGCAGCCCGCGTCGAGGATGCGCGCGCCCGCCGGGAGGTCCATCCCTCCGATGAGCCGGCGCACCAGGTGGCGCCTGCCGGCAAACCACCAGTAGGTGTCCTCCAGCTCGAACATCTTGCGGTATTCGTCCTTCTCCAAGGTGCCCCCGAGCTAGCGCATAGGCGCCGGCTTCTCCCTCGGCGGCTCCCAGAGCGCGTGGCCGTTCTTGCCCCGGTACTTGACCGAGTACATCGCGCTGTCGGCGTGCGAGATGAGCTCCGTCGCCGTGGAGGCATGGTCCGGATAGGTCGCGATGCCGATCGAGACCGTGAGGTGCGCCTCGATCCCGTGCGCTCCCAGGAACACGCGCTCGGCGATGGCTCTGCGGATCTTCTCGGCCACCTGCCGCGCGGTCGCGGCGTCGGCGCCGGCGAGCACCATCACGAACTCGTCTCCTCCGAAGCGGGCGGTGACGTCCCGCTCCCGGACGTTCGCCCGCAGGATCTGCGACACCTCGACGAGCGCCGCGCTTCCCATGCGGTGACCGTACCGATCGTTGATCTCCTTGAAGCCGTCGAGGTCCGAGAAGAGGAGCGCGAGCTTGCCGCTCTCCTTCGCCGCCTCGCCGATCGCCCGATCGAGGAACTCCGCGAGGAAGCGGCTGTTGGCGAGCTGGGTGAGGTCGTCGGTCACCGAGAGGCGCTGGGTCTTCTCGAAGAGGAGCGCGTTGCCGATGGCGACCGCGACCGTGTTCGCGAGGAGCCCCAGGAGCTCGAGGTCGTGCTGGAAGAAGGACGCCTGGGGCTGGTTCGAGAGCATCACGAGCAGCCCGATGGGCCGCTCGTGCAGCGACAGCGGGACGAGGATCAGGCTCCGCTCCGCGCCGCCGCTCCGTGCCGCGGTGAGGATCTCCGGGACGATCGTGGGACGCGCCTCGCTCGTCACGGCCTTCATCACACCGGCGTCGAGCATGAACTGGATCGCCTTGCACGTGTCGTCGCCAAGCCGGTCGATGGCGGCGCGGCGGTGCTGGCCGCTCGCCTCGTCGTAGAGGTAGACGATGCTCCCCTCGATCTCCACGATCTGCGCCGACAGGCTCGCGAGGAGCCAGAGGATCTGGTCGAGCTTGAGGGTGGCGTTGATCTGCCGCGAGAGCTGCGAGAGGCTCCGGTATTCCTTCAGGCTCTCGCGCAGGAGGGGTTCCGAGCGGCGCAGGATCTCGAGCTCGCTCCTGAGCGTCTCGAGCTCGGCGTGCTCCGCCCGGTGCGCCTCGCTCTCTTGCCGCAGAGCTTCGCGCGAGGACCAGAGCTCCCAGAACATCAGGGGGAGCTTGCCGAGGAGCCGGAACTCCTCGCCCTGCAGCGCGTCGCCGCCGCCGTTGGCCGCCGCCAGATCGAGCTCCCGCTCGAGCTTCTGGATCTCGTGCCGCACCGCGATCCGGTAGGCGCGGGCGGCGCTCTCCGAAACGCTCCGGGTGTCGGCTTTCCCCAAGCTACGCTCCCGGTCCCGGGGGTCCTTCCGCCTTCAGCTTCGGACGGACGACACGCAGCACCAGCCCGAGCACGATGCCGAGCACCAGGAACAGGACGAGGTTCACGACGAGGTTCTTCACCGTGTCGAGGCCGAGCGCCTCGACGATCGCGTTGTAGACGTGCCACATCACGAGCGTCAGCGTCCCGAAGAGCCCGCAGAGCGTCCCGTCGACGAGGTCGCCTCGCACCTTGCCGCGGATCCGCCCCACGACGTAGCCCAGGAGGGCGCCCACCGGCGGGCCCGCGATCCCCATCCAGAAGAAGGTGCGGTTGATGATCGCCTCGTCGAGGATGATGGCCAGGACGCGCTCGAGCATGGGATCCGATTCTACCTGGCAGATCCGGTAACATCGCAGAGCTCTGGCCCGCGCGCGGGACACGAGATCCGCCGGAGGCCCCTCCATGGCAGCAACGCGAAAGACCTTCCGCTCCGTCCTCATGACCCGCGAGTCCGCCGCGCAGGTGCTCTCCGACCTCGCGGACGGCATGAAGAGCGGAGCCGTACGCCTCGAGGGACGCAAGAGCGCGATCGCGCTCTCCCCCGGGGGCGAGGTGAAGCTCCGGCTGCGCACGCGCGGCGGCGAGGTGGGAAGCGAGAAGGGCGTGCTCCTCCTGAAGCTCTCCTGGACCCGTCCCCGCGACGCCACGGCGCCGGCCGCGCCCGCGGCTCCCGCGAAGCCCGCGGCACGGCGCAGGAGGACCTGAGCTCCGGATGCCGAACCTGACGATCAACGGCCAGAGCGTGACCGTCGATCCGGGAACGAGCGTCCTCCAGGCGGCGCGCTCCGCCGGGATCGAGGTGCCCCATTTCTGCTGGCATCCCTACCTCACGGTGGCCGGGAACTGCCGCATGTGCCTGGTGGAGATCGAGAAGCAACCCAAGCTCGCCATCTCGTGCGCGACGCCGGCCGCCGAGGGGATGGTCGCGCGCTTCGACACCGAGAAGGTCAAGGACGCCGTCCAGGGCGTGCTCGAGTTCGAGCTCGTCAACCACCCCATCGACTGCCCCATCTGCGATCAGGCCGGCGAGTGCTACCTCCAGGACTACTACATGGAAGTCGGGCTCCACGACAGCCGCATCGATCGCGAGGACAAGGTCGGAAAGGGCAAGACGATCGATCTCGGACCGATCGTGCTCGACCAGGAGCGCTGCGTGCTGTGCTCGCGGTGCGTGCGCTACACGACGGAGATCAGCAAGACGGGCGAGCTCTACATCTTCGATCGGGGTGACCGTTGCGAGATCCGGACGTTCGCCGATCGCCCGCTCACCGGTGAGTACACAGGGAACCTCGCCGACGTCTGCCCCGTCGGCGCGCTGACGAGCCGCGACTTCCGCTTCAAGAAGCGCGTCTGGTTCCTGAAGCCCACGGCGTCGGTGTGCCAGGGATGCGCCACCGGCTGCAGCATCTGGGTGGACTGGGAGAAGACGACGGTCTACCGCCTGCGGCCGAGAGACAACCCGCACGTGAACAAGCTCTGGATGTGCGATCCGGGGCGCGCCACCTACCGCGCGATCGGATCTCCCGATCGTGCCGTGAAGCCGGAGATCCGCGAGACGGGCAGCGGGCTCACTACCGTCGCCTGGGAGCGCGCGATCAAGGCGGCCGCCGAGGCCCTCGCGGAAGGACCCGTGGGTGTGATGCTCCCCGCGAGCCTCTCCCTCGAGGACATGGCGGCCGGATCGGTGCTCCTCGAAGTCCTCGGGTGCGGCGAGCCCGCGTGCTGGCTCGTCCCCGAGCAGGACGATCCCGCCGCATCCCTCGACGGCATCCTGCGCAAGGCCGATCCGTTCCCCAACACCAACGGCGCCGCTCTCTCCGGTCTCATCCCCCACGAGGGTGGGCGCGGACGGACCGTGGCGCTGGTCGACGCATTGCGCTCGGGCGCCATCAAGACGGTCCTCGTCGCCTCGGCCCAGGACCTCGCGCGGGGCGAGACCGGCGCGTCGCTCCTCGCCGAGCTCTCGCGCATCCCGAACCGGATCGTCCTCGCATCCCACGCGGGACCTTGGCGCGATGCCGCCACGGTCTTCCTCCCCCAGGCCACGTGGGCCGAGCGCGAAGGGACGACGATCAACGGCGACGGGCGGCTCCAGCGCTACCGGAAGGCGATCGACCCCCCGGGCGGCGCGCGCGCGGCGTTCGAGATCTTCCTTGCTATCCTGGGGGCGATGGGACACCCGCGGAAGGAGACGACGGCGCGCGAGATCTTCAGGTTCATCGCATCCGAGGTGCCGCGCCTGCACGGGATCACCTACGAACGCATCGGCCAGCTCGGGATCGCCGTGCCCGCCGAGGCGCCGGTGGCCGCCCCCGCATGAAGAAGCCACGGTACGCCTCTCTCGCCGCGCGCCTGTACGTCCCGGAGATCGTGAAAGGTCTCCTCGTGACGGGACGCCACCTCGTCCAGAACCTCCTCCGGCCGAGCCGCATCCCGACGATCCAGTACCCGGAACAGAAGCGCGTCTACTCCCAGCGTTTCCGCGGGGCCCACGTCCTCAAGAAACGCGAGGATGGGTCGCTGCGCTGCGTCGCGTGCTACATGTGCGCCACGGCGTGCCCTGCCATCTGCATCACCATCGAGGCGGGCGAGTACAAGGACGCGGGCGTCGAGAAGTACCCGACGCGGTTCGACATCGACATGCTGCGCTGCATCTTCTGCGGCTACTGCGTCGACGCCTGCCCCGAGGATGCGATCGAGATGACCGGCGACTCCGAGCTCTGCATGACGTCGCGGTCGCAGTCGGTCTGGAACATCGACCTCCTCGCCGATCGCCCGCAGCTCGAGAAGGCCAAGCCCGGCTGGCGGCCCTTCTACGGGATCATGCAGCGCCTCTCCCCGCGATCGCTGCGCCCCCGATCCGTCCGCACCACGCAGGTCGCGGCGGGTCCGCACGCTCACTGACCCGGGAAGGCCCGAGGGCTCAGCCCGAGATCGCCTGGAGGAGCCCGGACGCGATGGTGGCGGGATCCTCGCCCCGCACCACGGTCCGGCCCTCGCGGCTCGCACGCTCCGCCGCGGCGAGGCGCTCGATCTTCGCGCCCAGGGAACCGGCACCCACGCCGAGGGCCGCCGCGATGGCGCGCGCCTCCGCAAGCTCTCGATCGGCGTCCGTACCCGATGCCAGCGACTGGTGGCCCGCCTCGCAGAGCGCCTTGCCGAGACCCAGGCGGTCGTCGGACTCGCGGAAGATCGCGATCGCGTCGTCGCAGAGGGAGCGGGCAACGGCGATCTTCCCCGTGAGCCGCTCGAGCCGTGCGAGGACGACGTTCGTGGACCCCTCGGAGCGACGGTCGTGCAGGTCGCGCTGCAGCCGGCGCGCCTCCTCCAGGGTGCGTCGCGCGTCGTCCATGCGCCCCGAGTCGAGGAGGTGGGTGCCGATGCCGATGAGCGCCGCCGCCTCGTAGGGCAGGTCACCCACCTCGCGGTGAATGGCGAGGGCCTCCTCGTAGAGGGCGCGACCGCGCTCCTTGTTGCCGCAGTCGATCTCGAGGTTGGCAAGGTTGGCGAGGACGATGCCTTCGAGGCGCCGCGCACCGACGTCCCGCGCGATCGCGAGCGCCGCCGCCAGGAGCTCGGCGCTCCTCTCGCTCCTCCCGCGATCGAACTCCAGGACGGCCAGATTCCCGAGGGTCGCCGCCTCGATCGGGCGCTTGCCGCTCGCACGCGCCAGCGCGATGCACTCCTCGTAGCGACGCACCGCGAGATCGAGATCCCCGAGATCGTGCGCGTGGACGGCGAGATAGCCCAAGACGGCGAGCAACCCGGCGTCGTCGCCCACCTCCTCGTGGATGCGGCGCGCGTCCTCGTAGATCCGGCACGCGTCGGAAAGCTCGCCCTGATCGTGCAGGACGTTGCCGATGCTGGCGAGGGTGAGACCAACGCGTCGCCGATCTCCCGCGGCGCGATGGAGCGCGAGGGCGTCGCGCAGATCGGAGAGCGCCTCGGCGTTCCGGCCGAGGTGCCAGTAGACGATCCCCCGCCCGCGCAGCCCGCGCCCCTCGAGCCCGGGATCGCCGAGCGACCGCGCCTCCGCGATCGCGAGGCCGTGATGGTGGAGCGCATCGGTCGCCCGACCGGCAAGCTGGAGCACCTCCTCGGCGAGCTCGCAGCGGATCGCGACGGACTCGAGGGTCGCCGGTACGGCGAGAGCGAGGTACGCGACGTAGAGCCGTTCCGCCTCGGCGAGCGCGTAGACGCGCCCGGCGGCCCTCGCCGCCGCCAGGTAGGGCGAGAGGGCACGGCGCGGCTCGCCCGCGCGCTCCCAGTGGCGCCCGAGGTCCGCAAGATGCGCGGCGCGCGCGGCGTCGGGAAGCGCTTCGATGATGCGCGCGGCGCGGCCATGGATCGTGGCGCGGATCTCGGGCGCGAGCGCGTCGTAGGCGATCTCGCGGACCTTCTCGTGACCGAACCGGTAAAGCGGGCCGCGCTCCTCGAGGAGCTGCTTGCCGAGGAGCTTCCGTATCGGCTCGTCGATCGCATCCTCGGAGACGCCCATGATTCCCGCAAGCAGCGCCTGCCCCATCTCGCGGCCGATCGCCGCCGCCCAGCGGAGCACCTCGAGCGCCGCCGGGTCGAGCTCCGCGATGCGCCCGGACACCAGCTCGCGGAGCCCTCGCGGAAGCGGAAGCCCCTCGAACGACGCGGCATCCCCGTCGAGCTGCCACCGGCCGCGGGCGTCGCGTGCGACCACGGAAGCGTCGACGGCGGTGCGGAGGTACTCGCACAGGAAGAAGGCGTTCCCCTCGGAGTGGCGCGCCAGGAACCTGGCGAAGCCCGCCGGCACGGGTGAGACTGCGAGCATGTCCGAGGCGATCGCGGCCACGTCGCGCTTCGCGAGGCGCGGCAGCGGAAGCGTGGTCACCCCCTCCGCGCCGCGCAGCGCGGCGATCGCCCCTGTCTCCTCCCCGGCCTTGCAAGCGGCGACGAGACACAGCGGCACCGGGCTCTTCAGGAGCATGCGGCGGACGTGCTCGACGAACCCGGCGGTGAGCTCGTCTCCATCCTGGAGGTCGTCGAGGATCAGGACCGACGGGCGGTCGAGGGCGAGCGCCGCCCAGACGTCGCCGAGGTAGGTGAAGAGCCGCTCGCGCGCCGCGCCGCCAGGAGCTCGCCCGTCGCCGGCAGCTCGGCCGCCGGGGAGATCGAGAGCAGTGGCTCGTAGGCCGCGAGCGCGCGCGCGCCGTCCGAGGAGGCGGGCCGTCTCGCGCGCTCCTCCTGCGCGGCAACGGTCGGCGAGCGCCTGGAGCGGCGAGCGTCAGGCCCGAGAGCGGCGCGCGGCCGCACTCGCCGGCGAGGACGTCGACACCTCGGCGCGGCACGCAGCGACAGCTCGGTGAGGAACCGCGTCTTGCCGGCGCCGGCTTCTCCACTCACGAGCACCACGCCCGGCGCCGCGGGATCCCGAGCCGCGAGGCGCGCACACCGATCCTCGATCGGGCGCATCGGCTCCTCCCGCCCGGCGAACCGCGGGCGATAGAGGCAGGGCCGCGCCGGCGTGCCCAGGGCGAGCGCCGGCGACGCGCCGAGGTCCTCGAGGCACGCCGCCACCGCGTCGGCGTGGCCGATCCGATCGCGCGGGCTCGCGAAAGCCTCGCGAGGAGCTCCTCGAGCGGAGCGGGGACGCCTCGGCACAGGCGGGAGGCCGGGATCGGCTCGGCCGCCTCGTGCATGCGGATGACCTGGAGCGGTCCTTCCCCGACGAAAGGCAGCTGCCCCATCACGAGCTCGTAGAGGATGCAGCCGAGCGAGTAGAGATCGGCGCGCGTCGACGATCTCGCCGCGGGCCTGCTCGGGCGACATGTAGGCGACCGTTCCCGAGACGCCCCCGGCGACGTCGAGAAGCTCGCGGCTCTCGCCGGCCCCCGATCGCGACATCAAGCCGAAGTCGACCAGGACCGGGAATCCGTCCGGACGCACGAGCACGTTCTCGGGCTTGAGATCGCGGTGAACGATGCCCTCGCCGTGCAGGTAGCCGAGCGGCGCGCAGAGGCGCCGGACGACGGTGAGCACGTCGGCAAGAGCGCCCCACGCCGCCTCCGGTAACGCCTCCGGAGAGAGCAGGAGCTTCGACCGGTCGAGCTTCCCCGAGCCGGGGCCGCGCCGCGAGAGCTCGTCGGTGATCGGCCGCGGCGCGAGCACTTCCGTCCACCACGCGCTGCCCGCGGCGGGCGCGTGCGCCGTCGTCGGCGCATCACCGCGGTACGTCTCCGCGCGCCCCGCCACCGTGCCCTGGAACACGCGGAGACTCTCGCCAGCGACGAGCTCCATCGCGTACCACGGAAGCCCATCGTCCGTCCCCTCGGAAACGATGCGCACGATGCCGGGATGGTGGATCGAGGCGAGCGCGCGGATCTCGCGTCGGATGCCCGAGAGCGCACCCGCGTTCGCGAGCAAGACCGTCTTGATCGCAACCTCGGTGCCGGAGGACTCGTCCCGCGCCCGGTAGACGACGCCCATCCCGCCACGGCCGAGCGTCTCGAGGATGCGGTAGGGCCCGAGCATCCGCGGCGCAACGCTGCTCACGATCCGAGGCTATCGCACCGCGCCCGGCAGTGGCGCCGCGCTTCATCTACGATCCGCCGGATGGAGCGCATGACCACGGACCCGGCGGTGCAATCCGAAGCGCTCTCGCTCCATGCGGCGTGGCGGACCGGGAGCGCCGTCGACGGCGATCACCGCCGCGCGTGCTGCCGCAGGCTCGCCGCGCTCCGGCGAGCGTTCCGCGCGGCGCCCGCGAACTTCGACGACGCGGCGATCGAGGCGCTCAAGGCCGTGTCGCAGGAGATCCGCGCGTCGAGGCCGTCGCCCGAGGACGTGCTGTCGTCGGTCTTCGGGTTCGAGGCGTTCCGGCCCGGCCAGAGCGAGATCATCGCGAGCGTCCTCGATGGTCGCGACTGCATCGGCGTGATGCCGACCGGCGCGGGCAAGAGCCTCACTTACCAGATCCCCGCCCGGATCCAGGGCGGCACCGTGCTCGTGGTCTCGCCTCTCATCTCCCTGATGAAGGACCAGGTCGACGCGGCCAACGAGGTGGGCATCGCCGCGACGTTCCTCAACTCGAGCCTCTCCCCGGCGGAGCGTGCGGAGAGGGTCAAGAAGCTCGAGCGCGGCGACTACGAGCTTTGCTACGCATCGCCCGAGGGTCTCGAAGCGTCCGCGGGGCGCATCCTCCTCGGCGCGGAGCTGACGTTGATAGCCGTGGACGAGGCGCACTGCATCAGCCAGTGGGGCCACGACTTCCGCCCGGCCTACCGGAACCTCGCGGGACTGAAGCAACGGTTCGGCAACGTCCCCATCCTCGCCCTGACCGCGACCGCGACGCACGCCGTCGTGAACGACATCCGCTCGCAGCTCGCGATGAAGGCGCCTTCGCTCTTCCGGGGTTCCTTCTTCCGCAAGAACCTCCGCATCGCCGCCGTGAAGAAGGGCGGGCACGAGCGGGCGCGCGAGGGGATCCTGCGCGTCGCCCGCGAGCACCGCGGCGACAGCGGCATCGTCTACTGCCTGTCGCGCAAGAGCACGGAGACGACCGCCGAGCACCTCCGGCGGCACGGGATCCAGGCGGCGGCCTATCACGCGGGCCTCTCCACCGCCGAGCGAAGCTCCGTCCAGGACGCGTTCCAGCAGGATGCGGTGGACGTCGTCGTCGCCACGATCGCGTTCGGCATGGGGATCGACAAGCCCAACGTGCGGTTCGTGATCCATCGCGACATGCCGCGCTCCATCGAGAGCTACTACCAGGAGATCGGCCGCGCCGGGCGCGACGGTCTTCCCGCCGACTGCGTTCTCTACTACTCGTGGGCGGACGTCAAAGGCTACGAGCGCATCCTGGAGGACGGCGACCCGGAGGTGCGGGAGACCCACCTCGCGCAGGCCCGCGACCTCTTCCGCATGGTCGATCGACCGGGCTGCCGGCACGCCCACATCGTCCGCCACTTCGGAGAGTCGATGCCGCGCTGCGGCACGTCGTGCGACCAGTGCGCGCCCGCAACGGCGCCCCCGCCGCCGCGCGGCGTTCCCGAGCGCGGCAGCCTCGTCATCGCCGACCGGCCGGCGGCCGCCGCACCTCCCGCGGACCCCGACCTCCTGCAGCGGCTGAAGGACGTACGGCGGCGGCGCCCGCCGCCGAGGTCAAGATGCCGGCGTTCGTCGTCTGCAGCGACGCCACCCTGCACCAGATCGCCCTTCGCCGCCCGCGCACCGAAGCGGAGCCGATACCGGGATCGGACCAGGTCGCCCGCTACGGGCAGCGCCTCGCGGTCACGAAACCGAACGAATAGCTACGCGCCGTCGTCGGGCGGTCGGCGAATACGCGCGAGCTCGGCGCCGCAGGCGCTCGATCTCCTCTTCCGCCCGCGAGATTCTCGCCGACTGCTCCTCCAGCTTCTCCGACTGTTCCTGCGACGTCAGGACCGCATCACCGGTCGCGAGATCGATGACCCTCAAGAGGCCTCCGTCCGGTCGAAAGGCGACGTCGAGCTCATGGCTACGAAAGCTCCCGTCAGCGGCCAGATCCGCCGAGCGGTACCCGCCCTTTCCCAGCACGAAGGCCTGAAAGCGGGGCTCGAGATACTCGCCAACCGGATCGAACAGTAGGTATTCCGCCACGCCGAGCTCCTCGTACAGCGCCTTCTTCGACCCCTTGTCCTCGAACCGCGTCCCCTTGGACGTCACCTCGACGACGAAGCACGGGCTCGCGGCCTCTTCCCACGTCTTGAACGTACGACGATCGTGGGCATCGATCCCCTTCACAACGAAGACGTCGGGGGAGCGTCGAGATGCAGGCTCACCCTGCTCGTAGTACAGCAGCATGTTGGCCCCGACGTAGACGCGATCCCGCTTCCGCAGGACCCGACGGAGCGCCTGCCGGAGGTAGGTGATCGCCTCGATGTGAACGTCCGTCTCGCCGATGGGCTCACCATCCGATTCGGGGTAGTCGACGAACGCAACACTCGCATCACGGGGGGGCATCGTGGCCTTCATGAATCTCCACCCAGAGAGAAGTGTACTCGTGGATCGCGGCCAGCGACAACTCCTGGCATCGACGCTCGCGGACCGTTCAGCACGCGTCCTGCACGTGGAACCGCAGCGCCACCGGGCCCACCTTGATCTCGTCGCCCTCGAGGAGCTCGACGGCGCCCAGGATGCGGCGATCGCCGACGCGCGTGTCGGCGCGCTCGATGTCGAGGGGCAGAAGGTAGAGCGTGCCCTGCCTCCGGAAGATGCGGGCGTGGCGGGAGGCGAGGACGTCCGCGCCCGGGAGGTAGCCGAGGGACACGTCGGCGTCGTTGCCGCTGCCGATGAAGGTCTGGGTCGCGAAGAGGAAGCACTCGGCGCGCATGTTGTCGAGGCCCGTCCAGGTGAGGCGCCCCACCCGGAGCACGATGCCGCACTTCGGGCAGATACCGGACGTCGACTCGGGGTCGTGATACCCGCACTTGCCGCAGAAGGTGCAGGTGGCGGGAGCGAGCGTCTTCGGGATCACCTTGAGCTCGATCGGCTTGATGGGCTCGCCGCCGCGCTTGCCGCCGTCCGTGATGGCGCGGAACGCCTTCAGCACGGCGCGCGCGGACGGGAAACGCTCGGCGGGATCGCGCCTGAGACATTTGTTGACGATGTCGCGGATCCGCTTGTCCCGCCTGCGATCGTCGAGGGTCTGGTCCGGCGCCGGAAGGTTGCCCGTGGCAAGCTCGAACAGGAGCGCGCCGAGGCTGTAGAGATCGCCGGCGGGAGTCAGGCGCGTGCTCGCCTCCAGGAACTCGGGGGGGGTGTAGCCTTCCGTTTCGAAGACGAGGAACTCGCGGTCGGTCTTCTTGTAGAGAGTGCCGAAGTCGATGAGGCGGATCCGGTTGGACTTGCCGTCCACCATCACGTTCTCGGGCTTCAGATCGCGGTAGACAAATCCCTTGCCGTGAACGACCTTGAGCGCCTCCGCGATGTTCTGGCCGAGGTAGAGGAGGAGGCCATCCGGGACGATGCCGGCGGACTCTCGGAACTCCTCGACGCAGCGGGCGACGTTCTTGCCGTTGATGAACTCCATCACCACGTAGAAGCAGCCCTGGCGCTGGAAGTAGTGGTACCCGTGCGGGAACGCCGGGTGCTTGACGCGCCGCAGGAACCGCGCCTCGCGCTGGAAGCTCCGCAGGAGGTCGGCCTTCGTGCCGGCCTCCGCTTCCTGGTCGAGCATCTGCTTGATGAGGACCGGCGCGCCGTCCTTCACGCGCGACGCGCGGAACGTCGCGCCGAACCCTCCGCGCGAGAGCGCCTCCTCGACCTCGTACTTGTGCCAGAGATAGCGAAGCCGCTGGCCCGGGGATAAGAGCTCGAGGGCATCCTGCGGCATCGAGGGGGAATTGTAACGTCCGGTCAGACGTCGAGGCCGATCGATCGCATCAACGCGAGCGCATTGCTCTTCTTCACCATGCCAGGACGGAGCACGTAATCGAACGCGATCTGCCCCTCCTCGAGGTGGTCCTCGAAGTGGACGTTGGCGGCGCGCGGCGCGAGCGTCTCGGCCACGCCCGCGAGCGCGAGATCGTGCGTGGTCAGGAGCCCGATGGCGCCCCGCGCGATGAAGCCGCGCACCAGCGATTCGGCGCCGACGACGCGATCGTGGCTGTTCGTGCCGTGCAGCACCTCGTCGAGCAGGAACAGGAGCGGGAACGGGCCCGCGGTCAGGTCGACGAGCGCGCGGATGCGCGTGATCTCGGCGAAGAATCGAGAGCGCCCGGCCTGGAGCGAGTCCTGGATGTGGAGCGTCGCGCCGATCGCGACCGGGGAGAGGGTGAGGCTGCGCGCCGCCACCGGCGCCCCCGCCATCGCGAGCACGGCGTTGACACCGACCGTGCGCAGGAGCGTGCTCTTGCCGGACATGTTGGAGCCGCTCACCACGATCACCCGCTGCTCTCCATCGAGGCGGACGTCGTTGCCGACCGACCCCTGGCGCGGAAGCAGCGGGTGCACGAGCCCCGCGCCGACGAAGCATGGCCCGGCGGCGATCTCAGGATAGGGATCCGCCGCGTGCTCGTAGGCGTAGCCTGCGAGGGACGACAGCGCCTCGAGCTCCGCGGCGGCGGAGAGCCAGCGCAACGCGGGGCGCCCGTGCGCGAGGCGCCACGCCTCCACGGCATCCGCGAGGTGCACGGTCCAGAGCAGGATCGCCGCGACCGGCGCGAAGAGCTGGTTCTTGCGGGCGTCGAGGAGGTCGACGAGCCTGCCCAGCGCCGCGATCCGGCCCGACGGCGGGACGCCCCCGGTGGCGAGGTCCTCGTTGAGCCGCCGCAGGAGCGGAGCCTCGAACCGTTCCCGCTCGAGACGCGCGAGCACCGACGCGAGGAGCTTCAGGTCGCGCCCTGGCTTCTCCACCGCGCCGATGATCCGGCCCACGCGGCCACGCTCGCGCAGGAAGAAGCCCATCTCGACCAGCACCGCCCCCAGGAACCAGGCACGGCTCGCGGCGCCCGAGAGCCATCCGGCGAGCGCCATCAGGGCCAGTGCGGAGAGGAGCACCGCGGTGATTCGCACCGCCGTCCCGGCAACGCGGGGTGGCTCCTCCGCCCACACGCGGAGGATCGCGCCGTCGCTCGCGGCGGGGATATCTCCGCCCAGGAGCGCGAGCTCCTCGCGGAGATCGAGCTTGGCCGTGAGCTCGCGCACCGCGTCCTGCCGCTCGCGCACGTCGTCTGCCCTGGCCGGCGCCGAGAGGATCCTCGCCAGCGCCTCCTCCCCGGCGGCGGTGCGGGCCGCCGCGACGAGCTGGAAAAGCGAGCCGTCGCCGAAGAGATCTAGATCGGCGGCGTGAGGATGATCCGCGGCCGCGAAGCGCTCCCCCGTCGGTCCGGTTCCCGCCCAGCGGTCCTCGAGGCGCGCGATGCCGCGCTCGTAGAACGTCACCGAGCGCCGGATCCTTGCGAGGTCCTCCAGCACGCGCCCGTGCCAGACGACGAGGGCGACGAAGGCGAGCAGCGGCAGCGCGAGCCAGAGCGAAGCGATCGCGTTCTCCACGAAGACGATCCAGGCGATCGCGGCACCGGCCACGAACACGGCGAGCCGGGCGTACGCGATGAGGGCATCGCTCTTCTCCACCCGGGTCTGCTCCGCGCGGCGCGCGCGCAGCCGCGCCTCGTACTCGCCGTGAGGAGACGTCAAGCCCTCGGGTGCTCGTCGACGCGGCGGATCCACGCGGCGAGGCGCGCGTGCGCCGTCCCGAGGGGCTGCGTCTCGACGAGGATCCGGTGGAACGGGTGGAGGTCGCCGTCGCGCAGCGCGGCGAACTTCAGGAACGGGAACGCCGCGCAGTCGGCCGCGGAGAGCTCATCGCCCATGAGGTAGTCGCGCCCCGAGAGCATCTGCTCGAAGAGATCGAGCGCCGCGGCCGTCTCCCGCGCCGAGGCGTCGATCAGCACGCGATCCGGCTCCGCCTTCCTGCGCTCGGTGTAGATGAAGTTGGGCGGCCGCTTCCAGACACGGTTGAACCAGTCGATGAAGATCAGCATCTCCGTGCGGCGGGCCGGATCCCGGGGGTAGAGCGGCTTCTCGGGAAAACGCTCCTCCAGGTAGCGCACGATCTCCATCGAGTCGCAGACGACGCGGTCCCCGTGGCCCGCATCGACGATGACCGGGACCAGATCCTGCCCGCTCACTCTGCGGACCTCGGTGCGATCCTCGGGATCGATCTCGATGGATCGCGTCTCGAGGCCCTTGTGCGCGAGGGCCAGCGCCACGCGCTCCACGTTGGTGGAGCGCGGGAACCGGTAGAGCCAGATCACGCCGTCGTGCCGGCGACGGCGGGTTCGGGATCGCGCTTGTCGGAGGACGCGGGATCGCCCAGCGGACCGAAGTTGGCTCCCTGGAAGTACTGCGTGGGCGCGTTCGGAATGGGCACGATGGCCACCGTCGGCGTGGGGACGAAGCCGTCCACCTCGGTGATCTCCACGGCCTTCGGGAACTCCTCGCAGATCGTCCCGTCCGGCCAGCGGACCGTCACGCACTGCTTGATGCACACCTCCTCGCAGAGGCGGCAAGCCACGCACTGCTTCGGGCGCGCCATCACGGCGACGGGCGGCATGTTGCCGTCGTTGGCAGGCACGAGGTCGAAGCAATCGAACGGGCAGGCATCGATGCAGAACTCGCACCCCGTGCACTCGATCTGATCGACGATGGCGATGGGCCGATCCTTGGGCTTGATCTTGTGCACCACGTGGCGGTTGTTGTCGATGATGCACTCCACCGGGCAGTAGGTGGCGCAGACCCCGCAGTCGATGCACTTGTTGGGATCGATGAAGTGCTGCTCCTTCGTCGCGCCGGTGATGGCGTCGGTCGGGCAGCGCGTGAGGCACATCGTGCAGCCCACGCAGGTATCCATGATCGCGAAAGCCATGGTGTCTCCGTTTCGAGTGCCGCTCCGGCGAACGCCGGGGCAGGACGGAAAGTATACCGCGCCACCCGCCTTATCGCCTCGTTCCGAAGGCGGGGCCCCGCCGGTGCAGGGCGGGGGCATGTCCCCCACCGGTTCCGTAGGGCGGAGGCTCGTACCCCGCCAGTTCCGCCGGGGCTGTCCCCCGCCGGTTCCGTAGGGCGGGCTTGCCCCCACGGGTTCGTAGGGGCGGGGGCTTGTCCCCCACCGGTTCGTAGGGCGGGGGCTGTCCCCCGCCGGTTCCGTAGGGCGGGGGCTTGTCCCCCGCCGGTCCGTCGGGCGGGGCTTGTCCCCGCCGGTCCGTAGGGCGGGGGCTTGTCCCCCGCCGGTTCCGTAGGGCGGGGGCTTGTCCCCCGCCGGTTCGTCGGGCGGGGGCTTGTCCCCACCGGTTCGTAGGGCGGGGGCTTGTCCCCCGCGGGTTCGGGCAGTTCCGTAGGGCAGGGGCTTGTCCCCGCGCCGGTTCCGTAGGGCAGGGGCTTGTCCCCCGCCGGTTCCGTAGGGCGGGGGCTTGTCCCCCGCCGGTTCCATAGGGCGGGGGCTTGTCCCCCGCCGGTTCCGTAGGGCGGGGGCTTGTCCCCCGCCGGTTCCGTAGGGCGGGGGCATGTCCCCCGCCGGTTCCGTAGGGCGGGGGCTTGTCCCCCGCCGGTTCCGTAGGGCGGGGGCATGTCCCCCGCCGGTTCCGTAGGGCGGGGGCTTGTCCCCCGCCGGTTCGGGCAGATCCTGGAACGCTGCCCTACGCGAACGCCAGCGCGAGCCGCGCCAGGGTCTTCACCGCGAACCCCGTTGCGCCGGGACCGTAGTGCTTCCAGGGCTTCTCGGCAATGAACGTTCCCGCGATGTCGAGGTGGCACCACGCGGCCTTCTCCGGCACGAACTCCTTCAGGAACAGGCCCGCGGTGATAGCCCCGGCGTTCGCTCCTCCCACGTTGTTCACGTCGGCGATCGGGAAGTCGATCAGCTCGCGGTACTCCTCGTGCAGCGGCAGCTCCCAGAAGTTCTCGCCCTGCTCCTTGCCGGTGCCGATCACGCTGTTCACCAGCTTCCTGTCCGTCCCCATGATCCCCGCGATCGACGTACCCAGCGCGCGGACGCACGACCCCGTGAGCGTGGCGACGTCGACGATGTGGGTCGCCCCCTCGCGTCCCGCGTGGAAGAGCCCGTCGGTGAGGATCAGGCGCCCCTCGGCATCCGTGTTGTCGACGTGGATCGACTTCCCGTTCTTCGCGATGAAGATGTCCCCCGGGCGCTGAGCGTCCGGACCCGGGAAGTTCTCCGAAGAGGGCACGATCGCCGTGACCGGGATCGCCGGTTTGAGCCGCGCGATCACCTCCATCGCGTAGAGACACGCCGCGCCGCCCGCCATGTCGCCCTTCATCATCCACATGTTGGCCGCAGGCTTGATCGAGATGCCGCCCGTATCGAACGTGAGCCCCTTGCCCACGAGCGCCAGGTGCGCGCCGCTCTTGCTCGCCTTGCCCCGGCGCGGCCGGTACCGCAGGACGATCAGGCGCGGCGGCCGCGGGTGCGACCCAGCGCCGACCTGGAGCAGCCCGTTGTAGCCCTCCTCGCGGAGCTTCTCCTCCTCCCACACCTCGCACTGAAGCCCGGAGCGCGTGGCGATGTCGCGGGCCGCCTGGGCCATCGTCTCGGGGAAGACCACGCCGCCCGGCTCGTTCACGAGATCGCGGCAGCGGTTGATCGTCTCGCAGGTCGCGAGCGCGTCATGGCACGCGTTGGACACCTCCGCCTTCTTGTCCTTGCGCCTCGGCGCCAGGACCACGAGGAGCGTGACTTCGTCCTGGTAGCCGCGCTTCTGCTTCCGGTACTTCTCGAACGAGTAGGCCGCCAGCGCCGCCCCCTCGACGAGCAGCGCCGCGGCCCGTACTGGATCGCGCCCGCTCGCCGCGAACGCCACCGTCGCAAGGTTCATGTCCCGACCGAGCCGCGCCGCATGCCCGCCCAGCGCTCGCAGCGCCTCTTCCCGCGAGAGGTTCCGCACCAGCTCCGTCGAGGTGAAGGCCACGTAACGCGCTCCGACCCCGGCCGGAGCCCGTAGCACGAGCTCCCGCTTGATGCGCTTCGCCTCGATCCCCTCCTTCAGCTCCTTGACCGTGGCAACGAGGTCCGGGTGAGCGGTCTCGAAGAGGTCGCCCCCCTTGTCGACAACGAGGACGAGGAGATCGGCCTTGGCATCCTGAGGGTTCGCGACGGTGACGGAAAGCTGCACGGCGTGCTCCTTCTCGGCGAATGCTTCCCGGAGCCTCGGGGCGCGTGGCGAGGCCGTGGGAAAGGCCGCCTATTATGCACCGCGGGTCAGCCCGCGACGTCCGCGACCTCGACCCTGCAACGAAGCGGGATCGTCCCGAGATCGGCGAACCACGCAACCTGCTCCGAAACGAGATCAAGCTCGACAAGGTAGACACCGGGACTCTCGGGAGCTTGCACCTCGAGGGTCGCCCGAGCCTCGCCACCGGGGGGGACGTTCGATCCGAGAGTTGCTCGACCCAGGTCCCGGACGATCTCCGCGCCGTCGATGCTCCGGAGATGGGCTCCCAGGTTCACCTGGCCTTCGCCGGGCGCTGACGGCCAAGCACGGGTACCGACATTGATCGCGCGTACCTCGAAGACCAGTCGTCCGTTCCGACCGACGTTCGAAGGCCCATCCAGGAGGTGGAGCTCCGCGAGCAGCGCGGACGTCGGTGACGCCTTGAGTGCCACGACGATCGCGCGGGAGACGGTCTGCGTCACCACCGTCGCGCGCGCGAAACCAGCGGAGAGGACCATCGACCGGAGCGCCTGAACGCTCGGGACGAACCAGTTCTGCACAGCTTCCACCGAGTCCGCCGGATTCTCCACCCAGGCGATCGCGTGCATGTTCGCCGGAGCGTCGCGCGCGAAGCCCATCCGATACGAGGGCCAATGTCCGGGCGGCAGCACCTCGCTTTCGAGGACGAGCACGTCGTCGGTCACCGACGCGAGGCGCTCGAGCGCCATCACGGGATGCTTGCAGTGGTAGATCAGCCCGAGCGCGAGCGTCACGTCGAACGTCCCGTGCCGCTCCGGCGACAGGTCGTAGACGGAACCGGCGCCGATCTCCACGTCGAGGCCCAGCGCGTCGCGCGCGAACTCGGCCTGGCGCACGTGGTGCAGGGCCACCTCGATCCCCAGCACACGCACCGCACCCATCCGCTTCGCCTCGAACGAGTAGAACCCGCCATTGCACCCCACGTCGAGCACCGTCCGTCCCCTCAGGACCGGCAGGCACGGACGGACCAGCTGCCAGATCGGAAGGGGATGCTCGACAGGCTCCCCGCACAGGCTCGCCGTCTTGGTGCGGATCCCGTGGCCGAGCTCGACGCAGTGAAACCAGCCCGGGATCTCCGCCAGCCGGCTCCGGATCTCGTCGGGCGAGAGCGGCTCGCGCCGCCGAGCCTTGCTGCCGGCCCGCGAGCGGAGCCTCGCCCATGCCGATGCTCCCTTCACCTGAGGACCCGGCCCGCGTGGCTCAATCATGGCAGCTTACCACTGATCCGCGGCGAGCCAGGGACCGCGCCCACTCGCAACTTCACCGCACCGGTGCCGGGAAAGGACCATTGCGGAACGCCAAGCCTTGACAGTTCCCATCCGAGCATGACTCGCGTTCATGCTCGTGACGTCGTAAGCTCACGACTCTCGGAATTGCTGAACGAGCGGAGCGATGCGCAACAACGTCGTCGTGCTCGCCCCGACCCATCGTCCCTCCTGCCATGGAATCGTCGACCGAAAAGCGCCCTTCGCGCACAGGGTCATGGCCGGTTCATCCCCCATCGGCCCCCGTGACGTCGCCCCCCAGCTCCGATCGGACGATCCACGCGGCGATCTTCCTGGCGACCCTGGCCTTGCTCCTGCTGTGTCCCGTCGAGCAGTCCTCCGACTCCCGCTACAGCCTCCTCCTGAGCGACAGCCTTCTGCACTCCCATACGTTCCAGCTCGATGGCTACGCCATCCCCCGCCTCCCACCAGTCTCGCACGGCTACAAGACGACCAATGGTGACATGTGGCAGATCGAGGTCTTCGAGGACCACCTCTACTATGCGTACGCACCAGGCACGTCCGTTCTCTCGATACCATTCCTCGCGGCCGCCAATGCCCTCGGCGTCTCCGTCGTCAACGCCCGACGCGAGTACGACGTCCGCATTGCGGCAACTCTCGAGCGCGTGATCGCGTCCGGCCTCATGGCCCTCTTCGCGCCCCTCTGCTACGCCACGGCCCGGTACCACCTGGATCGCGTCTGGAGCGCCCTCCTCACAGTCGCTGGGGTCTTCGGCAGCCCCATCCTGAGCAGCGCGTCGCGAGCGCTCTGGTCGCACACGTGGCTCGTCTTGCTCCTCCAGGTCGCGCTCCTGAGGATCGTGGCTCACGCCGAGGGACGGGTCCGGATCCGTCCCGCCCTTCTCGGAACGCTTCTGAGCTGGATGTACTTCGTCAGGCCGACCGGCAGCGTGAGCATACTTGCGGTGCTCGGCTACGTTGCCATCCAGGCAAGGGACGAGCTCCTTCGAACCCTTTCGGTCCTGGCGGCCTGGCTGTCCGGCTTCGCGCTCTATTCGTGGACCCACTTTCGCGCCTTGCTCCCGGGCTACTACCACGTTCCGGTCAGCTTCGATCATCCAGTCGACTCCCTACTGGGGACATTGTGCAGCCCATCTCGTGGCCTCTTCGTGTACGTGCCCTGGACTGCCGCCCTTATCTATCTCACGGCCCGTCGCCGGATGGACGTCCTTTCGTCGCGCCTCGGGAAGCCTGCCATCGCCGCAACGGGTCTTCACTTCCTGCTGCTCGCCGGATTCTCGGTCTGGTGGGGTGGCGGATGCTATGGCGCCCGTTATTCGACCGACGTCATCCCGTGGCTCGTCTTGCTGTGCGCACTTGCCATGCGCGCGCACTTTGCGGCGCCCGGATGCTTGCGGCGCGCCCCCATCGCGGCGTTCCTCCTCCTCGCGCTCTGCGCGATCGCCATCAACGCCCGCGGGGCGCTCAGCCATGCGACGTGGGACTGGAATGCGCTCCCGGATCCCATTGACGCCGCTCCAGACGCCCTCTGGGACTGGCGTTCCCCACAGTTTCTCGCCGGGCTCGTTCCAATGCAGCCTCGCGTGTTTCGGCCCCTGCCGCAGTCACTCGACTTTCGCTCGCCGGAGAGCAGCGGGTTCGTGCTCTCGGGCTTCGGCCCGGCCGACGACGATGGGAGGTGGACCGGCGCCGACGATGCGGTCTTCTACTTCGGCCTGCCACGCGCGGGCACCGATCTCGATCTCTCCATGACCATTGCCGCGAACCTGGCGCCGAGGGTCGTCAAGCGACAGCGGGTGTTTGTCACCGTCAACGGCGTCAACGCGGGCACGCTGGAGCTCACGTCGCGGAAGCCCGTTTCGTATTCGATCGCATTGCCCGCGCGAGCTCTCGGCACACGAAACGTCGTCCGGTTTCGGTTTCCCGACAGCTTCTCTCCAATGTCCTTGGGGCTCGGCAACGACCCGCGCACGCTCGCGGCGCAGTTCCGGCGGCTCGAGATCCTCCACGCGTGAGCGGGACCCTACGGAGCGGTGAGCCACAGATCGGAGAGCCGGTACGTGCAGAACGGCCTGGATGGTGTCTCCTCGCCCGTCATCCGTACGAAGATCGAGATCTGGTAGCGGCCCCCGACCTTCACGGCGATGCCCGGAGACTCGATCGTCGTTCGTTCGTTCCATGGAAGTGACCGTTCGACGACCGTTACGCCGTCGAGAGCGATGCCGAGGGAGAGATTCCCCTTTCGAGGTCCATCCGGCGATGCGTCGACGGTGACGCCGATCCTTGCTGGCCCCGGCCGCAGGGTTGCTCTCCACTCCACGCTCCCCGGCCGGTGCCCGACGATCGCATCGCCTTCCCACCTCCCATGGCGGATCGCGATCTCCAAGTCCGCGGGGTCTGGTTTCGTTCTCGGGTAGGAGACCGCATCACCTTCGATCACCTCGAAGAGCTCACGAGTCTCCCGCAGCCCGAACACGAGACTGTCTCCGAGGTCCGCCATCAACGGCGCCGCGGGGAACGCCTTCCCTGCGCGCCGCGCCTCCTCGAACTCATGCTCGAAGCCGGGGCGGCGGCGCCATATGACACGACGCACACGCAGGTCTTCGCGGACCAGGCCGCGCAAGGCCGCGATCGTCTCCGGAGACGGGAAGCGCACGAGGCTTCGGTGGAGCCGGAGGTAATCCGGGAACCAAACCGACGTGTACCCGTTGACGATTGGCAGCCCGTGGCAGAACGACCCCAGCATGGCCTCGACATTCCCCTCGACGTCGGCGGGGATCTCCACGATGGCGAGCGGCTCGTGCACCTTGGATACCTCCGCGTAGGCCGCATCGTCGCACGGGTTCCCGATGGGCTCGGACTTCATGAAAGGCACCGCCCACCCATCACCCACGTGGAAGGCCAGCAGCGCAACCGCAACCGCGGGCCCCCGCCGGCCGCCCAGGATCGATGCCGCCCCGCTCGCGACCGCCGGGACCAGCGCTGCCGCCATGAATGCCGATAGCCGAGCCGGCACGCGTAGCACGTCGAAGGCCGGCAACGAGCGCAACAGTCTATACGGCAACGGAATGCCCGTGTCCATGCCGTCCCAGAGCACGAGGCGAGGTCCGAGGGACAGGATGAACATCCCCGCGGCCGCAAGGGTATAGGGCATGAGTCCGCCTCTCGTCCGTCGCCGCAAGCCAACCGCGGCCAGCGCCATCGGGGCGATCCCCAGGTAGCAGAGGCGCTCGCCCCTCTGAACCTTGCCCCATGGCATCACGTGACGAGAGAGGCTCCAGGGAGACGGTGCCGCGTAATCCGCCACGCGCGCCGAGAAGGTCACGGTCTCCTCGACGCTCCGTTCGATCCCGTGGGCAGCTTTCGTGCGCGCCATTGGCAGGTGGATTGCCACCAGCACGGCAAGGGCCAGCGTGCACGGCAGCGAGAGCGCCACGATCGAACGCCAGGGCGGACGCTGGTACGCCACGCGACAAGCCACGTACACACCGAGTAGCAGCGCCGTATACATCCCGACATAGAAGGCCGACAGGAAGGCGAGGAAGAACGACAGCGCGGCCGCAACCGCGTCCCGCGTGCGCCCGGATGCCATCGTCCTCTCGCTGAACAGCAGCGCGAGGGGCGTGAATCCGAGGGCGAGTAGGTGAACGTGCGCGGTGTGATAGATGCGGTACGGCAGGAGCTCGAACATCGCCCCGGCCAGGAAGGCCGGAAGACGAGTCGCCACAACGCTCCTGGCCAGCAAGTACGCTCCCCAACCCGACAGCACGAGCTCCCCAAGAAAGACGGTGTTGTACGCCAGCGCCTGCCCGGCACCCATCAATCGCGCGGGCGCGTAGAAGAGCTGGAGGCCGAGGTCGTGATCCGAGTAGCTGAGGATGTGCTCCTTTGGAAAGAAGATCGGTGGATCCCAGACCCCCGCCAGTCCTGCCGTCAGAGGGCGATACACCCACACCAGCACGAAGGCCGTGAAGAACTGATCCCCGACCCCGATCCCGGGGAGCACGCGCGTCGTGCGGGTCGCCAGGGGCCAGGTCGCCACGACCGCGATCGCCATGTACCCGAGCAGCGCAGGCGCACCGCGGGGGATCCGGTGGAACAGTGGGCTGCCGCCTCGCGCGGTCCCTATCATCTATCCAAGGAGCGCGCCGATCACGCCGTCGTGGCTCCTCGAACGCGCAGCGGGACGTCGAGAGGGACGGCTCCTCGACCCTCGAACCATGTGATGTGCTCCGCGACCAGATCGAACCGGACGAAGTAGTCTCCGGCCACACCGGGAGCACGGCACGACCCTTCCAGTGTTGCCGATTCCCCGGGCGGGACGTCGGACGCGAGCATCGCCCACCCGAGCTGCTGGTCGACGACGCGCTTCTCGGCGTCGAGGAGCTTCACTCCGAGACGCACGTTCCCCCCGGCAAGCGATCCGCGACTGAGCCATACCGTGTCTCCCGTGTTTCGGGCCGTGACTCGAAACCGGAGGGGCAATGCGGGTTCGCACTCTTCCGGAACCCCCTCGGCAACGAGGTCCATTCCGAGGACGTGCGGCCATCGACTGTCGAACGCCCCGGGGCCAGGGCGTGCGGCCAGGAGAAAGTGCATCGGGGTCGGTCCCGAAGCCGCGGCCAGCGCCTGGTCACCGCAATGGGCCTCGAGGACCACGACGTCGATCTGCCGCAGCGAGACCACGTTGCGGAAGCCCGCGGCGTCCAGCGCGCCGACGAGGTGCTCCCGCGTGAAGCCTCGCTCTAGCACCCCGAACTCCGCGACCTCCGCCTTGGTCTCCGGAGACTCGGCATGCATGGCGGGCGGTTCCTTCATGACGAGGCGAGCTCCCGGGCGGAGGTGCGCGAAGATGCCTCCCAGCACCTTTCCTTCGTCCGCGAAGTGATGAAGCGCCTCGTGAAGGATCGCCGCGTCGAACGTGCGGCCGAGCTTGAGGTTTTCGCAGTCGGCGACGACGTATCGCACCGAGAGCCCGCGTCCCCATCGCGGGAACCCGAGCCGCCGGAGACGCTTGCGTGCGATGCGGATCATCTCGGGGCTGATGTCGACGCCGACGACGTCGTAGTGGAGGCGCCCGAGGAACTCCGTCACCCACCCAGGGCCGCACCCGACGTCCAGGATCGACGATCCGCGCGGCAATCGAAGAAGATCGACGATATGAGCGAAGTCGTGCAGCTTCCCGCAGAAGTCGTCCCCGAAGGGGTCGTCGGCAAACGGCTTCGTGAACAGGTAGCCACGTCTTGCCCCAGAGAGCTTCGACGGATAGGACACGGCGGCCTGCTTGTAGGCGTCCATCCCGCGGAGACTATCGCAACGCCGCGCCGGTCTCGTCGTGGGGCGGCGGGGCGACCTCGGTCGGACCGAGGTCCGTAGGAGTCCACTGGGAGATGTTGATCAAGGAGTGTGCGCAGATCTCCCATACGACGAGTCGTTTCCCATCGAGGCCGTTCCTGAGCTGCACGGCCCGGAGCTGGCTACTCTGGACACCGCCCGCAACGGCAACCAGATCGACGCGCATGCGCAGGCGCGCCAGGAGCTGGTCGGGAAGGCCCCAGTACGGCATCGCGAAGCTGTCGCCCATGAGGAGGATGGGCGACGTCGCATCGTCATGGCTCCATCGTTCGCCAGCGATCCTTGCGTGGAAGAAAAAGAACCTGTCCGGTGGATACCCGGCATCGAGGCGGCCTGCCTTGATGAGCTCCTGCGCGGTGAATCCCGGGGCCTTGACGGGCGTGACGCTCGTCTCGACGTGCGCTCTCCCGAACCGCGTGACAACGTCCGGGAACCAGGGGTACCGCGCGATCCTGCGCGCGAGCACCGACGCGGCGAGATCCGTTGCGTACGCCGACCAGTGAGGGTCCTGCCGCATGTAGAGGAGCTGCGCATACCTCGGCGTGCGGCGTCGGGTGCCAGGCGCATACTCGTACCGGTGGACCAGGAACGTCGGCAGGAGATCGAGCACCTCAACCCCTTCCTTCTCGAGGCGGAGGTAGAGCTGCCGCAGCCTGTAGTCGAGGAGAGGTGGAAGCTCGCCCGGCGCGACGGGGGCGTGATCCGGCACGAACAGCTCGGGATAGACCGCCGATCTCGGCGGCACGGGGACGACCAGAAGATCGATGCCGCGCGCTCGAAGCTGGCGCGACACGTCGAGGATCGTCGGGATGGGACCCGAGACGGGTGTGCCCGGCGGCGATGGTTCCATGAGACGGCGAAGCAGATCGTCGTCGTAGAGGGGTCTCTCGGTCTCGGCCTGAAGGAAAAGCGGCTCGGTCGGCTGGCTCCGGACGTTGAGCCGCGAGAGCTGGGCGAACCATTCGCGCCACTCCGCCGTGTAGCCTGGGACCGCCGCGAGCTGCGCCTCGAGTGTCCGCACCCTGGCAGAGGACTCGAGCGGATCCGCCGGACCGACCGATCCCGCGCGACACGCCAGCGCGACGAGCGAGAGAAGGGCCGCGAGCAGACGGACGAGCTCGCCTCGACGGTCGCGCACGGATCGACGCAACCGCTGGCGCGCCATCACCGCGGCTCCTCGGAAAGTGCCCACCACGGCTCGGCCGACATGCCCACAGACTCGATCCAGCAGGCCGACTCGAGGTTCACGTGCGGTGTCATCGGGACGAGCACCAGCCGCCGGACGTCGCCGGGCCGAAGCGCGAGAGCCGCCTGAGGGACGCCGTCCACCCACGCGGGGTGAAGAACGAAGAGATCCTCGTCCGAAGCGCCCTCGAGCGAACGGTACCGCACCACGATCAAACAGTCGCGATAGCCCATGTTCTGAGGAACCGCGCTGACCTCGATCACGCGAGCGGTCAGTTCCGTCCGTTGACGGCGAGACGTCGAGACGGCGTGGGTACTCCGCGGGATCTCGATCGGGCGCCACTCGTCTGCGAAACGCAGGTCCCGCTCGCTCCACTCCCACACGACGACGCGCTTGCCCTCTAGGACCTCGGGCCGGCGCGCGAGTGCCTGGCGCGCGCGCGTGGCCCCTCCCGCCGGCATCGCGATGACGTCCACCTGGACGCCGAGCTCGACCGCGAGGTGTTCCGCGAGCCCACCGCGCCGTCCCATGTCCGGATCTCCGTTGGAGAAGACGTTCGTGTAGCTGTCCCCGAGGAGCAGCACGGGCGCGTCGCCGTTGCCGCGGGCCTCCTGGCCCACGTCGCTCCGGATCACTTGCTCGACCTCCAGGTTCATCGGCTCGAATCGCGCCGCCTTCTCCCAGTACGGGAGGAGCCGGTAGAGATCGCCAGCGCCCTGGAAGTCGACCAACCTCCTGTCGAAGGGATGGCACGGCACTCCGTCGAGAAGCCGCACGATCCTGGATGCAATCGCGCGAGAGACAGCCGCCATTCCCGCCGGTGTCCAGTGCGTGTCCCGCGCTAGGGTCACCTCGACCCCCGCACGCTTCAGATCGCGCAGGATCGGTCCAGCGTCGATCACCTCGACACCCATCGCATCGAGCGCGCCGATCAGGGCCGGCAGCCCAGGGTTGGTCGGAAGGCCGAGAGGGTCGACGCCTCGCCGCAGGCGTTCCGGGTAGATCGTGGCGCTTGTGGGAATCGGTACCACCGCGAGCGCCACTCCGCGCGCCACGAGCTGCCGGTGGAGGTCGGCGATCGCGTCGAGCGGCGTCGAGGCGGACCGCGCCGCCCAGTGCTCCACGAAGTTCCGCCCGCAGACGAAGTCGAGCGACTCGCGCTGGAAGAGCCACCCACCCGGGCGGATGATGACCTTCGGGTTGCCACGCATCGTCGCGGCGTCGAAGAGCTCCGCCCAGACCCGCCGGACCCAGGCGCCGGCCAAGGATTGTTCCGCGAGCGAATCTTCGTAGCGCTTCAGCGACGCGGGCGTGGGTGCTTCTCTAAACAGCGAGAGCGCGTGGATCGTCCCCTCGGACGCGAGCTCGCTCGCCGACTGATGGATCCCCGGCGCGAGGAGGAGCGCCGTCATTGCGGCGAGGAACGCACGGGGCGCGGCGGCGGACGGTGGGCGACCGGCTGGGGATGCAGGGGACATCGCCATCAGAACTGGAAATAGAGGAACGGCCGATGCGCCTGCAGGGCGAGCTCGCAAATCGCCGTGACGAACAGGACGAGCGTGACCGCCGCGCGCCGCCAGCTCATCGTCGCGCCGGTCCACTCCTGAATCGTGGGGAAGAACAACACCACGATTGCCGCTGAGGTCAGGACGATGAGAGGGAAAGAGCCGTAGGCCTGGACCGCCACGAGCGAGGAGGCCGCCGTCGCTGGAACGATCGCGAACATCGAGCCCAGGAACCGCAGCGCTTCGCGCAGCGACTCCGCACGGAAGAAGACCCAGGTGACCAGCACGATCCCGAACGTGACCGCGACGCGCAAGGGTCGAGGGAGCCGCCCGTAAATCGCGCGCTGGCCGATCAGTCGTTCGAGGCAGAGAGCGAACCCGTGGATCCCACCCCAGACGACGAAGCTCCATGCGGCCCCGTGCCACAGACCGCCGAGGACCATGGTGATCATGAGATTGACGTAAGTACGGGCCACGCCCTGCCGGTTCCCTCCGAGCGGAATATAGAGATAGTCGCGAAGCCACGTCGAGAGAGAGATGTGCCAGCGCCGCCAGAAGTCGGTGATGCTCTCGGCCCGATAGGGAGCGTTGAAGTTCTCGGGGACCGTGAATCCGAGCGTGTGACCGAGTCCCATCGCCATGTCCGAGTAGCCCGAGAAGTCGAAGTAGATCTGGAACGCGTACGCGATGACCCCCATCCACGCGATGTGCCAGGGAGGCCGATCCGCCGCAAACACGGCGTCGGCAATAGCCCCGGCGTTGTCCGCGAGCATGAGCTTCTTCGCCATTCCCACGGCGAACCGCGCGAGGCCGAAGGCGACCCGCTCGACGGAGTGCTCGCGAGAGCGCAGCTCCTCCGCGATGGTCCTGTACCGTACGATGGGTCCGGCGACGAGCTTCGGGAAGAGCGACACGAACGCCGCGAAGTCGAGGAAGGAATGCGCACGCTCGGCGCGGCCATGGTAAAGGTCGATCGTGTAGGACATCGACTGGAGCGTGTAGAAGGAGATACCGACAGGGAGCACGATGTCCCAGCGCGGCACTCCAACGCTCGGTGCGAGGACATCGACGTTGCTCGCGAAGAAGCTCCAGTACCTGAAGAAGCCCAGGAGCGACAGGTTGGAGGCGACCGAGAGCGCCAGGCCGAGGCGCCGCGCGCGCGGCCGCCGGGCAGAGCGCACGATCCACAGACCGCCCCAGTAGTTGATGACCGTCGAGAGCAACATCAGGCTAACGAACCACGGGTTCCACCAGCCGTAGAAGACGTAGCTCGCGAGGGTGAGATGACGGTTCTTGAGCCGCCCGGGGGTGAGGTAGTAGGTCCCGAGCACGAGCGGCAGGTAGTAGAAGACGAAGAGGTGGGACGAGAAGACCACGGCGTTGGAGCGTGTGGGAGGAGCCCCTGTCTACGCCGTCGTCACACGATGGCGGTTGCCAGTTGCAGGAGCTGGGATCGGTTCC
Source organism: Acidobacteriota bacterium (assembly GCA_046331505.1). GTDB lineage: Bacteria > Acidobacteriota > Vicinamibacteria > JAXLQT01 > JAXLQT01 > JAXLQT01. The sequence continues at coordinate 123,659 of JAXLQT010000003.1, forward strand.
GGATGATCCCTGGGTCCTCGGGGCTCGTCTGAAACAGATCAGCGGTGAGGTTGACGGTGCGGTCCGCGAGGATCTCACGGAAGCCCGCGATCTGAAGCCACCGCCTGAGCGCCGCCCGGTTCGGATACCAGAAGTTATGCGCCTCCGGCATGCCTGCGCGGGGGCGAGGATCATCGCCCTCCTCGACCAGCGCGTTCGTCGCGAGCATCACCCTTCCGCGGCACACGCGCCGCGCCGCCATCAACGCTCCGATCGGATCCCGGATGTGCATCAGGAGGGAGCCGAGAAAGACCAGGTCGAAAGGCTCGCCGCCGAGCGTGTCGAGAGACAGATCGTAGACGCGGGCGTTCCGATAGCGCAGTTTCGCGCCGAGGAGGCGCCGCATGATCCAGAGACCGCGGCTCACACGGCTGAAGTAGAGCGGCATGCCGTCGTCGTCGAAGGCCTCCGGTTCCGGCTTCTCAATGGAAAGCGGCGGAAGCGTGACGAAACCCGGGTAGTCGTAGTCGCACATCCCGCGGACGTCCAGCGCGGTGACGTCCGCGCCACATTGCTCGAAGTAAAGGGCGAACCACCCCGACGCGGTGCCGACATCGAGCACCCTGGCGCCGCGGAGATCCTCGGGGAAGCCGTACTCGTGGACGTTGCGTCCGATGTCGAAGTCCCCGCGCACCTGGTACCCGTTGGAGAAGTAGTAGCTGTGGTACCACCACGGCTGTTCGGCCACACTTGCGTCGAACTCCTCGCGAGTGCAAGAGCCGGTGAACGTCAGGCGAGCCGATGGCCTCCGCGAAGCGACCTCGAGCGCCGCGCGCCACGTCGCCGATCCGTGAGTGCGAAACCAGGCCACTCCCTCCTGGACGAGATCCAGCTCGAGCACATGGCGCCCCGCGGCAGCGGGCGCCTCGACGACGCACTCGAGCCGCACGAGCTGCCCCGGCTGCACGCCGCTCGGCAGGCGCGTGCGAAGACCCTCGGCAGTGACGACGTCGCCAGCTTCCGAGAGCCAGCGGTAGGCAACGTTCAGCGGCTGCTCGTCGCCCCAGACCCACGGGTGAGCCGAGGCGTTGACGATCGAGACCGGCTGGCAGAAGAGCTGACCCGCCTCGACCACGCCTTCGATGGGCGTGGCGCGGATCGTCGCATTGAAGGCACCGTCGGGGAGCTCTGCCATGTTCTCAGCGGTCGCCGGAGGCGGCGATCATACCGATTGCGCCGCGACGAGCGCCCGCACCGGCGGCGTGCGGCGTAGCCTCCGCGCGCGTCCGCCGCGGAGGCCGATCTCCTGCGGCCACGGGTGCGAGAGGAACAGCGGCATCGACTCCGTGTAGCCGTAGGCGCCCGTGTCCGAGATGGCGAGGAGATCGCCGGGCTCGACGGGCGGGAGCGGGGCGGAGGGATGGAGGACGTCGAGGCTCGTGCAGAGCGGGCCGCCGATGCAGGCGGGCGTGACCTTTCCTGGTCGCGGATGGACCGCGCGCACGCGGTGGGGCGACGCGAAGAGGGCCGGGCGGAGCAGGTGGTGGACGCCCCCGTCGACCAGGACGTGGCGGACGCCGCGCGTCACCTTCACCTCGACGACGCGCGTGACGTAGCGACCACAGGGTCCGACGACGAACCGGCCGGGCTCGAGGATGAGGCGCGTCCGGCGATCGACCGTGGAGGCGTGGCGCGCGAGGAGGCGCCCCAGCCGCGCCGCGTCGAGGGGCTCCTCGTCGTCACGGTACGGAATGCCGAGGCCGCCGCCGAAGTCGACGACGCGCAGCGGATAGCCGTGCTTGCGCGCGAGGCGACGCGCGAGCGCCAGGACCTTGCCCGCGTTTGCCGCGAGGAGATCCGCATCGAGGACGTTCGACGCATTGAAGATCTGGGTGCCCGCGATCGCGACGTTCTCGAGCGCTGCGCGCTCGCGCAGCACGCGCTCCGCCGTGCGGAGGTCCATCCCGAACTTGTGGGCGCCGGGTCCTCCGATGATGCGCTTCCGCTCGGCGATCCCCCATCCAGGATTCAGCCTCAGCGTGACGGTCTGGACGCGGCGCGCGGCCGACGCGAGGGCGTCGATGCGCACGAGCTCGTGCGGTCCCTCGACGTGGATCGCTGCGACCCCCGCGTCGACGGCGGCCGCGAGGAGGGCATCCGACTTCGCGGGTCCCGTGACGACGAGCCGCTCCGCCGGGATGCCCGCATCGCGCGCCACGGCGAGCTCGCCCTCGCTGGCGACATCGGCGCCCGCACCCTCGCGAGCGAGGAGGTGGAGGATGGCGCGGCAGGGATTGGCCTTGACGGCGTAGAAGATCTCGAAGCGATCGGGGATCGCCGCGCGGAGCGCGCGGTAGCGCCCGCCGACCTCGTCGAGGTCGTACACGTAGGCTGGCGTGCCGAAGCGCCGCGCGGCCACCGCCGCGCTCGCGTCTACGTTCGCATCCATCGATCGAGCGCGGCGCCGAGCCGCGCGACTCCTTCCTCGATCTCCCCGGCGCTCCCCGCGAACGAGATCCGGAGGAACCCCTTCGCGGTGTCGCCGAAGGCGTCGCCCGGCACGACGACCACGCCGCCGCTCGCGGCCGTCTCGAGCGCGAACGGGAGGGACGCCAGGCCGAGGCGCTCGCGCGCGTCCGCGAGCACGTAGAACGCGCCCTCGGGTTGCCGATGACGGATGCCGGGGATTCTCCGGAGCGCACGGTCCATGGCCTCCCATCGCACGCCGTACTCGCGTCGCACCGACTCGAGGTAGGGCAGGCCGAGCTCGAGCGCTGCGAGCGCTGCGACCTGGGCCGTCGTGGGCGCGCAGAGCACGAGTTGCTGGTGAAGCGGAAGCAGCGCGGCGACGATCTTCGGGTCGGCGACGATCCAGCCGGTCCGCATGCCCGTGAGCGCGTGGCTCTTGGAAAGGCCGGTGGCGACGATCACCTCGGCACCGCGGGGCTGGCGCGGCGCGCGATCCCCGAGGTAGATCTCGGCGTAGATCTCGTCCGAGACGAGGGCAATCGACCTGTCGCGCGCCAGGGACTCGAGCGCCGTCACATCCTCCGCGGGCAAGCAAGCTCCGGTCGGGTTCGCCGGCGAGCTCAGGAGCACGAGGCGCGTGCGATCGGTGACGCGCGCGGCGATCTCAGCCGCGGACGGCCGGAAGCCTCGCTCCGCGGGCGTGGGATAGCTGACCGCGATCCCGCCCGCGATGCCGATCAGCGTCCGGTAGGCGGGATAGGCGATCTCCGGTATCAGCATCTCGTCACCGGCATCGAGGAGGCCGAGGACCACGAGCGCGAGCGACTCCTGGCTGCCCGCCGTGACGAGCACGCTGTCGGCGCCGCCACCGTGCTCGGGATGGCGCGCGGCGATCTTCCGTCGAAGCACGACGTCGCCGGCCGTGAGCGAGTAGCGGACGTTCCCGGCGCCGAGCGCCTCGCGCACGGCGGCCAATGCCTCAGTGGCCGCCGGCAGCGTGGGCTCTCCGAGCCCCAGGTTGATCGCTCCCGGACCCGCGGCGAGCTGGACCTTCCGGATCAGCGAGAGCTCGAGCCCCGCGATCCGCCGCGCGATGGGGATCAACGGAGGAGCTCCTCCATCGTCGTCTTCGCATCGGTGGAGGCGTCGCGGTACTTGACGATGATGGGCGTCTGGAGCGCCAGGCCGTGCTCGTAGGCGAAGTCGTTCTCGAGCGTGCGTGTTCCCGGAACGACCACGGCGCCCGGAGGCACCGTGAGCGGCGTCTCGCCCTCCCGGCGGATCACGCGCGCGTTCGGGACGTCGTAGAGCACCGACGATCCTGTCAGCACCACGCCGGCGCCCAGCACGGCGCGCGCGCCGACGCGGACGCCCTCGTAGATGCCGACGCCGCCCCCGACGAAGACCTCGTCCTCGAGGATGACCGGCAGCGCGCCCACGGGCTCGAGCACGCCGCCGATCTGGCTCGCGGCGGAGATGTGCGCGCGCCTCCCGATCTGGGCGCAGGAGCCGATGAGCACGTGCGAGTCCACCATCGTCTCCTCGCCGATGTGGGCGCCGACGTTGACGTAGGCCGGCGGCATCACGGTCACGCGCGCGCCGACGAAGGCGCCGCGCCGGATCGTCGTTCCGCCAGGAACGATACGGACGCCAGGCGCGAAGGTGCCCGACATGCGCGTCGGTAGCGTGTCGCGATCGAGGAACGCGAACGGCCCGATCTGGCTCGGCGCGATGCTGCCGGCGCGGAACGCGATGAGATCCCCTTCTTCACCCAGGCGTTGACGGTCCAGGCGCCGCCGGGCTCGGCGGGCGGATCCGCCGCGCGCACCTCGCCGTACTCGAGCGCTTCCAGGAGCCCTTGCTGACCTGGCGGCCCTCCCACCGATGCCGACTGCGCGCTGAGCGATTCGATCGTCGCTTCGAGCGGGTGGGTCACGGCGCCACCTCTCCGAGGAGCCCCGCTTCCGCAAGGGCCGCATCGATGCGCGCGCGCGTCGTCTCCGAGGCCGCGGTGAGGGCAAGCGCGTCACCGACGAGCACAGTCCGAGGCGCTGCAGTCGCGTACTTCGCGGGGATCGGGCTCGACTCCGCGAAGTTGGCCTTCATGAGCGGCAGGAGCAGCAGGTGCAGCGCCCGCGCCGTCGCGAGGTCGCCTCCGAGTGCCGCGCGCACCATGCGCGAGAACGGTCCTGGTGCCTCGTTCGAGACGACGGCCACGGCGCCGTCACCGCCGAGCGCGACGATCGGCAGCGGTCAGCGAGTCCTCTCCCGAGAGCACCGCAAACCGCTCGGGACGACCGCGCAGGATCTCCGACACCTGATCGAGGTTGCCGGAGGCGTCCTTGATGCCGGCGACGTTCTCGTGGCGCGCCAGCTTCAGCACCGTCTCCGGAAGCATGTTCACGCCGGTCCGGCCCGGGACGTTGTAGAGAACGACCGGGACGGGCGACGCGTCCGCCACGGCGAGGTAGTGGGCCAGTAGACCCGACGGCGTCGGCTTGTTGTAGTAGGGAGTGACGACGAGCACGCCGTCGGCCCCAGCCGCGCCAGCCGCCTTCGCGAGCCCGATCGCCTTTCTCGTGTCGTTGCTTCCCGCTCCCGCCAGGACGATCGCGCGGCGCGCGGACTCGGTGACGGCCCAGCCGATCACCTGCTCCTGCTCGCCAGGATCCATCGTCGCCGACTCCCCGTCGTCCCGCACGGGACGAGCCCCCGACGCCTCCGTCGATCCGCCGCCTCACCAGACGCTTCACCGCGGCCTCATCCGGTTGGCCCTTCTCGTCGAACGGCGTGATCAGCGCGGTGAAGGTGCCTCGGAACGGGGGACGGGCGACGCTCATGTTCGAACCTCCTCTAGGATGCTGTCGATGAACACACCGAAACCGATGGCGCCACGGGCGCCCGACGCGAGGAGCCACTCGGCGGCCTTGACCGCTCCTTCCGCGAAGAGGCGCGGGGACCGGGCGCGGTGCACGACCTCGATCGACTCGTCCGGCCCCTCGAGGATCAGGCGGTGCTCTCCCGGCTGGCCTCCCTGCCGGAGCGCGACGATCTGTAGCGGCCGGCCGGAGCGCGCCTCGAAGGAGCGCGCGATCCCGCGTGCGGTGCCCGACGGCGCGTCCTTCTTGCGTGTGTGGTGGCGCCGACGAGCCCGCCGTCGTAGCCCGGCAACGCCGCCGCGGCTGCCCCCAGGAGGTCCGCGACGCGATACATGACGTTCATGCCGAGCGAGAAGTTCGCCGAGTGGAGGAACGCGGCGCCGTGTTGCCCGAACGCGCCCGCCACGCGCTCGACGCCGTCCCATCCCGTGGAGCCCGACACGGTGGAGATCCCTTGCTCCGCGAGGCGCGAGAGGACCGAGGGCGCGGCGGCAGCGTTCGTGAACTCGAAGGCGATGGTGGCCGCCGGCCAGACCGCGGGACCAACGCTCGTCACCTTGCCTGCGACCTCGTGCCCGCGCGCGAGAAGCACTTCCTCGATCGCGCGGCCCATGCGCCCGTAGCCGACGAGCAGCCCCCTCATCTCGGATCCTCGAAGAGCGTGCGGTGGAGCCGCCGAGTAGCCTCGTCGGCGTCGGTCTCCTTCACCACGAAGGACAGGTTCCGGTCCGAGGCGCCCATGGAGATCATCGTGACGTTGATGTCGCCGAGCGCGCCGAAGACCGTCGCGGCGACGCGCGGCCGATCCCGCATGCCGCTTCCCACGACGGCCACGATCGCCTGGCCAGGGATCACGCTCACCTCGGCGAACGTGCCGAGCTCCCGGGTGACCGGCGCGAGGCCGCTCGCATCGTCGACGGTGAGCGAGATCGACACCTCGCTCGTGGCGATGAGGTCGACGCTCACCTTGTGGCGGCCGAAGACGTCGAAGACACGCGCGCTGTAGCCGTGCGCCATCAGCATGCGTGGGTTCGCGATCTGCACCACGGTGATGCCCTTGCGCGAGGCGACGGCGCGCACGCCGCTCGCCGGCGCCGCCACGACGTCCCGGATCAGCGTCCCCCGCCCTTCCGGCTGGAAGGTGTTCAGGACGCGGACGGGGATCCCGCGCGCGAGGGCCGGGCGGATGGTCGCCGGGTGCAGCACCTTGGCGCCGAAGTAGGCGAGCTCGCTGGCCTCCTCGAACGACACCTCCGGCAGGAGGCGCGCCCCGGGGACGACGCGCGGATCGGCGGTGAGCATGCCGTCGACGTCGGTCCAGATCTCGATCTCGCCGGCACCGAGCGCGGCACCGAGGATCGCGGCGCTGTAGTCGGAGCCGCCGCGCCCGAGGGTCGTCGTGATGCCGCTCGCGGTCCGGCCGATGTAGCCCTGCGTCACGACGATGCCGGATACGAGGGCCGGGTCGGCGGCATGGCAGAGCGCCTCGATCTCGCCCATGTCGGGCGCCGCCGCGCCGAACGCGTCGTCGGTGCGCATCACGCGCCGGACGTCGCTATAGCTCCCCGGGAGGATCGCCGCGAGGAGCACGCTGCTCGAGAGCTCGCCCGTGGCCGCGATCGCGTCGCGCGTGCGATCGGTCAGCTCGCCCAGCAGCGCGACCCCCTCGAGACGCTGGCGCGCCTCGTCGAACCGCGCCTTCACGAAGGTGCCGGGATCGGGCGTGTCGGCGGGAAGGCCGGCCACCCGGCTCCCGAGGACGCCGAGGGTCTCGCCCGCGGCGAGATGCCGCGCCTCGAGACGATCGAGGATCGCGATCGCCTCGTCCCGCCGACCGGCCGCGGCCTTCGCCGCGCTGGCCAGGAGGTCGTTGGTCGCGCCGGTCATCGCCGACGCGACGACCAGCACCGGGCGCGGGGCGCGCGAGACGATCGCCGCCGCGTCCCGGATCCGCTCGGCGCTGCCGAGCGACGTACCGCCGAACTTCATGATCCTCATCGGACGGCCTTCTGGCGGAGGCCCGCCAGGATCAGCTCCGCGTTCAGGATCGCCGCCCCCGCCGCGCCACGGATGGTGTTGTGCACCAGCACGGACATCTTGATCCCCAGGACCTTGTCCTCACGAATACGTCCGATGGAGACGGTCATGCCATGACCCAGGTCACGGTCCTTGCGCGGCTGCGGCCGGTCCTCTCCGGGGAGCACGACGATCGGCTTTCCGGGCGCCGTGGGGAGGCCAAGCCGCTGCGGCTCGCCCGTGAACGACGCGAGGGCCTCCGCGATCTCCGGGATCGACGCGGGCCTCGCGAGTCGGACCGCGACCGACTCGAGGTGCCCGTCCAGCACCGGCACGCGATGGACCGATGCCGAGATCGGGAAGGTCGCAGGCGCGACGCTCTCCGCGCCGTCGGCCAGCGTGCCGAGGATCTTGAGAGGCTCCGTCTCGAGCTTCCCCTCCTCCCCGCCGATGTGCGGGATCACGTTGTCCATGAGGTCGAACGACGCGACGCCCGGGTAGCCCGCGCCCGAGAGGGCTTGAAGCGTGGTCACGTGGACGGCCTCGATGCCGAAGGAGCGCTGGAGCGGCGCCAGTGCCATCGCGAGGCCGACGGTGGAGCAGTTCGGGTTGGTCACGATCGCGCCGCCCGACGGGAAGCGCTGCTTCTGGTGCTCGAGCAGGCGGAGGTGATCGGCGTTGATCTCCGGGACGAGGAGCGGCACGTCGGGGACCATGCGGTGGTTGCGCGCGTTGCTGACCACGAGCAGCCCGCGCCGCGCGGCGGCCTCCTCGAGCGGGCCCGCGACGTCGGCGTCGAGCGCCGAGAACGCCACGCGCCCGGGGTACTCGCTGTCGACCGGCGCGACGACGAGATCGGCGACGTCCGCGGGGATGGGCGTCGGCAGGAGCCAGCGCACGGCTTCCGCGTAGCGCTTGCCGGCGGATCGCTCGGAGGCGACGACGGACGCCACCTTGAACCAGGGGTGGCCCCCCAGCCCTTGCACCATGCGCTGCCCCACCGCGCCCGTCGCACCGAGCACGGCGACCGGCATCTTGCCGTCCGCCTCGAACGACGCTTTCGTTGCTCCGACCTTCACGAATCCCGACGCCATGTCCGTTGCCCTTTCTCCCGCGGGCGGCGCATGTACCGCCCATGTCGCATTCCGTCCGAAGCGGCGGGGGGACAAGCCCCCGCCCTACACCCGAACCAGCAGGGAGAAGCCCCGCGTTACACCGAAAAAACAAAGGGCCCGCGTTCCTGCTTGCGGGCCCCTGATGCGCGTCCTGTTGCCTTCGTCTGGCTACACGTTCACACGCGCGGAGCTCCGCTTCCCGTCTTCATGCCGGCGCGCTTGGCCTTGGCCCCCTGGCGCGTCATTCGACCTTCGCCTCCGGGTAGTTGATCTCGTAAAGCTCGAGCTGCTTCTTCGCGAACAGCCTCACCGTCTCCGACACGTCGCTCTTGTAGGTGTCCTTCAGCGGCTGGATGGCGCGCTTGTCGTCGATCACGCCGAGCACGATGCAGGCATGGATGCGGACCCGCTCGTCCGGATCCTTGAGCGCGTCGATCACCTGGGGCGTGACCGTCGTGTCGTCGAAGTTGCAGATCTCGTAGGTCGCGCGCCGGCGCAGCGTGATGTCGGTGCTCTTCATCAGCTCGAGCACCTTCGCCTTGGCCCGCGGGCTCTTCGTCCAGGAGAGGCACTTGACCATGTACTCCTTGACGGGCATCTCGGCGTACTTCTCGAACCCCTGCAGGAGCGCGTCGACGGTCGGCTCGCGGTCCTTCTCCATCGCCTCCCGGACGCGGAACCAGAGGCGCATCCTCATGGGATCGTTGTTCGTGTTGATCGCGTCCTTGAGCTGATCGAGCACGATGTGGATGTCCTGCGGCTGCGCGGCTGGCGGGGTCGGCGTGATGGGCGCCGGAGCGGCAGGCGTCGCCGCCGCCGGCGGAGCGGGAGCGGACGTCGCCGGCGTGGTCGTGGGAGCGGCGGGAGGCGCCGGAGACTGCGCGCTCACCACCCAGACGAACCCGCTCGCGACCGCGAGCGACGCCGCGAGGAGCGCGCGCCGCGACAGGAGCTCGTCGATGCTCACTCGGCTTCGCCCCTCCGCGGAAGCTGCGTCTCGATGAGCTGGTGGAGACGGTGCTCCATCTCCAGATGCGTCGAGCGCAGCCGGAGCCCGACACCCGACGCGCCTTCGTGGCGGCTCTGGTAGATCGGGTACGACTCGAGGTCGAGCTCGGAGGAGCCGGCGGCGAAGCGCACGCGTCCGGTCTTGTGGATCGGCAGCGCCTGGTCGGTCGCAAAGAACGCGCCCCACGGTGAGAGCGACAGGAGCTTGCCCGGGATGACCGCCCCCGGGAGCTCGAAGGTCGCCGGGATCTCCACCTTGACCCTCGGCGCGCGCCGCATGCCGTGCGACATCTCGTCGACGTAGATCGGCGGGATCTGACCGGCGTCGAGCTTCCTCTTGGTGAGCGTCTCCGCGATGAGCGTGTTCAGCTCGACGCGCGTGAAGGGCTTCGCAAGCATCCCGTCGGCCTTGGCGAGGACGCGCGCGTCGACCTCCGCGCCCGTCAAGAAGATCACGACCGCCCGCAAGAACTTGGGGTTGTGCTTGAACACCCACGCGAGCGAGAGCCCCGAGAGCTTCGGCATCATGACGTCGAGGAGCACCACCAGCGGCTCGAGCTTCTCGGCGCGCTCGAGACCGGCCTCTCCGTCGTGAGCGACCTCGACGTCGAAGCGGTCGGAGAGCCAGGCAGAGAGGAGCCCGCAGTAGTCGCGATCGTCGTCGACGATGAGGAGCTTCGGCCTGGCCTCTGAATCGCTCATGTCATCTCCCCTGACGCGCAAAAAGGACGGGCAGTATATCAGGGTCAAACGACGGCCACGGCCAGGGGGAGCGTCACGGGCTTGCTACCCACCGTCTCGAACCACGTGATGCCCTCGTCGACCATGTCGAGAAGCGCGCCGTGGCCCTCCGCGGGAAGCTCGAAGTAGATGTCTCGGAAGATCGTCTCGCCCGGGGCGACGTCGCCGTCGAGCGGGAAGCGCGCGAAGTCGTGCTGGATCACCTCGCCCCGCTCCCCGACCACCTTCGCGCCGAGCCGGACGCGGCCGTGAGCGGGCTCCCCGTCGCGGTCCGCGAGCCAGAGCGTATCGCCCGCGTTCTTGATCGAGACGCACGCGCTCATCCCGCGCCCGTTGGATTTCACGTCGCTGACCGAGATGTCGGCGAGAAGCCGCGCCGGGCAGAGCGAGGTCAGCTTGACCTTGCCGTCGGCGCCCCGCGATAAGCGTCCCTGCGCCACCTGGTGGCGCCGGTGCTCGCACGCCTCGGGCGTGCAGGTCGAGGGAGGCGACGGCGAGTTGACCGTCTGGCGGAGCTCGCGGTAGTGCGCGCCGTTCCACACGGAGAGGAACGTGTCGACCGCAACGTTCCCGAGCTTCACCTCCTCGGCGATCATGCAGCAGGGCGCCACGTTGCCGTTGGGCTTGACCCAGGCCTCGACCCACGGCACGCGGCAGGTGTAGCTGTCGAGCGGGCCGAGCGGGTAGTTGAAGTAGGGCGCCATGCGATTGCCCGGCACCCCCGGCAGCGCGACAGCAGCGCGCCGCGCCTCGTCGCTCCCCGCGCGGAATGCCTGCGGGATCTGGACGTGGATGCCGAGCTCCGCGCCGCGCTCGAGAGCGCCGGTCAGGTACTCGTCGGACAGCTCCGGGAAGTGGAGCAGCTCGTGTCCGGAGAGCGGGTTCCTGTCGGTCATCAGATGGTGGAACACCACCTGCTCGACCCCGAGGTCCTTCGCGAGATCGACCAGCATCACCGCCTCGCGGATGTTCTCGTCGTACACGGTGACCGAGAAGCGGAGGCAGAAGCGACCGCCCGGCGGCTGGGACTCGCGGTACGACACGAGGCGGCGGATGTTGTTGACGACGTAGTCGAAGTCGGCGCCCTCCCGCACCTTGTTGAAGGTCGCGGGCGTCGCGCCGTCGAAGGAGATCCGCAGGAACGTCCCCGCGTCGACCACCGCGTGGATACGCCGATCGTTGAAGAGCATGCCGTTGGTCGAGATGATGGGCAGGAACGTCCACTGCCGCGCGAAATCGAACATCTCGTCCCAGTCGGGGTGCAGGAACACTTCGCCGCCGCCGAAGAGGTAGACGTTGCGGGCCGTCGGGAAGAGCTCGCGGCCGATCTTGAAGAAGACCTCCTTGGGCATGACGTCGGCCTTGCGCATGTCCTGCCCGTTCCAGTGATAGGGACAGATGATGCACTTGATGTTGCAGCGGTTGCTCACGTCGACGTAGATCGACTGGGGTTTCGCCAGGACGACGGGCTTGCTAGCCAGCACGTCGAGCCGCGACAGCCGCGAGTTCTCGAGGGCGCTCTCGGAGAGCTGCATCGGGCCCTCCATCGTATAACGCGGGCGCACGGCAGCCCTCCATGGCGCCTGGGTGCGCCGGGCTACACCGGCTCCACGACAACCTCCCGGTCCCCGTCGATCGTCGATGCACGCGGACCGCCCCTCTCGACGCGGATCAGTGCCTGCGGTCCGGGAACTGCCGGAATGAACACGAGCGCGGGACCGTCGATCCTGAAAGCGCCGACCCCCGCAGCGACCAGCGGGCCGTTGCGGGCGACGGTCGCTTCGGGACACTTCCCCATCAGCGCCAGCGCGTGCCAGGCGACGTCGAGCGGCGCCCGGTAGAGCGGCTCGGTGTCGACGCCGGTCTTGGTGTCGAAGCCGTCCGGGAGGCTGCCGTCGTCGCGCAGCAGCGTGGCGGCGTGCGCCAGTGCGCCCCGGCTCACGCGGGCGAAGAGCTCGCGCACGTCGCCGGCGAGTCCGCCGTGGCGGGCGGCGTGCCGCGCGAGCGCGCGCTCGAGAGCGCCGGCGAACCGAAGCCGACCCACGGGCAGCTCACGCCGCGCGGGTGAGCTGATCTCCAGGGGCGTGGGCGAACCAGAGGATGCCCTCGTCGGTGCCTCGCGTGACACCGAGCGCCGGGAAGCACGCCAGCGCTGGTCAGTCGGCCATGCGGCGGAAGAACGTCGTGCCGAGAGCCAGCCAGTCGGCGGCGCGGGCGATGCCCTCCGGATCGACGCCGGCCTCGTGTGCCGCGAGGAAGGCGTCGGCTGCGTGCGCCGCGCCGAGCACCTCCGGTACCGAGGGGGCGAACTCCCAGCTCTGACCGCCCGTCCGGGGCGCCCGCAAGCCGCGCAAGCGAGCGCGACGCGAGGGCGCCGTCGACGAGGCCGAGCATCCCCGCTCGGGCAAGCAGCGCCGCGGGCTCCGCGACCGCGGACGCCGTGCGCGCTGAGGGCCTCGGGATCGGGCAGCACGCAAGGCGGGCGGCGGCAGGCACGAACGTCCCGTCGGGACGCTGGCGCGCGGCGATCTCGCCCGCGTGGCGGCGCAGCGACGCGAGCGCGAGCTCGAGGTGCTGCTCGGAAACAGGAGCCCGACCGCGAGTGGGACCAGCGCTCGCTGCTTCGATAAGAGCGCGAGCTCCGCGCGGGCCGCGCTCTCCAGGTCCGCGATGCCGAGGCGGCTCGCGGCCAGGAGGCTGAGGCAGGAGCGCGTCGAGCTCAACCCGTCCGCGGGCAGGGCGCCGATACGAGGAAGGGTCGTGCCCGACGGTCCGCGGAACGTGGTGGCGAGCGCGGTGGCGGCGCAGAAGGTCGAGCGCATCGGAAGCAGGTCCAACGGGGACGATGTGCGATCCGATCGCCGCGAGGACAGGCACGCGACGCTCCGGGCGCGAGCACGATCTCCGGAGAGGCGGTAGGGGACCGGAGGAGCGCCGGCGCCTCGAGGAGCACGCCCCTCCGGTCCGCTGCAGGGCATGGAGCGCCAGGACGTTCTCGGCGGTCCCGCCTCGCGTGTCGGGCGATGTCGGGATCGCCATCGCCTCCCCGAGGAAGGTCGCGGCATCGTGCCGCTGTCGAGCTCCAGGTACGCCATGGGCCAGGTCACCTTCGAGGCGTCCGGGAGCATGTTCCGCCGATCGGGAAGCTGCCCCGCGTCGAGCATCTCGACGCCGGGCAGAAGGCGAGGTTCCTCGGGAAGGGCGCCGCGCCGAAGAGGATCGCCGGAAGCGCGACGTCCAGCACGGGGAGCGGCGCGCCGGTCTGGATCGCGATGTCGTATAGGTCGTCGATCCCTTTCTGGACCGACCGCGAGCGAGGCTGTCTCGATCTCCATCGACCACGGCGTGCTCCCTCCATGACGATGCACCCGTCCACTTCACCGCGACGGATCGATTGCAGACGAGCGAGACGCGCCAGAGCTTGCCGCCCAGGCCACGGGGATCCCGATCTCCGGGACGATCCACGCCGCGAGACCGTCGCGCGCGTCCGCCACGAGCTCGCCCACGAGGGAGAGCCCGGCGGAGGCCTCCTGTCGCGGTGCGGAGGCGTTGCGGATCCAGACGTCGGCGGTGAGGCTTCCCGACGCGCCGAGCGGCGCCAGCGTGATGCTCGCGAGGCCGGGGTCCGAAGCCTGGAGCTCGAACGCCGCGCGCGCGAGCGACCCTGCCTCGGCTCGGAACCGCGCGGGGTGCGGCGATGCCAGGATCGCGAGCGGCGTCTGGAGCGTCGGTGTCTGGGCGCGAGTCCCTCCCCCGCGAGACCGACCTGCACGTGGAACCGCTCGCCGGCCACGGGCGGGCGCGCAGGCATCACGGGGACACGCACGTCCGTCGAGGACGCCAGGAGCTCGATCGCGACGAGCTCCACCTCCGCATCCTGCGCGTCATCCCCTCGAGGTCGACCCGCAGAGCGGTAGAGGTCCCCTTCCAGAGCGGGTTGCGCGAGAAGTCGAACGCGAGCACCGTGCGACCCGCACCCGCGGGCGCCGCGATGCGCAGGCTCTGCTCCTCGACCCATGCCGGCGCCTCGTTCGACGCGGAAGTGAATCTTGAGCGGCGCGTGGCCGCCCTGGCCGAGAAGGTCGGCGGTCAGGACGAGGACGTTCGTCGCGGACATGTCCACCGAGATCGGGCCCGACCGCACGAAGGGATCCGGTCCGCGCGCGCGCATGCGGACGCCCGCGGCCGAAGGCGCGATCACGGCATCGGCGCTGATCTCCGAGAACAGCTTCCGCGTCCGCTCGTCGGCGAACGAGAGCCTCAGCGCCGCGCCAGCCGGGGTCATGGGCGCACGATGCTATCGCTCTCGAGACGCGTTCCAGCTCCTCCGACTTACGCTAGATTGGCTCGGAGGTCCGCATGGCAGAACATCCGTCGCCGCCTGACGCGCTCAAGTGCTCGTTCTGTCACAAGAGCCAGCGCGAGGTGAAGAGGCGATCGCAGGGCCCGGCGTCAACATCTGCGATGAGTGTGTCTTCATCTGCCTCGACATCGTGCGCGAGGACGCGAGAGCCGGGACAGTGCCGACGGAAGACGAGCTCGAGAGGGTGGCGCGGGAGGCCAGCGAGCATGTCGACCGAGGCATCGCGGAGCTCGAGCGATGCGACTTCGGATCGGCCACTCTCAGCATCAAGATGGCGCTCAAGCGCCTTCAGGAGACGGTGGACGCGTTGAGGCGACGGAAGACTCTCGACGCCCGCGGCGGCGCGAGAGGGCCAGCCGCTACACCGCCTCACCAGACGCTGAGCCGGCGGAAGTCTCCCAGGGGCTCGCGCCAGCGACCGCGGAACATGTGACGCGCCTGCGAGCGCGCCAGGCTCGCGACGAAGAGGAACGCGAGAGACGCCACGACCTGCAACCGCGGATCGAGCGGCTGGCCCAGGAGCCGACGGCTCAGAGGAGGCCGGCGAAGGACAGGCCCAGGCCGAGCGCGAGCGTCGAGGAGGCGAGCGCGCGCCGTGCGCTCGGAGCGTCGACGCCGACGAGGATCGGCAGGGCAAGATCCCCGCGAACAGGCAGAGCGTCGACCCCACGCAAAGACCGACGGCCGCGACAGCGCCGTCCCTGGCGACGGCCTCCGGGAGCAGCAAGAGCACCCCGGAGGCGAGGGACGCCCGCAGCAAGACCGGCGGACGCCCTATCCATCTGGTCGAAGATGCTCTGCGCCCGCAGGCTCGTGCCGGCGAGAACGCCGAGGGTCGACGGCTCGACGAGCGACGCGACCCGCAGCGCCGGATACCAGGTCGCGAGCACCATGCCGCCGCAACCCACCACGACGCCGATGGCGGCCAGCAACTCCCGCGTGAATCCAGCGTCGACTCCCGGCAGAACGAGGGGCTGTACGACCACGTAGGCGCACGCCACGGCGCTGCCGACGATCCACGGCAATAGCCACGACGGTTCCGCGAGCCTCTCCCCGACTCGACGAGCGGCCGAAGCTCGGGAACGCAGCGGGACTGGACCGCGCGACCCAGCTCACCTTCGCGCTTTCCTCGACGCCGGATCTCCGCCGCGACGCGGCAAGGTCCAGGCGGCGCGCTGCCACGAACGAGGCGACGTCGGCGGTCAGGAGACAGAGGAGCGCGCCGACGGCGGGCGAGATCGCCGAGCATCGCCTCGAGACGCCAGGTCGCGGCGCCATCGACGATGCGAGCGACGCCGACGCGAGAACGGCTTGATCGCGGCAGGCGCGGCGCTCCCCCGACGCCCCGAGAAGCACGCCGACGCTTCCTCCCATCACGGCCAGCGCGAGCGCGCCGCCCACGGCGATGCCGGCATCCATCGGCCGGACGCCGCCGAGCAAACCCGACACGACCCCGAGCGGGACTCCGGCCGAGAGCACGGCGAACACGATGAGGATCTCGCCGAAGAAGCGGCACATCGATACGGCGCGCGCCTTCCGGCCCGCGATCACGACCAGCGGAAGCCGGCCCGACCGGATCTCCTGGTCGACGAGCTGCGCCACGAGCGCCGGGACGATCAGCACGACCGCGACGGCCGCGATCGGCCTGGACGGCGAGATCCCGAACCCTAGAGCTTCCCGATCTCCCTTTCCCGTCATGGGCACGAGCGCGCCAGCGGCCGCCGGGATGAACACCGCGCACGCGTACGCCGCGCGCCCAAAAGGCAAGCCCGGCGCCCCGAGCGCCGGGCGAGAGCGTCAGGATCTCGCGCGGCGGCAGCACCATGGCCTGGTCCTGGCATAAATACTAGAAGCACCCTTCCGAGGTTCCACCATCGCCGCCGGTGGTGGCCTCCGCCGCCCCAGGCGGGATCGAGCTCCGTCGTGCGGGGGCGGCTATCCGGGCCTGTCCCCCGCCGGCGCGCAGTCGGACTCCAGAGCGCGGCGACGATCTCCAGGCCGCCCGGGGGAACGAACGGATCGAGGAGTTCTCGTCGACGTGCGCGATGCCGCCATGCCGGCGAGCGCCGGTCGAGCGCCCGGCGTGGATCGCACGAACTGGAGGGCACGCTGCGCATCGGTCGTCGGGCCGGCGGGGGTGAGGCGATCGCCTCCGGCAAGCTCCGAACGAGCTGGCTCTGGAGCAAGGACCCCGAGCAGACGACCGCGATCCCGAGGTCCACGCCGCCTGCAGGAGCGGCAGGGACCTCCGCTCCACCACCTGCGTCGCGCGGTTCGCGCCTCCTTCATCCTGAGGTTGCAGGGGCGCAGGTGAGCAGGTGATGATCCGCGCCACCGACCTCGCGAGCACGATGGGCGAATCCGTTCGAGGCTCAGGTGGTTCCCTGGCTCGGCGGGACGCGGTAGCGGGCTACGTCGCCGTGCCATGAAACCGGACCGTACCCGCGGCGACCTGCCGCTCGAGCATCTCGAACGCCGCACGCAGGCGCCTGTCGAGCTCGGACTGCGGCACGCCGTGTTTCCTTGAGGATGTGAAGGTAGTAGAGATCGACGGTGTCGAGCCGCAGGTTGGCGAGCTCTGCTTCAGCATCGCCTCGAGGGCCGACGCGGAGATCGCTGGCACCAGCGACGACGTCTTCCTTGCGAAGCGCCCCGATCGCATCGCCGCGAGCGCCGTGCCGCTCGTCCGGGATGTAGCCGCCCTTGGTGCAGGCGAACACCTCGTCGCGCTTGCACTCCTTGGCGTGGAGCACCGTCTCTGGCGTTTTCCGATCGCGCGCTCGCTGTGCCCTTGACCAGTTGATGGCGGTGTCGATGTGGTTGCAACCGAGAGCGATGGCGCGCCGGATCGCCTCTTCGCCCCGGCGCCGGCGTCGGTGTGACCGTCGGCCGCGCCCGAATAGGTGCCGAGCCCACGCTCGAGCCACAACCCGTGGGTCTCGGAATAGAAGTCCGCCGCAGCCGGAAGGCGCGCGCCGCGATGCGCGCGGTGCCCTCCGGCGTCGCGAAGCCCCGGTGGGTGTGGTGGCGGTCGTGACCCGCGGATCGCGCGCGAGTATAGCCAGTAGGCCGTCGACCCCCGGTGATACCCTCCCCGCGCTCGTCTGTCGCATGAGCACCGACCTCCCGCCTCGCAGCAGCCGAACGCGTGCGCCTGACATCGGGCTCGCCCGCCTGTCGCTGAAGCGGAAGCTCATGGCGATCTTCCTGGTGACGAGCGAGGTGATGCTCGTGCTCGCCTGCGGTGCGCTGTTCGCCTACGACCTCTACACCCACCGCGAGCGCATGAAGGACCGCCTCGCGGTGCTCCTTGCTCATCGAGGCCAACGCCGCCGTTCCCTCGTCTCCGGCGAGACCGCCACCGTCGAGCGGCTCCTCGGGACGCTCCAGGCCGAACCCCACATCGTCGCCGCCTGCGTCTGGAACGCGAAGGGCCAGATGTTCGCCACCTACGTGCGCGAGGACGCCACTCCCGCCGTGCCCGCGAACCCGCGTCCCGCCATGGAGGCGTTCAGCTCCGAGGCTCTCGATCTCTTCCGCGACATCCGTCACGACGATCGGCTCGTCGGAACGCTCTGGATCCAGGCGGACAGCCGGGAGATCGCTCTTCGCCTCAAGAGCTACACGGGCATCCTCGCGATCGTGCTCCTCTTCGCGACGATGGTGGGCGTGCTCGTGAGCGCGCGGCTCCAGACGGTCGTGACCGATCCCATCCTCTACTTGGTCGAGCTCCAGAACAACGTCTCGCGCCGCAAGGACTACGCGCTTCGAGCGATCAAGTCGTCCGACGACGAGATCGGCCTGCTGGTCGACGGGTTCAACAGGATGCTCGAGCAGATCCAGGCGCGCGACGCCGAGCTGACCGTCGCCCGCGATCGCGCCGAGGACGCGAGCCGCACGAAGAGCACGTTCCTCGCGAACATGAGCCACGAGCTCCGCACGCCGCTCAACGCCATCATCGGCTACAGCGAGATGCTCTCCGAGGACGCGCGCGACTCGGGGCGCGACGACGACGCACGCGACCTCCACAAGGTCAACACCGCGGCGAAGCACCTGCTCGGCCTAATCAACGACATCCTCGACCTCTCGAAGATCGAGGCGGGGAAGATGACGCTCTCCTGCGAGACGTTCCAGCTCGCCGAGCTGATCGCGGAGGTGGAGACGACGGTGCGCCCGCTGGTCGAGGCAAAGGGCAACACGCTGGCGATCGAGCAACCGCCGGCGCCGGTGGAGATGCACGGCGACCCGGTGAAGATCCGGCAGGTGCTCCTGAACCTCCTCAGTAACGCCGCCAAGTTCACGGAGCGCGGCGTCGTCTCGCTGCACGTCCAGGCGGAGGCGCAGGGCGGTCGGAGCTTCGTCCAGATGATCGTGAAGGACAGCGGCATCGGCATGACAGAAGAACAGATGTCCCGACTCTTCCAGCCGTTCTCCCAGGCGGAAGCGTCGACGAACCGGCGCTTCGGAGGCACGGGCCTCGGACTCGCGATCTCGCGACGGTTCTGCAACCTCATGGGCGGGACGATCACCGTGGAGTCAGAGCCGGGCGCCGGCTCCACGTTCACCGCGCGCATCCCCGCGCAGATCGACGGCGTCAGGGCTTCGTAGCCAGGGCTACGAAGCGGGTGTCGCAGCGACAGCGCGAGGCGCTTCCGGGAAGCTCGGATCGGTCCCCCCGCAGAAGTCCACGGGAAGTCCCGACAGAGCGCGCGTCAGACCCGCGTACGTCGCGTCATGGAGCGGGCGCCGCGCCGAGGTGTAGGAGCACCAGGCGGCGGTCCGATCCCAGGCGACGGAGCAGAAGCGCGGGCTCGCGCCGCACCGGAGCAGGCAGGACATCGACTGGAACGCCGCGCTCCCGGCGACGCGCACGAGGTCCTCGACGGTCGGTGTATCGCGGATGCGCATCGGCAGGTAGACGATGCGATCGTTGCCGATGCCCGCCTCGCGAAGCGCCGCGCCGGCGCCAGTCGCCGCCTCGACGTTCGTCCGCGAGACCAGCAAGTTCACCCCGGAGCGGATTCCGCGCTCGGAAAGGGCCGTGACCTGGCGGATGACACGCTCCACCTCGCTGCCGCGCGCGGGGTCGTGGATCGAGACGTGGACCTTGTCGGGCGTCGCAGCCACGAGCCTCTCGAGGCCGCCCTCGTAGAGCAGCAGCCCGTTGGTCGTGACCGAGCGAAAGAGCACGCCCTTGAGACGCATGAGGATCTCGGGAAGCCACTCCACCTCCAGCGGCTCGCCACCTCCGAACGACACGGCGCGGACCCCGTGGCCCGCGCCGTCGGCGACGAAGCGCTCGACGTCGTCGACGGTCCAGCGCGTCTCGCCCGCCGGTCCGCTCTTGCTGTAGCAGAACGCACACGCCTTCGCACAGCGGTTGCTGAGCTCGATCGAGAGCCTCTCCAGCTCCATGCCCAAGCGTACCAGGGTCCAACCGATGCGTCCGTGCGCGCTGCTACGATCCCCGACTGGCCATGACGGTGAGGTTCGATCGCATCCAGGCCTGCTTCCGCGAGTCCGCGCGGCGGCAGTACGAGGCGGTGCCTCTGCCACCGTTCACTCTGTTCTTCCACCCGACCGATGCGCTCGTCTACATGAACTACGCGATCCCCGACGTGCCCGATCCCGAGAACGTCGCGCCCATGATTCCCGAGCTCCGGCGCATCTTCGCAAGGCGCGGACGCGTGGCGCGCTTCGAGCTCGTCGAGGAGCACTCGCCTCGCCTCGGAGGCGAGCTCGCCGCCTGCGGATTCCGGCTCGAGCCGCGCGGCTGCCTGATGGTCGCGGCGGCCTCCGAGGTGTGCGAGCCGCCGCGCGTGCCGGGACTGTCGATCTCGTGCCTCCGGGCTGGTGCCCGGGACGAGGATGTGGCCGCGAGCGTCTCGGTCTTCCGCGAGGCGTTCGGGATGGAGCCCGTCGACGCGATCGGTCCAGCGGAGATCGCCTCGCAGCGCCACTTCGTCGAGAACGGGACGACGATCTTCGTCGGCGCG
Organism: Acidobacteriota bacterium; assembly: GCA_046331505.1. GTDB lineage: Bacteria > Acidobacteriota > Vicinamibacteria > JAXLQT01 > JAXLQT01 > JAXLQT01. Next base: position 144,225 of record JAXLQT010000003.1, read on the forward strand.
ATCGACGGCCAGGCGGTCGGCCTCTCGTGCCTCCAGCCCGCGTACCGGCGCGTCGCCGAGATCGCAGGCGTCGGGACCCGCGTCGCGTTTCGCCGACGGGGGATTGGCGCCGCGCTCACGTACGCGGCCGCGGCCCATGCGCTCGAGGGTGGCGTCGACACGCTCGTGCTCGGCGCCGGCACCCTGGAGGCAGGACGCGTCTACGGGTCTTGCGGGTTCCGGGCCGTCGGGTCGACCGTGGGCTGGATCGACTCTGGAGCTGGCGACCCCGAATAGCCGACCAGCCCTGGACGCAAGAGCCGGTCGAGCAGCCCGTAGTCGCACGCGCCACTCCGAGAGTCCTGGCTCACCGCCTCGACCGTCGCACCGCGAAGGCGAACCCGTATCCACGCGTGCGGCACAGCCGCGTCGAAACGGACACCTCGCAGGCACGTCGTCTCGGCTGAGCACTCGATCGCAAGCGACGTGGCGGCGTCGGGGAGGACGACGTCTTGGTGTCGGGCGCCGGGCGCAACGACTTCCACGTTGAACATGCGAGCGGGGCGGAGCGCATCCCCAGTCACCACGATGTCGTACTGCCCGGGTGCAAGGCCTCGGAGACGATACGAACCCTTGCCGTCAGTGGTGGTGGCGCGCCGCTCACTCACGGTCATCGCGGTCACGACGGCTTCCGGGACCGGGTGGCCGCGCTCGTCGGCGACGCGACCGCGCAGAACGCCACGGTGGGCGCAACCCGATTCGACCGGCAGGATCAGCGCGAGCAGCAAAGACAACTTCCTGACATTCATGTTTCCGGGAATGTCTACACTATCGGGGATCGCGATGGAAGGGATGTGACGCCATGCCGAAGATCGACCGCCTCGATGCACTCGAGATCCGCTCGCCATGCCCGGTCGCCTGGGACTCGATGACCGGGGACGACCGGAGCCGGTTCTGCGCGACGTGCAAGCTCCACGTCTTCGATCTCGGCGGCCTCACGTCAGCAGAGGCCCTCGACCTGATCTCCTCGAAGGAAGGTCGTCTGTGCCTCCGCTTCTTCCGCAGGGCCGATGGGCGGGTGCTCACGAGGGACTGCGCGCCGCTCCGGGCCGCGCGGGCGCGCAAGGCCGCGGCCGTGGCGATCGCGGCGTCGCTTCTCCTCGCGGCCTACGCGTCGGGAGTCAAGGGCGGGACGGACGTCCGCGCGCGTCCGGCACCTTCCGCCCTCGCCGCCATCTGCAGCACGAGCAGCCGCGCGGCATTCAGCAGCCATGCGATCGCGGCGCTCCGGGCTTCGCCGTTCTACGATTGCGCTCCGTTCGCGGCGGTGGTGGACTGGATCGACGCGACGCTCAATCCCACGCCGGTCATGGGCATCTACTGAGGCGCGGCTCTTCACACGCTGCTGGCGCGACCCGCTCCCTCGCGACCGTTCGTCTCTGGATCGCGATAGCGCAGTAAGGGCACGAGCGCCCAGATGGAGAGCACCGCCGACGCCGCGGGCACGGTGAGGGCGGAGCCCGGAATGGTGGGATTCCACGGGAGGTCCGCAAGCCACGCGGCGAATGCTCCGAGCATCGCCTGCGGCACGAGACTCGAGAGGACGCGCGCCCCAGTGATGGCGTCGGCTGGATGAACGCCGGTTGCCTTCGGGATACGCGGCGCCTCCAGATTCCCCGCGGGTGGCCCGGGGTGCTCGAGGAGTCTCGCGATCCGCTCGCAGAGCTGGCGCTGGGTCGGTGAAGCCGTCGACGACTGGAAGCTGACGGTCCCGGCACTGTCTCCCTGACGCCAGTCCACGCACACACGGCGCAACCGTCCGCGTACGGGCATTCGCGGGCCCATGCGGACTGCGACGACCTGAGGGCGCTCGATCCGGAACGCGCACCGGTCGCTCACGTATGCGATTGCCGCGGGCTCGATGATCAGGAAGCCGACGTCCCAGTCGAAGAACCCATCGTGGAGCCGCGGAAGTCCCCCGGGCGACATGCCGACGAAGACGGCGGCGTCGGCCGGCACTCCGCGCGCGACGAGCTTCGCGTGCAGATCTTGCCGCAGCGCGATCATCCGGCGAGACAGGAATCGCAGGACCTGACCTCCGGCGAGCAGCGTCGCAGGAAGCGACGCGAGGACGAGCAGCCATCCCACGACCGGCGCCCCCACGCTCGCGCACGTCGCCGCGGCTCGCGCGAATGGGATCGGCACGAGAAGCCGCATGGCGAAGAGCGATGACGCGTAGGCCGCCATCAAGCTGCGCCGGAACGTGGCCGAGTACAGCGTGGCAGGGCCGGGAGGCTCCGCGAGGAGCGGGGCCGCGTCGATCCCTCGCACGGCGAGCGCCTCGGCGACCTCCAGGGAGATGGCGTGATCGCGCGCGATCAGCCGCGCTCGGCGCATCGCCCTCGCGAGGAGGAATGGTCCTACGCCAGCGATGCTTCCCGAGACCGCGACGAGTGCCTCGGCATCCTCCGTGTGGTGCAGGACCTCCCGATCGCGGCGGCCGTCGAGGAGGAGCGATGCGACCGCTGCGAAGGAGAGCGTGAAGCTGATGCGAAAGACCAGCTCCGCCGCCATAGAGCCCGTGACCAGCACGATCGGAGGACTCGCGACGAATGCAAAGGCCGCCGCGAGCACGATCAGCCGCACGCGCGTCCTCTCGGGCTTGCCCAGGCGCGCGAGCTCCCGCGCCAGGAGAGCGTCCACCTCCCGTTCGGGCATCCGGCACACGGCCGCGGGGAGCAGCAGCCTGCCGAATCCCGCCCGTCGACGCCGCGGGTCCCGGTCGTCGATGAGCGTGACGTCGCCCACGCCGATGTCGAGCGCCTCGGCCCACGAGGCCACGCGCTCGCGGAGCGGGCCGGGCTCGACCACGCGCTCCGGAATGCGATCGCGGCGCGGCGTGGACGCGATCCCGATCTGCGTCGCGATCCAGATGACGGTCGCGGCCGCGACGAGAGGGACGAGAGTCTCATCGGTCTCGAGGACATCGACAGCAGCGGCGAGCACCGTCCCGAGTCCCAGTGTGAGCACGGGCGCCCGCCAGTCGCGATGCGCGAGCTCCGGTCGTCCGAGCTTTGCCGCGATCCGACGGTTCAGCAGGCGCGACGCGAGACACGTCGCGATGGCCGGGGGCCCCGAGAGCAACAGCATCGTCGCGAGGAGGTAGAGGCGGTCGGGAGGCCCGGCGCGCGTCAGGAAGCCGTCGATGCGCAGGAGCTCGAGGAGGACGACCCAGCCCGCGAAGAGCATCGGCGTGAGCCACATGGGCAGCGCGAGGAGAGGATCGAGGATCGGCCGCCTCCCGAGCCTGGACGCCCCTAGCGCCATCGCCGCGACGAGGAGCGCTGCCAGGAGGAGCACGGCTGGCAGGTAGAACGCCGGATACCCGAATTCGATCTCGAGCGGCGAGACTCCGGCAGGAAGCGCTTCCTCGAGCGAGATGTCGCGCGACAGGTGGACGCTGGAGCTGAAGGGCGCCCGGAAGTGGCGCCCGCGCGACGGCACCGGGCCGAGGCTCGTGCGGGGGAAGCCCAGGTCCGGCATGTCGACCTCGACCGCCAACACCCGATCGCCCTGGGCGGCGAGCGCCCGGCACAGTGGCGCGAGATCGAGCGATCCTCCCGTCGCCCGTCCCTGCGAGGCGAGGTACCCGGGACACTTCACGGAGAGGTAGCCCATCGATGCTCCCGTCGTCGGAGGCGGACACGGGAACGCGGCGGCAAGCGCGGCGACCTCGTGCGGCAGGAGGTCGCGCCGGTCGATCTGGAGGTAGGCGATCAGCGTCCCGTCCTCGAGGACGCGGATCGACAACGTCGTGCCGGCGCTCGCGGGGCTCGCCGCCAGCGCGAGGACGAGGATCGCGCACGCGCGCGCGCACTTCACCCCGGGATAGCTCCCATGACGCTCGATGATAGGCCCGCTGCGATGGAGCCTGGCCGGCGCGACCGGCTCGTTCCGCTACCGCCCGTACCGCGCGTAGAACTTGCTCTGGAACAGCTCGCCGGGATCGTACCGGCGCTTTGCGTCGAAGAAGGCGCGCGCCTGCGGGTAGCAAGCGTCGAGCTGCTTCTTCGTGGCGGCCAGCCTGTACGGGAGGTAGTAGCGGCCGCCGCGTGCGTACGCCGCGTCGATCAGCTCGCGGGTGAGCCCCTCCATGGAAGCGTCGCCATCGGGCGTACGTGGCTGCGCGAACAGGAGCACGAGCGAGAACATCGGCTGGTCGGCGTAGCGCAGGAACGCGTCGTCGTCGCGCTCGACCATGCGGATGGTGACGTTGAGGAGATCGCCGTTCCGCGCGGGGATGATCCCGCGCATGTCCGCAACGAAGTCCGCGAACCGATCGCGAGGCACGAAGTACTCGTGCAGGATGTCGGTCGACGACGCGGATCGCCCTTCGTAGATCCCCACCTCCTCGGCGAGGAGCTGGTTCCTCCACACCGTGCCGCCCGAGGCGAGCATCTCGTCGACTCGCCGCTCGAGCATCCATCGCAGGCGCTTGCCGTAGGCGCTTCCCACCTGACCGCGAAAGACCAGCCGCTTCAGGTAGGGAATGCTCGGCTCGGCGAGAGGAGGTGCGGGAGTGGGCGCCGCGGGGGCGCGCACGAAGACGTTGAGGATCGCCGACTCGAGGAAGTGGTCGGGCGACACGTCGAGCCGGCCATAGCACATCCCGACATCGGTCCGCGCGCCGTGCTCCTCGAACGCCGCTCGGAATCCCGAGGCATCCGCGAAGTAGCGATCGAGCGTGTAGGTCTCGTTCGGGACCGTCTCGAGGTCCACGTCGAGGATGATGCCGAACATCCCGTAACCGCCCAGCGCGAGCGAGAACAGCTCGGCGTTCTCGTCGCGGCTGCACCGCACGACCGAGCCGTCCGCGCGCATCAGCCGGAACGAGCGCACCGTGCTGGCGATCGGGGGCCGGTCGTGCTGCCAGCCGTGACAGTTCACCGACAGCGACCCTCCCACCGTGAACGAACTGTTGGACTGCATGACCGCGATCGACCGGCCGCGTTCGTTGAGATACGGAAGGACGTCCGCGAACCGCGCACCCGCCTGACGTGCAGCACCGCCGATGCCTCGTCCAGAGTCATGCGACGGAACGGGCGCATGTCGACCACGATCCCGTCGGGCGTCAGGGTGTGGCCACCCATCGAGTGGCGCGCCCCGGCGATCGACACGTGCTTGCCCTCGCGCGCGGCGCGCCGCAGCAGCTTCCCGAGCCGTCCTCCGCCTGCGCGGGATCCTCCGGCACGGCGAACACCTCCGCGACCCGTGTCTCCTCCCGGCGGCTCGCATCGTCGAGGGAGCCCGCAGGTGGCGGCGGCGCGTCGGACCGATCCGCGAGAGCGGCGAGCCCAAGGTGCACGAACGGTCGCGCCGCAAACGGCAGCATGATCGCGGCCAGCGCGAGCGCCACGACGAGGAGCTTGCGCCGCCGGGCACGAGACGTGAACGTCTGCGCCGAGCTCATCCGGTTCGTCCGCGGATCCCGCGCGGCGCGGCCGCGCAATGGCGGCGCGCGACGGCGCCCGGCTGGAACCGGCCGTGTCGCAGCCAGCCATCTCGCAGGAGCCAGGCGCGTGGCGCCACGACCGGAGCGCCTTCCGGCGGCGCGGATACTCCCGCGATACCCGTCCAGCCGTGGAAGTACCGGCCCGAGGAGCATGGATCGATCCCGCGTCCGGGAGCGCGTCCCGCGGCCACCTCGTGCTTCGAGCCATTGCAGAGGACGTAGCGGAGAACGTTCCGGACATCCAGTGGGACCGTCAGCTCGCGCGCGTGATAGCGATCGCCGAACACCCTCCCGCGTAGGCCGAGCGTCTTGTTCAGCGCCCGCGCGATGCGGATCGAGAGGCCCCGGACCCCGCTGCTGAGCGACCATTCGTCGTTGGCCTCGACAACGAGATGGATGTGGTCGTTCTGCACGGAGTAATGGACGAGCCGGAGTCCGAACCGATCCTTGCCGGCGGCGAAGCACCGCTCGAGCACCGGCAGGAGCTGCCCCGTCCGGAGCCGCGGGAACTTCGCGCGGAGCTTCAGCGTCACGTGCAGCGGATTGCCCTTGGCATGCGGGGTGAGGGCGCGGTGTGGCACGCCCGCCTCGGCGCCTTTGGGCTTCCGTCCGGCGCCTTTCCTGCGCCCTCCCCACGTGGGGAGATTCAAGGGGAGCTGCTTTGGTTCCATCTTGATAAAGCTTAATTGTTACAGAGGGGTTTGTCAAGCCGTTTTCGTGCACGTGACGAACCGGCGGGGCACGAGCCCCTGCCCTGCACGCCTCCGTCTCGATTGGAACCGCCGTAATGAACCGGCGGGGGACGAGCCCCCGCCCTACGGGCCATCTTCACGATTCGAGCTGCCGCACGAACCGGCGGGAGCGATCTCGCCCTACGCCCCATGTCACGACTCGGGCCGGCGGCGGGTCGCGCTCCGCCTACGAGCCGGGTTGCTTCTTCTCGATCTTCGCCCAGGTGTCCTTGAGGGTCACCGTGCGGTTCCAGATCGGACGGTCGGGCGTGGACTCCTTGTCGACGCAGAAGTAGCCAAGGCGCTCGAACTGCACGCGATCGCCGGGGCGGCAGGCGGCGAGGCTGGGCTCGAGGCAGCCTTCGAGGATCTCGAGGGAGCCCGGGTTCATGGCGGCGAGGAAGTCGGGCTCGACCGAGTCGGGATCCTCGTGCGTGAAGAGGTGGTCGTAGAGGCGGATGTTGGCCGCAATGGCGTGGGCCGCGGAGACCCAGTGGATGGTGGCCTTGACGCTGCGGCCGTCGGGGGCGGAGCCGCCCTTGGTGGCGGGGTCGTAGGTGCAGTGGAGCTCGAGGACCTCGCCCGTGGCGTCGTCCTTGACCACGCCGATGCACCGGATGAAGTAGGCGGACCGGAGCCGGACCTCGCGGCCGGGCGCGAGGCGGAAGTACTTCTTCGGAGGGTCCTCGCGGAAGTCGTCGCGGTCGATGTAGAGGACCTTGCCGAACGGGACCTTGCGCGTGCCCGTAGCGGGGTCTTCGGGATTGTTCACGCAGTCGTGCTCCTCGACCTGCCCGTCGGGGTAGTTGTCGAGGACGACCTTGAGCGGGCGGAGCACCGCCATGCGGCGAGGCGCGCTCTTGTTGAGGTCCTCGCGGATGCTGTGCTCGAGCATGGCGACGTCGACGACGCTGTCGCGCTTGGCCATGCCGATGGCGTCGCAGAAGCTCCGGATCGACGCGGGCGTGTAGCCCCGGCGCCGCAGTCCGGAGATCGTGGGCATGCGCGGGTCGTCCCAGCCGGAGACGTGCTTCTCCATCACGAGCTTGAGGAGCTTGCGCTTGCTCAGCACGGTGTGGGTCACGTTGAGGCGCGCGAACTCGATCTGCTGCGGGTGGCACGGTGTCTCGAGCTGGTCGAGGCACCAGTCGTAGAGGGGCCGGTGGTCCTCGAACTCGAGGGTGCAGAGCGAGTGAGTGATGCCCTCGATGGCGTCACTGACGCAGTGGGCATAGTCGTACATCGGGTAGATGCACCAGGCGTCCCCGGTCCGGTGGTGCGCCACCTTCCGGATGCGGAAGAGGGTCGGGTCGCGCATGTTGACGTTGCCCGAGGTCATGTCGATCCTGGCGCGTAGCACGTGGGCGCCGTCCGGGAACTCGCCGGCGCGCATGCGCGCGAAGAGGTCGATGTTCTCGGCAACGGGGCGGTTGCGGTACGGGCTCTCCCGGCCCGGCGCGGTGAGCGTGCCACGGTGCTCGCGGATCTCGTCGGCAGTGAGGCTGTCGACGTAGGCCTTCCCCTTCTCGATGAGCTTCACGCCGTACTGGTAGAGCTGCTCGAAGTAGTCGGAGGCGTAGTAGAGGTGCTCGCCCCAGTCGAAGCCGAGCCAGCGGACGTCCTCCATGATCGATTCGACGTACTCGACGTCTTCCTTGGTCGGGTTCGTGTCGTCGAAGCGCAGGTGGCACCGGCCGCCGATCGCCTGGTTCTCGAGGGCGACGCCGAAGTTCAGGCAGATCGACTTCGCGTGGCCGATGTGCAGGTAGCCGTTGGGCTCGGGCGGGAAGCGCGTGCGTACGGTCCGGTGCTTGCCGGTCAGGAGGTCCTCCGCGATGATCGCGCGGATGAAGTCTCGCGGCTCGTTGGGCTTGCTCTCGTCCATCTTCGGCACTCCCGGACGGCGCGCACGACGGATGCAACGCATCTGCCGATCGTCGGCCGCCGCGAAGGCCGCGCAGTATAACGTCACGGATCGAAGCCCGGGTCGCTCGTGATCGCGCTCCACGCGGCGTTCGACGGCCGCGAGCTCTTCCTCTGGACCGAGGGTCCTGCCGCGCCAGGCAAGCGCGGGCGAGCGTCGACGAGCGCCCGGCCCCATCCCGGCGACGCGGGCGCCGCCGCGCTGATGTCCGCGGTGGCCGCCGCGCCGATGGTGGATCCGATCGACGTCGACGAGGGATGCGTCGAGCGACGCGTCTTCTGGCTCCCGGCGATCGGCGGGTCGCCGGTCCCGTCGACGCCTGTCCTCGGCGCGGTCCCGTCCGAGGGAGACGCCGTCCTCGCGCCGTTCCTGATCTCGACCTTGAGCGTCACGGCGATCGAGGGCATCGAGATCCTCGCGGCCTGCGCGGGCAAGAACGTGCTCGCGCCGGGCATGCTCGTGGGCGGCGACGTCGCCTACTGGACGCAGGCCCTCGCGTTCGCGGGATCGATCGTCGCGCGGGGCCAGCTCCTTCCGGGGCTTGCCGACGAAGGTGGACCGGCGGCCCGGTTCCAGCCCAACATCGCGGGCGCCGACCGCGAGCGGCTCGCGACGCTGGCAGCGTGCATGCCGGGATCGGCGCGAGCGATCGGAACACCCGGCGGCACAGCTCCAGACGCGGCGCCGGAGGCGGTCCTGCGCGGCTTCCTCGCCATGTGCGTCGACGCCATGGCGCGGAGCGCCCACGCCGCGGTGCCGGCGCCACCTCCCCGGTGGCCCCACGTCACGCACTGGCGGCAAGGCGCGTCGATCCACGACCGGTGGCTGCGTGCACTGTCGGCGCCGGAGGCGCTGCTCGACGGAAAGCCGGCAGAGGTCCTCGACCTTTGGCATGGCGTGGAGAGCTGGCAGCGCCCAGCGGCGATCGCGGCGTCGTCGCCCTTCCGGCTCGGCTTCCGCCTCGAGGATCCTCCGGAGCCCGACGCGCCCTGGCGCGTCCGCTACCTCCTCCAGGCGACCGACGATCCGAGCCTCATCCTCCCGGTCGACGAGGCACGCGCCGGAGCGAAGGTCCGCGTCGACTCCGAGTACCTCCTCACGGCGCTCGGCCAGGCGGGGCGGATCGATCCGCTCGTGGACGCCTCGCTCGCGGGTCCGGATCTCTCCGGCCACGACCTCGACACGACGCAGGCGTGGCGGTTCCTCAACGAGACTGCTCCAGCCCTCGACGAGGCCGGCTTCCCGATCTGGCTCCCATCATGGTGGACCGAAGGGCGCGCGCCGCCGGATCCTCGCGCGGGCCCGCATCGACACGCCGCTCAAGGACCTGCCGGGGAACCTCGCTCGACGAGGTGCTCTCCTTCCAGTGGCAGATCGCGCTCGGCGGAGAGCCCATCGCGTTCGAGGAGCTGGAGCGCCTCGCCGAGCTCAAGGCCCCGCTGGTCCACCTCCGCGGCCAGTGGGTGGAGCTCGGCGCCGGGGAGATCGACGCGGCGATCGCGCTCGCGCGGCGACAGCGACAGAACGAGGTGACGGTGCGCGACGCGCTCCGCATGGCGCTCGGGGTCTCGCCCGATGCGCGTCTTCCCTTCGACGGTGTCGAGGCGACGGGCTGGATGCGGACGCTGGTCGACGAGCTCGACGGCGCGACGCCCTTCGCCGAGCTCCCGCCGCCTCCGGGCTTCGCGGGGACGCTCCGCCCCTACCAGGTGCGAGGCTATTCCTGGCTCGCATTCCTCGGGAGGTTCGGCCTGGGGGCATGCCTTGCCGACGACATGGGGCTCGGCAAGACGGTCCAGGCGCTCGCGCTCCTCCAGCGCGCGTGGGAGTCGGGCGATCGGCGGCCGTCGCTGCTGGTGTGCCCAACATCGGTCATCAGCAACTGGCAGCACGAGGCCGCGCGCTTCACGCCGGAGCTCCCCCTCCTGGTCCATCACGGCGCCAGCCGTCCGAAAGGCGATACGTTTCGAGCCGAAGCCGAGCGTCACGCCCTCGTCCTCTCGAGCTACGCCGTTCTCGCTCGGGACGTGGAGCTCCTGCGCGCTGTGGGATGGCGCACCCTGATCCTCGACGAGGCGCAGTACGTGAAGAACGCCGGGACGCTCAAGAACAAGAGCGCGAGGGCGATCCCCGCCACCACGCGCATCGCGCTGACCGGAACGCCCGTCGAGAACCACGTCGGCGAGCTGTGGGCGATCATGGAAGCACTCAACCCCGGTTTCCTTGGAAGCGCCGAGAGCTTCAAGAAGACGTTCCTCATCCCCATCCAGGCGCACCGCGACGCGGATGCCGTCAAGAAGCTCCGTCGGCTTACCGGGCCGTTCATCCTCCGGCGCCTCAAGACCGACCGCGCCGTCATCGCCGATCTCCCGGAGAAGCTCGAGATGAAGGTCTACTGCAATCTCACCAAGGAGCAAGCCTCGCTCTACCAGGTCATCGTCGGCGGGGCGCTCGACCGGATCGAGCAGCAGAAGGGCATGGGACGTCGCGCCGCGATCCTGGCGACAATCACGAAGCTGAAGCAGGTTTGCAATCACCCGGCGCAGCTCCTGGCGGACAACTCCGCGCTGCCGGGCCGTTCGGGCAAGCTCGCGCGCCTCACGGACATGCTTGCCGAGGTGCGCGAGTCCTGCGACCGCGCGCTGGTCTTCTCGCAGTACGCGGAGATGGGGACGATGCTCAAGCGGCATCTCGAGGAGTCGTTCGGCGTCGAGGTGCCCTACCTCCACGGCGGCGTCGAGCGGCACAAGCGCGAAGGGCTCGTCGCGCGCTTCCAGGACGAGAGCGGCCCGCCGTTCTTCGTGCTCTCTCTCAAGGCAGGAGGGACCGGTCTCAACCTGACGCGCGCGAGCCACGTGTTCCACTACGACCGCTGGTGGAACCCGGCGGTCGAGACCCAGGCGACGGATCGCGCCTACCGCATCGGGCAGACCCAGCCCGTACAGGTCCACAAATTGATCTGCGCGGGCACCGTCGAGGAGAAGATCGACGGGATGATCGAGAGCAAGCGCCACGTCGCGGAGCAGGTGATCGGAAGCGGCGACGGCTTCCTCACCGAGCTCTCGACGCGCGAGCTACGCGATCTGTTCGCGCTCGACGCGGTGGGAGCCGATGAGGCATGAGCCGACGGGATCGGGACGACTCGCTCTTCCCACCGTCGCTTCCCCGTCGCGTCCGCGGCGGGATCCGGAGCCGGAGCCAGGGTGGTCGGTCCTGGTGGGCGCGCCGGTTCCTCGAGGCGATGGCCGGGTCGCCGATCGGCGGACGGATGGCTCGCGGCAAGAGCTACGCGACCCACGGCCAGACGACGGCGATCGACGTCGGGAAGGGTCGCGTCTCCGCCCGGGTCCAGGGATCCCGACCGAAGCCTTACGACGTCGAGATCCGCCTGCGGACGATCCCGGAAGCGACGTGGCGGTCGATCTCCGCGGCGCTCGCGGGCCGCGCAATGCTGGCCGCGGAGCTTCTCTCGGGACAGATGCCCGAAGAGATCGAGGAGGTCTTCGCGGATCTCCATGCGCCGCTGTTCCCCATTGACGCTGCCGACCTGGCGACCCAGTGCTCCTGTCCCGACGAGGCAAACCCCTGCAAGCACATCGTCGCCGTGCTCTTCTTGCTCGCAGAGGAGCTGGATCGCGATCCCTTCCTGCTCCTGAAGCTGCGCGGCAAGGAGCGAGACGAGCTCCTCGCGCTCATGGCGCCCGGCGGGGCCGCAGTCGCGCAGCGGGACGAAGCGGTCGCGCGTCCCGCGACCGCGGCGCTCGACGCCGACCCTCGCTCGTTCTGGCATGGACGCGAGCTGCCCGTCGATTTCCACGGCAAGGTCGAGATGGCGCGGAGCCCCGCGGCCCTTGTCCGGAGGCTCGGCCCCTTCCCCTTCTGGCGCTCCGAAGCGTCGATCGCCGATGCCCTCGCGCCGACCTACGAGCTCGCCGCCGGGCGGGGGCTCGACCTGTTCCTGCGGGCGACGAGCCGTCGTTCCGATCCGCACGAGATCGGCCCTGTCAAGCCGTGACTCATCCGGGCGTGTCTTATCCCGTCCGAGGGAAGTTCGTCCTCGCGCTCGACGAACTTCCGTGGATGGTGGGTCGCGAGGACGACCTGCCGCCGGCGTCCGGTGGCACGCGATCGAGGAGATGTGCTCGTAGGATCCGGAAGAATCCCGGGGAGCCCGACTCCGAGCAAGCACATGCACGACTCCCATCTCGATCGCCTCGAGTGTCCGAGGTGCCACGCGACGCGGCCCGCGGTCGTGCGCCAGCAGCTCTGCGCGTGCGGAGGGCCGCTCTTCGCGCGCTACCGGCTCGCGGACGTCGCCGCGGTGGTCCGTACGGACGACCTCGCGCGGCGGACTCCCGATCTCTGGCGGTATCGCGAGCTCCTTCCGGTCCAGGATCCCGCGTTCGCGCGCTCGCTCGGCGAGGGGTTCACGCCCCTCTTGGCCTCGCGGCGGCTCGGCGCGGAGCTCGGGCTCCCGGGCGTATGGTTCAAGGACGAGTCGGGAAACCCGACCGGCTCCTTCAAGGCGCGCGGCCTCTCGGTCGCCATCGCGCGCGCGGCGGAGCTCGGCGCGCGGACGGTCGTGCTCCCCACCGCGGGCAACGCCGGCGGAGCGCTCGCCTGCTACGCGGCGCTTCACGGCCTCCGCGCGCGCGTCTACCTTCCGGCGTCCGCGTCGCGCGTGTTCCGCGACGAGGCGGTCGCGTTCGGAGCGGAGGTGGTCCAGGTCGACGGGTCGATCGCCGCTTGCGCGCGGCGCCTCGCATCGGAGATGGCGCCGGACTGGTTCGACATCTCCACCTTGAAGGAGCCATACCGCCTGGAGGGCAAGAAGACGATGGGCTTCGAGCTCTGGGAGCAGCTCGGCACGCTGCCCGATGCGATCCTCTATCCCACGGGAGGAGGCACGGGCCTCATCGGCATGTGGAAGGCGTTCGCAGAGCTCGCGGAGCTCGGCTGGAACACGGGCAAGCGCCCCCGCATGATCGCGGTCCAGTCGGCGGGCTGCGCTCCGGTCGTCGACGCGTTCCGCGCCGGGAGAGACACCGTGGAGCCCTGCGCTAGCGCCGTCACCGCGGCAGAGGGCCTTCGCGTCCCGCGCCCGCTCGCCGACCGCGAGATCCTGGCTGCGATCCGCGAGTCCGGCGGGACGGCGATCGCCGTCGCGGAGGAGCGGATCGCCACGGGCGTCCTTCGCCTGGCACGCACCGAGGGGATCCTAACGTCGCCCGAGGGCGGAGCGCTCGTCGCCGCGCTCGAGGACCTCACCGCTGCCGGGGATCTGCGACCCGGCGCGAGCGTCGTCCTGTTCTTGACCGGGAGCGCCTACAAGTACCCGTCGTTTCTCGAGACCCTCGATCGTCCTCTGTAGCGTCCCCCTACGGAGCGAGCAACGACGCGTGATCGACCATGATGCAGCGATCCATCACGACCGTCATCCCCGCAGCGGCGGCGCGGGCGGCAGCGGCCTCGTCGATACACCCGAGCTGGAGCCAGAGGGCCGGAGCGTGAGCGGCGATGGCGTCGTCGACCGTCGCGGCGAGCGCGTCGCTCCTCCGGAACACGTCTACCAGGTCCACGCCGCCGGGGATCTCCGCCACGCTGCGGTAGACCTTGCGTCCGAGGATCTCATCTTCGCGGGGATAGACCGGTACCACGTCGTAGCCGCGCGCGAGAAGGTAGCGCGCGATGCGGTTGCTGTCGCGATGCGGGTGGGGCGAGAGTCCCACGACGGCTATGCGCCGCGCCCGCGCCAGCAGATCGCCGATCGCGCGATCGTCCGGGTTCTGGAACAAGACTAGCGCTCCGCGAGCAGCGCCTCGACCATCGCGCGCGGACCCGGGCCCGACCAGTCGATCGCGCCGACCACCTTGGTGCGCAGCTCGCCGTTGCGCGCGATGACGTAGGTCTCGGGCACCTTCTCGGTCCCCCAGGCGGTCGAGATCGCCTTGCCGCGGTCGTGCGCGATGGGGAACGAAAGCTGGAAGCGCTTCTGGAACTGCTCGATCTCGGGAACGCCCTCGTCGATGCTGACCGCGAGCACGACGAGGCCGCGACTCCGGTACTCCTGGTAGACGCGGTCGAGCGAGGGCATCTCGTCGACGCACGGGCGGCAGAACGTCGCCCAGAAGTTGACCAGCACGACGCTTCCCGTGTAGCTCTGTGGCCCGACCATCTTGCCCGAGAGATCCGGCGCCTGGAACGGGGCGGCCGCGGAGAAGCGGCTACGAAGACCCGCCGTGCTCTCCGAGACGAGGATCCACGCTGCCGAGATGACGAGCGTGAGACCGGCGACCACGATGCCCTTCCTCAGCATGCGCGCGCCTCCACGAAGGAGTGCGTGCGAGGCGCGATCCGCGGATCGAGCGCGCCGCGGAGCCTCGCGAGGTCCTCCGGCCTGTCGACGTCGAACGAGCACGGGAGCACGGCGACGCTCCGCCCGAGCCCCTCGGCGATCCGCCGCGTGTCATCGAAGACGCGCTCCCCTCCCCAGGCGATCCCGCGGAATATCGCAGGCTCCATGCGCCGCAGTCCGATCAGGTAGTAGCCCCCGTCGTCGCAGGGCCCGATCGCCAGATCGTGGTCGCCGAGCTTCTCGAACGCCGATGCGATCGCGCCGTCCTCGATCGCGGGACTGTCGAGACCGAGGGCACAGACCCGCGCGTACCCATCCGCGAACGCACGCGCGAACGCGTTCTCGAGTCGCTCCCCGAGATCGCGGCCCTCCTGGACGCGCACGGGCACGGAGAAGATCCCCTGCGCGGGAGCCGTGAGATAGAGGTAACCATCGGCCACGCCGGCGAGGCGCTCCATGCGCGCGACCGCGTCCGCGAGCAGCGCCTCGTGAAGCGCGAGCGCCCCGTCGTCGCCCAGGAGCGGCTGCATGCGCGTCTTCACCTCGCCGCGGACGGGGCTCTTGCCGAACGTGAGGAGCGCGCCATGCTTCACGATGGGGAGCTTAACAGCCACCGCGTTCGCCGTGTGCGCCGCGCAGTGCCGCTTGCCCTGGATGACGCCGAAGGTGCGAGGTCGCGGCCTCGCATGCGAACGGCGCGGTCAGGCGGCCGTCCCGCCCACAGCGAGCTCCTCGATCCCTTACGGAGCGGCGCCTCGCGAGAACCCTATCCGCGTCACCTCGACCCGCCGAAGACGGCGATCGGACCCAAGGGGACTGTCCGCGGACCCGGCGCCGCGGTAGGCCGGGTTCCGCGTGCTGAAGCCGGCGTCCCCGTCGTACCGCAGGAACATCAGCCAGCCGGCGTCGCCGCTCACAAGGGCACACATGGCCGTGAAGCGCCCGTGCGTGACCCAGATCTCGGCGTAGGGATCCCGGACGAGCCGTTCCCGGCGCGTCGCCAAGCTTACGGCGAACGGCCGCGAGATCCTCCGCGGAGCAGTCGAGTTCGAGCGCGTACATCGCCGAGCGCGAGGCTCGACTGTGGCGGCAGAACCGGCGGGGGACAAGCCCCCGCCCTACGGCCCACGGTGATGAGCGGCAGAACCGGGGGACAGCCCGGGACTAGTGCCCCGTAACGGATGGATCGATAGCGCCTCGACGCGCCCTCGACGGCGCTGGCGTCGTTGCGCCTCCTCCGAATCCAACACGGGATGCGTCGTCGGCGCGCCTCGCCAGCGCCGCCGATTGCGCGCCGATCCACCTACCGATCCATCCGTTGCAGGGCACTAGCCCCGCCCGACGGCAGGCAGCGGCGATCGAGCGGCTCCATGCACGTGGCAGCGGCTCATGCCGCGCTTGGCCAGGTACTGCTGGTGGTACTCCTCGGCGCGCCAGAACGTCGGCGCCGGGGAGATCTCCGTGACGATGGGGCGCCGCAGCTTCGCCTGCGCCTTCCCCACCGACTTCCGGGCCGACGCTTCCTGCTCTGGCGTGTAGAAGAAGATGACGGAGCGGTACTGGCTGCCGTAGTCCGGGCCCTGGCGATCCTTCGTCGTCGGATCGTGGTTCTCCCAGAAGACGTCGAGCAGCGTCTCGTACGTGACGCGCTCCGGGTCGAACTCGAGCTGGACCACCTCGGCGTGGCCGGTACGGTCGGTGCAGACGTCGTGATAGGACGGGCTCATCAGGGTGCCGCCAGCGTAGCCGACGGCCGTCGCCGTCACCCCGCTCACGGCGCGGAACGTCTCCTCCACTCCCCAGAAGCACCCGGCACCGAACATGGCGATGTTGGACTTCTCGGTCATGGCGTTCACCTCATGTCAAATGTACGTCCCCGCGCCCCCGGCAGATGGGCTGTGCTACCTTTTGTGAGCGCGATGTCCGGGCAATCGCCAGACCAGCCGCCTCCCGAGGGGCTCATCCTGTGCGGGGGGCGGAGCCGGCGGCTGGGACGGGACAAGGCGCTCCTTCCCATCGGCGGGCGCCCCATCGTGGCGCGCGTGGCGGATGCGCTCGCGCCCGTGGCGGGGACCGTCCGCCTCCTCGGACGGCCGGTTCCCGGAGTCGATCTCCCATCGATCGCGGATCTCGAGCCGTTCGCGGGACCGCTGGCGGCGCTCGGGCTCGGCCTGCCGCGATGCGAGGCGCCGCAGGCATTCGTGGTCTCGTGCGACATGCCCTTCCTTTCGCCGGGCTACTTCGAGCTCCTCCGCGATCGCATCGGGGACGCGGACGTCTGCCTTCCGTGGGAAGGCGATCTCCGCATGCCGCTGGCCGCCCTGTACCGGCGCGACGTGGGCGAGCGGGCGCGGGACTTCCGCGCGCAGGGAAGAAACGAGCTCTGCGCATTCGTCTCGACGCTCCGGCTCCGGGCGATTGGCTCCCGGGACCTCGCCGCGTTCCCCGCGGGGCTGCTGAAGAACGTCAACACTCCGGAGGAGGCGCGCGAGGCGGAGATCCTGGCGCGACCCGCATGACGCGCGGCGCCAGGCTCACCCACACCGGACCGGAGGGCAAGGCGAGGATGGTGGACGTGTCGGCAAAGGCCGTGACGGTCCGGCGCGCGACTGCCGAGGCGCGGGTCGTGCTCCCGCCGGCCGCGTTCCAGGCGCTCGCAGCCAACCGCCTCGCGAAGGGCGACGCACTCGGAACGGCACGGCTCGCGGGCATCATGGCGGCCAAACGCACCGGTGAGCTCATCCCGCTCTGCCATCCGCTGGGCGTCGAGCACGTCGATGTCACCATCGAGCTGGAACCGGACCGCCGGGCGGTGCGTATCGTCGCACTGGCGCGCATCGCTGCCCGCACCGGCGTGGAGATGGAGGCCATGACGGCGGCTGCGGTGGCTGCGCTCACCATCTACGACATGTGCAAGAGCGTCGACAAGGGCATCGTGATCGAGAACGTGCGGCTCCTCTCGAAGTCGGGCGGCAAGTCCGGCTCGTGGTCCGCACGATGAGCGGCCGCGCCGCGGCGATGTTCCTCTCCCTCGTCGGGCTCGGCCTAACGCTCGCCTGCTCGTCCGCGGGAGCGGACGTCCCCGTCGCCCCGGTGAAGAGCGGCGAGTTCATCGCCCAGCTCATCCAGAACGGCGAGCTGCGCGCCTCGAAGACCGAGGCGATCTCGAGCCCAACGTGGGGGAAGATCTCCGACATGGTGCCCGAGGGCGCCGCCGTCAAGGAGGGCGACCCGGTCGTGTGGATCGAGACCGACGAGGTCGAGCAGGAGGTCAAACGCAACGCCTTCGACCTCGAGGTCGCGAAGACGAACCTCAAGAAGGCCGAGGAGCAGACGCGCCTCTCCGGCGTGTCGACCCAGCTCTCCCTCGAGGAGGCCAAGGCCCAGGCGAGCTTCCGCACGGTGTCGCTCGAGCGCGCCGACGACACGTTGAAGAAGCGCGAGGCGCTCGCGAAGGAGGGGCTCGTCAGCAAGGCCGACCTCGAGAGCGCGCAGATCGCGGCGATGGAGGCCCGACTCGCCCTCGAGACAGCGAACGTCGCGCTCGCGAAGGTGCAGGAGGAGAACCAGAGCAAGGGAAAGACGTCGGGCCTCGACCTCGACAATGCGAAGGCCAACCTCGAGAAGGCGCAGAAGCAGTACGACATGTCCAAACAGCGCCTGGACAACGCCATCGTGAAGACGACCAAGGGCGGCATCGTCGTCTACAAGAAGAACTGGCGCGGCGAGAAGGTGAAGGTGGGCGACCAGGTGTGGATGGGCAACGCCCTCGTGGAGATCCCGGACCTCTCGGCGATGGAGGCGATCCTCCAGGTCAACGAAGTCGACATCTCCCGCGTCAAGGCCGGCCAGGAGGTCGCCCTCACCGTCGAGGCCGTACCCGGGCTCGCGCTCACCGGCAAGATCGCGAGCGTCGCGAACCTCGCGAAGGAGCTTCCCGGCGCCAAGGAGGGCGAGCCCTCGGGGATCCGGGCCTTCGAGGTCATCGCGACCATCAACGAGCGCGACGAGCGGCTCAAGCCGGGGATGAGCGTCGTGGCACAGGTGATCACGGGCCACGAGACCGCGAGCCTCACCATCCCGCGCCTCGCCGTGTTCGAGCGCGACGGCAAGACGGTCGCGTTCGTGAAGAAGCGGCTCGGCTACGAGGCGCGGCCCGTCGAGCTCGGCGAGCACAACTCCCACGAGGTCGTCGTGAAGGATGGGCTGAAGCCCGGCGAGCAGGTGTGCCTTCTCGATCCCGAGACCGGCGCGGGGAAGCCCGCGAAGCCGGGCCCGAAGGCCGATCGCCCTGCGCCCGCGGGGCCGGCGACGGGACCCGGGAGCGCCGCCAGGATCGCTCCCGCGTCATGAGGCGGCGCGGGGCCGCCGTGCTCGCGCTCGCGATAGCGGGCTGCCAGTTCACACCTCCGGAGAGCGTCGCCTCTCTCGAGTCGCTCCCCAAGGCTCCCGCGCTCCACGGTCCGTTCGACGTCACGATCACCGAGATCGGCCTCGTGAAGAGCAAGCAGAGCCGGTGGCTCTCGGCGCGGTTCTGGGGAGCGAAGGTGAAGAAGCTCGTCGCCGAAGGGACGATCGTCGCGCCGGGCGATCCGGTCGCGTGGCTCGAGGATCAGGAGACCTCGGAGCGCGCGGAGACGAAGGAGGTGGAGCTACGCGCGATGGAGTCGTCCCTCGACAAGGCCAAGGAGGAGATGGACCACCAGGGGGCGATCGCCGCGCTCGACGCGAAGGACAAGAAGGCCGCCGCCGAGATGCAGGACGGAAAGGTCGCGGAGATCCAGGCCGAGGTCGATCGCCTGCGCCCCATGGCGGAGCGCGGCTTGCTGTCCCCGGAGGACATGAAGGTCTACGAGCAGAAGCTCGCCGAGGCCGCCTACCAGCGCGATCAGGCGAAGAGCGCCTGGAAGCGCGCCGAGTCGGAGTCGGCCGGCAACGCGGGCGTGCAGGCGGCGACCTACGACGAGACGCGGGCGCGGTACGAGTCGGTGCACATGGAGGTCGAGGAGCTGCGCCAGACGATCGACAACCTCGTGCTGAAGTCTCCCGTGGCAGGCGCGGTCAACTATCCTCCGGTGGCTCTCCGTTTCATGGCGAAGGAGAAGCGCAAGGTCCAGGTCGGCGACGAGGTCAATCCGATGCGCCCCTTCATCGAGATCGCCGATCTGACGGCGCTCGAGATCCGCACGCAGGTCCCCGAGCGGCGCATCGGCGACGTCGCCATCGGCACGAAGGCGAAGGTGACCGTCGACTCGGTCGACCACGTCGTCGTGGACGGCGCAATCACGCGCATCGAGTCGCTCGCCACCACGCGCGCCGAGGCCGAGGCCACGAGCTTCATCGCGGCGCCCGAGACGCGCAGGGAGAAGGTGTTCGAGCTGACGATCGCCATCCCCGGAGACGAGCAGGCGCGCCTCAAGCCCGGGATGACCGCGACGGTGGAGCTCCTCGTGAAGAAGCTCCCGGAGAGCACCTACATCCCGCTCGCGGCGGTCTTCGAGGACGGCCGGGACAAGGTCGCCTTCGTCGTCGCGCGCGGCAAGGCGGTCCGGCGCGTGATCGAGCTCGGCCAGAGCCGGGACGACGCGGTCATCGTGACGAAGGGCGTCGACGCCGGCGAGACGGTGCTGCTCGCGGACCCGCGAGGGATCGTCTCCTCCTGAGCGACGGCACGAACCGAACCGGCGGGGAACAAGCCCCCGCCCTGCGGCCCGAGGATCGGGTTACCGATGGCGCAGAGCGTCGACGATCGCGTCGATGTAGGCGCCAGCTCTACCCACGCCAGCGAAGAGCCAGAACGCGCCGATGCCGATCACGATCGCGATGGCGATGAGCCCTCGGCCCGATGGCCGCGCGAGGCGCGACGTCCAGGGCACGACCCAGCCGCACGCCGGGCATTCGCGCATGCCTGCGGGGACCACCGTGTAGCACCTCGGGCACATGAGCGGCATCGCGCCACGTTAGCACCGCCGGCTCCGTGCCCACCGTACCTCCGTCGTTACCCTCGCGTGACTACCGCCGCAACGCGGGGAGCTTGCGCACCATCGCGAGAAGCTCGCGCACCGCAGGATCCCCGTCGTCCGCGAAGACCTCGGCTCTGCTCCCGAGCTCGCGGACCGCTTCCGGATAGAGTGCGCCGGCGCGCAGCGTGTCGCCGAGCTCGGCGACGACCGAGGCGAGGCGCAGCGCACGGGAAGCTTCCCCCCAGGTCGATGCGAGATCGCTGATGTAGACCGGCAGCTCGTCCTCGCGGACGCGGCCGCTCGCCTTCCCCTCGTAGCGCAGGTGGAGCGTCGCAATGGGGTCGGAGCCGTGCGCGCCGCGGACGGGCTCCACCTGGTAGAGCACCGTGACGCTGTGGCCCGCGCCGATCTCGCCGCCGTCGACCTGGTCGTCCCGGAACTGGTGGTCCGCCACGTCCCGGTTCTCGTAGCCGATGAGCCGGTAGCGCGCCACGAGCGAGGGGTTCCACTCCACCTGCGCCTTCGCGTCGACGGCGATGGTCTCGAGGGTGCCGGTGAGGTTGTCGACGAAGATGCGCTTGGCCTCGTCGATGCCGTCGACGTAGGCGTAGACGCCATCACCCTGATCGGCGAGCTGCTCCATCAGGGCGTCGTTGTAGCTGCCCATGCCGAACCCGACGGTCGAGAGCTCGATGCCCTTGCCTGCCTCCTCGCGGATGCGCGCCAGGATCCCTTCCGGTCCGGTCCGGCCCACGTTGGCCACGCCGTCCGAGCAGAGGATGACGCGATTGATCGCGCGCGACTCGTAGTAGCGGTCCGCCATGCGGTAGCCGAGCACCAGCCCCTCCTCGGCGTTGGTCGAGCCCTCGGCATGGAGCGAGTCGATGGCGGCGGCGATCGCGTTCTTGTCGGAGGTGGGCTCGAGCAAGACGCGCCCGTTCGTCCCGAAGACGACGAGCCCGACCATGTCGTCGCGGCGCAGCTCGGCCAGGAGCAGCGTCATCGCCTGCTTCACGAGACCGAGACGCTGGGGTCCCTTCATGGATCCGGAGACGTCGACGACGAAGGTCAGCACCGCCGGCTTGCGCTCCACGGCCTCGACCTCGCGCGCCTTGATGTTGAACCGCACCAGGTACCGGCCCTCGGCGAAGGGGCTGGGGGCGCCGTCGGCGTGGAGCGCGAAGTCGCCGGACTCGGGCGGGCGATCGCCGTAGTCCAGGGCGTTCACCATCTCCTCGACGCGCACGGCACCCGGCGGCGGGAGGCGGCCCTCGTCGAGGTAGCGGCGCACGAGCGTGTAGGAGCCCGTGTCGACGTCGAGAGCGAAGGTGGAGAACCGATCGCCCGATGTGTCCACGAAGTGGTTACGCCCGTAGTCTCGATAGGAGAGCCCGTCTTGCTCGGGTGCCTGCTTCTCGTGCACCCGCTCGCTCTGGCCGAGCGTCACGGTGTCGTCGCCCCTTCGAACGACCGCGCCCCCGCTGGATGCGGGCGTCGACCCGATGTAGCCAAGGCTTTCGAGCGTGCGGCGGGCCTCCGGATCGAGCGCGGGACGAGGAGGTGCCGAGGGCATCGCGGTCGGCATCGCGGTCGGCGTCACGCTCGCGATCCGAGCGGCCTGCGTCGGAAGCGCCTCCGCATCGACCGCGGTCTTCTTGGCATTGCGCGCCCAGTCAGACCCGCCTCGCAGCGTAACGACGAGAAGGAGGGACGCTGCGAGCGCCGCGGCACCGAGCCACGCGAACCACACTCGCGGTCGCGCGCGATGCTCGACGCGCGGCGCGGCCATGCTGACCGGCACGTCGTGGCGCAGCTTCCCGAGCAGGTCCGCCGGAGGTTCCGGCCGGTCCTTCGGCGTCAGCGTCTCGATGATGTCCTTTTCGTCCCAGCTCATGACTGTCTCCCCTGCGCGCCCCGCTCCCCCAGCGCTTCCCCGAGAAGAGCGACGGCCCTTGCGAGGCGTTTCCTGATCGCGACGGGTGTGAGCGACTCCTGCTTCGCGATGTCGGCGACGGAGAGCTCGCCCCAGTAGTGGGCGGTGATCGTGAAACGGAGGTCGTCCGGGAGCGCGAGCACCGCGCGGCGCAGCCGTTCCGACGCGTCGGCCGCGGCCGCCTCCTGGTCCGGACTCGGTTCGTGAGAGGCATCACCCTCGATCCCGTCCGGCATCGGCACCAGCCGGAGCGGCCGGCGCACGTGGTTCAGGAACGTCGTGTAGGCGATCCGGTAGAGCCAGGTCGAGAGGCGCGCGTCGCCGCGGAACGAGGCGAGCGCCGTCCATGCCTTCCTGTAGGTGTCCTGGGTGAGGTCGGCGGCGAGCTCCGCGTCCCCGCCACAGAGCCGGTGGAGAGATGCGTAGACCCCCCTGTAGGTCACCTCCACGAGCCGCTCCGCGGCGACCGTGTCGCCCGCGGCAAGCCCCGAGAGCAGACCTTGCTCCTCGTCCGACCCCCATGGATCTCCCGGTGACGGCCCCATGACGACGCCCCCTGCCCCTTCGACGCTGATCGCGGTCTGGCTCTGCATGCCTATTTGGACACGCCCCGCACGGAAAAGGAAACCAGAGAGCCCGCCGGGCTTGTCCCCGATCGACGAACCGTGCAGCTCGGTCGAGCGTAGAGTGTCGGAGCGATGGACTGGAAGGAGAGCCTCAACTTCGGCCTCCACGAGCTCAAGGCCTACAAGCTGCGCTCGCTCCTGACCATCCTGGGCATCGTCTTCGGCGTCGCCGCCGTCATCGCGATGGTCTCGATCTCCGAAGGGGCGCGCCGCGAGGCGCTGCGCGAGATCTCTCTCCTCGGCATGCGCTCCATCCGGATCCGCCCGGTGGAGCTCACGGGTGGCGCTCTCCTGCGGGCGCGCCAGAAGGGAGCGATGGGGCTCGAGATCGAGGACGTCGAGGGGCTGCGGTCCCAGGTCCCGGGCGTCGGCGCGGTCGCGGCCATACGCACCGTCAAGGAGAAGGTCCGCAAGGGCGACCGCTACTGCGATGCGGCCGTCGTCGGCACGACGGCCCCCTACACCGACGCCGTCTCATTTCAGGTCGCGGCCGGGCGCTTCCTCAACGCAGCCGACGAGGAGAGCGCGGCCCGCGTGTGCGTGCTCGGGAGCAAGGCCCGGCGCGAGCTCTTCCCCTTCTCCGACGCGATCAACGAGAGCATCACCATCGGCGACGTCGAGATGGTCGTCGTCGGCGTGATGGAGGAGAAGTCGCTCCAGGGCGCGCGCAAGAGCATCCTCGACGTGCGCGACATCAACCGCGACGTCTACATCCCGCTCCGGACCGCGATGCGCCGCTTCGCGACGCCGCCGGATCGCACCCATGAGCTCGACGAGATCGCCCTTCGCATGGACGAGGGAGCGCGGCTCCAGACCTCGGCGCAGCTCGTGACGCGGGCACTCCAGGTGGCGCACAAGGACACGCCCGACTTCGAGGTGGTGATCCCCGAGGAGCTCCTGCGCCAGGCCCAGAAGAGCCAGCGCATCTTCAACGTCGTGATGGGGGCAATCGCGGGGATCTCGCTCGTCGTGGGCGGCATCGGCATCATGAACATCATGCTCGCGACGGTGACGCAGCGGACGCGCGAGATCGGCATCCGCCGCGCGCTGGGGGCTCGGCGGCAGGACCTGTTGCTCCAGTTCCTTCTCGAGAGCATCCTGCTGTCGCTCGCAGGAGGCGTGTTCGGCATCGCACTCGGGATCGCCTCCGGGTTCTTCATCGCGCGCTACGCGCAGTGGGTCACGGTGATCTCCGTCCAGGCGATCGCGATCGCGGTCTTCGTGTCGACGGCGACCGGAGTGATCTTCGGCTTCATGCCGGCGAGGCGCGCGTCGGATCTCGATCCCATCGAGGCGCTGCGCCACGAGTAGCCACGTTGTCTCTGGATCCGGCGCTCTGTTAACCTTGGCGATCCGGCATCGCTCGCACGCCGGAAGGGGACGACGCATGAAACCACGCCACGCCACGCTGGGTCTCGCGATCCTGTTTGCCTCTCGCCTCACGCTCGCCGCTCCGTCGGAGTTCGACGCGGCGGTGGAGAAGCTCCAGAAGGGCACGGTCCCCAAGGAGCGCGCGCAGGCGGTGACGGCGCTCGGGAAGCTGAAGGACCCGCGCGCGATCCCCTACCTCGTCGAGGCGCTGGGACTGCACGATGCCGATCCCGAGAAGGACTGGTTCGTGCGCGGACAGGCGTCGAACGCCCTCGCCACGTTCGGAAAGGCCGCGCTCGAGGCACTCAAGAAGGCTGCCGAGGACAAGGAGCCCGTCATACGGAAGGGAGCCCTCAACGCGCTCGGAAAGATCCGCGGCCCGGAGGCGAACGAGACGCTGAAGAAGCACCTCGAGACGGACGCCGACGCCAGCGTACGGACGACCTGCATCTTCAACTTCCGCGACATGAAGCTCAAGGAAGCCATCCCCTGGTTGCGCGGGGTGGCGAAGTCGGACAAGGACCCGGAGGTCCGCGAGAAGGCCGGCCGCATCGCCGACAAGATCGAGAAAGGTTCGTAAGGCGGGGCGGTCTCCCCGAACCGGCGGAAGACAAGCCCCCTCCTTACGAACCGACGTCTCGATCCCCACGGGGGGATCCCGATCCCTACTGGACGACCTTGATCGTGGTCTGACCGGTCAGCGTCAGGTAGGGGCGCAGCGACTCGAAGCTCTTCTCGCCGATGCCCTTGACGTTGAGGAGGTCCTCGACCTTCTTGAACGCGCCGTTCTTGTCCCGGTACTCGACGATGCGCTGGGCGACGGCGTCACCCACCTTCGGCAGGAGCACCAGGTCCGCGACGACCGCGGTGTTCAGGTTGACGATGCCGCTGACCGGCCTGGCCTGCGGGATCCGAGCTTCGGCGCCCGTCGTCCGTGGCTTCGCCAGGGCCTTGGTCTGTGCGCCGGCGACGCTCGCCGTGACCAGGAACGCGAGAACGATCATCGTGGTGAGAACGGGTTTGACCTGCTTCATGAACACACCTCTTCCTTGGTTGGCGGCAGCGTCGGATTCGGACCGGCGAGAGACATGCCCCGCCGAGGGAGTGGGGTGAACCCCGACCGGAACGCCGTCCGCCGGCGTCCCCGTCGGGGTCTCCCTTCCGAGCTTCGCCCAGTGATTGATTCCCCTCAGTTCTTTGTGCTCCAAACGTGCGATGGCATCCCTCCTCCCGGGAACCAGAAAGCTGCGGACCACCTCCGGTCCCACCTCGTGACTCGCCGGCACGACGCCGGCCACGCGGGACCATGGCAACGGTCGTGCCACGCGGGATCGCTTGCCAGTCGCGGGATCGCGAGGGCCCACGGCGTCAACCATCGTTGTCACTGACAGCGAAGCGCGTTTGACTCAGGGGAGACCCTTCCTTATAGTTGCGCTACCTTCTGGGAGACGGCGATGAACACCAAGAAAGCGCTCCTGATGCTGCTCGTCTTGTTTCCAGCATGGTTCCCGTCGCGAGCTCAGGAGGACCGTGGAGCCGACTCGAACGCTTCAGGGACGGGATCCGACGAGATCAGCAAGGTCGATAGCAGCGACGCCGCCAACAGGACCTGGACCGCGCCGAAGAAGACCTACTACGACAGCTACTACAAGGTCCTGCTGAAGAACGGTACGGAGCTCAAGGCGACGGCGCCCTTCAAGGTGCAGAACGGCCGAGCCGTGTTCCACGTGCTCGACAACTGGCGCGAGGGCCCGCTCGCGTCGATTCCCATCGACGACATCGACCTTCCCGCGACCGAGAAGGCCAACAAGCCCAAACCCAAGCCCACCGAGCCTCCCCGTCCGATCGCGAGCAGCACGTCGATCCCGGTCTTCGACACGCGCGAGATGGGAGCGCTGGCAGAGAGCGCCGAGATGAAGGCGGAGCGCGAGCGCATCCGGAAGCTCCGCGAGCAGCAGATGGAACAGGAGTACAAGGACTACCTGGCCGCCCAGAAGCCCGAGGACAAGAAGCCCGAGGTGTCCGACGGAGCCCGCAGCACCGCCGTCAGCCCGGCCCACCTGATGCTCGCGAAGGACCGCAAGGTCCAGAAGGGGATGAACGGGCTCGCGGTGGTCCTGTCGTGGGGTGATCCCGACAAGAAGGAGCCCGTCCCGGAGAACGCCACGCAGGAGCGGTGGACTTACCTGGTGAAGGGTCGCGAGCCCTACTTCTTGACCTTCGAAAGCGACATGCTGGTACAGATCCAGAACGGCGAGCGCCTGCTCTACACCGCGTCACTCGACGAGGTCGTCCCTCCCAAGGACGACAAGTAGGGGCGAGCGCTCGTCCCGGCGGTTCGTGCCGCGCTCTCCGGCACGCGCCATCGGTATCGTAGGGCGGGGGCTCGTCCCCCGCCGGTTCGAACCTCACGCCACGGTGCGCGCCTTCGCCGTCGCAGGGCGGGGGCTCGTCCCCCGCCGGTTCGAACCTCTCGCCACGGTGCGCGCCTTCGCCGTCGCAGGGCGGGGGCTCGTCCCCCGCCGGTTCGAACCTCACGCTACGGTGCGCGCCTTCGCCGTCGCAGGGCGGGGGCTCGTCCCCCGCCGGTTCGAACCTCACGCTACGGTGCGCGCCTTCGCCGTCGTAGGGCGGGGGCTCGTCCCCCGCCGGTTCGGCTGTCAGTCCGAACCGTGCGCGATCTGCGGCCAGTACGTCGTGAAGTCGAACCCGGGGCTGTGCTCGGGCACGTGGCACGGCGCGCACCGTTCCTGGCCGTGGACGTTCTGGCCACTGGTCGGGGTCGTGCCGTCCACGGCGTGCCGGCTCGACGGTCCATGACAGCTCTCGCACCCGACGTTGACCAGCGCCGGCGTGCGCGGCGTCGCGACGAACCCGGAGACGACGCCGAACCCGACCGTGTGGCACCCGACGCACTCGGGATCGGCATCGTGGCGCGCGTCCTCGAGCGTCTTCCATGCGTGGGAGTGCTTGGACTCCTCCCACTTCCTGGCGGCCGCGGGGTGGCAAGCGGTGCAGGACGCCGTGCCCGCGTAGGTGTCTTCCGTGCGCGGCGGCGTGGGCACGACCTGCCCGAGCAGGTCCTGGTCGCGTAGCTCCCCCTGATAGTCGTCGAAGAGCTTCGTGATCGCCTCGTGCCCCTTCCACTTCTCCTCGAGGTCGGTGATGGCGAGGCTGGGCTCCGCTCCGAGCGTCACCTCGCACAGGTGCTTGCCGCGCTGTCCGGGAAGGACGGCGGCGATCCCGGCGACGTCGCGAATGTGCTCGGCGGGCTCGTCGCCCTCGTGCGCCACGACCGCGAGATCGATCTTGCCTTTCATGCCCGCGAGGATCCTGGCGGCCTGCTCGACGGTCCCGTGCACCAGCGCGATGACCGCGTCGCCTGGCTTCGCCTTCGCCACCTCCGCCGCCAGAGCTTCGCGCGCGGGGCGCACCTCGAGAAACGGGCTCTGGGAAAGCACCTCCGCGGCAAGCTCCTCCGCAAGCACTCCCACGATCAGCGCGCTCCCGGCGGGCTTCTCGCGCCGCACCGACGGGGGAAACAGCGGCGACTCCTCGCCCGCGAGGAAGATGTTCGCCGACACGAACGGCACCGGCACCTGGTCGCGGACGACCGTGAACGCCGGACCGAGCCGCAGGTCCTTCTCCCCCACGTTGACCGCGTCGTAGCCCATCGCGACGAGCGACCGCGCGGCGACTCCGAGCTTCATCTCCTGCTGCCGACCCACGCCCCCGGCCGTGTCTCCGTTGTCGACGAGGATCCAGGGCGGTCTCTGGGCGAGCATCGTGGCCCGCCGCGGCAATCCTCCGATCATCGGCTTGGCGCAGCCGCAAGGCTCGAGGTAGCCCGACATCTCGCCGGTGACCACCACGCGCCGGCTTTGCGGCGGGTCCGCCGTGCCCGGCGAGGCCGCGGCGGCCAGGAACAGGCCTCCCGAGAGAAACAGCGCGCGCCCACGGGATCGTTCGCGGGCGCGCGCCAACGAAGCTATCCCTTCTGGCCGATCACCGGAACGCTCAGGACCGGCGTTCCCTTCGTCGAGTTGTGGACCTTGATCTCGCCCTTGAACTCCTCGGGCGCGCCGTCCTGCAGCGTGATCTCGACGCGGTAGGTCTGCCCCTCGATCACCGGAACGAGGTTCATCGAGAGGAACTTCAGATCGGACTCGATCTTCTCGATCTTGAGGTCCTTCCTCGTGTACGGACCGTTCACGTAGATCGTCTTGACCTTCTCGGTCTTGCCCTTGAAGAGCACCTGGTTCGGGCTCGAGGTGATCTCGGCGATGACGTACGCCGTCACCTGGACTTCCACCTTGGGCTTCTTCGGGTTGGTCGTCTCCATCGTCACCTTGCCCGTGACGCTCCCTTCCTGGAGCGGCGGCTTGGTCGAGACGGTGAGCGTGTACTTCTTGCCGGGCTCGACTTCCTTCAGCTCGGGCACGAACGCGGCGTTGTCGGACTCCGCCTTCGTGATCTTGAGCGGCGCCGCCGAGGCGGCGGTGAGGTCGAGGGACTTGCTGTCCTTCTGGTCCTTGAGGAGGCCCGAGAAGAAGAGGCTCTGCTGGCTGAGCGTGATCTCCTGGTTGACCTTCACGAGGAGGTTCGCGGTCGCCTGCGGCATGTCGGGATCGTTCGAGTAGACGGTGATGACCTTCTTCACCTCGCCGGAGTAGCCCTTGCTGTTGAAGGTGGTCTTGATGTCGCCCGACTCGCCCGGCGCGAGCGTCATGCTCTGGCCCTTCTCGACAGGCTGGCCGGACTTGGAGAGCATGGCCGCGGTGCAGCCGCAGGAGGTCTTCACGTCGGTGATGACCAGGGGCTCCTTGCCGCTGTTCTTGACGCGGAACACGTGGTCGACGGGATCACCCTCGGAAGTCTCGGTCTTGAACTCCGACTCAGGGATCTCGATGTTGGGCTGCGGCCCGGACGGGGCCGGTGGCGGTGCCGCCGGGGACGCGGGGGCCGGCGGTGGCGCGCCCTGCGCCCGGACGATCGGTGCCAGAACGAGGAGAAACAGGGGCACGAACGCGAGGACGCGTGCGCGGCTTCTTTGAGATGTCATCGGATTGCCTCCCGGGTTTTGCGAAGGAGAGCGCTCGGGCGCGGGCGACCGCCCGCGCCTTCTCGCGCACCACGAACCTTAAGGGACCGCCCTCCCGGTGCCCGTAAAAGGGCCGTAAAAATACCACGGTCTTGCGGGAAGGCGCGCGCTTGCTATATTCGGATCGTCCTGGGCAGCGGCCCGGAGCACCCCAAGAACCTTGCAGCGAGGTCGGAGGACGTGACGAAGCACGGACGGTACTTGCTGGCACTCGTGGCCGCAGCACCCCTCTGTCTGGGCGCCGAGCCCACGACCGGGCTCGGGGCGCCTGGACAGGGCGGAACGGCGGCCAGCGCCGTCGATGCGGATCGGTACTCGAAGTCGTTCGTCGGAGGCTATCGGAACCTCCTCGAGATCGACGATCAGATCGAGCGCCACTGCAAGACCTACGGCGTCGATCCGGCCTGGGCGCGCGCGATCTGCCTCTACGAATCGGGGGGCAACCCGGACCTCAACTCCGGGGTGGGCGCCGAGGGCTACTTCCAGGTCATGCCGCGCACCTACCGCGGCCTCGGAGTCACGACCAACGTCGAGGCGGGGATCAAGTACCTGGCCGAGATGTTCGAGCGCTACGGCCGCGAGGATTACGCGACTGCCGCGTACAACGGCGGGCCGCTCTTCGTCGACAAGGACCGCGCCTTCAAGCTGGAGACCCTCCAGTACGTCATCGGCGTCGGCACCTACCGCGAGATCCTGC
The DNA here is from genome assembly GCA_046331505.1 of Acidobacteriota bacterium. Classification (GTDB taxonomy): domain Bacteria; phylum Acidobacteriota; class Vicinamibacteria; order JAXLQT01; family JAXLQT01; genus JAXLQT01. The sequence continues at coordinate 174,417 of JAXLQT010000003.1, forward strand.
GGCAGCACGAGTCCAACGTCCGGGCCCTGGCCCAGCGTCTCAAGATCCACCACGTCAAGCCCGGCGACACCTGGTGGTCGATCTCCCAGGAAACGGGCATCCCGATCGTCGAGCTCCGGCAGTACAACCCGTTCCTGGCTCACCGGGAGGAGCTCAAGGAGGGCAATCGCATCGTTCACCCGGAGAAGCCGGGCAGCCCGAACTTCGTGTACCGCGACGGCATCCTGAGCTACCGGACCCGCATCGGCGACAACCCGTTCACGGTTCCCTTCGTCTTCGGCGTACCCCTCGACGACTTCCGCAAGAACAACGGCATCTGGCGGCTCCAGTCGCTCCCCGACGGGACGCAGCTCTCGGTCGACCTGCGGCGCGGGACCGACTTCAAGGACTACCAGGTCTCTCCCGGCGATACCCTGCTTGCGCTGGCCGGCGGCAGCCCGGAGAACGTCTGGGACTTCATCCATGACTCCGGCGCCTTCGACCAGGAGCTCTCCGCAGGGCGGTCGCTACGGATCTGGCTCGGCACCACGTCGCCCGCGATCACGCCGGCCGCGGCCCCCTCGACGCCCTCGCTCGAGCTCGACGGCAGCAAGAGGGCGACGTTCCCACCGGCGAAACCCCCGGCCCCGCCCAAGCCGGACGCGGTCGTCTACAGCGTCAAGCGCGGCGATTCTCTCTCGACGATCGCGAGGGCGTTCGGCGTCACGACCGACGATCTGCGCAGGATGAACGGGCTCCGGAAGCGCGCGGTCCTCACGCCCGGCCAGAAGATCAAGATCCCCCCGACGGGCGTCGGCGGGTAAGACCCACTCCTCTCCTCCCCTCCCTCCGATCGCCCGGACCCTCGGGAGGGCCGCGAGGCGAGGTGCTCCAGGGGCGGCGGAGGCCGCCCCTGGAAGCGGTGTAGCTACTTCGTTGCGGCGGCGGCCACGATGCCGGTGACGCCCTGGTGCTCGCCCTTCTCGTTGTCCTGGCAGGTCATCGTGACGTTGTCGCCCGCCTTGACGGTCTTCAGGGTCTCCACGGCCGAGCCCATGACGGGCACGGTCTTGTCGGCACCATCGACCTTGATCGTGATGGTCTTGGCAGCGGCATCGACCGACACCACGGTCGCCTTGACCTCGTGGGTCTTGCCGGCCGGAGCGGCCGCGTCACCGGCCAGGACCACGCTCGAAACGAAAAGCATCGTGAAAACCGGGATCAGCTTCTTCATCTAGTTCTCCTTGGCGGAAGGACTTGCCTCCGCGCTCGTGCTGCCGGACGCGCCTTTGGAAGCGTGCCGGCATCCCCGAGGTCGCCTCGGGGGCCGGAGAGTGTAGCACGGCCGGCCGTGCTACGCTTCCGGCGGCTCATGGGCGGTGCGAACAGAGGCCCCCAGCACCTGCTGGCGCTCGGGATCTTCGCGGCCGCGACGATCGCCGCGTACCCGGCAATCGTGCGCCATCCCGCGACGACGCTTCCCGACGCGACGCCGGACACCCTGCTCAACGCGTGGATCCTCTGGCGTAGCTCCGTGGCGATGCCGCTCTCGCAAGCCTGGTGGAACGCGCCCGCGTTCGCGCCTCTTCACGGGACGATGGCCTTCTCGGAGACGCTCCTCGGCCTAGCGCCGTTCTCCGTCCCCGTCCAGTGGCTGACCGGGAGCCCCGCGGCCGCCTACGACGCGGCCTTCCTCTTGGCGTCGCTCCTCTCCGCCGCGGGGGCCTACGCGCTCGGCTACGCGCTGACGAAGAGCCCTCCGGCCGCGCTCGTCGGGGGGATGGCGTTCGGCTTCTGCACCTACCGCCTGGATCACGTCGCGCACATCCAGGTGCTCGCGGCGTGGGGGCTGCCGCTCGGGCTCGCGGCGCTCCATCGATTCCAGGAGGACCGCCGCGCGCGCTGGCTCGTCTTCTTCGGCGGGTCCTTCCTCTGGCAGGGGCTCTGCAACGGCTACTACCTGTTCTTCTCGCTGGTGATGATCGGCGGCTGGATCGCGTGGTTCTCGCGCAGCCTGCGCGACGCGACTCGCGCGGGCATCGCGACCGTGCTTCCGCTCGCCGCCCTCGCCCCGATCCTCGCGAGGTACGCCGCGATCCACTCCGCGCTCGGTCTCGGGCGGGCGGCCAGCGAGATCGCACTTTACGGGACCGATATCGCCGGGATCTTCCACGGCCACGGGCTCGCAGCCCTCTGGACGCGGGCGAACAGCGCCGGCGAGAGCCGGTGGTTCCCCGGCTTCGTGCTCGCGCTGCTCGCGCTCGCGGCGCTGCTTGCGGGACGGCGATCGCCGCCTCGCTCGCCCCTCGTCTTCTACGCGGTGATGGCGGTGACTTGTTACGTGCTCGCCCTCGGTCCCGAGCCGAGGTTCCGCGGCAGGCCGCTCGGTCCCATCGGACCCTACGGCCTCCTGATGCACCTCCCGGGATTCTCGTCCCTGCGGGCCCCCGCGAGGTTCGTCATGCTGGCGACCCTGTGCCTCGCGATGCTGGCGGCGTTCGCCATCGCGTCGGCGCGCCGTCCGCGCGCCGCGGCAGCGATCGCCGCGATCGCGCTCTACGCCGAGGGCCGGCCGACCGCTCCCGCGGCGCCCGCGCCCGACCCGCGCCCGATCGCCGCGATGCGCCCGGCGGTGACGCTGGAGCTCCCGATGGGGACGATGAACCTCGACGCCGCGGCCATGTACCGATCCATCTTCCATGGCGGGCCGGTCGTCAACGGCTACAGCGGCCATCAGCCGCCGCACTACCCGGCGCTCGTCGAAGGGCTCGCGCGCCTCGATCCCGCGGTCATCGCGGTCCTGCGGCAGGCTGGCCTCGCGAACCTCGTCGTCGCACCGGCACCCCACGGCAAGAGGGACCGCAAGGCCGCCGTCCTGCGCGCCGTGCCGGACGCTCGCCTGGCGGGCGCGTCCGCGGGATTCCAGCTCTTCGAGCTCCCTCCCGTGCCACGGGATCCACGACCCGTGCTGGGTCCGCCCGTCCCGATCGCCCGTCTCGAAGCGAGCCCGGCCACGGAGCTCCCGCTCGCGACGGACGGCCGCCTGGACACCACGTGGATGGGGCCGCAAGCGGACGGAACGGAGCTTCTCATCGACCTCGGCGCGCCCGTCGAGGTCGCGGCGGTCGTCCTCTACCAGGGAGCGTTCGCCAGCCTCTTCCCGCTCGATGCCTCCGTCGACGCCGAGCTCGCCGGCGAGGCCACCGAGGTCTGGCACGGCTCGACGATCGCGGCCACGGTCGAGGGGGCGCTCACCGATCCCCGCGCGGTGCCGGTGGTGGCGTCCTTCGCACCCCGGCGGGCCGATCGGATCCGCATCACGCTCCACGAGACGCGCAAGGACGCGGTGTGGGCCGTCGCCGAGGTGGAGGTGCGCACGCCCGCGTCTACGGCTTCTGCGGCACCTCGCCGGCCTTGATCAATACGAGCGTGAAGTCGTCCTCGAGGGGACGCTCCTTCAGGAACGACACGATCTCGCGGTGGAGCTCGAGGAGAAGGCGCTTCGGCGAGAGCGCGCGAAGGTCCTTCACGAACTTCACGAGGCGCGCCTCTCCGAACTCTCGGCCTTCGGGGTCTCGCGCGTCGGTCACGCCGTCGGTGAACATCACCAGGACGTCTCCGTCCCTGAGCGGCCGCTCCTCCATCTCGAACGCCGCGTCCTCGAACATGCCGACGATCGTCCCTCCCTTGGTGAGGTAGGTGACCTCGCCCTCGCCGCTGACGATGAACGGGAAGATGTGGCCGGCGTTGACGTAGCGCAGCACGCGGGTGGTGAAATCGATCTCGCCGTAGAACAGCGTCGCGAACTTCTTGGTCGCGGACGAGCGGGAGAGGAGGTTGTTGAGGCGCGCCATCACGGACGTGATCGGCGTGGCGCCGTCGACCAGCGCGCGCAACCCCGCCTGGAGGTTCGCCATCAGGAGCGCCGCCGGCATCCCCTTGCCGCTCACGTCGCCCACGGCGCAGCCGAAGCCGTGGTCGCCGACCTTCAGGTAATCGAAGTAGTCGCCCCCGACCTGGCGGCACGGGAACGAGAGGTCGGCCACCTCGAGACCGGTCAGCTCGGGGTAGTGGTCGGGCAGGAGGCGGCGCTGGATCTCGCCGGCGAGCGCGAGCTCCTCCTCGAACTTCCTCTTCTCGAGAGCTTCCTTGTAGAGGAGCGCGTTCTCGATGGCGAGAGCGGCGTGGACCGCGAGGGAGCGGAAGAACTCCTCGTCCTCGCGCGTGAAGCTCCCGCCCTTCTTGTTGAGGATCTGCAGCACCCCGATGATCTCCTCGCGCTTGTTGCGCACGGGGATCGTCAGGAGCGCCTGCGTCTTGTACTCGCTCTCGCGATCGACCTCGGGGTTGAAGTGGGGATCGTCGTAGGCGTTCTGCAGGTTCACGACCTTGCCGGTGACGGCGACCAGGCCCGCGATGCCCTTGCCGAGCGGGAGCCGGATCTCGACCATCTCCGGCCCCTGGACGACGCGGCTCCAGAGCTCGCCCTTCGCATGATCGACCAGGTACAGGGTCGCGCGATCGGCGTGCAGCTCGAGCACCGCGAGCTCCATGATGACCTTCAGGAGCTCGTCGAGCTCGAGCGACGAGTTGGAGTGATCTTGCTCGCCTCCACGAGGGACCGCAGCCGCGCGATCTGCGCTCCGCCTGCCGGAGCTTGTCTTCCAGCAGGTTCGCGCGATCCGTGGGCGCCGCCTTTTCCGTCATGGCCTTCGTGGAAGTCCGGCAATCATACCCAAGTATGATGCGGTGGCGCCGTGCTGCCGCGCTCACGTCTCGCCCTCCTCGCGATCCTGCCGCTGCCGGTGCTCTGGCTCGATGGCGATCCCGAAGCTCGCCGCGGTCTACAACGATCCGCGTTTCGAGCGTCCCCTGCTCGCGGGGCTCTGCGCCGCCGCGGTCACGGGGATCGCCGCCGCCATCCGGGTCTGCCGCGGCTCGGCCCGGCGCGCGGCATGGCTCGCGGGGATCGTCGCGACCGCGGCGCTCCTGGCGTGGAACATCTTCCGCACGAACCCCGTGCGCATCGGCGCCCTGAGGAAGTCGTCCACATCGGCGAGTACGGCGCTCTCGGAGGGTTCGCCCTCCGGCTCCTCGCGCCGCTCGTCCGGGGTCGGGGCGGCTACGTGGCGGCGCTCTGCTACGGCGCCCTGGCCGGCATCGCCGACGAGCTCGTGCAGTTCTACCACCCGCTGCGCGTCGGCGACCTCCGTGGACGTCACCACCGATGCGTTCTCGGCGCTCCTCGGGATCGCCTGTGGCCAACGTGGCGGGCCGGCGCGTCGATCCGGGGCCGGATCGCGCGACGCGCCGGGCGGCATGGGCGGCATCGGGCGCACTCGCATCGGGCCTGGTCGCGTTCCACGGCGTCGCCGAGTCGGGTTACCTCGCGATCGATCCGGCCGCCGGATCGTTCCGGTCTCGGCTGACCGCCGAGGCCCTCCGCGCGCGGGCCGCCTCCGGGTGACGCGCCCCACTACCGGGCGCTCCAGCAGCGGGACGACCGCCATCCCGTGTTCGCGATCGAGGACTTCTACCTGAGCGAGGCGCGGGCACACATCACCACGCGCGACGCGGCGCCCGTTGCGGCCGGCCTCTGCGAGAACCGCGTGCTCGAGACCTACTACCGGCCCGCGCTCGTCGCACAGAGGAGGGATCCGGGAGACCCCGCGAGCGGAGCGGAGTGGAGCGCGGCGCGGGTCGCGCAGGAAACGGCGGCGGCCGGCCCGCCACTCGCCGGATTCGCGGCCACCTACCAGAGCCCCTGCTTCCGGGACCTCGACACGCGCCACCCACCGTCGTTCTACCTGCTCGTGGCGCCGCTGCCGCTGCTCGCCGCGCTCTGCGTGGCGACCGTCACGGGGGCCTCCGGACCCATGAGGTAAGATTCCGTTCCATGCCAGACATGGCAGGCACCGCGTCGCTTCCCATCGACGTCGGCCGCGAGACCCTGGACCGCATGTCCAAGGTCGAGCGCTACAACTTGGCTCTACTCGAAGATCGCGGATTCCGTCGGGAACCGCGTGCTCGAGGTGGATCGGGGACGGGCAACATGAGCGCCTTCGTCCTCGACCGGCCGCTGCTCTTCCTCACGGACCTCAATCCGAGCTACCGGGCGGACCTCGAGCGCGCCCACGGCCAGCTCGCGAACGTCCGCGTGCTGGCGTGGGACCTCGAGAAGCCCGCGCCCGCCGAGGTCGCGGCGGCGGGGCTCGACACGATCATCTGCCTCAACGTCCTCGAGCACGTGAAGCAGGACGGCCTCGCCCTCGCGAACATGGCGTCGGCCCTCGGCAGCGGCGGGAGGCTCCTCCTGATGGTGCCGGCGGTCAAGGCCCTCTACGGCACGCTCGACATCCACCTCGAGCACCATCGCCGCTACGCGAAGGGAGAGCTCCTGGCGAAGCTCCGCGAGACGGGGTTTCAGATCGAGAAGGTCTCGCACATGAACTTCTTCGGGATGTTCGGCTGGTTCGTCAACTCGCGGATCTTCCAGAGGCAGATCCTCTCGACAAGGCAGCTCTTCCTCTTCAACAAGCTCGCCCCGCTGTTCATCGCCATCGAGCGGAGGCTGTTCATCCCGGTGGGCCTGTCCCTCGTCGTGATCGCCCGCCGCCCCTAGCTTCGATGCAGCCGCTCCGGAAGCGAGATTCCCCCACGGGACGACGCCGCGCGATGGAGGCGCTCCTGGCGGCGCCACCGATCCCGACGCTTCCCATCACCGGGCGGGACGCGGACATCGAGAAGGTGCTCGCGACCATCACCGCGGGAGCGGCGGGACGTCCGGGGTTCCTGTTCGTCACCGGCGAGGCCGGCGTCGGCAGGTCGCGCCTCCTCGCCGACGCGCTGCGCCGGTGCCGCACCCGCGGCGTCCGCGCGTTCCTGGCCCGGCCCGACCCCGATCCCCTGCCGTTCTCGCTCTTCGCCTCGGTGATGCAGGACATGGGCAAGGTGTACTTCCCCGGCCGCGCGGAGGTCCCCGGCCTCGCGCCCGCGGCGGCGGCGCTCCTTCGCGGAGACGAGACGGTCGCCGCGGAGGCCGAGCAGGTCCACGGCGGGATCCGGTCGTTCCTCGCCATGGTGGGCCGCATCGCGCCGGTGAGCATCCTCATCGACGACTTCGCGGGCTGCGACCACGCCACGCTGGGGGCCATCTCCTTCCTCGCCAGGGTCCTGAAGACACCCGGAGACCCGATCGTCCGCGCATCGTTCGTGATGGCGGCGCGCAGCGACGACCTCGAGTCCCATCCAGCCGCGCGCGAGCTCGTGTCCGACGTCGTCTCGATGGGCGGCGGGGAGCTCTCGCTCGGACGGCTCACCGCCGACGACGTGACGTCGCTCGTCGCGGCCGCCTTTCCGGGAAGGACCGTCGACGCCCGGCTCGGCCCGCTGGTCTTCGAGCAGAGCCAGGGCAACCCGCTCTACGTCCTCTCGCTGCTCGATCACATGCGCGGCGACGGATCGCTGTCGATGGAGGGGAGCATCGTCCGCATCACCTCGGGCGATCCTCCCGACCTCCCGGCGAACCTCATGGACCTGCTGCTCCAGAAGCTCGTCGAGCTCGACCAGAAGGAGCTGCAGGTGCTGGCGCTCGGGTGCGTGGGCGGCCCGCGGCTGGACGTCGACTTCCTGGTCCAGGGCATGGGGTGGCCGCGCCCCGAAGTGCTGGCCGTCCTACGCCGCCTCGCCAAGCACGGGCGCCTGGTCCGCCTCAACAACGGCACCTTCGAGCTCGACCCGCCGGCCGCGAGCAAGATCATCTACCAGGAGCTGACCGAGGACGCGCGCGCCCAGTTCCACCAGATCAAGGCGCGCCACCTCGAGTCGGGCAACCAGCAACGCGACGATCGCGCCTACGAGATCGCCTCTCACCTCGACCGCGGTGGTCTTCCCGAAGAGGCGGCCCCTTACTACCTGAGGGGAGCCCGCCATTTCCGGGAGAGGTTCGCGTGGCCCCACGCGATGAAGGCGTTCGATCGCTACCTCGCGCTCGCCAAGGGCGAGACCCTCGAGTCGGTGGAGGCGCTGCTCGGCATCAGCGAGGCCCTGCTCGCCATGGGCCAGCTCCGCGAGGCCGAGTCTCCCATCGACGAGACCGTCGCGCTCGCGAAGAAGCTCGACCTGACGGCCTACCGAGGGACCGCAATCATGCTCTCCGCGCGTCGCCTCTTCATGCTCGGCGACTCGCGGGGCGCGCTGATCGCCAGCCGCATGGCGCAGGAGATCTTCGAATCGCTCGGGCTCGAGGCGCTCCTCGCCCGCGTCGTCGAGCTGAAGGGCGAGGTGCTCGATCGCACCGGGTGCACGGAGGAAGCGGAGATCGCCCTCGAAGCGGCTCTCTCCCTCTTCACGAAGGTCGGCGACCCGTCCGGGCGGGCGTCGATCCTGCTCGAGCTCGCCACGATCTCGCGGGAGACCGCGCGCTTCGAGCGCGCCGTCGACTACCTCGCCAAGGCTCTCGAGACGGTGCGGGCGATCGGCGACAACCTGAAGGAAGCCGCGATCATCAAGGAGGCGGGCTTCACGCGCTGGCTCCGCGGCGAGCACGACCAGGGACGCCAGCTCATCCGCCATGCGGTGTCGATGCAGCAGCGGCTCGGCAACCCACGCGGCGAGGCGGAGGCGCTCGAGCACCTCGCCTACGCCCTCGGCGAGGAGGGCGACCTCGACGGAGCGATCGCGGCGGCGACGGAGGCCCGCGACCTCTCGCGCGCCCTCGCCGATCGGGCGGACGAGGCGCGCAGCCACGCCCTCCTCGCGTCGCTCTTCGCGGTGCGCGGACCGCTCGACGAGGCGCGCGCCTATGGCAGCGCCGCCATGCTCATCCTCGACGAGGTCGGGGACCGGCGCGCCAAGGCCGCCGTCCTCGCGGTGCTCGCGCGCGTGTCGATCATGACGGGCGAGCACGACCAGGCCCAGCGTCAGGCCACCGAGTCGCTCGGCATCGCGGAGAACATCGACGACCACAGCACGTCCGGCCTCGCCCTCGCGATCCTCGGCGCGCTCCTCATGGAGAAGGGGGACGTGCGCCCCTCGCGCGAGCTCCTCGAGCGCGCCGTCCTCGACCTGAAGGCGGCCCGCGCCGACACCCACATGCCGCGCGTCAAGGCCGCGCTGGGCCGCGCGATCTACCTGAGCGGCGACGTTGCTCCAGGGCTCGCGATGCTCACGGAGGCGATCCGCGACGCGGACACGCTCGCCTCCGCGCCCGCACGCGCCGAGTGCTTGCACGAGCTCGGCCGGGCCCTGGGCGCCGGCGACGCCGACGGCCTCAAGGCGCTGGCCCACGCTCTCGAGGTGGCGCAGTCCGCCAGGCTCGCCCCCCTGGTCCAGAAGATCCAGGCGTCGCTCGGCGCGTGACGGAGGCACGGTTCCTCCACCGAAGCTCGAACGTCCGCGACGCCGTTCCGGCCTGAGGCGCGACGCCGCGCACCGGCGGGGGACGAGCCTCGGCCGTCGAGTGAACTACCATAGACTCGGAGATCCGTCACCGCGACAACGCAGGGCTCGACATCCGTGGAAACTCTCTTCAAGCGACTCGAGGCGTTCAGGACCCAGAAGCCGAAGCGCAAGTCCGCCAAGGAGCAACCTCCGCTGCCCGCGGTCCCGTTCGTGGGACGGGCCGACGAGCTCGAGAGCCTGCTCGAGTCGATCCGTCTCGCGACCCAGGGGCACGGGTGCTTCCTCTTCGTCAGTGGAGATCCCGGATCGGGCAAGAGCAGGCTGCTCTCGGAGGTCCTGCGCAAGCTCCGCGGCAAGGGAATCCGAGGCTTCCTCGTGCAGCCCGCCGACCACGCGCTCCCCTTCTCCCTTTTCGGGCAGCTCCTGCGCGACATGACGAAGGTGTTCTTCGCCGGTGGCCGGGCGCCCGAAGGCATCTATGGCGCCGCCGAGGCGCTCGTCTCGGGCGACGGGCAGAAGCCCATCGAGTCGCCGGAGATCGTGGAGGGTTCGCTTCGCGCCTTCCTCACCGCCGTGAGCCGCATCTCGCCCGTCGCCGTCCTCATCGACGATTTCCACCACGTCGATCCGCAGTCGCTGTCGGCGCTCCTCTTCCTCGCGCGTGTGATGAACACGGCGCCGGAGCGGCCGCGCCTGGCGTTCGTCGCGGCGTTCCGCCCTGACGATCTCGCGTTCTGGACAAGGCGCGCGAGGTGCTCGCCGCGGTGGTCGCACTCGACGGCGTCGAGATGTTCCTGCCGCCGCTCTCTCACGCGGAGATCGAGCGGCTCGTGCAGGCGACGTTCCCCGAGCACGAGATCGACGCTCGGCCTCGCACCCATCGCCTGGGAGCAGAGCCACGGCAACCCCTTCGCCCAGACGCTGCTCGACGTGATGAAGAGCGATGCGACGCTCGCCGTCGTCGGCAAGACGGTCCAGCTCATGAGCGACCGGCCGCCGGAGCTTCCTCCACGCTGGTCGACGTCATGCCGAGAAAGCTCGCGACCCTGACGCTGCCCGAGCTTCTCGATGATCGGCCCGCGGAGCGTGTCGGCGGCGGGAAGCTGATCCGGCGTTCCTCGCCTCGGGCCTCAACCAGAAGCCCGAGGACGTCACGAAATCGCTCACCGCGCTCGCGCGCCAGGGGCGGGCTCATCAAGGCGAGCGCCGACGACACGACCTTCGAGCTGATCCACCCGCGGCCGCCTCCTGATCTACCAGGAGCTCTCGGACGGCGCGGGGCACGCTTCCACGAGATCCACGGCCGGGCGCTCGCGCAAGCCCACGGCGCCGATCCGGAGCACGCCTTCGAGATCGCGAGCCACCTCGACGCCGCGGGCTCCACGGGCAAGCCGCCGAGCTACCTCGGTGGCCGCGGCCACCGCGGGTAGAGCGCCGCCTGGTCGCTCGCGCGCCAGGCGTACGACCGCTACATCGCGCTGGCCCACTCGCGCAGAACATGGAGACGGCCGAGGCTCTCCCTGGGCCTTGCCGAATGCCAGCTCGAGCTCGGCCTCCTCCGGGACGCGGAGGCCCCGATCGACGAGGCGATCGCGCTGTCCGAGAAGCCCGACCTCACCATCTTCCGTGGTGCGGCCATCATGCTCGGCGCGGCGCCTCTTCCGCCTCGGCGACTCGATGGAGGCGCTCGCGGCGACGGAGCGCTGCGAGGAGATCTTCCAGGGCACCGGAGACGAAGCGGCGCTCGCGCGGGCGCTCGAGCTCCGCGGCGAGATCCTGGACCGAAGCGGATCGGCCGACGAGGCGGAGATCGCGCTCGATGCCGCGCTCTCGCTCTTCACGAAGGTCGGGGACCGCGCGGGGCGCTGCTCGACGCTCCTGCGCCTGGCAGCCGTGGCGCGCCTCACCTACCGGTTCGACCGCGCGATGGAGTACATCGAGCAGGCCATGGAGTCGGCACGCGAGCTCGGCGACGCACTCAAGGCCGCGGCGCTGACGCACCAGGCCGGCCTCATCTGCTGGCTGCGCGGCGATCGCGACAAGGGACGGGAGCTCATCGTCTCCGCCGTGTCGATGGCGCGGCGCCTCGCGAGCCCGCGGGGCGAGGCCGAGTCGATGACCGACCTCGCCGCGGTTATGGGCGAGTCGGGCGACATCGAGAACGCGGTGCGCGCCGCCGCGGAGGCGCGCGACCTCTGGCGCGCCCTCTCGGAGCGTCCCGGCGAGGCCCGGTGCCACGCGATCCTCGCGTCTCTCTACGCCTGGCGTGGACCGCACGACGAAGCGCACGCCTTCGGGGTGGACGCCGCGCGCGTCCTCGCCGAGGTGGGCGATCGACGCACGCGCGCCATCGTCCTGGTCGACCTCGCACGCGTCGCCCTCGCCACCGGAGACCACGAGGGCGCCCAGAGGCTCGCGACCGAATCGCTCGGGCTCGCCGAGTCGATGGACGATCACGGCATCTCCGGCCAGGCGCTCGCGATCCTCGGGGTGCTCCTGGTGGAGCGTGGCGAGGCGAAGCGGGGCAAGGAGCTGCTCGAGCGCGCGATCCTCGATCTGAAGGCCGCCAAGGCCGATGCCCACATGCCGCGCATCCAGGCCTTCCTGGGCCGGGCGATGTACCTGTCGGGCCAGAAGGGCGAGGGGCTGAAGGTGCTCGAGCACGCGATCTCCGAGGCCGACTACCTCGGGCTCCCGACCGCGAGGGCGGAGACGCTCTACGAGCTCGGCCGCACGTTCCCGCCCGGCGGGCCGGAGTCGCGCATGGCCCTCGAGGGCGCGCTCGACATCGCGCGCCAGACCGGCCTCGCGCCGCTGTGCGAGAGCATCGAGTCGCTGCTCGCCTCCGCGGCCGCCGGCGCCTGACGATCTCGTGGCGGCCCGCCGTCTCTTCCTGGTGGACGGTACGGCGCTCGCCTACCGGTCGTTCTTCGCCTTCATCAGGAACCCGCTGACCACCAGCCGCGGCCTCAACACGAGCGCGGTGTTCGGCTTCACCCAGGCGCTGACGCGCCTCATGGACGCGGAGCCCGGTGCGACGATCGTCGTAGCCTGGGACGCCGCCGCCCCGACGTTCCGCCACCGCGAGTTCGCGAGCTACAAGGCGACCCGGGAGAAGATGCCCGACGAGATGCGCGGCCAGCTCCCCTACGTGGAGCAGGTGGTGCGAGCTTACGGCCTGCCGTTCCTCGCGCTCCCCGGATGGGAGGCGGACGACATCATCGGGACGCTGGCGCGCAAGGGCGCCGACGCCGGGTGGCGCGTGGCGATCGTCGCCGGCGACAAGGACTTCATGCAGCTGGTGGACGATCGCGTCACGCAGTGGATCCCGCGCCCGGCGGGGGACTTCGAGAAGCTCTCCGCCGAGGGCGTCAAGCAGAAGACGGGCGTTCCCCCCGATCGGATCACCGATCTCCTCGGTCTGATGGGCGACGCGTCCGACAACGTCCCGGGGGTGAAGGGGGTCGGCGAGAAGACGGCGCGAGACCTGGTGCTCCAGTTCGGAACTCTCGAGGGCGCGCTCGACGCCGCCGCCAAGCTCGGAGGGAAGAAGCTCTACGAGAACCTCGCGGCGTCGAGGGACGTGGGGCGTGGCTTTCCGAAGCGCCTCGTCACGATCGACACCGCGGCGCCCGTGGACCTCGACGACATCGAGCGCGCGCACGCCTGATCCCGAGCGCCTTCGGCGCTCTTCTCCGAGCTCGAGTTCAAGGGGCTGATGAAGAGCGTCGTCAAGGTGGAGAAGAAGGTGGAGAGCGCCTACCGAATCGTCGAGAGCCTGCCCTCACGGCGCTCGAAGGGGAGCTCCGATCCGCGGACGCGATCGTGGTCCACGCCGCGCGCGGTGCCGGCCCGAAGGACCTGGAGGGTCTCGCCTTCGCCACGCGCGAGGGCGCGTCGTGGGTCGCCACGCCGGGAGGGGCCGTCCCCGCCTCGATCGCGGCGCTCCTCGCCGAGCCCTCGCCTCGCGAAGGGTGGGCACGACGTCAAGGAGACCATGCGTCTCCTCTGGAGGCGCGGGATCGTCATGCGGGGCGTGGCCTTCGGACAGATGCTCGCCGCCTACCTCATCGATCCCGCCCAGCGACAGCAGACGCTCGACGATCTCTTCGCGCGCGCCACCTGGGGCTGAAGCGGCGCGAGGCCCTCGCCGAGGCCGCGCAGCCGTTGCTGCTGCTCGGCGACGCTCCGCCGGCGCCACGGACCTCGACGCACGACGACGCCTGCCAGGCTGCCGACCTCACGCTGCGCCTGCACCGCCACTTCGCGCCCGAGCTAGTGGCGCTCGGAGTCGAGGAGCTGTACCGCACGCCTGAGCTCCCGCTGGTGCCCGTCCTGCTCGCGATGGAGCTCCGCGGCGTGAAGGTGGACGCCGCGATCCTGAGACGCCTGTCGATCGACTACGACGGCAGGCTCCAGAAGCTCGAGAAGACCCTCCACGAGATGGCGGGGGGCGAGTTCAACGTCAACTCGCCGAAGCAGCTCGGGCCGATCCTCTTCGACAAGCTCCAGATCCAGAAGACGTGCGGTCCGGCGCGCGTGCGGCGCACGAAGACGGGCTACTCGACCGACGCGGAGGTGCTCGAGCAGTACAGCGAGCACCCGATCGTCGCCAAGATCCTCGAGTACCGGAACCTCTCGAAGCTCAAGGGCACCTACCTCGACGCGCTGCCGGCGCTCATCGATCCCGACGACGGGCGCATCCACACGTCCTACAACCAGGCGGTCGCCGCCACGGGCAGGCTCTCGTCGTCCGACCCGAACCTCCAGAACATCCCCATCCGCACCGAGGACGGGCGGGCGATCCGCAGCGCCTTCGTCGCCCCCGAGGGCCACGTCCTGCTCTCCGCCGACTACTCGCAGATCGAGCTCCGCATCCTCGCCCACCTGACCGGCGATCCGGGCCTCGTCGAGGTGTTCCGGCACGATCGCGACGTCCACCGCGAGACGGCGGCGCGCGTCTTCGGCGTGGCGCCGGAGGCCGTGACGATCGAGCTCCGGAGCCGCTCGAAGGCCATCAACTTCGGCATCGCCTACGGCATGGGCCCGCAGCGTCTCGCGCGCGAGACGGGGCTCACCCTGAAGGAAGCGCAGGGGTTCATCGCGAGCTACTTCGCCACGTTCCCCGGCGTCCGGCGCTACATCGACGAGACGAAGCAGCGGGCGCGCGAGACGGGCGCCGTCCAGACGCTCCTGGGCCGCCGCCGCGAGCTCCCGGAGATCCACTCCGGAAACGACATGCTACGCGTCGGGGCGGAGAACGCCGCCGTCAACACGCCGATCCAGGGGACCGCCGCGGACCTCATCAAGCTCGCGATGATCCGGCTCTCCGAGCGCCTCGTGAAGGAGCGCATGAAGGCCGCGATGATCCTCCAGGTCCACGACGAGCTCGTGCTCGAGGTCCCGGACTCCGAGCTCCCTGCGGCCCGGCGGATCGTGCGCGAGGAGATGGAGCGCTGCATCGAGCTCTCCGTGCCCCTCAAGGTCGACATGGGTTCGGGGAAGAGCTGGTTCGAAGCCCACGCCTGACGGGCGCCGTATCGAATCGCTCCAGGGTCGCTATACTCGAGCCGTGGCGCGACGAGAGGCCGGCGGGCAGCGCGTGGACCGGGGCTCGGTGCTCCTCTCGGTCGCGCGCCTCGTCGGCGAGCCCGTCGACCTCGACCACCTGCTGTCGCGCGTGATGGAGGCGGTCATCCGGGCCATGGACGCGGACCGCGGGACGCTCTTCTTGCTCGATCGCGCGCGAGGCGAGATCTGGAGCCGCGCCGGGCGGCTGCCGCCGGGCCCTGAGATCCGCCTCCCCGTCGGTACGGGCATCGCGGGCCACGTGGCCCGAACGGGGAGACGGTCAACGTCCCCGATCCGTCGCAGGATCCCCGCTTCCACGGCGACGTCGACCGGCTGACCGGCTACCGGACGCGGAGCATCCTCGCCGCGCCGGTCCGGGATGGGCGCCGGCAAGCTCCTGGGTGTGCTCGAGCTCCTGAACAAGCGCGGCGTCGCGGTCGCCGGCCGACGCCGCGATGCTGCGCGCCCTGGCGAGCCAGGTCGCGATGGTCCTCGAGGGTACGAGCCTCGGGGCCGTATCCGCGCCGGAGCTCGGCGGCGCCGACCTCGGCTACAACGGGATCGTCGGCGCGGGCCCGCGCTCCTCGATGCGACCGACCGGATCGCCCGCGTCGCCGCCACCGACGTCACGGTGCTGCTCCGCGGCGAGACCGGCACAGGCAAGGGCCTCGTGGCCCGGGCGATCCACGGAAGGAGCGCGCGCCGGGATGGGCCCTTCGTCACCGTGGACTGCGGCGCGCTCCCGCCGACCCTCATCGAGAACGAGCTCTTCGGACACGAGCGCGGAGCGTTCACGGGAGCGGACCGCGCCTCGACCGGGAAGATCGAGGCCGCGTCCGGAGGCACCGTCTTCCTCGACGAGATCGCCGAGTTGCCGCTCCCGTGCAGGCCAAGCTCTTGCGCCTCCTCCAGGAGCGGGAGATCGAGCGCATCGGCTCCACGCGCGCGATCGCCGTCGACGCGCGCGTGATCGCCGCGACCCACCGGGACCTCGAGGACCTCGTCGCCCGCGGCCTCTTCCGCGAGGACCTCTACTACCGCATCCGGGTCGTGACGCTCGGCATCCCGCCTCTGCGGGAGCGGGGAGCCGGGGACATCGAGCTCCTCGCGCGCCACTTCCTCGACGTCTTCGCGCGCCGCCATCGCAGGACCGCGACGCTCGGTGGCGACGCCCTCGCGCGCCTCGCGGCCCATCGATGGCCGGGGAACGTCCGCGAGCTCGAGAACTGCATCGAGGGCGCGTTGATCCCGGCGAAGGCGGCGAGATCGGCGCCGCCGATCTCGCGCTGCCGAGCCCGCGCCGCGCCGGGCCCGGCGCCCTCGGCGAGCTCACGTTCGACGAGATGGAGCGCGCCTGCGCCGAGGCCGTGATGGCCGCGTCGGGAGGCAACAAGAGCGACGCCGCGCGGCGCTGGGGGTCTCGCGCACGACGCTGCGCATGCTGGCGCGCCACCGACTCGATCGCGGCTGATTCGTTTCGATACGGTCCCTATCGTTTCGATCGCTTCCCCGGACGCGCGCCGGGACACGCCCCGGCACGCGGCGTGCACCTCACGACCGGCGAGGTGACCCCGACGACGACGATGAAGGCCCTGAAGGCTCACGAGGCGGAGGCCTGGCGCGGGAGCCGTCCGCTCGAGGACCCCGAGAAGACGAAGCTGGGGGCTCGTGACCGCGAAGCCCTCCGAGTTCCTGACACCACATGCGCCGCGGCCGGCTGCTCGCGTCGCGAGCAGGGCGGGAGCTGCTTCAAGCTCCCGTGGGACAGCGTGGCGATCGTTCCGACGACGATCCAGCGGCTCGCCTTCACCGCAGACCAGGTGACGGTGGAGAAGGTGGGCGTCGAGGTGGCGGGGCTCGCGGTCTACCGCGTCGTGGCCCCGCTCATCGCGTACCGCATGCTCAACTTCTCGTACGGCGAGCGCGCGAGCGAGAAGCTCGCCGGATCCTCGAGCAGATGCTCGTCGGCGCGACCCGCCGGCTGGTCGCCAACCTCACCGTGGACGACGCCCTCACGCGCCGCAAGGACGCCATCGCCTCGGAGCTCATGGCGGAGCTCGCGCCCGTCGTCGAGGGAGTCGGCCGCCCCGAGGACACGACCGCGACGGGCTGGGGCGTCGTCGTCGACACGGTCGAGATCCAGGACGTCCGCATCCTCTCCGAGGCGGTGTTCGACGGCATGCAGGCGCCGTTCCGAGCGCAGCTCGAACAGGAGCGGATCCGCGCCGATGCCGCCACACGCCAGCGCAGGGCCGAGGAGGAGCGGCGCATCATCGAGCTCGAGCAGCAGAACGTGCGGCGCCAGGCCGAGCTCGAGGAGGAGACCGCGGCCATGCGCGCCACCGCGAGGGCGGCGCAGCGCGAGGCCGAGAGCCTCGCCGCGCTGGTCCTCGACAAGAGGAAGATCGAGCAAGCGCGCGTCGTGCGCGAATCGACGATCGAGCTCGCGCGCAAGAAGGCGAGGTGCAGAACGCGCTGGCTCGCGCGCGCAAGGAGATCGACGACGTCGTTCCTGAGGAGCGGCTGCGCCTCGCGCTCGTGCAGGCGCTGCCCGAGATCGCGGGAGCCCCTGTCGCCGAAGGTGGCCGAGATGCGCCTCACCTCCATCGGCTCGGATGCCGCCGGTCCCGCGGCCTCTCGTCACCTCGGCGCTCGCGCAGGTGCTCGACCTCGCGCGCGGGCTCGGCCTGTCCTTCCGTCCGGATGGCGGCGGCACGCGGGAGGCGTCATGAGCGTGGAGCAGGCGGAGCCGTGGCGCGCCTTCCTTTCCGCGTCCTCATCGCTAACGGATCCAGGCCTTCGGGAATGCCGCCGGAAGGCGGCCGGGGTGATCGGGAACGACGCGCCGCGCGTGGCCTCCCGCGGGCCGCCGCTCCACGCGCTCCATCAGGTCCTCGAAGGCGGCCAGGAGCCTGACGCTCGTGCCGATCTGGAAGTCCGCGGCGTTGAGCGCCGGACCGCCGATGACGCCCTGCGCCAGAAGCTCGTCGACCTTGTCGAGCAGACCCGGCAGGGCGCCAAGGTCGGCCTTCACGGCGCTGTCGGTGCTCCCGTTGAAGCGAGACGCCGCCCAGGCCACGAACGGAAGAAACGCCGTCGCGACCGGCGCCGGGACGGGAAGGTTGGCGCCCTGCTGGAATGTGCTCGCAAGCGATCGATCGCGCCGCATGACCCACCAGGCGAGCCGCCGCGGCACGGGCTGCAGCACGCCCTCGCCCCATCCCTCCGCGGCGGCCACGCGCTCGCGCGCGGACGGCTCGGCGGGAAACAGCGGGCGATCCGGGAACCGCTCGTCGAGGAGGCGCGCGATCCGCTTCGAGCCCACGACGCGCTCACCGTCGATCCGCAGCGCCGGCACCGTCGCGCCTGGGAAGCGCATCGCGCGCAGGAGCACCTTGTGCATCGCCGGCACGAGATCGACGCGCCGGTAGGCGACGCCCTTGTGATCGAGCATGAGGCGCGCCGCCATCGACGGGTGGCTCCCGGGGACCACGTACAGCGTCACGTCCATGTCCCATGATCACCCGGAACGCCGGCGCGCGGCGGTAGACGCTCCCGTGACGCGGCGCGTAAGAGTGGCCGGAGGTGCCGAGATGACGCGAGGCACGATCGCCTTCCTGCTGCTCCTTTGCTCTCCTCTCACCACGCGCGCGGCCAAGACCCCAGCTCCGCCGGACAGTGGCGCCGCGCCCGCCGACTGCGCCGCGGGCCGCTCAGAGGTCCCGCCGAGCACGCCCCGGCTCACGATCTCCGCGGGTGACATCGATCTCCACATGCAGAGCGCGGACGTCAAGGACGTCTACCTCGCGCTCGGGAAGGCCGCCGGGATCAAGGTCCTCTTCGACCCGGAGATCCGCGAGAAGAAGACGGATGCCGACTTCTCGCACGTGACGTTCGAGTCGGCGATGGCGCAGCTCGGCACTGCGAACGAGCACTCCTACCAGCCGCTCGACGACCACACGGTCATCGTCATCCCCGACAACATGTCCAAGCACCGCCAGTACGACGAGCTGGCCATCCGCACGTTCTACCTCTGCCACGCCCCGCTCAACGAGACGCAGGAGCTCGTACAGCGCGTTCTCAACACGCGGTTCATGTCGACAACGCCGTCCCTGCGCGCGCTGACGATCCGAGACACTGTCGACAACCTCTCGATCGCCGGGAGGCTCATCGAGGCGGTCGACAAGCCGCGGGGCGAGATCGCGCTCGATGTGACTCTCGCCGGTGACGGCCTCCCGAAGGGGCCGATCGGCCACTTGCGCGTCTCCGATGGCGAGCGCGCCGTCCTGGAGCTTCCCGATCCCCGGGCCGCGAGCCGCACGATCGCCGTCAGCGCGAGGGTCGAGGCTTCGCGAAGCGGCGACGTCCACCTGGTTCTCAAGATGGAGCAGCGGGAGCCACCGGAGCCTGGACAGAAGGACTATCGTGTCCTCGCGAGGCTCGAGACGGCTACGAACGTGAAGGACGGTGAATCGGAGACGTTCGGCCCCATCGGCGACCTTTCGCTCTCGATCACGCCGCACGTCGTTCGGATCCCGGTCGTGACCGACAAGGACCTCGAGCCTCTCTACGTCGGCACGGAGTTCAGCACCAGCTTCAAGGCATCGCGGTAGCTCACGGCAGGTCCGCGACAACCAGACGCGGAGACTCCAGGAGCACGTCGAGGCGTAGCCCCGGATCGACACCCGCGGGTCGCCGGACGCGAAACGTGATCGAGACGGGCCCACCCTCGACGCCGAGTGGCACGTCGACCGTCCCGCTCGACGACATGCCGCGCTCCGTCCGTCCCCCCGAGAGTGTCTCTGCCGCCACCTCGACAGGCGCAGGAGCCGGCGTCCACGGAAGATACGCCACGGCGTAGACGAGGCGGCTCCGAGGCGGGCAGGAGACGCTGGCGTAGGAAATCGTGGCTCCGGAGACCTGGGGATCGAGCGTCACCAGGATCCCTTCGCGGCTCCTCTCCGCCAGCGCCCTGAAGGCCGCGTCGAGGGCGGCGACCCGATCGGGCGAGACCGGAGCGGAGCTTCGCGGGACGAGTGCGTCCAGGGCGGCAAGCTCGCCCGACGGCATGTCCACGAATCGACTGGACAGCTGCACCGCCTTTCCGGCGCGGCGCGGACCGTCCGCTGCCTCGACGATGGCCCGCGCCGCGGGGAACCAGCTCATCAGGTCGACGGCGATCGGAGGAAGCACCGGAGGCGCGATGCGGCGAAAGACATAGTACGCGGTCTTGCTGCCCACCGGCTCCACGCGAACGAGCCGGTAGCTGTCGAGAAACGGCCTGTAAATGGCCATCCGCCTGTCGTACGGAAGACCCATGCTGAAGCCATTGAGGTGCAGCACGATGGTGTCGGGCTGGCGACTCACGACGTAGCTCAAGTCCACCTTCTGCAGAGACCGGCCCGGCACGCCGGCAATGTGCTTGTCCATGAGTCCCGCCGTATCCAGTGTTCGCAACCCGCTCACATAAGGGACCATCCCGCAGTCATCGATGGCAAGGAGGCTCCCCGCGGCCGCGTTCTCTTGCAGCCAGGCTCCCAGCCGATACGTCGCCAGGTCCTCGTGTTCCGAGAGCAGGCGAGCTCTCTGACGGAGCCACTCCGAGACGCCTCGATCCCCGCGGATCCCGCCTGATACGACGTCGCAGAACGTTCGCCGGGCGATTTCCCCCTGCCCGGAGAAGACCACGGCCAGAGGCAAGACGAGAAGGAGAGCGCGTCCGGCGGGTCCTGGAATTGCCGCCGCTGCGAGCGCGAGAGCGAGGGCCAGGAACGGCTGGAAGAAGCGCCAGTGGACGAAGCCATCGCCGCCGCTTCCGACACAGAAGAACAGAGACACCGCACACAGGATGACGCACAGGCGATGACCCGTTGCGCTCATCGCGCGCCAGGCACTGGCCACGACGCCCGCGACGAGGAGCGGGAGCAATGGACCGCAGCTCTTCGCAAAGCCCAGCGCGTAGTCGATCCCTGCCCCCCACCGATCGGCGCCGGCCCACACCTTCGCGCGGTAGCTGTTCGGCACGTAGTCTCCGTAGTAGGCCAGCCGGAACACGATCTGGGACGCCCACACGCCGGAGGTCGCCAGGAAGAGCCACTGTCGTTTGCGGTCGCGTCTCGCGTCGAGGAGGAGGACGGCGGTCGCCGCCACGACGAAGAGCGGCCCTTCCGGCCTCGTGATGCCGAGAGCGCCGAAGCTTCCGATCGCCATCCCCAGACCACGGCCGCCGGAGACGTCTCGGGTCAGGGCGAGCGTGCCGAGAACGAGCAGGAGCGTGAAGAGGGGGCCCTCGAGCCCGCGCAGCATCCAGCTCGAGAAGGTCGCGCTGAGGCCGAGCGCGAGAGACGCGCCGAGCGCACCGGCAGGCGTTGCCCCCAGGCAGCGCGCGAGCGATGGCACCACCAAAAGCGTCAGCGCCCCAGAGAGCGCGCCCAGGAGTTGCGCCCCGAGGACCGGAGCCACGCCGCACATCCGTCCGCCAGCGAGGAGAAGCGTCCAAAGGAGGTTCGAGTACCCCTCCACGCGCTCGCCCTCGTTGAAGACCAGGCCGCGGCCGGCCGCGAGGTTGTCGGAGTACCGGAAGGAGATGTACGCATCGTCGGACAGGACGACCGCCTCGTGACGAACGAAGGCGAGCACCACGAGGACGACGGTCACCGCGGAGCCCGTGGCTCGCCAAAGGAGAGCCCGCCGGGCTTGCGCCCCGCGCTCGTCCCGCGCGACCGCCCTCGCCGGCGACTCTGTCACCTCAATCGGAGGTCGACGCGGGTCCTCGCCCGCACGCGTACGACATGGGGCGCCCACGATGAGGCCGGAGGCGACCGCCTGTCAAGCCACCGTTGGACCCACTGGAGCGCGAGCGCTAACATCGCGTCATGGCGGACGTCGTCCCGGAGCGCGCCAACCTGGCGGCGTTCGATGCGCTCCCGGAGAGCGTCGTGAGGGAGATCATGGGTCGCAGATCGATCCTGAACCCGCGGCCGGCGCCCCCCGCAACGACGTGGCTCTCCCTTGCTTCCGACTGGACCTGCGAGGTCCTGCCCCGGAGCGACGCCGCGACCGACCGCGTGGAGAAGGTGCCGTTCTACGCCCGGGCAAGCGTCTCCCATGCCTGGCTCGTCGATCCGACCTCGAGGGCGCTGGAAGCGTTCCGTCTCGAACCTCCGGGGTGGCTTGTCGCGAGCACGCACGCCGGCGACGTCCGCGTTCGAGTCGAGCTGTTCGACGCCGTCGAGCTGGATCTCTCCCGGATCTGGGCCTGATAGCTCTGGAGAGCGCCGTTCCTTCGCGATCGAAGCGCAGCCTTCCCGCGCACGCCATGGCGGTGGCCGGATACGGGATCCTCTCGCTCCTCGTCACGTGGCCGCTCGCGCGCGACTTCCGGACCTACGTGCTCGGCGAGGTGCACTACGACATCTGGCATGCGATCTGGGTCCTCTGGTACGACCTGGAAGCGCTGCTCGGCCGAGCGTCCTGGCCCTGGACGTCGATGCTGCACTGCCCGCACGGCATCAGCGTGCTGTGCGACGGCGTCGGCCCCGTGAACGCGCTGCTCGCGCTCCCCTTCTGGCCGTGGGGGCCGGTGGCCGCCTTCAACGGAGCGGTCCTTCTGGGCATGGTAGGCAGCGCCTGGAGCCAGTTCCTGCTCGCGCGCCACGCGGGGCTCGACCCGGCCCCGGCCTTCTTCTCGGGAGCGCTCTTCGTAGCATGGCCAGTCCACCTCGCGGCTCTCGGGGGCCACCTGGAGAAGGTCTTCGTCGGGCTCCTTCCGCTCTCGCTCTACGCAGGGCTCCTCGCGTTCGATCCACGCCGAAGGACCGCATGGTCGATGGCGCCCGCGGTCGTCCTCCTTCTCACGCTGCTGCAGAACGGCCATCAGCTCGTGTTCGCCGCGATCGCCCTCGTCATCCTGGGCATCGAGTGCATCGCAACGGCCCGACCCGCTTCCAGGAGCGCGACGCTGCTCCGCGTCCTCGTGTCGGGAGGTCTCGCGATCGCCGCCATAGCGCCGCTCGTCTTTCTCGTCATCGCGACGACGCGCGGGCTGCGCATCGACCTCGGCCGCTTCTCGAGCTACTACGCTCCCGACGTGGCGCAGCTCGTCGTGCCAGCGCCCCACCAGCGCATCGCGTCGTGGCTCTACAGGGACACGCCCACCGCGGACTTTGGCCGCCCGTCGTCCGCGCCTTTCCTATCGCCGTCGAGGGGCTGGTATGGCAGCGGCAACGAGACGGCCGTTGCCATCCCGTTCACGGCGATCGCTCTGATGGTCGTCGCGTGGCGCGCGAGAGAGGCGCGGCGATGGATCGTCGCCGGAGCGGTGCTCGCGGTGCTCTCGCTCGGACCCGCCCTGCGCACCGGCTTGCTTCCGCCAATCTCGCTCCGGGTGCCCCTGCCGTATGCGGCGCTGCTGAGAGTGCCGGGGATCGGGTTCATCCGCACGCCGGGGCGCTTCATGCTGATGGCTGCCGTGCCGCTCGCGCTGGCGGCGGGCTTCGGCCTGGCGACCGCGATGCGCCGCTTCCCTCGAGGCGGACACCTGGTCGCGATCGGGGTCCTCGCGATCACGCTCGCGGAGTGCTGGCCCCTTCCTTGGCCGCAGACGGCACCGCCGCCACTCCCGGACTTCTACCGTGAGCTGGGTGCGGATCCCGGCGACGGCGCCGTCCTCGACCTCCCGGAAGGGTTCACGTTCAACGAGCCTGCCGCGGCCTACCAGTATTACCAGGTCCTACACCAGAGGCCGATCGCCTGGTCGTACCTCTCCCGCTCCTATCCAACGTTCCCGATCGATGGTCTGGAGGCGCTCTTCTCGTCGCGCGCGACCGATCCCGCCGCCGCGCGCGAGCGGCTGCGCAAGCTCGGGTATCGCTACGTCGTGTGGCACAAGCACCCGGAGCTCTTCGGGCGCCACCGCGTCGCCGAGAGTCCCGTTCTTCTCGGCGCGCCCGTTGCGCCGTGGTCGAGTGCATTCATCCGCGGCGCGTTCCGTGGCGAGCGTCCGGTCCACGACGACGATCTCGTCACCGTCTACGCCATCTGACCGCGGGCCCGCCGCTATCGGCCACGCTCTCGCCATGGATCGACGCGGTAGATCGTGAAGGCGTCGTCGCGAAACAGCGGGGGGCCGAGCCCGGCCGTGAGACGCGCCTCGAGCGTGCTCCAGGGCCGCGTGGACCGGTGCCGCGTCATCGCCTCCTGCTCGACGACGACGTAGCGCGCTCCGAGCGCCGCGAGCCCGGGCCGCACGGCATCGACCGGCATGTCGGCCGCGATGACGGGCCGGATCCGCATCATCAACGCCTCGACGAGCGCCGGTTCGACGCGAGCGATCCAGCCACCCGCGAGGGGCCGCTGGTGAGCGGTCTGGTAGTACATGGCCTCCTGCGACCCGATCTCCGGCAGCGTGAGGACCGCGCCCGGGATCGGGTCCGCGGCCATCGCGAGGAACGGCGCCGGGATCGCGGCGCTCCGCATCGGGAACGGAGCGACCGCGAGCTCGGCGGCCCCTGCGGCCAGGAGCGCGCCGACGATCAGCGGCACCCGCGCCCCTCGCTCCACGAGCCGCGCGACACCCGCGGCGACGAAGGGCACGAGGCACAGGCTCACCATGATCACGAAGCGCGAAGGAGCCCGCGCGCCGCGGAGGATCGGCACGTGCAACAGGAGCGCGTAGGGAAGCGGGATGCCGGCGTCGCGCCCGAGCACGTGCAAGCGCGTTCCGAGGCTGAGGACCACGAAGAGGACGAGCGCTGCCTTCCATAACCGCTCGACCCGCCGCCATCCGCCGAACGCGAGCGCGAGCGCGGTGAAACCGAGCCCCACGGTCCCCTCGACCGGAAGACCGCTCAGCACCTTGCGGTCCCCCGTCACCGCGCGGTTGAGGGGCCCGAAGAGCGGGTTCAGGTACGTCGGAAGCATGAAGCCCGCGACGTCGGCGGGGTACGACGCCGCGGTCTCGAGCTCGTACTGCCTCTCTCCCGCCGCGGCGGCGCGGACGACCGGGAGCGCGCCCGGGAGCGCGGGGATCGCGCCGATCGCAAGCCACGCATAGAGGGACGCGCGGCGGCCCGCGGGTCCTTCGACGGCACGCCACGAGACGTAGAGCACGAGCAGGAAGGCGAGGAACACGCCGAAGTAGAACGACGCAAGGAACGCCATGGCGCAGGCGAGACCCGCGAGGAGCGCCTGCGACGCGCGCCGTCGCGAGGGATCCACCGCGGTGCCCCGGGGTGGGAGCGCTCCGAGGAGGAGACCCGCGGCCAGCGGCATCCACTGCGTGCCGATGAGCTCCAGGTGCCCCACGGCGTGCGCCGTGCGATACGGGCAGAGCATGAACAGGAAGCCCGCGACGAGCGCGCCCGGACGGCTGCCCGTCGCCCGCAGCGCGAAGAAGGCCGCGCCGATCCCCGACAGCACGAACGTCAGGAGCCAGGAGATCGAGTAGATGGCGGGCAGCGAGACGGAGGCGAGCTGGAGCGGCTCGGCGAGGATGGCGGCCCCCTGATCCAGGACGTGGTAGTGCAGCGGCGTCCCGATCGGGTGGAACAGCAAGTCGGTGAAGGCGAACCCAGAGGCACGGCTCCAGAGGGCGCGGTGGACGTACCAGAGGTTCCACGCATGCGTGAAGGCGTCGCCGCCGCCGCCGGGTAGCGCCTGCCCGATGTCGCGCGCCACGGGCCAGGTGCCGGCGATCGTCGCGCACGTGTACACGATCGACGCCAGCACCCAGAACCTCAACGGGTCCCGTCCACCCTCGCGCGCGAGCACGGAGGGATTATCGCGTCACGGCCACGGCGTCGCGAGCGGGGGCGGGGTCGTCGATCGCGCCCGACGTGCGATCATGACGCGACCGTGATCACGCTCCAGAAGATCAAGAACATCGGGCGGTTCCGGGAGATCGTGACGGTGCTGATCCGCCACGGCTTCGGGGAGGCGTTCGATCGCCTGAACCTCCCGGCGACGATCTACCTCCGTAGCAAGGTGCAGGAGGCCTACGAAGGAGCGCGGCTCGAGCCCCGGGAGGGACGGCGCCTCCGCATGGCGCTCGAGCAGCTCGGCGCCACGTTCGTCAAGCTCGGGCAGATCCTCTCGACGCGCGCCGATCTGTTCTCGGAGGAGACGCTCGCGGAGCTGTCGCAGCTGCAGGCCGGGGTCCCTCCGTTCCCGTTCGAGGAGGTGCGCACGACGTTCGAGGAGGACGGCAAGCGCCCGCTCGGAGAGGTGTTCCGCGAGTTCGACCCGGTGCCGCTGGCGGCGGCGTCGATCGGGCAGGTGCACCGGGCGACGCTGCTCGACGGCACCAGGGTCGCGGTGAAGGTGCGACGGCCGGGCGTCGAGGAGAAGATCCAGTCGGACCTCGACATCCTCGACTACATCGCCCACATGCTCGAGGAGCGCATGCCGGAGACGCGCGTCTATTCCCCGGTGGAGACGATGCGGGAGGTGCGGCGCACGCTGACCTGGGAGCTCGATTACATCAACGAGGCGCAGAACATGCGGGAGTTCGCGCGCAACTTCCAGGGCGACCCCGACGTGTTCGTCCCGCGCGTCTTCCTCGACGCGTCCTCGAGCCGCGTGCTGGTGATGGACTTCGTCGAGGGGACGCCGCACGCCCGGATCCTCGCGGACGGCGAGGGCGTCGACCGCGCGGCGCTCGCGAAGAAGGGCGTGCGCGCCATTCTGAGCCAGCTCTTCATGCACGGCTTCTTCCACGCCGACCCCCACCCGGGGAACATCCGCGTCCTTTCCGACGGGCGGCTCTGCTTCCTCGACTTCGGCATGATGGGTCGCCTCGACCGCTCGATGATCGCGCGCGTCACCGACGTCTTGATGGCCGTCGCCACCGGCGACTACGACGCGGCAGCGCGATCGCTCGTACGGCTGGGCGACCCGCAGAAGGACCTCGACTACGCGGCGCTCCGGCGCGAGGTGCGCGAGATCGCCCACCGCTACTACGGCGTGTCCCTCGAGAAGGGATCGCTCTCGCCCCTGGTCGCGGCGATCTTCCGGCTGGCGGCGGAGCACAAGGTGCGTGTCCCCGGAAGCTACGCGCTCATGGTGAAGGCGTTCGTCACCATGGACGACGTCGGCAAGCGCCTCGACCCGACGCTCAACATGGCCACCGAGGCGCGACCCTTCGTCATGGCGGTGCTGCGCAACTGGCACCCGAACACGCGCTCTACCGCCAGGGGCGGCGCGCGCTGCGCAAGCTCGCCGACATCGTGACGGTGCTCCCGTTCGAGATCAACGGTACGCCGCGCACTCGCCGGGGACCTCTCGGCGAGCCTCAAGCACGTCGGCCTCGAGGACCTCACGCTCACGCTCGACAAGGCGTCGAACCGGATCTCGTTCGCCCTGGTCATCGCCGCGCTCATCATCGGGTCGTCGATGCTCCTCGCGACGAAGGCGGGCGGCACGATCTGGGAGATCTCGGCGCCGGGGATCATCGGATTCGTCCTGGCCGGAGCGCTCGGCGTGTGGCTCCTCTTCTCCATCCTGAGGTCGGGCCGATTGTGACGCGCCGCATCGCGCCTCTCGTCCTCCTCGCTCTCGCGCTGCCGGCATGGGCGTCGGGGAACGCCACCGTGCGGATCTTCGTAAGAGATGCGAAGGGGCAACCCGTCGCGGATGCCTCCGTGAGGCTCGTGATCAAGGACACCTGGCACAAGCACGAACGCACCACCGGCAAGGACGGGCGCGTCGTCTTCCACGCGCTCCCCGCCGCCGAGTTCCGGATCACCGTGGACCGCAAGGAGTTCCAGGTCCACACCGACTCCAGGGACTGCCTGCGCGTACCCCCCTCGGGGACGCTCGAGATGACGGTCGTGCTGCGCGCCGCCGACAAGGCGGCCGCATCGGCCAAGGACGAGGCGGCCCTTCCCTGCCCCACGACCACGCCGTCCTCCGAGGTCGCGACGTCGCTCAGCAGCCGGGAATACAGGGCGCAGCCGAAGCGTAAGTAGATCCAGAGGCGATCGCACCGCCTCGGTCAGGACTCGCCATGTTCATGCACTTCGATCCGCTCTACTGGATGCTGATGATCCCCGCGATGCTCGCGGCCATGGGAGCCACCGTGCTCGTCAAGGGCACGTTCGCCCACTACGCCCGCCGGCATGCCCGGTCGGGCGTCACGGGAGCCCAGGCCGCGCGCACCGTGCTGGCGCGCAGCGGCATCCGAGACGTGGAGATCGTCCCCGGGACGGGCTTCCTCTCGGACCTGTACGATCCGCTCCACAAGGTCATCCGGCTGTCGCCGGACGTCTACGCGAGCTCGAGCCTCTCGGCCATCGGCGTTGCGTGCCACGAGGCGGGCCACGCCGTCCAGCACGCCCGCGGTTTCTTCCCGCTTCACCTCAGGAACACGATGGTGCCGGTCGTGCAGTTCTCCACGAGCCTCTCGTGGATCATGATCTTCGGCGGGATGATCCTGCGATCGATGCAGCTCGCGCAGCTCGGCGTCCTGCTGTTCGGGTTCCTCGTCTTCTACCAGATCATCACGCTGCCCGTGGAGCTCGACGCCTCGCGGCGAGCCCTCGCGCTCATGACCGAGAACGAGCTCGTCACGCGCGAGGAGAAGTCCGGCGCCCGCTGGGTGCTCTCCGCCGCCGCGCTCACGTACGTCGCCGCCGCCTTCACCGCGGTGATGCAGCTCCTGTACTTCATGATGCGCACCGGGATGCTCGGCGGCCGCCGCGACGAACGCTGACGCGGCGACGAACCGGGCGAAGGAACCGGCGGGGGACGAGCCCCCGCCCTACAGGCCTTTCGCCGCAATCTGAATCACCATCCGAACCGGCTCCACGGCCTCTCGCCGCGATCCGAACCACCGGCCGAACCGGCGGGGGGACGAGCCCCGCCCTACAGGCCTTTCGCCGCAATCTGAATCACCATCCGAACCGGCTCCACGGCCTCTCGCCGCGATCCGAACCACCGGCCGAACCGGCGGGGGAGCCCGAGCCCTACAGGCCTCTCGCCGCAATCTGAATCACCATCCGAACCGGCTCCACGGCCTCTCGCCGCGATCCGAACCACCGGCCGAACCGGCAGGGGACGAGCCCCCGCCCTACAGGCCTCTCGCCGCAATCTGAATCACCATCCGAACCGGCTCCACGGCCTCTCGCCGCGATCCGAACCACCGGCCGAACCGGCGGACGAGCCCCGCCCACGAGGCCTCGCCGCAATCTGAATCACCATCCGAACCGGCTCCACGGCCTCTCGCCGCGATCCGAACCACCGGCCGAACCGG
Organism: Acidobacteriota bacterium; assembly: GCA_046331505.1. Lineage (GTDB taxonomy): Bacteria > Acidobacteriota > Vicinamibacteria > JAXLQT01 > JAXLQT01 > JAXLQT01. The sequence goes on from JAXLQT010000003.1 coordinate 203,617, forward strand.
CGGGAGACCGAGCCCCCGCCCTACAGGCCTCTCCCGCAATCTGAATCACCGCTGAACCGGCTCCACGGCCTCTCGCCGCGATCGAACCACCGGCCGAACCGGCGGGGGGCGAGCCCCCGCCCCCACGGGCCTCTCGGCGCGATCTGAACCACCTGCCGAACCGGCGGGGACCGAGCCCCCGCATCCACGCCTCTCGCCGCGATCTGAACCACCGGCCGAACCGGCGGGGACGAGGCCCCCACCCACGCCTCGGCCGCGATCTGAATCACCATCCGAACCGGCGGGGGACGAGCCCCCGCCCTACACGCCTCGGCGCGATCTGAATCGCCATCCGAACCGGCGGGGACGAGCCCCCGCCCTACAGCCATCTCGCCGCACCATCCGAACCGGCGGGGGGCGAGCCCCCGCCCCCCACGGCCTCTCCCGCGATCTGAACCACCGGCAGAACCGGCGGGGGACGGAAAACCTCCCGCCCGACTCACCTATCGCCGCGATTGGCACCGCCAGCCGGGCCGGCGCGGGACAGCCCCGCCCTGCAGGCATCCTGCGCGATCTGCGCCGCCGGGCAGCAGGGCCCCCGCCCTGCAGCTTCTGGCGGCGATCTGCGCCGCTGCGCAGGAGCATCCCAACGGCAGCCTCGATGAGGCAGGGATAGACTCTCCGCCGCCGTGGCGAAGAGGCTCCTGCGGGACGCCTGGCTCCACTTCCTGACGGAGCTCAGGTTCGGGATCCGGGATCCGCACATCCTGGGCTACACGCTCTGGATGCCGCTGTTCCTCTACCCGGCCCTCATCTTCACGATGCTCCAGATCCTCACGGTGCGCGAGGGGCGCTCGCGGTCGCAACGCTACACGATCGGAGTGCCGGCCGCGGCGGATCTGCCGGCGGCTCCGGCGGACGGACCCTCGGCGAGCGAGGTGCTCGGGCGCCTCCGGATCGCGCGGCGCTTGATCCTCGTCGAGCTCCCGGGTGTCCCGCGAGACCCCGCCGAGAAGGAGAAGCTGCTGCGGCGCGAGGGTCTCGACGGCGTCGTCACGTTCCTGCAGGATGGCGATCGCCTGACGGCCGAGCTCTCCTACCGCGGCGTCGAGAGCACCGAGGGGCTGGTCAAGAGGTTCGAGGAGACCCTCGATCGCTACCGCAACTGGTACGAGAAGAAGACGCTCCGGCTCCGCGGCGCGGAGCAGCCCCACATGGACGTGCACTACGTCAACGCCGCATCGTCGGCGGAGATGGGCGTGTTCATCATGGCGCGCCTCCTCCCCGTGACGCTCATCGTCTTCCTGGGCACGGGGGCGTTCTACACGTCGATCGACGTGACCGCCGGCGAGCGGGAGCGCGGCACGCTCGAGACGACGCTGCTCTTGCCCGCGAGCCGGACCGCGATCGTGCTCGGGAAGTTCGCCTACGTGCTGACCATGGCGATGGTCGCCGCCCTCGTGAACTTCCTTTCGCTCTCGCTGACGATGGGGCACGCCTTCTCGCTCCTCGGACCAGGCCTCAAGATCGACGTCTCGATCCCTCCCCTCACCGCGCTCGTGCTCGTGGGATCGCTCCTGGTGCTGGGCCTTGCCATCACGCCGCTCATGATGGGGCTCGCGTTCCTCGCGAAGAGCTTCCGCGAAGGACAGAGCTACGTCGGCCCTGTCTACGCGATCCTGATCGCCCCCATCGTCATCGCGAGCCTTCCCGGCATTCGCTTGACGCCGGCGCTCGCGCTCGTGCCGATGGTCAACCTGACGGTGGGGCTACGCGAGGCGGTCGAGGGCAAGACCTTCTCCGGGCCGTTCGCCATCGCGCTTCTCGAGACGCTCGTCCTGGCCGTGCTCCTCGTGAGGGCCGCCACGCGCCTCCTCGACCGCGAGCAGGTCGCCGCGGGTGACGGGCTCCTCGCCTCGCTCCGCGCGGGCTTCTCGCGGGAGCGCGCCGCGCCATGAACGGAGAGGACGGCCGGCCGGCGATCTCGGTCGCGGGTCTGACCAAGATCTTCAGCGATCCGGCGCGCGGCCGCGTCGAGGCCGCCGTGGACTTGACGTTCACTTGCCGGCCCGGCGAGGCGCTCGGCCTCCTCGGCCCGAACGGCGCCGGCAAGACGACGACGCTCCGGATGCTCGCCACGATCCTCACCCCGACGGCCGGCACCGCAACGGTGGCGGGCTTCGACGTGGTCCGCGACGGGCAGGAGGTGCGGCGCGCGATCGGGTACATCTCGCCCGCGACCGGGCTCTACCAGCGCCTGACGCCGCGCGAGACGCTGCGCTACTTCGCAGGGCTCCACGGCCTCTCCGGACCCACGCTCGACGGGCGCGTCGAGACGATGGTGGCCCGGTTCGATCTGGGCAAGTACGCCGACACGCGGGTCGAGAAGCTCTCGACGGGCAACAAGCAGAAGCTCTCCCTCGCGCGCGCGCTCGTCCACGACCCGCCCGTCCTGATCCTCGACGAGCCCACGACGGGCCTCGACGTGCTCGTCGCGTCGGAGGCGATGGACCTGACGCTCGAGGCGAAGGCCGCGGGCAAGGCGATCGTCTACTCGACGCACATCATGGCGGAGGTCGCGCCTCTACCCGATCGCGTCGCGGTCATCCACGAGGACGCATCCGCGGCCAGGGGACGCTCGCCAGAAACCAGGCGATGACCGGCAGGGCCACCTCGAGGTCTGCCTGGAGCACGTCGACCGGCCGGGTGGCCCGCCCTCGCGGCCGTCGGACCCTCGCAGGCGCGGCGGGATCCTCGACCGCGAGCTCACGGAGATCCTGCGCGACCACCGCGCCATCATCGTGGGGCTCGTGCTTGCCGCTCCGCCCTCTATCCCGCGGTTGCTCTTCGGGATCCAGGGCTCCAAGAAGAGCGCGCAACTCGGCTCGCGCGTCAGGGGGCTACCTACGCCGTCGTACGCGATCCTCCACATCCTCCACGACGTCGCCGCGAGGCCGGCGGGGTCGGGCCGTGAAGGTCCGGGCCCCGTTCCAGGCCCTCAAGCGAAGAAACGACGTGCGGAGAGCGATCGACGATCAAGCCGGACGCCATCGTCGTCTACTTCGACGGCTCGAGCGAGGGAATCGCGGGCGGCGATCGACGAAGTGCGCGACGCGCTGAAGGAGCTCGTGGAGCTTCGCTGGAAGGAGAAGCTTCCGCGAGCTGCGGGATGGACGATCCCCGCGAGCGCATCGCCACCGGGACCCTGATCTACCTCGGGCGCCTCGACCAGCTCCCGCTCTATGCACCGTTCATCCTGATCGGCGGTGATGGGCGGAGCGTCGATGGCGGCGCTCGACGCCATCGCGGCGAGCGCGGGGGGACGTCGAGACGCTGCTCGTGCGGCCCGTTTCCACGAGGTCGATCGCCATGGGGAAGCTCCGGAGCTACCGTGGTGACGATGGCGCTGCTGTCGGCCACTCGCGAACCTGATCGCCATGGCGACGGCCGCGACCCTCTTCCAGGCGGCGATCGGCCTCGACTTTCGATCAGGGCGCGCTCCTGATCTCCTCTCAAGTGCCGCTCGCGGTGCTGCTGTCCTCGATCCTGCTCGCCGTCACCTCCTACGCACGCTCTGTGCCGAGGCCAGGAACACCACTGCCGCTGATGATGCTCGGCTCCTGCCGGGGCGCTGCCCGTCCTCCCAGGGATCAAGCTCGACGGTGCTCGCGGATCCGGTCGGCAACGTGGCCCTCTCGATCTCGAGGATCCTGCGCGACGTCGGCCGGCCAGCATCCATCTCCTCGCGTTCGCCGCCACGAGCCTCTACGCCGCGGCGACGCTCCTGGCCGCCCGTGAGGCTGATCGAGAGCGAGGAAGTCCTCTCGGGCGCGCGCATCGTCCGAGGCCACACGATCAGGCGATGGCCAAGCGCGGGATCTCGTTCGCGTTCCTCACCATGCTCTCGGTCACCACCATCCGGCACGCTCGTCCGAGCTGGAGCATCGTCGGGCTCCTCCTCACCATCTGGACACCAGGTGCTCAGCGCTTCGCTTCTCCTCGGGAAGATCTCCGGGCTTCCGTTCGCCAGGCGTTCCCCGCCCGCCGGCCCTCCGCCGGTACCGTCATCGGCTGGTGCTGATGCCGCTCGCCATCGCCCCGACGGTGCTCCTGGCATACCGCATCCAGAACTACTTCGTACCCGCGCCCGATCAGCTCGAGGAGGCGTTCGCCTTGGCCTCCTCGATCACCCTGGTGCGTGTTCACCATGGGCATCACTCCAGGCATCTGCGAGGAGATGCTCTTCCGCGGCGTCCTCTTGACGCTGCTCTTCAGGGCTACGGCAAGTGGCGCGCGGGTCATCCTCTCGTCGCTCCTCTTCGGCGCGTTCCACCTGAGCCCGTACCGGCCAGGCCCCACCGCGATCGTGGGGATGGCGCTCGCGCTGGTGTGCCTGCGGACCGGATCCATCATCCCGACTTGCCGATCATCCGCACGCGACCTGGCACGATGCTCGCGTTCGACAGCGAGGCGTTCGAGGAGCAGAGCAGGCTCGGTGGGGCGTCCTCTCGGCGCTCGTCCTGTTAGCCTTGTCGTGGTGGTTGATGCGCCCGGAGCGGGCGGCGGCTGCGCCCGTCGCGATCCGGGGCGCACGGTCGGGATGAAGCGCAGGACGGGCTCGGTCCTCGGGTAATGGATGTAGAGCGTGAAGTAATAGAAGGGCGAGAGCACCGAGCCCGAGCCCCACGAAGGTGGGCAGCGCGGTGTAGGTGTAGAGGGGGCGCGCCCGGAGGCCCGATGAAGAAGAGCTTGTTGATGAGCACCTCCACGACCGGACCCACGGTGACGAGATAGAGGATCCGGTACAGCGTGCGCCTTCCGCCGTGCCAGCCCGCCCGGCTCTCGACGGCGCCGAAGGCGAGCATGAAGGGTCCCATGGCGACGAACACGACGAGCCAGATCACCGGGCTCGTGATGCTGCCAGAAGACCGGCATCATGTGGTGAGTCCAGAGGCGGATCCCGGCGGCGAGGAACGCGAGGCCTCCCAGGGTCTCGCAGACGATCCAGGACACGCTCGAAAGGAGGGAGACGACGAGCCACACCCGGAAGGAGCGCATCGCGCGCCGATTGTGTCATCGCTCGCCGGCGAGATCGACGTGCGGAGCCTCGCGACGACCGTCGCGCCCTATCCCTCGTACCGGCGATTGCCGGGCTCCGCGCCCCGCGGCGTGACGACGATCCTGGACTTCCTGGTCCATCGCTACCCCAAGGTCCCGCGCGCGATGTGGGAATGGCGGTTCGAGCGCGGCTGGTCATGGACGCACGCGGCGCTATGACTCCTCTGGACGCCCCCTTCGTCCCCGGAGCGGAGGTCCGCACTTCGGAGATCTCAGGACGGGGGCCTCGCGTGCGCGCGCAGGAGGTCGAAGATCGTCCACGAGGACGAGCACCTCGTGGTCGCCGACAAGCCCCACTTCCTGCCGGTGATCCCATCGGGCCGTACCTGCACAACTGCCTCCTGACGATGCTGCGCGAGGTGACCAGTAGCGGCGATCTCGTCCCGCTCCACAGGATCGATCGCGACGCGGCCGGGCTCATTGGCCTTTGGAAAGCAACCGAACAGCCGCGGCGCACTCGCGCGGATCTTCCTGCCGGGCGGCGCCCGCAGAGCTACCGCGCGGTGTGCGCCGCGCGCGGCGCGAGCCCCTTGCCGCGCGCTTCACCGTCGGACGATCGTACTCGACACGCCCTTCTGGAAGCGCCGCCTCGTCCAGCAGGTCCCGGCAACAGCCACACCCGCGGACGCGTCCTCGCGCGCAGAGACGGCTCGCCTACGTGCGGCTCGATCACACCGGACGCACGCACCAGCTCGCGTCCCTTGAAGCCTTGGATGGCCGATCGTGAACGACCGCGTCTACGGCGAAGGTGGCTTGCCCGACGCCGGCGGCATCGACGCGCCGCTCCAGCTCCTCGCGCGAACCCTCGACTTCGTGCACCCCGTGACCGGAAAGCGCCTCTTCCTCCGGTCGCGCCGCCGGCTCTGGTCGATGGTGCTGCTCTGAGGCGTGAGGCGCCGATCGCGCTCGCGCTGATGGCCGCAGCCTGCGCGCGGCCTCCGGACCGGCCGATGAGCGCGAAGGTCGATGCTCCCCCGGGCGGGCCCTGGAAACAGGCGTGGGTGGAGAGAAGCTCGTCACGAAGCCCTTACGGCGGGCGCAACCTGGGCTCCCGCACGACGACCACGGTCGATCTGAGGCTCACGGGCAACGGGCGCGACGAGCGCTTCGTGCTCTCCGAGAACGGCGAGATCCCGACCGACGCGAAGGTCGAGATCGTCTTCGCGCCGGACGGGCACGCGCTCGCGCTGCGGAAGGTCGGCGACCCCGCTTACGGCTACGTGGCGCTCGATGCCGGCGACGCCCCGCTCTTCTGCCCGCACTGGACCTTCGGCGCGACCGGAGACCCCTGGCGGGGCGCACCCACCACGCGCGATCTCGCGATCGACATCCTCTCGGCCGGCCCTGCCTCGGGACATCACGCCGAGGGCGTGACATCGCGCGAGGTGATCCCGGCCGCGGACTATGCCTGCGCGCACCGCGAAGCGGCGATCATGATGGCGATGGTGCGGCTTGCGCGCGAGGGCGCCCCTCTTCCAGGACCCGATCTCGCCCTGCCCTGCCTTGTCGATGCGGCGCGGACTCACGCGGAGGTGCGGGACGGTCTTCTCGCCGCGGCCATCGGCAACAAGGGCACCGATCGCGCGAACGCTCGCAAGTGGACGGCGCGGGTCCTCGCACAGCTCGGCGACGAGCGGGCGCAGGAGGCGCTGGCGACGCTCCTCTCCGACGAGATGGCGATCGCCAGCGAGCACCTCGAAGAGCGCTGGCACGAGGCCCTGCCCGAGATCGCCCATGCGCTCACGCTCGTGACGGAGGCGCGGCGCGCGGCGAGCGACCCGGCGATCCGCATCGCCTCTCTTCCCTCACCAGCGACGCGTGCCTCCCGACGCCGGACTGCAACACCGTGCAGGAGGAGGCCGGGCACACGATCGCCGCCCTCGAAGGCGACGCGATGGCTGGACCGCAGGAGACGCTCGCCGCAGCCCTCGTCTCGACGCTCGTCGCTTCGTGCGAGGACGCCTCGAGCCCGAGCGATCGCCGCGGGTTCCTCGCCTGGGCGCTGGCGCTCACCGCGCACACGCGCCGTGCCGCGCCCCCCGCCGCCGTATCGGCGCTCATCGCCGCGGCGACCTACGAGCGCCCGTGCCGCGGTTCCTGCGCATCCGACTGCGAGCTGATGCGGGCCCACGCGATCTCGGGCTGTCGGAGCTCGATGCCCCCGACGCGGCCGCGACGCTCGCCGCTCTCGCCAAGGGGCCGTGCGACGGCGCGGTGGACAAGGAGTCGATCGACCTCTGGAAGCGTCCGCTGTACGTCGAGGCCGGCAACTACGCGCCGGCGTGCTGGGCGAGAGCCGTCTCCCCGTGACGACCGGCGCGATTCGCATCGGACCCCGGGTCCGATGTATTCAACCGCCCAGGCGGACGCGGCGCCGATCCAGCTTCACGAGACCCGCCGATCCCTCGCGCGCCTCGTAGAACGCGTCGAGCTCGGCGCCCGCGAAGCGCTCTCGCGCTCCTGCCACCCACGCGATCTCGATCGCGCTGATGCGCGTGGCATCGCCGAGCCCGATCTCCTGCTCGAGGCTGCCGGCGCCGAAGCTGCCCCCGGTGCCTCCGATCGCGCGGATCCGCCGCGGACCGGAGGGCCCCTCAACGTCGACCGCGATGCGCGCGCCGAATCCCGCGCGGTTGGACCGCGTGCCCGAAAGCCGCAGCGTGATCCAGTGGTTGCCGTTGCCGGGGTTCTCTAGCACGACGTTGGGCGATCGATCGCCCGGGAAGAACCCGCCGGCCTCGAGGACGACGTCCTGGTCGCCGTCGTTGTCGAGGTCGGCGAAGGCGATGCCGTGGCCCTTCTGGAGATGGCCGAAGCCGCCGGCGAACGTGACGTCTTCGAAGCGTAGGCCGTCCTCGTTGTGGAACATGACGTTGGGCACCAGGGTCTCGTAGGCGGGATCTCCGGTCCCGAGATAGACGTCGGGCCAGCCATCGTTGTCGAGGTCGCCGTAGTTGGCTCCCATCGGAAGGTAGACGCCGTCGAGCCCCACCCGCGCGGAGACCTCCTCGAAGCGCCCGCCACCCACGCCGTGGTAGAGGCGCGAGCGCATGACGGTCGGATCGATCGGACCGCCCAGGTAGGAGCGCGCGATCGATTCCACGTCGGCGTGGAAGCCAGCCACGAAGACGTCGAGATGCCCGTCGTTGTCGTAGTCCCAGAACCAGGTCGCGAAGCTCCGGCCCTCGGGCTCCGTGAGGCCGCGCTCCGGAGCCACGTCCCGGAAGGTCCCGCCGCCCAGGTTCTCGTACATGCGGTTCGGCCCGATGTTCGAGACGTAGAGATCGAGATCGCCGTCGTCATCCATGTCGCCCCATGCGACGCCCTTGGCCATACGGTCGTTCGTCACGCCGGCGGTGGCAGCGACATCGGTGAACTTCCCGTCGCCGTCGTTCCTGAAGAGCTGGCCCGGGAAGGCCTGGCCCTCGCTGGAGAAGCCGCTGACGGGTGCAGCGTCGACCTCGTTGCCCACGTAGAGATCGAGGTCGCCGTCCCCGTCGTAGTCTCCCCATGCGGCGGCCTGGGTCGGGTGAGGATTCGCCGCGAGCCCGGCGCCGCGGGTCACGTCCGTGAAGCGGGCGCGGCCGTCGTTGTGCAGGAGAGACATGCGCCACCGCCCCTGACCGCCCTGCCAGCCGCCGCGCGTGACGAGCACGTCGGGAACGCCATCGTTGTCGTAGTCGGTCTGCATCAGGTTGAGCCCACCGAGCTGGACATCCAGGCCCGCGGCTCGCGACTCGAGCGCGAACGTGCCGTCGCCGCGGGCGTGGTAGTAGGAGATCGCGCCGTCCGGGTCGCAGGTCGAGAACATCACGTCGAGAAAGCCGTCCCCGTCGAAGTCCTCGGTCACCGCACCCCCCGCGAGGTTGGTCGCCGTGATGCCGAGCTTGCCGGCCACGTTCGGAAACCTCGGGAAGCTCGGCTCGGGCGCCGTGAGCCGCTCGGGAAGCAGCAGCTCGGGAGGCACCGACTCCGGGTAGGTCCCTGCCTGCATCGCCGCGATCGAGAGCAGCCAGCGATCGGATCGGCTGTCCGGCTCCAGCTCGCAGAGCTTCCGGAAGAGCGCCGCCGCCTCGGACGCGTGCGTGGCATGGGCGTGGACCCCTCCCGGACCGATGGGGAAGAAGCAGCTCTCCGCAGTCGGCTCCATCACGCAGTTGGCCGTCTCCCCCGCCCGCAGGTGAGCCATCGCCAGGCGCTTCAGGATGACGCGCATCACGGGCACTCCCCCGCCGCGCAGCTCCACCAGGGATCGGCACGCCTCGATCTCGGTGATCGCCTCCAGCGCCTTGCCGAGCTTGAGGAGCTCGAAGGCGACCCGGAGCCGCTGGTCGAGACGCTCCCTGTCGTTTCCCGCCGCCGCGAGGCTCGCTCGGGCATCCGAGAGAGGCTTCTCGCCCCAGTAGAAGTTGTCTCCACTCTTGACCTCCAGGGCGATCTGCTTGAACTCCCGCGCGATGGCGTCACGCTCGGCATCGTTGGTCGACGCCTGCGGCTCCCCTGAAGCGCGCGGCCGGCACGCGGTCGCGCAGACGGTGGCGACGATCTGAAGCGCGACGAACGCGACGCGCACGGCGGCACGGTCGTCGCGAGCGCCGCCGAGTGGCTCCTGCGAGCGCAACATCGGGGCAGTTTACGCAACCTGGAGCCGCGACCTCCGTATCCGTCTTCAAAGGCGGCGAGACCCTGGTCCCGATGCTCGACGTGCGACCGATGGCGGAGCCTCCCGGGGCGATGATGGGGATCTCGCCGCACAGCCCTCTCGGCAAGATCGCCTCGCTGGAGCGCGCGCTCGACGCGAGCGGGAGTTAACATCCGCGCGAGGCGAGAGGACGGCCCCTTCCGTCGCGGAGTCGAACGGCCCATTGCCCGCACTGACCGATCGCGAGCTCATCCGGACCGTCCTGGAGCGTGACCGCCCATGGGCCGCGTATGCGCTCGCGGACCTCGTGCCGGGTTTCTTCGAGAGGTGCTCCTGGCACGCGACGGAGGATCTGTCGGCGCTGCTGCTCGTCTACCGCGCGTTCCAGACGCCGGTGGTGCTCGCGTTCGGCAACGACGGCGGGGCATCTCGCCTGCTCGACGAGATCGCGCCCGCGCACGAGATCTACGCCGTGGTCCGCCCCGGCGTGATGCCGGCGATCGCCGCGCGCCACGCCGTCACCATCGCCAAGCCGATGCTCCGCATGGTCCTGCGCGACGGAGCACCCCGCGCGGGAACGCGGGACGACGCCGTCGTGCGCCTGGGCGCCGCCGACCTCGGCGCGCTCGAAGAGCTCTACGCCGACGGCGTCCCGCGGCGAGTCCCCCGAGTTCTTCCTCCCGGCGATGCTCGACGACGGCACCTACTTCGGGATGCGCGAAGAGGATCGGCTGATCGCGGCCGCGGGGACCCACGTCGTGTGCGCACCCCTCTCGGTCGGCGCGCTCGGCAACATCTACACCCGGCTCGATCGCAGGAACCGCGGGCTCGGCGCCGCGGCGACGCGCGCCGTCCAGGACGAGCTCGTTGCCCGGCGCCTGGAGACGATCGTCCTCAACGTGCACGAGCGCAACGCGGCGGCGCGCGCGGTCTACGGGAAGCTCGGCTTCGCGGCGCACTGCAACTACGTCGAGGCGGAGTGCGTGAGGCGGTGAGGGGCGCCCGCGCGATCCTCGCCGCCTGCTTCGTCGTCACCGGCGCGACGGCGCTCCTGGTCGAGCAGGTGTTCGAGAAGCTCCTCTCCACCGTCGTCGGCGCGAGCACGCCCGCGGGCGCGATCGTGCTGTCGGTCTACTTCACGGGTCTCGGAGCGGGCGCGGTCTTCTTCGCGTCTATCGCCGCGCGGAGCCCGCGTCCCGTGCGCCTCTACGGTCTCCTCGAAGGCTTCGCCGGAGCGTGGGCGCTCGCGATGGCGCTCGCCTTCTCCCGGATCCAGACGGCCTCGAGCCTGCTCGTGCAGGCGGCGGGCACCGGAGCGCTGGCGGTGTTCCTCGCGAGGATCGCCGTGGCCGGCCTCTGGATCCTCCCCATCGCCGCGGCGTCGGGAGGGAGCTTCCCCGCGATCGTCGCGGCGCTCGGGCGTAGCGCGCCAGGGGATCGACCTCGCCACGCCGCGATCTCGCGCTTCTACTCGTGGAACCTCCTGGGCGCGACCGCAGGCGCCGCCGGCAGCATGTACCTGCTCTTCCCGAGGTACGGGATGACGGGAAGCCTCGCGATCGTCGCCCTGGTGCAGGGCGCCGTCGTGATCGCGGCCTTCGGCATCGACACCCGTCTTGGCGGCGCGCCCGCGAGCGCGGCGATGCCCGCGCCGGCCTGTTCCGGCGCGCAGCCAGGAGGGATCGGGATCCTCCTCGGGATCGCCGGGCTCTCGGGCGTCGTCTTCTTCAGCTACGAGGTGCTCTGGATCCACCTCGTGGGCGCGGTCCTCGGGACCTCCGTCTACGCGTTCGGGATCATGCTCGCGATGGTGCTCGCCGGTCTCTTCGCGGGCGGCATCGCGGCGTCGACGCTCTTCGCGCGCGGCGGCCAGGTCGGCGCCGGGGTGCTCGGCCTGGCGCTCGCGCTCGCCTCTGCCGCGCTCCTCCTCGCGTTCGGGATGTGGGACGACGTGCCGGGGATCCTGCTGCGCCGCGGCGCCAGCCTCGACGTTCGCCGAGGGCGAGCGGCTCCGGTTCATGCTCGCCGCCCCGCTCGTCGGGCTTCCCGCGCTCTTCCTCGGCGGGATCTACCCTCTGGTCTTCCGGCTCCCATGGTTTCCGATCGAGCGCGCCGCGCGCGCGGCGGGCTTGCTCGGCGCGGCCAACGCGGCGGGATCGGTGCTCGGCGCGCTTGCCACGGGTTTCCTGCTGATCCCGGCGATCGGATCGAGGCCGCCTACCGCGGCCTCTGCTTCCTCCTCCTGCTCGCGCTGACCGCGACGTCGATCGAGCTCTGGCGGCGCCGCGACCGTACTGCCGGCGGGACCCCGTTCGGGGCTGGGGCCGGCGTCCTCGCGGCCATCGCGCTCGCGTGGCGGGCGAGCACGCTGCCGCCGTGGGATCCCCTGCTCTGACGTCGGGCATCAACGTGTACTTCAAGCCGCTGCACGTCGTGAAGGATCGCGGCTGCTCACGTTCCACGAGGACACGTTCGGAGGCTTCACGACGGTCGTCCAGAACCCGGTCAACGAGGCCGGCCTGACGCACGTCCGCGTGCTCCTCACCAACGGGAAGTTCCAGGGCAACGACGCGGGAGAGATGGGGGCCCAGGTCGGCTTCGCGCTCATCCCCATCCTCCACCAGCCCGAGCGCCACCGGGCGCTGGTGATCGGTCTGGGCACCGGACAGTCCGCCGAGGTCGTGCGCGCAGCGGGTTACGAGGAGATCGAGATCGCGGAGATCTCTCCCGGCATCGTGGCCGCCGCGCGAGAGCCGTTCGCGGAGGTGAACCAGCACGTGCTGGAGGCGCCGAACGTGAGGCTCTTCCTCGAGGACGGGCGTAACCACCTCCTCCGGACGACGAGACCCTACGACCTCATCACGATGGAGATCAATTCCGTCTGGTTCGCGGGAGCCACGAACCTCTATGCGCGCGAGTTCTACGAGCTCGCGCGCTCGCGCCTGGGCCCACGCGGCATCTTCCAGCAATGGGTCCAGCTCCACCACATCAGCCCGCGCGAGGTCGAGAGCACGATCGCGACGCTCCGGAGCGCCTTCCCGCACGTCCGCGTCTACTTCGTGGGTGGGCAGGGCATCCTGGTCGCCTCCAGCGCGCCGCTCTCGATCGACGCGCCGCTCCAGGCGGAGCTCGAGACCCGCGAGGCGCTCGCGAGGGATCGCGAGGCGCTCCAGCGCTGGACCGGATCGTCGATCGGAGACGTGGCCTCGCACCTCCTTCTCGACGAGCGCGAGACGGACCGGCTGCTCGCGACCGCGTCCGAGCGCGGCATCCCCATCAACACCGACGGCAACCGCTTCCTCGAGCTCTCGACGCCCCGCCACAACCTCGAGGTCGCGCCCCACGCGCTGCTCGTGATCGAGGAGCTCCTGGGCTACGTCGATCCCGGGTCGCGCGAGCAACGGGCGCGCGCCGCGGGGCTCCAGCCGGCGAACCGCTGACCGCGGCGCCTCCCTACGGGGCCTTTGCGTCCGACGCGCCCGCGGCGAAGACGAAGCGGTGGACCTCGCCGGGCGCCATCGGCGCGGCGAGCGTGAGCTTCACGCCCCCGAAGTTCGCGACGGTGGAGGTCACCGTCGAGCGCGTCATGTTGCGGACGCGCACGACGATCGTCGACGACACGCTCTTGTCGATCACGACGATCCCCTCGACGGGCGCGGCGGCGCCGCCTCGGCCGCTCATCGCCTTCGCGATGGCGCTGCTGTCCGAGCCGCCGCCGCGATCGCCCGGCTCGCTCGCCTCACCGTCGTAGGCACCGCCGATGTTCTGCAGGAGCCGGTCGCGCGCGGAGCTCGACGTGGCTCCGAGCTCTCCGAGGCCGCCCCCCTCGTAGGCGACGTAGCCGCTCGGGTCGAGGTCGACGGTCCCGCTGCGTCCCAGGGTGCGGGATCTCGCGGTCCCGCCATCCGACTCCTCGCGCGGCTCGCTGGTGCGCGAGCTCCGCGCCCCCGCCCCGTCGCCCATGCTCCCGAGAGCCCAGTCGGTGCCGCGGCCGACCGTGGCGATGAGCTGGGGCTGCTTCCAGGATTCGGCCGTGCCTCCAGAAACGAACTGCCACGCATCGATCATCGCGTTCATCCCGAGGTCGAACCGCAGGGTGACCGCGTCGTTGCCCGGGGCGAGGACGTCGCGGATGGCCGCCCACTCCTTGACCAGCTCCTCGGCGCTCGTCGCCGAGGTCGGCCCGTCGTAGGCGAAGAGGACCTTGTTGTTGTCGAGCCACCGCACCGCGTCGCTGTTGATCGGCGCCTGGAGGTCCCTGGTCGAGAAGAAGTCCGCCGCCATGTGGCCGATCGTCCCGAGGCGCGTCGCCATCTCCGTCGGCCCCATCTTCGGGAAGCGATCACGTGCCTCGGCGAGCGACTGCGCGAGCTTCTTGTCGAGCGCCGCGCCATGGAAGCTGCCGCGCGTGGTCGCCGAATCGGGAGCCACGGCGCCTTCGAGCAGCGGCTTCTTCATCGCAGCGACCTTGTCGCGCAGCTCGCGCGGCAACAGAGGGAGCGCGGCTTCGGTCATGGTCTTGTGGGAGTGGCCGTCCCAGCCGTAGGCCGCCGTCGCGCACGAGAGGAGCAGGACGATGGAGGACCTCATCGGACGCGATCATATCGAGGGCGCTGCCTAGCGGCATGGGGCGCTGGAATCCAGGGGCGCGCGATGGCACACTCGCCTCGAAGCGGAGGCGCTCATGCGATCGTCGAATCGACTCCTCATCCCGATGGCCATGGCGGCCATCGCCACCTCGGTGCGGGCGGGTCCGCACGTGCGCGGTCGGATCGTGGACGAGCGGACCGGCAAGCCGCTCGCGGGCACCGTCCGCCTCTTCCGCACGGAGGATGACTCCGCGGAGACGGCACGCCTGCTCTCGAGGACGCTCGTCGTGAAGCCGGACGTCGAAGCGAGGACCGGGGCCGAGGGAAGGTTCGACGCGGAGCTCCCCGCATCATCTGGCATGTTCCGGATCGACGCGATCGCGCGGGGGCACGCCTACCGCGGCGTGGCGCGGGACATCGACGCGGCAGGGCGCGACGTCGTGCTCGCCGACGCCAGGCTGCCCGAGGGCGTGGTCGTGAAGGGGCGCGTCACCAGCGCCGAGGGCAAGCCCATCGGTGGCGCGACGATCTCGTGGGTTGCGACCGGTCCCTCCGGTCCGGTGTCCGCGCAGGTCGCCTCGAGCGCCGATGGAGCGTTCGTCCTCGAGGGGTTCCCGCAGGAGCCGGCCACCATCACGGTGAGGGCTTCCGGCTTCGGACGCAAGGAGGTCCATGGCGTGCGACCCACGCCGTCTCTCGAGCTCCGGCTCGCGGCGGGCCTGCAGCTCGCCGGCAAGATCGTGGACGCCGAGTCGGGAGCCGGTGTGGCCGGCGTCCTCGTGACGAGTGACGCGGGAAGCGTGACAAGGAGCGACGCGACCGGCAAGTTCGTGCTGGACGATCTGACGGCGGGAGATGTGCGGCTCGGCACGCGCGACGACGGCCATGCGCCGGCGCAGTGGAAGGGCACCCTCCCGATGCCGAAGGACGCGGCGCCCGTGATCGTCAAGGTGCGTCCCGGCGCGACGCTCGTTCTCGACGTCCGGTCACGCGAGCGTCACGAGCCGATCGCGGACGCCCATTTGACGGTCCGGCTGGAAGGCATCAAGGAGCGGAAGGCCTCGACGGACGCCCGCGGGCAGGCGCGCGTCGCGGGGCTCCCGGCGGGCAGCGTACGCGGGAGCATCACGGCCCGCGGGTACGCAAGTGCGGACACCGGCGAGCTCGCGCTCTCGCCCGGTGAGACGCGCCGCACTCCCGTCGGGCTCGAGCGCGCGGCCAGCCTCGCCGGGATCGTCGTGGACGAGAGCGGCAAGCCGCAACCCGGAGTGAACGTGAGCATCGTTCCGAAGGAACGCAACGGTCGCTTCGGTCGCGGCGGTCGCGTACGCCCCGAGAGTCAAACGGATGCGGACGGGCGGTTCGTGCTCGAGGGGCTCTCGCGCGAGATGCTGGTGCTGCGCCTCGATCGCACGGACCTCGCCCCGCGCGAGATCTCGCTCAAGCGCTTCCAGCCAGGCGAGTCGCGCGGGGGCTTGCGCCTCGTGATGGATGCCGGCGGCTCTCTCGCGGGTCGCGTGACCGACACCGGCGGCGCACCGCTCGGCGGAGCCCTGGTCACCGTATCGCCGGCACGGGAAGCGTCGATGGGCGTCTTCGGCGCGGCGAGCGATCTGAGGAGCGTGACGACCGATGCCGATGGGGCGTTCGTCGTCCCCGCCCTTGCCGCGGGAAAGGTGGAGGTGTCTGCCAAGGCCGACGGATTCGTGGCGAGCGCCCCGCTCCCCACCACCGTTGCGAAAGGGCAGCGCGCGCAGGTCCCCGAGATCCGCTGCAAGCACGGCGCGTTGCTCGCGGGGCGCGTCGTCGACCCGCGAGGCGAGCCCGTGGCGGGCGCCAGCGTCCATGTCTCCGGCAGTCGCGCGCCGGCCGACAGGGACGAGACCGACGGGAACGGCAACTTCCGCATCGCGGATCTCGATCCCTCGGGGGACGTCACGCTCGAAGTCTGGGGAGAGGGACTGGCCAGCACGCAGAAGAGCGGGCTGCGTCCCGGAGGCGACGCGGTCCAGATCGTGCTGTCGCCCCAAGCGATCGTCCGCGGCCGTGTCGTCGAGAAGGGCACGAAGGGCCCCGTGCGCTCGTTCGGGGTACAGTGGATGAAGATGGTCGCGGGAGGCAGCGGGGGAGGAGGCATGGCAATGATGCACGGAGGTCCGATGCAGTCGTTTCAGACCGAGGACGGCGCCTTCGATCTCGACGCGGAAGCCGGGAAGCTCGACGTCACGGTCTTCGCTCCGGGATACCTGACCGCCACGGTGACCGGCGTCGAGGCGAAGGACGGCCCCGAGGACGTCGCCCCGATCGTCGTGGAGCTCGCGCGCGGCCTCCGACTTCGCGGGCGCGTCGTCGACGATGAGCACCGGCCGCTCCCCGGCGCGCGCGTCGCCGCACAGCCCGCGTCACAGTCCAATCCGTCGATGATGCGAATGAACGACGGTGACACTGTTGCGGCGCTGACCGACGACGACGGCGCCTTCCGCCTCGACGGCGTCCCGCCCGGCGTGGTGAGCCTTGCCGCGAGCGTCGAGGGACGCGTCGCGGCGCGCAAGGAGCTGACCCTCGACGGCGACAGGGAAGGCGTCGAGATCACGCTGTCGAAGGGACAGACCGTGACGGGTTTGGTGCGCCGCCGGGACGGCGCGCCCGCCCCCGAGACCGACGTGCTCCTGATGCAGGGCGACAGTCCCATGGCGATGTATGGCGCGCGGCAGGAGACGACCGACGGCAACGGCGCGTTCGCCTTCGAGGGAGTGGAGCCGGGGAGCTACCAGGTGCGCGCGACGACGACTTCGGGCGCGAGCTCGCCGAACGTCGCCGTGGTCGTCGCCGGCTCCGACCCTCCTGCGCCGATAGCGCTCCAGATCGCCGCTGGCGTCCGCATCGCGGGGCGCGTCACCGGGCTCGAGGCCTCCGAGCTGCCGAGCGTCAGCGTCCAGGCGTGGAGCGATGCGGGCGGGAAGGACGCTCGTGTGCTGCCCGACGGTACGTTCGGGATCGACGATGTCTCCCCGGGCCCGCTCGAGCTCGGTGCCTCCACGGAAACCGGGCCATTCACTGGTGGGCGCACTGTCTCTCGCCGGATCAGCGTTCCCGGCGATCGCCCGAGCATCGAGGTGGAGCTCGCGTTCCCGCACGGATCGACCCTGTCCGGGCGGATCACGAAGGCCGGCAAGCCGGTGGCGAACGCGACCGTCGTGGCGATGCCAGGCGCTCCCGCGGAGACGGCGACGCGATCGTCGTCACGGACACGGGAGGACGGCACCTACGCGTGCGAGGGACTCTCCGATGGAGAGTACGCCGTGAGCCTCCTCGCCATCGAGACGGGCCTCGACTTCCAGACTGCAGCAACGGTCAAGGGGGACACGACGCACGACGTCGAGATCCCGACGGGTCGCGTCGAAGGACGCGTCCTCGACGGAAAGAGCCTCGAGCCCATCGGCTCCACGCAGGTCACGCGCAAGGGGCTGGACGACAACCCCATGGGCGCGAAGCAGGCGGTCACAGACTCGGCGGGCGCGTTCGTCTTCGCCGACGTTCCCGACGGCGAGTACATGCTCACGCCCACCCGGAGCGGATGGGCGGGAACGAGCAAGAAGGTGACGGTGCAGGGAGGCGAGGTCGAGGGCGGCGTCGACCTCCTGATGGAGCCCGAGGCCTCGTTGATCCTGCGCATCACCGACACGCGCACGGGCGCGGCTCCCGCGTCGGTCACCGCGACGGTGATCGAAGGAGAGCGCGCCCTCTCCACCGCGGAGCTTCACGGCGACGGCAATGCCTTCCGCGTGCCCGGGCTGCGCGCCGGCCAGGCAGCCCTCGTGATCGCGACGCCGGACGCCGCGCCGGTCGTCCTCCCGCGCGTCCCCGTGCCGGGAGAGAGCTCCGTCTCGCTTTCCGGCGGCGGGAAGATCGAAGCGCTGCTCGCGAGAGGCGCGCTGGACGCCCGTCTCGTGCGTGCGGACGGCGCGGTGCAGTGGACCACCGCCTGGGGCGACCCCAGCGCGGTCATCCACATCGTCGCGCCTCAGACGACGATCGGTCCGGTGCCCGCTGGCAGCTACCGCCTCGCCGCAGGCCAGGGGTCCTACCCCGTGCAGGTGAAGGAGGGCGAGACGACCACCGTCACGATCGGGTCCGAGTGAGCCATTCCAGACCGCGGCGGGACGAGATTGGGAGCATCGCGACGGCCCGTTTGGCTCGAGTCCTGCATCTCCGGAATGCATCCTGTCAACGGACCGGCAGCTGCCGGAAGGAAGGAAGTCCCATGCGAAAGACGACGGAAAGCCTTCTCGTTGGTGCGGTAGGAGTGCTGGTGATCCCGGCGTTGGCGCAGGCCACGCCGGATCCGGCGGCCAACCTCTCGACCGTCTACCAGAAGATCGCCGACACCATCCTCGCGGCCAACGGGAGCGAACGCGCCGTGGTGCAGGCCATCCTGAGCACCGAGCGCGATGCCGCACTTGCGGCCCTCGACCGTGCGGCAGAGAAGGGCGGCAGTGCGGCGGACCTCCGGACGGCGGCGGACCGCATCGGCGACTTCGCGACCGAGGGCGGCGCAGCCGTCGAGCCCATCCGCAATCGCCTCATCCAGAGCGGCCACCACCACAACGCGGACGATACGGGTCCCGACGCCGTGTACGACCCTGGCTACGTGGTGGTCACGCGCAAGGCGAAGCAGGAGATCCTCCCCCTCGCAAAGCGCGCCGCCAAGGCCGCGGAGGCAAGCAACGTGGACGTGGCGGAGGTGAAGGCGATCCGCGAGGCCTTCGCCGCGGCCGCGGGCAAGGCGCTCACCGTCAAGTGAGGGCGGCGGGGCGCCGGAGGGCGCTCCTCGGGCTTTTCGCCGCCGGGCTCGGCGCCGCGTGCCGAGACGCAGCGCTGCCGGCGCCGGTCGCCTCGCACTCGGCACCGCACTACGTCGACGTCGCGGGGGCGAAGGGGCTCCGTACCGTCACGTACTGTGGCTCTCCGAGCAAGGATCACCTGCTCGAGTCGATCGGCAGCGGCGGCGCCTTCGTCGATGTCGACGGCGACGGCGATGACGACATCGTCGTGCTCAGCGGCTGGCGACTCGAGGACACCGGGCCGGACGGCGGACCTCGACGCGTGATCGCGCGCGGCGGATTCGGGTTCTACCGGAACGAGGGCGGCGGCTCCTTCACGGACGACACGCAGCGTTCGGGGCTCGGCGGCGGCGAGGCGTGGGCGACGGGCGTCGCCGCGGGGGACATCGACGGCGACGGCGACCTCGACCTCCACGTCACCTGCTTCGGCCCCGACCTGCTCTACAGGAATCGCGGCGACGGCACCTTCGAGGAGGTGGCGGCCTCGGCGGGTGTCGCCGATCCGGCATGGGGCGGCGGGTCGGCGTTCCTCGACGCCGACGGCGACGGGGATCTCGATCTGTACGTGGCCAACTACATCGACGCCACCATGCCGCAAGTGCTCGAGGCCCGGCGCACGCTCGTCTACAAGGGCCGCGTCGAGGTCATGGTGGGTCCGTTCGGGATGCCGGGAAGCCCCGATCGCTTCTACCGCAACCGCGGCGACGGCACGTTCGACGAGGCGAGCGCCGAGAGCGGTCTCGAGGATCGCGCGCAATCCTACGGACTCGGCGTGCTGGCCGCCGATCTCGACGATGACGGCGACGTCGACCTCTACGTCGCCAACGACTCGAACCCGAACTTCCTGTTCCAGAACGACGGCCACGGGCAATTCCACGAGATGGGAGTCATCTCCGGTGCCGGGCTCGACGCCAAGGGCGCCGCGCAGGCAGGCATGGGCGTGAACGCGCTCGACGCGGACGGCGACGGCACTCTGGACATCGTCGTCACGAACTTCGCCGACGACGCGACGACGCTCTACGCGGGAGAAGGCAAGCTCTTCTATCGCGACGTCGCTCGCGAGCGCGGGATCGCGGAGCCGACGTACAGGCCGCTCTCGTGGGGCGTCGTCCCGACCGACGTGGACCAGGACGGTCTTCCGGATCTCATCATCGCGAACGGCCAGATCTACCCCCAGGTCGATGGGCTCACGGACATGCTCCCCTACCGGCAACCGATGCTGGTGCTGCGCAACGCAGGTTCCCGATTCGAGGACGTCACGGCGAGATCGGGGCCGGGCGCGCGGATCGTCGGATCGTTTCGTGGGCTCGCCGCGGGAGACCTGGAGGGCGACGGCGACGAGGACCTGCTGCTCACCCGCATCGACGAGACGCCGCTCTTGCTCGAACAGCAAGGCGGGGACCCGCGCCGGATGCTGGTGGTCGCTCCATCGAGACCGCTGCCGGGGTGGATGGCGGCGCGCGTGGACGTCACGGCCGGAGGCCGCACGCAGTCGCGCGTGATCCTCTCGGGCGGGAGCTTCGCCTCCCAGTCCAGCCTGCGCGCGGCCTTCGCTGTCGGGGATGGCGGGCGCGCGGAGAGGGTCGTCGTCCGCTTCCCAGGCGGCACACGACAGGAATTCTCCGACGTCCCGGCAGGGAAGGTGCTGCTCGTCGATCCGCCGCGGCCGCGATGAGGGGCCGCAAGGCATCGCGCCGCGCGGGCAGCAGTGAAGGGCCGGAGGCGTTCCGTGTCCGTGGACCGCCGATCGGGCCGACCGTCCGCACCATGCGGTGATGAGCGATGCAAGGCAAGAACCTCGAACGCCGGGTTCTCGTTACATTGATGACCGGCAGATTGGAGATGGACCCGACCCCGAGTCCAGGATCGGCAGCGCGCATCTGGATCCTATGGATCCTGGTGACGACACTGGGATGGAGCGTCGAAGGCCTCGTCCGAGTCGCGGACGCCTTGCTCTGGACCGCGAGCGCGCGGGTCGACTGGCGCTTCGACGCGGCGAGAATCGCCAGGACTGGCCGGAACGCAGTGGTCGTCTACGTCAGGAGCCGTCGTGGTTCCCGGGAGGTCATCGCCGCGCAGCGCGAGGGTTCTGGCTGGGTCCGGCGTGTGCTGTTGCCGTCCGCGGCAGGTCGCCACCTGTCGATCGAGGTCGCAGAAGATGGCACGGTCTTCGTCGGGACACCCGGAGACGGCACCGGTGGCGGACGAGACACGATCGCGGGGTTGTCGCCGGAGGGCCGCGTTCGCTCCACGGTCCTCGACGCTCCTCATCAGCGGGGAGTCGGAATGGTCATGAGGCTCGCGCGGTCCCCGGAGGGCCGCTTCTCCTCGTCATGCCTTCTGGTCGTACGGTTGCGCTACGCAAACCCGCGCGTCGCACGGGATGTTTGGCTCGTCCGCAAGTCTCCCCGTGGTTGGGAGACCATCACGCTTCCCGATGTCGATGGCGCGGTCATCGCGAGCGTCGCAGCGTTCGAGGTTGGCGACGACCGCCACGCGCTTCTCGCGCTTGGCGGCGATCGTCTGGACCTCCTGGAGGAATCGGACCACGGGTGGTCGTGCTCGAGAGTCGGGCTGCCGGGTCCCCTTCGGGCCACGTTCATCTCGGGCCAGTCACTCTACGTCCTCTCCGTCGCAACTGGAGACGACCTTCAGTTACAGGCCGTCGAGGAGCAATCGCTCCGGCTCATTGCATCGCTCCCGGCGTGCGCCGAACCCGTCGTGGCGTCGTCGGAGAGAGGCTTCCACATCATCGGGAAGCCCTACCCGATTGTGCTCGACGACTGTTCGTTCGATCTCGACGGGACGGCGCTCGATCGCTCCCGCGTGCTCGTGGACCACACGGAGGGGCCCAACGCGCAGTTCGCGGCCATGGATGCCTCGGGGAACGTCTCCATCGTGGCCCTGTCCGGCCATGCACCACGGCAGCTCGAGCTCATCGAGCGACGAGGCGGGACATGGGTCCGGGATGCCATCGACCGTTCCGATCGCGGGCACGAGGCATTCACGCTCCTCGTGTCCGGTTGGGACACGGGGCTCGCGGGTACGGACTGGTGGAATCCGATAGCGGCGGCGGTCGCACTCAGCATCGGCTCGCTTCAGTGGCTCGTCCTCAGGGGAGTGATCGCGCGCGCATCGCGCTGGATCCCCGCCACCGCTCTCGGTCGCGTCGCCGGAGCGGCAGTGGCGCACGCGTTCCACTGGGACGATTCCGGCGCACTGTGCGCGGTGACGATCGCCACGGCGATTCTCCAGGGAGCGTGCCTGGGCCGCCCCCGGCGCAGAGCGAGCTGGTGGCTCATGGGGTCGATCTTCGCCACCGGCGCCGCGACCGTCGTCGCCTACCATACGCTGGTCAGAACCGTCGGCCTCCCGATGGGTGTGGCTCTGGATTCGGTGGGCTTCGGGATCTCCTACGGCGTCATCACCGGAGCCGTCCTCGCGATCGTCGTACGCCGATCGAACGCCGAGGCATGGTTGGCCTGAGCTCCGCCGGCTCGCGGCGTCACGGTTCGTGGCCGTGGTGCCTGTCGTCGCCGCGACGAGCCGCCGGAACCCGCGGAGCAGCGGACGCCCCGGCCGATCCATGTCGGTGCTCCGCGGGGCCCATGGCTACTGCCCGAGGAACCTCCGAAGCCATGCCGCGACCTCGCGATACCAGAGGATCGAGTTGCGCGGCTTCAACACCCAGTGGTTCTCGTCGGGGAAGTAGACGAGGCGGGCGGGAACGCCCTTGGCCTTGAGCATGCCGTAGCACTCCAGCCCCTGCGTGACGGGTACGCGGTAGTCCTTCTCGCCGTGGATGACGAGCATGGGCGTGCTGCAGCCCGCCATGAAGCGGGCGGGGTTCGTGCGATCGATGCGATCGATGCCGTCCCAGGGCTCGCCGCCGAAGGACTGGGCGCGCCCCTGCGTGACGTCGCTCGCGTACTGCGAGAGGGTGTCGAACACTCCGGCGTGGTTGACGACGCACTTGAACCGGTCGGTGTGCGCGGCAATCCACGACACGAGGTAGCCTCCATAGGATCCGCCCGTCGCCGCCATGCGCGCGGGATCCACGAGACCGGACTCGACGAGGAGGTCCGTCGCCTTCATCACGTCGCCATGCGGGCGATCGGGCCACTCTCCCTGGATGCGCTGCGCGAAGTCCTGGCCCCAGGAGGTCGAGCCCTGGAAGTTGACGAGGGCCGTCACGTACCCCATGGCCGCGAACGCCTGTGCGTTCCAACGGAAGTGGAACCCGTCGGCGCTGATGCCGTGCGGACCGCCGTGGATCACGTGAACGAGCGGGCGCTTCTCGCCTTGCTTCCACCCGGGCGGCATGACCACGAACATCTGCACGGGCGCGCCCTCCGCGCCCTGGAAGACGTGCTCGCGAACCTCGCCGAGGGCGACGCCGGAAAGCGCGGGCTCGGTGAAGGTGGTGAGACGGCGGAGCCCGCGGCCGTCCGCGGCCACCCTGTAGACCTCCGGCGGCTGGCACAGGGTCTCGAGCGTGAAGTAGACGCTGCCGTCGGGCGCGGCCACCGCGCCGTGGACCGAGCCCCCGGCCACGATCTCGTAGGGGTCGGCGACACTGTCCCAGCCAAAGAGGCTCGCCCTCCCGCGATCCTCGGCCTCCAGCAGCGTCCCGTGATGGCGGGTCGGCGTCCAGGACGAGGGGGAGAGATGCCAGTCCGCGAGCATCGCGCGGTGCTCGCGCGTTCCGCGGTCGTAGTGCATCAGACGCACGCGGTCGGCGTAGAAGAACGGATCGTGCGTCATGCCGTAGACGATCCCGCGGCCATCCGGCGTGTAGCGCGGCCGCGCATCGTCCGCGGGATGATCGGGCGTCAGGCACGAGGGCGCGCCACCGTCCACGGGTACGACGTAGAGCGCCGACCGCAACAGCGATCGCCCCTCGTCGACCTGGATGCCCGAGTAGGCGATCTCCGATCCGTCGGGCGCGACGTCGTACTGCCCTGCCGGATCCATCCAGTCGAACCAGACCGTGGACTCCGGAATCAGGTCGCGAAGCTTGCGGCTCGCGAGATCGAAGAGGAACAGGTGGGGCACCTCGCCCGTCGTGAGCCAGGAGTCCCAGTAACGGAAGACGCGATCCTCGGTGACGTGGGCCTTCACCGGATCCTTCTCGCGACGCTCGAGCTCGGCGCGCGTCGCGTCGATCGTGAGGTGCCCCTTGAGGAGCGTCGACCCGAACACGATCCCCTTGCCGCCGGGGAGCCACCGCGGGTCGAACGCTCCGAGCGGAAGGTCGGTCAGCTTCTCCGATTCGCCCCCCAGAAGGGGCAGGAGGTGCAGTTGCGGCTTTTCCTTGCCATCCTTGCGCGTGAATGCGAGCCACTTGCCGTCCGGGGAGATCGCCGGCGACCCCGACGACGCGTCCGGCGCGGTCAGCGGCCGCGCTGCCGCGTCCCCCGCCGTCGATATCCAGTGCAGGCGCGAGCGTCCCTTGTTCTCCTCGATGTCGTAAGTCGTGACGGGGACGACGAGCCCCGATCCGTCCGGCGCGACCTCGGGAGCGCCCACGCGCGGAACGGCCCAGAGGTCCCTGGCGGTCAAGGACCGACCGCTCCGAGCTTCGTAGAGAACGATTCCTCGTGGATTCATCGGTTCCTCTGAGCCCGATGGTACAGGAGCCCCGGACATTCCGCTGCGCTCCCGCCGCTCGAGATACCGCAAGCGCTCAGGCGCGCGCCGCCTGCGTCCCTTCGACCCGATCCGCGAGCGAGGCCACGACCTGGAGCACCGGGCTCGCCGAGCCGAGGTCCGTCGTCCTGAGCACCTCGCGCGCGCGGTGGAGCAACGTGCGGGCATCCTCGCCGCGCGCGAGTCGCGTCTTGCCCCGCTCGCAGAGGCAGCGGATCAGTTCGACCTTGTCCTCGAGCCGCGTGAGGAGGACCTCCGCCTCCTCGAGAATGCCGTCCGAGATGAGGTGATTGCCCCGACCCTCGCGCTCGAACGAACCGAGGCCCACGAGGGTCACGCCCTCGAGCCGCCGGTTGCCCACCTCGCGGGCGATCGCGAGCGCTCGTTCGTACAGCGGCCGGGCGTCCTGGAATCGCCCCTTCTCCTGATAGATGCGGGCGATGCGGCCGATGACCTCTCCCTCCTCGAGAAGCGCGTGGACCTGCCGCGTGGATCGGAGCGCGAGCGAGAGCAGCGCGAACGCTTCGTCCGGGCGCCCCTGGTCGTGCTGGATCCCGGACTGGTAGGTGAGCGTGACCGCTTCCTTCGCGCGATCCCCGAGCTCGCGGTGCATGGCGAGCGCTTGCTCGAAGAGGCCGCGCGCCTCGATGGCGCGTCCCTCGATCCAGTAGACCGCGGCGAGCTCCGTCTGGAGCGACGCCTGCTCGCGGCGGTTGTGGAGCTTCCGGTGCAGGCCAAGCGCGCGCTCGTAGCCCTTGCGCGCCTCCTCGAAGCGGCCGAGCACCCTCGCGATCGAGGCAAGGCCGGCGAGACTGAGCGCGACGGTGACGGGATCGTCGAGCGACCGTGCCTCTTCGAGCGCGATCTTGTGCTCCTGGAGCGCGTCGGCGGTGCGGCCGAGGAACGTGAGCACGCCGCTCGCGAGCTCGTTGCGCGCCACGACGCTGTCCTCCGTGGGCACCTTGATCCGCGACAGGTACGAGCGGTAGAGGGTCTCGGCCTTCTCGAGGGCGTAGCGGGCCTTGGCCTTGCGCGCTCCCATCAGGTAGCAATCGCAGGCGCGGTCGGAGGCGCCGCCGAGCTCCCAGTGAAGCCCCAGTGCCGCGAGCCGCTCCTCCTCCATCTCGTCGGCGCGCGCCTCGGTCACCTCGGCCGCCGAGAGATGGATCTTGCGCCGCACCTCGTCGTCGAGCCGCTCGTAGGCGACGTCGCGGATCTTGTCGTGGAGGAACCGGAATCGCCCGGCGCGGACCTCGTCCATGACCTGCTGTGTCAGGAGCACCTCGACCGCCTCCATCGCGTCGGCTTCCCAGACGCCAGCCACCTCCGCGAGCAGCTCTCCCTCGATCTCGCGCCCGAGCACCGAGGCCACGTCGACGAGACGGCGCGGCCCGGGCGAGAGGGAGTCGAGGCGGCGCGCGATCAGGTCGCGGAGCGATCCCGGAAGCGCGAGCGTGTCGTCGAGGAAGACGCCGGCCTCGTCGCGCGCGGTGGCGAGCTGCCAGTGCCCCGCGGCATCGCGGTAGAGGAGCCCCGCCCCCACCGCGGTGCGCAGGTACTCGCCGACGAAGAACGGGTTGCCTTCGGAGCTTCGCGACAGGAAGCGCACGAACGGCGCCGGGGGCGATTCGATCGCGAGCATGTCGCTGACGATCTGCCCGACGGCGCGCTCGTCCAGCCGGCCGAGGCGGATCTGGCGCGCCGCCGGAGCGTCGAGGAGCTTCTTCAGCTCCGGACGCACCTCGTCGCTCCGGTAGGTGCCCACGACGAGGAGCGGCACGCCCTCGAGGTGCATCGAGCGCAGCAGGAATCGCAGGAAGCCCATCGTCAGCTCGTCCGCCCACTGGAGGTCATCGAAGATCGCGACGACCGGCACGGCGGCGGCGAGGGCCGCGAAGGTCTCGGAAAGATAACCGGTGAGCCTGAGCTTCGCCGGCTCCACCGCGAGCTTCGCCGGCTCGGGGTACGCCTCCTGACCGGGCAGGCCCGTGAGGGAGGCCTCGTAGAGCGCGAGCACCTTGCCTCGCGGACCGAGGATGCGATCCGTCTCTTCCTTGCCCTTGTCCTTGCAGCGCTGCGCGATCGCCTGCAGCGGGCCCCGGAGAGCCGTGAGCGACACGTCTCCCGCGGACCAGAGGGCCTGCGGGGTCGTGTCGGGCAGGCACTCGCCGGTCAGCACGCAGATGCCGCGAGAGCGCGCCTCGCCGGCGATCTCCATCGCGAGGCGCGTCTTGCCGACGCCGCTCTCGCCGCCGATGTGCACCATGCCGCCGGAGCCGTCCTTGAGCTGGGACAGGCACTCGCGGAAGAGCTGGAGCACGTCGCGGCGCCCGGCGAATCCCGATCGGTAGAGGTAGGCGCGCGGTCGAGGTCCCTGGATCGTGCCCGACGTCTCGGCGCCGAGCTTCGCGAGGGCCGCGGCCAGGTCGTCTGCGTGGCCGAGCCGGTGGCGCGGCTGCTTGGCGAGGAGGCGAAGGAGGAGATCGTCGAGCGCGGGCGGCACGCCGTCGACGAGCTGCGACGGCCGCACCGGCTCCATGCGCTGGTGCTTGTCGAGGATCTGCTTGCCGACGAAGGGCGGGCGCCCCGTCACCAGCTCGTAGAGGATGCAACCGAGCGAGTAGAGGTCGGCGCGCGCGTCCACGAGCTCGCCGCGCGCCTGCTCCGGCGCCATGTAGGTCAAGGTGCCGGCGACGTCGCCCCACTTCTCGAGCGCCTCGCGCGAGAGGTCGCCGGCGAACTGGAACATCAGCCCGAAGTCGACGAGCACCGGGATCCCGTTCGGGTTGACGAGGATGTTCTCCGGCTTGAGGTCGCGGTGGACGATGCCCTCGCCGTGCAGGTACGCGAGCGGCGGGCACAACCGGTGGATGAGCGTGAGCACCGGTCGGAGATACCCTCCCGCCGCACGCGGTTTCTTGCCCGGCGCGGGAGGCTCGGGCACCGCGTCGTGGCCGGGCTCCGGCGAGCTCATCGAGGAGATGTGCTCGAGATCGCCCGGCCGCATCTGCGAGCTCATGCGCGAGGTCCACCACGGCTCCTTCGCCTTCATGCTCGACTTCTTGCGGCGCCTCGCGATCACCGCCGCGTAGGCCCGCAGCGTCACCCCCTGCAGCAGCTCCATCGCGTACCACGGAAGGCCGTCGGTGACGCCTTCGGTGAGGATGCGGACGATGTTCGGATGGCGGATGCGCGCCAGCGCGTGGATCTCGCGCCGGATCCGGTCGATCAGGCCCTCCTGCCCGCCGGCCAGCACCTTCACGGTCTTGAGCGCCACCTCGTCGTCGCTCTCCATGTGGCGCGCCCGGTAGACCACGCCCATGCCGCCCTGCCCGAGCAGCTCCACGATCCGGTAGGGACCGATCGCGTGCGGGATCTCGGAGGCCATGGCCTTCGTCAAAGTCTAGCAGGCCGGAGTCAAGAGGCAGGGCGGGCCACCGCCAGCGAGTCCATCATCGGCGCGGACGACCGTCTCGTCGTCTCTTGCGTCATGCCCGCCTCCGTGTATGCACGATGACTCCGCGAGGACGTCCTCGCAATGTCAACACGCGGCTCCGGAGTCGCCGGGGGAGTCGCGCGATGCCCTGGCTCCCGCGAAGTCACCGTCCTCCCGTGCCGATGCTCGAACTAGTGCCCCGTAACGGATGGACCGATAGCGCCTCGACGCGCCTCGACGGCGCTGGCGTCGTTGCGCCTCCTCCGAATCCAACACGGGATGCGTCGTCGGCGCGCCTCGCCAGCGCCGCCGATTGCGCGCCGATCCACCTACCGATCCATCCGTTACGGGGCACTAGCCCGTCTTCTCGGTGAGGTGGCCGAGGTTGTGGATGCTCAGCAGGAAACGGCCGACGATGAAGCCTCCGACGAAACCCGCGATGATCAGGCCCTTCTTCTCGTGCTCGAACTCGGCGAGCATGTAGTAGAGGACGAACAGCGGGCAGAGGCAGAGGTAGCCCTGGGCCGTGTTGTTCTTGAATGCGTGCATCGTGATGATGCCCCAGCACACGAGAAAGGCGCCAAAGAACAGGATCGACAAGAAGAGGAACATCGCGCGCTCCTTCGGGCCCAGTTGAGGGAGTGACCGCTGCGGGTGTGGGCGAGCGGCTTCGTCACAGGCCCTGACCGTTGACCGCGGGAAACGACCCCGCCTCCGAGGCGGCAAGGACGAAACGCACGAACCCCACCGCGAGGAAGCTCGCGATGGCGGTGGCGTAGGCGAGGCGAAGAGAGGGATCGTGGCGTGCCATGCTCCTTCGCAGGCGCTCGACGGTCCGCGCCGGCACGAAATTGAGCAACGCGAGCACGACCGCGAACGGATAGAGGAGCACGCCGAGCGGGTGATAGCCGAGCGACGCCCCGAGATGTCCATGGGCGAGGCTCGCGAAGCTGCGTGTCAGGCCGCAGCCCGGACAGGGCAGGTGCGTCGAGCGCTGGAACCAGCAGAGGCTCCCGCGGATCCCGTCGGGTGGCAGCGCGAACGAGAGCAGCACCGCCACGAGCGCGAGCCGGATGGTGAGCCGGTTCAGGACGGCATCGCCGACCGGCTTACGCATCAGTAGAGACCCGCCTCCACGGCGCGCGCGATGCGCTCGGTCTTGCAACGGAAGAGCTTCCGTCCCTTCTGGTCCACGAAGAAGCGGTCGTTCACGTTGAGGTAGGCGAGCAGCAGCATGACCTGCGCGGGCGGGAACCCCTTCGCGACGAGGAGGTACTGGAAGCGCGCGACGTCGATCACGTCCCATCCCTCGCCGCGGGGGAGGGTGTTGTCGAGAACGTCCGTCAGATCCTCGAGGAGCTTCAGGTACGAGCCGAGCCCGACCGTCATGTCGTGGACGAAGAGCTCCGCCAGCATCTCGCAGAGGTCGCGCCGCCGGTCCTCCTCCTCGGTCGGGGCCGGCATCAGCGCCACGAGCTCCATGCCTCGGGCGGTGGCTTTCCGGGCGGCCACCGTCAAGGGATCGACGATGGCGAGCAGGGCGGCCTCGAAGGCCGTGACGCGCTCTCCGAGGCGCCGATCGGTCTGGAGCACGACCCTGTGCCCGGCCTTCACGGCCTCGAGCCTCTTCCGGATCGCGATCAGCTCTCCGGACACGCGCTCGAGGTCGCCGACGTGGTCCTGGATCGACGAGAGGATCTTCCCCAGGTCCATCTCGAACCTCTTGAGCGACGAGTGGCCGCGCCCATCGCGCCCGTAGCGGGCTCCCCGCGGAGCATCCTCCTCGGTGCCGCGCGGGCGCGGCACGCGGTGGCGAAGCGCGTAGGCGGGCGCGCGGCCCGGCCCATCCGCGGCCGCGAACCCCGACGCCTTCATGGCGGAGGCGACGAGCCGCGCGGCCTCGGGGTGATCGGGGAAGAAGGCGCGCTGGAGCCGCGGCGCCTCGAACCCGATCTCGATCTCCGGCTGATGGCCGTCCGCGCCACCGACCTTGAGCCAGGCGCCGTCCTTCGCCTCGATGGCATCCTCGAGCCTCGTGATCCCGGTGAAAGGCGGAGGGCCGACCGCCTCGCGCAGCTTCTCCGCCACCTGCATCAGGATCTCCTCGGGGTAGCGGCTGACCGAGAGCCGCTCCAGCTCCTCGCGGACGCGCGGCGGCAGCCGCGCGCTCTCGAGGATCCGCATCGCGACGAGGAGCTGATCGCGCCTCCCGAGCGGAAGCTTTCCGATCTCGGTGACCATGTCCCGCCCCGACTGCCCCGGAGTACGCGTGATGCGCTCGAGCTCGCGACGCACCTCGGGGCGCGTCAGCGTGCGGTCGACGTCGGCCTTGCGCAGCGTCGCAAGGTAGGCCTCCGCCCGCAACGCGCGGCCGACGATGCGGCCCATGTTCTCGCGGTCGCGGATGGCGCCATCGAGGGTGGCGAGCAGGAGCCTGCCGCTTCGCGACGGGCGGCGCGCGATCGCGTCCGCGAGCTCTGCGGCGAGCGACTGCGCGCGGTTCTGGAAGACGTCCGTGACGGCGTTGTGGTAGGCCTTGAGGGCGAGCCGCAGGTCGACATCCAGCATCAGGAGGCGATCCCAGGAGTCGATCTGCTCCTTCCAGCGGTTCAGCACGGTCAGCTTCTCTCCGAGGCTGCCACCGGCCTTGACCTCGCGCACGGCCGACTCGAGGTGGCCCTTGTACACCTGGATCTTCCGCTGCTGCTCGGGCGGGACCGGCGAGGGGCGCCCCGTCTCGGCGCGGATGCGCGCGATCTCCGTACCGATCTCCTGGAAGGTCTTCACGTCCAGGCGGGCGTAGAGCGTGTTCAACCGCTCGAGGATGTCGGCCACCTCCTTCTCGGACGGAGGCTCCTTGAGGAACTTGTCCTCGAGGACGAGGAGGACCACCGGCAAGATGTTCCGGTGGAAGCGGTCCCCCGACGGCGCGGAGACGAACTTCTTCTCGGCCTCCTCGAAGAGGTGGCGGACGATCGCGAGGCTCTGCCGCGTGAAGATCGTGAAGAGGAGATCGTCGGCCAGCGCCGAGCCCTTGCGCGACTGCTGGAAGAGGATCTCGATCAGGTGGTTGGTGGCGGCGCAGAGGCGCTGGGAGAGCTCCTGCAGCGGTGGATAGGCGGCGCCTTCCTCGGTGCAGAGGGCCTGGTAGCGGTCGAACAGGCGATCTTCCTCGTCGACCTTCAAGAGCGTGTTGACGAGCATCTGCTTCTTGTAGAACGGCACGTCCTCGTCGGCGAGGTGCGCGACGAAGTAGGCGAGCGCGTCCTCCAGATGGCGCTCGTCGGCATCGCCGCCGGCCGCACGCTCCTCGCGCAGGACGCGGCGCCGGCCGAGCGCCAGGAGCTCGTCGGCGAGCGCCCGGGGGCCGACCTTCCAGAGCTTGCGAACGTAGCCGCGCGCCCCGTCGTCCATGCCGGCGAACGGGTCCTGCAGGCGCGTCAGGTCGCGGATGCGATCGAGCTTGTCGAGCTCGCCGCGCTGCACGAACGACACCGCCATCAGGTGCTGCTGGCGGATCTTCCGCTTCGTCTCCTCGAGCCCCTCGCCGCGATCGGTCAGCTCGGGATCGGCGATCGCGAGCTTCTGGAGGATCACGCCGCGCTTGTAGACCAGCGTCTCGATGCGCGGGTTCTTCTGGACGCGCCCCTCCGTCTGGATGTGGAACGCCTCGCCGCCATAGACGATATCCGTGTTGTAGCCGAGCTCCACGGGACGTATTTTGGCAGATGCGACCGCGCCCGCGTCACCTCGCCACCGCGAGCACGGCCTCCGCGGCAACGCGGTGGCCCTCGGCGGTCAGGTGGGTGGGATCCACGAAGAACCTGTTCGGCGTGAGGCCCCAGCCTCCCTCCGGGGTGGGAAGCGCCTCCATCGCGCGCTCCATCGCCGCGGCGGCATCGGCGATCTCCGCCCCCGACTCCGCCGCGGCCTGGACCGCCGCCTCGCGGTAGAACGGCTCGTTCACGTCCCCGGGGGCGCGGGCCTGGGTCACGACGATGACCTGGCGCGCCCCGCGCGCCTTCGCAGCCGCGACGATGGCCGCGAGGGCCGCGCGGCAATCCTCGGGACGCCCGCGCACCTCCCCGGGACCGGGGAGCTTCGGCAGGACCTTCTTCTTGATCTTGCGATCGAGGGCGTCGCGGGCGCGCAGGAAGAGGACGAACGTCTCGGTGTGAAGGAACAGGCATCGCGCTTTCTGGAAGACGCCGGTGACGACGTCGAGCTTCTTCTGCGCGGACGGGTAGCCGACGATGCCCACGCCGTAGTCGTTGGCGCCGTACGACACGGTCACGAGATCGGCCTGGACGCCGTCGAGGATGCGCTCGTAGAAGAGACGGCCCTGCACCGAGCTGTGGCCGGGCTGCGCCGCATCGACGGCCTCGACCTTGCGATCCGGCATCCGGCGCGCGATCTCGCGGCCGACGACGGTCGGATAGGCCGCGTCGAGATCGACGCCGTAGCCGAAGGTGTAGGAGTCCCCGAGGGCCAGGATGCGGTAGGCGCCGGGCGGCGCCGGCAGAGAGATCTCTCCGTCGTGCCGGAGCCCCAGGGCGTTGGTCCTGACGCGAAACGCTGGCAGCGGCGCGATCTGGAGGACTCGATCGAGGCGCAGCGGAGCGCTCGGAGTCTCGGTCACGTCGAGGTTCGACCGCAGGCGGTAGCCCACGATCGGGTCTTCCCGCGCGAACGGCGTCGGGGTGCGGGCGCGGTAGGCCGCGTTGACGTGGAAGAGCCGCAGACCGAGATCGAACGCCGCGAAGAGAAGGAGCGAGAGGGTCGAGAGCAGCGCCTTGGCGCGCGCGGAGAGCGGCGCGTCCGCGTCGCCGGCGGGCGCGCCGGGACCTTCTTTGACCTCACTCACGGCTTCTTGCTAACGTCCCCTGCCCCGAGCGCGGCGCGAGGCTCCCGGCCTCTCTCCCTTCCGCGCGCGAAGTCCCGCCAATGCTCGCCTCGATCCCGCAGGTCGTCAACCAGTTCTACGAGGACAACCCGTTCCCCGGCTACCGCATGGAGAAGTACCGGACGCGCAGGGACCTCGCGCGCCTCGCGTCGTGGTACGCGCGGCTCCTCGATGCCCACATCCCCTTCGACGCCTCGGTCGCCGACGTGGGCTGCGGCACCGGGCAGCTCTCGTGCTTCCTCGCGCTCAAGGGACGGCCGGTGACGGGATTCGACTTCACCCGCGCCTCGCTCACCCGCGCGACCGAGCTCGCCGAGCGGCTCGGCCTTTCCTCGGCGCGCTTCGTCTGGGCGGACGTGCTCGCCCTGGACGTGCCGGACGCAAGCTTCGATTACGTCTTCTGCAACGGCGTCCTGCACCACACGCCCGATCCGAGGCGCGGGTTCTCCCACGTGGCGCGGATCTGCAAGCCCGGCGGCTACGTCGCCGTGGGCCTCTACAACACCTACGGCCGCACCACGCTGCGGGCGCGGCGGTTCGTGGTCAACGCGCTCTCGCGCACGTTCCGCAAGGTGGAGGAGCGCGAGATCGACGGTCTGTTCGACGGCGCGGAGCGGTCCAAGAAGGAGATCTACTTCGCCGACCAGTTTCGCCATCCCTACGAGTCGGTCCACTCGGTGGGCCAGGCGCTGCGCTGGTTCCGGGAGGAGGGGATCTCCTACGTGAACTCGTTCCCGTCGATCGAGATCTTCCGCAAGCCCGCGCCGTTCGAGGATCCGTTCACGAGGCCCGACGCCGGCGCGTGGCGCCGCAGCGCCCCGTCGATCCTCGGCAAGCAGCTCACCTGGGTGCTGCGTCTCGGACCCGCGGGCGGCTACTTCGTCATCGTCGGAAGGAAGCACCTCTGAACGTCCTCGGGCTCTCCTTTCACTACCACGATGCCGCGGCGGCCCTCGTGCGCGACGGCCGCGTCGTGGCGGCCGCGGCGGAGGAGCGCTTCTCTCGCAAGAAGCACGACAGCGGCTTCCCGCGCCTGGCGACGGCCTACTGTCTCGAGGAGGCGCGGCTCCTCGCTCGCGACCTCGATCTCGTCGTGTTCTACGAGAAGCCCTGGCGCAAGTTCGAGCGCATCCTGCTCCAGCACATCGCCGCGTGGCCGCGCTCGTTCCCCCAGTACCGGCAGGCGATCCCCGCGTGGCTCAACCGGAAGCTCTGGGTCCCCTACCTCGTCACCGAGGAGATCGGCTACCGGGGCAAGGTCTCTTTCGTCCCGCACCACCTGGCCCATGCGGCCGCCGCGTTCTTCTGCTCGCCCTACGACGAGGCGGCGATCCTCACGATCGACGGCGTGGGGGAGCACACGACGACAGCGATGGGGGCCGGCCGCGGCGGGCTCGTGAAGCTCACCCACGAGGTGCGCTTCCCCCACAGCCTCGGCCTTCTCTACAGCGCCGTCACCGCTCACCTCGGCTTCGAGGTGAACGAGGGAGAAGGCAAGGTGATGGGCCTCGCGCCTTACGGAACGGCACGCATGAAGAAGGACTTTGCCGAGGTGCTGCACGTGGGCACCGACGGGAGCTTCGTGCTCGACATGAGCTACTTCGCGTTCCTCGAGAAGCTCTGGATGGGCAGCGCCAAGCTCGAGAAGCTCTTCGGTCCGGCCCGGAAACCCGGCGAGCCGCTGACCGAGCATCACAAGGACCTCGCCGCGAGCCTCCAGGCGACGCTCGAGGACGCGGCGCTCGCCCTCGCGCAGGCGGCGTTCCGCGCGACGGGGAGCAAGAAGCTCTGCCTGGCCGGCGGCGTCGCGCTCAACTGCGTCGCCAACGGGCGCATCGCCAAGGAAGGACCCTTCGAGGAGCTCTTCGTCCAGCCCGCGTCGGGAGACGACGGCGGCGCGCTGGGAGCGGCTCTGTATGCGAGCTACGTCGACCTCGGGCTGCCGCGCCAGGATCCTCCGGGGACGGCGAGCCTCGGTCCCGAGTACGGAGCCGACGAGATCGCGCTCATCTGCCGGGCCTACGGTGTCCCGTCGCGCCGCCTCACCGCCGACGAGATCGTCCGCGAGACCGCCGACCTCATCGCCGGCGAGAAGATCGTGGGCTGGTTCCAGGGGCGGATGGAGTTCGGGCCGAGGGCGCTCGGCAATCGATCCATCCTCGCCACGCCGAAGCGCGCCGACATGAAGGACGTCCTGAACGCCCGCGTCAAGCACCGCGAGGAGTTCCGGCCCTACGCTCCCGCCATCCCGATCGAGAGCGCGCCCGACTATTTCGACCTCCGCCAGCAGAGCCCCTACATGCTCCTCGCGGTCGCCGTCCACCCGGAGCGCCGCGCGGAGATCCCCGCCGTCACCCACGTCGACGGCACGGCTCGCGTGCAGACCGTCAACGAGGCCGAGCATCCTCTCTACTACCGGCTCCTGAAGGAGCTCGGACGCATCACCGGGACGCCCGTCGTCCTCGACACCTCGTTCAACGTCAAGGGCGAGCCGGTGGTGTGCGCGCCGGAGCACGCCCTCGACTGCTTCCTCGGCACCGAGATCGATGCCCTCGTCCTCGGCGATCACCTGATCCTGAAGGAGCAGTGCCGGCCGGCGATCGCATCCCCGGTCGCCGCCGCGGAGGCCGTCCGACCATGAGCCGCATCGGGTACCTCTGGAAGGAGACGCGCCACATGATGCGGCGCGGCCGCCGCTACTGGCTCGGCCCGCTCATCGTGATCCTGATCCTCTTCGGCCTGGTCGCCGTCTTCACCGAGGGAGCCGCCCTGCTCCCGCTCATCTACACCCTCTTCTGATGCCCCGCCCGCTCCGCCGCCTCCTCGACGGGATCGTCTTCGTGCAGACCCAGGTGCTGCTCGTCGTCAGCTACTTCGTCCTGGTCGGTGCCTGGTCCCTCGGCGCGCGCCTCGCGGGCAGCGATCCGCTCCACGTCCACCGCAAGGACCCGGGATGGGAGCCCTTCACGAGCCCGACTCCCGAGGACGCCGAGCGGCAGTACTGAGTGTCGCTCGGCTCAGGCGATGAGCTTCGCGATCCGGTCGAGCTCCGCTCGCGCGGATTCCGGAACCCGCGTGTGGTCGAAGCGAACGCGATCCCCGTCGACCCCTGCGGTGCTTGCTCGCGCTCTCGAGCCGTTCCCGCAGCCGGTTCGGACGCTCGACGCGCTGCATCTCGCGACACTCGAGCTCCTGAGAGACCAGGGTCAACGACCTGCGCTGGCAAGCTACGACGATCGGCTCGTCGACGCCGCGCGAGCGCTGGGGCACGTCATCGCCTCCTGTTTGACGCTGACAGCCGATCTTCAGAGATCCGAGCTGCCGGCCACGATCGCCCCGTAGCCCGCGAGCTCGAGATCGCCGAACGGCGGAAAGTCGAGGCCGGGGATGAGCTCGAGCGACGGGGGGACGACGCGTAGGCCGCGGACCCTGGGCGGACGCCCGGGGTCGGGACCCGGGCCCGCGAGGATCGCCTCGCAGGTGGGACAACCCGGAAGCGGATCGACGTTGCCCGCGGAGACGATCGCGCCGTAGAGAGCACCGGGGAATGCGATGCCGGGAAACGGTGCGCCCGGCGCCGGCGACAGCTCGAACGCGCGGACCTCGGAATCGCCCGAAGGCGCCGGGCCGCGGCCCGTGAGGGCTTCGTCGCGATCGTCGCCGGTCGCGTCGCCGCCCGCGATTCGGACGCCGTAGCCGCTCGCGGCGTACGCGAAGAAGCTGACCTTCGGCGTCACCCCCGCCGCGTCGAAGAGGAAGCCGCGGACGTGCGGCGCGAAGGTCGAACCAGGCCCCGAACCGGTGAGGATCTCGTCGAGCGCATCGCCGGTCAGAAAGTCGCCGCCCGCGACGTTGACGCCGTACTTCAGCGTGCCGTAGGCGAAGAAGTTGACCTTCGGGATGGCATCGATCTGGACGTTGTCGTAATCCCACCCTCTCACCTGAGGCCCGAACGTCGCGCCGGGACCTGGACCCGTGAGGATCTCCGACGCCGTGTCGGATCCGGCGACGTCGAAGAGGTGCGCGGCGGCGACCTTCGCACCGTAGTGCGTCGCGCCGGGATACGCGAAGAAGTTGATCTTCGCCTTCGGAGCGCCGTCGAGGGCGAAGCCGCGGACCTGGGAGCCCGCGTTCGGGGCCGGACCGGGAGCAGTGAGGATGCTCGGCAGGACCGTGTTCGCGGGGCCACACGAAGGCGCGCACGGCTCGACGCGGCCGAGCGCAACCTCGGCGCCGTAGCCGGACGTCGCATAGGCGAGGAGGTCGGGATTCTCCGCGGGCAGCGCCACGCCGGAGTCGTGGCGCGATCCCCGGATCCGCGGAAGGTGCGAAGGTCCGGCACCGGGGCTCGAGACGATCTCCGCGGACGTCTTGCCCGGAGCGCTGGACCACACCTCTACGTAGCCCTCGCTCGACGCCGAGCACGCCTCGGCGCCGTCGGTGGTCGTCAACCCCACGGTGTAGAAGCCCGCGGCGTAGGGATGGGCCGGGTTCTGCGCGTTGCTGGTCGCGCCGTCGCCGAACGACCACAGGTGGGTGCACTGGGTGCAGCCGTTCCTGAGCGTCACCGGCTGACCGGCCGCCGCGCGGCTTCCGAAGGAGGCGATCGCGGCGCGGTTGCGCGCGCAGGGAGAGGTGTCCTTGTTGAGGTCGTAGACGCCGGCTCCCTCGACCACGGCGTACGCGCGCTCCTTGCCGACCGCGATATCGCGGATGCGATAGCGAAGTAAGAAAGACGCGGGCATCTGGAGCGGCGCGATCGGCTTGTGGTCGAGATCGTGGGGCGCGGGTCCCGAGCCCAGGGTCACCGACCAGGCGTGCGGCAGCATCGTGATCGGGATCTGTTGCCATGCCCACGTCGTCCCGCCGTTCCCGGTCCGCGCGCGGTACATGTGAGCGGGAACGAGGGTGTTGTGGGACGTGCCGGCGTAGATCGTGCTCGGATCGAGGGGATCGACGGCGACCGCCTCGAAGCGCGTGTCCGCCGCGCAGGGCGCGCAGTGGCCGCCGGCGGCAGAAGAGATGTCGACCCAGGTCGTGGCGGTCGCGCCGGTCAACTGGTACACGCCGTCGAGCGTCGCGATGTGCGTGCGCAGGTCGCCCCCGACGACGGCCATCGCGATCCGCGCGACCCACTTCGACAGGGCCGTCGGCAGTCCGGCCGTGACGAGCCGCCAGGTCGCGCCGGCGTCCGTGCTCCGCAGCACGCCCTGCCCTGCGCCCTCCTCTCCGGGGTACTGCTCGTGGCCGAACGTGGCGACGTAGACGGTCGCTGCCGTGGGCGAGCGCGGATCGACGGCGATGTCGATGAGGCTCGACGGGACCGCGTCGCTCCAGCCCGCGACTGTCGCCGCGGAGATCAGGCTCTGCGTCCAGCCGCCCTGCACCCCGCCGTTGGTGCTCCGCCAGACGATGTCGCCGCCCGGGGTCCCCCAGATCCCGTGACCCGATCCCACGTAGAGGATGTTGGGCGCGGCGCGCGCAATGGCGAGGCCGTGGAGGTGGCGACTCAGCCCCGCGAGGGCCACCCAGGTCTGGCCCCCGTCCGTCGTGCGGAACAGGCCGTCGTAGACCGTCGCGTAGATCGTGTCCCGCTGCGTCGGATGGGCGACCAGGCGCATCGGGTAGTGCAGCATCCCGTGCGACGCCTGGGGAGGCTTGATCCATCGCGGCAGCGCGCCGATCTCCCCGCGCCAGATGCCCTGATGGCAGATCGTCCCGACGGTGATCAGGGCGTCATCTCCTGACGCGATGGCGACGGTCTGCGTCGGAAACCCTCCGTGGGGGCCGGAGATCGGCGTCACGACCGTGCCGGAGGACTGGGCGCGGTAGAGCGGGAACGGCACACGCCGCGCGGGATCGCTGTTGTCGTAGCCCGCGTAGACGAGGTCCGCATGGTCTCGAAGACCGCCGAGCGCGGTCGCGATCCCGCGGGGCAGCGACGTGACCGCCCAGCTCACCCCGAGGTCCGTGCTCTTCCACACGCCGTCGTCGGTCGCCGCGTAGGCGATCGCGGAGGGGCTATCGGCGAAGAGGACGTCGCGCACGCGCCGGGTGGCGCCGAGAAGCGGCGGCGTGACGTCGCTCCAGCTCGATGCGGGCGAGGGGCAGTCGTTGCAGCGGTAGAGACCGCCGTCCGTGGCCGCCAGCACCGTCGCAGGAAGGACCGCGACGGCGTTCACCTCGTTCGCATCGTCCAGAGGGTTCGCGCGCAGGAGATGCTCGGCGAAGCTCAGCCCCGCGTCCGTCGAGAGCAGGACGCCGTGGCGTGGACCCTCGGCGCAGTACTCGTGGTACCCATTCCAGCAACGCGCGGTCGAGGCCCATACCGAGACCGGGGGCGTCACGTCGTAGGGATCGAACTCCATGTCGGTGACGAAGACGTCGCCGGGGACGCCGGCGACGTTGGACCAGACCGCCGACCCGAGGGCCGTCGCGTTCGTCGTCCGCCGGACGGCGGTGAGGCCATCGCAGGGCGTGTTCGGAGGGCACGAGCTCGTGGCGCAGCAGGCGTGGGCACGGCCTCCGGCAAGGACGAGGTCGTCGTCGGACGGGCTCACCGCGAGGGACCTCCACGGCTGTTCCCCACCCCATCCGGGGAGCTTCACCGACTCCCAGTCCTTGCCCGCCGGATCGATCGTCGTCCCCAGGAAGCTCAGCTTGTCGAGCACGTAGACGCGATCGGGATCGCTCAGGGGAGCGTTGGGCGCGAAGACGGTCCGCGTCTCGTGGATGTCGAGCGTCCCGATGTCGGTGTGCGTGAAGCCGAGGCGCGTGGGGCCGCGATCGGGATCGCTGCCGTCGAGGTTGTCCCAGGTCCCGTCGGGATCGGTCGTCACCACGATCTTCATCGGATCCGTCGTCTTGACCGCGATGGCGGTGACGATGAACGCCGGCGGCTCGGGATCGAGCGGTTGCCAGCTCTGGGCGAGCGCCGCCTCCCCGATAGCGAGGTTCGCAAGGACGGCGACGAGGGCCGCCGCGGACCTCATGACAGGCGCGAGAGTGCGTCGCGCACCGCGCCGTCCGGGTCGTAGTGATCGATCCCGCGCATCGCCACGATGCCGAGAAGCCTGCGCGCGCGGGGCGCATCTCCGGCGTGAAGCGCCGCCATGCCCCGCTCGAACCGCCATCCGAAGTAAGCGTGAAGGGCCACGTGCAGCGCCGTGATCGCCACGAACGCCGCGACGCCCGACACGACCGCGGTGGCGATGGTGCCGAAGGCGACGACCGCGAGGGCGACGGGGACCGCCACGGCGATGGCCGTCGCGAGGTTGCCGGTCG
The DNA here is from genome assembly GCA_046331505.1 of Acidobacteriota bacterium. Classification (GTDB taxonomy): domain Bacteria; phylum Acidobacteriota; class Vicinamibacteria; order JAXLQT01; family JAXLQT01; genus JAXLQT01. The sequence continues at coordinate 244,061 of JAXLQT010000003.1, forward strand.
AGAACCCTCGGCGGAGCTCGCCCAGAAGCGACGGCCCGCGGCGGGCGGCGAGGATCGCGTCCATCAGATCCCAAGCCTACAATCGTCCGCGATGCCATGAGCGAACCGATGCGCTGCCCCGTCTGCGGTGCGCTCCGCTCCGGCGACGGGACCTGCGAGACCTGCGGTCCCGCGGCGGATCCGGCCTCGTCCGACCGTCCGACCGACGTCGTGATGCAGCAGGAGGTGCCGACGCACGAGCTCCCCTCCGCGGAGCCCGCGGGGCGCGTGGAGCGGGAGGATGCCGCGCGGTTCGTCGGCATCCTCGTCGCCGAGCGCTACCGCGTGATGGGCATCGTGGGCCGCGGTGGGTTCGGCCTCGTGCTGCGCGCCATGGACCAGCGGCTCGGAAGGCTCGTCGCGCTCAAGCTCCTCGACCGCGTCCAGGGCGCGCCCCGCGAGGAGATGGCGCGCTTCGAGCGCGAAGCGCGGATCCTCGCGAGCCTGGACCATCCTGGGATCGTGCCCGTCTACGACGTGGGCGTCGACGACGGGCGGCCCTACATCGCCATGAAGCTCGTGCGCGGACCGTCGCTGGCGCGCAAGCTCCAGGGCGGGCCGCTGCCGATCGCGGAGGCCGTGAAGGTGATGCGCGACGTCTCCGCGGCCCTGGGTCACGCGCACGCGCGCGGCGTGCTCCACCGCGACGTCAAGCCGTCGAACATCCTCGTCGAGCGCGACGGGCGCTTCATCCTCGCGGACTTCGGCATCTCCACCGCGGCGTTCCTGCCGCGGATCACGATGCGCGGGACGCTCGAGGGGACCCTCGACTACCTCGCCCCCGAGGTCGTGGCGGGGCAGTCGTCGGAGCAGAGCGACCTCTACTCCCTCGGGGCCGTGCTCCACGAGATGCTGCTCGGCCGGCCGTGCTTCCAGGCGTCCGACCTGAAGGAGCTCCTCGGCAAGATCGTCAACGACCCGCCGCCGCTCCTGCGCGAGCCGACGGTGCCGCTCCCGTCGCCGCTCCTCGATCTGCTGTCGCGGCTCTTGTCGAAGGAGCCGAACGCGCGGCCCGCGTCGGCTGCCGCGCTCGGCGCGGAGGCCGCGCGCCTGCTCGAGCCGGAGGCGCCGGGCCCGGCGGCCGCGGATGCCGCCGATCGTCCCGCGGACCTTGCGACCGAGCTCGAGCGCGTCGAGCTCGCCGTCGAGGCGTTCGCCACGCTCTCGACGCAGCGCCGGCCCGACGAGGACGCGGTGCTGACGCGCGCGTCGGAGATCGAGGTCCGCGCGAGCGCGCTCTTCCTGAGACTGCTCGCCGCGCCGCGCGAGCAGGCCTCACGCGCGTTCCTCGTCTCGCTCGCGCACCTGGCCGACCAGGTGGTCAACCATCTCGAGGATCTCTCGGGACGCACCGCGCTCCTCCCGGCACCGCCATGCGTCTCCAGAAGAGCATCCTCGCGCCGATCCAGAACGTGCTCGCCCTCGAGGAGTCGCGCGCCGGAGAAGACTTCTTCGCGGCGACGCCCGAGACCGAGGGAGAGGCACTCCAGCCCGACTGGATCGACGGCCTCCTCTCCCATAGCGAGCTGAAGCGGCACGAGGCCGTGCTCACGGTCGCGGGCGCCGGGCAGCAGAGCTTCCTCGCCCACCTCGCCGATCGGCCGGAGCGGGATCGCGATCGGCTCCTCGAGGCGCTGTGGCGCTCGGCCGACGTGCTGCTCCTGGAGGGGCGCGGGCAGGCCCGGCCCGTCCTCGAGCGGGCGGTGGAGCTCGCGGGCGATCCCTCGCTGCGGGGACGCTGGCAGGAGATCCATCGCCTCTTCCGCCGCGAGGAGGGGCGCTACCTGGACGTCTCCGAGGCACGGCGGATCCTCGACCGCCACGAAGAGGCGAGCCGCCGCGTCCTCGCGAAGAGCTTCCTCTTCCATCCGAGCGCGGACTACCGCGCGCTCGCGATGGAGCTCGTCGAGCCTCCGGATTACTGGCCCATCGTCTCGCACACGGACACGCCCATCCCCTGGATCCTCGAGATCTGGCGCAAGCTCAAGCCGCGCGTCTCCATCGGCCACCAGAAGGTGTTCTTCGCCTGCATCCGCGACTCGCTCCGCGCGACGGGCGGTCCCGACCGGACGCTCGCGATCGTGGAGATGCTGAAGGAGCTCTACCAGGTGGACGCGTTCCACGAGAGCTCCTACTTCGACATGCTGATGGACCTCGACGAGCGCGTGCGCGCCGCGGGGCGCGAGCATCACCTCTTGATCGACATCGACCGCCCCTACGTGGAGCGGTTCCGCCAGTTCCTCGCCCACGGGCCGCGCCTGGAGAACCCGATCGAGGGCTGGACCAAGGTGCCCCTGCCGATCCAGCGGCTCCTCGCCCGCCGCGGCTACTTCCTCAAGCACTTCTGTAGCCACCCCGTCGATCCGATCGCGCTCGAGTGCCTCCGCCACCTGCGGTCGCTCGAGAACCTCACGCCCTACCTCGCCATCTACAGCATCAACGCGCGCCTCCTCGTCGAGCTCGCGAAGGACCAGCGCCTCTTTCGCGGCGAGGAGCCGCGCGTCGCGCTCGTGAGCAATCCCAAGGCCCCCGCCTACGTCGTGCTCAAGTACATCAGCCTCCTCAGGAAGGACAACCTGCACAAGATCGCCGCGTCGCGCGAGTGCAACCAGATCGCGCGCGGTTACGCGGTGAAGATCCTCGGGCGCAGCGAGACGAAGTCCCCGTGAGCCGGGCGCCCGGTCAAGGGCGATCCTGGGAGGCGACTTCCGGGACGTGAACTAGACTGGCGGTCCCATGGGCACGCCACGCGTTCGCCGGATGCGCGCGGTCATCGCGGTCGCGCTCTTCGGGGCGCGCGAGGCGTCGCCGAGCCCGGACCCGGGGCTCACGCGGGCGCTCCTGGACGAGGATCCTGTCGCCGCGCGCGCGGCGTGGGACGCGCTCGCCCCCGCCACACGGCAAGGCTTGCAGCCGTTCGGCGGCGAACTGGCGGCCGGCCGGCTCCTCGTGATGGAGGAGAAGCCGGCGGAAGCCATCGCCGTCTACCGCGCGGTCGCGAAGGACGAGGCGTGGCGCGACGTGGCGTTCCGCGAGATGGCCGGCGCGGCCCGGCAGGCGGGCGATCGCGCCGCGGAGCTGGAAGCCTTGCAGGGACTCTTGACGGTGGCGAACGACCATCCGGACATCGAGGCGATGAAGCTCCGACTCGCCGTCCTGCTCGCCGCCAAGGGCGAGACGGAACGCGCCCGCACCGCCCTCTCCGCGCTCGAGACCTCCACGTCGAGGCGCACGCGGCGAGACGCCGGGGCCCAGCTCCTCCTCCTCCTCTTGGTCGACGTCCCGAGCTACCCGCAAGCGGTCTCGCGCTTCGAGGCGCTGCTCGCGGAGGACGACGCGGACGACGCCGCGCTCGTCGCGGCGCGCGCGATGGTCGCCTTCGAGGCGAAGAACGCCGTCGCGCTGTCGCCGGACGCTCTGCGCGCGCGCGGCCTCTGCTTCTACAAGAACCGGCAATGGGGGAGCGCGATCCGCCTCCTCGCACAGGCTGCGGACCTCCCGCGCGCCACGCCCGAAGGGTACGCGCCCGAAGCCGCGGCGGAACGCGGCAAGAAGAAGAACAAGCGCAAGGCCCGGCCCGCGCCGAAGAGGTCGGCCGCCGCGAAGGCCGCAGGGCTGGATCGCGCTGAGACCGTCTTCTCCATCGCGCGCATCTACTTCAGGGAAGGCGACTACAGGAGCGCGGCGGCCGCATTCGAGACCGCGGCAGGGCTCTCGTCGTCGAGCTCGTTCTCCGCATCGGCAGCGTTCCAGCGGGCCGTCTGTCTCGAACGGCTGGGCAGCACCGATGCCGCGATGGAGATCCTCGCGAGCCTCGGGGAGAGCTCCCCGGGAGAGATGGCGCGTCACGCGCTCTCGCGTCGCGTCGGCATCCTGCGGTCCCTGGGCCGTCTCGACGAGGCACGAACGCTTCTCGCCCAGGCGCGCGGCGCGGCGAAGGACCCGGCCTACAGGGCCGAGCTTTCCTGGACCGAGGCGCGGATCGAGATGGCCGCCAACCCCGAGCGCGCGCTCGCCATCCTCGACGGCTTCGTGCGCCTGGTCGGCGAGGATGGCAACCGCGCCCGCCTGATGCGGGAGGAGCTGCTCGATCCGAAGGCCGCGGCCGAGCGCGCGGAGCTCCTGTCGCGCGTGATGAGGGAGGACCCGTCCGGCTTCTTCGGGGAAGTCGCGCGCGAGCGCATCGCGCCACTTCCGCTGGCGCCGCTCATGGCCGATCCCAAGCTCGTCATCGCCGCCGACGAGTCGAGCCCGGCGGTGTTGCTGCGCGCGAAGGACCGCCTGCTCGATCTCTGGAGCGCGAACCCAGGCGCCTTCCAGCAGGCCGGGCTCGGCGTCCTCTCCGGGCTCTACGAGAAGCTGCCGCGCTACCGCAACGTGTCCGGGTTCGACCGGATCGATCTCCGCGCCGTGACCGAGAGCTCGCCGCGCTACCTGCGCCTCCTCGCATCGGGCCTCGCCCGCGAGGCGTGCTTCGCGATGATGGAGGACGGGGACAGCCGGAGCCTCGGCCCGATGACGCGGGCGTCCGTCTACACCCTTGGAGGCGAGTGGAACCGCGCGCTCGCGCTGGCGCAGGCGCGGGCCGGCGCGCTGCCGCGTGACGTCCTTCCCGAGGCGTATCCGGCGGCGCTCCGGCGGCTGCTCTATCCCCTGCCTCGCGAGATCGTCCGCGGCGCCAAGGACGCAGGGATCCCTTTCGCGCTCGCCGCCGCCATCGCGCGCGAGGAGAGTGCCTACGAGCCGGACGCGCGATCGCCTGCCGGCGCCTACGGCCTGATGCAGGTCGTGCCCGACACGGCCAAGGCGATCGCTGCCGAGGTCGCGGCGAGAGGCATGGCAAACGCCCCGGACCCGGAGGGAGATAACCTCTACGACGTGAAGACGGCCGTTTTCTTCGGGACGCGCTACCTGGCACACCTCTGGGATCGGTTCGACGCTTCCCCGGCCCCGGTGATCGCCGCCTACAACGCGGGACCGGATGCCGCCTCCGACTGGGTCAGGCGCTCCGGGAGGGGCCTCGTGCCGTTCGAGGGCGAGATCGCCTTCGCGGAGACCAAGCAATACCTGCGCCGCGTCTACCTCTCGTATCTTCGCTACCGGGAGATCTACCCGGCCGAGGGGGGCGCGGATCCCGCTCCCGCGTGGCCCGATCTCCTGGAGCTCCCACGCCCCATATGACGAACCGAAACACGCAGGGCTCGAGCAACATCCGGCGGGTCGGGATCGGATCGAGATCGAGGTCAAGATCGCGATCGAGGATCTGCCGCGGTCGCGGCGGCTCCTCGTCGACGCGGGCGCGCGGCGGGTAGCCGGCGAGGACCTTCGAGGACAACACGCTCTACGACGACCGGAGCGGCAACCTCGAGCGGGAGGGCCGCGTGCTCCGGCTCCGCCGCGTGGACGGCCGCGCCGTCCTGACCTACAAGGAGCCGCGCCCGGACCCCGACGGGCGAGACGGGGATGAAAGTCGCGCGACTCGAGTGCGAAGTGGGCCGCGACAAGCCCTGGCCCGCCATCCTCGAAGGGCTGGGCTTCGCCCCCGGCTACCGGTGCCAGAAGTACCGCGAGGTCTTCGCCCTCGACGATCTCGTCGTCACGATCGACGAGACGCCGATCGGGATGTTCGTGGAGCTCGAGGGTTCCGTGGAGGGGGATCACCGCGCCGCCGCGGCGCGCTCGGCTGGGGCAAGGGCGCTTCGTGGGAAGCTACCGCGCTCTTCACCGCGCGAAGGGCTTCGTGCGCCATGGTCTTCCCGGAAGACGCGCTCCCGTGAAGGCGATGCTGCTCTGCGCGGGACGCGGGAACCGGCTGCGCCCGCTCAGCGTGGGCCGCGCGAAGCCCGTCATGCCGCTCCTGGGTCGGCCACTCGTCCTCTCGATCCTCGATCGGCTCGTCGAGGCCTCGGTCGACGAGGTGGTGGTGAACCTCCATCACCTTCCCGAGACGGTGCGAAGCGTCGTGGAGTCCCACGCACCCGCCGGGCTCTCGATCCGCTTCTCCGAGGAGCGTCAGATCCTCGGGACGGCCGGCGGGCTGAAGGAGGTCGAGCACCTCTTCCAGGACGAAGACGAGTTCCTCCTGGTCAACGGAGACTGCTACTACGGCTTCCCCTTCGGTCCGCTCGTCGCCCGCCACCGCGAGGCGCGGCCGCTGGCGACGATGGCGCTGCGCGCGATGCCTCCGGCGGCGACCTTCGCGCCGGTCGAGCTCGATGGAGAGAAGCGCATCGTGCGCATCGCCGGCCGCCCGCCGTCACCGGTGCGCTCGGCGCAGAGCATCCGCATGTTCGTCGGCGTTCACGTGCTGTCGCGAGACATCTGGAGTACATCGGCCCGAGGGCAACTACGACATCAACGCCGACGTCTACCCTTCGCCCTCGCCGCGCGCGGGGCGATCGTCGGCCTCGAGTCCGCGCTCCGTGGCGACCTCGGGACGCCGCAGCGCTACCTGCGCGCGAACCTCGACCTCCTCGCCCAGCTCCGCGACGCCGATCGCGCGCCCATGACCAGGCTCGTGCCTCGCCGGCGCCGGTTGCCAGGTCGGCCAGGGAGGACGCCGAGCCTGGCGGCGTCGCTCGGCGAGAACGTGAGGGTCGAGCGCGGCGCGCGCATCGCCGATTCGGTGATCCTCGAAGGCGCGGGATCGGCGGCGGTGCCACGATCGAGCGATCGATCGTCGGGAGGAGCTGGGTCCGCGAGGACGTCCATTGCCGACACCGTGCTCTGCTCTACCACGGCTACGAGGAGCTCGCCGGCGCCGGTGGTGGTGACAACATGGTCTGCTCGTTCAGTGCTATGAGCGCCTGAAGCGCAGTTGTCGACGTTGGCCAGGCCGGCCTCGTGGCGATTGCGGATCGCGCGTCGAAGACCCGAACCATGCATCGCCGGGCGGGGGCTGGTCCCCCGCCGGTTCGCGACGAAGAGCCGGCGCGCGCGTGAGGACCGAGCTCGCGGGCGATGCGTCGACGCGCCGGTTCTTCCGCGAAACGGCTGCCGGCGGCTCGACCATCGCCATGGAATACGGGCACCCGCTCGACAGCTCGGCGATGCGTTCCTCGAGATGGCGGACTATCTCGCGAAGCTCAGCGTCCGTGCCCCGCGTGTGGTGCGTCGATCGCGGGCGGGACGCGTGGTACTCGAGGACCTGGGCGACGTCACGCTCGAGCTGGCGGTGGCGTCGCGCCCGAGGAGCGCGTGGCTCCCGCTCTACGAGCAGGCGATCGACGTCGTGCGGCGGATCCAGGACGGCGCACGCGCCGCGCCCGCACCCGACATCAAGGATTCCAGGGCCTGCAAGAACGAGAAGGCCAAAGCGGGGCTTCAAGGACCTGGGCGCACGTCGAAGGATACCGGCGCGTCGCGCTCAGCGCCGCCCGATCGGAGCGCCCTGGACGCCGCGCTCGGCGAGCTCGCCCGGGCGGCGGCCGAACGTCCGTTCTCGCATCGCGACTTCCACGCGCGCAACATCATCGTCCGCGACGACTATGATCGCGCTCGTCGACTTGCCGAGACGCCAGGCCGGGCCTACGACCTGGCGTCGCTCCTCCACGACTCGTCGCTCGACGAACCGGCGCGCGAAACCTTTTCCTCGCGCGGGCGGTCCGCCAGGCGTGACGCGCTTGCGCGAGGAAGCCGTGACGTCGAGCCTCAGATCGCTCAAGGCTCTCCAGGACCTTCGGCTACCAGATTCGTGCCGCGGCAAACTCCGGTATGCCGACGCGGTTCGAGACCCTCAACATCTCTCGTCAACTTCCTGCGGGACAGGCGCTGGTCCGATCTCCACGCCTGCCAGACCGTTTGCATATTAACGTATTCCTCCGTTAATACCGAAACGACCACGGTAAATGGAGGCCAGTAACTAACGCAAGTCATTAATAACTGGTCGTGAAGCTGTATCAGGCATCAACGTTCATCGCAAGGCGTTTGGAAACGCGGTGATCGCCAAGGAAAGACCGCGGTCAAGGCCGCCGATGAACAAGCACGACGCGCTTCGACACTCGCCAGCCATCTCTTTCAATGCCTGCGCGGTGCGCCGACCGGGCGGCGCAACCGCGCTTTGCCGCGGCGCCGGCACCGATCCCGCCCAGCAAGGACGTCCGGATCTACACGCGAGCGCCGCAGCAGAACGGATCGCGGCCTTCTCGCTGGGCTGGCGCAGACGTCACGTTTGCAGCGCCGATGCCGACGGGTTCGACGACGTGATCGCCGGGGCCGGTCCGGGCGGTGGTCACAGGTCAAAAAACTGCCGATCGAGCGGCACTCCCATCGGGCCGCCGACTTCCTCGCCTACGGCTCGGCCGCAGTGGGGCGTAATAGCGGCGGAATCCCGGTCGATTCTCGGAGATGATCTTGCACACCCGGCCCGGGACCGGTGTTCGGCCCGCAGGTGCGTGTCTTCTACCACGACCGAAGGCTCCGTGCCTCCCGCGGTGGTCCCCCATCTCGAAGATCAGCTACTACGCAGGAGGCCTCACCAGCCATGCGACCCTCGGCAAGGGCGACTTCGACGCGAATGGCTGCAGGAGGACTACGCGCTCGGTCGAACCACGGCTTCGGCCTCAAGGTCATGGCGGTGTCGCACGCCAGGAGGCGAATCGCTCTTCTCGGGCTATGGGCGGCATCTCCGTGCGCACGCGAACGGAGGCGACGTCGACGGCGACAAGCCGACGAACTGCTCGTGGGGACGCAGACCTCCGGCAGAGAACGCTGCGCGGCTTCAACTACGACGGCGCCGGGCTGACGCCGATCGCGGCGCTCAACTTCTACCCCATCACCTGCCTCCAGTGCGGCATCATCCCGTCGGCCGGGAACCTCGACACCGACGCGTACGACGAGATCCTCGCGAGCTCGACGGTGACGGCGGTCTCAAGGCCTTCAACTACGATGGCCTTGGGTATCCTCGTCGATGTGGACGGTGAAGCCGTTCCGCGGCGTCCAGGAAATTAAATCTGCGCGGTGAAGAGCGAGCTCGAGCTTCTGATCGCGCGCGCCTCGGAGGGCGCCATCGGCAGGACGTTTCGACGGACCAGGAACTGGTATCATGGACGTCCCTCGCCGATGCCCCTCCGATGCGAGGAGGGCCGGCCAAAGAAGGGTACCCGCTCGACCCCATGCTGTCCTTCCCCTTCTCCTGGCCCCGGCGACAGCTCCGGCCCGCTGCTCCCGGCGTCACCTCGGCGCCCATGCTCGTGAACTGCTGGTCTTCATCTTCCTGGTGTTCGGTGTCGTCTTCATCGAGGTGAGCCTGATCTGCGCTTCTTCCGGCCGAGCAAGATCTCCGCCGAGAAGGTGATCGCCTACGAGTGCGGCGAGGAGCCGACCGGCAGCGCCTGGACGAGTTTCAACATCCGCTTCTGCGTCCTCGCCCTCATCTTCATCGTGTTCGACGTCGAGGCCTTGTTGCTCGTCCCGTGGGCGGTCGTCTACAAGAGCTATCCCGATCCGGTGCTCGCCCTCGCGGAGGGGCTCGTGTTCCTCCTCGTGCTGGGCGCCGGGCTGGCGTACGTATGGGCCAAGGGCGACCTCGAGTGGATCAAGCCCCAGGATCGCCACGACAACCTCGAGATCATGGCATGGCGCGCCCAGCAGGCGGAGAAGCAGAAGCGCGCTGGAGAGGCGCTCCTGGCCCCGCCCACCATGAAGGGAGCGGCATGAGCGAGGTCCACCAGCTCGGTCCCGCGAAGATCGTCATGACGACGATCGACCAGGTGTTCGCCTGGGGCCGCAAGTCGTCGCTCTGGCCGATGACGTTCGGCCTGGCCTGCTGCGCCATCGAGATGATGGCCGCCGGGGCGAGCAAGTTCGATCTCGACCGCTTCGGGGCCGGCGCCTTCCGCGCGACGCCGCGCCAGTCCGATCTGATGATCGTCGCCGGCACCGTCACCCACAAGATGGCGACGCGCATCAAGCGCCTCTACGAGCAGATGCCCGAGCCCAAGTACGTGCTCTCCATGGGAAGCTGCGCCAACAACGGCGGCCCCTACTGGGCGCACGGCTATCACGTGCTCAAGGGCGTCGACGAGATCGTACCCGTCGACGTGTACGTCCCGGGTTGCCCGCCCCGACCCGAGGCCCTCATCTTCGGGATCCTGAAGCTCCAGGAGAAGATCGTCACGATGGCCAAAGGCGGCATCGACGCGGAGCGCATCAAGGAGATCGAGCGCGCCGGCGCCGAGATGCGGGCGAGCGTCGCGCGTGCCGCCGCGGAGTGGGAAGCCAAGCAGCGCCAGGCGGCGGTCGACGCCGCGCGGCCGCTCCAGGAGATCGTCGGCGCGGCCGCCGGGAGCGAGACGAAGGCCTAGTGGACGCATCCGGGATCCTCGCGCGCATCAAGTCGGCGTTCGGCGAAGGCGTGGTGACGCGCTCCGACCTCGGGGTCGTCGATCCGTTCATCGTCGTGACGCCGCAGTCCATCGCCCCCATCTGCGGCTTCCTGAAGAGCGATCCCGATCTCTCGTTCGACTCGCTGCTCTTGATCTCGGCCGTCGACTACAAGGACCGGCTCGAGCTGGTCTACCACTTCTCGATGCGGCGCCTGCGGCGTGCTGAAGGTCGACCTGGACCGGCAGGATCCCGCCGTGCCGACGGTGAAGCGTGTGGCGTGGCGCAGACGCTGGCTGGAGCGCGAGTGCTACGACATGATGGGCATCGTCTTCGAGGGCCACAGCGACCTGCGCCGGATCCTCTGCGCAGACGACTGGGTCGGATGGCCGCTCCGCAAGGACTACGGCGACCCGAGTTCTACAACGGCATACGCGTGCGCCCCACCGAGCAGATGGTGGAGGAAGCGATGCGCAAGTTCGGCATCGGCGGCTTCGGCGGGTCCCTTCGACTAGTCCCAGGGCGCGATCGCCAGACGAGGAAACGATGGAAGTCGAGGAATTCAGCGACGGGGATGGTGCTCTTTATGGAACTGGCTTTTCAGGCGCGCGGTGCGCTCAACCGCGCAGGCGGTCGTCAGGAAGGCGATCCCCACATCGGTTACCTCCACCGCTGCTTCGAGAAGCACTGCGAGAGCGTCGACTGGCCGGGCGTGATCACCGACACGCGGACTACGTGGCCGCGATGAACAACTCCCTACGGCTACGCCTCACCGTCGAGAAGCTCATGAAGATCCAGGTCGGCGAGCGGGTCGAAACCTCGAGATCATCACCGCCGAGCTCAACCGCATCGCGAGCCACCTCCTGGCGATCGGCACCACCGGCATCGACATCGGCGCCTACACCCCGTTCCTGCACGCCTTCCGCGAGCGCGAGAAGATCCTCGACCTCTTCGAGTGGATCTGCGGGCAAGGGCTCTACAACTGCTCGTGGGTGGGCGGCGTCCAGCCGACATGCTGCGGTGGGACGTGGAGTGCGCGCGCTTCCTCGACGAGTTCGAGCCCGCTCTCGCCGAGCTCAACGACCTCCTGAGCTACAACGCCATCTTCGTGAAGCGCACCTGCGCCGTGGGTATCCTGCCGCCCGACGCTGGCGATCGACTACGGCATCTCGGGGCCGAACCTCCGCGGCTCCGGCGTGAAGTGGGACCTCCGAAAGGACGAGCCCTACGGCGGCGCTACGACACCTACGGGGTCGACGTCGTCATCGGCCTGGGCAAGTACGGCCCGCTCGGCTCCTGCTGGGACCGATACTACGTGCGCATGGCGGAGATGGCGGAGTCGGTCAAGATCGTGCGCCAGGCGCTCAAGCGGCTCCCGAAGGAGAACGTCCACGCCACGGTCCCGAAGAAGGTGAAGCCCCAGAAGGGCGAGGCCTTCATGCGCACCGAGACGCCGCGCGGCGAGCTCGGCTACTACCTGGTGAGCGACGGCAAGGACAACCCCTACCGCGTGAAGGTGAAGAGCCCCTGCTTCCAGGTGATGGGCGCCTTCCACGAGATCAGCCAGGGCGCCCTGATCTCCGACGTCGTCGCGATCATCGGCAGCGTCGACATCGTGCTCGGCGAGGTCGACCGGTAGTGGAGTACCTCGCGAGCCTCATCGCCGAGAACGTGCCGCTCTTCGGGCGCATGCCGAAGGAGGGGCAGTGGGTGGTGGCGATCCTCGTGATGCTCGGCGTGATCTTCGGCTTCACGCAGGTCATGGTGATGTTCTCCATCTGGCTCGAGCGCAAGGTGTCGGCCCACATGCAGGATCGCCTTGGACCGATGTTCGTCGGAGGCTGGCACGGCTGGGCTCAGTCGCCCGCGGACGGCATCAAGCTCCTCGTGAAGGAGGACATCGTCCCGAAGGACGCCGACCACGTGCTCTTCAAGGCCGCGCCGTTCCTCGTCTTCTTCGGCGCCTTCGCCGCGCTCGTGCCGCTGCCGTGGGGCAAGGCGCTCTCCGTGGCGAACCTCAACATCGGGATGCTCTACGTGGTCGCCCTGGGATCGCTCACCATCATCGGCATCATCATGGCGGGCTGGGCGTCCAACAACAAGTACGCGCTCTTCGGCGGGCTGCGCTCCGCCGCGATGATCGTCGCCTACGAGATACCGGCGCTGATGGCGCTCCTGACGGTCGTGCTCTGCGTCGGCAGCCTGTCGCTGCAGGACATCGTGATGTCGCAGGCGGGCGGCTTCTGGAACTGGTGGGTGTTCCCGACCAGGAACCCCTTCACCTTCGTCGCCTTCTTCCTCTACGTCACCGCATCCCTCGCGGAGGTCAACCGCACGCCGTTCGACATCGCGGAGGCGGAGTCGGAGCTCGTCGCCGGGTACCACACCGAGTACAGCGGCATGCGCTTCGCGTTCTTCTTCCTCGCCGAGTACACCAACATGTTCACCGTCTCGGCGATCGCGACGACCGCGTTCCTCGGCGGCTGGTACAGCGGCATCCCGGGCTGAACCTCCCGGACCGATCTGCTTCATCGGCAAGTCGATGTTCTCGTCTTCATCCAGATGTGGCTCCGCTGGACGCTGCCGCTGCGCCTGCGGATCGACCAGCTCCTGGACGCCTGCTGGAAGTACCTGCTGCCGATCCAGCTTCGTGATGCTCATCGGCTCCTCCATCTGGAGCGCTGCGCATCCCCGAGACGCGGCCGGCGGCGCCGAGCGCGATCGCCGGGCCGCCCACGCGGTCATGACCGAATACTTCAAGAACATCTGGTTCGCCATCTTCTCGACCGCCGTCGGCATGAAGATCACGCTGCGCCATCTCTTCACGCCGTCGGTCACGCTCCATTACCCACGGTGCAGCGCAAGATCCTGCCGGATCGATCGCGGATGAAGCTCTTCAACAAGATCGAGGACTGCATCGGCTGCAAGCAGTGCGAGAGGCCTGTCCGTCGCGTGCATCACCATCACGACCGAGAAGCGCATTGCGGCAAGACCGAGCCGGAGGGTGAAGGCGTCGGACAGCACGCCCATCAAGCTGCGGACCATCCAGTTCGACATCGGCATGACGCAGTGCTGCTACTGCGGCCCCTCTGCACCTACCCCTGCCCGACCGAGTGCCTGGTGATGACGCCCGAGTTCGAGTTCGCCGAGTTCGACAAGGACCGCTTCCTGTACCGGTTCGCGAAGGACGCCCCGAAGTTCACCACGCTGCCACCGGTCGCCGCCGGCGAGAAGAAGCACTGATGCAGCTCGCCCAGATCCTCGACGCACTCCCCTCCATGATCTTCTGGGTCTTCGCCGCCGTGACCGTGCTGTCCGCCGCGACGGTCGTGCTCTCTAAGAGCCTGATCCACTCCGCCTTCGCGCTCCTCGGCACCTTCTTCGGAGTCGCCGGCCTCTACGTGTTCCTCGGGGCCGACTTCCTCGCCGGGAGCCAGGTGCTGATCTACGTCGGCGGCATCCTGATCCTGCTGCTGTTCGGCGTCATGCTCACCCGGCGCTCCGACGAGCTCTCGCTCGCGGTCGCGACGGTGCAGTTCCAGCCGGGGCTCTTGCTCGCCTCGCTCATCTTCGCGACCCTCTGTCTCGTCGCGGTGCGGGCACCCTGGCACAAGCCCGACGCCGTGCCCGAGAGGCTCCCGACGACCCACGCCATCGGCAACGCGTTCCTCGGAGAGCAGCTCCTGCCGTTCGAGGCCTCGTCGGTGCTGCTCCTGGTGGCCCTCGTCGGCGCGGCGACGCTGGTGCGGCGCGAGACGCGGCGGGAGGAGAGCCGATGACGCCGATCCAGGACACCTTGCCACCCTACCTCGTCATCTCGGCGATCCTCTTCTCCCTGGGCGTGCTCGGGATCGTCACGCGGCGCAACGCGGTGAACGTGCTGATGGGCATCGAGCTCGTGCTCAACGCCGCCAACCTGAACTTCGCCGCCTTCTCCCGTTTCGCGGAAGGAGGCGTCAAGGGTCAGGTGTTCGCCCTCTTCGTCATCGTGGTGGCGGCCGCCGAGGTTGCGGTCGCGCTGGCCATCGTGCTCTCGATGTACAAGATCGTGGCGTCGGTGGATCTCGACCAGGCGTCGGTCCTGAAGGAGTAGCGCGAACTTGGACCACGCCGCGCTCGGCCACGTCCTCGGCAACATGGAGAGCCTGAGGTACCTCTACCCCGAGCTCATCATGATGCTCTTCACGGTGTTCGCCGTGGTGGCGGACCTGGTGTTCCCGAAGCAGCGCGCCGCCGCGACCTGCGCGGTGACGCTCGCCGGGCTCGGCCTGGCCCTGGGATCGATCGTCCCCTACTTCGGGTCCGGCGCCGCCGGGTCGGCCTCGACCTTCATGGGGACGATGGCGCACGACGACCTCGGGACCTTCTTCAAGGGGTACCTCATCGTCTCCGCGATCATCGTGGCGCTCTCGGCGATGCGTTCGCGCGAGGTGTCGCACGTCCCGCAGGGCGAGTTCTTCTCGCTGATCCTCGCGGTCACGGCCGCCGGGTGCCTGCTCGCGACGTCGGTGGACCTCCTGATGGTCTATCTGTCCCTCGAGATGGTGTCGATCACCTCCTACGTCATGGTTGGCACGTCGCGGGGCGAGCGGATCAGCAACGAGGGGGCGCTGAAGTACCTCCTGTTCGGCGCCGTCGCAGCGGGCGCGATGCTCTACGGCATCAGCCTGATCTACGGCCTCACCGGCACGACCAACCTCTACGGAGTCCAGCAGGCGCTCGCGACGACGCCGGCGGGGCAAGCCACGACGCTGACGCTGCTCGTCGCCGGCACGCTGATCCTCGCCGGGTTCGGCTTCAAGATCGCGAGCGTCCCGTTCCACTTCTGGTGTCCCGATGTCTACCAGGGCGCGCCGACGCCGGTCACGGCTCTGCTGTCGGTCGGACCCAAGGCCGCCGGCTTCGCGGTGCTCATCCGCTTCTTCTTCCCCGCCGCCCAGGGCGCGCTCGCGCGCAACCTCGGGAACATGGGCGCCACGCTCTCCGGGACGACCTGGGTCGACATCCTGCTCTCGCTGTCCCTCGTGACGATGACGGTCGGCAACGTCGCCGCGCTCACCCAGCGCAACATGAAGCGCCTGCTCGCCTACTCGTCCATCGCCCACGCCGGCTACATGCTGATGGGCCTGGTCCTCTTCAGCCAGGAAGGCGCCAAGGCGATCCTGATCTACCTGGTCGTCTACCTCTTCATGAACATCGGCGCGTTTCTCGTCGTGATCGCCGTCCACGACAGCGAGGGCAGCTTCGACGTGACGGCGTTCAACGGGCTCTTCCGGCGCAACCCGTTCCTCGCCGTGTCGATGACCGTGTTCCTGCTGTCGCTCATCGGCTTCCCGCCCTTCTCGGGGTTCATGGGCAAGCTCTACCTCTTCATGGCCGTGCTCCAGCGCGGCAAGGTGTTGCTCGCGGTTGTCGGCGCGCTCAACTCCGTCGTCGCCGTCTGGTACTACGTCCGCGTCATGCGCGCCATGATCATCGACGAGCAGGATCGCCCCGGCCCGCTCGCGGTCGCGCCCTGGAACACGGCGCTGATCGCGCTGATGGTCGTGCCGAACTGCGTGCTGATCCTGCTCTGGAAGCACGTCGACACGTTTGCCAGCGTCGCGACGCGGACGCTCGCTGCCGTCTCCTACTGAACGACCGGCTGATCCGCCTCGCCGGCGTGCCGGAGAGGCCGACACCCGCGCCCAGACTCACGGCGCCAGTCGAAACCAGCGGCGCCACGAACGACGAGCGATCCGCGCACCCGTTCATCGGCGTACTCACGGACAGCCGTGGCGTCGCGCGATGAGAGTCCCGACGAAACCGGCGAGCAACTTCGGCACGCGCAAGGGCGGGCTTCAGTCTCGACGGCGCGACAGCGAGCCTGAGCCCCCTCTATCGTTCAACACCTACGGGACGGCCGGGGGCCCGAAGACGAGCCCCCGGCCGGCGGGTCAGTAACCGTACGTGCCGACGGCGACCGTCAGGCCGTAGTTGACCCCGGCGAACGCGGTCTTGTTCATCGCCGTGATCTCCACGATGTTGGCTGCGTCGTAGTTCCAGCCCTTGAGGACCGCGCCCACCGTGGCGTCCGGGCCCTGGCCGGTCGCGATCTCCGCGTACCCGTCGCCGTCCAGGTCGCCGCTCGAGACGTTGACGCCGTAGCGGCCGGTCGCGAAGGCCACGAAGTTGATCTTGCTGATCGCCGAGACCGTCCCGCCGTCGAAGTTGAAGCCGCGGACCTGCGCGCCGAAGACGGGACCGGGACCGGCTCCCGGCAGGAGCTCCTCGAAGCCGTCGCGCTCGACGTCGCCGCCGGCCACGTTGACGCCATACTTGAGCGTGCTGAAGGCGAAGAAGCTCACCTTCGCCGTGGCGGTGATCGCCGTGCCGTCGTAGTTCCAGCCGCGGACGTGCGGGCCGAACACGTCGCCCGGCCCCGCGCCCGTGAGGATCTCCTTGTAGATGGCGTCGGCGTCGTAGTTGACCCCGACGACGTTGACCCCGTACTTGAGCGTCCCGTAGGCGTAGTAGTTGATCTTGGCGATCGCCGTGGTGGTCCCGCTGTTGTCGTAGTTCCAGGCGCGGACCTGCGGTCCGTAGGTCGGTCCCTCCCCCGGGCCGGTGAGGATCTCGTCGATGTCGTCGGCATCGAGGTCCCCATACGCGACGTTGAGCCCGTACCCCGAGCCGCCGTAGGCGGCGAAGTTGATGCCGCCGATCGGCAAGCCCGCGCGATCGAAGCCCTTGCCCACGGGCGGGTTCGTCTGTCCCGGACCCTGTCCCGCGAGCACTTCCGCGAGACCGTCCCCGGTGACGTCACCGCCCGCCGAGTTCACGCCGAACCCGGAGCCGACGCCCGAGAAGGCATCGAAGTCGATCTGCGTGATCTGGGTGCCGTCGACCCGGTAGGCGTTGAGGCGCGTGTCGTTGGCGGCGGGGCTTCCCGCGCCCTTGCCGACCGTCACGTCCGCTAGGAACACCCCACCCGCGTCCTTCTGGAAGACACCGCGGCCGTACGTCGCCGCATCGATCGTGTTGGTGGTCGAGTTGAACTCGAGGTCCGAGACCGGAACGCCCTGCGGCATCCCGTTCATGTCCGGCGTGAACGGACCGGCATCGCTCGGGGCCACGTAGACTCCGACGTCGTCCGCGACGTAGACCCGCGTGGGGTTCTTGAGCAGGAGCACGTCGTTGGCGGCGACCTGCGGGAGGCCGTTTGCCGCTCCCGTCCACGTGCCGCCCCCGTTGACGCTGTACCACATCGGGTTGGTCGTGTAGGTCGGGATCGTGACGTACACGTGCATCGGATCCTGCGGGTCGACGTTGAGGCTGTTGTAGGTCCGCGCGGGGAGGTTCCCGAGCGCGCTCGCCCAGGTCGCACCGTAGTCCGTGGAGCGCCTCAGATCGTTGTTGGCGCCGGCGTAGATCGTGTTCTGGTCCGACGGCGCCACCGCGAGCGAACGCACGACGGTGTTGAACGTCGAGCCCGGCAGCAGCGTCCAGGTCGCGCCCCGGTCGGTGCTGCGCCAGACGCTCTTCGCCCCGGCGTACAGCGTGTCGCCGTCGACGGGGCGAGCGCCAGAGGCGTGAACCAGTCGCCGGGCTCGGTGATCGGCCCGGCGATGGCGGTGTATCCGTTGCCGCCGTTCGTGCTGCGGAAGATCTGGGGACGACCGGCCCCGTTCGGATAGGTGACGTACCAGAGGAGCGGATCGATGGGGCTGATGACCGCGCTCATCCCATCGCCGGTGGGCGCAGTGGGAAGCCAGGCCGGGATCCCCGCGTACTTCGCGTGGCCGTTGTCCTGGGCACCTGCGAGCGCGATCGTGTCGAGGGTGGGGTGGACGCCGCAGTCGTAGAACTGGGTGATGCTCAGGTTCCCGTTCAGGTTGACGAACGTCGTCCCGGCGTCGGGCGTCTTCCAGAGGCCGCCGTCGGTGCCGACGTAGATGGTGTTGGGGTCGGTCGGATGGCGATCGATGTGCTGCACGTCCGGGTGGAGCTTCTGACCGTAGCCGGAGAGCGGCGTGATCGTCGTGCCGCCGTTGGTGCTCTTCGTCGGAACGAGGGTCCCGATGTAGAGCGTGTTCGGATCGTTGAGCGCCACCTTCATCGTCATGTTGTAGAAGCACTGGCCGCCGCAGGCGTTCCCGTTGGCCAGCGTCCAGGTCGCGGCGCCATCCGTCGTCCGGTAGAGGTCGGTGTTCTCCGACATGCAGTAGATCGTCTGGGGATTCGACGGGGAGATGGCGATCTCGACCTTGTTGCCGGCCACGTTGAGGCCGGTCGACGAGGACACCCAGGTCTGCCCGCCGTCGGTCGACTTGAGGCAGCCGACGTTCTTCGCGCCCGCATAGAGCACGGCGGCGTTGCCCGAGTCGCGCACGACTTCGAGGACGTCGCCCGAGTAGGCCTGCGACCAGGTGAGGCCGGCGTCGGCGGAGTAGAAGATGCCGCCCGGAGAAGCACCGCCGCCGACCGACGTCGAGTTGCCGCCGATGACGACGATGCTCGGATTGGTGGGGTGCAGGATCACCGACGTGATGCGCGTCAGGAGCATCGCGGTGGGACCGGATCCGTTGCGCGCCTGCCAGGTCGCGCCCGCGTCGGTGCTGCGGTAGGCGCCCATGCCGTAGAACGGGTAGTAGGCATCGCCGTTGTAGTCGCCCGTCCCGACCCAGACCTCGTTGCTGTTGGTCGGCGCGACCGCGATCGAGCCCGTCGCCTGAGTCGGCTGCTGATCGAAGATCGGCGTCCAGCTCGTCCCACCGTTCGTCGTCTTCCACACGCCGCCCGCGGACGCACCGAGATAGATGATGTTGGGGTTCGTGGGATCGATGGCGAACCCGGTGATGCGGCCCGTCGCGTCGCCCGCGAGGCCCGTCCTGTCGATCGGCGCGGGGCCGATGTTCGTCCAGATGGCGGGAGCCCGGTGGGCGCGCTGCTGCGCCTCCGTGAGCGCGATCGTCTTCAGCGCGGCTTCGGCGCGCAGCTTGCCGAACGTGCCGGCAAGGGGATCGGCGCCGATGGGATCCCACATCCCGCGGTCGCCGTAGAACCATTCGAGGCGCCCCAAGATCTCGTCGGTCTCGTCGTGCGTGACGTCGCGATCCGCGGCACGAGCGAGGGGGGCAACACCCAGACACACGAGGACACCCGTGGCAAGGAGACGACTGGTTGGCTTGGTCATGGCGATGGAATCTTACGGCAGCCCGCCGCCCGAGCGCTACGTCGGGCGACCCCTGCCTCGAGAGCGGACCGATGCGATGACGAGCTCGCGGACCCCGTCCCAGATCTCGCGTATGCGCCAGACCGGCGGCCTCCCCGTTGCTATGCTTGGGAGAGCACCATTCGCACAGGGGGTTCACGATGTCCAGGATGCGCCCGGTCCTCGCACTGCTTTCCGTCGTCAGCGTCGCGGCTCCCTTCTCCTTCGGCGGCACCCCGCCCCCGGGCTTCACCGAGATCGTCGCGGCCAACGGGCTCCAGGAGCCGACCGACTTCGCCTTCTCTCCATCCGACGGCGCGCTCTGGATCCTCGAGAAGGGCGGCACGGTGCAGATCAAGCGCGCGAGCCAGCCCCTCAAGCAGGCCCTCAGCATCAACGTGGCGGGTGGCTGTGAGCAGGGGCTGCTCGGGATCGCGTTCGATCCCCAGTTCACGACGAACCACCGTGTCTACCTCTACTACACGGCGACGTCGCCGACGACCCACAACCGGGTCGCGCGCTTCATCGAGAGCAACGACACGCTCACGCCGGATGCCAACATCATCGACGACCTGGATGCCACGAACGCCTGCAACCACGACGGAGGGGCCCTGCGCTTCGGCAACGACGGCTACCTCTACGCGGGTGTGGGCGAGAACGCGAACCCCCCGAACTCCCAGGACCTCACGACGCCGCTCGGGAAGGTGCTGCGGGTCGACACCGACGGGAACGCGGTGCCGACCAATCCCTACTACAACCAGCCGCCCGACGATCCGCGCATCTGGCTCTGGGGATTGCGAAACCCCTGGAAGATCGGCTTTGACAGCGCCAACGGCGACCTCTACGTCGGCGACGTCGGGCAGAGCACCTGGGAGGAGATCAACTGGTCCCAGCCTGGCAAGAACTACGGATGGCCCAACTGCGAAGGGAACTGCTCGCCGCCGGATCCCCAGTACACGGATCCGCTCTTCCAGTACGACCACAACACGACCGGGGCGGCCGCGATCATCGGCGGCCCGGTCTACCGCGGCACGACCTACCCGACGACCTACCAGGGCGTCATCTTCTACGGCGACCTCGCGGGCTGGGTCCGGTACGTCACGATCGACGCAAACCACCAGTACACCGGCGACTTCGACTTCGTCCAGAACGCGGACTCTCCGACGTCCGTCAACGTGGGGCCCAACGGTGACCTCTACTACGCCGCCTACAGCACGGGCGAGATCATCGAGGTGGCCTACGGCGGCGCGACACCGCCGGTTGCCGACTTCAGCGGTACGCCTCGCACCGGTCAGGCGCCGCTCGGCGTCACCTTCACGAACCTCACGACCGGCACGACAACCTCGTACGCGTGGGACTTCGGCGACGGCAACACGTCGGCGAACACGAACCCGTTCCACACCTACACCGCGGCCGGGGCCTACACGGTCGCACTGACCGCCACCGGACCCGGCGGCTCCGACACGGCGACGAAGCCGGCGTACGTCGTGGTCACCGCGAACCCGCCGGAGAACCTGCTCTCCGGACTGGGCCCCGACCCCGCAGCCAACCCGCGCGTGCAGGCCTGGGACGTCGCGAGCCAGCCCTACACGGGCATCGACTTCAACGCCTACGGATCGGGCGGGTTCGGGGCGAACGTGGGGAACGGCGACCTGAACGGCTCCGGTTCCGACGAGATCCTCACGGGTCCCGGCCCGAGCGGCGTCTTCGGCCCGCACGTGCGAGGGTTCTTCACACCGAGCGCGGCGCCCATCGCGAAGGTCAACTTCTTCGCCTACGGCACGCTGAAGTTCGGGGTCCACGCAGAGGGTGGAGACGTCGAGGACGACGGGTTCGACGAGATCGTCACGTCGCCGGGCCCCGGGGCGGTGTTCGGACCGCACGTGCGCGGCTTCAACTGGGACGGCGGCACGCTGTCGGCGATCGGGAAGATCAGCTTCTTCGCCTTCAGCACGCTGCGCTACGGCGCGCGCAACGACAGCGGCACGATCGACGCCGATGCTTTCGACGAGATCCTCGTGACGCCGGGGCCGGGCGCGGTCTTCGGACCGGTCGTGCGCGGCTTCAACTACGACGGCGTCTCCATCAGCCAGATCGCCAAGGTGAACTTCAACGCGTACAACGGGCTCACCTACGGAGCAGAGGTGGCAACGGCGGACGTCGACGACGACGGCATCGACGAGATCCTGACCGGTCCCGGCCAGACGGTCGCGAACCCGTCCCGCCTCCTCGGCTGGAACTTCGACGGCGCGACCGTATCTCCGCTCGCCGGCCTCGACGTCACGGCCTACAACGATCAGTACGGGCTCACGGTGGGCGGAGGAGACCTCGACGGCGATGGCGACGCGGAGGTGCTCGCCATGCCGGCGGATCCCACGCTTCCCGCGGCCGCCCTCGGCTGGGACTACGAGTCCTCGACGCTCACCGCGCTCCCCAACATCAACTTCATCGCCGATCCGGCGGCTCGTTACGGTGGGAACGTCGAGGCAGGTGACTTTGGGTTCTGATCCCACCGAGCGCACCCCGGCGATCTTCGTGTCGCATGGATCGCCGATGGTGCTCCTGGACGACGACGCCTACACGCAATCCCTCCGCGGGCTCGGGGACGCCATCTCCGGGCCTGCGGCATTCGTGATCGTGTCCGCGCACTGGCAGGCACCCCTTCCGGTACGGGTCACGGCAAGCGCGAGACCCCGGACCATCTACGACTTCGGGGGCTTCGCTCCCGCCCTGCACGAGCGCTCCTATCCGTGCCCGGGCGATCCCGCGCTCGCCAGGGAGATCGCCGGGATGCTGGGCGCCGCAGGGATCCCCGCCACGGAGGATCCCACCCGCGGGCTCGACCACGGCGCCTGGATCCCCATGTCCTTCGTCCGCTCGAGCGGACGTCCCCGTGCTCCAGGTCTCGCTACCGCCGGGCATCCCGCCCGGCGATCTCGTCGGTCTCGGTCGCGCGCTCCGGCCGCTGCGCGAGCGCGGCGTCGTGGCGATCGGCAGCGGCGGCATCGTCCACAACCTGGGACGCGTCGCCTTCGACGAGCGGGACGCTCCCGTCGACGCCTGGGCCAGCGCCTTCGACGACTGGGTTCGCGATCGTGTTGCCGATCGCGACGACGACACGCTGCTCGCCTACTACGACGAAGGTCCCGCGGCGGCGCTCGCGGTGCCCACTACGGAGCACCTCGACCCGCTCTTCTTCGTCCTTGGCCTGCGCGGCGACGACGACGTGCTCACGGTCGTGCACGAAGGCTTCCAGCACGCGAACCTCTCGATGCGCACGTTCGCGTTCGCGCCGTCGAACGAGGGGTGACGGCTCAGCGGGCCGCGTCGATCCGCGCCAGTCCACCGCAAAGAGACCGGTCAACCTACGGTGAGCTTGCGCGCTTCACGCGCGTCGAGGACATAGACGCCGTCAGGCCTCGCGGCGAGACGGGACCCGGCGTCGACGAACGGCGCGGCGTCGGGGAAGCTGCGCGTGACCTCGAGGCCGCCCGCGACGATGTCGACGCGCGAGATTCCATCGTCGGTCGCCACGAGCAACGACCGGCCAAACGGGGCGGGATGGGGCAGCGTCCCTAGCCAGGAGCCGTCGCCGGGCTCGGCATCGGCGCTCGCGAGGAGCCGGCCGCGCGCGTCGAGGACCGCGCAGCGGTGGATCGTGCTCGCGCCCTCGACGGTGGTCGTCAGGAACCAGCAGGCGTCTCTGCCGAAGACGGCCCGGGCATCGACGAGCTGGCCGCGGATACGCGGAAGCGCGGCACTGTCGTTGATCCCGAGAGCCGCGTCGTGAAAGAGGAAGGCACGGCATAGCTCCCCGGCCCGATAGACGCCGAAGCCGAACGTCGGTCCAGCCCACATGCGCGTCTGCCCCGCGAGGACCTCGCCGGTCCGCTCCGGCCCGAGGTCGCCGTCTCGGAAGAGCGTGCCTTCGTGAACCCAGTAGCAGCGAACATCGGTGACGGCGAAGGTCGGCGTACCGTCACAGGAGTCGACCTCGATGCTGCGCGGAGCCGCGCCGGGCGCGAGGCGGACGAGCGTGCGCCCCCGCGCGACGAGTGTCTCGTGTCCCAGGATCGCCGCGTGCTCCCTCGGGCCGAGCGCCCCGTGGAGGACCGACGAACCGTCCTCTCGACGAAGCGACCCGCCCTCGGAGCACAGGGAGACGAAGCGCCCGCGCTGGAACCCCGCGACGAGGAACCGACCTGCGGTCCTGCTCACGACCGTCGAGGTGACCTTGCCGCGGACCGAAGCCAAGAGGACCCGCGGGAACGGCGCGGGAACGGCGCATGCGGGACAGCGGGCACGGGCGTGCTCCCCGCCGCACGTGGCGCACGACGCGAACCGGAGCCGCTCGAGGAGCGCGGTGGGCCAGGGTCCGCGACGGTCCTTCTCGAGGACGAGGTGGAGGTGCTGGAGGAGATCGTCGGGCAGCACGTCCGGCCGGCGCGCGATCTTCGGCAGCCGCACATCGGGATGGAAGATCGAGATGCGCCGGAGCGGTCGCGCCCCGTGTGCCACCCGCTTCCCCGGGTCCTTCGGGCAGTGGACGCCGCCGAAGGGATCCACGTGGAGAAGCGAGGCGACGAGCATCGCGGTGAAGGCATACCAGTCGGAGTCAGCGGACGCTGGCCTCACCATGATCGGACGGGAGGCCAAGGGATCGCAGAGGAGCGGATCGACGAAGCGGTCGGTGTAGACGCGGCAGAGGTAGGGTCCGAACTGGAAGCTGTCGGCGTCGATCAGGAACGGCTTGCCCTCCGAGACGAGGACGTTCAGATCGTTGAAGTCGCCGATGACGGCGGGCACGCGGTGGACGGCGCTGACCGCGCCGTGAAGGCTCCGGAGCAGGCTCACGACCTCGTTCGCTCGCCCGGCCGGGAATGACGGGGACGCCATCGCGTGGAGGGGAACGGGATCGGGAAGGCATCGCATCGCGTAGCCGGCGATCGCGCCGGCGCCATCGCGCGCGAGATCGAGCGGCACGATCACGCTCTCCGGGAAGCCGGTGGGGAACGCCAGGAGCTTCTGCTGGTGCTCGGCGATGCGCCTCCGCGCGCCCTCCTGCTCGACGGGATCCAGAGCGTAGTCGGGATGACCCGGAGGCTTGAAGAGCTTGAGCGCGCGGCCGCCGCCCAGGTCGTAAACGTCGGCCTCCCCACCCTTTCCGATGGAGCGGCGGGGATCGACCTTGACCCTGCGGCCACCGACGATGACCTTCAGCATGCGCGCCGCCGCCGGATCACGACCGCAGTGGCGTCGTCCGCGAAGAGACCGGGCTCGCGCTCGATCCGGTGCCGGTCCCAGTCGACGCGCGGGCGCTCGCGCGCCCAGACGCGGAGGGACCGCTCGAGGATCCTCGGATTCCCGAGCAAGCGGTCGTCGGCCCAGAGATCCGAGAGCGTCCGACCCGCGGTCGGCCGCACGAGGAGCGGTGCGAGCCCGTCCGATCCGAGCAGGAGCGAATCGACCCGGCATGTCGCGAGGCGGTGGACGATCTCGAAGCGAGGCGGTGGACCCAGGAGCCCGTAGCCCGCATAGGACGGCGCGTTGCCGGACGCGGAGCGGACGACGGGCTCGCCGTTGCACGCGAGGATCCCGTCGCCGCAGGCGAAGGTGAACGTCGCTTCGGGAAGGACGACCGCCCCCAGCGCGGTGAAGAGGAAGTGGTCGTGGACCAGCCGCGCGATCGGCCCACCCATCGCGGCGCCGACGTCGTGGAGCGCCGCGAGAAGGCGATCGGACGCGATCTCGAGCAGGTGCTCCGGGTCCCGCTCGCCCCCAGCCTCGATGCGCTCGCGCAGAGATTCGGCGAGGATGCGGGCGCCGAGCTTCGCCCCCACTTCGCTGTGGGTGCCGCTGCCGCAGCCGTCGCAGACGATCGAGATGACGCACTCCCGGGACGCGTACGTCGAGAAGGCGTCCTGGCAGTTGCGGTAGGCGACGGTGTGATCGCGGCCGGGCACCGTGCCGGCCGCGACCAGGAACGCGTCCACGTCAATTCCCGAAGCCGCCGAGGGCCGTCTTGCTGAAGCTGCCCGCCGACTGGCTCGCCCGCACCGCCGACTGCGAGAACGTCTGGAACGCCCGCCGGATCTCCGTCGCGGTGTTGCCGGGCGTGAGGATCCACGCGTCGGGGATGCCGATGTCGCGGAAGACGCGCCGGAAGTCCGTCGACCCGTCGCTGATCCCCATCGCGGCCACGATGTGGGTCTCCTTGCGGAGCATGTCCTCGACGAGCGGCCGGAGCGTGTGCGGCTTCTGCCGCGTGGAGTGCTCGTCGGCGCCGTCGGTGAGGATGAGCGAGACGGATCGCACCGGGATCCCGGCGTCCTCCAGCTCGCGGGTCTTCACGAGCACCGTCCCGAGGAGCACCGCGATCTGGTCGTAGAGCGGTGTTCCCTGATTGGGGTCGTAGTTCTGCGACGTCATGCGCGGCGCGCCATCGACGTTGCGGTACGGGTAGAGCACTTCGCCGTTCAGGTAGCGGGTGTGGACCAGCACGTCGTCCCTCTGTGCCGACCTCGCCAGAGCGTCGAGCACGAGGTTGTGGCCGTCGCGCACGAGCTGCGCGTTTCCCTGGAAGCGGATGGATCCGGAGTCGTCGGGCATCATCGTGACCAGGACGACCTGGCTCGACCGCACGTCGTCGGGCGCGACGCCGAGGCCCGCCTGGATCTGCTGGCCGATGTCGGCCTGGACCTGCAGCGCCTGGAGCGATGGTCCGGAGAGGTCGCCGTCCTCGTGGGCGGCATGGAAGAGCTGGGTCACGTTCGGGATCGAGGTCGAGGAGCTCATGGGTCGTCTTCCTTTCGAGGTGAACCGGATGAACCGGCGGGGGCAAGGAAGCCCCAGCCCTACGGACGGTCTGGCAGCGAGACGGAGAAGGACGCGCGCTAGAGCCGGATGTCAGGCCAGGACGCGATGGGATCGGTCGAGCTCACCAGGTGCATGCCCGCCTCGGCGAAGCGGTCGAGCGCGGCGTCCGCCTGGGGCGTGAAATCGAAGACGAACGACCCTGGCTTCGCAGCATCAGGCACCGCGACCGACGACATGCAGTCCCGCAGGATGTAGACCTTGCGGGCGAGCTTCTCGTCCTGAGCCAGGATCTCCGCCAGCAGGTCGTCGATGCTGCTCTTGACGCAGTGGCTCGCGGCCTGGCCAGCGATGACGACCGCGTCGGCATCGAGGAGCGTCCGCACGAACTGCGCGTTGCGCTGGGCGAGGGGCAGCCCGTCGTGGCGGAGCAGCACCTCCGGGGCGAGCACGGAGTAGTTCTCGGTGAGCGTGTTCCCTCCCTTCACTTCCACCCACGACTTGCTCCCCCGCAACGTAGGCGTGGAACATGCGCGCCTCCTGCACGACGCCGGCGAGCGCGTGGCCGTCGCCGAGGATGCAGTGGGGGGAGGCCAGAGGTAGAGACGGTACTTTCCCGCCTTCTCGAGCTCGGAGCAGTAGAACTCGACTTGCCGCCGGAGCCAGCCGAGGTTCCCCGAGCAGAGCCACCAGGCAACCGCGGGGTTCGGCTTCACGGCGCCGGAGCGCACGTCGTCGGTCGACACCTCCCGGTGCGCCGAGAGCGGGGCATCGTCACGATCGAGCCAGAACGACGGGAAAGAAGATCTGGAACGGGAAGTGCGTGTCCATCGTCGCCGTGATGTCGGTGATGCACCCGAGGTTTCCGTAGACGAAGCGCGCGATGCGATCGCTGTCGTCCATCGCTCCCGTGCCGCTCCGGCCTCCGACGTACAGCGCCCCCTCCGGGAAGCAGAAGTCCTTCTGCACGTCGATCAAGAGGAGCTGGATGCGCGTCCGGTCGGACCCGGCGGCGCGGATCGCGCGGGCGCGCCGAACGCGCTTGCTCGAAGAGCCGCGCGCGATCGGGCCGGTAGCTCCACTGGCGCGCGTTCTGCAGAGACCCGGACGGGGCACGGAGGTGCTGGAACGGGCGAAGAGGCGGGTGATGGTCGAGGCATGTCGTGTCTCCTTCCACATTTAGTGTACGAATGATATTAGTGTTCTACAACACTAAGTCAAGACCGAGGACGCTCCCGCCGGTCCGCCTCGCGCTGGTCCACTACAATGGGCATCACCGCCGAGCGGTGGTGGCCCGAGCCCCGCGAGGAAGGGATCGACGACATGGATTTCCGCCGAGCGAGCTCCACGCGCTCCCTGCGCGAGCGCCCCTTCCGCTTCGGCGACTTCACGCTGACATCCGGCAAGAAGAGCACTTACTACTTCGACGGCAAGCTGACGACTCCTTCCCCCACGCGGCACGCACCCCGCTGGAACGCCTACATCAACCTCATGGAACGCGAGGGGGTCGAGGCCGCGCTACCTGGGGCCCCATCATCGGCGCTGATCCGATCTCGACCGCCGTCGCCTACGCAAGCTATTCTGGCGGCGGCGCGATCGAGGCCTTCCTCGTGCGCAAGGAGGCGAAGAAGCACGGGATGATGCGGCTCATCGAGGGCAACGTGAAGAAGGGCGATCGCGTGGTGATCGTCGACGACGTCTGCACCACCGGAGGCTCGATGGTCCAGGCGGTCGAAGCGTGCGTCGCCGAGGGCATCGAGATCGCCGCGGTGATGCCGCTGGTCGACCGGGAGGAGGGGGGCGCGGAGACGTTCGCGAGATACCGGTTCCTGCCACTCTTCCGCGCGAGCGAGTTCCGCGCGTAGCGCGGTCGAGCGCCGCCCGGTAGAATTTGGAGGTCCCGCGCGCACTCTCCGCTCGATCCCGCCTTGACCGTCGATCCCGAGACGCCGAAGAAGCGAAGCCGCCTCCGCACGATCGCGGCGGACATCCTGGGCACGAGGATGTCTCCCGCGCGGACCGCGGCGTCGCTCGCCGTGGGGATGGCGGTGGGAATGTCCCCTTTCGTCGGCCTCCACTTCCTGATCGCCATCACGCTCTCGTTCCTGCTAAGGCTCAACCGGCTCGCCGCCTGCGTCGGGACCTTCATCTTCAACCCCTGGACCGCGGTCCCGATCGTGTTCGCCCAGCTCGGGCTCGGCAGCATGGTGCTCCACACGAGCATGCCCCACCTTCAGGTGCCACCCAACGCCGACTGGTCGACGGTGCTGGCGGCGCTGCACCCCTTTTTCGTCCGCTATCTCATTGGTGGCACTGTACTTTCCGGAATCTCGGGCGTCCTGTCCTATCCGGCCCTCTACTGGGCGATCCTGTTCTTGCGGCGCCACCGTCCCACCGGGCGTAGATAACTCCCGAAGCGGCCGCGTATGAACGGATTAGGAACGGCCGGGGGGCCTCGGGAGGCCCCGGGGAACCCCCGGCGAGCAAACCTGCAAGCCGGACGCCCCGAGAGCTCCTCCGAGAGCCGAACCCTCGATGGATGAGCTCAAGGACCTCGCGAGGCGCGCACGAGCTGGCGATGCCTCGGCCTTCGAAGAGCTCGTCGAGAAACGAAAAGAGAGAGCGGTTTACCTGGCATATCAGATCCTCGGAGACTGGGAAGAGGCGCGCGACGCGGCGCAGGGCGCCTTCATCAAGCTGTGGCAACAGATCGGGAGCTTCGACGAGCGCTATCCGTTCGACCTCTGGTTCCGGCGCATCGTGACCAACCAGGCGATCGACCAGTACCGCAAGACGCGCGTGCGGCGCGATGCGGTGCGCAAGGACTCCGAGGAGCCGCCGCCAGCGCCGCCGCCGGCGATCTCGCCGTCCGGCCGCATCTCGCACGAGGAGGTGCAGCGGGTGTTCGAGGAAGCGGCGCGGACGCTCGCACCGCAGCAGCGAGCGGTCTTCGTGCTGCGGGAGATCGAGGACCTGAGCCCGCGCGAGATCGCCGAAGCGCTCGCGATCACCGAGTCCACGGTGCGCAACCACCTCTTCAAGGCGCGGGCGGTGCTGCGCGAGTACATCCGCCTGCGTTACCCGGAGTACGCTCCTCCCGCGAGGCGTGACGAGTAGTCGATGACCGATCGCCACGAGACCATCCCGTTCCCGCAGGGCCTCGACGACGCCGGGTTCGAGCGCGAGCGAGCGCTGCTTTCGGTCCTGCGCGAGCCACGAGTGCCGGCGAGGCTCCTCGACGGATTCGGGACCGAAGTGATGGCGGCGATCGCGGCGATCGAGCGCGACCGGCCCGAGGCGACGCGCCGCCGCATGGGGATCGGGCTCTGGCGGGCAGCGGCGGCGTTCGGCGTCGGCCTCCTGCTCTCGGTGGCCGGCGCGCGCATCGGCCCCCGACCGGACGCCCCGACGGCGGTGGCGCGGCAGGTTCCTCGCGAAGCGCCGCCGGCCGCGAGCGCCATCGCGGCCGAGGGCACGCCGGAGACCGCAGCCCCGGAGGCCGCAGGCCTGATAGCCCCGGAGGCCGCAGGCCTCATAGCCCCTGGAGGCCGCGGGCCTTCATAGCGATGTCGAGCCCGGTGAACGAGCTCTTCGTCGACCCCGGCGCGCAGGTCGTGTTCGTGGTCCTCCCCGGAGACGAGGCTCTTTGAGACGCCACCCGTCCCGCTCCAGCGCCGTCCTCGCGACGGCAGCGTTGCTGGTGGTCCACGGACGCGCCGCTCTTGCGGAGACGAAGACCGAGGTGTTCGTCCTCAAGTACCGGAGCGTCGAGGACGCCGCGCTGCTCGCGCGCCCCCAGTGCTCCGACGACGCGCGCATCCAGATCGAGCCGAAGCTCCGGGCGCTGACCATCACCGACAACCCGTCGAGCATCGAGCGCGTCCGGCAGCTCATCCAGTCCATCGATCTCCCGCCGAAGAACGTCGACGTCACCGTGCTCCTCGTGCGCGGGCGCAAGGACCCCGTGCCGCGGCCCATCGCCGACGAGCTGCGCGCGGTGAAGGACAGCGTCGACCCGGTCATGACGTACGGCGACTACGAGACCATCGCGCGGGCGCAGCTCTCCAGCGTCGAGGGATCGCCGGCCCGCGTCCTCATGGGCGATCACGACGACTACCAGGTGTCGTTCCGGATCGGCGTGGCGGACGCGCGCACCGGCCTCGTTCGCTTCGACGATCTGGCCCTCGAGAAGCGCAAGCCCGGCCATCCGAACGAGTACACGAGGCTCTTCCAGCTCACCTACCAGGCCCAGATCGGCCAGAAGCTGATGATCGGCGCGACGAGCGCGGCGAACCGCGAGACGAGCGTGATGCTCGTGCTCCAGGTGGTGATCCGGGGCGGCGCCGACTCCTCGGCGACCGTGGCCGGCGGAGGCGCGAAGTAGGTGGAGTTCGTCGCCCGCATCGCATCGCGCACCGGCGTCGTGACGGAGGAGCCGTTCACGGCCGAGAGCGAGGACGCGCTCCGGCTCGATCTCGAGAAGCGGGGGTTCCACGTCTTCAAGGTGCGCGCGAAGATGAGCGCGCTCGGCTTCGGCTTCGCCGGCCTCGGCTCCACCGTCGACGAGACGGACTTCCTCACGTTCAACCAGGAGCTGATCTCTCTCATCCACGCGGGGCTCCCGCTGCTCCAGTGCCTGACCCTGCTGTCGGAGCGCCGGAAGAACGTGCGTTTCCGCCAGATCCTGAAGGACGTCGAGTCCAAGGTGAAGGCGGGCAGCTCGCTGTCGGATGCGTTCGCGTCCCACGGCGCGGCGTTCCCTGCGGTCTCCGCACCGTCCTTGATGGCCGGCGAGAAGAGCGGCAGCCTCGAAGACGTCCTGCGACGCTACGTCACCTACGCCAAGGTGCTTCACGCCGTCCGCCGCAAGGTGACCGCCGCGCTCGTATATCCCGCGGTGCTCATCATGCTGAGCCTCGGGCTGATGGTCATCCTGGTCACGTTCGTGATCCCGAAGTTCACGGCGTTCTACAAGGACTTCGACGCGCAGCTTCCGCTGCCGACCGTCGTGCTCGTCTCCATCTCGGGCTTCGCGGAGAGCCACGTCTGGCTGCTCGCATCGCTCGTCGTGGGGGGAGTCATCGGCCTGCGCGCGGCGTCGCTCCACCCGAGCGCACGGGTGCTGCGCGACCGCGTCTTCCTCGGGCTGCCGCTGGCGGGCGAGGTGATCCGCAAGTACAGCATGTCGCAGTTCAGCCGGACTCTCGCGACGCTCCTCGGCGGAGGCCTCCCCCTCGTCCCCTCGCTCGACATCGCCGCGCGATCGGTCACCAACGCCGCCATCGCCGCCACCATCGGCACCGTGCCGCCGAAGATCCGGGAAGGAGGATCGCTCACCGACGCCCTCGAGAAGACCGGGCTCTGGAGCGACACGACGCTCCAGATGATCAAGGTGGGTGAGTCGGCGGGCGCCCTGACCGAGATGCTCACGAACGTCTCCGACTTCTACGACGCGGAGGTCGACCGGCAGGTCCAGACGTTCGTGACGCTGCTCGAACCCGCTCTCCTCGTGCTGATGGGATTCGTCGTGTCCGGCATGCTGCTCGCGATGTACTACCCCCTCTTCAACCTCATCCAGGCGGTCCAGTAGATGTCCGATCTCCCCGAAGACCCGTTCGACCCGTCCCTCGCCAAGCCGTCGCCGGATCCCGACGACACCGTCATCCGCCCGATCGCCCCGGTGCCGGTGCCGCCCGCACCGCCGGCCAACGGCAAGGTCAACGGGAAGGCCAACGGCAAGGCCAATGGCAACGGTAACGGAGGCGCGGCGGGCGAGACGGTGCTCGCCGACGAGATCATCGCGGCGAAGGTGCTCGCGAAGAAGACCGGGCTCCCGTACATCGATCTCGACGACTTCCGCGTGGACCACGAGCTCTTCCGCTCGATCCCGGTCGAGCTGATGTTCCGCTACAACTTCGTGCCGCTCTCCCGCCACGACGGGAAGCTCGAGATCGCCATGGCCGATCCGACCGACGTCCTGTCGCTGGACGAGCTCGAGGGCCACCTGGCGAGCCCGCTCAAGGTGTTCGTGGCGGCGCCCACCGCGGTACAGAACCTGCTGAAGAAGAGCGAGTCGAGCCAGCGCGTGCTCGAGGAGGCGACGAGCGGCTTCACCAAGCTCCAGGTGGTCACCGAGGACGAGTTCGGCGAGGAGACGCTCTCCATCGACCGCCTCACGTCCGACGCATCGCCGATGATCAAGCTCGTCGACTCGATGGTCTTCAACGCCATCCAGCGGAGGGCCTCCGACATCCACATCGAGACCAGGGACGCCGAGGTGGCGGTGAAGTACCGCATCGACGGCGCCCTCTACTACGCGATGGAGCCGATCGACAAGCGGTTCCACTCCGCCGTGATCTCCCGCATCAAGGTGATGAGCGAGCTCGACATCGCCGAGAAGCGGGTGCCGCAGGACGGCCGCTTCCGGCTGCGGCTCAAGGGCAAGACGATCGACTTCCGCGTCTCGATCATGCCCTCCATCCACGGCGAGGACTGCGTCATCCGCATCCTCGACAAGGAGTCGATCAGCGAGGAGTTCGCGGACCTGCGCCTGGAGAAGCTCGGCTACGAGGGCGACGTGCTGCGGCGCGTCCGCCGCTACATGTCCCAGCCCTACGGCATGATCCTCGTCACGGGTCCGACCGGCTCCGGCAAGACCACGACGCTCTACGCGGCCCTGTCGGAGATCAAGAGCGACGAGGACAAGATCATCACGATCGAGGACCCGGTCGAGTACCAGCTCAAGGGCGTGACCCAGGTCCCCGTCAACGAGAAGAAGGGTCTGACGTTCGCCCGCGGGCTGCGCTCCATCCTGCGCCACGACCCCGACAAGATCATGGTGGGCGAGATCCGCGACTCGGAGACCGCGCAGATCGCCATCCAGTCGGCGCTCACCGGCCACCTCGTCTTCACGACCGTCCACGCCAACAACGTGGTCGACGTGCTCGGGCGCTTCCTGCACATGGGCGTGGAGCCCTACAACTTCGTTTCGGCGCTCAACTGCATCCTGGCCCAGCGGCTCGTGCGGCTCATCTGCGAGTCGTGCAAGGCCCCCGTCGAGATCCCGGACCAGACGCTGCGATCGTCCGGCCTCGATCCGGCGAAGATCCGGGGGGCCACGTTCTACGAGGGGCGCGGCTGCATCGATTGCAACGGCACCGGCTACCGCGGGCGCTCGGCCATCACCGAGCTCCTCGACCTCACCGACGACATGCGGGAGATGATCATCGACCGGCGTTCGATGGTGGAGCTCAAGAAGGTGGCCCGCCGCGCCGGCATGCAGTTCTTGCGCGACGATGCCATCCGGAAGGTCGTCGCGGGCCAGACCACGCTGCGCGAGATCAACAAGGTGACGTTCGCGGACTGACGATGGGCTTCTTCACCGCCTCCCCGTATCCCCCCGTCGCAATCGAGATCAATGCGAGCGTGGCGCGCCTCTGCGTCGCGGGCGCGAGCAAGAGCGGCCCCACGTGGGAGAGCTACGCCCGCCGCGCGATCCCCCAGGGCGTCGTGAGGCCGGGACCGGTCGAGCCCAACGTCCTCGATGCCGAGAAGCTGCGCGACGTCGTGAAGGCGCTCGTCGAGGAGGGGCGGCCCAAGGGGAAGAACGCCGCGCTGCTCCTCCCGGACTGCGTCGCGCGCTCCACGATCCTCGAATTCGACGCGCTGCCGAGCTCGCCGCGGGATCTCGCGGAGCTCGTCCGTTTCCGCATGAAGAAGGTGACCCCCTTCCCCATCGAGCAGGCGCGGGTCTCCACCACGCGGCTCGCTCCCCTCGCTGGCCAGCAGCGGCTCCTCGCCGTCGCGGCGTCGGAGAAGGTGCTCGCGGGCTACGAGAGCGCGCTCGCCCCGCTCTCGCTCCACTTCGGGCTCGTGGACCTCTCCACGCTCAACCTGCTGCCTCTCGTGGCGGCGCTTCGCAAGACCGCCCCGGCCAGCGAGTCCTACATGGTGGTCAACGCCGACGAGAGCTGCTTCTCCATAGCGATCGTGCGCCAGAACGACCTTTCCTTCTTCCGGACCAAGATCCACCCGGCCGCGGACGCCGACGGCGCGCTCACCGACGAGAACCTCGCGAAGGAAGTGCGCCTTTCCCGTCTCTACTTCGCCGAGAGGATCTCGGCGGATCCGCTCCCGACCCTCTACTTGCGCGAGGCCAGGGGCCCGAACCCGCGGCTCGCAGCGGAGCTCGCGGCCGAGGGCTGCGCCGTGACGCGGATCGATCCGTTCGCTGTCGCGCCGGCCGCCGAAGGGCTCGACGCCGACCATGCGGCCGCCGTCGAGGCGGCGCCGCTGCTCGGGATGATCGTCAGCCGGAGGGCCGCGTGAAGCTCGACGTCAACCTCGCGCGAGAGCCCTTCCGGAGCTACCGCACCCTCTACGCGGTGAGCGCCGTGCTCGCGGTTGCCGGCGTCGCGATCCTGGCATTCGAGGTCGCGACCTTCGTCGGCGACCTGAGGGCCCGCTCGGCCCTCACGTCCGAGCTCGCACGGCTGCGCGATGCCTCCGAGCGGGAGCAGACCGCCCTCGGGATCCTCGCGTCGTACGTCGAGAACGAGGAGCTCAAGGCGGCCAAGGCCGAGGCGGCGCACGTCGCATCGCTCATCGAGCGGCGCATCTTCGACTGGGACGAGCTCTTCCGGGAGCTCGAGTCCATCATGCCCAACAACGTGCGCATCTCCGATCTGCACCCGCAGATCAAGGGGAGCTCCGTCTCCATCGGCCTCAACGGAAGCGCCAAGACGCTGAGCGCGGTCAACGAGTTCGTCGACGACCTCGAGAAGTCCGAGCTCTTCGACGAGGTGTTCATCTCCGACGAAGCCACGCACGAGGGCGAGGTCGACTTCTCGCTCCAGGCGCGCTACGTGGGGCGGGGCACGCTGGAGATCAAGAAGGGGAGCAGGACCTGATGAGCGCGGGCCGATCCGCCCTCTTCCAGCTCTACGACCTCTGGGACGCGGCGAAGCGGCGGCGCGGGATCGGGTTCTCCGTCGCCGGGCTCCTCGCCTTCGATCTCGTGTTCGGGATGCTGGTGCTGTGGCCGCTCGGGCGCCACCTCGCGTCGCTGCGCGCCTCCGCCGCGGCCGAGCAGGACGCCTACCGCGTGGCGCACGCGCAGTACGAGGACCGGCGGGCGCTGGCGCTCAACGTCTACGACGCCATGAAGGCCTGCCAGGGCTTCCGCAAGGACGTCGCGCGCACCAAGGAGGAGCGTTACCTCCCGTTCAAGCAGGCGCTCGAGAAGGTGGTCGGGCTCTCCCCGTCGGGCGCGCCCCAGATGACGTTCATCACCGGCGACGATCGCTCGGGGTTCCTCGAGACGACGGCGACCTGCGCGGTCGAAGGCACCTACACGCGGCTCCGCCAGATCCTCTCCGAGCTCAAGGTGTCGTCCGAGTTCCTCATGATCGATCGCGTCTCCCTCTCCAAGGGGCACGGTCCCCCGGGCACCGTGCCGATGACGCGGCTCTCGCTGCAGATCTCGACCGTCTTCTCCGCGCACCAGGAGCCGTCCCATCTCGACGATCCGCGGGTCAAGCTCGCGCGGATCGAGCGCACGCCCGAGGCTCCGAAGAAGACGCAAGGGGCCGGCGCTCCGGCCGCGCCGGCGAAGACAGCGCCGGCGAAGACAGAGCCAGGCAACGCGACGCCGTCGAAGCCCGCGGGAGCGAAGCCCGCCGCGCCCACCAAGCCGGCGGCCCCGGCGACCGGCACGCCCGGTGCCTCGAAGCCAGCCGTCCCGCCCACCGCGCCGCCGCCGCCCTCGCGCCCCCTCGGAGCGGGACATCAATGATGGCGGCGAAGACGACGCCTCCGTATAAAGTACCGCACCCCTCGCGCGGCCGCGAGGAGCTCGCCTTGTCATGAACCGGAACCTCCAGATCGCCGTCCTCGCCGCGCTCGTCCTGGTCCTCGCCTGGGTCATCGTGGGCAGCTTCTCCGACGGTCCGGCGTCCTCTAACGCGGCGACACGAACGGCGCGGACCTCGCCGGCAACGACCACGCGCGAGCGCAACCTCTCGGTTCCGAAGGTGGACCTCGCCCTCCTTGCGCCACCCGAGGGGACGCCGGCCCTGCCGGGGCGCGATCTCTTCGGCTACTTCGTGCCGCCTCCGCCCCCGCCTCCGACGAAGACCCCGGAGGAGCTCGCCGAGGAGGCGCGGCGCCGGAAAGAGGCGGCCGAGCAGCAGATGGCCGAGAACCGGAGGCGACGGGAGGAGATGGCCGCGCGCCCCGCTCTCCCGGAGCCGCCCCCTCCCATTCGCCTCAAGTTCGAAGGGTTCGTGGAGAAGGAAGGGGTGAAGTACGCCATCCTGCGCGACGACGACCTCATCACCCACGTCGGCAAGGAAGGCGACACGATCATGTTCCGCTTCAAGATCCTCAAGATCAACCACGAGTCCATCGAGATGGGGTACGTCGACAATCCCGGCGTCCAGCACATCGACATCACCGGCAGCTAGGAACCAGAGCACCATGCCGCAACGATCCTCCCGCGCCACTGCCCTCGCGATCCTGTCGCTCGGGCTCCTCCTCTCGGGATGCGCCGCCCAGCGCGCCTACAAGCGGGGCGAGCGCGCGTCGGTCACGGAGGACTGGGACAAGGCGTTCACGGAGTACGTGCGCGCCAACGCCATCGATCCGGGCAACTCGACCTACAAGGTCGCCGTGGAGCGGGCGCGGCTCAAGGCCTCCCAGGCCCACTTCAAGAAGGGGCGCGTCGAGTACCTGCGCGGGGAGATCGAGGACGCCATCCTCCAGTTCGAGCAGGCCATCGTGCTCGACCCCACCAACGAGTACTTCGCCGACGAGCTCGAGAAGGCGAAGAAGGAGGTCGAGAAGAAGAAGTCGAAGGAGGACCGGGAGAAGGGCGAGATCGAGGCGCTCAAGGAGAAGGTGCGCAAGGAGGATCCGATCATCCCGGTCCTATCGCTGTCCTCGGACGTGCCCATCACCCTGAAGTTCACCGACACCGACGTCAAGGAGGTCTACAACTCGCTCGGGAAGCTCGCCGGGATCAACATCCTGTTCGACGAGCAGGTGCGCGAGAAGAAGATGTCGATCGACCTCACCGACGTCACCTTCCAGCAGGCCCTCGACACGCTGCTTCTCATCAACCAGCACTACTACAAGATCATCGACGAGCACTCGATCATCATCATCCCGGACAACCAGACCAAGCGGCGCCAATACGACGAGCTGGTGATCAAGACGTTCTACCTCTCGTCCGCCGACATGAACGAGGTGCAGCAGCTCATCCAGCGGCTACTGAACACGCGGTTCATGTCGACGAGCAAGGGGCTCAACTCCATCACCATCCGCGACACGGCGGACAAGGTCGCCATCGCCGAGAAGATCATCGAGGCCAACGACAAGAGCAAGTCCGAGATCCTCATCGACGTCGAGCTGATGGAGATCAACCGGAGGAGCCTCGAGTCGCTGGGCACGAAGCTGTCCGACTACCTGATCGGGGAGACCCTCGACCAGGGGGACGACAAGAGCCTCGGCATCCCGCTGTCGCGCATCGACAAGCTGACGCAGAACGACTGGTTCCTGAAGTTCCCGAGCATCACCTACAACTTCCTCAAGCAGGACAGCGACACGCGCCTCATCGCGAAGCCGCAGATCCGCGTGTCCGAGGGCGAGAAAGCCAACATCCTGATCGGCGATCGGGTTCCGATCCCGACGACCACCTTCAACACGAACCAGACGCAGGGCGGCAACATCGTGCCCATCACGTCGTTCCAGTACCAGGACGTCGGCATCAAGATCAACTTCGAGCCGCGGGTCCACCACAACAAGGAAGTGACCCTGAAGCTGAAGGTCGAGGTCAGCCAGATCACCGACACGAACGCGAGCGGCCAGCCCACGATCGGCACGCGGACGATAGAGACGGTGATCCGCCTGAAGGAGGGCGAGACGAACCTGCTCGCCGGCCTGATCCGCGAGGACCAGGGCACCGGCAAGCGCGGCGTGCCGGGGCTCTCGGACATCCCGCTGCTCGGGAAGCTCTTCAGCCAGAACGACAGCGATCGGCGGAAGACGGATCTCGTGCTGACCCTGACGCCGCACATCATCAGGCTCCCGAACATCCGCGAGGAAGACCTCGAGCCGCTCTACGTCGGCACCGAGGAGAACACGATCCTGAAGCTCGGGCCGCGCGGCGCCCGAAGCCTCTTCACGCAGCCAGGGGAGGAAGGGGACGAGGAGGAGGAGAACGCGGCCCCCGCGGAGCCGCCCGGAGAGTCCAAGGGGGAGGAGAAGAGCTCCGCTCCGGGGAACGACGGCGGCACCGGCATGGACATGGGCCACGGCGCGGGACACGAAGGCGAGGAGAAGGGGACTGGCGGCGAGACTTCGGAGAACGAGCCGCCCAAGGAAGAGAACCCACCCCCGACCCAGCCTGCCCTGGTCCTCATCCAGCCGGCGGCCGTGGAGGTGCCCAAGGACGGATCGTTCACCATCGACATCCTGGTGATGCAGGGAACCAACGTCGGCCACGTTCCCTTCTACCTGAGCTTCGATCCCACCGTGCTCGCGTTCCAGAGCGCAGCCGAAGGTGGCTTCCTCAAGCAGGGGGGCGCGCAGACGAGCTTCCTGCAGAGCCAGGCCCAACCCGGGATCCTCATCTTCGGCTGCTCGCGGCTCGGCACGGGCCCCGGCGCGTCGGGAAGCGGGGCCGTCGCCACCGTCACGTTCAAGGCGTTGAAGCCGGGAACGTCGACGCTGTCGTTCTCGAACAACTTCGTGAAGGACCCGACGACCGCGCCGCTGCCGGCGGACTGGCGCGGCGCCCAGGTGACCGTGAAGTGAACGCCGTGCGGCGGAAAGCCAGCGCGAAGGACGGGCTCACGCTCGTCGAGGTGCTGGTCGTCTCCGCCGTGCTGGTCGTGATGGCCTCGGCGATCCTGCCGCTGTCGCGGGTCACCATCAAGCGCCACAAGGAGATGGAGCTCAAGGCCGCCCTGCGGGAGATGCGCCGCGCGATCGACGCGTACAAGCGGATGTCCGAGCAAGGTCAGCTCACCAACGACATCGAGCAGGAGGGCTACCCGAAGGACCTCGACGAGCTCGTCGAAGGGGTCGACATCGTCGGGCAGGTGGACAAGAAGGCGAAGTTCCTGCGCCGTCTCCCCAAGGACCCCATGACCGCGCAGACGGAGTGGGGGAAGCGCAGCTACCAAGATGAGTTCGATTCCACCGTCTGGGGAGGACAGAACGTGTACGACGTCTACTCCCTCAGCACGGGCACGGCGCTGGACGGCACCAAGTATGCCGACTGGTAGGAGACGGAAAGAACATGCAGCCTGAGCACGGTTCCAGGCGTTCCCGCTCGCGCGGGTTCACCCTCCTCGAGCTGATGGTGGTCATGACCATCGTGGGGATCCTCGCGACGCTCGCCCTGCCGCAGTTCAAGGGATCGACCCAGAAGGCGAAGGAGTCCGTCCTCAAGGAAGACCTCTGGGTGTTCCGCGATGTGACCGACCAGTACAAGGCCGACAAGGGCGAGTGGCCCACGGGGCTGCAGGACCTGGTCGACGGCGGATACCTGCGCAAGATCCCCATCGACCCCATCACGGGATCGCGCGACACGTGGACGCTCGTCCCCTACGAGGAGCCGAGCGCCGAGAGCAACGACGACCCCGATGCCACGAAAGGTGCGTCGGGATTCTGGGACGTCAAGAGCGGGGCGGCGGGCACCGGTCTCGACGGCACCCCCTACTCCGAGTGGTGACGCCCATTCTCCCGGCGATCCCCGAGAGCTAAACTGACCAGGAACCCCGAGGTGGCGAGATGAAGAGCAAGACGACACGAACGAGATCGCGCGCGGTCCTTGGAAGCGCGCTCGTCTGCCTCGTGGCGACGGCGCTCGTGCCCGCGTGCCGGGAGGCGGATCCCACCGCCCCGAACGAGTCGGTCCTCACGATCAGCGCGAACCCACCGACGATCCCCCTCACGGGCACGTCGCGGATCACCGTGCTCGCCTACCGGTCCGACGGCATCCCGGTCGTGGACGGAACGGTCATCGACATGACGACCACGCTCGGCGAGATCGAACCGAAGATCTACACGAACAAGGGCGTGGCGGCGGCCACGTTCCAGGGCGGCACGATCTCGGGTGACGCCACGATCTCGGCGAGCTCGGGAGCGCTCACGCCCGTCACCACGACGGTCAAGGTCGGCACCTCGTCGGTGTTCCTCACCCTCTCGGCAAGCCCGGCATCGTTCCCGTTCGGCGGCGGCACGTCGACCTTGACGTGCGTCGCCTACGACGAGAACACGGTCCCGCTCGCGAACATCCCGGTGCAGTTCACGACCGACTCCGGCTCGCTCGACTCCGGCGGGGCGCTGCTCTACACGGACTCCTCGGGCACCGTCACCGATCACCTGCGGCTCACGAGCGACGCCGCGGTCACCTGTTTCTCGGGAGACCTGGCCAGCACCACGATCGTCATCGACGTTGGAGATCCCGAGACCCCACCACCGGGGAACCCGCCGGCATCCGTCACGGTGTCCGCGAACCCGCCCATCGTCGCTCCGAACCAGCCGTCGAGCATCGTCGCCACGGTCTTCGACGCGTCGGGCTTCCCGCTGTCCGGCGTCGGAGTCGCCTTCTCGACGACCCAGGGGAGCCTGTCGTCGGGCGGCGTCCTCCTCTACACGAACGGCAATGGCCAGGCGTTCGACACGCTCGTGACCACGCAGACCGCAACCGTCACCGCGACGGCGGGAGGCATCTCGGGCACGGCCACGGTCACCGTGTCGAGCAACGCCTCGACGCTGAGCCTCACCGCGAACCGCGGACAGATGACCGCGTGCACGGACATCGTCACGATGACCGCGACCGTACGCGATGGGAGCGGCACCGGCGTCCCCGGCGTGACGGTCTTCTTCTCGCTCGATCCGGGAAGCGTGGGGCAGCTCTCCGTGAGCTCCGGCACCACCAACGGAAACGGCAACGTCGTGTCGCTGCTCTCCCTGTCCGCCTCGGACTGCACGGCGTGCTCCGGCGTCAACTGCACGGCCGCCGTGCGGGCGAAGTCTGGCGGGCTCACGGACGCCACCTATGCGGTGACGGTCAACCTACCCTGACGTGCGGCGCACGTGCGCGCCGTGCGTCGCCTCTGAGGGACGCGGCTTCGGACCGGCGGCAGGTCCGCAGCCCGGCCCCTACGGCTGGGGTTCCATCGCGGGAACGTCGAGCGCCACGGCGATGATGCGCATCGCGTTCTCGTCCGCCCCGCCGAGGACCTTGAGCCCTTTCTGGAGCGCCAGCACGTCCTCCCGCTTGAGGCGCTTGACCTGCGACAGCGCGTGGGGATACGCGGCGCGGACGAAGGCCGTCGCGAGTCGCTTCCCCTCGTCGTCGAACGGCAGCGACCCCAGGAGCCCGATCACTCGGGAGAGGTTCGGAGCGCTCGTGTCGCTCGGCAGGCGCGGGAGCATCGACACGGCGTAGGCCGCCACGATGCGCGTCGTGGGAGTGTCGATCGCGAGCCGTCCGATGCCGGCGAGGATCGACGCGGCGACGTGCGGGGAGCACTTGGTGGATCGCGGCAGGGTCTGCCCGAGGAACGTCATCAGCCGCGCCGCCATCCCGGCGTCGATGTCGATGTGCGACAGCGTTGCGAGGATGTTCACCACCGTCGGCGGCTCGAGCTCGCCGGCGTGACGCGACAGGTGCGGCAGCGCCGAGCGGCAGAGGCGGTTGGCGATCGCGCGGGTCTCGCCCTCGAATGGTCCTGCGAGCTCGATGAGCCGGAAGACCGTGATGAGGCCGAACGGCTTGAGGCCGGTGAGGCACGCCGAGGCGCGCAGGAGCATCGGAGACAGCCCCTGCTTGACGAGCGCCAGAGTCTCGGAGTCGAGCCTGGGCACGAGCGCGACGAGGGACTGGCAGCACGCGATCAAGACCGACGGCTTGAGCGTGTCGGCGCCTTCGACGACCCGAGGCCACAGCGCCTGGATCAGAGGTCTGGCCACGAGCGGCGCGTCCTGCTCGGAGACCAGGCGCGTCACGGAGCGCAGGATCTCAGCGGCCGGCACCGCACCGATCCGGTTCGCGCGGATCCCGAGCTCGGCGACGAAAGGAACGAGCATGCGGCGCAGCTCTTCGCGACGGTCCTGCCGGTGCAGGCCGTTCAGCACGCCCAGGAGGGCGGCGACGCTCGTCTTGCTCATGTCGAGAGGGGCCGCCGGCTCGAGCGGCGCCGCCGGCTCCGCGGGGCGGCCCACGACCACCGGGACCTCTCGCGTGCCGGGCGCGGGCGCGACCTTGCCGCCCTTCTTGCACTCGTGCTCTCGCAAGTACCGCGCGCCGCAGAAGCCACAAACCTGCGGACCCGCGCCCGCGACGAACACACGCGTCTCCGGTGCGAGGCGCGTCATCTACGCCCTACTTCCTGGCCGGC
The DNA here is from genome assembly GCA_046331505.1 of Acidobacteriota bacterium. Taxonomy (GTDB): domain Bacteria; phylum Acidobacteriota; class Vicinamibacteria; order JAXLQT01; family JAXLQT01; genus JAXLQT01. The sequence goes on from JAXLQT010000003.1 coordinate 286,841, forward strand.
ACCCATCAAGGGGAAAACCCTCTCTCTTCGGCACGAGTTCGCTCTCGCGCTCACGCTCGTCATCGACCACATGGCCGACGACCCCGGTGGCGCACCAAGAGATTAGCACCACAACGCGCCAGCGATCCGCAAAGTTTTTTTCGGAGCGGCGCGCCGGGGCCCGAGAGCGACGGGCGCATGCGCACGTTGACGCGCCAGGCCATTGCCCCTATATTGGGCGCGGCTTCCGAGCAGCGCGACCTGCTCGATCTCGACTCCGCCATGGCGATTGGCCTCCCGAAGTCCATCCACCCGGAAGTACGCGAGATGGACGATCTCCGGCAGAAGCTCGACAGCCAGTACAACGCCTACCTCAACAGCGGCACGGTGACCGCGAAGGCGATCAACAAGCCGCCGACCAAGGAAGACATCGACCGGATGAACTACCTCGCGCGTGTCGCGCCCGCGCGCATGAACGTCATCAGCCAGTCGGTGTACGAGCGGAACCGCAACTGGGTCTACTTCGTGATGTCGCGCTACATCGAGCAGATCAAGGTGTTCGAGGAGACCGGATACCGCCACCGGCTTTACACACCGGAGATGCTCGGCAAGAAGGCGCTCACCGCGCTCGGAGAGTCGGGTCAGGTGCGGCGCGGCGATGGTCGCCTCACGCCGGCTCAGGAGGCGCAGCGCAAGATCAACCGCAAGCTCCACGGCGTGGCCGAGGAGGGCGAGATTCCCGATGGCGTCGCGACCGGTGCGTTGGCGCCGATGAGCGCCAGCGCACCGCAGCAAACTCCAGGCGGAACGGCCGCGGGCGAGGCCCGCGCGCCGCGACCGCCCGCGGCGCCAGGAGCGCAGGCCGCGCCCGGCCAGAAGATGCAGCGCAAGGTGATCATCAAGCGCATCATCAAGAAGAAGGCCGACGGGACGCAGGAGGTGATCGAGCAGCGCACCGTGGTCGAGGTGCCGGTGGGTGACGCACCAGCCAAGCCAGCCGCACCCGCTGGATCCCCGCTGCCCAAGCCAGCTCCCCTGCCGGCTCCCGTGTCTGCCACGAATCCCTCCGCTCCCGCGACGAAGCCTGCGCCTCAGGCACCGTCGCCGGCGAAACCCGCGGCGCCCGCGAAGCCGGCTCTGCCGGCTGCGAAGCCCGCCGCTCCGCCGCCGGCCGCACCCCCTGCGGCACCGCAGATCGCGCGTCCCGCGGCGCCGCCGAAGCCCGCGCCGGCCCGCCCCGTCGACAAGGAGATCGACGACTTCTTCAAGAAGTACAATCTTAAATAGCTGGGGCGTTGGAGCGTCGGGCCGTCGGCTCGCGTTTTGGCTGATCATTTTCCTCTCGGGGGGGCCCGCTGCGGTGCTCGGCGAGGCTCGCTTCGCTCGCCTCGCCTGCGCTCCTCACGGTACCCCCCCGAACCCCCCGGACTCCCCGCGTTCCGCTGACGGCTTCGCGTCAACCACGGCTCGCTTCGCTCGCCGCTTGCCAACGGCGCGGCCGGGGATCTTCGGGCAGCTGACCGTCAGGCGAACCGCGCGGAGGGCGAGGCCGCGCGCTCCAAAGGGCGCGACGCTTCGACGCTTGTGGACGGAACCCCGCGCGCTGCTCGAGGGCCCGCTGCGGTGCCGGCTTGGCTCGCTTCGCTCGCCGCTTGCCAACGGCGCGGCCGGGGATCTTCGGGCAGCTGACCGTCGGGCGAACCGCGCGGAGGGCGAGGCCGCGCGCTCCAAAGGGCGCGACGCTTCGACGCTTGTGGACGGAACCCGCGCGCCAGGTCGAGGGCCCGCTGCGGTGCCGGCTTGGCTCGCTTCGCTCGCCGCTTGCCAACGGCGCGGCCGGGGATCTTCGGGCAGCTGACCGTCAGGCGAACCGAGCGGAGGGCGAGGCCGCGCGCTCCAAAGGGCGCGACGCTTCGACTGCTTGTGGACGGAACCCTGCGCGCTGCGAGGGCCCGCTGCGGTGGCCGGCTTCGCCGCTTCGCTCGCCGCTTGCCAACGGCGCGGCCGGGGATCTTCGGGCAGCTGACCGTCAGGCGAACCGAGCGGAGGGCGAGGCCGCGCGCTCCAGCGGCGCGACGCTTCGACGCTTGTGGACGGAACCCCGCGCGCTGCTCGAGGGCCCGCTGCGGTGCCGGCTTGGCTCGCTTCGCTCGCCGCTTGCCAACGGCGCGGCCGGGGATCTTCGGGCAGCTGACCGTCGGGCGAACCGAGCGGAGGGCGAGGCCGCGCGCTCCAAAGGGCGCGACGCTTCGACGCTTGTGGACGAACCCCGCGCGTCAGCCGAGGCCCGCTGCGATGCCGGCTTGCTCGCTTCGCTCGCCGCTTGCCAACGGCGCGGCCGGGGATCTTCGGGCAGCTGACCGTCAGGCGAACCGAGCGGAGGGCGAGGCCGCGCGCTCCAAAGGGCGCGACGCTTCGACCGCTTGTGGACGGAACCCCGCGCGCTGCCGAGGGCCCGCTGCGGTGCCGGCTTGGCTCGCTTCGCTCGCCGCTTGCCAACGGCGCGGCCGGGGATCTTCGGGCAGCTGACCGTCAGGCGAACCGAGCGGAGGGCGAGGTGGCGCGCTCCAAGGGCGCGACGCTTCGACTGCTTGTGGACGGAGCCGCGTGCGTTGCTCGAGGCACGTCGTTACGAGGGTGGCTTGAGCTTGATGGACGGGAGCGCGAGGGGCTCGAGCACGTCGCGACCCTCGACGATCGCGTAGGCGCGATCGGCGACGTCGCGGAACGTCTGCGTCTTGCCCGTCGCCGGCCAGAAGACCTCGACGCTCGTGACGCGCGTCGCCGATCCAGTGCCGATCGTCTGACGCAAGGGGTTCGCCCCGAAGCTCCCGCCGCTGTTGACGACCTTGTAGATCGCGCGCTGCTTCCCGCCCTCCTCGACCAGAAGCCTGATGCGGGCCCCGATCGCGGAGCGATTCGACGTCGTCCCCGAGAGGCGCAGCGTGACCTGGTGGTTGCCGAAGCCGGGGTTCTCGTAGAGCGAGTTGTGGAAGCGATCTCCCGGGAAGAAGCCACCGACCTGCTCGAACACGTCCTGATCGCCGTCCTGGTCGATGTCCGCGAACACGACGCCGTGTCCCTTCTGGAGGTTGCCGAACCCTCCCGCCATCGTCACGTCGACGAAGCGCGTCCCCCGGTCGTTCCGGTACATCACGTTCGGCATCAGCGCCTCGTAGTCCGGGTAACCGGTCCCGAGGTACATGTCGAGCCAGCCATCGTTGTCGAGGTCGCCGTAGTTGGCGCCCATCGGCAACGTGATCGCGGTCAGCCCCACCGATGACGCCACGTCGGTGAACCCGCCGCGGCCGTCCCCCTTGTAGAGGCAGGCCCGATCGTGATCGTCGGGCATCCCGAGCATCGATCTCACCACCGCCGTGAGATTGCCGCGGTTCCAGTCATAACCCGCCACGAAGAGATCGAGCGCGCCGTCGTTGTCGAAGTCCCAGAACCAGCTCGCGAAGCTCCATCGCGGTCGCGCGACCCCCGCCTGCCCCGCGACGTCGACGAACGTCCCGTCGCCCGCGTTGTGGTAGAGGCGGTTCTCGCCGTCGAGGTTGGAGACGTACAGGTCGGGGAACCGATCCCCGTCGTAGTCACCCCAGGCCACCGACTTCGTGAACCGGTCGTTCCCGACGCCAGCCGTCGCGGTCACATCCTCGAACGTGCCGCCGCGGTTCCGGTACAGCCGGCACGGCGCCGAGAGGCTCGCCTTGGTCTCCCCGCCGATGTACAGGTCGAGATCGCCGTCGAGGTCGTAGTCCGCGAACCCCGCCGTCTGCGTGGGAAGCTCCGCGGTGCCGAGCCCCACGTCGTAGGTCACGTCCGTGAAGCGGCCGTGGCCATCGTTCGACAGGAGTGAGCTCGGCACCTTGCCCGCGCTTCCCTGCCACGCGCCGCGCAGCACGAGCGCGTCCGGGTCGCCGTCGTTGTCGACGTCCCCCTGGATGGTGTTGAACCCGCCGAGGAGATCCGTCAGGTTCGCATCGCGCGTGCGGTCGGCGAAGGTGCCGTCGCCCTTGTTCTCGAAGTACCGCATCGATGCGAGCGGATCGAAGGTCGATATCAGGATGTCGAGATCGCCGTCGAGGTCGAAGTCGTCCACGATCGCGCCCCCGGCGAGGTTGAACGTGTCGAGCCCCAGATCCGGCGCGCGGTTCGGGAACCTCGGGAACGCGACGCTCGACGTGAAGCACGTCTCGGGCACGATCTCGCCCCTGGGCACCTTCGCGGGATACTCCCCGAGCGTCATGGCCGCCACGTTCAGGAGCCACCGCGCCCTGAGATGGAGGCTGCTCTCGGCGGGCGTCGCCTCCAGCACCCGCTTGAAGCAGGCGATCGCTTGCGTCGATCCTTCGCGCTGCGTGTGGATCCCGCCGCCCCGGATGGGGAGGATGCAAGCCTCCGCCGAGCGGCTCGCGCAGCAGTTCCGCGTCTCGCCGAGCCTCGTGTAGGCGACGCCGAGACGATAGGCGGCTTCGCTGGCCGCCTCGTCGGGGACCGGCTCACCCGAGGCGCGGAGCTTCTGGATCTGCGCGTCGACGTGCGCGATGTGCTCGATGGCGGCCTCCGTCTCGCCAACCCGCAGCTCGTTCATGCCGAGCTGGAGCTCCGTCTGGAGGCGCGCCTCGGCGGGAGCGTCCGGGCCGAGATCGCGAAGCTTCGCCTCGAGCTCGCGGACGCCGAGATCGCCGACGATCGGGTTCTCGTCCGCGGTGCGCGCCGCCACCTCCGCGAGGCGCGCCGCCATGCGCGCGTGAGACGACGGGCGCGGCGTACCTGGAGCCGCGGTGGATGGTGGTTGAGGAGGCGACGGCGTGGGGGTCGCCGCGCGGCCGGTGGCAGGCACCGGCGCACATCCCGCGGCCAGGCCAAGAGCCGACGCGAGGCAGGCCACCCTCATCGAAAGTGCAAGAGAGATGGCGCGACCCCCTGGCCGCCCTCCGTGCCTCCGTGCCTCCGTGGCAATCGCTCGCGTTCGCACAGGCTGGCGTGGCAAGACCCAGCTCTAGGACGCGTGCGTGCGCGCCTCATCCACGCGCTCGGGTGACGCGGGCGCGGAGGTCTCGCCGACGACGCGATGCCGGAGCTTGCGCGCTCGCATCCAGCGCACGGCGAAGAGGTCGTGAAGCGAGGGCAACAGGCGATTCAGGCCGTACTTGCTCTTCCCGGCCCGGCGATGGCGATGGGAGACCGGAACCTCGGCGATGGTCCTTCCATCCATCAGCGCGAGCGTCGGGAAGAACCGGTGCATGCCCCGGTAGGGAGGGATCGCGAGGGCGACGTCCCGCCGGAACGCCTTCAGCGAGCAGCCAATGTCCGTCACGCCGTCCCGGGTCGCCCAGCTCCGGACGCGGTTCGCGATGCGCGACGAGACGCGCCGCAGGAGAGTATCGTGTCGCTTCTGCCTCACGCCGATGACCATGTCCCGGCCGGGGAGCTTCTCGAGGAGGCGCGGCACGTCGCGCGGGTCGTTCTGCAGGTCGGCATCGAGGGTCACGATCACCTCCCCGGCCGCGCGCGCGAAGCCCGCGAGGAACGCGGCTGTCTGCCCGTGGTTCCGATCCAGGAAGATCCCCCGGAGGTGAGGATCTCCCTCGCAGAGCTTCGTGATGATCGCCCGCGAGTCGTCCGTGCTGCCGTCGTCGACCAGGAGCACCTCGTAGCTCCACCGCTCCTGCGCCATCGCGTCGTGGATCTCGAGCGCCAAGGGGATCAGGTTGTCCGCTTCGTTGTAGACGGGGATGACCAGCGAGAGATCCACGACGACGCCGGAGAATGGCTACGGGGTGACCGCGCAGCGAAACCCCGTGGTCGCTTTCTTCGCGCCCACTTCCTGCGAGAACCGGATCGGCAGCGGCGTCACGCCGTCCTCGTCCGCCCACGACGAGCCGCAGATGCCAGCCAGCTTGCGGCTCCCGTCGCCGTAGAGATCGGCGGTCCATTCCGCCACGTTCCCGACAGCGTCCAGCATGCCAAACGGGCTCGCACCTGTTGGATAGGAACCCACGGGCTCGGGACCATCCTTGTTCGACGCTCCGGTGTTGGCGTGTCCTGGCTCCCAGCCGTTTCCCCAGGGGAACAGGTAACGCTCGTTCCCACGCGCGGCCCGCTCCCACTCGAGGGAGGTGGGCAGGCGCTTTCCCGCCCACTTGCAGTAGGCCAACGCATCCTCCCATGACACGAGCATGACCGGGCTGTCGCCCTTCCCCTCCGGGTAGGTCCCGTTCTTCCAGCTGAAGTCGGCGTCGTCGCCGGTCCCGACCGGCACGGGGTGCTTCGTTGCCTCGACGAACTGCTTGTACTCGGCGTTGGTGACCTCCCTCCGATCGATGAAGAAGGCGTCCACGTACTTCTGCTCCGGCACGGCGGCCTTGAGCTGATCCGCCTTGGCCCCCACCTTCTTCACCAGCTCGTCCACTTGCTCGGGATCGATCCCCGATCGGAACTGCCCGCCGGGAATCAGGATCATGCTCTTGACGAGGTCCTGCTTCTTCGTGAGCTCGGCCTTCTTGGCCTTGGAGACCTCATCGGCGGGGTCGAGGGCGAGCACCTCGTCGTGCTTGCCGATTGCGGCCGCGAGGTCGCCGCTCTTCTGCGCCTCGTCCGCGGCGGTCTGCATATCGCCCTTCTTCTTCGCGAGCTCCTGCTTGTTCTTCTCCGCCTGCTCCCTCTTGATCCGCTCTTCCTCGGCCTGGCGATCGACCTCCGCCTGCTGCTTGTAGCCGCGAGCGAAGAAGAAGATCACCCCGAGCACCGCGGCAACGAGGATCCCCACGATGATGAGGCGCTGCTTCGTGTGGGAAGGATCCTTGTGGCCGAGCATGTCCCGCGTGAAGGCGTCGGTGCGATCTCCGAGCTCGAAGCCGCCGGTGTTCACCTTCGCGATCTCGTCCTCCCGATCGAGTCCGAGGTCGAGCTGGGGAACGCCGGGACGCGGCCCGGCGGGTCGGGCCGGCTTACCGGGCGCGGGACGACCGGCTGACGGGGCGGGACGGGCCGCGGGAGCGGGCCGGAGCGCGGCTTCGAGCGCGGCGAGCATCTCTCCGCCGTCGGCGAACCGCTCCGCCGGATCCCGCGACATGGCCTTGTGAACCAGGGCCTCGACCGGCGGCGTGACCTGGGGGTTGCTCTGGCGCAGCGGCCGCGGACCCTTGTCGAGCTTGTTCACCTGGATCGCCTCGGTGGTGTCCCCGGTGAACGGGCGTCCGCCGCCGAGCAGCTCGTAGAGGATCGCTCCGGCCGCATAGACGTCGGAGCGCTGGTCGACGGGCTTCATCTCGCCTTGCTCGGGGGACGAGTACTGCGCGTCGTCGAACGTGCGCTCGTCCGGGCTGAAGAGATCCTGGCTGCCCGCCTTGGCGAGGCCGAAGTCGGAAAGGAGGGCGAGCCGGTTCCTGGTGTCGAGCACGATGGAGGCCGGCCGGAGGTTCCGGTGGACCACACCCTTGGCGTGCGCCGCGGCCAGGCCCTGGAGGACGTTCTTCGCGATGTTGAGCCGATCGTCCATGGGGAAGCGATCGGCCCTCTGCACCACCGCCGACAGGCTCGACTCGTAGAGCGGGAGGACGTAGTAGGGCATCCCGGTCGTGGAGGTGCCGCGATCGAGCAGCGGGACCACGCAGGGTGCTCCCCGCAGGGTGTCGAGCACGGTGGCTTCCCAGTAGAAACGCTTCACGACGTCGGGGTTGCGCGCGTAGCCCTCGGGGAGAGCTCGATCTGAACGCGAGCGTCGCCCGAGGCCGAGCTCCCCTGCGTAGATCTCGATCACGCCGTCGGTCTTCTTGTGCTGCTGCCCGATGTAATTGCCAAAGATGATGTCTTCGCCCATCAACCTCTACTCCAGGGCCAAAAATCACGGCCGTGGCTCGATGTCTCGCCGCCGGGCAACGAGCTCCGGCGACGCGGCGTCACATCTTATACGTTGCGGCGCCCTGCGAAGCCGGGACGCGTCCGGGCGCGTCACGCGCCCGGAGCGCCCTCGCACTGCATCAGGACGCGTGCCCGGTGCCGCGCGTTCGAGGGCGGCGATCGCCTCGGCGACGACCTCGCGGGTGGTCGCTCCTCCCCGCATCACGGGCGACAGGGGCTCCTCGCGCCCCGAGCGCTCCGCGCTCACGGAGAACGCGCGCGCGACCCGCAGCGAGACGAGCCAGCACTTGCCGTGCGGCGCAAGGCCGCTGCAGTCGAGACAGTAGGGAAGCTGCTCGCGCAGGAGCAGGTGCGCGGTCACCTGCTCGCAGGTACCGTGCCGGTAGGGATCGCCGACGTAGGCGAGATCGGGCTCGGCGCCGCGGCGCTTGACGAGAGGCTTGACGGTCGATTCTTTGAGCATGACGGCCTCCTCTAGGACGGGTCCATCTGACGCCGCAGGAACGTGGGGATGTCGAGATCGGATCGGCGGCTGGTGCCGCCGGAGAAGTCACCGTCGAACGCCAGCGCCTCCTGCGCCCAGCCGAGCGGGGGCGTCGCGTCCGCATCGCGGCTGCGGTAGGCGCCGGAGTCGCCGGCACCCACGGCGCGCAACCGCGGCATCGCCGCCTCCGCCGGCCGCCCCGCCCCGGCCCCGACCGCCAAGGGCATCGCCGCCGCCTCTTCCTTCTCCTCGAACCCGGTCGCGATCACCGTGACCTTCATCGCATCGCCCATCCGCTCGTCGATGACGGCCCCGAAGATGATGTTGGCGTTCTCGTCGGCGTTCTCGTGGATGATCGAGCAGGCCTCGTTCACCTCGTAGAGGGTCAGCCCCGGTCCTCCGGTGATGTTGAGCAGCACGCCGCGAGCGCCGAGGATGGAGGCCTCCTCGAGGAGCGGGCTCGAGATGGCGCGCTCGGCGGCCTCGGTCGCGCGGTTCTCTCCCGACGCGATACCGGTTCCCATGAGAGCCATCCCCATGCCTTTCATGATGGTCTTCACGTCGGCGTAGTCGAGGTTGATGATCCCCGGCACCTTGATGAGGTCCGAGATGCCGCGCACCGCCTGCAAGAGCACGTCGTCGGCGACCAGGAACGAGTCCATGAGGGACGTGTTGCGCTCGACGGTCGACAGGAGCCTCTCGTTCGGGATCGTGATCACCGTGTCCACGGCAGCCTTCAGCTCGGCGAGCCCCTGAAGCGCCCTCTGCTCCCTCTTCTTGCCTTCGAACCGGAAGGGACGCGTCACGACCGCCACCGTCAGAGCATCGAGCTCGGAGGCGAGCTGCGCCACGATGGGGGCGGCTCCCGTGCCGGTGCCGCCGCCGAGACCCGCGGTGATGAACACCATGTCGGCGCCGTCGAGGAGCTCGATGATCCGCTCGGTGTCCTCGAGGGCCGCCTGACGTCCGATGTCGGGGTTCGCCCCCGCGCCGAGCCCGCGCGTGAGCTTGGCGCCGAGCTGGACCTTCGTCCCCGCCCACGCGCTCTGAAGCGCCTGGAGATCGGTGTTCATGGCGACGAAGTGCACGCCCTCGAGGCCCGCGCCGATCATGCGGTTGACGGCATTGCCTCCCCCGCCGCCGACGCCGACCACGACGATCTTGGCGCCGTTCTGATCCTCCTCGACCATGTGGAACCGCGAGCCCTTCGGCTGTCCCTTGTCCGCGCTCTCGTCGATGAATCTCATCCTTCCTTCGCCTTTCGTCTCCTTCGTCTCAGAAAAAGTCCGACAGCCAGCTCTTGATCCGCGACCCGATCTTCGCGAGCGCCGATCCCTGCTGGTAGCGCCCCTTGCGCTGCGCCATGCGCTTCTGGTAGCCGTAGTACACGAGCCCGACGGCGGTCGCGTAGACGGGGCTCGACACCACGTCGGTGAGCCCCGAGAGGTTGAGGGGCGCGCCGCGGCGCACCGGCAGATCGAAGATCTGCTCCGCCATCTCGGGGACGCCTTCCATGATCGCACCGCCTCCCGTGAGGACGAGCCCGGAGTTGAGGGTCTTCTCGTATCCCGCGCGGCGGATCTCGTCGTGCAGGAGGTGCAGCACCTCCTCGGCCCGGGGCTGGATGATCTCGCACAGCATCTTGCGCGAGACGATCCGCGGCTTGCGCCCGCCGACGCTCGGCACCTCGATCGTGTCGGATTCGTCGACGAGGGTCGCGAGCGCGACGCCGTGCTTCTTCTTGATCTTCTCCGCCTCGGGGATCGGGGTCCGGAGCCCCACGGCGATGTCGCTCGTGAAGTGGTCGCCTCCCGTCGCGAGCACGGCCGTGTGCCAGATGGAGCCCTTCTCGAAGATCGCGAGGTCCGTCGTGCCGCCCCCGATGTCGACGAGCGCCACGCCGAGCTCCTTCTCGTCCGGGGTGAGGATCGACTCGGCGCTCGCGAGCTGCTGGAGCACCGTGTCGGCCACCTCGATGCCGGAGCGGTTGACGCAGGTCACGATGTTCTGGGCGCTGGTGATCGCCCCGGTCACGATGTGGACGTTCGCCTCGAGGCGCGTGCCCGACATCCCCAGGGGATCGCCGATCCCGTCCTGCTCGTCGACGATGAACTCCTGGGGAAGGACGTGGAGGATCTCCCTGTCCTGCGGGATGCTGACCGCCTTCGCGGCGTCGATGACGCGCTGGATGTCCTCGCGGGTGATCTCGCGGTCCTTGCTCGAAACCGCCACGACGCCACGGCTGTTGAAGCCCTTGATGTGGCTGCCGGCGATGCCGACGAACACCTTCTCCACGCCGACGCCGCTCATCAGCTCCGCCTCCTCGGCGGCCTTCTTGATGGCGTCGACGGTGGCGTCGAGGTTGACGACGACTCCCTTCCGGAGCCCCTTGCTCGCGCACGACCCGATGCCGACGATGTCGAGCCGCCCGTCCTCGTGGACCTCGCCGATGATCGCGCAGATCTTCGTCGTGCCGATGTCGAGCCCCACGACGTACCGGTCCTGCTTCGCCATCAAAGTCCTCCGCCTTGCGCACGAAGGCGTCGGCCGCGAAGGCGCGGAGGCGCGGAGCCGCCGTCGAGCCCCCCTCCGTGCGTTCGTGCCTCCGTGGCTGTGGTTCGGTGCTCTCGTACGAGCTCCCTCTGTTTCCTCGAGCTAAGTCGCATCGTCGACCCTCACGATCACCCGGTCCTCGAACCGCAGGTCCACGAATGGCGCCCGCGGCGCGCGCGCCTCGAGCGCGTCCTTCACCTTGAAATACTTCGAGAGCTCAGCCGGGATCTCGTCGTCGACGACCGACAGCACCCGGGAGGGGCGCCGGAGGACGAGCCGGAGCGATCCCGGGTCGGCGACGTTGACCTCGGACAGATCCGCGAGCATGTCGGGGGCGGCCTCCAGCACCTTGCCGAGAGCCCGCAACCCGCGCCGCAGCCTCTCCTCCTCGTCCGCCGGCCCGTCGATCCCCGTGATGATGGGGAAGTCGACCGTCTCTCCGCGGAGCCGCGACGGCGGGCCCAGCACGGTCGCCTCCCGGTCCACGAGGACGATGTCGCGAGAGAGCTGGGCGAGCGCGACGGGAACGCGCGGCAGCACGCGCACCTCGAGGCCGTCGGGCAGCGTCCGCCGCACGGAGGCTTCCCACACCCAGGGGTGCTTCCGGACGGCCGTCTCCACCTCGAGGAGCGACAGGTTCACGAGGTTCTCGCCGCGGAAGCGATCGAGCGCTCGAAGCAGCTCTTCGCGGCAGTCGCCCTGGGCGCCGACGAGCTGGATCTTGCGCACGGCGTAGGTCGGCGAGCTGGAAGCACGCGACCAGACGTGGGCCCCCAGCATCCCGAGCGCCCCGAGCACGGAGAGCCGGAGCCCGATGACGCAGAGCTGGGCCACGAGCGTCCTGCGTCGGCGACTCCGGCGCACTTCGTGGTTCTTCGCCCTCCTGCGGAAGTGGTTCTCGGGCATCTCCATGGCATCCCTCGTCCCCGTCATGGCCGGCGCCCTCCCGACAGGATCCGCGAGAGATCGTCGGCCATCGTCTCCGCGTGGCCCGCACCCATCACGATCACCACGTCGCCCCGCCTCGCCTCGGAGGCGCACACGCGCACGGCCTCGTCCGTCGACGCCGCCGCGGCCGCCCACGCTCCCGACCGCGCGACCGCGGCCGCGAGCTCGGGCGACGCCACGCCCGTGCGCCCCTTCTCGAACGCGCCGTAGAGCGGTGCCACGACGACGCGATCGGCGGTCGCGAGCTCCCGCGCGAACTCGGGCAAGAGCGCCGCGAGGCGGCTCGGACGGTGGGGCTCGAAAAGCGCCACGAGACGCCGGCGCCCGAAGAGGTCCCGGGCAGCCGACAGGGTTGCGTGGATCTCCCGCGGATGGTGGGCGTAGTCGTCGATCACGGTGACGCCGCGAAACGTGCCGCGCTGCTCGAAGCGGCGGCCCATGCCGGTGAAGGCGCCGAGGCCGTTCTTGACGTCGCGCCCGCCCGCGCCGAGGGCGAGGGCCACGCCCGCGGCCACGAGAGCGTTCCGGACGTTCATGAGCCCGGGCACGGCGAGTCGCGCCCGTGTCACGGTCTTGCCGCGAGCCGCGATGCGGAAACGGTAGCGGCCCCCCGAGAGCTCGAGGCCGGTACCGCGGACCTCCGCCGCATGGGTGATCCCCGCCGGCAAGACCCGCGCCCGCGCGCTCTTGCACGCGGCGAGGACGATCGGATCGTCTGCCATCGGAACCACCACGCCTGCGGGCGGGACGCGGGAAAGCGTCCTCGCGAAGGCCGCCCGCAACGCCTCGAAGCTCCCGAACCGATCGAGGTGCTCCCGGTCGATGCTCGTCACCGCGGCGCAGAGGGGAGCCACGCGCTCGATCGTGCCGTCGCTCTCGTCCACTTCCGCCACGAGCAGGGAAGAGCGACCGATGGTCGCGTTGCCCTTCCGGCCCGGGATGCGTGCGCCGATGGCTGCCCAGGGGCTCATGCCCGCCTCCTCGAGGATGAGGGCGCACATGCCCGCCGTGGTGGACTTGCCGTGGGCGCCCATGACGGCGATGCCGCACGCGCCCTGCATGAGGAAGGCGAGGAGCTCTCCGCGCCCCAGGATCGTCTGGCCGCGGCGCGCGGCGATCGCCACCTCGGGATGGCGGCGATCGACGGCCGCGGTGTGGACGAGCAGCGCGTCATCGGGGACGTGGTGCGCGTCATGACCGCCATGGACGACGATGCCGAGCTCGCGAAGGTGCGCCGCCGAGCGGCCGCCCTTGGGGTCGGAGCCGCTGACGACGAGCCTCGCCGCAGCGCACACCTCCGCGAGCGCGGCCATGCCGGCGCCGGCGATCCCGACGAAGTGGACGCGCCGGTAACGCTGCCGCAGGAGAGCCAGGGCAGGGAGTCCACGGCGCCAGAGGTCGAGCTTCTCATCTCTCACCTCTCACCCAGGAGCTCCAGCAGGCGGTCGACGATCCGCTCGGCGGCGCCGGGGATCGCGCGCGCCCGGGCGCGCGCGTCCATCGATCCGAGGGGCGACGCGGCGTCCATGGCCTCCCGGACCTTCGCCGCGGCCGCCGCGGCCGAGAGCGCGTGCTCCTCCAGGCACCAAGCCGCTCCGGCCTCTGCGTGGGCCCGCGCGTTCAGCGCCTGGTGATCGCCCGTCGCCCTGGCGAAGGGCACGAGGAGCGCGGCGGTGCCGGACGCCGCAAGCTCCGCCACCGTCATCGCCCCGGCACGGCAGACGGCGAGATCCGTGTCCGCGAGCTCCGCCGCCATGTCCCGTATGTAGGGCACCACCTCGGCGTCGAGACCCGCCCGGCGGTAGCTCTCGTCCACGGAGGCGTGCTCCCTCGGTCCGGTCTGATGCCGCATCCTCACCGATCCCGGCAGCGCCTCGCGCAGTCGAGGGCCGAGCTCGTTCAGCACGTGAGCCCCCTGGCTTCCGCCGAAGACGAGGAGACGGAACGGTCCACCGCCCCTCGGTTTTTTTTTACGCCGAAGAACTCGGCGCGGACCGGCACTCCCGCGACGAAGCCGCGGCCGCCGAACGAGGCGCGCGCCTCCTCCGACGGCAAGGCGACGTCTCCGGCGATCCGGCCCAGGATGCGGTTGGTGGCGCCGGCGACGACGTTCTGCTCCTCGATGAGCGTCGGCTTTCCGAGCGCGGCGGCGAGCGCCACGCACGGCCCCGACGCGTATCCGCCGACGCCCACGACCGCCGCGGGCCGGCGCCGGCGCAGGATCGAGAGCGCGTCCATCACCGCAACGGGGAGGGCGAGGGCGGTCAAGAGGCCCGCGATGCCGCGCCCGCGGATGCCGCGCACGCGCACGAGCTCGAGCGGGTAGCCGTGCTCCGGCACGATGCGCGCCTCGAGCCCGCGCGCGGTACCCGCAAAGACCGGCGCGTGGCCGCGCCGCGCGAGCTCCGCGCCTATGGCGATGGCGGGATAGACGTGACCGCCCGTCCCGCCGCCGGCGATCAGGATCGTGGCGCCGTTCATCCAGCCTCCCTCGAGATGTTGAGGAGGATGCCGGATGCGGCCATGCACACGACCAGCGAGCTGCCCCCGGCGGAGATGAACGGCAGCGGCAAACCCTTGGTCGGGAAGACGCCGATGACGACGCCGATGTTGACGAAGGCCTGGAAGACGATCATCGTCGTGAGGCCGACGGCGAGGAGCTGCCCGAAGTTGTCGGGCACCCGCATCGAGGCTCGGAGGCCGCGCCACATGTAGATCGTGTAGAGGAAGATGAGCGCGCAGCCGCCGATGAGCCCGAACTCCTCCGCGAACACGGCGAAGATGAAGTCGGTGTGCGGCTCGGGTAGGAAGAACAGCTTCTGTTTGCCCTCCCCTGGTCCGAGGCCCCAGACGCCGCCCGTCCCCACGGCGATCAGCGACTGGATCGCCTGGAACCCCGAGCCGAGGGGATCGTTCCAAGGGTCGAGGAAGGTCATGATGCGGCGCATGCGGTAGGGCACGCGCACGACGGCGATGTAGAAGGCGGGGCAGAAGGCCGCGGCGAGGCCCGCGACGTAGCTCATCCGCAGGCCCGCGACGAAGAGCATCGCTCCGGCGATGGCGACGAGCGACACGGCGGTGCCGAGGTCGGGCTCGATCACCACGAGGAACGCGGTCTGGCCGAGCACCAGCAGGCACGGGAACAGCGTCGTGAAGAAGTCGTTGACGCGATCCTTCTTCTGCGCGAGCTGGTAGGCCATGAAGATCGCGATCGAGATCTTGGAGAGCTCCGAGGGCTGGAAGGAGATCGGCCCGAGGCGGAGCCACCGGTGCGCGTGGTTCTGCGGCGCGGTCATCAGCACGACGACCAGGAGCAGGAGGTTGGCCGCGAGGTAGCCGTAGACGACGCCGCGCTGATTCAGCAGGCGGTACGGCACGTTCATCAGGCACGCCATGAGAGCGAACCCGACGACGGCGAAGAGCGCCTGCTTCACGAGGAACGTGTAGGGCGAGCCATAGAGGTCCATCGCGAGGACCGCGGACGCGGAGTAGACCATCAGGAGCCCCGCCATCACGAGGAACACCGTGACGGTGAAGAGCGACCGGTCCCACGCTAGCTTGCGAGGCACGACCGCACCTCCTCCGCGAAGACCTGGCCCCGGTGCTCGTAGCTCCGGAACATGTCGAAGCTCGCGCACCCCGGCGAGAGCAGGACCGTGTCGCCCGGATGGGTGGCGCGGCGCGCCTCGGCGACGGCGTCACGCATCGACGCGACGCGCGTCATGGCGACCTCGCCTGCGAGGGCCGCTTCCACGATCGGCGCGGCCTCCCCGACGGTCAGGACGATGCGCGCGCGGCCGCGCAGGAGCGGCACGAGCTCGCTCCAGGTCGCGCCCTTGTCCCGTCCCCCGAGGATGATGGCGACCGGACCCGCGATCGCCGCGAGCGCCGTCTTGACCGCGTCGAGGTTCGTCGCCTTGGAGTCGTTGACCCAGGCGACGCCGTCCTTCTCGGCCACGAGCTCGAGGCGATGGGCTACGGGGCGGAAGGCCCGCACGGCCGCCGCCGCCTTCTCGAGATCGGCCCCGACCGCCCACGCCGTCAGGAGCGCAGCCATCACGTTCTCCCGGTTGTGGCGTCCCAGGAGCGGGATCTCGGAGCTCTTCATGGCGAGCACGGGGACGCCGTCCGGAGCGATGACCACGGCGGCGTCCCCACCCCCTTCCGTAAGCCACGCCCCCCTGGCGATCGGGACGGGCTTCCGTGTGCTCGAGAAGAGGTGCCGTTGGGCCGGGATCCCGGCCGATAGCGAGAGCGTCACGGGCTCGTCGGCGTTGCAGATCGCCACGTCCTCGGGGCGCTGGTTCTTGAAGATGCGGGCCTTGCTCGCGGCGTACCGGTCGAACGTGCCGTAGCGATCGAGGTGATCGGGCGTCACGTTCAAGAGGACCGCGACGTGGCAGCGCAGCGTGGGCGACGTGTCGAGCTGGAAGCTCGAGAGCTCGAGGACGTGAAGGGTCGCGTCGGTCGCGCCGGAGAGCAAGGTGCAGACCGGGCGGCCGATGTTGCCGCCGACGCGCGCGTCGAGGCCGGCGCCGGCGAGCACGGCGCCCGTGAGGGCGGTGGTGGTCGTCTTGCCGTTGGATCCGGTGATCCCGATGACGCGCCCGCGCAGGAACCATGACGCGAGCTCCACCTCGGAGACCACGGGGATACCGGCGCGCCTCGCGCGGACCACCGGCTCGATATCCTCGCGGATGCCCGGCGAGATCACGACCAGATCGCTGCCGCGGGCCGTGTCGGGATCGTGGCCGCCGAGCTCGAGGGTCACGCCGCGCGCTGCCAGGTCCGGGGCTGCGAGGATCGCCTCCGCAGGCTTCTGGTCGGACGCCTTGACGATCGCCCCTCTCTCGAGGAGCAGGTCGCAAGCCGCGACGCCGCTCTTGCCCAGGCCGAGCACGGTGACGCGCTTGCGCGCGAGAGAGGTCGATGCGCCGTTCATCGGAGCTTCAAGCTCGAGAGCCCGAGCAGGGCGAAGACGACCGCCGCGATCCAGAAGCGCACGATGATGCGCGGCTCCGGCCACCCCGAGAGCTCGAAGTGGTGATGGATCGGCGACATCTTGAAGATGCGCTTGCCGCCGGTGGCCTTGAAGTAGGCGACCTGGAGCACGACCGAGAGCGCCTCGATCACGAAGAGGCCCCCGACGACGAAGAGCAGGATCTCCTCCTTGATCACGACCGCGACGGTGCCGATCGCCGAGCCGAGCGCCAGCGACCCTACGTCCCCCATGAACACCTTGGCGGGGTAGCAGTTGAACCAGAGGAACCCGAGCGACGCCCCGACCATGGCGCCGCAGAAGACCGTCACCTCGCCCGCCTGAGGGTTGTGGAAGATCCCGAGGTACCTCGCGGCGTCCTTGTGGCCGCACGCGTAGGTCAGCACCGAGTAGGTCGCGGAGGTCACGAGGACGGCCCCGATGGCGAGTCCATCGAGGCCGTCCGTGAGGTTTACGGAGTTTGAGGAAGACACGATCACCGTCACGACGAAGGGTATGAAGAGGTAGGAGAGGTCGGGGGAGAAGCTCTTGAAGAAGGGCACCTGGAGAGTGGTAGCAAACGGTAGGCGAGTGAGGAGGAACCCCGTGACGGCTGCTGCGACGATCTGGAGCGCAAGCTTGCCGCGCGCGGTGAGACCGAGGTTCTTCTTGCGAGCCACCTTGCGGTAGTCGTCGAGAAACCCGATCCCCCCGGAGAGCACGGTCGAGAGGAGGACGACCCAGACGAAACGGTTGCCGAGATCCATCCAGAGGAGCGTCGGCACGAGGATCGACACCAGGATGAGGACGCCGCCCATCGTCGGCGTCCCTTCCTTCTTGGCGTGCGACTTCGGCCCCTCCTCGCGGATCGACTGGCCGATCTGGAAGCGGCGCAGCATGCCGATCACCGAGGGACCGAGCACCAGGCTGATGAGGAGCGCCGTCAGCGTCGCGAGCGCCGTCCGCATCGTGATGTAGCGGAAGACGTTCAAGAGCGAGACGTCCTGCGCGTAGGGTTCGAGGAGCTGGTAGAGCATCGATCATCGTCGAGCGTGCCTGGCCTCAGGCCATCACCGGAAACGCCTCCTGGAGCTTCGCGAGAGCTCGGTCGAGGCCCACGCCGTGGGAGGCCTTGACGATGACGAGGTCGCCGCGCTTCACCTCGCCGATGAGGATCTCCGCGGCCGTGAGCGCGTCGGGCACCCACTGGGCCTTGTCCCGCTTGAGGCCGGCGGCGATGGCCGCCTTCTGCATCTCCTGGCCGAGCGGCCCGACGGCGATCAGCCGGTCGTACTTCAGCTTGGCGACGAGCGCTCCCGTCTCGCGGTGACGCTTCTTCTCCGACGATCCGAGCTCGAGCATGTCCCCGAGCACCGCGATGCGGCGCCCGCTCCAGGGGAGCTTTCCGAAGCCCGAGAGCACCTGGGCCACCGCGGCGGGGTTGCTGTTGTAGGTGTCGTCGACGACGGTGAAGCCGGCCTTGTGCTTCTGCACGAGGCCGCGGCCCGGGGCCGGCCGAGCCGCGCCGCGCGCTTTCCGATCGTGTCGATGGTGACCCCGAGCGACAGCGCCGCCGCGGCGGCGGCGAGGAAGTTCTGCACGTTGTGCAGCCCCGGCATCTTGAGCCGGATCTCCTTCTCCCCCTTGAAGGCGAACGGCTTCTTGCCGGAGACCTTGAAGCGCGTCTCGGAGACGGAGACGAGCTCCGCGCCCCGGGCGCGGAGCTGGGCCGATCCGCCCATGCCGAAGCCCACGCGCGTCACGTCCTTACGCACCGAGATCTTCTTGCACCAGGGATCGTCGGCGTTGTAGACGACCGTCCCGCCGGCCTTGCAGCCCGTGACGATCTCCTTCTTCGCGGCGGCGATGTCGCGGACCGAATCGAAGAACTCGAGGTGGACGCCCGAGACGTTGGTGATCACCGCGACCGTGGGCGGCGCGACCTGGGTCAGCCGCGCGATCTCGCCCTTGCGAGACATCCCCATCTCCAGCACGGCGAGGTTCGTCCCCTCGGGCATGGCGAGCACCGACAGCGGGAGCCCGTAGATGTTGTTGAGGTTGCCGGGGCTCGCGTGGACGTGGAACGTGCCCTTGAGGAGCGCGGCGATCATCTCCTTGGTGGTGGTCTTGCCGGAGCTCCCCGTCACGCCGACGACCTTCGGTCCCGCCTTCCGCAGCACGTAGGCGGCGAGGTCCCCGAGGGCGCGCGTCGTGTCGGTCACGCGGATGAGGGACGCGTGCGGGAAGTCGGTCAAGGAGACCTCCTCGCTCGCGATGATGCCGGCCGCTCCGGCACGCACCGCGTCGCGCGCGAACTCGTGGCCGTTGCGGTTCTTGCCGAGGATGGCGAAGAACAGCTCGCCGGGCTTGACGCTGCGCGAATCGATGGAGACGCCCGAGAACCAGAAGTTCTCGCCGCGCTGCACGATGACGCCGTCCGTCGCCCGAATGACCTCATCCCTGGCCAGCTTCACGACGCTCCTCCTTTCACCGAGAGGCGCCGGATCTCCTCGATGGCGACCTGGCGGTCGTCGAAGGGGATGGTGCCTCCTTTCCAGATCTGGACGCGCTCGTGCCCCTTGCCCGCGATGAGCACGACGTCGCCGGGGCGCGCCGCCTCCACCGCCGCCGCGATCGCCTCCCGGCGATCGGGAAGGACGCGGTAGGGTGCCGCCGGCGGATCGAGCTTGCGGATCCCGACCTCGACGTCGAGGATGATCTTCAGGGGATCCTCGCTGCGCGGGTTGTCGGAGGTGACGACGAGGACGTCCGACCCGCGCGCCGCGGCGGCGCCCATCAACGGGCGCTTGCCGCGATCCCGATCGCCGCCGCACCCCATGACCGCGATCACCCTGCCGCCGGCCTTCGCCGCGAGGCTGCGGCAGGCCGCGAGCGAGGTCTCGAGCGATTCGGGCGTGTGCGCGTAGTCCACGAGGCAGAGGAACGGCTGACCGGCGCGCACCGGCTCGAGGCGGCCCGGAGCCCCGGCGAACGTGCCGATCGCGCGGGCGGCTTCCGCGACGGGGATCCCGAGACCGACCGACGCGGCGAGGACGGCGGCCAGGTTCCGCGCATTGGCGTCTCCGAGAAGCGGCGACGCCACGACGATCCGGGATCCGCCGATCGCGACGTCGACCTCGATCCCGTCGAGAGTCTCCCGCACCGACGCGATGCGGACGTCCGCGTCCGGACGCCGGCCGTAGGTGATGGCACGACAGGGCGCGGCGGCCCGCACGGCGTCGCCGCGCGCGTCGTCGACGTTGACGATCGCGACCCCGGACGCCGGAAGCCGCTCGAACAGGGATCGCTTCGCCGCGAAGTAGGACTCCTCGTCGCGATGGAAGTCGAGATGGTCGCGTCCGAGGTTGGTGAAGATGGCCATCTCGAAGGGCAGCTCCGCCACGCGCTCGAGGGCCACCGCGTGCGACGAGACCTCCATGACGCAGTCCTCGAGCCCCGCCGCGCTCATCTCCTTCAGGTACCCTTCGACGTCCGGGGCCTCGGGCGTGGTGCGTCCCGCGGGGATCTCGCGAGAGCCCAGATGGTAGGTCACCGTCCCGAGCGCGCCGGCCTTGCGCCCGCACGCGTTCAGCACGTGGTGGATCCAGAGCGCGCACGTCGTCTTCCCCTTGGTCCCGGTGACGCCCACGAGGCGCGGGATGGGGGCCGTGCGCAGAACCACCCGGGCCGCCTGGGCGAGGAATCGCCGCGCGTCGGGGACGCTGACCCAGTCGGCCGCGTCGACGCCGTCCGGCCGGACCTGGGACGCGACCGCCACCGCCCCGCGCCCCAGCGCTTCGCTGGCGAAGGCGCCGCCGTCGTGACGCTCGCCCCGGAGCGCGACGAAGAGATCGCCGTCGGTGACGCGACGCGAATCGTAGGCGACGCCGCGCACCATTCGCGAGGAACGGGCCGGGACGTCCAGGAGGCCGCAGGCTTTCGCGAGGTCGATCAACGCGATCACCTAGCCTCCCTCGAAGTAGACGGTCACGGGACCGCGCTGGGCCAGGACGCTGCCCGGCGCGGGCTCCTGGCGCACCGCGATGCCGGAGCCCTCGGCCTTGAGATCGAGCCCCGCCTCGGAGACGAGACGGAGCGCATCGCGCAGGCTTCGCCCGACCAGATCGGGGACGTATCCCGGATCCCGGGGCGGCGAGGCCTCGACCGTGACGACGGGCGCCTGGGAGTCCGGCGGCGGCACGGACGGGGCGGGCGGCGGGGGGACGACCTTCGCGTGCTTGTCGCCTTCGCGCAGCTCCGGCATGTAGACGCGCACGAGCCCGCCGCCAGCGGCGGCCTCCACGAGGTCCTCCTCGTCGGGGACGACGCCCACGGCGACGCCCATCGACCGCAGGACCGGCTCGGCGATGCGCCGGAACACAGGAGCGGCGACCTGCCCCCCGTAGTACTTGCCCTTGGGCTCGTCGACGAAGACGCCGATGGTGAGCTTCGGATCCTTCGCCGGTACGAATCCGACGAAGGACGCCACGAACTTGGTGTGCGAGTACACGCCGTCTACGACCTTCTGAGCCGTCCCGGTCTTGCCGGCCACCTCGAGCCCCTGGAGCGCGGCGGCCTTGCCGGTGCCGTCCGTCACCACGCCCTTCAATATCTCTGCCACGATCCCAGCCGTCGCTGCCGAAAGAGGATGCGCGACCTCCCGTGGCTGGTTCTGGAGCGTGGTGACGCCGTCTGGACCCACGATGTGGTCGACGATGTACGGCCGGTAGAGAGTCCCGCCGTTGCCGATGACCGAGAGGGCGAGGCACATTTGCAGCGGCGTCGCGCCGATCTCCTGCCCCATCGACATCGTGGCCTGGGAGATGCCCGACCACCGCTCCGGGGGGCGCAGCAGGCCCGCGCTCTCGCCCGGAAGGTCGATGGCGGTCAGGCTCCCGAACCCGAAGGCGCGCATCGACGCGTAGAAGCGCGCGGCGGGGATCCGGAGCCCGACCTTGATCGCGCCCACGTTGCTCGACTTGGCGATCACCTCGCGGAACGTCAGCGTGCCGTAGGGATCGTGATCGGAGATGTGCGTGCGCCCGATGGTGATGCCGCCGTTCTCGCAGAAGATGGGCTCCCACGGCTTGACGAGTCCCAGGTCGAGCGCGGTGGCGGCGGTGATCACCTTGAAGGTGCTGCCGGGCTCGTAGGTGTCGAGGATCGCGCGGTTGCGCCAAGCTTCCTTCGTGAAGCGCTGGTAGACGTTCGGATCGAACGACGGCGCGTTGGCCATCGCGAGGATGCGCCCGCTGTTGGGATCGAGGACGATCGCGATGACGCCACGCGCCTGGGCCTCGCGATAGGCGCGCTCGGCCTCGCGCTCGGCGACGTGCTGGCACACCTCGTCGATCGTGAGGGTGAGGTCCATGCCGTGGGTGGGCTGCTTGCGGATCCACTGGCGGTACTGGCTCCCCTTCGCGTCGCGGAGCGCCAGCATGAGGCCCGGCGTGCCGCGCACGTAGTCGTCGTACTTCTCCTCGAGCCCCGCCAGGCCGTCGCCGTCGATCCCGACGTACCCGAGCACGTGGCATCCGAGAGAGCCCTTGGGATAGAGCCGCTTGCTCTCGGGCATCAGGTAGATGCCAGGCAGCGAGCTCGCGCGCAGCGCCTTGCTCTCGGAGGAGGTGACCTTGCGCTTGACCCAGGAAAACCCGCCGCGCGCCGGCAGCCTGGACGCAAAGACATCGGCATCCCCCCCGAGCACCGCCGCGAGCTTCTGCGCCGTCGCCGCGCGGTCCTTGATCTCCGAGGGGACGGCGAAGACGGAATCGACCTCGGTCGATGCCGCGAGCACCTCGCCGCGACGGTCGTAGATGAAGCCGCGCATCGGATCGAGCCTCACCGCGCGCTCCTGCTGCGCCTCCGCCTTCGCCTGGAGGAAGTCGCGCTTCATCACCTGGAGATCCACGAGACGCAGCGCCAGGGCGAGCGCCCAGAGCACGCCGAAGACCGCCATCAGCAGCATGCGCACCGTCAGGGGCTGGGCCTTTCCGGGCACGCCAGCTCCCCCGCTCATCGAACCGCCGCCGGGCCGGGCCGCGGCGCGGCATCGGCCCGCGCCACCATCTCCTTCGGACGGAGCTGGCGCAGGCCGCCCTCGCCGAGCGCCAGCATCTCCACCGGCGCGCCGTCGACGAACCCGAGCTCCTCGCGGGCGATGCTCTCGACGCGTCCGAGGGCGGTCAGCTCGGCGCGCTGGAGATCGAGGCGGCGGCCTTCCTCGACGAGCTTCGCCTTCTTGCGCTCCATCTGCTGGATCTGCTGGCCCATCTGGTAAAGCGTCACCTGCTGCCAGACGTAGAAGAAGACGGGGACGGCGAGCAGGAAGCAGAACAGGAGGACCCGGGACAGCTCGCGGCCGCGGAGGCGATCCGCCTCGCGAACGATGGTGCCGTTCTTCACGCGCTCGGTCACGACGCCACCGCCTGCCGCTCGACGGCCCGCAGCTTCGCGCTGCGCGCGCGCCGGTTCCTGGACCTCTCCGCCTCTCCCGCCGCGACCGGGTGCGGCGTCAGGAGGAGGAAGCCCTCGGGGACGAGCTGGCGCAGCGACTGCTTCACGATGCGGTCCTCGAGCGAATGGAAGGAGATGACGAGCAGCCGGCCGCCTTCGGAGAGACCGCGGCTCCACGCCCTGAGCGCGGGCCCGAGCCCGTCGAGCTCGCCGTTGACCCAGATCCGCAGCGCCTGGAAGGTCCGCGTCGCCGGGTGGATCGATCGCGGCCACCGGCGCACGGCCTTGCCGACCACGGCGGCGAGGTCGGCGGTCGTCTCGATCTCGCCCCGGCTCCAGGCCTCCTTGATGTTGCGGGCGATGCGGCGGCTCTCGCGCTCCTCGCCGTACTTGTAGATGATGTCGGCCAGCTCGCCCTCCTTCACGTAAGCGAGCATGTCGCGCAGCGAGAGCCCGGCGCGCCGATCGAAGCGCATGTCCAGCGGGCCCGGCGCCTTGAAGGAGAACCCCCGCTCCGGCTCCATGAGGTGCATCGAGGAGAGGCCGAGGTCCAGCAGCACGCCGTCGTACGGCGGAAGCGGGCTCGCCGGAAGACGGACCCCGTCAGGCCCCTGGCGATAGTCGGCATGGATCAACACGACGCGTTCTCCGAAGCGTGCGAGCGCGTGCGCCGCGAGCGCCAGGCTCTCGGCGTCGCGATCGAGCCCCACGAGACGGCCGTCCGGCGACGACGCCTCGAGCACGGACGCGGCATGGCCGCCGAGACCGACGGTTCCGTCCACGTACAGGCCGCCGCGCCGCGGCGCGAGCAGGCGCAGGACCTCGTCCACGAGCACGGGCTCGTGCGCCGCGCTACCGGCACCTCTCTCTTCACGGTCGGCGTCTTCCATCGCATCGTCGCCGTCAGATCCCGAAGGACGCGAGGCTCTCGTAGTCCTCGCGCGTCAACGTCTGGCCCTTGAGCTTGCGCTCCACGAAGAGCTTGTCGTTCCAGATCTCGAGGTAGGTGTGCTGGCCGAGAACGGCCACCTCTCCGGTCATGCTCGCGCTCTCGCGCAGCAGGCCATGGATGAGGATGCGCCCCTGGTTGTCGACCGACGCCTCCTGGCCGTAGTAGTTGACCCGGTCCATGAACTTCTGCTTCGCGGGATGCGTGCTCGGCACCTTCGCGAGCTTCCGCTCCACCTTGGTCCACTCGGCCATCGCGTAGACCCGCACGCAGTCCCCTTCGAGGCTCGTCACGTAGCAGGCCCCCTTGCCCAGACCGGCGCGGAAGGGCGTCGGCACCTTGAGGCGCCCCTTCTCGTCGATCTTTGCGGGTACGTTGCCTCGGAACATGTTGCCTCACGCATCGGGCGAGATGCGCTCGCTAGACCACTTTAGGCCACTCTGGACCACTGGATGATAGGAAACCCCCCTCGGCCTGTCAAGTACGGATTCCGGGCCAAAGCCCTGCGCTCTCAACCACTTTCGGGCCTCCCCGCGGCCGGATCGGATCGTGGGCACCTGCCCGCTCATCGGATCGACGATGGCTGATAGTAGCTATACTATCAGAATGGCGGCGTCCGCAAGGGACCTCGAGACCCGGCGCGCAGTGCTCCTGCTCGAGCTCGCGCGCACGCCCGACATGCGCCCCGGCTCCATCACCGAAGCGTTTCGCCGGTGCGGCAAGGACTTCTGCCGCTGCGCCCGCAAGGGTGATCGCGGTCACGGTCCCTACTTCGCCTACACGCTCAAGGTCGACGGCCGCACGCGGACGATCCAGCTACGCGAGGGTCCGCTCCTCGACCGGATCCGCCGCGAGGTTTCCGCCTACCGGCGGTTTCGCGAGACCTGCCAGAAGCTCGTCGAGGTCAGCCAGGCGCTGTGCGAGGCGCGCGCGTCGCGCCGGCCGGCGTGACGGCCGCGCGCGTGCGCCACGACAGGCGTGCCGTCATGCGATCCTGGCGGCAGGCCGCTCTCTCCTCGAGCACGAGCGCCGCGGCGATGTCGATGTTCCGGTCCCATCGCGACGAGCCGGTGTCGTCGACGCTCTCGAGTGTGACCTCTTCCGGCGTGCACGGAACGGCGGGAGAGTCGGGAGCGAGGAGTAGCTACTCGCTAGAGAGCTGGTGTCCAAGCTCGAGCGCGTCACGCACGAGGCGGGGCAGCGTCTCCGTGCCGGGTAGCATCTCTCCGGGGTCGGCATGCGCGGACCCGACGCTCCCGCTCAGAAACAGGAGCGCCGCGAGCGTGCGCGCAGCAGCTAGCTTGCGCCGCGGCCCGAGAGCACGACGGGGATCGTCGCGAGCAGGATCTTGACGTCGAGCCAGAGCGACCAGTTGTCGATGTACTGGAGGTCGAGCTTCATCCACTCGCCGAACGGGATGCGGTTGCGTCCGTTGACCTGCCAGAGGCACGTGAGGCCGGGCTTCATCGACAGGCGGCGCTTCTGCCAGCGCTCGTAGCCCGCGACCTCCTCGGGCATCGGGGGACGCGGCCCGACGATGCACATGTCGCCCACGAGCACGTTCCAGAGCTGCGGGATCTCGTCGATGCTGTAGCGGCGGATGACGCGACCGACGCGCGTGAGGCGCGGGTCGTCCTTCATCTTGAAGACCGGCCCGTCCATCTCGTTGAGGTGCTGGATCTCCTTGAGGCGCGATGCGGCATCCTCGACCATGGAGCGGAACTTGAACAGGATGAACCGGCGGCCCTGGAGCCCGATGCGCACCTGGCGGAAGAGGATCGGGCCCGGGCTATCGAGCTTGATGGCGATGGCGGCCAGGAGGCTCACCGGCAGCGTGACGACGAGAAGCACGAGCGAGATGGCGATGTCGATCGCGCGCTTGACGACGAGCGATGCCTCGTTGGTCGGCGTCGTCGAGAAGGTGAGGAGCGGGACGCCTTCCATGTCCTCGAGGTCGACCTTCGCGATCAGGTGCGGGAACATGCTCACCGAGACGCGCGTCTTGATGCCCGCTTCCTCGCACAGCAAGAACGTGTCCTCGAGCTCCTCGAGGCGGTTCTTCGCCACGACCATGACGACCTCGTCGATGACGTGCTTGTCGACGATCTGGGGCATGTCGGCGACGACCCCGAGCACGTCGTAGCCGTTGATCGACGTCGCTGCCTCCGCGGCGTCGTCGGAGACGAAGCCGAGGAGCTTGAGCCCCCAGTGGCGATGGTCGTGGATGATGCGCGCGAAGTCCCGAGCCTTCGGGCCCGTGCCCACGATCAGGACCGTGCGGTAGTTGTAGCCGCGCTCGCGGATCCAGCGCGAGACCAGACGGATGGCGAGGCGCTCGACCAGCACCGCGACGTAGCACAGCCCGACGTAGAAGCCGATGAGAGCGCGGCTGTTGGCGTCCGGCTCGGCAACGTGTCTCGGTCCCGAGGGTATGGGGCGCGCGAGGAAGCTGACCGCCAGCAGCACCAGAGTGCCGAGCGCCATCGCCTTGCTGACCGCGAACGCCTCCGAGAGAAACGTGCGCGTGCGGAACGACTCGTAGAGGCGGAACGCGAAGAACGCCGCGGAGAGCGTGACGATCGCCATTCCCCAGGAGGCCGCGTACTCGAGGATCGGAGCCGCCACGGGCTTCGGCACGATCTCGCGCTTGAGCCAGTAGGCCGGTGGCCCGGCCGCCGCGAACAGCGCCGCGTCCAGGAGCACCTGGGCCGTGGTCACAAGCTTCGCGCGTTGCTTCAGCACCGCGCGCCTCCCCGAGCGACGGTCCTATCCGCGCTTGTTCGCACCCGTCTCCCGCACGAGGTTCGACGCGTGCAGCAGCGACGCGAACGTCCCCGCATCCGTCCACCACCCGTCGAGCACGTCGTGCGTCAGCGTACCGCGCTCGATGTAGACGTTGTTGACGTCGGTGATCTCGAGCTCGCCCCGAGCGCTCGGCCGCTGCTTCTTCGCGATCTGGAAGACGTCGGCGTCGTACATGTAGATCCCGGTCACGGCGTAGCGCGATCGCGGCTCCTTGGGCTTCTCCTCGATGCGCACGATCCGCCCGCCGTCGAACACCGGCACGCCGAAGCGCTCCGGATCGGGCACCTCCTTCAGGAGGATCTTCGCGCCCTTGCCTTGCATGCGGAACGCCTCCGCGGCGCGCGCGATGTTGTTCTCGATGATGTTGTCGCCGAGGATGACGCAGATCGGCTCCTCGTCGGCGAAGTACTCGGCAAGCTGGAGCGCCTCGGCGATGCCCCCCTCCCCTTCCTGGTAGGTGTAGTCGATGTGGCGCAGCCCGAACTCCTTGCCGTTGCCCAGGAGTCGCAGGAAGTCGCCGGCGTTGTTGCCGCCGGTCACGATGAGGATCTCCTCGATTCCGGCGTTGATGAGCGCCTGGATGGGATAATGGATCATCGGCCGGTCGTAGACGGGCAGGAGATGCTTGTTGGTTATCTTCGTGAGGGGCGAAAGCCGCGTCCCCAGCCCTCCGGCGAGAATCACACCTTTCATGACACCTCGATCCCTTGTTGACGCTGGCGCGTGGCCCGCGGGCGATAGGCCCGCAGGGGCCGAACACTCCTGGATGAGAGCGAAGCATCGTACCAGCGCGCGCAGCGGCAATCAACGGGCGCGCGGCGCGGAGGCCGCATGAAGGTCGGGATCTTCGGGCTCCCTCTCTCCGGGAAGACCACGCTCTTCGAGCTCCTGACCAGCACGCACGTGACGGCGACCGGCAAGCGCGACGTGCCGAACCTCGCGGTGCTCAAGGTCCCGGACGCGCGCCTCGACCGCCTGTCGGCGATGTTCGAACCCAAGAAGACCACGCCCGCCACCATCGAGTGCGTCGACGTCACGGGCCTCTCCAAGGGCGAGATGTCCGAAGCCCAGGGAACGACGCAGCTCCGGGAGGTGGACGCGCTCGCCCACGTCGTCCGCGCCTTTCCCGACGAGACCGTGCCGCACGTCGAGACCACGATCGACCCTCTGCGCGACGTCAAGACGATGGAGCTCGAGCTCCTGCTGGCCGACATGGATGCGATCGGCAAACGTCTGCCGCGGCTCGAGAAGAACGTCAAGCGCGGCGTCGCGTCCGACAAGGCCGAGCAGGAGCTCCTGACGAAGCTCCAGGGGTTCCTCGAGAAGGAGATCCCGCTCCGCGAGGTCGAGCTCACCGACGACGAGCAGAAGCGCCTGAAGGGCTTCGGCATGCTGTCTCTGAAGCCGCTCATCCACGTCGTGAGCCTCGGGGAGAGCCAGGCCGCCCAGGCACGAGACGTGGCGAGCGCGTTCGGGCTCCAGGAGATCGCGCGCAAGAAGGGCACGGCGGTCTGCGGCGTCATGGGCAAGGTGGAGCGCGAGATCGCCGACCTCGATGCCGCAGAGCGCGAGGCCTTCCGTAGCGAGCTCGGCGTCGACGAGCCGCTGGTCGACAAGTTCCTGCGGATCTCCTACTCCCTCCTCGGGCTCATCTCCTTCTTCACCGTCGGCAAGGACGAGTGCCGCGCCTGGACGATCCCCAAGGGGATCGGGGCGCAGCGCGCTGCGGGCCGCATCCACAGCGACCTCGAGCGCGGCTTCATCCGCGCGGAGGTGATCTCGTACGACGACTTCATCGCCGCAGGGTCGATGAACCGCGCCAAGGAGCTTGCGACGCTCCGCCTCGAGGGGAAGGACTACGTCGTCGCCGACGGCGACATCATGAACATCCGCTTCTCCGTGTAGCGGCCGGCGGTGCGGCGTGCCGCACGCGGCGCGCGGCGCGCGTCAGCTCGAGCGGGCTCCACGGGGACGGGACGAACGTCGTCGCCGAGCCGCCGTCGCGAGTGTCGCGCGGAACGTGGAGCGGGCTCGCCGCGGAGAGAAGGACGACCGTCGGAGCAGCCGGCTTCCCGGCGACACGCACGAGCGCCGCCTCGTCGAGGACCAGGACGGCGGGGAGGAGCGCGAGAAGCGCGTCCGGGACCTCCCCGCCGTCGACCTCCATGACGTCGTAGCCTTCCGCCTGCAACGTGAGCCGCGCCATCTCTCGCACCAGCGCATCCAGGGCCGAAAGCCGGCGAGGGATTGACTCCCGAGCCGGCGCGGGGGTTCGGGGGGCATGGGAGCAGCGGAGCCCGAGCGCAAGCGAGGGCGAGCAGCGGACCGGCTCCCCCGAAATGCAAAGGAGCGCCAGGGAGCGTGAAGGGCGTATGCCGCGTGCCATGCTCATTGGACACGCGACCGCTCGTAAAGGTTCCCGGCGGCCGGATCAGAAGGGCTCGAAGGGGATCCGAGCGTGATCCGCGCCCCGGACGGCGCGCCGTTTCGGGTCGCGGGACGGAACTTCAACCCTCGCGCCGTGCGGCGCGCGACGCCGTCGAGCACGGGCTCGAGAGACCGGACGATCGTGCACTCCGCAACGTCGCCCGCGGGCGACACGACGAGCCCCACCGTCACCTTTCCCTTGTAGGGGCTCGATCCGATCCCGGCTGGCCAGTCCGGCTTGAGCTCACCGACGAGCGCGGGCGCGACGTACCCCGGCTCCTTCGGATCGTCCACCTTGAACTCCTCCACCACGATCGACGGCTTGGGTGCCTCGGGATCGGGCGTCGGAAGCTGCTTCAGCCCGAAGAAGAGGAGCGCGGACACGACCACCGCCACGGCGCCGATGATCACCGGCCCTTTCCACGACCGCGTGGTCAGGTCGTCGTCGACGAGGCCTGCGGACGGCGGATCGATCTCGGGATCGACGCGCGGATCGCTCACGGGATCATTGTAGGGGCTTTGCGCGGCGAGGACACGTGTGATGGACCTCGCGTCCCCGGCAGGTGACAAGACTGCATGGGCGCCCAGCGCAACCTGTGCCGGCACCGAGGGATACGCGTGGATCGACGATTGCAACGACGCCCGGGAGAGAGGTGAATGAAGCATGAAGCTCCTCGGGTTCAATCTCCACAAGCAGCTCGGGCTGGCAACCGTCGCGATCGCGATCGCGGCACTCGGAGGAACCCGGGCCCAGGCCGACGCCAAGATCGAGAAGCTGAACCGCTTCACCGTGTCGCAGGAGCAAGAAGGCGTGCGGCTGGCGGCAAGCTGGCAGATCGCCCAGCACGCGAAGGGCCCGTACGTTCCGATCCTGATCGGCACGGTCAATCAAGGCGAGACGACGGCGAAGGTCGATCTGAAGAACATCTCGCTGGTCGACGACGAGGGCAAGGTCTACAAGGCGGCCGGCTACAAGGAAGTCCTGAAGAGGAACAAGGACCTCGCGCGCGACAAGCGGCTGGTCCGCGATCTCGACTTCGGCGGGCTCTTCACGGGGACCGCGCGGCTCATCCCGTCGTTCTTCTATCCCTACGAGGACGGCGTGGTCGATCCGAGCACGGAGCTCCTGACCATGACCCAGATGATGGACCTGGTCTACTTCGAGGTGCCCGAGCGCGAGGGCCACAAGTACACGCTCGTGGTCGAGGGCGTCATCGACGCTCCGGCGTTCCGGCTGCCGGTCCACATCGGCTGATCCTCGACGGAAGCCCTGCGGCGACCCGCCGCGCACGACGCCGCATCGCGACTCCGGTTTCTCTTTCGGAAACCGGGGTCGGCGGCGCCACGCCCTCGCGGGAGTGACGCCGCGGCGATGCCGCGACCCTCAGGCCATCCTCGCCCGTCTCGCGGCCACTCGCGCTCCAGCGACCGCGTGCCGCCCCGCGACGCCCGCCGGCCGGAACGGCCGTGCCGAAGCCAGTTCTTGGCGGCGTCTCCCCGGCCGAAGAGACCAGGGCAGGGCTTCTGGATTCCGGGTACGCCGCCGGGCGCGCTGGCACGGCATGCCGTCTCAGAGAAGCATCCCAGGTACCGGACGCGGTCGGAGCGTAGTCCCCAGCCGATCATGCGCTCCCTGCAGATCGCACAGCACGGGGACGAGGGGTCCCGTCCGCGAGGGGTCGCCCTCCACGTGCTGCACTTGCACCGCCCGCGAGGCCGCGGAGGTCTGTCATCTCGTGATAGCCTCTTCCTGAGAAGCGGGGCCGCAAGCGTGGCAATCGCCGAGCCCAACGAGACGCGGTACGCGAGACGGCGTCCGGCCGCCAGGACGCTCGACGTCATCCTCCCACTGCTGCTCGGAGCACCCCTCGCCTCCGTTGCAAGCGAGTGGGTGCCAGGCGCCCAGGCGCCGCCCGTCAGCATACCCAGCTACTATGGCGGAACGGCGGCGGCCTACGATTCCAGCCGCGGCAGGATCGTGGTATTCGGCGACGTGTCGAACGGCACGTGGGAGCACGACGGAAGCGGCTGGAAACGCTCGCCAGCCGTGACGCCTTCCGACCTGGGCTTTCGAGAGGGGCACGCGATGGCCTACGACCCGGCCCGCCGGCGAGTCGTTCTCTACGGCGGCAGCTACAGCCTCGATCCCACCATCTACCTCAAGACGTGGGAGTGGGACGGCGTGGCGTGGTGCGAGGGTTTCACCGGTCCGCCCGGGGATCGGAAGGGACACGGAATGGCATTCCACCAGGCACTCGGACGAATCGTCCTCTATGGCGGCAACGGTGCGGATCGGAGCACCTGGGAGTACGGTCCAACCGGCTGGCAAGCCGGGGCCACGGCACCTGCAGCGATGGCAGGCCGAGGGTCCTTTGCGATGGCGTACGATCCGCAGCGGCAGCTGGTGGTCATTCACGGCGGCCGGGACGACACGGGACAGGTGCGCGGTGACACCTGGGAGTATGGCACCGGCGGTTGGGTCGCAGGGCCGTCATCGGGTCCGACGAAGTCGCACCATGCGATGGCCTATGTGCCGGGTCGCCTCGTCGTGTTCGGCGGCACTGGGAGTGTCGACGACACTTGGGAGTACGATGGAACGAGCTGGACGCAGATGCCAGCCGCGCCTGCGGCGATGTCAGGCCGGGCAGACCATGTCATGGTCTCCCTCCCCGGGCGGATCGTTCTGTTTGGTGGAGTGTACCTCACCATGCAGCCCCTCGAGGACACGTGGCAGTATGACGGCGCCTGGACGGATGTGGGACAGCCGCCCGCGGGTTTCCTAGTCAACTCAGGTGCGGCCGCGGCGTACGACTCCGCGCGAGACCGGCTCGTCCTCTATGGCGGCCAGGGCTTCGTTGCCAGCGCTTCGAACCAGACTTGGGAATACGACGGGGCGGCATGGCAACCAGGGCCAGCCTCTCCTCCTGCACTAGGTTGGAGGATCTACCACTCCATGGGTTTCGACGCGCGCCGCGGCAGGGTCATGCTCTTCGGGGGAGATGCCCAAGGCAGTACGACCAACAGCGACACTTGGGAATATGACGGTACGAGCTGGTCTCCAGCCGCTCCCCCTCCGCCAGGTCTCGCTCCCCGGCAGCTCGCGGCGATGGCCTACGACACCGCCCGCCAGCGCATGGTGATGTTCGGAGGGAGTGAAAGCGGAGGCGGCCTGGGCGACGACACCTGGGAGCATGATGGTGCAGGGTGGACACAGGGACCGACCGCGCCAGCCGCCATGGGTGGCCGCGTCGGCACCCAGATGGACTACGATCCCACACTTGCTCGGTGCGTGCTGTACGGTGGGATCGGGACGGTACCGAACGAGCGGCACACTTGGCTCTACGACGGGTCGTCGTGGGATCAGGGTCCGCTCGCAGATCCCGGGATGGGCGACATCATCTGGGGGTGTATGGCGTTCAGCCCGCGGCTGGGCAGGAGCGTTCTTGCTCTGGGCCACGACAACGGCAACGGTCCCACAACAGCAACCTGGGAGTTCGACGGCGCGGCCTGGACTCCAGGCCGCGCTGGGCCGTCTGACTGGGTT